>NZ_SRSG01000012.1 GCF_005543295.1 Halalkalirubrum salinum
CACGTGCTTTGATGCACGGAATACAGCTCGGTCTCTTGCGTCCCATAGTTGATTCACGCTCCGATGGGATAGCAGAATTTCCATCGAGTCAGCACGCTCGGTGAAACAGGTCACCAATTGAGAGTTGCAACACAGCTGGGTTCGCAAATAGGGCTGTCCAAAACACAGACGGTCTATACGGTTTCGAGGCAGAGTACCAGGGTCACCTGACCCGTGGGTAAATGACGACAAAATCTGTATCTTTAGAATCACTCATAACAAGTAATTGATAATACAAGAGTCAGACTCATCCAGACTCTTTCTTTCGGATTGACCATCCACGAGAGGTTTTCTGACAACTTACACGAAGGAAATCTTGAAGCCGACGTATCCGTAACGAAGTCAACCGTCTCGATCGCATTTTTGCGTGTTTGGTCACCTCTAGACTGCCACCGCGTCACTATCGGAAAATCGGAAACCACCCACTTCCGCTTATTACCGTGGAACGAAAACACGACCAGTAATGATTCGGGATGCACGTGTCCTTCAAGCCGACTTCGTTCCCAAAGAGATTGTCCACCGTGATCCCGAAGCGACCCAGCTTTCGAACGCATTAGAGCCAATCACCCGCCATGAACCTGCCGAGACAGCATTCCTGTTTGGTCCGTCGGGCACCGGAAAAACCTGCTTAGCAAAATGTATGCTTGAACGGCTTCGCCAGGAAGTCATCAACATCGAACACCAGTACGTCAATTGCTGGCAGAACTATACCCGCTTTCGGACGATATACCGGATTTTAGAAGGCATTGGACAGACGCTCGACGTACACCGTCAATCAACGCCAAAGGACGAACTGCTTGAACGACTCCGGCAGTACGACGGCCCACCGTACGTCGTCATCCTCGACGAAGTCGATCAACTTGAGGATATGAACGTCCTCTACGACCTGTACACGCTGTCAAACATCTCGATGGTCCTCATCGCTAACCGCGAAGAAGAGTTGTTCGCACAGATCGAGGATCGACTCGCCAGCCGGCTCATGAACTGCACTCGCATCCAATTCGACAAATACGGCACCGACGAACTGGTTGCAATCCTGCAGGCTCGCGTCGATCGCGGGCTCGCTACCGACGCGACCGCTCATACACAACTCGAACGAATCGCAGACGCTGCAGCCGGTGACGCCCGCGTGGCGATCGGTATTCTCCGGAACGCTGCCCAACAGGCCGAGCGAAACAATGCCGATCGGATCACCCATACAGCGATCACTAATGCGATCCCAGACGCCCGAGCGGAAGTCCAACAGCGAACCGTCGAAACACTGACGCCGCATCAACAGCAACTCTACGAGATCATTACTGACACGGGCAGTATTGCCCCGGGAGCGTTATACGAACGGTACTGCGAGGAGGTTGCGGATCCAAAGACGAAGCGCACAATTCGAAATTACCTCTCGAAGCTGTGCCAATACAACCTCATCGTCGCTGACGGCGAGAATCGCGGGCGCACATACCGGCCAGTTTCGGAGTAATATCCTCCATACCACTGAAGTCGTGAGTTTTCTCCTCGACATCTGTACCTGTGAGTTTGGGAGGAACTGGGCCCACTCACGCGATCGACTGTGTCTGTAATACTCCAAGGAGTTCATGAGAGCCATATAATCGGAAATTCCGGAAACGACGCGCCACGACTTATTCAGCACGTCTGTCTCTTTCGAAGTATGGAATCAGTCACTGCCAGCCAAGCAACACCAACACTCCCGTCGCTCAGCACCGATTGTTACCTACTCGACACAGACGACGCCGCGATCGGCCCGTTACAGTCACTCGTCCTTGATCACCTGTTACTGCATGAGCACACCGCGTACTGGGTTGACGCAGCAGGGCACGCACGGACAGACACGCTGGCCCGCCTCGCACCGAGCACGCGGCTGTTAGATCGGATTCAGGTCGCACGTGGATTCACCGCCTATCAACACGCGGCGCTCATTGACCGCGTCACCGATCGACTCACGGCGGACACATCACTTGTTGTCGTCCCAGCGATCGATGCGATGTATCGCGCCGAGGATAGCCACGGCGTCGATGCTGAGCGACTGTTCCGATCGGCTGTCTCAACACTTACTACACAATGTCGTGCGTCCGAGACGCCACTGCTCGTGACCTGCCAGCGTCGGGATGAACTCACGGCACCACTTGCTCGTCAGGTTGAGAAGACGCTTCGGTGTGAGACGACACAGTTCGGACCCCGATTTGTTAGCGATCGCTTCGAAACGCTGGTGTACCCATGTACTGATGGGAGCGTCCAAACAACGCTCGCATTCTGGGCACACGTCCTCACGCAGCGGGCAACCGTTGCAGCGACCGACCACCAGGAGGTGCTGGTCCATGGGTCGAACTAACCCGACCTACCGAGACACGGTTCGGGCCGTCGAACGCCGATGGGATAATTTCAAGCGCGCGCTTCGTCGCTACGACCAGCCACGCTTTGAGCGGCTGTTCGAATACGCGCAGACGCACGCTGATGCTGGTGGGTATCTGAATCACGAAGAGCCGTTGTTTTCGATACTGGTCTCTGTCGATCTCGAACAGGAGAAACGACTCGACGAACTTGAAGACCGCATCGCTACGCTAGAAGCAAAAGTCGAAACCAACCGCGAGTAGTCGGGTCTCATGCCGTACAAATTCGATTATCACAACGGCGACGTTGTGGCGTGGACCGCAACTAGCGACGGGGCAACCGCAACACGAATCGACTCGTATACACCGACGATCTACGTCGGTGCCGATGAACACGAGGAATTGGCAACCGCCAAACAACACCTCACTGAACTCCCTGCGGTCAGTCGGACGACCGTTGAGCAGTGGCGCACTGGCTTTCGACATGACGAGGAGGCTGTGCTTCGGGTCGATATCGAACACATTGATGCAGTATCCGATGTTGCCAGCACAATCGCCGGATGGGGAACGCCCGGAACCTACAGATTGTACAACGTCGATCTCACACGTGAGTTCCGCTTCTGTCTCGAAACCGAGCAGGACCCAGTCCCTGATCGGTCACTCCGAACCGTTTCGATCGACGCACCGACAGCGCAACTCGCCCGCGAGCACCTCCAATCCATAGCCGTCGATGGCGACACCGTCGAGGGCGAGACGGAAATTCTCAAAACGATCACTGAACGACTCGAAACGATCGATCCACACGTGCTGAGCCTCTCCTCAAGCCGGCTCGTTCCACAGCTATACGAACTGGCCGATCAGTGTGGCATGGAATCGTTCGATCTCGGCCGGCTGGCCGGATACGACACGCTAGCCGGGCAATCGACATACGAAAGCTATGGGCAGGTCGGGCATTCACCAGCCCGCTACAACGTACCTGGCCGGGTGATCGTCGATCGGTCAAACACGTTCATGTGGACCGAAACAAATCTTGCGGGCTGTCTGTACTTGAGTGAACAGTCCGGTTTACCACTGCAAGAGTTAGCGTGGGCCAGCATCGGGCGGATTCTGACGGCCATTCAGATCAGCCACGCCCGCGATCGGAACGTCTTGGTGCCGTGGCATTCCTGGCGTCACGAGCGATTCAAATCCATGCGGCAGCTTCATGACGCGGACCGTGGGGGATTCACACTTGCTCCCGATGTTGGGGTACACGACAACATCCACGAACTCGATTTTTCGAGTCTCTATCCGAATATTATCGTTACCCGAAACATTAGTCCCGAAACAGTCCGGTGTGAGTGTCATCCCGATCCTGCGGACGTGCCTGGGCTCGGCTACAGTATCTGTCCGGAACCCGGATACCTCCCTGACGTGTTGGAACCGCTTATCGAAGACCGTGATGCAATGAAGCGGGAACTCCGTGAGACGGACGACCCACAACGGCGTGCTGCACTCAACGGCCAATCAAGCGCGATCAAGTGGATACTCGTCTCCTGTTTCGGGTATCAAGGCTTCTCGAACGCGAAATTCGGCCGGATCGAATGTCACGAAGCAATCAACGCCTACGCACGTGAAATCCTTCTTGCAGCGAAAACCATCTTGGAGTCGAACGGGTGGCAGGTCGTCCATGGGATCGTTGACAGCCTCTGGGTGACGCCACAGCCAGATACCAGCCAAACGTCTATCGACACGCTTTGTGAGATGGTCACTGCTGAATCTGACATTCGATTAGAACATGAAGCAGCGTATGACTGGGTCGCATTTGTTCCACAGCGGAATAGCGACACCGGAGCGCTGACAAAATACTTCGGGCGATCAACTGACGGCGAGTACAAATATCGTGGCATCGAGTGTCGCCAGCGAAGCACGCCGACATTTATCAAACAAACCCAGCGTGAACTCGTCAAAACACTTGCTGAGCACAAAGACCCAGAACGTGTCTGTGAATTGCTCGCAGCACGGCTCGATGAACTTCGATCAGGAACGATTCCAACAGATGACTTGCGTGTTGAGATTCGCGTTTCAAAATCTGTCGACGCGTATACGCGGAATACACGTGTCGCTGCCGCAACCGCTCGTGCGAAACAACTGGGGTGTCCGAAACAGCCTGGCGAGCAGATCTCATTTGTCGTTGTAGACGATGATGTATCCACCGTCGATCGCGTGCAACTAGCGTTCGAACAGCCCGAGACGTATGATCCGGAGTTCTATACGACACAGCTGTCTCGAGCTGCTGAAAGTGTTCTGTCCCCGCTCGGGTGGACTGAACAGAAGATTCGTTCGTATCTTTCCGATCGGACAGACACGAGTCTTGTTCGGTACTACTCGTAGTGACGCACCATGTCCGGAAGTATATGTATCCCGCCATCCGTACTCTCAAGTGATGCTTCGGGACGCACTCTCGGCACCCATTCGCGGCCGAGATTCGTTCGGGACGACGGTGATCGGCAGTGTGCTCGTGGCGATCGGTATCGTGCTTGCGATCGCATGGATGGCCGCGGCGGCCGTTGTGCCGTTCATCGCGGTGATTGCGCTCCCGATTGTCGCGTTTCCGATTCTCGTCAGCCGAGGGTACCGGCTCCGCGTCATCAACGACAATATGCAGAATCGTCCCGAAACACCGTCGTTTGTCGGATGGGGTGGGCTCGCACGGGGTGGGCTCGGGTCAATTGTGTTGTCGGGGTTGTACCTGCTTCCCCTCGCCGCATTTACGCTGTTTGCTGGTATCCCCATTGTAACATACGCGATCTTCGGGTCTGCATCGAATCCGACAGGGCGGCTACTTGCGACGATCGCCGCTGCGCTCGGTGGGCTGTTCATGATCGGCTATCTGCTCGTGTACGCGTATATTCGGCCGGCAGCCGAGACCGTCTTCGCCTCGACAGGTCGGATCAGCGCGGCGGTGTCACCAAAACGTGTGCTCTCGGTGGCGCTCACCGGACGGTTCACGACAGCCTGGATCGTTGCTGTTGGCGTGTTTCTCACCGGGACGATCGTCGGCATCCTGACGTTTCCGTTGCTTGTCGGCACCGTCGTGTTGTTTCTCACCGGCACCGTCGTCGCGGCACTGATCGGGTCGGGCGCATCGACAGCCGCCACGCCGGCGACAGCCGCAGGAGGTGGCACGTCCGAGGAGCCAACCAGGCCACAGCCGGACCGATCGCCAGCGCCGATCACGACCACCCCAACTGTCCTTCCTGACGGAGACTGGCGGCCCACGGAGGCACCAGCCGACGTACAAGTTGGCCGATCGGCGCCACTGACCGAAAATGACCCTCTGGCTGTGTTCGAGCCGGCAACGCTGATTGATCCCGAGCAGCCGTCCAGGGAGGTCGGATTTCAATGGGGGCAGATAGAAGACGACCGCGGATACGAGCATCTCGAAGATGATCGCGGACACAACCGCCTCGAAGACGACAGCGGCCGCGACCACCTCAAAGTCGATCGAACCGAAGCAGACGGGTAACTGTTCTCGTGGCTGCGCGCAATCAACTGTGCGAACCGAAGCCACAGAGACAACGGTTTAATCCCGGCAGCCAAAGCGATCCGTATGCGCATCACGAGCCGCGGTCGTGGCGAGGAAGGCACTGAGCGAATCACGCTCGTGCCCGAAACCGTCGACGATCTCTGGCACCTTTCGCACGTGTTAGAGCCCGGCGACCGCATTTCGGGAGACACGACCCGGCGGATCCAACGTGACGACGACCACATGCGTGACACCGGCGGCCAGCGCGAGCCAATGTCCGTCACGATCGAGGTCGAAGATACCGAGTTCGCGCGATTTGCGAACCGCCTGCGTGTCGGCGGGCTCATCGTCGATTGCTCCAGAGAGGACCAACTCGGCCACCATCACACCCTCAACGTCGAGGAGCGCGAAGAGATCACGATCGAGAAGCACTTCAAACCCGATCAGATCGAACGCCTTGAGGAGGCCGAAGAAACCGCGGACAATCCCGACGTTGCGATCGCGACCGTCGAGGAGGGCGAAGCGTACGTCCATCTCGTCAAAGAGTACGGAACCGAGGAATACGCCTCAATCACCCGGCCAACGGGCAAAGGCGAGTACGCCCGCCCGCGATCGGAGCTGTTCGGCGAACTCGCCTCGGCGCTGTCGCATCTGGATCCCGACGCAATCGTACTCGCCGGGCCGGGGTTCACCAAACAGGACGCCCGCGACTATATCGAAGAGAACGCCCGTGAGTTGACCGATCGACTCACCGTCGTTGACACGTCGAGCGCAGGCGATCGCGGGGTCCATGAGGTACTCAAACGCGGGGCAGTCGACGAGATCCAGGCTGAAACGCGGATCGCCCGCGAGGCCGAACTTATCGACGAACTGACTCGCGAGATTGCCCAGGGCGCGAAGGCGGCCTACGGCATTGACGCGGTCAAAGAGGCCGCAGAGTTTGGGGCCGTCGAAACGCTGTTGCTCGTGGACGATCGACTGAGACAGGAACGACAGGGCGACGGCGACTGGAATATTGACGTCAACGAGATTATTGAGACAGTCGAACAGCAGGGCGGTGACGTGACCGTCTTCTCTGGCGAATTTGCGCCGGGCCAACAGCTCAGGAACCTCGGCGGAATTGCCGCAATCCTTCGATACAGACTCCAGTGAGACAGCGACGATGACAAACTCAACACCACGTGACGATCGCTCCGGCGACGACACGACAGAGGATAGTTGGATCACTGACGACGATATGCCCACCGAAGCAGAACTGTGGGAGCGACGAGCTGGCAACGACCCAGCACCACCGACGGAGGATCCCGATTCGTCATCCGAAGACGGCCCACTCTCGTTGACCGGCCGGATGGAACGCTGGCTCGAATACCTGTTCAACAGCGGCGTCGAGCTCTCATTTTTGGGCTCGTTCGGGCTGTTGATCCTGTTTTTCACCCCGCCGCTGTTGTCGGTTGACGGGATTTCGTTTTCCGGCCTGGTGGCGATCGCCTCGGGATCGACGTGGCTCGGACTCTTCCGGGGCGGCTACATTGATGTCGGAGAGTTTCCGGGATATGGGAACTTCGCGAGCGCGCCAGTCCGGTTTGCCGTATATAATGTTGCGCTCGTTGGCGGGACCTATGCGGGTGCGTACTGGTGGGACGCACAGTCGTCGCTCCTATTTGCGATCGTGTTTCCAGCGGTCATCACTGGAGTCGTGATTGCGTCTGTTCCGCGGCTCACGTGATCGCGGTCACCGGTGCGTATACAAAAGCGGATTGCCGTCTTCGCTGGTGCTTACACACAGGTCCATTACTTCCGAGAGCGAGAGGCTCGTTGGGTCCTGCTTGCAGACGATGAGATAATCGAACGGATCGCCGCAGGCCGGACAGGCGATCGCCGTCGTGTTCTGGTAGGTCGCCATCATCTCGTTTTTCTCCCGCGGCGTGAGGTAGCTCACCAGTTCGTCGGGGGTGTCCATTTCCTCCATGACACTCGAAAGCTCTCTCCGAACAATCAAAAGCGTTCGGCCCCCAACAGCATGCTCAAAACACCCGACCAACAACAGCGCACGGCAAACCATCGGCCCCGACAATTCACCCTGTGCCGTTACCTGTCGGGGTGTTTATTCGCTCGGGGTGGCTACCTGCGCCCGTGTCCGATCGCCGAAAACGCTGTACTGCCTGCGGGGAGTCGATCCCTGCGTCTGCGAAGATCTGTCAACACTGCAAGTCGGTCCAGCCGTCGAACCTCTTGTTGTACGGCGCAATTTTACTTGGTGTGTTTTGTCTCCTCATTGGCGTCCCGATCGCGCTGTTTGCGGTTGGACTCGGCCGGCTGGTTGGGTTTCTCGTCGCCATATTCGGGCTAGCACTGATTTTCGGCGGGTACACAGCCTATCTCGATCGGACCGCAGGCCGCGAATTATAACGGACCGAAAACGGGCACTGGCAATCAGTCGATCGGCTCGATCGACGCTCGCCGTCCGTCGAGTACCCCAAACCGATCGCCGCGCCGCTTTTCGAGCCAGCCGAGCAGCCGTTCGGCCCACCGGAGCTTCTGGGCTTTCATCGGATCGACGTCGGGATCGTCGAAATCCCAGCCGACGAACGTGAGCCGATCAGCCCCGAATGCGTCGGCGAGAAACGCCGCGCGATCGCCGTCGGTGAAGCCTCCGAAGTTGTACACACCCGTCGTGGGTTCTGCCTGTGTCGTTGCAAGGACGTTTGCTGGCGTCGCCTCTGGAAACCACGAGCGTACCGTCGGGATGTTGTCGCCGTGAGCGTGTGCGGCGACGATCGTTCCCGCGTGAGTCAGTGCCGCGGCGGTATCGTTGTTCTTGTCGAGGTCAGTGACCATCAGGTCGACCTCGTAGCCGGCCGCACGAACCACGTCAGTAGCCGTGGAGGCGGCGATAACGGCATCGGCGTCAGCCACACGATCGACCGAAGACGAAAGCGACGGGGCAGCGCCGACGATCGCAACGCGCGCGCCGTCGAGCCAGGAGAGTCGATCGTGGTCGAACTCAGTCGCAAACGTCGCGGCGACGTCACGCGCTCTCTCGTCGGCCGATCGATCGAACCCAAAGTCTTCGAGGATGAGTTCGTAGACTGGTTCCCACTCGTCGAACTGCATCGTTACTCGAACTGTGCGGCGAGCCGAGTGAGTAGTCCTGCCGCCGGATTCGTGTCCTCGATTGCTCCGGCTAGCGATTGAATCGCCCCAGGCGTCCCGAACAAAAGCGCTGCGTCGGTTCGATCGCCGGCGACAAACCGAACCGCAGTTCCCGTCGTGGCCGCCGAAAGCTCGTCGCGCGTCTCGGGCGAAAATCCGGAGAGCTCGAAGACGCGGGTTACCGTGTCTGCGGCAGCGTTCGGATCGCCGCCGAGACGATCGAGGTGTCTGTTTGCCTCGCGGGTCGTCGTCACGTCGAGCTCTTCAATCGTCCCCTCGTCGCTGGCCGTTCGCGTCCGATTGCGGGCGAACTCCGCGCCGATCAACGCGGCGTCGCGGGTCTCACGAACGTCGTGGGTTCTGATGATGTGTGCGCCCCGCTCGACGGCCATCGACGTCGCCGCCAGCGAGACCGCAAGCGCCTCCTCGGTGTCGCGGCCGGCGACGCTTCGGAGGAAGTTCTTGCGGTTGATCGAGACGAGGATCGGCTGGCCGTAGCCGCGGAACTCTCGCAGCCGCCGAAATGTCTCGCGGTCGTCCTCGATCGTCTTCGCCTCGCTCCAGCCGCCGAAGGCCGGATCAACGATCGTCTTGTCGGTGAGCCCGTTCAACGACAGGGCCTCGTAGATGTCGTCGACATCTTCGACCGCCCCGGGCCGTTCGAGATCGGGCGGGGAGGCCATCTTCGCGACGGCGACGTCGTACTCGCGGCAGACCTCGGGCATCTTCGGATCTGCAAAGCCGCAGATGTCGTTTACCATGTCAAATCCTCGCGAGAGTGCCTCTTCGGCGACCTCGTGGTACCGGGTTTCGATCGAAAAAATCGCATCCCCAGAGACGCTTTCGATCGTCTCGATCGCCGTGTCGAGGCGATCAAGCTCGCCCTCTGCAGAGAGCACCTCGAACTTCTTGTTGGCGGACTCAAGTCCCACGTCGACGATATCCGCGCCCTCGTCGATCAGCTCGCGATCGACGTATTCAGCAGCCTCCCCGGCACTGTTGAAAACGCTCGGTTTGTACGGCGATTCCTGTGACACATTCAACACACCCATGATTCGAGGCGGGTGATCGTCACCGATTCCCAACCCTGCCGCATCCACGTTTCGCATGTATCGTAATTTAGGTGATACAGACACATAGACCGTCCGATCGGGCACCCGTTTGGCAGTGTCACATGCGGTCAATCTCGACATAGCCAACCCACACGGCTTTTATTTGCAGACGGACAAACTCCGAGTATGAGCAAGGTGAGCGTCGGGCTTCGCGGGTGGCGTTTCGAGGAAGCCGAGATATTCGACGAGGAGGGCGAGTTCAAACCCTTGGCGGACATTCCCCAGGACCCACGTCAGCGGCTGATCCGGCTGACAACGCTTCTGAACAAGCCGTGTGACGTTTGTTATCTGATTCACGGCGAGGAGGAGATCAAACGCTGCAACGAGGCCGCGATCGTCTATGGCGAACCGATGGGAGAGGTGGTTCTCTGTGAGCCACACGAACGTGAGTTTCTCTACTGGTTCCAAGAAGCCGGCGGCCGCGAGTACAAAGGAAGCGAGGAGCTCGCCGACGCCTTCCACGAGTGGTACGCCGCAGGCAACAGTGCTCCGGAGGGGTACGGGTCCGTCGAACACGTCGATACCGACCCAGCGGGCGTTCCCGAACCGCCGAGCCCAGAGGAGATGGAAGCACGGCTCAACGAGGGATTCGAACCCGAGCGCATCGACATTCGCGAGTACATGAGCGACGAAGAGCGCGCGAAAAGAGACATGCGCAAGGAGGATGCAGTGACCGACGAGGACCTCGCAGAACTCGATCTCACAGCCGACTATCCAACGAAGCAATGAGCGAGGGTGCCCGACCGAAGCCCGCAGTGGTCGTCGTCGACGCACAGACACCGGGAAACATCGGGACGATCGCCCGCGCGATGAAGAACTTTGGGCTTTCGGAGCTGTTGCTCGTCGACCCGCCAGCGCTTGACCCGGACGGCGAAGCCTACGGATTCGCCGGCCACGCCCGCGAGGACGTCCTCCCGAACGCCAAGGAAGTCACATTTGAGTCGGTCGTCGAGAACTACCACACGATCGGCTGCACAGCGATCACCGGCGAGGACAGCCGCAGGCACATCCGGTATCCGTTCAAGACGCCGGTCGAACTCAAAGAAGACCTGCGGACCCTCGACGCCGAAACTGCGCTGGTTTTTGGTCGAGAGGGAATCGGGCTAACGAACGATGAGCTGGCGCAGATCGACCAGATCTGTTCGATCCCCGCAAGCCAGGAATATCCCGTCCTGAATCTCGGACAAGCCGCGACTGTCCTGTTGTACGAGCTTCGGGAGCTGACCGTCGAGGAGACACAGCTTCCCGACGCGGCCCAATCACGTGCAGAGGAAGCCGATATCGAGCGGTTCTACGGCTACCTATCGGCGTTTCTGGACGCACAGGGGTACAACGATCGCAAGCGCGAAAAGACAACCCGACTCTTCCGGCGGCTCATCGCCAGAGCCCATCCCACCGATCGCGAGGTCCATACCCTCATGGGCGTGTTCCGCCGGGCGAACGCACAGCTCGACCATCGCCGCGAACTGCTCGAAGCGTATGATGAGCCAGACAAACTGAGCAGCCAGACAGATCCCTGAGATGGCTACCACTACCGATCGGCCTGCGCTTCGATCGCTCGTTGAATCGCTCCACGCGGAGGCGACTCGGACGAATGAGCGACGACTGCTTGTCCTCTGTGGAGACCGATCGGATTGTATCGACGCTGCCTACACCGCAATTGAGGCGGCTGGCGCGGCCAAATCGGACGTCACACTCGTTACGACCGAAGAGGGATTCAGATACGATCGCGTCCACCCCGATCGATCGACCCAGTTACTCGGCCAGACCCGCGAGATCGTCGTCCTCGACTGTCACGATCGGTGGTCACCGAACACGATCGGCCGAACCGTGGGCGCAGTTGACGGTGGCGGGCTGTACGTGCTGTTGACACCTCGGTTTTCGGACTGGTCGAACGAGACCTCTGCGCTCGCCGCAGGACTCACCGCGCCGCCGTACGAACTCGCAGCTGTGGGCGACAGAACCCAATCGCGGGTGATCGAGACGGTTCGCACCCATCCGGGAGTTGCGATCGTCCAGTTGGACGAATTAAATACGCCGGGTTCAACAGACGAGGGTGGTAGCGACGAGTCTGGGGAGGCCTCGACGATCCACCGCGACGGCTTGACTGGTGGGAGCGGGGTCCCGTCGCCGTCTCCGCCGGGCGTACCGCGAGGCAGTTCGTTCCCCGACGTCGTGTACGAGACCTGCGCAACACGCGACCAACGCCGGGCGGTTCGATCGCTCGAACGCCTCAGCGGTCCAGGAAACGCCTGCGTGCTCGAGGCCGATCGCGGCCGCGGGAAGTCGACAGCCGCTGGACTCGCCGCGGGGGTATTCGCCGCAGACGGTCGAACCGTACAGGTGACTGCCCCTGATCGATCGAACGCAGATACCCTCCTGGATCGCGCTCAAGAAACCCTCTCAGCTCTCGGCGTCGACTACGAGACAGCAGACGCCGATCGCCAGTCGGTGATCGACTGTGGTGGCGATCGCGGGGTAATTCAGTTCGATCGACCGACCGATGCGATCGAACGGGCGGCCGAAGCAGACGTGCTCCTCGTCGAAGAGGCTGCAGGACTCCCCGTCCGAGTGTTGTCGGCGCTGTGTACTGCCGACTCGATCGGCTTTCTCACGACGATTCGTGGCTACGAAGGGGCTGGCCGCGGGTTTACGGTTCGGTTCCGCGATCGCCTCGACGAGAGCGCCTATGCGGTCAGGACCGTCGAACTCACGGAGCCGATTCGCTACGCGGCCGGGGATCCGATCGAATCCTGGAGCTTTCGGACGCTGTGTCTCGATGCGAGTCCGACGCCCGGGTCGATCGTCGCTGGGACCGATCCAACGGATGCAACGTACGAACAGCTCACGCAGGCGCAGTTGGCGAGCGACGAACGGCTGCTCCGGCAGACATTTGGGCTGCTCGTCGACGCACACTACCGGACGACTCCTGATGACCTCGGGCGGATGCTCGACGGGCCGAACCTGTCGGTTCGGGCGTTCACGATCGACGGCCACGTCGCCGCGGTTGCACTGCTCGCCGCCGAGGGTGGACTCGACGAGGAAACAAGAGAGCAGATCTACCGTGGCGAGCGAACCCGCGGCCACCTCGTTCCAGAGCTCCTGACAAGCCAGCTTCGAGACGAGGAAGCAGGCGTTCCGACGAGCCAGCGGATCGTCCGCATCGCGACACACGCCCAACTCCGGGGTGAGGGCTTTGGCTCTCGGCTGCTTTCGGCGATCGCCAGGGAGTTCGAATCCCGCGTCGACTACCTTGCGGTGGCTTATGGCGCAACACCGCGGCTGCTGCGCTTTTGGATCAAGAACGGCTACCGGACAGTCTACCTCTCTGCGACCGAACACGACACTAGCGGCGAGCACTCGGCAATTATGCTCCGACCGTGTTCGAGCGCCGGAGAGGCGTTGGCCGATCGCCACAGCGAGTGGTTCACGAGTCAGCTCCAAAGTAGTCTTTCAGGGCCGCTTTCGACAGTTGACCCGGACGTAGTTCGCTGGACGCTCCGGTCGGTCGACGGTTCGATCGACCCTGAACTTACAGATCGTGAGGAACGATTCGTCGCTGGCATGGCTTTCGGTCCAGGAATGTACGGGGCAGGGCCGACGGGCTTTGAGACGCTCGCGCTGGCCGAACTCGCGGACCCCAGCGGCGATCTGGATCCCCGTGAGGAGCGACTGCTCGTCACAGTGGTCTTACAGGGCCGATCGTGGGAAGCGGCGAGTGAGCTGCTTGAGTACAACAGCCCCGGTCACTGCATGCGATCGCTCGGTCGGGCCTACAGGCCGATCGCCGAGCGCTTCGGAGGCGAACTAACGCGAGCAGAACGGAGGCGATACGAATGAGTGGGTCGCTTGTCGTCGGAACCGTCGGAGGGATCGACCTCGTCCTTGCGGCTGCGATCGCGCTACTCGCGTTGGGCGTCGTCGGCAGCGTGGTACCCCTGTTGCCCTCTGGGTTACTCTCGCTGAGTGGACTCCTCGTCTACTGGATCTGGGGCAACGGGCTGGTTCATCCGGTCGTGTTGGCGGCGCTTGCGATCGCTGCGCTCCTCGCTGCGGCACTTGAGCATCTCGGCGGGCCACTCGCCGCGAAGGCTGGTGGCGCGTCGAATCAGGTGATGGCTGCGGCGGCGATCGCCGGCTTCTTGCTGTTTTTTGTCGCCGGGCCGATCGGCGTTATTCTCGGTGTGGTGGGGACTGTCTTCGGGATCGAACTGTCTCGGGGCACGGCGATCGAAACCGCGGCGAAACGAGGCGTCTATACCGGCCTCGGCATCCTTGCGTCGACAGTCATGCAACTGCTCATGACCGCAGCGATCCTTCTAGGCTTCCTTCTCGCCGTCGTTATCTGATCGCCGCTCTCCTCAGCGGATTATCACTTTTATCACCGGACCACCACGTTCAGCGGTGTGCGAAGTACGCGACTGATTCACGATCGGCGTGCTTGTCGACACGGGCAAAGCCGATCCGCTCGAACTGCACCACGTCGTCGATCGCGGTCTCCGCGAAGCCGGGCTCTGCGGCCCCGCGGACGTCCCCGTCGATCGTCCGCATCCGGACAGGGATCGACTCATTCGCGGGGACCCAGTGGATTACGTCGACGCCTTCCTCACGAACCGCCGAGATATCGTCGCCAACGTACTCGAAGCCAGCATCGGTGTGGCGAACACAGCCGTATCCTTTCAGCCAGACCCGATCGCCCACCGCAGGGAGGTCGTCAGGTTCGATGAGGACCGCGTCCTCGACCGGGATCTCTCGGCGGCCGCGATCGTCGTGTTCTGGGTGTACCGGTGGCGTTCCGGCAGTCGGCGCGTCGCCACCGGGACCCTCGAGTATCGGTTTTTCGATGCAATCGCGGACGAGGAAGTAGCGGTTCGCGTCGTCATCGATCAGCTCGCGGTTGTTCGCGTACACGGTCGACATCGACAGATCGACATCTGTCGTCGACATTCCCAGGCCGATCATCGCGTCGACGATCGCATCCCCGCGAATTCCGCGCCGACGAACCGACTGAATGGTGGGCGCGCGCGGATCGTCCCAGCCGTCGAGATCGCCCGCGTCAATTAGTTCCTTGATTGTCGAGGTCGAGGCCTTCACGTCGTACTCGTCGAGTTGGACGTGGCCCCAGTGGAGTACCTCTGGGTACTCCCAATCGAAGTACTCGTAGAGGAACCGCTGGCGTTTCGCGGAGTCCTGGAGGTCAATGCCGCGGATGATATGAGTCACGCCAGTAAGATGATCGTCGATTCCCGATTGGAAGTCGAGCATCGGCCAACAGCGGTACTCGGCGGCGGCTTCACGCGGATGGGGGGTGTCGATCATCCGGAAGGCGACCCAATCACGCAGTGCAGGATTCTTGTGGGTGATGTCGGTTTTGACCCGGAGCACCATCTCGCCGGCGCTGTACTCGCCGTCGATCATCGCTTCGAACTCCGATCGCACAGTTTCGGGTGCTTTGTCACGATTTGGTGAGGGTTCACCGGCGTTTTTTAGCTCTGAAAACTCCTCGCCAGGGAGGTCGCAGGTGTAGGCGCCGCCTGCCTCAATGAGCTCGAAGGCGTGATCGTAGTACGTTTCGAGGCGATCGGAGGCTTTCAGAACCTCGTCGGGCTCGAATCCGAGATACTCAATGTCGTCTAAAATCCCGTCGTAGGCGTCGAGATCGGGGCGTTTTGTCTCCGGATCAGTGTCGTCGAACCGGACGATGAAGCGACCGTCGTAGCGCTGTTTGTACGTCCCGATGACAGACGGCATCCGCGCGTGACCAAGGTGCCAGGGGCCGTTCGGGTTCGGCGCGGCCCGCATCGTCACCCCGTCGTATTCCGCGGCGTTTGGGAGGTCCGGAAGCGTATGCTCGTCAGTCTTGGGTTCGGTGTCGAGTTCGGCCGCGAGATCGGCATCGAGTTCCTCCAGCCGTTCGCGGCGGGCCGTGGCATCCATCCCGGCAACCGCGCCGACGACCTGTCCGGCGATCTGTGGGATTTCGTTGCCGTGCGGGCGGAACTCGGGGTTCTCGCCCATGAGCGGCCCCATAATCGCACCCACGTCGGGATCGCTGTCGTGTTTCAGTGCGTTAAACAGCGCGTGTTTTTCAGCCTCCGCTCGCACGCGCGCTTCGAGATCATCGTCCATTACGCGGTCGTTCGACGGGCGAACGCAAAAACAGCGTGGATCGCCGCGTCGTGATGAGACTATGAGACTATGAGTTATCCGGTTCTTCGTCGAACAATCCCAGATCCTCCGCCGCCAGATCCGCGATGTGCTCTGTGATCGCCGGATCGACGACTGCGATCTGTTCGCCGTCGTGGGCGCGCTCGTTGTGCCGATCGAGCGTGTCCGCGAGTTCGGATAACGGAACCCGAGTGTCAGTTCCGCACTCCTCACAGACGATCGGCACTTGCGGCTCATCGTCGGCTTGGGTTGTCATTACGTGGGTATCTCGTGGGCGGCAGTAAAACAAAACCGGTTCGTCGAACCAATCACCAGAGTGTTCGATCCGGTTCGATGGGCGGGCACTTCCGTTTTATTGATGTTTACTGGAATGCGCCGCCGGCTTCGATCGGATCGTCTTCGACCTCACTTTGCTTGAACCGCTTTTCGATCTCCTCGTAGCGCCGTTTGGTCTCGTCGGTGACGCTCGGAACCACCTCGTCGAGCGCCTGCTCGAAGTGTGCCATCGTGACGCGGACGTTGCCGACTGATTCGTCAATCTCCTCGCGTGTCACACTGTTAATGAACTCCCGTGAAGCGGCCATCGAAGCCTCTCGACACAGCGCTTCGAGGTCCGCGCCAACGTAGCCGCTCGTGCGGCGCGCGAGCGCGTCGAGATCGACATCGTCTGCCAGCGGCTTGTGCTCGGTGTGGACGTCGAGGATCGCCCGCCGCGCCTCCTCGTCGGGCACCGGCACGTGGACGTGCCGATCGAGCCGACCCGGACGCAACAGCGCCGAGTCGATCAAATCGGGCCGGTTCGTCGTGGCGATCACGACAACGTCCTCGAGCGTCTCGAGGCCGTCGAGCTCGGTGAGCAGCTGGCTCACGACGCGCTCGCCAACGCCCGAGTCAGTGGAGCCGCTACCGCGCTCGGTGGCGATCGAGTCGATCTCGTCGAAGAAGACGATCGTCGGGGCGTTCTCTCTGGCCTTCGAGAACACCTCGCGGACGCCCTTCTCGGACTCGCCGACGAACTTGTTGAGCAGTTCAGGGCCCTTAATCGAGATGAAGTTCGACTCGCTCTCGTTTGCAACCGCCTTCGCGAGCAGTGTCTTCCCCGTCCCCGGCGGCCCGTAGAGTAACACGCCCTTTGCGGACTCCATGTCCATCTGCTCGAACACTGCAGGGTACTCAAGCGGCCACTGGATCGTTTCGCGGAGCCGCTCTTTGGTGTCTTCGAGACCACCGACCTTCTCCCAGTTGACGTCTGGGACCTCGACGAAGACCTCCCGGAGCGCAGAAGGTTCGATTCCCTTCAGCGCAGCTTTGAAATCGTTCTCAGTGACCTGAATCGATTTGAGCACATCCGCGTCGATCTCGTCGCTTTCGAGGTCGAGCTGCGGGCGGATCCGTCGTAAGGCGTGCATCGCAGACTCTTTGGCCAGCGATTCGAGATCTGCGCCGACGAAGCCGTGGGTGTTCTCAGCGTACAGGTCGAGGTCGATTCCCTCCGCGAGCGGCATATTTCGGGTGTGGACCTGGAGAATCTCTTTTCGGCCATCGCGGTCCGGCACACCGATTTCGATCTCACGATCGAAGCGGCCGCCGCGGCGCAGCGCGGGGTCGATCGCGTCGACGCGGTTCGTTGCGCCGATTACGACCACCTGCCCACGCTCTTCGAGCCCATCCATCAAACTGAGCAGCTGTGCGACGACCCGGCGTTCGACGTCGCCGCCGGCCTCCTCACGCTTGGCGGCGATCGAGTCCAGTTCGTCCATGAAGATGATTGCCGGGGCCTCCTCTGAGGCTTCCTCGAAGACATCCCGAAGCTGCTCTTCGGACTCGCCGTAGTACTTCGACATGATCTCCGGGCCAGACACGGTGTGGAAAGAGGCGTCGATCTCGTTTGCGACCGCTTTCGCGATCAGCGTCTTGCCGGTGCCGGGCGGCCCGTGGAGCAACACGCCCTTCGGCGGCTCGATCCCGAGACGCTTGAACAGCTCAGGGTGCCGCATGGGTAGTTCGATCATCTCACGGACCTGTTCGAGCTCGTCATCGAGTCCGCCAATGTCTTCGTAGGCAACGTCAGGCGATCCCGGTTCACGTTCTGATCCCGGCCCGCTCGATCGAATCTGTTCGGCGGGCTTTTCAGAGATCCGTACCTCCGTCTCGTCGGTCACCACAACAGTGCCGCTGGGACTCGTTGAGGCGATCTTCAGCGGGACCGCCTGGCTCTGTCCGCCCATGAAGCCGAAGCCGAGCGGAAGCTGCACGTTTTGGCCCTTCGTGACGGGCTGGCCGCCCAGCTCACGCCGGATCAGCGAATCGATGTTGCCGCGGATGCCGAGCCGCTGTGGGAGTGCGATCGTCACGCTCTCGGCTCGCTTGACCTCGGCCTTCTCGACGGTTACCTTGTCGTCAATTCCGACGTTCGCCTCCTGGCGGAGCCGTCCGTCGATTCTGATCACGCCGGAGCCGTCGTCTTCGGGGTAGCCGGGCCACACGCGCGCGATTGCCGTACCCTCGGCGCCCTCGATCCGGATGAAGTCGCCACCGCTGAGGCCGAGCTCATCGGCTGCGAGGCGATCAACCGCGGCCAGACGGCGGTTCGCGTCCTTTTGTTTGAGCGGTTTGATTGTGAGTTTCATTTTGCCACCGTGATGGTGAGCACCCCATTTGCGATATCAACAGTTGCGTCAGGGCCGGGGAGCTCTAACTCCGTCTCAGTAACCTGATTGCCGTTGTCGATGACGACGATTGCAGTCGTGCCCACGATGTCAACGTCGATCGACGATTCTTCGACAGGTATGTCGGCCGCGAGGATCCATTCGTCACCGTACTCGTACTGACGAAGGAACTGCTCGTCGCGACCGGTTCGCTGCATTGAGTTCATTACTAACCCACAGTTAGTCTTCTAAGTATTTGAACCTTTTGTGCAAAACCGCAATACGTGAGTGATTCTCGAACAAATCGATAGAATTGCGGTCCACACGACAAACAATCCGCGATCGACACTCACGACGACCGATGGTTTATGACCTTCCTGTGAGGAGAGTATAGTATGAAACGGGTCACACACCACGGACGCGAGACAGCCTACCGTGTCTTTGATCGCGGGGCCGATGGTGCGACGGTGCTTTTCATTCACGGCAGCGGGGGAACAAGCGGCATCTGGAAGTCTCAACACCGGCTTGCGGACGAACACCGAATCGTAACACTCGATCTGAGTGGCCACGCGAAAAGCGACGATGTCAATTCGGATCCGGGGTATGAGACACTCAGCGCGTATGTCGACGACGTGATCGCAGTCGCAGAGGCAACCGATACCGACACGGTCGTCGGACATTCGATGGGTGGTGCCGTGGCGCTTCAGGCCGTCCTTAATCGTGATCTCACCCCCGATCGGCTCGGACTGGTTGGAACGGGTGCACGCCTCGCAGTGCTAGAAGACCTCTTGGCCTGGCTCGAGACAGATTTCGATCGAGCGATCGAGTTCCTGCATAAACCCGATCGGCTCTTTCATGACCCCGATCCGCGCCTCGTTGAGCTCTCGCTCGCGGCGATTGACGATGTCGGACAGTCGGTAACTGCCCGGGATTTTCAGACGTGTCATAGCTTCGATGTTCGCGACTCGATCGACGAGATTACCGTGCCGACGCTTGCGATCGTCGGCGAGCACGACAAGCTCACCCCGCGGCGCTACCACGAGTACCTGGCCGACGAACTTCCGGACTGTCGACTCGCGATCGTCGAAGACGCCGCACATCTTGCGATGCTTGAACAGCCTCAGGCGTTCAACGCTGCGCTATCGTCGTTCCTTTCGGCGGCTGATTGAGGCCTTACGTACGCATTCGCGACACCGGCTGTGATGGAATCGAATAGGCCAGTTTGATCCCTCGGGTCCATCGATCGTATGTTGATCCTTTCGACAGCACGGTGTGTTCTGCAGCGTGACGAGAATATACGAGTCGTCACGAATTCTCATTCGTCAACTGCCTCGGGGTCAAGCCCCGAGGCTTGTCAGTGAACTCCCGCTCTAACCGAGGAACGCTCCCGTCGAAGTGACAGCGACGTATCCATCCACGTTCAAGTCCACACCAAGAACCACTCCGTTCTCGGATTCTTCATCGCAAGAAGTGTCAACGTCTTTCTTCACAGCGACGTGGAGGTAGTACGTTCCGTCACGCTTGTGAAGCGTTGCTTCGGCTTTCTCCCATTCGTCAGTCCAGTAATCCTCGAAAGGCGTGCCTTCCTCGTTGACCGGCGTGACGTATTCTGCGGTCACGCGCTTGTCGGTCGTGGCGAGGGATACGTGGTCGTCGTTGTACGTGATAGTTCGACCGTTGTACACGACAACACTCCCTCGAAACTCGGGCTTGCTGGCTCGTTCACCGTCGAACTTGCGATCTTTGCAGTTCCCGAGTGCGGTCGCCGCGAGGTTTCTCGCGGATTGGACGAGACTGGATTGCAGGGAAAGTTTCTCACGAACGTCAGAATACGTCTCTTTGTGGAGCGTATTCTTGGTGTCCGTGATGTTGTAGGGGTTGTCGTCCCATCCGTGGTCAGCGACGTGTTGCGCCGCGTGTCGGAACTGCTCGAACGTCTCGTCGAGGACTTCTACGTCCTCGTCGGAAACATCGAGTTTGACTTGGATGTTCCGAACAACCTCCATACTTCATCAGCAAAGGTGAGACTATTTAAAACTACATATAGAGAGTGGGGAGTCAAGTTTGCTATCGAACGTGGTTTGTAAAGGATAGTGTCGGCTTCCTCCCCGAGATCAAGCCTCGGGGTATCCGCCTTGAATCTTGATGAAAAGCCAGATATCCGGATCTTTACTCCCAGCGCTTTGGCTTTGAGTTGGCCCTCAGCAACCGGTGGCTCGTCCCCTTCCTGATCGGTAAACGGGTTGACCTCGCCTCTGGTGACATACCCCTCGTCGGTTTCGACGACGACACGGTGGGTAGTGAGCCCCCCGCCGTGGAGCTGATCTGCGTCGAAGGTCACGACGTTACCCTCTTCGACCGGTCCAGCGATCGCTATGGGAACCGCGATGAATCCATCGCCAGGTTCGAGCGTCGGTTTCATGCTGTCGGTTACGACATATGAGGGGCCGACTGGGATGCCGTAGAACTGGCCGACGATCATGGCTCCGAGCAACAGCATGAAAAGGACGCCGACGGCATAGGTGAGGGATACTTTACTCATAATTTAGCAGTAGATGAGATATCTCAGAGTGTCGGTGGGATGGAATATTATTATGTAGAATGTATACAGCGGTAACGGCTGATTTCGGGTTAGATCGATAAAAATAGCCGTTTTATTTCTCCATTCGCCTGCTCGTTGACGGCCCTACTATCGTTAAAATTATCAAACGCTCTTCCAGGGATTTTCGGGAACAGAAAGAGACGCAGTTGTCTGCGTATGAAATGCTCTATAGCACGGTATTTTTAGACGTGATAGATATGTTAACACCATTGAACGTGCGCGTAAGTATCGCAATTAGCCTGTTTTGAAAGTCTAAATAGTGACCGACTGACTGGGTATGTCTTAAACATTGAGCCACTCATCGCGTTCGACTGTATATAATTCGAAGTGGCATCGAAAGACCTGGTGTCGACTACGGCTCAAACTGGGAACACGTCATTGGATGCAAAAATATCATATAGTTGAAATTTTCTATGGACTTTTTTTGCTCAACCGGCCAGCAACCCGCTCTCCTCAATTGCCTTGGCGATCGACATGACCAATTTGAATTTACTATTAGATCCCATGCAAAATTCGCTATCGCTGGAATATCATTTAATACACGTGAATCTTATTTTTTATTCCCCTTTGATCGGTTCAACGGTTCTCGTGGGTAGGTCGTTCTCACAGCGGAATAGACATCACTGTCCGTTGCGACTCAGAAATCTCTAATTGGTCCTTTCCCGAGCGAACAAAACAACCACACTGGAAATTGCCGCGATCGCGGTGTGAGAATTTTTTGTAAGACTCCAGAAATATGTTTTATTTAATCATCTCGAACACTACTTGGTGATTTTTCGGCATTGACGACGACCGTGCCAGAAACACTGTCTTCGTCATAATCTTCTTCAACAATTTTCACACCAACTTGAAGTCCTGATTGTCCGGAATTAAAATTACTCTTTTTTCCACCTTGAGACCACAATGACTCCTCAAGTCGATCATCCGTATCCCCCTCAGCGTAGAATTCTACGCCAGGAAGTCCTGACGTGTTCAACCAGACGTCCACCTCGGTCGGCCCAGTTGGCCCACCGTTGACGGCGGCGTCGTTTCTGATTCTGAACACGTCGTCGAACGTGTACACCGAGCCTGGATTGACACCGTCTCCGGTTGGGAAGGTTCCTCGCGCATCCTCGTTGAAGTGCAGTTCGATTGTTCCCGGGTCGTCAGTCTCGCTCGCGTACCGCCCGTTGGGATTGGTACCCTCTGGGTCGTCCGCTGCCGTATCGGAATCCGACGTGTAGATCGCTAAGAAAGAAGAACTGTCAGCTGTAGTACTGACTTCGACATCGCGTTCTCCCGACTCAGCACTTGTGAACGCACCACTACCTACCACAGCCGCTCCACCAGCGGCGATCGATCCTGTTCCGATTAGGAATTTGCGTCGTTGCATACTGTTTCACCTTGTCAGTGCACCCGTCTTCGCCGGGGCACCTACAGGAACCAATACCCACCTATACCCACTTTGGAATAGAGACACCCCCGAGATCACAAACCCCTGTTTGCAAGAAAGCAATGCGTCGAAATCGGGTGTTTTCACTCCTGTGTACCGTTTGGACTCAGGCGGAGACGACCTGCAAACTGTCGTTTTCCTGAATTCTTCCTTGTCGAACCACAACTGCTCGCAAGCGTGCCGCCTGCGATAAGCCGAAGTTACTCACATCTGGGTCACAGTGACAAGCAATATCGTACAAAAAATCAACAGGCAATTTCTATGAAATGAACACTACAATCTTCGATTGCCAATTTCCGATGTGTGAGAAAACACCTGCGAGAAAGGTAAGCAAACATATCAGCGAATGATGTTTGTGAACTTATAACTATTGGAAATTCTCTTGATTATGATTGTGTGATGGGGGAAAATGAGTAGCTCATCTACGCCAAGAGGTGGGGGTACAGATCAAATAGACAATTCACCTGGTACGGATCACGCAACTATCGCGACCGATACGAACGGACTCACCCGTGACGAAATTTTTGAAGTTCTGAGCAATCAGCGTCGACGGTACGCTTTTCACTACTTGCGTCAACACGAGGGCGATACGGTCGACGTGGGAAAACTCGCCGAACAGATCGCCTCGTGGGAACTTGCTAAACCGCCCGAACAGCTCACCGCAGCGGAGCGCAAACGCGTCAAGACGGCGCTGCATCAGTTCCATCTTCCGAAGATGGACGATCTTCGGTTTGTCAAGTACGATTCCGATCGGGGTGCTGTTCGGCTCGCCGAGGAGGTTTCCGACGTCGAGATCTATCTCGATATCGTTCCCAGACTAGACATTCCCTGGGGACAGTACTATCTCGGGCTCTCAGGACTCAATTTACTTCTTTTGACTGGCTCTCTGATCGATGCTCCATTGATTTCCGACGTATCATTCCTTTTGTGGGCCGTGTTTTTTCTCGTCGTCTATGGGATTTCCGCGATATTTCACACCTACTGGAACCGCACCCAGACTCGATTTGGGGTTGACGAACAGCCGCCGGAGGTGGGCAGAGTGTGACCACCCGGCTCCGGGTCGCTGCGTTCGCACTCAGCACGATCGCGATCCTGCTGGTCGTCTCCGGGACTGGCGGCTACTCAACGGCGGCCGCCGATCGATCGGTCGACATAGACGTCGTCTCCGATGAGAATGCATTCCTCGGGATCGAGCGCAATGTCGTCGAAGTAGACAACGCAACGGTCGAAGTGCTCACCGTGAGGAATCAGTTCCCCGTCGAGATGACGGTCAATATCGATACCGAGCAAACCGAGAACGAGTCGTTCGATGTAGAGATTGAAGCCGACGAGTTCACACTCGCACCCGGAGAGACTCGTGAGATCGAGCCGACTGTCAACTGCAACGACACGTCTGCGGGGACCACAGCCAACAACACCGAGGTCACGATCGACATCTCCGGCACCGCCCCCGGATCCAACGTCGAGTTATTGCGATCTGTCGAGGTCAGCTGTCGTCACTAATACTGACCCCTAATATCGAATTGCTCCGGCTCACGAGGTATCCGTCATTCGCTCCATCGAACGGCTGTGGCTTCGTGGATCGTGTTACCGCTTTTTAGTCCGATCCGATCGATAAAGACGGCTCTGTTGAATGCTTATTTGTTCGATACCTTCCCGCTGAAACAGTCATTAATTAGGACTGCGTCTCTCGCACTCGTACACGAAACTTATGCTTGGCCTCAAACGCATTGCTGTATGAGCGAGCCATTGCCCGAAGATTGGTCGCCGGAACCTGTCACAGTCGAGTCGATGACGAGCGACCTGCACAACCTCGGCGTCGAGGCAGGGCAGAGGGTGCTAGTTCACGGCTCGCTCTCTGCGCTCGGCTGGGTCTGCGGCGATTCTCCCGCCGTCGTTGACGCTCTTAAGTGTGTTGTCGGCGAGAGTGGAACAGTTGTGATGCCGACCCACTCTCCCGGGAACAGGGACCCCACGAAGATGTCCGCCCCTCCCATTCCCGAATCGTGGTATGATCTCGTCCGCGAACAGATGCCATCGTATCGACCCGCGGTCACACCGACGCAGGGGATGGGTGCGATCGCCGAGTGCTTCCGCTCGTACCTCGGGGTGCGACGTAGCGATCATCCACAACACTCGTTTGCCGCGTAGGGGGCAGACGCCGCGTTCGTCACCGATGACCACGCGTACGATTTCTCGCTAGGAGAGCAGTCGCCGCTGGCCCGCGTTTACGACCTTGGCGGCGACGTGCTGTACCTCGGAACGTCCCACACGACTACTACGTCTCTCCACCTCGCCGAGTACCGGGCCGACATTGACCTCGATACGGTTACAAACGCCAGTGCAGTGCTCGTAGACGGAAAACGCGAGTGGATCCAGTGGGAGGACATTGACTTCGACGACGAGGACTTCTCTGACTGTGGCATGGCATTCGAGCGTGAACACCCGGATGCGTTCGAGGCGGGAAATGTCGGGGTTGGTGACGCGAAGCTCCTCGCTCAGCGGCCGCTGGTAGACTTTGGGGTTGAATGGTTCGAAACAAACCGCAAGTGATACCTACACCCTCTACATCTAACGTTCAGAGTTCCTTGTCGATGTTGTGAGTGAGACAGCTGACAACGAGTTCACGAAACTGCTTCCACCAGCGTCGTGAGCGGACGAATGCGCCATATTTCCTGTTTAATCCGAGAGTGTACCGTCTCGTTCTGACTACGTTGCCCGTAGCGGTCCGAATCCAACCGTGAGTTTCCCGCCTTGGGGAGCGCAGAAACTCTCGATACTTGATGACCGGACGAACACCATCTTCACGGCTAACGCGCGAATCTTGTGGTCGTCGTATCCCTTGTCACCGAGAAGAATCGCTACGTAATCGGTATTCCGCTTGATGAGCGACGGTGCAACTTTCGGGTCGTGTTTTCGTGTCGTCGTCACGTGTAAGTCGAGAATCGCGTTCGACTTTGTGTCTACCAGAAGCGTGACTTTCAATTGCTAAATCGTCAACATCGTTCGCTTCGTGTAGTGCTTTGAGGCGTGACTGCGGTCGTACGGCGGCATCGATTCCGACGACACCGTTGGTCGGGAGAAGCGTGACTGAGAGATTAAGCAGAACACGCCATACAGCCATATCGAGCCAGTTGAACGCCTTACACAGCGTTGAGGGAGACGGGAGTTCCTCAAGTTCAATTGCTTTCCGAATCCGAGGCATCTCGATAAGTTCGTCAAGAAGCGCCCGGTACGTCGTATTCTTCCGAATCTTGAGACCGCGGAGGACGATATATTGATGAAGTGTGTACCACTGTTTCGAGCACTTCATGTAGTAACGAACGACAGTTCGTCAAGCCAAGTGCATCGCGTGCTCAACGAACCGGAGTAACCGTGACTTCGGGAGGGCTTCCATCCGGTCAGACTACCGGGCGAACCTGGAACTCTCTGAGGATTTCAACAGAGCCACAAAGACCGTAGATTTTGCGTATTCACGATGAGAGTGAATACACTATAGAAAATCGTAAGTCGTGGTCGCCACGACGGGCCTAACAGCGGGAATGAGGTGTCCTACAGTTCGATCCGCTCGACGAGCGGATCCTCCGCGCGGGTGTTGATAGCGACGATCCGGACCTGATCTTCGAGCATCGAGCGATCTAGCTTCGCCTTCAGGAGGTTGTCGACTTGATAGACGCCTGCGGCGTTGACCATCTGGATCTCGACGAGCACCGGGTGGGTATCGCCCGCTTTGAGTGTCACCCGATCGATCGCCTGACTCGAGATCGTGTTGATCCCACGACCGCCGTGTTCGTACGGCACTCGCGAGCGGCCGCGCTCCATGTCCAGGCCGTCGGCGACCCTGATGATGCCCGCCTCGCGAGTCAACGGCTCTTCTGAGGTGTGGTGACAGAGGATCGCGTGTAAGACCTCTGCCTTGATCCGGACAGCCTCGGGTGTGTCATAAAACTCCGGGAGAAGCCGATCGAGGATATCTGAGGCGAGTGGGATTGAGTAGTATGAGTGATCGTCGCGGTGGACGATGTGGCCGATGTCGTGCAGCGTCGCCGCAAGTGCGATGATGACCGACTCGTCGGCCTCCGCAAGCCCCTGATCGGCTGCGCCATTAAATTCAATTCCAGCTTGTTTGAGCAGATCGTACAGCTGCAACGCGTGGTTGCGAACGATCTCGATGTGTTTTGGGCCGTGGTCGTTGTACTGCTTGCGATCGACGGCGTTGACGTTTTGGGCCCGCAGCAGCGTCGTGACCTCAGGGTCGCTCGTCAACACGGGGAGAATCTCGTTGAGTCGCTCGTCGGGATATGCGTGATCGGCGGTCGGATCGTACGCCCTGTCGCCGTTCGGTGGCTCAGTCATCCGGAATGAGTTCGTCCTCAAGTGTGAAAACGCTTCGTAGTGTTGGTCTCACCCGTCGAAGGCAAAAAGCCTATAATCGCCAACAGGGTATCATCGGGTACACATGGCATCCATGATCCCGCTGTTCGGCGGCCTGCCGGTAGGTCCCGAGCTGCTCATCATCCTGCTCGTACTGGTGTTGCTCTTCGGCGCAAACAAAATTCCAAAGCTTGCCCGCTCGACGGGGCAGGCAATGGGTGAGTTCAAAAAAGGTCGCGAAGAAGTCGAAGAAGAGCTCAAACAGATGTCTGACTCTGACGATGACGATGCCTCTGGCACCCCAGAGCCCGACGAGGAACCCCTCGTTGAAGACGCTGAAACAGAGACAGAGACAGAGACAGAGACAGAGACCGAGGCCGCGGGCACAGCGGAAAAATCCACGTAACGAACGAACATACCGAACCTGGCAAGAGTCCTATCGGTCGTCGACGCGGTCCGGTTTTGAGTGGATATTCAATTAGCTGATTTTTGTGGGCGTGTGGCCTAGCGGATCAGGGCGAGGGGTTCCTAACCCCTCGATCGCGGGTTCGAATCCCGTCACGCCCGTTTTCCGGCGAGCGATAGCGAGCCGTAAAAACGTCATAAGGAGTCGAACCTTACGAGACGAGCGAAGTGAGTCTCGGTTCGGTTCGAATCCCGTCACGCCCGATCGAGCAACTGCTGGGCACGTATCGCCCCGGTAAACCCAGGCCGACCGAAAATCGCGGAGAGAAACGCCAGGGTGTGTTTTCGTCGATCGTCGCCGCCGTAGTACGCCGCACGAGCGAAACAACCCAAGGCCGCGGCGCTCCAGATCGATCGCTTCAGACGGTGAGCACCCGATAAAAATTCGATGCGTGCCTTGACAGCACGCCGTATCTGTGGGTACGCCGCGTAGATCTCACGCTGGGCTTCGAGCACCTCTCGCATGCCGTCAAATCGATTGAGTCCGACCCAGATGCCACTGGATTCGCGCCGGTTGTACACCAGCGGTTCCTCGACAGCGTCGAACTGCGTCCGTTGGGCGAGTTCGATCATCAAATTGCTGTCGTTCCCGGCGGTAAGCTGCTGGAGCGGTAGGATCTCCGAGAGCAAGCGCCGTCGGATGAGCATCGACCCGGTATAACAGGGAAACGTCTCAAACCTGAGTGTCTGTTCGATGACGTGCCCGCTCATTTCCGGCCCTGGCTCACATTCCCACCCGTCGTCTTGTCGAACCCCACAAAACGCGACGCCAACCTCATCGTTCTCCGCAAGAATCGACGCAGTCTTCGAGAGCTTTTCGGGCAACAACACATCATCATCGTCAAGGAAGTTCACGTACGTTCCGCCCGATGCCTCAAATCCCGTCTGGCGAGCTGTGACATCCCCGCCGTTTTGGTTGTGAACGATCCCCTGGATGTCATCAGCATATTTGTCCAAAACAGGCATCGCGTTCCCCTCTCCAGAGTCGTCAACGACGATTATTTCCGTGCGGTCGTACGTTTGGTTCAGCACACTCTCGATGGCCGCCTCGAGGAGTTCATTCCGGTAGTATGTCGGGATGATAACGGAAATCAGGGGGAAGTCACGATCGACCGCAGATGTCGGGGATTCAGACATAGCCAAGATCACGAAGGCGAGATCGAGCAGTTGAGATATCCCCGACCACAGAGTCGGTAGGTGGCTCGGCTCGAATATGCTTTCTTGTCTCGTCAGTGACGACGACCCACGGAACCGTCCGGAGTGTCTTCGCACAGACACCGTCAGGGTGCCCAAACCGACGCCGATCGAATGGCGCAATCCGTTCGCCGACGAAGTTGCCGTGGTCAGCGGTAACCACAGTCCGGCCACGGACGATTTCGAGAAGGTGATCGACCTGTTCAAGCGCGAGTGCCAGGTTTTCGTCGTACGCAGTCCAGACGCGATCGATATCAACCGATCCAGCCTCGGCATGATCCCAGATGGTGGGGCTGTCGCGTGAGCCTTCACCAGTCATCGCGAGCCGATAGGACCACTCAAATCCGGCGTGTTCAATCTCTCTGCCTGTCGGGCCAATAAACGGATAGTGTGGTTGCATGAAGTGAACAAGAAGCCGTTTTTGTGGGAAGGTCTCGGAGGCCGCAACCGCTGCCTCGCGAACCGTCTCAGGGGTGACGGTCCGGAGTGTTTCGTCCCACCCAGTATTCCACACGTCGATCGTGGCGTGAAATGTTCCATCCAAGCCGACGTTTTTGTGCATTGGGTTTGCGGTGACGTACACGATATCGTGATGCTCGGTCGTCCCAAACGTTCGACGGAGAAATTCCTCAGTGCTGGAACCAACAGAAATCCGCGGTTCGACCGGCGAGTCCATGCTTGCGAGGCGCTGGAACTGATCGTACCGACACGCATCAAGGAGAATCAAGTTGTCCCAGTCTTCGTCGGTAATATTGGTCGTCGCGTCTGTCAGCCGGTACACGGCTTGTCGGATCCGTGAATGGGCGGTTGCGATCGTCGAACCGAGGTCAGACAACGTATACATTATGAACAGTGGGTTAGAGCGCGGAATTCGCTTGCACGGGTCTACGGATGTCATGGTATCTCTCAGACCGTGAGCTGCGTGAACGAGCAAACCCCCGATCGAATATTAAGTATGCTTGGCATAACTGCGCCCTGAGCAAAACTGGGAGATTCTCCGCGAACCGAACCCAATTAAGAATAAAATAACCAGGTACACGTTGTCCCACAGCATGGGTATGCGGGCTTCTGAGTTGCGAAATCGTGCCATCGGTGGTATCGGGCGTATACTCGATACGCTCGCCGTTTCGCAGGCAGTTCAGCGGTCTCCGCTCCCACCCCAGATCACAGCACGTCTCTATTGGACAGTCGCACCACATATCTATCGGCACCAGTATCCCACTGATTTTTTCCATTCGAGTGACCCAGATCCATTCAAGATCATCCCGATCGACCCTATTCGGATCGAACGCTTCACTGGTCGTCGGTATCCACCGTGGTACGGCCGGCGCCAGTTGTTCGGTGCAGTGCGAAGTGGTGACTGGGACTGTCGCCGACACGAGGATGTGCCGCACGAGGGAGGCCCTCCAGAAGAACTGTTTCACGCAGATCACATCGACGATACCCCGCTCTTTCAGGCGATATACGACCGATTCAGGGAGGGGGTTCCATGGGCAGACACGTGGTTCATCAACCGGGCGATCGAGTTACTCGACGCAGGTCAGTATCCAGTTTGGCAGGATTGTGAGACGGAAACAGACGTTTATCGACGGTGTGAGGCGCTCGAATCAGTATACGAAAACATGGCTCAAAACGGGTGTCTCCACTACACCGAACGGACAGAGCCGATCGAAAGGTCGTTCGACTACGTCGGTGCTCGCGAACAAGAGATCGTCGTCGATATCGGCCGAGACGGAGCCCCCTTGCTCGTGAGTGGGAAACATCGTCTCTGTCTCGCACGAGTACTGAAGCTCGACACGGTCCCGTGCTGTGTGTTGGTCCGCCATGCGGACTGGATGGCGACCCGCCGGGCGGTGGCAGAAGTGAGGCGTCGGCCATGGACGCATCCGGATTTACTGGATCTTTCACCGGGGCGTGGCCGAAGCGGATATCATTCGTGATACCGCCCCCGGAATACTTTAACGGATGAGGAATCACTGTCTGCCATGGAACCGGACGGTACCTCGGATGACAACACTCCCGAGGAGACACTTGTGTCGGAGTCGTCAGTCGATTCCGGACCCGTCCAGAGACTGCAGCAAGCTACAGAAGCCGCACGTACGTTGGATCTTCATTTCGAGGCATTTTGCGACCCAGCAACGACGCCCGTGGTGAAGGACACATACCTGTGGGAACACTACAAGCGTGAGTACTACTATGAGCCCGACGGGAGTCGGCCTCGCGACACCAATGACGAGATTATTGCGTTCGACAAGACGGACGCGCTTGGATTCGATCCAAGCGTACTAGAGAACGCTCTCGCAGCGGGCGCAAAACGGGCCGAGGAACTTGATCCGGTGATCGACGAACGGACAGTAAACGTCCAGACAGATTTCGACGAGGATCAATTTTTCACCGACGAAGTGGGCGCGACGACAATCGCAAACCGCTATGATCTCGAAAAGGCAGTCCCAATGGAAAAAAAGCGCCACTACGTCGAGGTCGAACGCTACTGGGTAAAAAAGCCTTACTCGTTTGTGGTCATTTTCCACTCGGAAAAAGAAAACGAAAAAAAGTACTACGCGATCCAGCCGTATCAAAACGAGATCGAGGCGGAGGTCGCAGAGTACATTACTCAAAAACTCCGAACCGCAATCAAGTACGGAGACCATAGCACGGCAGTCGTGGACGATGATCGACGCCTTGAGGTGATCCACAGTGAGGCACACCGACTGCTCGAACGCTACGATCTCTACGATGTGCCCAAAGCATCGGTCGGCAACCGGGTTGTCGAAACGTGGAATGACATTCTCGACGCCATTGGACCACTGTTCGAACGGATTGGCAAAGACGCCACAGCGAAAGATCGATATCGGTTGCCCGCAGCAGCCGGGACGTATCTCAAACGGGTACTCGATCAGCTTGGATACGAACCCGAGACGACGGCCGGCCCAAACCTTCCGGGAATTGCTGCACGGCCCGAACCCGCCGTGCTCGCGGAAGACTCAGATCGGCTTACCCCATATCAGGTGGAAAAGCTCCTGTACGTTCTCAAACGCGATTTTATTGGCTACGAACGGATCGACCCGATCAAACACGACATTAATGTTGAGGATATCTCGTGTGACGGGTACAACTCCCCTGTATTCGTCTACCATTCGGAGTACGAACAACTCATTTCGAACATTCTGCACGGCAGCGACGAACTTGACGACTTCGTCGTTAAACTCGCTCAGCGATCGGGCAAGGGCATCTCAAAACGCCGCCCGCAGGTCGATGCGACGCTGCCGGACGGGTCACGGGCACAACTCACCCTCGGTCGGGAGGTATCTGATCACGGGACGAACTACACCATCAGGCAATTCAAAGAAGTCCCGTTTACGCCGGTCGATCTGATAAACTGGCACACCTTCTCGTTAGAACAGATGGCGTATTTGTGGCTCTGCATCGAAAACAACAAAAGCCTCATCTTTGCCGGCGGAACCGCTTCAGGGAAGACGACGAGCCTCAACGCGGTGTCGCTGTTTATCCCCTCAAACAGCAAGATCGTCTCGATCGAAGATACCCGAGAGGTCGAACTACCACAGCGAAACTGGATTGCCTCAGTTACTCGACCATCGTTTTCCGACGACGACAAAGGGGATATCGACGAGTTCGACCTGCTCGAATCGGCCCTCCGTCAACGGCCGGATTACATCGTGATGGGCGAGATTCGGGGCCAGGAAGGTCGGACGCTGTTTCAGGTTATGTCGACCGGACACACCACGTACACGACGTTTCACGCTGATTCGGTCGGCGAGGTGCTCAAGCGGTTTACGACCGAACCCATCAACGTCTCGAAGACAATGTTCACCGCGCTCGATTTGGTGTCTATCCAGACCTCCACACGAGTGCAAGGACGGAAAGTCAGACGAAACAAATCGCTTACCGAAATCAACCACTACGATACCGAGAACGACGAAATCAATGTCCAAGATGTCTTTCAGTGGCAAGCAGAGACTGACGAATTTCTCCGGCTGGGAACGTCGAACACCCTCGACAGTATCCGGTTCGATCGCGGGTGGAGCCACGAAGAACTCCAAACCGAACAGCTCAAACGCGAGGCTGTCCTCGCGTACCTGGTCGATCGCGACATACGAACCTACTCTGAGGTCGCTGCAACCCTGCAGGCATTTATTAACGACCAGGAGACGATCCTTGCACTGATCGCCAACGACGAACTTGAGGCGAGTCTCGCGGATCTTCGTCAGATGGAGTCGGTGCTTATCGACGTCGATCCAGAGACTGAGGCACTCGTACCGCGCCCAGAACCGGGACCGATCCAAGCCGAAACAGCCGAACGAGTCCTCGAACAGGCAGAAGAGGAGCTCTTTGACACCTATCGCGGGAGGGCCCCTGACTCGGTTGCCACTGCACTCGACAGTATCAGTAGCGCGAGAGACATTATCGTCGACGACGGTCCCGATAGGAACGTGATCGACACCGGATCAGATACCGCAGTGTCGGATCCGGACACAGCGGGTGCTGATGGATTCAATTGGCAATCAAAAGAAAGCGAACGCGAAGACGGTACCGCTGCGGACGGCTCGGGTGCGTTCGATACGTATGTCGATAGCAGTGAGCCAACAGATGGCGATCCCAATCGATCGGAGGAGTAAGTATGGGAACCATCCCTGAGTTCGGCGACAGCAATCCAGACAGCGATCCACTCTCAGATTTGTTCTATCCCGTTTTCAAATTGATTTTCGATCAGGACGGCGATTTCCTCGGCGATATCGATCGGAAGCTCACCGAGGCACGGATGTCGGCTCCGGTTGAGCTGTACGTGTCGCGATCGCTCGGGATCGGTATTATTCTTGGTGGGCTCTTGTGGGTCGTCGGCACACTTGTCGGCTATGGCCTGTTTCGGTTCGGAATCCTCTCTGCGGAGTCACTAAGCCTCGGTATTCCGGTCAGTTCACCAGTCATGATTGAGTTGCTCCGGTCGCTTGTCATCCCGAGTGCGATCGGGCTGAGTGGGTTAGTATTTGGAACACTTGGTTTCGCGACCGGATTCGGGTCGATGCTTGCGGTTCCGTACTCGAAGGCAGACAGCCGCAAGCGGGAGATCAACATGTTGTTGCCGGACGCGGTCGCGTTTATGTACGCGCTCTCGGTCGGCGGGCTAAATCAACTAGAGATCATTGAGTCGATGGCTGTCGCGGAGGACACCTACGGAGAGGTCTCTCGGGAGTTTCAAAGCATCGTCGCCGAGACGGAGTACTTCGGCACAGACTACCGAAACGCGATCAGACAGCAGGCGATCGAGACACCGAGTTCGGATCTCTCGCAGTTTCTGACCGATATGCTGTCGATTATTAATTCGGGAGGAGACATGGAGCCGTTTCTCGACGATAAAAAAGACGCCCATATGCGGACAGCGAAACAACAACAGGAGCTCACCCTCGAAACCCTCGAGCTGTTCGGAGAGATGTATATGACGCTTTCGCTGTTCCCGTTGCTTTTAGTTATTATTCTTGTTATTATGGGAATGATGGGTGATGCAGACGAGGCGCTTTTGTATGGGACGATCTATGCGCTTGTGCCGCTTGTCGGTGCTGGATTTCTCGTCCTCATTTCCACGGTCAAACAAGACGAGCCCGGAAACGGCTATCTCGGCGCGACGGGCGGGAGCGATCGGCTTCAGGAGACCACAAAAGAGGGACTGCGCCATCTCGGACTCGTTGAGCGGTTTGTCGGGAGCAGACGGGTATTCAACCGGATTAAATCCCGTGAAGGGACGTACAAGACGATGCAGATACTCAAACGCCCCCACCTCTTTTTCCGTGATAATCCATGGTTCACGCTCGCATTCACTGTGCCGCCGACGCTTGTCCTCCTCATAATTGCAGTCACGTCAGGACGAGCGCCGCTGGCATACGAAGACTGGATTGCTCAGCCGATATGGAGTACCGTTATCTGGGTATATGTACCCTTATATCTCGTCTTGACGCCACTTGGCATTTTTTATGAGTGGAACGTCCGATCGCGACACGCGGTCACCGGCAAGCTTTCAGGAATGCTTCGGAAGCTCTCAAGTGCGAACGATACCGGCCAGACCCTCCTCGAATCGATCTACACGGTTGCAGATACCTCCTCTGGGAAGCTCGCCGACGAGTTCGATATCATTTATATGAAGGTCAACTACGGAGTTGGACTCCGAGACGCGCTCGTCGAGTTCAATAACAAATATCACATCCCCCGACTGGCCCGAACAGTCAAACTCATCACCGAAGCCCAGGAGGCGTCGAGTCAGATCACCGACGTCCTGTCGACCGCCGCACAGGCCAGCGAAAATCAAGACGACATCGAGCGAGAGCGGATTTCTCGAACCCGGATGCAGGTCGCGATTATCATTATGACCTACTTTACGCTGTTGGCAGTAATGGCAATCCTACAGACGCAATTTATTGACGTAATGGGTGGCATCGCCTCGGAGGGACAAAACGCCGAGTTGGGCGGTGTCAGCGGCGGACCAAACTTCGGGGGCGGGTTCGATCCGGCGATGTTGTCGTTGCTCTTTTTCCATGCGGTGACGATTCAAGCCGTGCTGTCTGGGCTCATCTGTGGATACATTCGCAACGCAACGCTCATCTCGGGGGTGAAGTTTGTGGTTGCCCTGGCAACTGTCGCTCTCGCAACGTGGGTGGTGGTCGCATGACGGCCCGATCGGCGGTCGCCTCCGGCTGGCAGGACGATCGCGGTCAGACCACGCTCGATTTTGCGGTCGGCGCGAGCGTCTTTTTGCTCGCGGTCGGGTTCGTCGTGCTCTTTGTTCCGACGATGTTTGACCCCTTCTCGTTCGGTGATGGGGCCGGCCCTGTCGTGGCCGAGCGATCGGCAACCTACCTTGCCGACGGGCTGTTGGTTGCCGATCCCGGAACGCCCGGGACGCTTGATGGTGGCTGTACGATCGCGTTTTTTACCGCCAATACGACAGCCGCAGCCAGTGAAGACTGCCGAATTGTCCCGAGTGGTTCTCTCGCACGCGACGTCGGTGCGATCTCCGAAGAAGCGGCGACCGATGAATCGGTTCCAAGGCGGTGGCACGTGAACGCGTCCGTCCAAGCGCTTGCGGAACGCAACGGGGGTGCCGTCCGTGCGGACGACGTACGGCCGGGATACGGCTCCGATCGACTCGAGCGGGGGCCCGATTCACGGGGATACAACGCTGATACGTATTCGACGGTTGTGACGATCGACGGCGGTCGCTATCGGATCGTCGTGAGGGTGTGGGCATGAACCGGGGGCAGGCGCACACGCTGGAGGCGTTCGTTGCCGTGTTGTTGTTGGTGTCAGGGATTATTTTTGCGTTGCAGGCGACCGCGGTGACGCCGTTATCGGCGAGTACGTCGAACCAACAGATCGAGAATCAACAACGCGCGATCGCAGCGGACATCCTCGCAGCCGCTGACAGCGATGGGTCACTCAAGGAGGCAACACTGTGTCGATACCCGGCGTCACACAACGAGACGCCACGACAGTTTGTCGGCACAGACGAGAATCAGACATCTTTCGTGGAGGGCGGGCCGCCAAGTGAGTGTGGTGGATTCGGTCCACTCCTCAACGAGACGTACGACGATCGTGGAATCGCGTACAACGTTCGAGTGTACACACACCTCGAAAGCGGTGGGATGGACGATGTAAACGGGAGCCTCGATCACATGGTCGACATGGGGTCGCCAACCGACAACGCAGTCACTGCCGGGCGAACAGTCGTCTTATACGAGAATGACACGCTTATCACAGACGACAACGTGACTGTCGCTGAGTCAGGCCTGTACCAGGACAGATCGGCCACAGAGCGCGGCCAGATTCACGCAGTTATCGAAGTCGAGGTGACGGTATGGCGGATGTAACGCATGAGGATCGTGGCCAGCTCATCTTGATCACCGGCTTCGCGCTGGCGGTGGTGCTTCTTACACTCGTGTTACTGTTGAATTCTGCAATCTTTGTCGAGCACACCGCAACACAACGTCCCTCCGCAGATGCCGCTGCGCCGATCGAGTTCCGTGACGGGACAATTACCGCGACAGAGCGGACAATCGGTGCTGTCAACGAGCCACCGGGAACGAACGAATCGACGGCGATGGCGACGTTCGACACCCTCGCAAACCGCACCTACGACCGATATGCACGGAAAGGCGCGATCGCCAACGTGAGCTACGAGGTGACAGCAGGAACGGTCATCGAAAAGACGAACACGTCGGCGAATACCCAAAACGGCTCGCCCAGCGGGCCAGCGAACTGGACAGTGCTCGACAATGCGTCCGAGACACGGGCGTACACACACACGTTCACCCGTCTCAACGAGACGACCGACCCGGTCGGGAACGCAACAGCGATCGTAGTCAACGGTCGAACGCTGTACGTTTCCGTCGAGGGGACTAGTGGATCAGTGAGAGATCTTACGAGCGGTGACACCGTTTTGGTAACCGAGGAAGGTGGGGACACGTGTTCGATCGAACTCGTCGATCACAATACAGTCACCTTCGACATCACCGCTGCGGAACTCCGATCGTCGAACGCACGGTGTTCGATCGAAACCGTTTCTGCGGGCGATTCGATCCAGGACGTGGCGATCACGCGTGGTGATCTTTCAAACGGAAGCTACACACTCGTGACGCGAGGGGGGACAACTGAGTCTGGGACCCAGCGCGAGGGCGTGTATAGTGTGATCGTCTCGATGCGATACGTAGGTGAATCGGTGACCGTCGACACGGCTGAGCGGGTTGCCCCGGGTGAGCCACATGCGTGAAGATCGAGCCGTCTCTGTCACAGTCAGCTATGTCATCCAGATTGGCATCTCGACGGTGCTTTTGACCGGATTACTGATCGGTGCAGGATCGCTCATCGACCGACAGACAACGGGCGTTGCGACGACCGAACTCGAGGTTAACGGCAACCGCCTCGCCGGAGACTTAATGGCTGCTGATCGGCTCGGCGCAGTCGCGTACGGAACGAACACGACGGCAACCGTGACCGATCCGGGAGCGACAACGGTCCGCGTTAATGTCGATCTTCCCCGATCGATCGCTGGGGAACCCTACCGAATCGAGGTGACAGAGACGGCGATCGTCCTCAGTGTCGATCGACACGATCTGACGGTTTCGGTGCCGTATGAGCCGTTGTATTCGGACTCGATTGGTACAACGGCTTTCCAGGGAGGGCCAGTGACCGTGACCGCAGTGTACGACGATCCTGGCGTTCGACTGGAGGTGACTCGACGATGACCGATCGCGCTCGATGGGTCTCCGATGACAGAGCGGTGAGCGAACTGATCGGCTTCATATTGATTTTTGGGCTGATTATCAGCACTGTTGCAGTCGTGTCAGTCGCCGGATTCGGATCGCTGTCGGATCGACAGACCGCAGAGCAGGTGAACAACGTCGAACGGGCCTTCTCAGTACTCGCCGACAATATTGACGATCTAACCACGCATCAAGATACGGAGCGAGCGACGGAGGTTCGGCTCGCAGAAGGACAATTAACCACCGGTGAGCCACTTACCGTGCGATTCGGTGTTACTGAGGAGAACGCGACCGAGTTGAACAATAGCGTGCGGAATAATACCGAACCAGTCAACTTCACGGCGCAAAACGAGAGCGATACGATCGACCCGATCGTCTACGAAATAGATTCCCAACAAGTCATCGTCGAACTTGGGGGCGTGCTCAGAACGCGCGGGGAGCAATCGACCGTCGCCGTCGAACCGGATTTCTCAGTAGATCCCGAAAGTGGTACGATACGGCTCTCGTATCCGTCGACCGTGATCCGTGGATCCGGGGAGTCGATCGGTGCACCCACGACGGTCCGAATCGAAACCGAGCGGGCAACCCGCCCAACAGTCGAAACGTTCGATATTGGCTCCGGACGGTTTGCCATGGAACTCAGCGGTGAGCGAGCGGAACTATGGGCGGCGTACTTCGAGACCGTCGATGGCCTCACGGTCGTCACCGGAGAGTCGCGGGCTGTGATCTATGCGGATGCTGATTCGTACGATCAGGTTACGAGCACAATCACGGGCGTCAACGTTCGGTATACGTGATTGAGGAGTGCCATCGGGCGGTCGATCGAAGCCGAGCCTATACTACTGTAGTTCTACCCGAACGACGTTTTTTGTCACGTGGAGATACCGGATCCTGTTTGGGGAGGCAGTCGCGTCGATGGGTGACGCGCGGAACGTTGTTTCGTCTTGTTTGATCGTAACACTCCCACCACCGTCGATGCTCAGATCGTTTACAATCAACGATCCACGGAGAGCAGAATTCCCCCCGCCGGAGAGCGTCACATCGGCGTTTGGCGCAAAAAGAACTGCATGGACGGTTCCGAATTGACCATTATTTTGAAGATCGATGTCATCACCGATAATGAATACCTGCCGGTGTGACTCCGTCGCCTCATTCGTCGTTGAGATCTCAATGTTGTTCGTGTCGAATACCAAGTCATCACGGACATAATACGTCACGGTGCTGTTCGAGTCGTCGATCACTGACTGGTCTCCCCCGAGTACTACGCTTCCGTTAACCACGACCGAGATGTTTCCGTCAGTAGTGTTCATCGACACCGTATCGGCTATTCGAACGTCTGTGTCGAAATAGTAGGTGCCATTCGAGAGCGTACAATCTCCGATTTCGTTGGGGTTTGTGTCGATATTGCAGGCATCCCCATTGTCGTTCGTCGCTTGGGCGCTTTGGATCTGTTCGCGAATGAGTGGTCTCGAATCCGGTAAGGTCGATTTACTCGGCATTTCAATATCAGAAGAACTACTACTAGATCCGTCGTATTCGCTGTTTCTCGAAATCGTCAGTCCAGATTCGATCTCCAGGGTCGTTGGAACGCTCAACTCTGTAATTACCGATTCCGATCGTTGACAGATATCCGCCGAGTCGGCTGATTGACAGCGTGTCGTCGTCCCTTCGGTGCGTTCGCTCAAAAACTGAGACCATCCCTCGTAGTAGCGGCTCTCGATTTCGATGTAGACGCTGCCATTCGTAAGTGGGTTCGCGGGGAGTCCGTCGAGTTCCGTTCCGGATTCGATGCGGGTAAATTCACCCGTTATCGAGCCGCTCGTGGAATCGCTTCCGTTAACGGCGACGAGCGGAAGCGTGAGTGTCGATCCACGATAGTAGTACTCTGGCGGCGAAACCATCGAACTGTTCGTGCCGTCGTGACTCCACACGCCGCCGTTTTGATACGCTAATTCTCTTGTGCCGGTGTCGTAAACGATCGATCCCAGCGACTCTTCAACGACGGGATCTTCATCTGAAAGATTGCTGTCTGATTCCACCTGGTAGATCCGAATCGTCCCCGCGGATTCTTTCACTGAGACGGACCCTTTATCGATCGATCCAAGCGAGAATTGTTTGCCATCGCTTTCGCCCAGTGCGACGAGGCTCGCTTTCGAACTGAACTGTGACATCGCGTTCTCGACGTTTGCGTACTCTGCATCTGCGGTCGAGTCAGCGTATGCGATCGAGCCAATTGCGACAGTGGTTCCAATAACGGCGATGACGAGGCCGACCAACAATACGTACCCGAGCACGCTCGACTGGGCACGCTCGGACGCCCGGTTGCTCTGCCGTACATCGCCCATACAGCTACAGACACTTTCATCGATGATAAAGTGGCTGGTCGACCTATCACAGTTGATAGCCCCGATCCCTGTCGGCTCACGTTGTCGGAGTGATCCGAACGCTCGTCTGTATGTCTCCGCCCGAGGTCCGAATCACAACCTCACCGCTGATCGCCCCCTCGATCGATCGTTCGCGTGAGATCTCCTGTGAGAACTGTGTGGCAATTGATTCGCCGGGTGCGACACGTATCGGCTCCGAGAGCAGCTCTTTTGGCCGTTCGAGTGCGGACGTGGAGAAAGTAATTGCGTGTATTAAAAGCGGGCCGGTGCCCGAGTTGTACCCTCGAAGATCGATCGTCAGTTCATGGTGAGCGCTCCACAGCTCACTCGTGGCTGGCCCATCTGTGGGTGAACGAGTTGTTGCTGGGTGGAACGTTCCAGATACCTCTCCGAGGAGTTCAAACCGACCAAATCGTGGTTCGATAACCGTCCGTTGATAATACACCCCGTACACAGCGACGATAAGTGCGGTTGCGGCGACGACACCTGCCAAACCGGCGGTGCCGATTTGTAGGAGGGTAGGATCGTTCGGATTCATACCTCCCTTTTCAGTGGTGAGAATAAATTGGCTCTCGAAGGTAGTTCCCGTGACGCTTTTTGTGTCTCGATCGAGGCGGTTGGACTCATCCTCGAGGCGGTTGGACTCATCCCTGGAAACCAGTCAGTGACCATTTTTCCGAGCCCGCATCAGACTCGTTGACGAGTTCGGGGGCACTGACTAACACGAAGGTGCTTTCGGCATCACCGTTTCTGATCTGCCGGTCAGCAGTCGAATCAATCCATAGCGCATCACCTTGGTTCATTGCAACGTCAACTTCGTCTACGACAACCGTCGCTTGTCCATCCACGAGGACGTAGATTTCCTCGTGGCCGTTGTCCGTGTGGTCGTGTCGCTGGCCGATCCAACCAGGCTCGCACTTTGCGATCGTTACCCCAACCTGTTCGGAATCCAGCGGTTCGCGCAGAAAATGCATGGCGCCGGAGACGCGATCGACATCCTCGTAGTTGACCTTTCGATAGCTCATAGCGAGTAGTCTGCGCAGTCACAGTATTAATCTTTGGCTGATGCTTCGGAATCACGTGAGCAGCGGCCAATAATATAATTCACAGTTATATACTTCCGGGGGCTGGGACGCTGAACGACAGTTTGTGTCCTGTTAATACAAAATCAAATTGCTACCCACGTATACTCAATATGATGGTAACGGTTGCAACGCTTTGCAACAGCCACATCAAAATCGTGTCTGAGAGAATGCGTGAATCAACAGTTTTTGAATTGAGTGAAAAATAATTGCAACCGCTATGATAAACCACCAGGGGAATCCGAGAATGTAGCCGTATTGTGGCTGACAATCACACAATATGACAAGACACGCCTTTCACCTCGTGTACAGAGAGACTAGCTAGTGCTGGGCCTTGCTACCTCCCTCCTGCTCGTGGGTCTCGCTGTCATCGTCATCTGGAAGGGCAGCGAATACTTCGCCCAAGCCGCAGAGCGGCTCAGTAAACACTATGGGCTCCCTGTCGCCGTCCACGGGGCGATCGTGGTTGCGGTCGGCTCAAGTTTCCCAGAGATCAGTTCGATCGTTATCAGTACGGTCTTTCACGGCGAGTTCTCGCTCGGTGTCGGGGCGATCGTCGGGAGTGCGATCTTTAATCTCCTCGTGATACCCGCACTGTCGGCCTTCGCCAGTGAAAAACTCGAAACGACCCGTGACCTCGTTCACAAAGACGCACAGTTCTACGTGATCAGCGTTCTCGTCTTGTTTATCATGTTCGCACTTGGCGCGACATACGTTCCGGGCGGAACGAATGAGGCTGCGATCTTGACACCCACGCTGGCGTTGATCCCGCTTGCCACGTACGGAATCTATGTCTTTTTGCACTATCAGGACGCCAGCGATCACATCGCTTCAGAAACGGTTGACGTGTCACCGTTCCTATTTTCGGTAGCAATCAGCAGTGTTTTGCTGTGAGTGGCTGGGCCTCACTACGTTGCTACTATCTATTTTCGTGCTTCTCGCGGGAC
>NZ_SRSG01000061.1 GCF_005543295.1 Halalkalirubrum salinum
GGGGCAAACATGGACTCAGTGGGATTCGAACCCACGGCATCCTCCTTGCAAAGGAGGCACTCTACCGCTGAGCTATGAGCCCACCCTCCTCTCGGAGGGCTGTGTGTGAGCCATACTGGATCTAAAGTGCCCGAATACGCGTGCTGATCCAACGAACCAATGCTACCGCGAATACGACGAATGAAAGGTGGGACTGCCCAAAAGGGCAGTTCCCGATCAGTAGGAGGTGATCCAGCCGCAGATTCCCCTACGGCTACCTTGTTACGACTTAAGCCCCCTTGCGAAGCCCAGATTCGACCCTGGTGACAGGGCCTCATCCGGACCTCACTCGGGTGCTTTGACGGGCGGTGTGTGCAAGGAGCAGGGACGTATTCACCGCGCGCTACTGACACGCGATTACTACCGAATCCAGCTTCATGTGGGTGAGTTTCAACCCACAATCCGAACTACGATCAGGTTTCTGAGATTACCGTCGCCTCTCGGCGTTGGAACCCTTTGTCCTGACCATTGTAGCCCGCGTGTAGCCCAGCTCATTCGGGGCATACTGACCTACCGTTGCCCGTTCCTTCCTCCGTGTTAGCCACGGCAGTCCTCCTAATGTACCCACCCACCCGGGGGTGGTGCTGGCAATTAAGAGTGCGGGTCTCGCTCGTTGCCTGACTTAACAGGACGCCTCACGGTACGAGCTGACGGCGGCCATGCACCTCCTCTCTGTAACTCGTAGTAGAGGTCGGTAACCTGACTGTCATCATTACAGTCGGAGCTGGTGAGATGTCCGGCGTTGAGTCCAATTAAACCGCAGGCTCCTCCGGTTGTAGTGCTCCCCCGCCAATTCCTTTAAGTTTCATCCTTGCGGACGTACTTCCCAGGCGGCCTGTTTAGCGGCTTCCCTACGGCACAGCACCCACTCGTAGTGGGAGCCACACCTAACAGGCATCGTTTACGGCTAGGACTACCCGGGTATCTAATCCGGTTCGAGACCCTAGCTTTCGTCCCTCACTGTCGAATCCGTCCTCTCAGAGTGCTTTCGCCATCGGTGGTCCGTCCAGGATTACAGGATTTCACTCCTACCCTGGACGTACCCTCTGAGCCTTCCGGTTCCAAGCCACGGAGGTTCCGCCGGACGCCTCTCGGTTGAGCCGAGAGATTTCCCGACGGGCTTTCGTGGCCAGCTACGGACGCTTTAGGCCCAATAAAATCGGTCATCACTCGAGCTGCCGGTATTACCGCGGCGGCTGGCACCGGTCTTGCCCAGCTCTTGTTCGTGAACCGCCTTACGGTTCACAAAAGCGAGGGCTAGTATGCCCTCGCACTCGGGGTCCCCCTATCGCACTGGCGTGCAGTGTAAAGGTTTCGCGCCTGCTGCGCCCCGTAGGGCCCGGAATCTTGTCTCAGATTCCGTCTCCGGGCTCTTGCTCTCACAACCCGTACCGATTATAGGCACGGTGGGCCGTTACCCCACCGTCTACCTAATCGGCCGCAGCCACATCCTCAAGCGCCTCAGCGGTTAAGCCCGCTCGGTCTTCCACCTGAGCGGACGTATCGGCTATTAGCCTCAGTTTCCCGAGGGTATCGCCGTCTTGAGGGTAGTTTGACCACGTGTTACTGAGCTTTCCGCTACGAGTCTAAACTCGTGCAACTAGCATGGCTAAATCGGACCCCGATAGCAATGACCTCCGGCAGGATCAACCGGAATGTGTGCCTCTCGATAGAGAGGCGGGTGGCGGGTGCTTCACGATCGAAGCACACCAAATGTCGTATCCAATTATGGTATATTGCATGGTCCGTTGGATCGGGTCACCGGAATGGTGACGCGGTCAGCGTAGTGCTGGGTGGTCACGGGTATTCGGGTGGCACCGATCCA
>NZ_SRSG01000062.1 GCF_005543295.1 Halalkalirubrum salinum
TCATCCGTCTTTAGCTAAGCGAAGAACCGCATGACAGCGGCGGCTTATCGGGACACCTTTTCGGAAGGAATGAGGAGGCTTCAGCTGTGCACACAGAACCCTCCTCACGTCACATTGAACGTCATCTCACTAACCTCCTTCCTTCTGAAGCACTCGAAGACCACGCCGAGGCTGTCGGCGTGGTCGAGCGAGAGGGAAAGCTTCAGCTCCCGCCACTTGTCTGGTCGTTCGCGTTCGGCTTCGCCACAGGCGAAAGCCGAACGCTTGCGGCCTTCAGACGCACCTACAACTCTACTGCTGACGAGTCGCTTTCTCCGGGCGGCTTCTATCAGCGGTTGACGCCGACGCTCGCAGAGTATCTCCGCGACCTCGTCGAATATGGTTTCGACGAGGTCGCTGTCCCTCACACCGTCTCTGAGGAGTTCGACCGGTTTCGAGACGTGATGATTGCTGATGGAACGGTCTTGCGGTTGCACGAGTTGCTCTCTGAAGAGTACAAAGCACGTCACGAGGAGCAGGCTGGAGCGAAGCTCCATCTGCTCCACAACGTCACCGATCAGACAGTCGAACACTTCAGCGTCACAGACGAGAAAACGCACGACAGCACGTTGTTTAAGACAGGTTCATGGCTAGAAGGACGGCTAGCGATCTTCGACCTCGCCTACTTCAAGTACCGGCGGTTCGCGTTGATCGACGAGAACGACGGCTACTTCGTAAGCCGACTGAAAAAGAGTTCGAACCCGGTTGTAACGGAGGAATTACGCGAATGGCGCGGCCGCGCCATTCCCTTGGAAGGCAAGAAAATTTTCGACATCGTAGATGATCTCTCCCGGAAGTACATCGACGTGGAAGTTGAGGTTGAGTTTGACCGACGAGAGTACGCGGGCACGCAGTCACATGATACGAAACGGTTCCGCGTCGTCGGCGTCCGCAACGAGGACGCCGACGACTACCATCTGTATATCACGAACTTGTCTCGGGATGAGTTTCTTCCGGCCGATCTAGCGACGATCTACCGATGTAGATGGGAAGTAGAGCTGTTGTTCCGTGAGTTGAAGACACAATACGGACTGGACGAGTTCGACACGACAAAGAAGCACATCGTAGAAATTCTGCTGTACGCAGCGTTGTTATCCTTGGTCGTGAGTCGTGATTTGCTCAATCTGGTCATTGAACACGCTGATGATGGGATCGTATTCCCACCGGAACGCTGGGCGGCGACCTTTCGGTCGCACGCCCAGCTCATCCTCCGTGAACTGAGGGAATATCTCGCCTACTCACCGCCGCCACTGCTACAACGACTGATCGAAGACGCTCAAAAGATCCACAAGCAGCGACCAATCCTCCAAGAACGGCTTGCTACCACCATCCAACCGACTGCTGAGGCTTAGCTAAAGACCAATG
>NZ_SRSG01000013.1 GCF_005543295.1 Halalkalirubrum salinum
CAACAAGTCGACCTCGGACACCATGCCGTACATGGAGATCAACGAGTCGAAAGTCGATGTCGCCCACGAGGCAACCGTCGGGAAGATCGGCGACGAGGACATCTTCTACCTCCAGTCGCGCGGACTGGACGACGATGACGCGAAACAGATGATCGTCTCGGGCTTCATCGAGCCGATCACAGAAGAGCTGCCGATCGAGTACGCTGTCGAGCTGAACCGGCTCGTCGAACTCGAGATGGAGGGATCGCTCGGGTAGTATCGCGCGCCGGACGTCGCTTCGGGCGACGTAGCGCGATATCGATCATCAATTGAGATCATGACACGTACCAACCTCGTCTGTCTCAGCTGTATGACAACCTACGGCTACATTGGCGACGGCCCGCATCCCGGCTCGTGCCCTGAGTGCGGGAGTCGCTGTGTTCCACCAGCCGGTGAACTCATTATTCGTGGGAACACGACCTGGCGAGCACCGAACGGGCTCGCGACCGCCCGAGTGTACGCATACGACGAGTGCGGCCGCCCGTTCGAGTTCGAACTGAGCGCACACAACGATCGCGGAACACTCACGGGCGTCAAAATCGACGGGATCGAGGTGCCACCGGCACTTTTCCAGCGATACCTCCGTGTACCCGATTCGGTCCACAGAACCTGCGCGTCGCTCGGAATTGCCTCCGCCGGACTGGCCCGTTCGGCGGACTGATTGTGCGACGACCGGAGTCAGTCCCGACTACGCGTCCCGTCACTCTAGTAGCTGCGAAGCGATCGTGTTCCGCAGAATCTCGCTCGTCCCCTCGTAGATCTCGTTGAGTTTGGCGTCGCGGTAGTAGCGTTCGACCGGGAAGTCCTTCGTGTAGCCATAGCCGCCGTGGATCTGGATCGCCTCGTTTGCGACCTCACGAGAGATCTCGCTGGCGTACAGCTTCGCCTGTGCGGCCTCTTTGATGAAGGTTTCCCCGCGCATCTTCTTATCGGCGGCCTGGTGCATGAGCAAGCGAGCGCACTCGAGTTTGGTGTCCATGTCCGCGAGCTTGTGTTGGATCGATTGGAACCCAGAGATCGGCTGGTCGAACTGCTCGCGCTGTTGGCTGTATTCGAGCGCGTCGTCGAGGGCCGCCTGGGCGATCCCAATCGATCGCGCGGCGATCGTGATTCGGCCACCGTTGAGCGTCTTCAGCGCGTGGATGAATCCATCTCCTTCCTCGCCTAGCCGTCGATCGACCGGGATCCGCATCGCATCGAAGCGAAGCTCCGCGGTTGGACACCCCTTATCACCGAGTTTGTGCTCGGTCCCCTCGACGATGAAGCCGTCGTCCTCATTGGGTCTGACGATGAACGAGGAGATTCCAGTCCGTCCCGCCTCGGGATCGGTTTTTGCGAACAGTGTCACCGTGTCGGCAACCGAGCCGTTCGAGATCCAGAGCTTGCCCCCGTCGATGACGTACTCGTCGCCGTCTCGTTCGGCGGTCGTCTCCATCGCTGGGACGTCGCTGCCAGCACCGGCCTCCGAGAGGGCGAACGCGCCGATGTCGTCACCACGGTTCAACGGTGAAAGGTACATTTGTTTTTGCTCTTCGCTGCCGAAGGCGTAGAGCATGTTCCCCGCGAGGCTCGTATGCGCGGCGACGATCGTCCCCAGCCCACCAGATCCTCGTGAGAGCTCTGCAAGCCCAAGTGCGTAGCTGTGGTAATCCAATCCTGCACCGTCGTATGCTTCCGGAAACGGCATGCCCATGAGGCCGAGCTCGGCCATTTCGTCGATTAGCTTCGCCGGAAACTCGTCGGTTTCGTCAATCTCTGCCGCGCGTGGTTTGACCTCCTCGTCGACGAACTCTGCAACCATATCCTTGATCTGTCGTTGTTCCGCAGAGAGGCTGAAATCCATGCTTTGTCCTTCGGCCGATCGCTCTTATGCGTTTCCACACGGTTGTTCATGCATTTCTGCGACAATCGATCGACTGCGGCTCGATTCGTGCCAATAACGGGTTCGAGCAAACCCCAAGAGACTTTTTATCCCCGCTACCTTACGATAGGATACTTGAATGAATGGACACGAATCCCGCCCGCCCGGGGCCGATGCTGAAGCCGACCTCGCGTGGTGTCGCGACGCGGTCCAGGACGTTTCGCGGACGTTCGCGCTGACCGTCGACGTGTTGGAAGAACCGATGTCGACGCATATCTGCTTGGGGTATCTTTTGTGCCGTATCGCAGACACAGTTGAGGACGCCGGTCACATCCCGCCCGCGGAGCAAGCCGCAGCCCTCGAAACCTACGATGAAGCAATTGATCCGGCAAGCGACGTATCGATCGACGCCTTTCTAACCGAAATCGACCCCTGGCTCCCACCGGAGCGCGACCGCTCGGCCGACTGGACCGTCGTTGCCAACGCCGATCGCGTCCTTGCGGCGTTCGAAACCCTCCCCGAGGACGTTCAGGCAGCGATCGTCCCGCCGGTGTCAGAGCTCGTCAGTGGGATGGCAATGTTCGTCGAACGCCACGCCGGCAACGGTGGGCTGCGGATCTCCTCGCGGGAGGAACTCGAAGAGTACTGCTACTACGCCGCCGGAACCGTCGGAAACCTCATTACGAACCTCCTGACACGCGGTGACCTTGCCGCTGAGAAGCGCCGAATACTCTATGAGACGGCTGAGGATTTCGGCCTGTTGTTGCAGCTCGTCAATATCTCGAAGGACGTCTACGACGACTATACCGAAGAGAACAACGTCTACCTGCCTGCCGAGTGGCTCGATGAGGAGGGGGTTGAACAAGACGCGCTCGTTGACCCGGCCAATCGCGACGAGGCCGCTGCGGTCGTCGATCGAACGGCCGACCACGCCCGATCATTCTTAGACGACGCAGAAGCGTATCTCACTGCAATGCCACTGAAACACGGTAACACCCTTGCGGCGTGGGGTGTGCCATTTTTGCTCGCGGTCGGAACACTCCGGGAGCTTGCCGCGAGGCCCGAAGACGCGTTGACCGAACGGGGTGTCAAGGTATCTAGAGAGGAGGTGTACGCCGTCGTTGCGGCGATGAGTTCGACTGGTCGTGACTCAGTCTCAGAACTCCGCCACCAGATCGCCGATCAGCCGTTTCACCGCGCGATTTCGAACCCACAGTCGCGATAACACACCTCATCACATTAGGTCTGTTCGAGGAGCTCTCGAAGCTGGGCCCGATCGCGGGTATCTTCCGGGAGCGAATCCGGGTGAAACCACTGTGCATCAGAGATTTCGCCGTCTGGGTCGTTCACCGTCAGCGCTGTAACGTTTGTTTGTGCTTCGAACACTGGCAGGACACCCCACGTGTTATAATTCCCAGAGCGGATCTGCACACGAGTGAGTGACGCCAACCCCTCGTACTGTGCATCGATTCCCGCCTCTTCATGTAATTCGCGAACCGCTGCGCGCTCGTATGTTTCGTCGCGGTGCACACCACCACCAGGAAGCACCCATTTGTCGACGCCGTCGTGTCTCACCAACAGAACCGATTGGCCGTCGTTGGGCGTGACGATCGTGTGTGCACCGTACGGTGCGCCGGAGTCGACAATCCGCGTCGCAAGCGTCCGAAACCGCCGGCGTCGAACTGTGTCGAGCCGTTCAAATGTATGGTACTCGCCGTACTCGCGACTCACGCGGTGATACCGCTGTTCGGCCCGTTGGGACGCGCGATCGGCGAGGAACCATAGGTCGTTGACGGTCGTCATAGCTCGAATCGATAGTGGCATTTGCCGTCGTGGCGAAGGGACAAAACATCTGTCTAGGCCGCGGCAAACACAGTTACGCATTTAATTTTGTCCGAACAGTACAAAAGGCTTCGCTGACGGCGCGATCGAATCCACGGCCCTTTTAGCGTCCCTTCGCCAACGTCAGGTATGAGCTTCGAAAAAGACGACAAGGTCGTACTCTCGGACAAACACAGCGAATACGACGGTGAAACTGGCACAATCACCCAGGTCGTTGAGACGATGTTCGGCGATGCAACGTATACAATTAGCTTTGAAGATGGCCAAGAAGCAGGGATCCCTGAGGATTCACTGACACTCGCTGCGGACGGCGATGGGGCTGAAGACGAAGAATAATACTGTCCAGTGGGAATGATATTCCACTGCTGTTCAGGAACTGCCGGCGCAACCGCTCTCGAACTGAAGGTCGTATCATCTGTTGAAAAGCGTTCCAAACGCTTCGGTATTTATTGAGTACAAAAAGTCCAGCCAAGGCGGCTGGACCGTGTGACTGACCAAGCCACTGCGGGAGCACTAGTCCACAGTGTGTCGGCGCGTTTGCGCCACCTGAACTTTGCACGCATGTCGATTAAAAAGCTTTCTTCCTGCCAAATATAACCAACTGCCCCCGTGTTTACACCTGTTTCTAATACCATATCTGAAAATTTTGTTGTTTATCCGTTTCTCTGCATTTGCTGTGAACAATTGTGGTTCTCCACGCTATTCGAACGCCGAGATTCGGTTTGAACTGATGATATTATGCATGAATGATCATTACTAAAGTTACGTTCGCCATTTCGTTCGAGATGCTATTTTGTGAAGGTTTCAAACGCTCTCCAACCGGACGGAGTATTTGTTGCAAAGCGTTGCAAATGCGACGAGAGGATTCTTGTCAACCGGAGGTCTGTGATGTACCATGGTCGATCGACACAGGACGATTCCACGCCGGATTTCGCTGACAAACACGATATTCGAAGGGAATAACAACGTCTATTTGCTCGACGGAGAGCGTACTATCCTTGTCGACACCGGTGTTTCTGTCCCGGCAATCCGGGAAGAACTCGCTGATGGGCTCGCGGCGTATGGTGTCTCATACGCAGATATCGACGAGATATTTCTTACCCATTGGCATTACGATCACGCGGGGCTTGCCGGTGAAATACAGGCCGAAAGCAGCGCAACTGTCTATGTCCATGAGGCTGATGCCGCCCTCGTTGCTGGCGATCGAACGGCGATCGACGCCGAATCGACACTGAAACGCCAGCGGTTCGACGAGTGGTCGATCCCAGAAGACGCACGCCGCGAACTCGAACAGTACCTCTCCACAGCGATGGAGATTGGCGGCCAAGCGGTTGACGTTACGCCGATCACCGACGGAGATACTTTTGAGCGGAACGGGGGTACCCTCGAGGCAGTTCACCTTCCTGGGCACGCGGCCGGGCTAACTGCTTACGCGTTCGAAGGCGAAACGGGTCGTGAAGCGTTCGTCGGCGATGTGATTCTCCCAAGATACACCCCGAACGTCGGAGGCGCTGACGTCCGGGTCGAACGCCCACTTGAAACGTATCTCAGGAGTCTCGAACGATTCATCGAATTAGATTTCGAACGCGCCTGGCCGGGGCACAGAGCGCCGATCGACGATCCTTCGAGTCGGGCGGCGACGATTATTGCGCACCACCGCGATCGGACCGAGCGCGTCATTTCAGTACTCGAAGACCAGGGCCCTGCAGATGTGTGGACGGTGAGCGCACACCTGTTCGGTTCACTCTCGGGGATCCACATTCTGCACGGTCCTGGTGAGGCGTACGCCCACTTAGATCACGTACGCGCTGCGGGAATTGTAACCGAAACCGATGGGGTCTACGCGCTGTCGCAATCGAATCCGTCGATAGAATCACTGTTCCCGTCGATCGATCAGTAGTGGGTCTTCGCGGGAATTCGGGCGATCTCAGCTGTGTTTCGAAATCCACAGCTGAAGCGCATGTCTGATGTGGAAGTCTTTTTCAGCAGGTTCGTCAGCTTTAAGTGCCTGTTGGAGTTGGTTCTGCAAGCGATCATCGACATCCTGTGCCATATTTGTGTAGTTTGAATAACAGTATATATCGGCTTTTCGGTCGATAGCTTGTGCAGCCTGATGACGACTCATGACGGTTCTTTGAGCCGGACGATGACAGCGATACGAAACACTGAAACAGCAACGTGACGAACTTGAACTATGGAACTTCGAGTCATCGACAAAACCGATGACGAGCTGCGCTTGGAGATCGCTGGTGAGGATCACACCTTCATGAACGTCCTCAAAGGGGTACTCTTAGAGCTCGAGACGGTCTCGGCAGCAACGTACGACGTCAACCCCGAACAGTCAGGTGGACAGACCGATCCGGTGTTGTCGATCAAAACAGAAGGCGGCGCTGACCCGCTTGACGTGCTGGCCGACGCCGCCGATCGCGTCGAAACACAGACAGACGCGTTCCGAGACGCCTTTGCTGCGGCCGCGTAGACGACAAAACAAACCGAGCGTTCTCAGAGACGGATTGCCAGGCCGTGATCGTCGAGATACTGTTTCGTTTCTTGGATGCTGTACTCGCCGAAGTGAAAGATTGACGCCGCAAGTCCGGCGTCCGCGTTCGCCTCGGTGAACACTTCGTACATGTCTTCTGGCCCGCCACAGCCAGACGAGGCGATCACAGGCGTTGAGACATTATCACAGACAGCTTTGGTGAGCGGGATGTCGTAGCCGTCTTTGGTCCCGTCAGTGTCGATCGAGTTTACGAATAGCTCACCAGCACCTCGTGTCTCCGCTTCTCTCGCCCACGAGACCACGTCGACACCAGTCCCTTCACGGCCGCCTTTGACGGTACATTCGAACCAGCAGGACTCGCCATCGATCTCGGCGTAGTGTTCGCCAGCCTCGTCGTAGCGCCGTCGCGCGTCGACAGAGATCACAATACACTGGCTGCCGAACGCAGCCGCACCCTCGCCGATGAGTTCGGGACGATCGAGCGCCGCGGTGTTGATCGACACCTTGTCCGCACCCGCCCGAAGCGTCTCTTTGATGTCCGCTTTCGTCCTGATACCCCCGCCGACCGTCAACGGGATAAAACACTCGTCAGCGACTGCCGAGACGGTGTCAAGCATGGTTTCGCGGCCCTCGGCGCTCGCGGTGATGTCCAAAAAGACGAACTCGTCCGCGCCGGCTGCGTTGTAGGCTTTTGCCATCTCGACGGGATCGCCGGTGTACTGTAGATCTTCGAAGTTGACGCCCGTGTACACCGCAGGGTTGCCGTCCTCGTCGAGATCGACGTCGATACAGGGAATGATGCGTTTCGTGAGCATTCGATATCGAACTCTTTGCGTGGTTGCGGTTTCACCGTTTCGGGTGCGTGTGCCCGCCCCGTCACTGCGTAAACAAACCAAACCCGACGACTCCCGACAGCGGGTTCTCAGACGCAACTAAGCAACTGGAACACCTCGACTGAACGCTACTGTGACTCCTCGATCGCGTACACCCGTGCCTCCCACGGACGAAGCTCGGCGTACCGGTGGCCGACGGCCTCCAGTTCGCCGTCCAGTGGATCGTAGTTGCCGACAAATCGTTCGACTTCGACCGAATCGGCGTCGAACGGAAGTTCGTGATCTGGCAGTTCGATCGCGCCGTCGTGATCTGCGAAGTTCAACAGCACGAGCAGGTGGCTATCCTCGAAGCTCCGAGTGTATGCCCAGATGTGGTCGTGGTCTCCCGCCAGGAGGCGGTACTGACCATAGACCATCACGTCGTTGTCCGCCCGCAGGTCGATCAGCTCGCGGTAGTAGTTGAAGACTGAATCTGGATCCTCGCGAGCGGCCACGACGTTGATCTCCTCGTAATTGGGATTGACGCCGATCCACGGCTCGCCGTCGGTGAAGCCGCCATTTTCGGTGTTGTCCCACTGCATCGGCGTCCGGGCGTTGTCGCGGCTGTTGTGTCGCAGCGCGTCTTTGACCGACTCGAAGGAGTCGATTGTCCCGTTCTCTAGGGCGCTCGTTACGGGGTTGATTGTCTCCACGTCGCGGAACTCCTCAAGGGAATCGAACGGGTAGTTCGTCATCCCGATCTCCGCGCCCTGGAAGATGTACGGCGTTCCACGAAGGGTAAATATCAGCGTCGCGAGCAACGTTGCGGATTCGCGGCGATACTCGTCGTCATTGCCGAATCGGGAGACGAGTCGCGGCTGATCGTGGTTGCTCAGATAGATGCTGTTCCAGCCGTCGTCGGCGAGGCCGTCCTGCCAGCGGGTCAAGACGCCACGGAGGTCGTGGAGGCCCCAATCACTTCGCTCCCAGATCTCACCGCCGTTGTCGAGCAACACGTGATCGAAGTGAAACAGCGTCGAGAGCGGACCGTCGCGGCCGACGTAGCGCTTTGCGGTCTCCATCGACATGTGCTGGCCGATCATCTCGCCGATCGTGAACGCGTCTTCGCCGGCCAACACCTCCTCGTGCATCTCAGCGAGGAATTCGTGGACGCGTGGGCCGTCGATCGAATCCCACATGGGCGATTCGTTCGTCGGCGGGTCGTGGTGGACGACCGAATCCGGCTTCGAGATGAGGTTGATGACGTCCATCCGGAAGCCGTCGATGCCTTTCTCGAGCCACCACTGCATCATGTCAAAGACTTCCTCACGGACCTCGGGATTTTCCCAGTTGAGGTCTGGTTGTTTGCGATCGAACAGGTGCATATACCACTTTTCGAGCTCCTCGTCGTACGCCCAGGCAGGGCCGCCGAAGAACGACTCCCACTCATTCGGCGGTGCCTCCCCTTCGGGCCCGTTGAATCCGGTAAAGCCGTCGACGTCGGTCCGACCGTCTCGCCAAATGTAGTAGTCGCGATATTCCTCATCGACGCGGGACTTGAGGAACCACTCATGCTCGTCAGACGTATGATTCACGACGAGATCCATGATGAGCCGGATGTCTCTGTCGTGGAGGGCGTCTAAGAGCCGCTCCCAGTCGTCCATCGTCCCGAACTCATCCATGATCGATCGATAGTCGGCGATGTCGTAGCCATTGTCGGCGTTGGGTGACTCGTACACCGGATTGAGCCAGATGATGTCGACGCCGAGCTCGTCGAGATAATCAACCTTCTCAATAATCCCGGGAATGTCGCCAACACCGTCACCGGTTGTGTCGTTGAAACTTCGCGGATAAATCTGGTACACGACAGATTCTTTCCACCACGCTCTATCGATCGCTGGCGGGCTTTCCGTCTCGCTCATAAACCGATGAACGTCACCGACACTCATAACGGAATCGACATCGCCAGCCGGCTGCGATCGGAACATGGACAACAGAGATGAATGTGTTTTAGTACGATCCGCCGCATCGGTCGGGTATGGCAGATCACGATCACGATCACGATCACGACCACGAGGAGGATCCAGACGCGCGCATCACATCACCAATGCAGGAATTCACGACGAGCCAGGCACTCACTGGCGGTGCAGTGTTACTCGTCGGATTGCTCGTCGTCTTCGGAATTCCGCTGCTTTTGGGCTGAACGCAGTTTCGTCGATCCGGCTACTCTGGGAACCACGCCAATGGATGATCGGCGACCAACTCGACGCGGACCCGCTCGCCGATTGTAAAGTCGGTGACGTGATTGTGCAGACAGTGAACCGTGTCGCCGCTGTCTAAGTCGACTCGATAAATGAACGAGGGGCCGACGTACTGCCGGGCAACAATCTCTCCGTTTGCGTCCTGCGGCGTCGCCGATCGCGCTCGGAGGTCGTCCGGCCGCGCTAACACCTCGACATCAATCCGATCATACTGTTCAGTGTAGCCTTCGAGCGTGGTCGCGTCGAAAGTGCCGATTCCAGTTTCGATAGTCCCATTCTCTAAGCGGGCGCTGAGGAAACTTGCCCGCCCGAGGAAACTCGCGACGAACTTCGATTCGGGCTGTTCGAACACCCGCTCTGGTTTCCCGACCTGTTCGATCTGACCGTCGTTCATTACCGCAACGCGATCGGAGATCGACAGCGCCTCCTCTTGATCGTGTGTCACGGAAATCGCAGTTACCCCGGCGCGTTTGAGGATCGATCGAACCTCTTCGCGCATCTGAACGCGCAAGCGAACGTCAAGGTTCGAAAATGGTTCGTCCATAAGCAGTAACTCGGGCTCCGGCGCGAGCGAACGAGCGAGTGCAACCCGCTGTTTCTGTCCACCCGAGAGCTGGTCAGGCCGTCGATCGGCGTGGCTTGGCATGTTCACGAGATCCAACAGCTCTTCGACGCGATTGGTCTTTTCGGCGTCAGACTTGTCTGTCAGCCCAAACGCGATATTTTCTGCGACAGTGAGGTGTGGAAACAGCGCGAAGCTCTGGAAAACGATCCCGACGTCACGATCTTCCGGAGAGACGAACGCCCCGTCACCGGCGACGGTGGCTCCTGCAAGCGCGATTGTACCCGTCGTTGGCTCCTCTAGCCCGGCGATCATTCTGAGCGTTGTCGTTTTCCCACAGCCAGACGGACCCAAAAGGGTCACCAACTCTCCGCGCGAAACGGTGAGGTCGATCCCTCGAACCGCCTCTTCTGTGCCAAAGGATTTCGAAACGTCGCGAAGCGAAAGAATTGCGTCCTCGGCACTTCGATCGTCTCGCGTCTGCCCTGCGGATTGGTCCGTCGTCCGCATCCGTTGTATCGTGTTCGAACTAGCCATCATTACCCTCCAGTGCGCCCAATGATCGCGAGCGACACAATGGACGTTCCGGGAACAAACACAGGTCAGCGATCACGGACATTCGTTACCGAGAGAATTGATTTAGGAACGCCTAAAGGATATCGCTCTTTCTCGCGGATCTGCACAAAACGTTGACCGACAGATTCGAGCAAGTGAACGTCACTCGAACGCCGAATCGATCGTCGATCGCAGTGCCGATATCGCCTCATAGTCGTACGTTCGCGAATCGTCTCCAACGCTAAGAGCTAGTTCGCCGTCGGTCGTCGCCTGCCCGAGCGATCGGACGGGGACGCCATTGGCGACGGCGTTGCGAACCGCGTCGGTGTCTGTCGTCTCAACGACGATTCTCCCTGGCGTCTCGTCGAACGCAGCAGCGATCGATTCGAGTGTTACCGCCGCGCCCGCAGTTTCGGTGACGAGTTCAGCGAGCGTGACAGCCAGTCCGCCGGTGCTCACATCGTGGGTCGCAAGTGTTGAATCGAGCGACGCGACACGTGCAATGGACTCGATAACCGCTGCGGGATCGTCCGGGAGCGTCGGGAACCGATCGCTGCCGTTGAACTCTGCGAGGTAGGTCGAGCCACCGAGGCGATCGCCCGTCTCGCCGATGACGAGCAGTTCGCCCTCGCCGGCCAGTGCGGCCGGTGGTGCGTCGTAGCCCGATCGCGCCCCGACCATCGCGAGCGTTGGTGTTGGCGGAATTGGGCCCGTCGCGGAGTCATTGTACAGCGAGACGTTCCCGCCCACGACCGGCGTCGACAGCGCAGAACACATGTCCGCAAGCCCGTCAACGATTGCTTTGAAGCTGCCGTACACCGTTGGCTTCTCAGGATTTCCGCCGTTCAAGCAGTCGACTGCAGCGAGCGGGAGCGCCCCCTTCGCGGCGAGGTTTGTCGCGTTCTCAAGCGCAACGGCCCGCGCGCCCTCGTAAGGCGCGGCGGCAGTCCAGTTCGGCACTGCGCCAGCGCTGATCGCGAGCCCGGTTCCGTCCCCGGAGGTGTCCATCGTATCACCGGTCGTTTCGCGGATCGCCATCACGGCCGCATCGTCGCCAGGCTTCACCGCAGTCCGAGTGCCGACCTCGTGGTCGTACTGTCGGTAGACCCATTCCTTGGAGGCGGCGCTCGGCGCGGAAACCACGGCTTCGAACGCCTCCACGAGGCCGATGTCTGGAACGGCGACCGTCGGCTCAGCGGGCGCTTCGGCGTCGAGATTGTTCATCGGCGCGCCCTCGGTGAGGAAGTCTGAATCCACGTCAACGACGACCTCGCCGTCGAACGTACAGACGTAGTTGCCCTCCGTAACCTCACCGATAACTGAACAGCCGAGGTCGAAGCGATCGGCAATCTCGGCGACTCGATCGACGTTTTCGGGGCGAACTTCGTAGCACATCCGTTCTTGAGACTCCGCGAGTAGGATCTCGAGGGCTTTCATGTTCGGCTCGCGCTGGTGAACGCGATCTAGTTCGATTCGTGCGCCGAACCCGCCCTTGCCGACGAGCTCGGACGAGGCACCGCCAAGTCCAGCCGCACCAAGATCACGAGCCGATTCGACGAGTGACTCGTCGATGAGCGCTTCATTGGCCTCAATGAGGAGCTTCTCCGTGTAGGGATCGCCGACCTGCACCGCCGGACGATCCTCGGTTTCGGCGTCCTCGCTGAGGTCTTCGCTCGCAAACGAGGCCCCGCCGAGGCCGTCGCGCCCCGTGGCGTTGCCGACCAACACGAGGCGGTTGCCCGCGGACTGCGCTTCGGCGGTGACGAGGCGATTGGCGTCGGTCAACCCGACGCAGGCGACGTTGACGAGTGGGTTCCCAACGTAGCCCTCGTGGAACTCGACGCTGCCACCGACGGTGGGGACCCCGATCGAGTTGCCGTAGTCGGCGATCCCCTCGACGACACCGTCAAAGAGGTACTTCGAGTGTTCGCGGGCGAACGGCCCGAAATAAATGCTGTCCGTCAATGCGATCGGGTACGCGCCCATCGACATTGTGTCACGGACGATCCCCCCAACCCCAGTGGCAGCACCATCGTACGGATCGACGTAGCTCGGGTGATTGTGACTCTCGATCCCAAGTGTGATGTACGTCTCGCTGTATTCGTCGGGCGATCGCTTGGCCGCTGGCGTGTTCGCGTGTTCTGAAAGCGGAACTGCGACCACAGCGGCGTCGTCGCCAGGACCGATGACGACGGCGTCACCCTCGCTGTCGAACGCCGACAGCAGCGGTCGAGACGATCGATACGCACAGTGTTCGCTCCATAGGTTCTCAAACAGCACCGACTCGGCAGGTGTAGGCTCACGACCGAGTTCGGAAACGATCAGATCCAGATCCGACTCCGGGAGGCTCATTCACGTGTTTGTTCAGATGCGCACGATTAAACCCTTTTCATGTGCACAAACGTGATTTTTTCGTTCTGGTGCGCGTAGCTTCCGCGGGCGGGCTTGGGGGATGATCGCACTGACCGCAGAAGTGACCGGACCGGCTGCTACGGCGGTCGCTGTTCACATTGATTTTGACGGCGGAAGTCCGAAACTGTTGAGGGTCTCTGGAGATTCGTACTGCCTTTGTTCAAGAGCTGGGGCTTCTTATTGCCCCTGCTCGCGGATCTCCGCGTACGTCTCACCGGACAAAAGCGCGGACACTTCGGTGAACGAGAGCGTCTCGATCATCGATTCGGCCTCACCGTCGACCAATACCGCGCCGATCGCCGGGGTTGTATCAACGATTGAGAGCCCGTCGAGTTCGTCGATATTCGATTCGAAGGCCGAGCCAGCCTCTTCGAGGAGTTCTTGTTCGGTCTCTTGGAGTTGAACCTGTGCTTCCTGTTGGCTGATCTCCTCGTCTTCGAGTTCGGCCTGAATTGACTCTTGGGCTTCTGCGAGCGCTTCTTGATCGGCTTGGAGTGCAACCGTTACCATTCCCTCCTCGACGATCGAGTCTTCACCGCCGGTCTCGTCATCGTCAGTCTGTTCAGTCGTTGTGTCCGAATCGTTCTCCACCGCAGCGGGGTCCGTGTCTGTGCCGTCATCGCCGAGGCAGCCAGCGATCGACAGCGCCGCACCAGTCCCAGCTAGTTCGAGAAATCGACGGCGACCGTCAGTTACCATATTCGGGTTTCAGGGCGGTATGCGTATAGGCCTTTTTGTGCAGACTGTCGAGGTTTCAACTCGGCGTTCAACCGAATCAAGATACCGCGGTCGAATAAAAATACAGGCAAGCGGAACCGGTTAGGCTGGGGTCATCGTCTCAGCCGCGACTTCCGCTTCGATCACGTCCTTGGTGTTCTGGAGGTGATTTTTGAACTGGCGGTTATTGTATCGCGTGGCAACCGGCTCAAGCAGTCGATCGCGGAGCGATTCTCCGAACTCGTAGTCGGCTTGGTGACGAATTTCGGTTCCGGCATCAGTCTCCGAGAAGTAGTTGTGTACTTCTCCTTTCATACCGGTGCTCTCGACAGTGACGAGGATGTGTTCGTTCGGCTGAACGATGGTCAATTCCATCTCAGTATCTAGTGCAATGCCGAGCAGTTTGTAGGTGGCCTGCATCCGGGCCCCATTTTCGGTCTCTTCGAGGACTTCAAGATCTTGAAGACTTGGCATCGTCCGAGACCAATTCTCAGGGTTGGAATCGAACGTGAAGACGCGTTCGATCGGCGCTGCAATCTCGACGATGTGTTCATAGGTTGTCATTAGTTGTAACTCTCTTGTCAAATCTTTCACGCGGTCGCCAACCACGACAGAACTCTCGGCGGCTACGTTGTCTGACTACACTATATAGACGCTCTGAGGTATTAAACAGATCGTACAGATTCTGAAACACCGTCGAATCAGAACGTGAGCGCATGACAGATTGGCCACCTCGCGCAGCACCTCCGCCTATATCCCCAACCATTCGCTGTTTCGGATCTCGTAGCCGTTCGTCCGACAGAACGTCGCCGCCTCCCGACGGACATCTCGAGAACCTGGCAGCGATTCTTTCTCTCGAATGTGTTCGACGATCCAGTCAGCGATCGCAGCGATCCCCTCGTCGTCGTCATCGGCGTCGATCGCTTTGAGTTCTTGAAACGTTTTTTCGTACGCGTCACGCTGTGAGTCCCCGAGTTCTGCGTTGGGAAGCGTATTAGTGGCCTCCAGGACTCGTTTCATCCCCGCAGCGATTGTTGGTCGCTGCAGTCGTACGTTGAGCGCGGACGGGGAGTCGAAGTGCTCTGAATCTACCTCCGGAACGAGTTCCTCAACAGTATAGTGCTCGTCGCCTAATTCGACCGCTCGATCGCCGATCACCGCGACGATCTCCGCCCCGGTTGCTGGAAACTTCAGTGAATCGAGTTCTGTTTCGAAGTAGTCGAGCGGCGAGGTGTCGACCGACGGTTCTGATTCGTCGCCACGTTCTATTTCTGTGTCAATCTCGCGCTCTCGCTGGCGCCTGTCTTCGTCGCGCGCTTGTTTGTCTCGGCCGCTTTTATCATCTGCCATTCGTAAATATTGGCTCTCCAGTCGCATAGACTTGTGGTTGGGTCTGGTAGTATCAGCGTCGCCCGATCAGTGCGACCGACCTGCCGTTTTATTCCCGCCGTAGTCGTAGCTAAGATATGATCTCACGAATTCTCGTTCCGATGGACGACTCGGAGATGGCACATCGAGCCCTTGAGTACGCCCTCGAGAACCATCCGGACGTGGAGATTACCGTCTTGCACGTCGTGGGGAGCCCGTCAGCGATGGGAGGCGTCGTCACCGCACTCGCTCTCGAGGATGATCTCGAAGAAGCTGCCCAAGAGCGCGCACAGGAGGTATTCGATGACGCCCGGGGTCTCGCCGCCACGTACGACGTTGAGATCACGACCGAGGTGCAACTTGGGCATCCAGCACGGGCAATTCTGAACAGGGCCGACGATTTCGATGTGGTAATCATTGGAAGCCACGATGGCTCGCTGGCCGATCGACTCGTCATCGGGAACGTTGCCCAGAAAGTGTTCCGCAACTCTCCGGTCTCTGTAATCGTCGCTCGGTGAGTGCAGCGGCTGCACCCGACGAATCGCCCTATTCGTAGTGTAAACTAATGCGATGATAATTGCGCTCTGGTGACTAATGCGATGATAATTGCGCTCTGGTGAGCACTGCTCGCCGAACGCGACCGGTGATCGTCTGTCACTTTCGTAATAAGATCGCAACCGGCATGAGCAGGAGGGCTCCAGAAATAAATGGCGACCAGTAGGTGAGCACGTAGGCAGCGGCGGCAAGCGGTGGCCCGATCGTCCGCCCGAGGCTCCCTGCTCCCTGTGTGACACCGAAGGCTGCCCCCTGTGTTTCTCCGCTGGCACCCTCCGAGACGAGGGCCGTGAGCCCCACGGTTATCGCGCCGTTGCCGAACGACGCAAGCGCTCCGAAGACGAGCAACACAACGAATCCGCCAGTCACCCATCCAGGCCCACTGGTGAATAGAGATGTTGTTCCGGCAAGCGGAGACGCCGCAAGCAACACAAGCGCAAGAAACAGCGACAAAACGCCGGCTTTGACGACGCGTCGAACCCCAAATACACGCGAAAGTCGGCCGATGAGGACTCCTTGATTGATTATCCCGAGTGCGCCGATATAGGCGAGAAACATCGCTGCCTCAGTCGCGCCGTAGCCAAAGAAATCAGCCATGAACGGAACGAACATCACCGTGATTCCAGTGAACGCAAGAGACGTCAGAAAGAAGGCAATTACGAGCGGACTGAGCTGCCGATCGGCGAGTGCGGTCTGAAACTGTGCGACGAACGTGACACGTCGTGGCGGTGCCCGGATTCGATCTGGCTCTTCCAGGACGACAGCCGCCATCACAAGTGCGAGAAACGAAAATCCCGCAGCGGCAAAACTCGGCACCGAGAAGACAGTCACTGGAATAAAACTCGGGAATACAGCACGGGTGATCGAGACGACCGTGTCACTGGCCAAGAGGCCACCGATCGCCGGTCCAAATACGAACCCCAGACCGAAGGCTGCACCGACGAGACCGAGTGCACCAGTCCGATCTTCTGGTGTCGTCACGTCCGCGATATACGCCTGGGCAGCGGCGATGTTGCCGCCCGCTGCGCCGGCCAGCAACCGGGCACCAAACAGGACGACGAGGCCAAATGTCACGCCGAGGGTGGCACCGATCTCCGCGGCGACACCAAAGACGATCCAGGCCAACCCGGCGACGCCGACAGACAACATGAGTACGGGACGGCGACCACGCTCGTCGGAGATCCGCCCGAGTATCGGCGCGGCGGTGAACTGCGCCAGCGAGTACGATGCCGCAAGCAGCCCGATAAACACGTCGCTCACTCCGAACGATCGCACATAGAACGGCAAAATTGGGATAATGATACCGAACCCGAGCAGATCGATAAAGACGATTCCAACGACGACGGCGACACGCCGGCGTGTTTCCGATGTGGAGGGCGTCGTTGCCTGCTTGCTCGTCGCTGCTTGACTAGAAGCCACTGATCATAGTAACGACTCCAACAAAATAAGAGCAGACGGTTCCCACAAGACGAGATACGAGACCGTCTACGCGGTTGCTTCGTCGCGCATATCCGGTGGGAGGAGGTTTGGAATCCCGTCCTCGATCGGATACGTTTCTCCACATTCTGTACACGTCAGGGTCCCGGCGATGATCTCATCATCGTCGCGTTCCTCGACAGACAGTTCGAGATCGCTTTTGTCGATCGGACAACAGATGACGTCCATCAGTGACTCTTTCATTACCAGAAAATGCGCCCGGAACGATCAAAAGCCTACGGGTTCGCTCTCGGCTCGATCGGATGAAAACGACCAAGCCCACCCCCAACAAACCGGACAGCATGTACGAGGCGGCCCCAGCGTATCCGAGCGCTGACAGCACGGCAAGCAGAATGGCGAAAGCCGCCGCGCAGTACGGGTATGATGGGATCGTCATCCAGACCCGGGAGGCGGAGTACGATCCGGCAGCGATCGCCGAACGCTACGGGGTTGACGTCGCTCGGGGAATCGAGATCCACGCAGAGACGCCGGAAAGTGCCTCCGGGTCGATTGGAAACTTCCGAAACGAGTACACCGTGCTCGCGATCCGCGGTGGGACGAACGCGCTCAATCGCTTTGCCGTCGAACAAGACCGCGTTGACGTGTTGACCCGGCCGATGGCCGGAGATGGGAATTTCAACCACGTCCTCGCCCGTGCAGCGGTTGAACACGGCGTTCGCGTAGAGTTCGATTTCGGCCCCGTCCTTCGCCAGACTGGAGGAAAGCGTGTCCAAGCACTCTCGGCGCTCCGAAAGCTTCGCGAGCTGGTCGCACAGTACGACACGCCGTATGTCGTGAGCGTCCGCCCGCGATCGCATCGTCATCTCAGAGCGCCCCGAGAGCTTCGTGCGGTGGGCGAGACAATTGGCTTCGATCCAGATTGGATCGAGGCAGGACTCGCCGAATGGGGTCGACTCGTCGCGCGCAACCGCGAACGAGCATCCGACTCTTTCATTGCGCCAGGGGTCAAACGAGGGAAATATGAAAAAGACGATCGACGAACACGCTGAGCGATTCTCCGAGAAGGCCACGGAGTACGACGGCTCGAAAAGCGAGGAGTACCACGCCTGCCGATCGCTCGTGATCGAACACGCCGCGCCGACCAGCGAGGACATTGTCCTCGACCTCGGGACGGGGACCGGCGCGATCGCGCTGGCGCTCGCCGCCGACGCAAAGAAAGTTGTTGGTCGCGACATCAGCGACGGGATGCTGGCAGAGGCTCGCCGGAAGGCCGACGAAGCCGGAATTGAAAACATCGAATTCGGTGACGGACGGTTCCGTGATCCGAACTACGACGGACCTGTTTCGATCGCCACGTCGAACTTCGCGTTGCATCACCTCTCGGACGATGAAAAACGTGACGCGATCGAGACGATCGCGGCGCTCGAACCCGATCGGTTCGTCCTCGGTGACGTGATGTTCTTTGAGACGCCAGACCCCGAAGCGCCGTTTTACAGTCCGGAGGTCGACGATCCGGCGACGGTCGGCGCGCTGGCCGATATGTTCACCGACGCGGGGTTCGTGCTTACGGCAGTCGAGCGGGTCCACCCCCAGGTCGGCGTGCTGGTGGGCGAACGAGTACCGATTGACCGCCAGACGATCGATTACGACTCGGATCGCTGAGCCCCGATGAAACACCTCCCGAAACACATCCGGCCACGGTGGCGGTATCTCGCGGTGGAAATCGACGCCCCGATCGACGCGTCGTTTGATCGTGGAGACTTCCAGCGCGAGCTGTGGTATAGCGCGGGGAACCTCCTCGGTGATCCTGGGAGTGCGGATGCGGATCTCACCGTCTATATGTTCTCGTTGACGGACGGCCGCGGCGAGGCGATCGTCAGAACCCGCCGCGGAGAGACTGGACCCGCGCGGGCGGCGATCGCCTGCGTTCACGCCATCGATGACACGCCAGTCGGCGTTCGTGTCCGGGGGATTTCAGGCACGGTTCGAGCCTGTGAAGAAAGGTATTTAGGACGCGCGACCGGAGCAATCTACGAGAACGAGGTCGCCTTCGGTGGCGATCGTCGGCACGCGGACTGCCGCAGCGACGAGCTGGCTATTCACCTGCCGACTGCCACCGTCTGTGCGACCCAGCTCGACATCGAGTGATATCATGCAGGGACAAGCCCAACAACAGGCCTACGATCGTGGGATCACGATCTTCTCGCCAGACGGTCGACTGTATCAAGTAGAGTACGCCCGGGAAGCGGTCAAACGAGGGACTGCCAGCATCGGCGTTCGGACCGAAGAAGGGATCATCCTCGCCGCAGACAAGCGGAGCCGATCGCCGCTCATGGAGCCCGAAAGCGTCGAGAAGATTCACAAAGCCGACGACCACATTGGCGTTGCCTCCGCGGGCCACGTCGCCGACGCCCGCCAGCTCATCGACTTCGCGCGGCGTGAGGCCCAGGTCAACCGGCTGCGCTACGGGGAGCCGATCGGAATCGAAACGCTCACCAAAACGATCACCGATCATATCCAGCAGTACACCCAGATCGGCGGCGCCCGTCCGTTCGGGGTTGCGTTGATCGTCGGTGGGGTCGAAGACGGGGAACCACGGCTCTTCGAGACCGATCCGTCAGGAACGCCCTACGAGTGGCAGGCACTCTCGATCGGCGCCAACCGAAGCGACATCCGAGAGTACCTCGAAGAACACTACGAGGAAGGAATGTCGCTCGACGAGGGCATTGGCCTTGCGCTCTCTGCGCTCGAGGAGGTAACTGACGACGGACTTGAGCCGGGCGGCGTCGGCGTTGCAACGATCGACGTAGAGACCGCGACCTACCACGACCGTAGCGCCGACGAGCTGGCGTCGATCCTGGAAGAACACGGGCTCGTCGCCGAAGACGACGAGTCGGACGCAGACACAGACGCAGAGGAGTAGCCGACACTCGATCGAAGCCTGTTCCGAAGGGCGGTGTCTTCGCTTTTTACAATCCGCGATCGGTTCGGTTGAGCCGCATGGCACCATCGTCAGTCACGACGACGAGGTCTTCGATTCGAATGCCAAATTCATCGGGGAGATAGATCCCCGGTTCGACGCTGAATACCATGCCCGGTTCGAGTTTGCGTTCGTTGCCGGCGACGATATCTGGCGCTTCGTGGACATCGAGGCCGACACCGTGGCCCGTCCGGTGGATGAACCGATCGCCGTATCCGGCTGCCTCGATAACTTCGCGGGCCGCGCGGTCGATCGATTCGGCAGTAACGCCTGGTTCGATCGCGTCGATTGCGGCCGCCTGTGCCTCCTTGACAACCTCGTGCACTGCACAGACCCGATCAGTGGGCTCACCGTCAAAGGCGATCGTTCGCGTCTGGTCTGACGGGTAGCCGTCGACTCTGGTGCCAAAATCAAGGACAACAGGCTCGCCCGGACGGATAGCTCGATCGCCTGAGGTGTGATGTGGGCGCGCACCGTTTGGGCCCGATCCGACAATCGTCTCGAAGGCAGTTCCGGTTCCACCCGCCTCGACGAGTTCAGTCTCGATTCGCCGTGCCAACTCGACCTCTGTCATTCCGATTGCGTCGGATCCGAGCGATCGGATCGCGTTCATCGCCGTGTCTGCGGTCTGTCCCGCGTGTTCGAGTGCGTCGATCTCCGTGGCGTCTTTGCATATTCGAAGCGCAGTGAGTGCCTCACTGGCAAGTCCATACGTCGCTTCAGGATAGTGTGTCCGAATGTCTTGGGTGAACCGTGCCCACATGGTGTCGTCGAGGAGAATCCGATCTGGGGCTAGCACATCGAGCGCGGCACTGAGTGCAGTTTGCGGCCCCTCCTCATCTGTCCACGTCCGGATATCGTCAACCCATGGCGCGGCCGAGTTGAAGTCCGCCGCCGAGAGTTCGGGGACGAGCGCGATCGGCGCTCGATCCGCAGGCACAAAGAACAAAAAGTGTCGTTCAGTCGGTTCCTCGTAAAATCCAGTCAAGTACTGGAGATTACGTCCCGGAAACATGATACAAACGGTGTTTGAATCGGATTCAAGCTGTGCTTGAAGTGAACGAATCCGCCTCGCGGCGTCGGATGACTCCATATGAATAAAACAGCGTTCAATCGGCTAAATCGTTCTGTACATTGATACCACTCGTTCACGAATCCACCGTAGTCAGTCCCTTCTCCCAATCAAGGAGCAATTACTTATGTATCACAACGTGGTATTTTATCACATGGCGGTCGAAGAACACGCACGGTTCGAATGTGGGCACTGTGGGGCAACGGCACGATCGACGGCAGTGGAGTACACTCTCCTCGGTTTCCCGATATGCCCGGTATGTGAAACAGAAACAGGCTATGAGACGATTGTTCGACGCGATCGTGAGTCCGGCTTCGAGTTCGCTGTGTAACTGCAGCTGCGAACACACACATTGCAGTCCTGTGGATGACGGTCTTGGGAGCGACCAGTTGTCCCGTAGGCTCATGAGCAGTGGCGACAACTGTTGGGTATGGAGTGGACCGTCCGCACGGAGACCGATCGGCTCACCGAGTGGCAACGCGAAGATGGATACGTCACGATTCGAAAGCGCGAGCGGCCCGACGGCCGCTTTGTTGTCCGCCTAGACAAACTCGAACAGGCCGAAGGAGGGAGGGCATACGACCACGCGATTGTTGATACCGACGAGGCCGCTGCAGCGATTGTGAGCGAGTGGCGACAGACGAATTCCACGTAGGTATCTCGCTCCCGTGGCAGGCAGTCGCAATTTTGTCGCTCAACCGCTTGGTGAGGTGCCCTCAATCCGTGAGGCGACAAACGTCTCGAAGGACCCAGCGTACTGCATCAGTGTCGTACCGAGGATCGCCATGACCAGCACGTATCCGACGGCAAATGCGTTTATTGTTGCGGCCAGCTCAGCCGGGAACGTCCCTGCCTGTGCACCAGCGAGGGCGATCGTCGCGATAATAAGCGAAAACTCGCCACGAGTCGTCATTCCGAGCCCCACACGCGTCGATCGCCGGGCGTCGAGTCCGAACGCGCGGCCGCCGAAGTAGCCGCTCACGAGCTTCGTCGGCGTGGTGACGACCACTGCAAGGGTGACTATTCCGACCACGCCAGTCAAAAGGAGCGGGTCGGTGATGAGTCCGATCCAAAAGAAAAACACTGCAGCAAACGTATCTCGGATCGGTTCGAGGAGCTGTTCCATCTGGACAAGATCGTCGTGATCGATTGACGAAAACGCCATCCCGACAAAGAACGCAGCTACTGCTTCGCTGACGCCAAGTGCAAGTGCAGCCCCAGCGATAAGGACGGTAACTCCGAGCGCTCGGAGTACAATGAACTCGTGGGTTCCTGTCGCAACGAGTCGCTGGAACCACGCCGTTCCGACATAGACGAGCAGTAATAATCCGAGAATAAACGCCATCGCAATGCCGACGTCCACGGCTGCGGCTCCAAGACTCCCGCCGCCGAGGACGACCGCCGTCGTCACCGCGAGATAAATGGCGATGACAAGGTCTTCGAAGACGAGTGTTCCGAGCATCGGTTCGGCTTCATTATTTGCAATCCACCCGAGATCGATGAGCGACTTGGTGATCACCGCCGACGAAGAGATGTAGACGATCCCTGCAAAGAGAAAGGTGGGAAGAAACGACCCGAACAGGAGCCACCCGAGGACCATCCCTGCACCGAAGTTTACCCCAAGATCGATCACGCCCGACAGTCCAATCTCACGTCGTCGCTCGATGAGCCGATCGAGATTGAACTCCAAGCCGAGAAAGAACAACAACAGGACGATCCCGAGCTCTGCCCCGAGTTCGATAAATTCCGATTCCGTCACGTACGGCAGTCCCGCGCGGCCGACGACAAATTCACTGAGCGCCATCCCGACGATAATGTAAAACGGGATGACTGACTGCCCGACACGGCTTGCGATCGCACCGACTGTCGCGATCGCTGCAAAGACGACGCCAACCTCCAACAGTAGCTCTGCCATGAATACGCTCCGGGCGATCACTCACCAGCCAGCATCGCTTCGAAAGCGTCGCAGTTTTTTCGGGTACCAACAACGATCAGCGTGTCTTCCTCTCGAAAACCCGTGTTCGCCCTGGGACTCGTTATCGTCTCCTCTCCACGCTGAATCGCGATAACGGAGATACCGGTTTTTTGTCCCACTTCGGCGCTTCCGAGTGTCTCACCAATGAGATCGGCACCGGGCGGTACCTCGTACCACTCCAAGAGCAATCCACCGGGGAGCGTCGTCTCGGTCGAGTCGGGTTCGACCGGCTGAAAGTACGCACCTTCGATGATCGAACCAATCTTGCGCGCAAGCGGGTCGTCGAACTCAAACACCCGCTCGGAGTCGCTGTCGGCGTCCGATCGGCGGAACAGCTCTCGCTTGCCGGTGTTGTGGATGACGACGATCATCTCGTCATCGCCGTCAAGATCTATTTCGAATTTCTTGCCGACACCCGGCAGGGCTGATTCGGAAATCGTCATACGAACAGTTCCGCGAAGATCTACATAAATGGCGGGTGTCGCTCGAGCCGCTGGCAAACTAATAGTGTCCAAGGACACCCAACCGTCGCGCCCGATCGGTCGCGCGCATGAAGACGTAATAGCCGATTAGAACGTATCCGACCGCGACGCCGACAAGGACGACGAGATCGGCGATCGGAAACTCCCACAGCCGAACACCTTCGCCCATCGCCGCCTGAAGCATCGCGCTTCCCTGGACGACTGGCAACACAGAAAGCACAGGACTGTCAGCCACCGGCGCAGCGACCAGCCCAAAGATGCCAAACTGTAGCAGGCCGATCAACTCACCGATCCGTTTGTACAGCACTGCGATTCCCGCAAGCACAAGTCCAATGCCGGCGATCGACGTGATCGCGAGCACCGCGATCGGTACGACAGTGAGCAGATCGACTCGAAGCGACACATCCACCGTCACGAGCATCAGCGCGAGAACGCTCACACCCCATAGGAAGCTGAACAGAACCGTCACAGCGGTGGTGACGATCGTCACGCGTCCGAACCCAAGCGGCGACATGTACAGCTGTTCAAGTGTGCCCCACTGTGACTCGCGGGTGATCTTGTTCGTCGTCCCCTGATACGCTGAGATTGACAAGACAACGAGAAAGTACCCAACCACGAGCGCCCCCAACGAGTCGGTGAACGCCTCGCCAGCGACAGCTTCACCCCCAAACGCCGCGAGTGCGAAGAACAAATACGTCGCGACGATCCCAGCGGCTGTGTTGAGCGGATACCGTTTCAGCAGGATCCACTCCTTGCGAACGATCGCCCGCGACAGAAGCCAAATCCCACTCATCTCGCGGGCTCCGATCGATCAAAACGATCTCCGCGCAAGCGACCCTCGCCATCGGTTATCTGGAGGAACGCCTCCGCGAGATCGGGCTCGGCGGCACTGATGGAGACAACGTGCCCGCCAGCGTCGAGCAGCCGCCCCAAGATTGGATGGAGTTCATCGCCGCTTCCCACTGCGACGGTGACCCGGACCTGTTCGTCGGTAGCTGGGGTGACGGTTGGGTTGTACTCGACCAACACACGGGTAAGACGATCGGCCGAGAGCCCGTCAATAACGAGCTCGTACTCTTGGGTTCGAAACAGTTCGAGAAGCCCCGAGACCGAGTCGTCAGCAATGATCGACCCCTCATCCATCACGAGCACGCGATCAGCCAAGTCGGCAATTACGTCCATGTCGTGACTCGAGAGGACGACCGTGAGCGACTCCTTGTCGACGAGCCGACGGAGCTCACGGCGGAGTCCGAGCGAACTCTCGACGTCAAGGCCGAGCGTCGGTTCGTCTAAGAAGACGATCGGAACATCCCGCGAGAGCGTGCATGCGAGCGAGACTTTCTGTTTCATGCCCTGAGAGAGGTCGTTGACGGCGGTGTCTGCCTTTTCGAGAAGGTCAAATCGCTCGAGGAGTTCGTCGTGGCGATCGCGGGCGGCAGCCGGCTCTGTGCCCGCAAGACTCGAAAAGAATTGGAGGTTCTCTCGCACCGTGAGTCGCCAGTACACGTTTCGTGCCCCCTCGAGCATCGCCCCAACAGATCGGTACGCCAGAGTTGGATGACGCCCAACGTCGACACCTGCAACTGTCGCACGCCCGCTCGTCGGCTCGATCAACCCGAGCAGGCACTTTATCAAGGTTGTCTTGCCCGCGCCGTTTGGTCCCAGTAGTCCGACAACAGTGCCCTGGTCAATCTCGACAGAGATGTCATCGACCGCCAACACCTCACCGTAGCGCTTCGTGAGCGAGTCGGCAGCGATCGCTGGACCTGTCTCACGGATTGAGCCGTTTTCGTGCGATCGGAGAGCACGGTCGCCTTGTGAAGAACCCATTGACGCTCGTAGGCGATCCAGCGGCCTGAATGTTGGCCAGTTCTCGAGGCGAGAACTAGCAGTCTCTCAGGCCGCCCGCGTTGTTTAATCGGCTGGGACGACCGAAGAAGTCGGGAGCCCCTGCCTCGCGAAATACGTCAAAGTAGAATTGAAAAACGCTGAGAGTTCACACGCACCACAGGCGCTACACGTGGATCACTGATGTGACCGGAACACTACTGTAACCGCTTTGTCCGCTCGATAAGCGGATGTTTCGCGTAGTCGAGAATCTCAATGTCGTCGATTGAGGTCAGGTTTTCTTTGCGTGCGGTTTTCGCCATCCCGAGCTTGATCGGCTGTTTGGTCTTGATGATGTATGCATCCATTTCATCGATTCCAAGCTGGTCTGCCGCGAGTACGCGGTGATGGCCGTCAGCGAGGTACAATGTTCCGTCGTTGTCGATCACAACGAGCGGTTCGGCGAGCCCACGATCGAGTTCGTACTTTCGACCGTCAAGTTCGTCGGCGTATACCCGCCCTTGGGTCGGAACTAACGATGAGATGTCTACTGTTCGACGTTCCTCGTCCAGTTCTACCTCATGGATCTGTTCGAGTGTTCGAACGAGTTTGCCGACTTTCCCGGGAGTCGCGCGCTCAATCTGGCTGCGGACGACATCTGTATTCGAAATGATGCCCACAAGATTACCCGCGTCATCGACAACTGGGAGTTTCCTAATGCCCGATCGGAGGATCACCCTGGCGGCATCGGTCACCTTCATGTCAGGATGAGCAACAATAAGATCCTCTGTCATTACGGTGAAGATCGGGGCATCGTCATCGGCCAACAACAGGTCGCGAGCGGTGACAAATCCCTCCACTTTGCGGCCCTCACACACCGGAAAGCCGTTATGGCCCTCGCTTTCGATGATCCGTCTGGCGACCGATCGCACCGAATCCATCGGAGACACCGTTGCGACATCCTTCGTCATATACTCGCCGACGGTCGGCTTGTCAGTCATTGCACGCGCTACGATACGGCAGGAAAAAAAGCTGCCTGCTGTGGCGGTCTCAATCGTTGGAGTAGGGCACGGTTCCTATTTTCGGTAGCAATCAGCAGTATTTTGCTGTGAGTGGCTGGGCCTCACTACGTTGCTACTTTCTATTTTCGTGCTTCTGGCGGGACGCACCGGGCGACCGGAGGGATATCCTTCAAATGACGTTCCCAGCACCAGCAACGTGCAGGACGCTTCATCGAAGCACGCACTCCAGCGGAACGGCTTGCTAGAGTGTGGAATGTCACAAAACCCTCCTGAACGTTCGTATAGACCGTGTTTGAGGGCCATGTGACTCTTGTACCTTCGCTACAGGTACTAGTAATAGTTTCGAGTATGAATCATACCATTAGATACTGTTTACTTCTACTTTTTGTAGCTGTTACGCAACCCCACCGATCGTTCTCAGTCTTCAGGGAACTCCACTGTCTGTCCTGCAGTATACGTCGGCGCGGTCGGCGCAGACCGAAGTGTCTCGAAAAATCGACCCGCGACGATGTCCCGAACGATCGGATCGAGGTCGTCTGAGGAGTCCGGATCGATATCTTCGAGGATACCAAGCGAGAGCTGCCCGCCTGCCATGTCTGCGTGGCCACCTGCATCGCCGATCTGATCGAACGCCTCTCGGAACGTCTCGCCGAGATCGATCATTCCGCCACGGGCCCGCCCCGACACGTACACTGTCCCGTCCATGTAGCCGTAGACAACTGTTGTGTCAACATCTTCCATGTTCAAAAGCAGGTCTGCAGCCTGTGAAAGGGTATCTCGATCGCGAAGCGAACCAACACCGGTTGCGAGCACGCCATCTTTGACTTCGCGGTTTCGGATCGCGCGCGCAGTCACTGACAGCACCTCCGCACTCAGACTCGGCGTCTCAACCTGATCAAGCACGTCGTGGTCCGTATACGGACGGAGAAATGCTGCCGCCTCGAAGTCCGCAGTCGCAACCTCGCGAACGAAGTCATTGGTATCCGTTCGTATTCCGTACACGAGTGCGGTCGCAAGCTGCTCGGTCGGTTCGATCCCCAACCGCCGGTAGTACTCTGCAAGTATCGTGCTCGTTGAGCCGATAGCCGGGCGTATATCAACGAATCGACCCGATTGAGAAAGCGGAACACGCGGCGGATGGTGGTCGATGACGAACGAAACCGCCGTATCAATCGGCAAAAAGTCATTGATCCCGGCCCGCGCGTGATCCACGAGCGCGATCGCCCCGAAATCCGCTGGATCAAACGTCGTTGGATCCACTCGAGTAATCGGCAATTCCAGGAGGTTCACGAGCGCGCGGTTTTCTTGATGAGAGATTTCCCCTCCGTAGTACGCGGTTGCTGGAACACCCACGTATTCGGCCAGATAAGCCAACGCCAGTGCGCTCGCGATCGCATCTGGGTCGGGATTGTCGTGGGCGACGACCGCAAGCGGCCCATCAAGCTGACGGAGCCTCAAGAGTAACTCGACAACGGTCTGTCCACCAGGTCCTGCTGCGGCGTCGAGGATTCGCGTTGCAATATATGCGGACATATCCATTGTCTCGTCGGTGCATGAGTCGATCGCTTTCCGTTGATCGAGATCCATCTCGGGCGTGACAACACCAAAGACGAACGCCCCGTCAATCGTATCACAAACCGTATGGGCGATCTGAACCGCAAGATCGGGATCGGTATCACCGACAATGACAGAATCAATGTCTGAGGGATACAGCGTCGAATCAGTTGGATCACCCTCAACTGCTGAGATTCCTGCGTCCCGGAGAGTGGTCACCCATCCCGTATTATTGGTTACTACGTACAACTCGCCGAGATCGTCTTCCATTGCCTCGACGAGTTCGGTCCCGACCGGACTCCGACCGAGTACCAACCGACGGTGCATACCGATAGCTGGAGACGAATTCGGAAAACGGTACCGAGTCACCCACAAAAGACGAGATACTTCAGCGTTTCAGGCGAACAACGCGCTCGCTGCGGCCTCAGCCGTTTCGAGCGCGATCGGGAAGCCGGGCAACAACAGCACGGTCGCGACCGCTGCAAAGATCACCGCGGCGTACAACCCGGTCGGCTTCGAGTCGATCACATCGAGATTCCCGTTGGGTTGCTCGATCCAGAGTGCCTTCACCACACGGCTGTAGTAGTACAGCGACAGTGCGCTCGTGATCGCGCCGACTGCAGCAAGCCACCAAAAGCCCGCTGACACCGCGCTGGCGAACAGCGCGTACTTCGAAAAGAAGCCCCCGAAGACGGGCAATCCAGCGAGACTGAACATGAACACCGCCATCGCGAGCGACGCGAACGGCGCCTTCGTCGACAGTCCAGCGTAATCCTCGAACGTCCGGCCGACGCCCCAGTACTCGACCATCGCGATGAACAGGAACGCCCCGGTGTTCATGAAGCCGTAGATCAACAGGTGCGCCATCGCGGCACCCATCACGTCGCCGTTGTGTGGGCCGCCGGCGGTCAACGCGGCGAGTCCGATCAACGCATAGCCGGCATGGCCGATCGACGAGTACGCCAACATTCGTTTGACGTTCTCTTGGGTCGCCGCGGCGAAGTTTCCGAGTACCATCGTCACCACCGCGAGAACCGCGAACGCGAGCGCCCAGTCGATCGCCGGTGTGGCGTCCAAAAGCGGCATGAACGACGTGGAGAACACCCTGAAGGCGACGACAAAGCCGGCGGCCTTCGAGGCACTTGAGAGGAAGGCACTGATCGGTGCCGGTGCGCCCTCGTAGGCCTCTGGTGCCCAGAAGTGGAACGGCACCGAGGCTGTCTTGTAGGCAAAGCCGCCCGCGATCATCAACACGCCAATGCCGGCGACTCCGGCAAAGCCTGCGACGCCGTCGTCGAATCCGGCCGCAACCTCACTCAAGAGGAGCGATCCGGTAACCGCGTACACGAGGCTGATCCCGAAGGCGAACACTGCCGACGAGAGCGCCCCGATAAGGAAGTACTTGAGGCTCGATTCGACGCTGCCGCGGTTCTTTTTCAAGAACCCGACGAGCGCGTAGGATGGCAGCGAGGCCATCTCGAGGCTCACGAACACTGTCGCGAGCGAGTTCGACACCGCCATGAGCGCCATTCCCAGCGTCGCAAACATCAAAAGCGAATAGTACGAGGCAGCGTTTTCGTGGCCGGCCAGATAGTCGTGGCTCGCGACAACGACGAGCGCGGCGACGCTCGTGAAGATCGCTGTGAAGAACAGCGCCATCCCGTCAACGACGATCGCCTCGCTGAACAGTGTGATCGAACCACCGACCTGACCGGTCCCCGAAACGAGGTACCAGACAGTCACCGCCAGCGCGGTGAGCGATCCAAGCGCAGAGACGATCGCAAACGTCGTGTTTCCGTTCCGCCCGGGCCAGATCGCGTCGATCGTCAACAGCAACAATCCGGTGAGAGCAAGGATCAACACCGGGGCGATCGCGGTCCACTCTGGAAGGACGATCTGCAGTGGCGCGGCCGCAACGGCGTTCGTAACCGATACGGCACTCATCAGAGCCCACCTCCGTTATCGAGGATTGGGCCAACCGCGTCGAATATCATCTCAAGGAACACCTCTGGAGCGACACCGAGTGCGATGATCGCGAGAAGCAGCACTGCCATTGGCGCAATCTCGTGCATTGGTGCCGGGGTAATCTCGTAGTCGGTTTCGAGTCGGAACGGTCCGAACAGTGTTCGCTGCATCGCAAGCAGCAGGTAGCCGGCGACGATCACGATGCCGAACATCGCAAGCGCCGTGAAGATCGGCGCATACGGCAACAGCGTCGAGTCGAACGAGCCGGCGAAGATGAAGAACTCGCCGGCGAAGCCCGCCATGAGCGGCAAGCCCATGTAGGCGAACGCGCCAGCGACGAGGATCCCCACCGCAACGGGCATCCGATCGGCCATCCCGGACATGTCCGAGACGATCCGCGTGTGCGTCGCGTTGTAGATCACGCCGACGGACATGAACATCAGTCCCGAGATGAGGCCGTGGGCGACCATCTGGAAGGTCGCCCCGCCGACACCAAACTCGGTGAACGCGATTAGTCCAAGGATGACGTATCCCATCGACGAGACCGACGAGTACGCGACGATGCGTTTGAGGTCCGTCTGTGCAAGCGCCAACATCGCCCCGTAAATGACCGAGACGACCGCAACGATCGCGATCGGAATCGCGAGCAAACTCGCCTGGTCTGGAAGCATTGTGAAGTTGAACCGCAACAGGGCGTAGGTCCCCATCTTCAACAGCACGCCCGCCAGCATGATCGACACTGGCGTCGGTGCTTCAACGTGGGCATCCGGCAGCCAGGTGTGAACCGGCACAACCGGGACCTTCACTGCGAAGCCGACGAACAGTGCGAGGAACGCGATCAGCTTGAGTGTCTCAGGCGCGAGGCCGAACCACGCACCAAGTTGGTCGTTCGCGAGCGCCTGGGTGATCTCGGGCAGCCCGAACGTCGAGGGGCCGAGCCCGAAGACCAGCGCCATGAAGCCAATGAACATCGCAAGCGACGCGATGTTCGTATACACGAAGAACTTGATCGCGGCGTATTTGCGGCGCGGTCCGCCCCAGACGCCGATGAGGAAGTACATCGGCACCAACACCGCCTCCCAGAAGATGAACCACAGGAAGAAATCGAGCGCGGTGAACACGCCCAGCAGGTTCGCTTCCATGAACAACATGAGCCCGTAGAACTGGCTCTGTCTGTCGTCGATCGGCGTCCACGCGCTGACGATCGAAAGCGTCGCGAGGAACGTCGTCAGTACGACGAGCGGCAGACTAATTCCGTCGACGCCGACGAACCACTGTACCTGAATTCCAGCGATTTCTAGCCACGGAATCACCGTCTCGAAGGCGATTTCGCCGCCGGTCAGTGCGTTCCCACCGGATTCGAACGCCGACCACATGTAGAGACTGCCGGCGATCGGCACCAGACTGAGTGCGAACGCTGTTTTTCCAGCGTATTTGTTCGGAACGGCGAAGGTGAAAAGCGCCGCCGCGAACGTGAACGCAATGAGTGCTTCGATGATCACAGGAACCACCCCCCGAGCAGCCCGAACGCGAGCAACAACGCGGTCAACCCAAGCGTTAGCAGTGCCGCGTAGTTGGTCACGACGCCGGTCTGGATCCGTCTGATCCGGCTGCCACTGAAGAGGCTCACCGAGGAGACGCCGTTGACGACGCCGTCAACCACACCCTGGTCGAACGTATCGGCGACCGAGGCGACAGCGCGGGTTCGGTTCGCGATCCATACCTGGAACTCGTCCTGATAGTAGTTGTTGTACAGCACGTCTTTAATCGCCCCGAGCTTGGCGGTGTGTTCGGTCGGTTCGGCGACGTTGTAGAGCTGTGTCGCCAACAGGAGACCCCCGAGTGCGAGGCCAAGCGAGACCGCCGCGCCGACCAGCACGGTCGTCGCCTCGCCACCGATGTAACCGCTTGAGTACGGCGACACCTCGGCGTAGTGGTGTGCAGTGAGTGGATCGAAGCTCTGGTCGAGCCACTGGTGCAGATAGTCGATTCCTTCGAGACCGAGGACCTTCTGGACCGGTACCATATTCACGAGTCCCGCGGTCACCGCGAGCACACCGAGCACCGTCAGGGGGAACTTGACGTTCCACCGAACGGGCTCTGGATCGCGCGCGGTGTCCGATCGCGGTTCACCGTGGAACGTAAGATACACCATCCGGAAGGTGTAAAACGCCGTCACTGGCACTGCGAGCAGTCCCATAGCGTACGCGCCAAGTAACAGCGGACTGCCGCCAAGACCGTGAATCAGCGCCTCGTAGAGCACCTCGTCTTTCGACCAAAAGCCCGAGAACGGGAAGATGCCCGCCAGCGCGAGTGAGCCAGCGAGGAATGTCCAGTAGGTTACCGGCATTTTGTCCTTGAGGCCACCCATGTCCCACATGTTCTCATTGTGGTGCATCGCAATGATGACCGACCCCGCACCGAGGAACAAAAGCGCCTTGAAGAAGGCGTGGGTCATGAGGTGGAACGTCGCCGCGACGTACCCGCCCGCACCGAGCGCGAGCATCATGTAGCCGTACTGTGAGATCGTCGAGTATGCCAGCACTTGCTTGATTTCGCGTTTGACGACACCCATTGTTGCCGCGAACAGTGCGGTGAAGCCGCCGATAAACGCGATGATCGCGAGCGCGGTCGGCGACACCGCATAGAAGCCGTACATCCGCGCGACGAGGTAGACGCCAGCAGCGACCATCGTCGCAGCGTGGATGAGTGCCGAGACCGGTGTCGGGCCTTCCATCGCGTCAGGCAGCCACGTGTGCAGTGGGAACTGCGCGGACTTACCGACCACGCCGCCGAGCATCAACAGGCCAACGATCGTGAACCACGTCGTCGGATCGAAGCCGAAGGTGTTCACCGTCACATCACCCGCGACTGCCTCCTCAGCGAGGACTGGGAACGACTCTGCGCCGGCGAAGGCGGCTGTGCCGAACGTCGCAAAGACGGCAACGACGCCAATGAGGAAGAAGTAGTCACCAAAACGGGTGACGAGGAACGCCTTCTTCGCCGCCGATGGCGGGCCATCTTCGCGGAACGAAAAGCCGATCAGGAGATACGAACACAGCCCAACCAGTTCGAAGAACATGAACGCCATGAGCAGGTTGTCCGCAACAACGAATCCAAGCATCGACGCCGTGAACAGCCCAAGCCCGGCGTAGTACCGCGGCAGGCCCGTTTCGCCCTCGTCGTTCATGTAGCCGAGACTGAAGACGTGGACGAGCGTCGCGATCAGCGTCACGATGACGAGCATCATCGCCGACAGCGGATCGATTAACACGCCGAAGGTCAGCTCCCACGGCTGCTCACCGAAGCCACTCGCCCACGTGTAGATTGTCTCCTGATACGCGCCCTGTGATCGAACCGTCAGGAACGCCCAGATCGACAACAAGAGCGATCCCGCAGTCGCCGCAATGCCGGCCAGCGCGCCGCCCTTCGGGAGGTATTTTCCCGCAAAGAGCGCGATCAAAAACGACAGGAACGGGAGCAACACGATCGCCGGAACGTACTCAAATGCCATCTGTTACCACCTCATTGTCGCTGCGTCTGTCACGGAGACGCTACCGAAGTTGCGGTACAGTACGAGGATGATCCCGATCCCGATCGCGACCTCGGCGGCCGCGAGCGCAATCACGAACAGCGCGAATGTTTGACCCGTCAGGTTCCCCCAGAACAGCGAGAACGCGACGAAGTTGATGTTTGCCGCATTGAGCATCAGCTCGACGGACATCAAAAAGTACAGCGCGTTGTCTCGTGTGAGGACCCCGAAGAGCCCGATACAGAAGACCGCCGCAGACAGGAGCAAATAGTACTGTGCTGGAACCATCAGCGAGATCCCTCCGTTGTATCAGTGCTGTCGGGTGTGTCTGTTTCCATGGATGCCTCCTCGGCCGTGGCCGCTGTGGTGGCCTCGGCGGTATCAAGCAGCTCTCGACCGCCGTCGGTCAAGAGCGCGACGATCGAGCCCTCCTCCTCGCGCTTTGCGAGAAAGAGCGCGCCGTCGACGGCCACATCAAGCCCGATCGCGATGATCAGGAAGGCGGCCAAAAAGCCCTCCGAGGCGATCGTTCCCATGTCACCCTGGAGATCGAACATTGCATAGCCGATGTGGGCCACGATGCTTTCGCCCTCAGGGAACGCAACTGCGGTCCCGAACGAGGACTGCACGATTGCGACCGCCATCACGACGAACAGGGCGACCGCCGCGAGGCCCGGAACCAGGCTTGAACCGGAATTACCGGTCTCATCGGTTGTCATACGCTACTCACCTCCGGATCGGTTCGCGTCAGCATCACGGCGAACGTGATAAGAATGAGAACCCCGCCGACGTACACGAGGATCTGCATCGCTGCGATGAACTCCGCTTGCAGCATCACGTAATGCACCGCGACGCTCAACAGCGCGCCGCCCAAAAGCAACGAGGCGTGAAACACGTCTCGGGCCAGGACGACGCCCAGGCTGCAGCCCAGTGTGATGAGGGCGAACAGCGCGAACGCGATGGTCTCATAAACCATTGTGTGTGTGTCCAGTAGGAATCCCTTTGAAGATTTCGAGAACGATCGGAACATCCCCCCGATAGCGGCATCGATGTATCACTAATCCGGACCAAAATTTTGCCTCAGTCCGAATATCCCAGCGGTTCACCGTGGATTCAACGGGGGTCGGCGTCGCGAGCGCGCGTCTGGTCGCTGATGATTACTGGTAATCGATTTCGCCGTCGCCCTCGCCAACCCACGCGCTCCGATCGGGGTTCCGCGAGTTGAGCGGGTCGATCCCTTTGTACCACGGAACGTTTTTGAGCTGTTCTTTGTTGTAGACGAAGTCGTTTTTCGTGTCCGCGGTGAACTCGAAGTTCTGCGTCAGCAAGATTGCGTCCACCGGGCAGACCTCCTCACAGAGCCGACAGTAGATACACTGCCCGATGTGAAGATTGTACTGTTCGCCGTTGCGCATGTCGTCTTGAACGATCTGGATCGTATCGTTCGGACAGACGTTCTCACACTGTCGACACCAGATACAGCGCTCTTGGCTGAACTTGTGCACACCGCGGAAGCGCGGACTCACCTCGGGTGCAGTTTCTGGGTACTCGACGGTGAACGTCTTGCCGTCCAGCGCGTGTTTCATCGTCGTTGCCATCGATTTGAGTAGTCCGATCATATTAGAGTAACACCCCCACGATTACTGCTGTGAGAACTAGGTTCCCAAAGGAGAGCACGAGCATCCCCTTCCAACCAATTTCGATAAGTTGATCGATCCGCACCCGCGGCAGCGCCGAGCGTGCCCACTGGGTGAACAAGAAGAACGCCCACATCTTGATCACGAACCAGACGAACCCTGGAACGAACGACAGCGCCGAAATCGGCGCAGCCGCCCCGCCGAGGAACACCACGGCCATGATCGCGCCGCCGAGGAAGATGTGGATGAACTCCCCGAGGTAAAACAGCACGAAGTACACAGAGGAGTACTCCGTCTGGTAGCCAGCGACGATCTCCGTCGGCGCTTCCGGAATGTCGAACGGATTGCGGCCGATCTCAGCCATGTTCGCGACGAGGAACAACACGAACGCGAACGGATTCACGAACGCGTACCACGCCGGAATCGAAACGCCGGCGATCGTCACGAGCGCATCGCCTTGCGCGGCGACAATCTCGCTCATCTGTAATGTCCCCGCAAAGATCACGACCGACAGCGCGGTGATAATAAGCGGGATCTCATAGGCGATGTTCTGTGCAACCGCCCGAAGCCCACCCATGAGCGAATACTTGTTGTTCGATGAGTAGCCGGCCATAATCAGCGCGACCGACGCAATCGAGGCGAACGCGAAGACGATCGCGAGTCCTGCTTCTGGATCCGCGAGGTGGAAATTAATCGGGCCGAGATCGCCCATCGGAATGACCGCAAACCCGAGCAGTGCCGACGCTGGGAGCACTATCGGTGCCAGATCCCACGAGGGACGATCGACACCCTCAGGGACGATCAACTCTTTCGAGAGCAATCGCACCGCGTCAGGGATGATCACGAGGATCCCGAACGGACCGATCCGATTTACGGCGATTCGGTCGGTGAACGCCGCGGTGATCTTTCGTTTTGCCCACGGACCGGCAACTGCCGTCATCGCGAGCATGATGTTCGCGATCAAGAACGCGCCGATCAGGCCACCGACGATCTCACCGAGCACGCCGCTCAGTCCTAACATGCTGGCGATCTGTTCGGGCAACAACGCCGACTGGAGTGGAGCCGCCATCAGCGATCCACCTCACCGAGCACGATGTCGAGGCTGCCGAGCGCGGCGATCATGTCAGGGACGTACTCGCCGTTGGACATCTCCGGTAGCGTCTGGAGATTCGAAAAGCACGGGCTGCGAATCTTAAATCGCGCGGGTTTTTCCGTTCCGTCCGCACGCATGTAGATGCCGAGTTCGCCTTTTGCGCCCTCGACCGCGCGGTAGATCTCCTTGTCGTCGTCCGGACGCAGCGTCCGTGGGACGTTCGACTGGATGTTGCGTTCGTCTTCTGGCCAGTCTTCGAGTAGGTCGATGCACTGTTCGACGATTTTCGCAGACTGCTCGACTTCGAGCATCCGGACGAGCAGTCGGCTGTAGTTGTCACAGCCATCTTTGACGATCACGTCCCAATCGAGTTCGTCGTAGTAGCCGTACGGATCGTCCCGGCGGAGATCGTAATCGATTCCCGAGCCGCGGGCGACGGGTCCGGTCGCACCATAGCTCTTTGCGACCTCCGGCGGCAGAATACCGGTATCGACCGTCCGCATCTGCAGGATCTCGTTGCCTGTCACGAGGTCGTGGTACTCCTCGAGGTGTTCGGGGAGTCGATCGAGATAATCGCGCGTCATCTCGAAGAACTCCTCGCGTGGTTCCGGCAGGTCCCAGACGACTCCACCGAGCCGGAAGTAGTTGAACATCAGTCGCTGGCCGGTCAGGTCTTCGAGGATGTTCTGGACTTCCTCGCGATCGCGGACCGCGTACATGAAGATCGCCGTGAAGTCACCGTAGACGTCCAGCGCAAACGTGCCGAGTGCGAGGAAGTGTGCGGCCATCCGACACAGTTCTGCACCCATTGTGCGGATAATCTGCGCGTACTCGGGGACCTCAATATCGTTGAGATCTTCGGCCGCCCGTGCATAGGCCCACTCGTTGAGCAGCCCTGCAGAAATGTAGTCCCAGCGATCGGGATACGGCATAATCTGGTGCCGATACGTCTTCGTCTGACACATCTGCTCCTCACAGCGGTGCAGATACCCGATGTCGGATTCGACGTCGGCAACCTGCTCGCCGTCCAGCGTCGCCTTTACGTGGAGCACGCCGTGGGTTGCCGGATGATGCGGCCCGATGTTGAGGAACATGGTGTCGCTGTCGGAGTCAGATCGTTGATCCTCCTGTAGCGGGTTCGCGTGCTCGCGGAGCGAGACGATCTGTGGCCGATCCTGATCGTAGTCCATCGACAGCGGATGACCTTGCCAGGTATCGGGCAGCAGAATTCGACGGAGATCTGGGTGCTCGTCGTAGTCAATCCCGATCAGGTCGTAGGCCTCTCGTTCGTGCCAATCAGCAGTCCGAAACACCGGTTCTGCGGACTGGCTGACTGGATGTTCTTTGTCTGCAGGCACGACGACACTCGCCTCCTGGGTCGGGTCGTCGTATTTTTTCAGGTGGTAAATCGACTCGTAGCGGTCCTCATACTCCTGGGCGGTGACACACGAGAGGTGATCGAAGCCCGCATCGTCGCGGAGGCGTCGAAGCGCGTCCTGAACGGTGTCTGGACGGATGACGAAGCCAGGCGCATTGACGTGGTCTTCGCGATCGATCACGAGATCGCCGAGCAGTTCGGCGAGTTCGTCCGCAGACTGTCCCTCCTCGACAGTGTCAGGCAGTTGTTCTTCGAGGCTCATGGTGAGTCACCCCAGTTGTACCGCATGACGAGGTCGTCGGTGTCAATATCCTCGGCGAGTTGCTCGACGATTTCGTCGCGTTCGAGGTCGCCGAACTGTTCGAGCTCGTAGGGCTTGACCACAACCGGCGAGGATTCACCGTTTGCGATCCGCTCTTGGAGCTTCGCGACTCCGTAGACGAGCGCTTCGGGCCGTGGTGGACAGCCGGGGATGTGGATGTCGATCGGGATAACCTCCTCGGCACCCTTGATGACGTTGTATCCCTCCTGAAACGGCCCGCCGGAGATGGTACACGAGCCCATACCGATGACAAACTTGGGCTCCGGCATCTGGTCGTAGACGCGCTTCATCCGCGGGGCGAACTTCGAAACGATCGTCCCGGGGATGATGATGACGTCGGCCTGCCGCGGTGACGCACGGGGGACGCCCGCGGCGAAGCGGTCAAGATCGTGTTTGACCGCGTAGGTGTGCATCATCTCGATGCTGCAGCAGGCGATCCCAAACTGCAGCATGAACATCGAGGAGCCACGAACCCAGTTCATGAACTTGTCGAACTTCGTGAGGATGAACGGGGTCGAGCCGAACGCCTCGCGCAGCCGCGAGTTAAACCGATCGTCCTGGCCCGCGAGTCGGGCGTCGCGCGTTTCGGTCAGTACTTTCGAGTCGTCGGTGACAAAGGGGTGTTGTTGGCTGCTCATGCGTCTTGTTTTTGTGTCTTACGACGGGTAGCGCGGGGACTTTTGATCCACTCGACCGCACCGTTCCGCCACGCCCATACGAGACCGATCACGAGGATACCGATGAAAAGCAACATCGGCCCGAGTGCTCGTGTAAGGCCGACCGTGCTCACCGCGTCGTTGTAGATGACGGCCCACGGGAACACGAGGACGGTTTCGATGTCGAACACGACAAACAGCAGCGCAACCATGTAGTATTGGATGTTAAACTTGAAGCTGCGGGCTGTGCCGGTCGGTATCTCACCGCTCTCGTACGTAGCGCTTTTACCTTGTTCGGGTACGCTTGGGCGAAGCAGCGCCGACACGACCATCATCGCGATGGGGATGCCCACGCCGATAAGCGCCAACGCACCGATTGCGATCCATGACATTCCGAATTCTCCGTAACGTCTGAGCGTTAGGAACCCACCGGTATAAGCGTTGATTTTCTGCCCCCGCTGTCAACCGAACAATACCTCACGACGATCGACCGATACCGCAAGACAACACACCGTAATCAAAAACAGTTACTCGTCGAAGCCGTCTCGGCCACGATCGTGCAGCCGCTTCGACACGTCCCCAACGCCGCTTTGCAGCTCTTCGTGGTAGGCAACGAGCCGATCGCGGAGTTCGGCGTGTTCGCGCGAAAGCACTTGTACTGCCGATAGCGCGGCATTGAACGACTTGCCCGCGTCGACGGCGACAATTGGCGCACCCGTGGGCATCCCGATAACCGAGTCGACGGATTTCTCCTGGACTGGGACGCCGATTACCGGAATCGGGTAGGCGATTGAGGCGGTCATGTTCGGCAGGTCAGCTGATTTCCCACCCGCCCCGGCGATGAGTACGTCAAGGCCGCGATCGGCCGCCGTCTCGCCGTAGACGTACATCAGTTCGGGTGTGCGGTGTGCGGAGACAACGTAACTCTCGAACGTAAATCGACTTTCCGGCGGATTCTCGAAGTCAGTCTGTTCAGCGAAGCCGAGTTCGAAGAGCGCCTCGTACGCGCCGTCCATCGTCGGCAGGTCCGAATCCGATCCCATGATGATCCCTACGTCGGGGGTTTCGGCGGGATCGCGGTTCTGTTCGGCTTCGGCTTCAAGTCGATCGATCAGGGTTGAAACGCTTTGTGGAAGTGCCATTTGTGATCACTCGAACGTCAGGTCTGCAGTGAGGTCTCTCGCGTTCGCCAGGAGTGTTTCGATCGCGTTCGGGTCTGCAGCATCTGCGGTAGTATCCGTCACAGTGACGTGGCCCATCTTCCGTAGTGGTCGAACCTCACGCTTGCCATACCAGTGTAGGCTGGCGGTCGGCGATTCGAGGATAGGATCGACACCGGTGAGGATTGCGGCCGCAGGCTCGTCGACATCTCCGAGGATATTGACGCTTACCGTCGGCTCACGGAGTTCTGTCGAGCCAAGCGGCCAGCCAAGAACCGCGCGGATGTGGTTTTCGAACTGCGAGGTTCGAGCGCCTTCGATCGTCCAATGCCCCGAGTTGTGTGGCCGCGGTGCGATCTCGTTGACCAGAATCTCGCCACCTTGGGTCTCGAAGAGCTCGATTCCGTAGACGCCGCGCCCATCAAGCATGTCGAGAACGTCTGTGGCAACCTCGGTTGCTCGATCGCGGACCTCGGCGTCAGCTCGCGGCGGCGAGACGCTCTCGCGGAGAATTTCGGCCTCGTGAATCGTCTCGGTGACGGGATAGGTTGCGACCTCATCGGCACCTTTGACGCCGATCACCGACAGCTCTCGTTCGAACGGGACAAACGCCTCCGCCATCGCATCGCCGCCGACCGCAGAGAGGGCGGCTTCAGCCTCGTCGGGTTCGATCGCCGGCGCGTTACCGCGACCGTCGTAGCCGCCGCGACGGGCCTTCACCATTACCCCATCAAGTTCTTCGATCGCGTGCACGAGATCACGCTCTCCACCGACGCCAACGAACTCCGGCACCGGAATCCCGGCATGCGCAAGCGCCTCGTTTTGGACGAGTTTGTCCTGGATCGTCCGAAGCGTGTCTGGATCGGGATGAACGGGGACGTCGTACGCCTCACTCACGCGATCGAGCACGTCGGGATCGGCCAGTTCGATCTCGAAGGTGAGCAGATCGACTCGCTCGGCAAGTCGCTCGACAGCCTGCTCGTCGTCGAAGTCTCCCACGACCTGTTCGCGCGCAACCAACGACGCAGGGCACTCGGGAGTTGGATCAAGGACCACAAGTTCGACGCCGAGCGGGGCGGCCGCCTCTGCAAGCATCCGTCCGAGCTGACCGCCGCCGATCACGCCGATCGTCGGTCCGGGAATTCGTCGTGTCACGGTCGATCGATTACGGATGATACTGCATAAACGTTCCCACAAAGGACGGATGAATAGTCACAAACTTGGATACGATCGGCCGCGAACGGTAGTTCTTTGCGGCAACCACGATATCGGTGAGCTATGGTAAGACTTGGGCTCGTCGTCGCACAGTTCAACTCGTCTGTGACCAAACCGATGCGCGAGGCCGCGGAGGCGGCTGCGGACGAACGGAACGCCGAAATTGTCGAGAAGATCGAGGTTCCGGGCGCATACGACTCGCCGCTGGCAGCCGATCGGCTGGCGCGGCGGTCGGATGTTGAGGCCGTTGCGGTGCTCGGCGCAATCGTGACGGGTGATACCGAACACGATCGAGTAATTGGTGACGCAACCGCGAAATCGCTGACTGAGGTGAGTCTCGATCGGGACAAACCCGTGACCTTCGGCGTGAGCGGCCCGGGAATGAGTGCTGCGGAGGCACGTGAACGGACTGACAAAGGAGCGGAAGCGGTAAACGCAGCGATCGACATGGTTGAGGTACTAGCATGACACTGGACTTTGCGGACCGAGTCGAGCGGGTCGAGCCGAGCGCAACGCTCGCGATCAGCAACCTTGCGAGCGAACTGGAAGCAGAAGGCAAAGACGTGGTCGACCTCTCGGTCGGCGAGCCGGATTTCCCGACGCCCGACAACGTCGTCGAAGCCGGGAAAGCGGCCATGGACGCCGGCCACACCGGGTACACATCCTCGAACGGGATCCGCGAGCTTCGAGCGGCGATCGCCGAGAAGCTCCGCGGCAACGGCCTCGACGCCGACGCAGACGAGATCATCGTCACACCCGGCGGCAAGCAGGCGCTCTACGAGGTCATCAACACTCTCATCGACGGTGGTGACGAGGTCGTCCTGCTCGATCCTGCCTGGGTGTCCTACGAGGCGATGGTCAAACTCGCCGGTGGATCGCTCTCGCGGGTCGATCTCTCTCCGTACGAATTCCAACTGGAACCCGCGCTCGACGATCTGGCCGAGGCCGTCTCCGACGACACAGAGTTGCTCGTCGTGAACTCCCCGTCGAACCCGACGGGCGCAGTGTACTCCGACACAGCACTGGAGGGCGTCCGCGATCTGGCAGTCGAACACGACATCACCGTCATTTCCGATGAAATCTACGAGCGAATCGTTTACGGCGTCGAGCAGACGTCACTCGGCTCGCTTGAGGGCATGGGCGATCGCACGATCACAATCAACGGCTTCTCGAAGGCCTTCTCGATGACCGGCTGGCGGCTCGGTTACTTCCACGCCCCCGAGGCACTCGTCTCGCAGGCGGGCAAACTGCACTCGCACTCGGTGTCGTGTGCGGTCAACTTCGTCCAACACGCCGGCGTCGAAGCACTCTCGTCGGCTACCGACAACGCGGTCGAAGAGATGCGTGTCGCATTCGCCGAGCGCCGGGATATGCTCGTCGAGCTGTTGGCCGACCACGGCGTCGACGTGCCGGTCGGCGACGGCGCGTTCTACATGATGTTGCCCGTCGACGACGACGATCAGGCGTGGTGTGAGGGTGCGATCGAAGATGCACAGGTTGCGACCGTACCGGGCAGCGCGTTCAATGCGCCAGGCTACGCGCGGATCTCCTACGCTGCAAGTGAGGAACGACTTCGCGAGGCGGTCGATCGGCTCGCAGAGAACGGCTACCTGTAGGCAACGATTGTACGGCCGCCTGTTACTCGAAAACTGCGACCACGGTCCCCTCCGTGAGCGGATCGGGCATCTGATCGCGTCGTTCGCGTTCCTCGTACTGTGCAGCCTCACGATACTCGACCCGCGCTGCACCTGTCTCGTCGACCGCATACACGACGCCGTCGGTTCCCATATCCGCAACCCAGTGTGAGCCGTCGTCGCTCACCCCTTCGCTTGCCCCACCGATCACGAGCAGCATGACGATCGAGATGGGCCCAGCGCGATCAATGACGGTCGTTTCTTGAACTGAGTACTCCACGCGTAAAATGTAGTCCGATGATTCGCATATCGAACGATGGTGGACGTACGCGCCCTCGAAATCGGTGACATACTCGACAGCGCTGTCGTCTGTGACCGTACTCGGTGGATCTGGGTACGGGATCGTTCCGACTGTCTCGACTGTCCGGGATTCTCCGCCCTGTTCGATCTCGATCGTTTCGGGATCGCGGTCGCACTCGGGGCGGTTCGGCTCTCCGTCGAACTGGTCGGCGATCGACGGGTGAGAGTCTGAGGCATTGTCAGCACTCAGGCAGCCAGGCAAGGCGATCCCGACTGCGCCGATAGAGGTGAGGTACGTACGGCGGTAGATCATGGCTGAACATCTCTCAGTGTTGCTGAAAAACATGCGAAGGCACAAACAGGTATTTGTGATATGGCGATCGGCTCTTCGACGAACAGCATCGCGAGACTGACTCAGCCGCTATCCACAAACCGGAATCCGTCATCCGGCTCGTCACTCGTTTTCAACGCTTCGTCGCCAGGATCGGCGGCTTCGGCGGCCTTGGCGATCTGCTCCGCACGGGTGAAGTCGCCCACGCCGCCGGTTCCCATCACGTCGCCGCCGTCGTCGTGGGCGAAAATTAGGCTGTCAGCGATCGATGAAAACGCCGCCGCTGCGGGCGAATCCGGACGGTAGATCACGATCGGCTCGCTTCGATCCTGTGCATCCGCCACGGCTGGATCGTCTGGCACGGCTCCGAGCAACTCGGTGTCAAGAAACGACGCTAGCCGATCCGGAGGCGGCGCGTTGCCGGTTCCGCTGCGGTTGAAAATCACGCCGGCAACGGTCCCGTTAACCCGGTTTGCGAGCTCGATCGTCTTTTTTGTGTCTCTAACGGCGGCGACCCGTGGGGTCGAAACGACGATCACCTCGTCAGCGAGTCGCAGCGGGTAGATCGTCTCGGGGCTGACTCCCGCAGCGGTGTCGATGAGTACAAAATCGTATTTTGGCCGCAGCGCCCGGATAACCGGTGCGATCGTCGCGACGTTGACCGCGTTGAAATCGTCCAGGGAGGTGTCAGCGGGGATCACATCAACGCCCGGCGGAACACGTGACACGGCCTGAGAGACGGTTGCCGTACCTGAGAGGACGTCGTGGATTGTCGTCTGCGGATCAATCTTCAAAAAGTCTACAACATTCGCCATTGCGAGATCGAGTTCGACGACGGCTACCCGTTCGCCGGCATTGGCGAGCGCAGCTCCGAGGTTCAACGCAGTCGTCGTCTTGCCAACGCCGCCTTTTGCGCCGGCGATTGCGATTACAACGCCATCGGCCATGTGCTATGTTGTACACCTCCATTTGATAAATACCCGGGTGTTGGAGCTACGCCAAGTCGGCTACGCAGTGGTATTTGCACAGTCACTCCATGCGGATTACAGTCACTGGTCGATCGGCATTAAGGATGATATCTTGTGTAACGCTACCGAACAAGGCCTTCCCAGCCGGCGATCGCTTTCGCCCACCAACGAGAATCATGTCTGCGTTCACCGCTGTTGTGAGCGATCGAATCGCCTCGCCGGGCTCACCGCTGTCCTCGTGGACTGTAACGTCGATTCCCGTTCGATCGAGTGCCTCGACAAATCGCCGGACGGATCCGACCTGGGTAGCGGATGCGCCGCTTGGATTGTCTTCGAACGAATGGAGTACGTGCACGTCGAATTCTGCAGGGTCTCCGGGAAGTGCGGTTACCTGCTCAGCAAGTTGTGTGCCGTGTGTTTCCACGTCGTCGACACCGACTACGATGGTGTACATACACGATCGTTCGGATAAGAGGTATTTATTTCATCCAGTTATGGACTCTTCGGAGATGCCAGGAAGCCGATCAGACGTCCAGTGCTTCGGCCAACTGGAAAAACGTCTCGATCGTGAGATCAGGCTCAGTCCCAAACGATTCCCACGGAGTTTTCTTTCGATTGACCCAGACGGTCTGCAATCCGGCGTGACTCGCGCCCATCACGTCGAACCAGCCAGCACTCACGTGGGTGATCTCCTTGAGTGGGGTACCGGTCCGACCCGCAGCGTACCGGTAAAGATCTGCGGCCGGTTTGAACGTCTCAATCTCATCAGCACTGACCGTATCCACGATGAGGTCGCCGATATCGGCGTGGTCGACCATCGACGCGAGCATCTCTGGATTGCCGTTCGAGACGACATAACAGTCGTAACCGCCATCGCGGAGGCGTTCGATTCCCGCTCGGACGTCGTCGAACACGTCCAGTTCGTGGTAGACCGCCAGAATCTCGTCGCGCTCCTCGGTCGTGATTTCGACACCGTGGGTATCGAGGGCGTACTGGAGCGCGTCACGGTTGATCTCGTAAAACGGCTGGTATGCGTCGATCTGGTTGGCAACAAACGTGTACGCGAGCGATCGTGAGCGCCAGAGCTTCGAGACGGGTTCAGGGTCTTCGACTCGTGCGTCAAGTGCCTGTTCGGCGGCGTCAACGTCGACGAGCGTGCTGTAGGAATCGAATGTTATGGTCGAAACGCGATCGGGATCGAATGACATGACTCACCAGAGGGTCGCCAAGGTGGTAACCGTTGGCTCACTGTGGCTCTGGTGGCTCAGCGTCGTCAACGTTCTCGGAGACGTACGTGACGAGCCACAGGAAGAAGCCGAGAATAACACCGATCGTGATTGCGCCGTAGGCAGCCAGCCCGATCGAGGTCGGTGGTAACTCAATCAGAAAGAACAATCGCGGCGGCGTGACCGAGGAGACGACCATCGGGAGCAAGTAGCCGGTGACGCCAGCAAACGCGACAATCCCGAGATACAGAATGAGAATGATCCGTTTGCCGCTGCGCGATCGGGTGGACACATCCGTCGATATGGACTGTGTCCTGTAGGACCTTACGATTCTTCGTGCAATTGCTGGACGTGCAGAACCGTCGATCGGACCGATGTGGCTTTGAGGGACGATCACGAACGAGTTGTATGGAAGACCGAGACCTCCTCGGGCTCGTACTCGCAGGAATTGCCGTGATGATGTTCCTCACTGGAATCGTCCTCATCATGTGACCACAGACGGTATTGGATGATCTTGAGCGGAATAAAAAGCGTCGTATCGCATAACCTATCTGCATAGATTCCACTCTCGATCGCTTGAGCCGCAGATTCACTTGGTTAGGTATCACGTCGTTTGTCCTGTGATTTTTGTGCCTGCTCGTCTATCTCGTTGAGCTCTCGCTCGATTTCTGTATCAGAGCCGCCATGCGAAGCCCGCACAGACAAATCCAGTGGAGATGGAACAAAATTTCCACCATCTTTTTCACGGTCTTCGTCTCGCTTTTTGTTCCGTTTGAACAACGAAATAAACACCTCCCAGAGTGTCCGGCTCATAATTTCAGTATCCCCGGTTCCTTGGTAAGTGTTCGTATTGTTAATTGGTAACGTGATCTGAGGGGCTGCGGACTATACGACCTGATCTACGACACGATCGTGAAAAAGTGTAACAAAAGACTAACTGTTGCGTCGCAAGCGCGATCAGTCGTCGTCAGATTCGGTACCGCCGTCGGTCCGAACCTCACCGCCGTCGGCGATCGGCTCTTCGTCGCCACCGTCGGTGAGTGCTGTTTCGATACGACGATCGAGCCACTGCCATTCGACAGTGTGAACGCCGTCTTCTTTGAGGTTCCACGGGTCACCCGACTCGATCCGCTTGCCACCGAGCCAGGAGGTCACGAGGTTCCACACGAAGATGATCTGCCCCACGAGGAGGATCATCGCACCGACCGTCGCGATCGCGTTCAGCGTGAAGAACTGCGGGAGGTACGTCGCATACCGACGTGGCATCCCACCGTATCCAAGCAGGATCATCGCGAAGAACGTGATGTTCGTGCCGATGAACGACAGCGCGAAGTGCGCCTTTCCGAGCGTCGCCTGGTACATTCGGCGAGTCACGAGCGGGAACCAGTAGTAGATACCCGCAAAGCCAGCGAAGGCGATCGCCCCCATGACAATGTAGTGGAAGTGCCCGACGACGTAGTAGGTATCGTGCAACACGAGGTCGACCGGAATCGACGCGAGGAAGACACCAGTCACGCCGCCGATGATGAAGTTCGAGACGAAGCCAATACAGAACAACATTGGTGTGGTGAGCCGAAGCCGGCCGTTCCACAGCGTCGTGATCCAATTAAATGTCTTCACTGCCGAGGGGATCGCAATTGCGAGCGACACCGCCATGAACGATGCGCGAAGCCGGGGATCCATCCCGGTCGCGAACATGTGGTGGGCCCACACACCGAACGAGAGGACACCGATTGCGAGCGTCGAATAGACGACAAATTTGAACCCAAAGAGCTGTCGGCCCGCAAACCGCGGCAGGACGTAGCTGACGATACCCATCATCGGCAACACGAGGATGTACACCTCGGGATGTCCGAAGAACCAAAACAGGTGCTGCCACAGCATGTTGCCGCCGTCAGTGAGGAAGAACGTCGTGCCAAATTTCCGATCGGCGAGTAGCATCAACAGCGCACTACCCAGAAGCGGGAAGGCGAAGAGGATAAGCCCAGACTGGGTGAGGATCGTCCACGAGAAGATGTCAAGGTTTGCCCACGAGACGTTCTCATCGCGCTGGGTGAAGATGGTCGCGATGAAGTTGATCGCGCCCATCGTTGCGGCGACCCCAGAGAGGTGCAGTCCGAGCAGCATGAGGTCGATTCCAGCGCCGCCGGCAGGGTCGTTACCGACACCAGCAGAGAGCGGCGTGTACATTGTCCAGGCGGTCTGTGCGGGGCCGAAGCCGAGCCCAAGCGGCTGGGCGAAAAAGCCCGCCCAGATCATGATCGCCGACGGCGGCAATAGCCAGAACGCGATCGCGTTGATCCGCGGGAACGCCATGTCATCTGCGCCAATAATGAGCGGAACGAGGTAGTTCGCGAACGCAGCAATAATCGGCGTCCCAAAGAGGAACAACATCGTGATGCCGTGGCTCGTCAAAAGCGAGTTGTACACAGCGGGCTCAATGAAGGTGGTGTTGGGTGTCGCGAGTTCGATCCGCATCGCGGCCACCATCAATCCGCCAACGGCGAACGCGAACAGCCCGTAGGCCCCGTATAGAATGCCGATATCCTTGTGGTCAACTGTTGTGAGCCACCGCACGATTCCTGCCGGTTTCTCCTGTTCGATGTACTCGGACCGCTCGCCCTGACTGACGACGCCGCCGGCAGACGCAGAGTACGACCGCCAGTCTTCGATCCGAGTGAGCCACGCGATGACGGCGATGAGGAGGACCCCCATGAACACCGTCAGCGCGATCTGTGCGTTGATTGCCATGGAGGACATTCAGGCATGGATGGTAAAGAAAGGTTCGGCTTTCCCCTGTGTTGATCGATCGATACGTCAGGACAGCGAGACGATTTCAACGCCAATCAGTTGTCGCTCTTGGAGGATTCGTCGTCGTTGTCAACGGTGGCTTCCTCGTCGTTGTCAGCGGTGACTTCCTCGTCATTGTCAGCGGTGGCTTCCTCGTCGTTGTTAGCGGTGACTTCCTCGTCACTCTCAGCGTCCGTCTCCTCGTTGTCGGCTCCAGCGCCCGTTTCGTCATCGTCTGTCTCATCCACAGCGTGATCGTTCTGATCCACATCGTGGTCAGCCTCCTCGTGCTCGATCGGCTCGGAGTCGTCGAGGAATGCTTGCCCCTGCGAGTAGACCGGTTTGGTCTTCTCATCCCCGGCGATCGCCTTCCCGGAGAGGTACGTCAACACGCCGAGCGCCGTGAACATGATAATCATGACGGCGTACATTATTCCGGAGGCGCGAATGTCGAAGCCCCAGGGACTCACAACCGCGAAAACGGCGATGAAGGTGAGAATAATCCCCAACGGAATGAAGTTCACCGTCAGGTCAAGGAGCGTCTCCTTGTCGAATATCTTCGATTCCATACCTCCCGGTTGCCTCCCGATCCCAAATAGGTTGTTGGTTCCTCGTGGCCGTCATTCAACCACGCAGTGGTCGGGTCAATCAGGTAGGGATCCCGCGCTTCGGGACGAATAGCTTCCCGGCGACAACGCCAAGCGCCATGACGATCGCAGCGGCAAACGTCGCGTACGCCCGTGTGAGAAGCGTCACATCGGTCGTTCCATCAGCGACGATAAGCAGTCCACCGAACACCCCGAGTAGTCCGCTCATCACGATCAGCGGTTTCCACATGGTGGTTGCGTACTCCGATTCGAGTAACAGCCCGACGATGCTCCCACAGAAAAGTAACAATCCGCCGACAGCGATCGGAAACAGGTCGAAGACGAGGCCGATCTCAGAAAGCGGCAGGCCAAGCGCAACGAACACAGGCCACGGGCTCGCCTTACGATACTGATCGCTCAGTCCCGGTGATTCGTCCATATCACCATTACGGGAGAGCCCATAGAAAGCCCTTCGGAACGACACGTCAATCAAATCAACGGATGCTACAGCAGCCAATGGCTGGGGGCGATCGGTTGCCTGGGGGTCACCAGATTACGGCAGTGAAACGCCGTGGCGAATGAGAAAATCGTTCACGGCTTTAATCTCCACTGGACTCCCGATAATCCGGTAGTGACTGTCGCCGGCCGAACAGACCGTCACCGTGTAGTCGGCTTCGAGTTTCGATCGGATACCGTTGAGTTCGCCACAGGGTAGGACGATCTGCGTGCTGTCACGCAGCCGCGAGGGATCCGGCATTGAGTCTCGAGTAGAGAGTGTCAGTCGGCCAGTATAATAGTGTCGAGTTCTCCCTGCTAGGTGTCCAATTAAGCGCTGAAAATCGACCCGAACAGCCGGTTCATCCGTGCAGCCTCGATTCAGGTAGTATGTCTACTAGCTGAAGGTCGATTCAAACAGCGGGTTTAGTAGCTGAGGATCGACCCGAAAGAACACCTTTTTCGACGGCGACGGCGGACAATCGGCTAATGGGACTGGAGGAGGAAATCGAGGCGATCGAGGACGAGATCGCCACCACGCCGTACAACAAGGCGACGGAGGCCCACATCGGACGGCTGAAGGCGAAGCTCGCCGAAAAAAAAGAGAAACTCGAAAACCAGTCCTCCGCCGGCGGTGGGACGGGGTATGCCGTTGAAAAACACGGTGACGCGACGATCGCACTCGTCGGATTTCCGAGCGTGGGAAAGTCGACGCTAATCAACGCGCTCACGAACGCTGACAGCGAGATCGGCGAATACGAGTTCACGACACTCGACGTCAATCCCGGGATGTTGCAGTACAACGGCGCAAATATTCAGGTGCTCGACGTTCCGGGACTCATTGAGGGTGCTGCAAGCGGCCGCGGCGACGGGAAAGAGGTGCTGTCAGTCGTCAGAACCGCTGATCTCGCGGTGTTTGTCCTATCCGTCTTCGAGATCGAAAAGTACGATCGGCTCAAAGAAGAACTGTACAAAAACAAGATCCGTCTCGACACCGAGCCGCCAAGCCTCCACGTCGTAAAGCGTGGGAAGGGCGGCATCAAAGTAAACAAAACAGATTCCGTCGAACTGGACGAGGAAACGATCAAGGACGTTCTCCGAGAGTACGGCTACGTCAACGCCGAGGCGACGATCCGCGGTAATCCGTCGATCGACGAACTGATCGACGCGCTCATGGACAATCGAGTGTACATCCCGTCGATCGTGACGGCCAATAAGGCCGATCTCATTGACGAGGACTACCTGCCGACAGTCAACGAAAACCTCAGAGAACACGGGCTCGATCCCGAGGAGGTGACGTTCATCTCCGCGGAGAAAGAGAAGGGACTAGACGCGCTAAAGGAGCGGATCTGGGACGCACTGGGGCTCGTTCGCGTGTACATGGACAAGCCCGGACGCGGGGTCGACTACGAAGAGCCGCTCGTCATGTTCGAGGGATCGACTATTGAAGACGCCTGCAAGAAACTCGGCAAAGACTTCGAGAACCGTTTTCGGTTCGCCCGCGTGTCAGGTCCGAGTGCGAAACACGACGACCAGCAGGTAGGCAAAGCCCATGTACTCGAAGACGAGGATGTACTCCGTATCATCGCCCGGCGGTGAGGGCCCGGACCGTCGATCGCCACGCGCGGGGAGATCGCAATGACCGATCGTCCCTCGGGAGTAGACACCCAGGCCACCAACGCCGAGGAGCGGCGCTCGCCGCAAATCGCAGTCGTCGCGCTGCTCCTCTGTGGCGTTCTTCCGTGGGTTGCGATCGGAAACGCCCCCGGAGATACGACATACGTCATGGGCTACGGCCTCGTGAATACGAACCCGTTTGTCCTCCTCACGCTCCCCGAGTTCTTCTCGCAGACGCTCGGGTTCGAGTCGCTGCCACGTTCACTACAGGCGTGGCCGGTCGGATTGGTATGTTACGTGGGTGCGCTCGCGAGTGCGATCGGCGGCGCGGTGTTCGATCGAGAGGATCCGCGCGTAACCGGCGGGCTCGTGGTGTTGACCGCGGTCGCCGGGCTGTTCGTCTGGTCTCGGTTTGCGTTTCGGACGGGCTCGCAGGCGATCCCGATCGCGCCGATTGCGTTCGCTGCCGTCGCCTGGTGGTGGTATCTTCCGGCGTTCACCAGCGGGCTTCCAGCGAGCGAGCGATCTGAGTGAGGAAGAACGGCTTGCCGGTGCCTGCGATTGGTCCGCGATCAGTCGTCTGCGGCGACCGCGTCAGGTCGATATGCCTCGCTAATCCGTTTCCACTTACCGGTTCGAAAGCGCCAGTAGTTGATCGCCGCAGGCACGCTCGTCTCGGCAACGAACGCGAGGTACAGTCCCCACAATCCCAGCGACGTAGTCGCACCCACGTACGTCAGCGGGATCGAGCAGCCGAACATTCCGAGCGCCTGGCTGTAGAAGGGCCATTTGGTGTCACCACTGGCATCAAGCGGTCCAGCAGCACCGCCCGAGACTCCCTGAAGCGTGACCGCAATACAGGCGGCGTATACCAGCGACACGGCGATCGGCACCACAGGTGAGTTTGGATCGTCAACAAACGCCCCGACAATCTGGACCGCAAAGATCGCGACCAGGGCTGCCGAGACGAGATAGGTCGCCACAGCAAACCGGATGATCTCGTGGCCGTAGGATTCGGCGGTGTCCTCGTCGTTTTTCCCGAGACTCTGCCCGACCAGACTCGACGATGCAAGCCCGAAGCCCCAGCCCGGCGTGTTCATGATCCCCCAGATTCGGCGGGCGATCACGAACGCTGACACCACGTCGCGGCCGAAGATGTCGAGGATAGACAACATTGGGAACTCTGCGACGGTCCACACGAGGTTGCGACCCATGACCGGCAGTCCGATCGTCACCAGATCACGCAGTGTTGCGGGATCGACATACGATCCGGTTGGATCAATTTTAACCGGAAACACCCCGATACCTGGGAGGTGTCCGCGAGTGAGTCCGATCGCAAAGGCGACAACAACAATGAGATTCGACAGGACGGTCCCGATTGCCGCTCCTTCAACGCCCATCCCGAGGCCGAAAATCAATACGGCGTTGATGACGATATTAGCGATCGCACCGCCAGCCCGCAACATCATGGCAATGTACGAATCATCCGCACCGACGAGAACCCGGCTCCCGATGAGATTCAACCCCGCGAGCGGGACGCCGAGTCCGACGAGTTTGAGATAGGCCGCGCCGAGCGCGATCGCCTCGGCGTCCGAACTCAAAAGCGAGACCAACTCCGTGGGAATCGTCCAGAAGATCGCCGCGACCGGGAGGGTGACCACAACGACCAACAGCACGCTCGATCGGACCGCCTGCCCAAGATCCTTGTGGGCATCCGCGCCGTAGGACTGGGAGACGAGCGCGATCGTTCCACCGGCGACCCCACCACCCAGCGCGAACGCGAGCCCCCAGAATGGACCGGCAAACCCAACCCCAGCGATCGCCGCAGAGCCGACCGCGACCCCAACCATCGCCACGTCAACGGCGTTTTTCGACATCCGCGCGACACCGGTAACCACCCGCGGCCACGCAAGTGCAGTCGTTCGCTTGGCTCTGTGCGGGTCGATCAGTCCAAGCCGACCCAGCGCGAGCCCGATGTAGAGGATGACAATTCGAACGGGGTTGGGGATACCGAGCACGTCAGAGACAGTTTATTCGCTGATAATAAGGCCCTTCGTCAGTGGGCATGCGTCGCCGGTTTGCGTGCGTTACGTTGACAGCGACCGAGCGATCGATATCCGCTCTCTGTATGTGTCATCCGTTTTCGTGTCGTCGGAGCGCAGCAGCGATCGACGACGGCGTCGCCCCCTGGCCGTCTCGAACGCGGTGATCCGGGACAAAAAGCGGCACCGGATTCTCTCGGAGTGCGTCCTGAACCGTCTCGCGGACACCGTCCTCAGCGGGATCGAGCCCGGCGAAGCTGGCGAGTCGATCGATCGTCACAGTTCGCCCGGAGGGAATCTCTCGAAGCGTCTCTAACACCCTGCGCTTGTCCGTCGGCATCGTGAGCGCGATGGAAATCTCAGTGAGTCCCTCCCGCTCGCCAGCGAGATAGGCATCGACGGCGTCGAGATAGTCGTGTGCAACGGAGGCATCTTCCGGAACAGCATCGGGAAACGAGACGCTAATAACTTGACCACCGACAATCCCAAGCTGTACGACCCGTCCGATCGACTCTAACTCTCGAGCGTAGACGCCCGCGTCTTTCATATCCGGCGTTGGCCGCTCACCGGGCTTGAACCTTCCACCTCGGACGCAAGGCTTTTGTACATATCCGTCCATTAATGTACACTAATGGACGATACTGAGGAGGCACTCGCACCGGCAGTGCGTGAGATCCTCGACTCTGCGCGGACGCGCCCGGGCGGAGACGAACCACTGTCTGTCGAGGCCAGATCACTTCCCGATGCGTTCGAACGCGCGGAGTCGGACGGACGAGTCCCAATACTCGCGGAGGTCAAGCCAACGAGTCCCACGACCGACGGGACGAACGACGGCGACCCCGTTGCACTGGCGAAAACAATGGTCGACGGCGGTGCAGCGGCGCTGTCGGTGCTCACCGAGCCCGATCACTTCGGGGGATCGATCGATAATCTCGAACGGATCAGGGCGGCGGTTGACGTGCCGGTCCTGCGGAAGGACTTCATCCTTCGAGAGGAGCAACTTGATCTCGTCGAGTCCGATGTCGTGTTGCTCATCGTGCGGTTTCTCGATGAAGCGACTCTCTCGGAGTTGATTGAGGCCGCCAAGGCCCGTGGGTTTCAACCGCTCGTCGAGGTACACACCGAGCCCGAATTGGAACAAGCAATCGACGCGGGTGCGTCCATCATCGGCGTCAACAACCGCGACTTGGCGCGACTGGAGGTCGATCTGGCGACGTTCGAGGCGATCGCACCGCAAGCCCCAGAGGACGTGTTGTTGATCGCCGAAAGCGGAATTTCGACCCCTGCTGAGGTCCGTCGAATGATCGACGCCGGCGCGGACGGCCTGCTTGTCGGTACCGCAATAATGGACGGCGATCCTCGCGAAAACACTCAACAGCTCGTCGGTGCAATGCACACCGACAGCGCGGCTAAAACCACGGACCAAGTGGATAGAATTGGCAAGAACGACGGAGGCGGGGAAACAGCGGTCAATGAAGACGGGCCAACACAATCAAAAGCGCGCGAACCTGAGACAGAGACATACAACACCGAGACACAATCATGAGCACTGACGGAAAATTTGGCGACTACGGCGGACAGTACGTGCCGGAAGCGTTGATGCCGGCGATCGAAGAACTGACCGAGGCGTACGAACAGTACGTCCTCGAAAACAAAGACGGCTTCATGGACGAATTCCGCGACCGACTCACGGACTTCGGCGGCCGACCGACACCGTTACAGCGGGCCGATCGACTCTCAGAGCGATACGATCTCGACATCTATCTCAAACGAGAGGATCTCCTACACGGCGGCGCACACAAGCTGAACAACGCGCTCGGGCAGGTGCTTCTCGCGAAGTACATGGGCAAAGAACGAATCATCGCCGAAACCGGCGCGGGCCAACACGGCACCGCGACGGCAATGGCGGCGGCGCATCTTGACATGCCATGTACGATCTACATGGGAGAACGGGACATCAACCGCCAGCGGCCCAATGTCTTCCGGATGAAGCTCAACGGCTCAGAGGTCAAGCCGGTCACCACGGGGCGAGGGACGCTCAAAGAGGCGATCAGTGAAACAATGCGCGACTGGGCGACCACGGTTGAGACGACCCACTATGTTATCGGTTCAATTGTCGGCCCACATCCATTCCCGGTGATGGTTCGGGATTTCCAGTCAGTCATCTCCAAGGAGGCCCGCGAGCAGACGATCGAAAAGACCGGCTCGCTGCCAGATTCGGTGATCGCCTGCGCGGGTGGTGGCTCGAACACGATGGGTTCGTTTGCGAAGTTCGTTGACGACGAGTCGGTTTCGCTCTACGCGGTGGAGGCGGGCGGCTCGTCGCTGCGCGTCGACGAGGACACCGGCGTCGCGCCGAACTCCGCGTCGCTGTCGACGGGCAACGAGGGCGTGCTCCACGGCGCACGGACCAAGCTCTTACAGGACACCGCCGGACAGATCATGGAGTCACACAGCGTCTCCTCAGGGCTCGATTACGCCGGCGTCGGACCCGAACTCGCGTATCTTGTCGACACCGATCGCGTGACGCCAGTGACAGTCGACGACGACGCGGCGCTTGAGGGGTTCCACCGACTCTCACAAACAGAGGGGATTATTCCGGCACTCGAGACCGCCCACGCGTTTGGGTATCTCGAAGAGCACCACGAGGAGCTTTCAGGAACCGTCGTCGTCAACGTTTCCGGTCGCGGCGACAAGGACCTGGAGACGGTGATCGAAGAAACAGACGCCCGAGACGTCCCGAACGCGCCCGACATGTCGATGTTCTCCGGAGGTGGGATGTGATGGCCGGACAGCGCCGCTCTGCTGTCGATCGATCGGCCAACAGCGACCTCGCAGCCGCCTTCGAAGATGGCTCCGCATACATTCCGTATCTCGCGGTCGGCGATCCATCCTACGAGCGTTCGAAGGCGTACGTCGAGGCGCTGGCCCGCGGTGGCGCTGATATCATCGAGCTCGGCTTGCCGTTCTCTGAGCCGATCGCCGAGGGCCCGACGATCCAGAATGCGATCGTTCGTGCGCTCAAAGGTGGTATGAGCCCCGAGTTGTTTTTCCAGTTCGTCGAGGAGCTCGACGTCGACGTCCCGCTGGTCTGTATGACGTACTACAATCTCATCTACCAGTACGGCCGGACAGCCGGCGACGGTCCTGGCCCAGAGGCGTTCGTCGAGAAGGCGGCGTCCGCTGGGATCTCGGGGTTCGTGGTTCCGGACCTACCCGCCGAAGAAGCCGATCCGCTTCGGGCTGCCTGCGACGAGCACGGTCTCGATCTGATCTTTATTGTCGCACCGACGACCGAGGGCGATCGCCTCGAGCGGATGATGCAGCGCGTCTCGGGCTACGTATACGTGCAAGCGCGGCTCGGAACGACGGGGGCACGATCGGACGTCTCCGATCAGACGACTGCGAGCCTCGATCGGCTCGCCGACTACGATCTTCCAAAGGCGGTCGGCTTTGGGATCTCCGGCGGAGAACAGGCCGAACGGATCGTTGCCAACGGCGCGGATGGGATCATCGTCGGCTCAGCGCTCGTCGACATCGTCGCAAACGGGGTCGAAAACGACGAACCAACTGAGGCCGTCGCCGATCGCCTCGAAACCCTCTCACGCGAGCTCAAAGCCGGCGCACAGCGCGGCGACGAGGCGCGACAGGCAAACGTCGACGCGAAGTAGCGTCACCTTCGGACGCGGATGTGGATCGTCCCCATACGCGCCGCATTCGCAAGGTACATAAAACCGACTGACAGAAGTTCCCATACTACCGATGACAGCAGGACACGCGACACGACTCACACGGATTTCGACAGACGGCAACTACCTCATTGTCCCGATGGACCACGGGATTACGATGGGCGCAGTGAAAGGATTGAAAGACATCGAATCGACGATCGACGGCGTTACTCGCGGCGGCGCAGACGCGGTATTGACGCAGAAAGGAATTGCACCACGGGTCCATCCGAATAAAAACGAGGCAGGCTACATCGTGCATCTGAACGCCTCGACGACGATCGGCCCGGACGAGAACGACAAGCGCCTGACTGGGACAATCAAAGAGGCGATTCGGGCGGGCGCGGATGCGGTGTCATTTCATATCAACGTTGGATCGAACTACGAGCCACAACAGATCGAGGAGCTTGCGTCGCTCACTGCTGACGCCGCTGATTACGGCATTCCGGTGTTGGCAATGGCGTACGCGCGCGGACCAGGGATCGAAGGCGACGAGCCAGAAAAGCTCGGACACGCGGTGCGACTCGCTGAGGAACTCGGCGCGGACATCGTCAAGACCGGCTACAGTGGCGATGGCGAGAGCTTCGAACACGTCTGCACCTCCACGCGACTGCCGGTCGTGATCGCCGGCGGCTCGAAGGGCAGCGATCGCGAGACGATCGAGATGGTCCGTGGCGCGATGGACGGCGGCGCGGCTGGCGTCTCGATGGGTCGATCAATCTTCCAACACGACGACCCCGAAGCGATCACGAGGGCCGTCTCCGCGGTTGTCCACAAGGATCTCGAGGTATCAGCCGCCCTTGAGGCGGCTGGATTGGCGATCGAAGCGTAGTTTGGGTTGAGCAACTGTTGTGTGGATTGAGTAATCCAACACGTTCAAGCGGTCGGGCACGGACATCCAAGCAATGACACGAAGCGTCTGGATCAAAGCCGACGATAGCGTTGGCGGCTGGGAGACACGCAAGCGGCGAATTACAACGGCGATCGAAGCCGGCGCGGACTGGGTTCTCGTCGACGAGGCAGACGTGTCGCGCGTTCGCGAACTCGGCGATATCAACGTGGCTGCGTTCCGTTCGGACGCCGATCTGGTTGACAGCGTCGAGACGGAAACCGCTCGCGCTGACGCGTACCTCGTTGGCAAAGATGGCGAAGGCGACGGCACGGTCGAACTTCCAAACGATTTCTCCGGCTCTGCGGATCTCTCAACCCTCCGACGGTCGGACAACCGTGCCCAGGGTGCGTACATCCGCATCTTCGACGAAGACTACGAGGCGTTCGCCGAGGAGGCGGCCTACGACGCCGAGCACACGATCGTGATCGGGGAAGATTGGTCGATTATTCCACTCGAGAATCTCATTGCCAGAATCGGTGACGAAACCGACCTCATTGCGGGCGTTACGACCGCTGAAGAAGCGCGAACCGCGTTCGAGACGCTTGAACTCGGCGCAGATGGAGTCTTACTTGACACGGATAATCCTGATGAGATCCGGGCGACTGTTGAGGCTCGTGCTGCGAGCGAGCGTGAGGACCTCTCACTTCAGTACGCAACAGTGACCGCCGTCGACAGCACTGGCATGGCCGATCGCGTCTGCGTCGACACCGCGAGCCTCATGGACCACGACGAGGGAATGTTGGTCGGCTCGCTGGGCCGGGGGCTGTTTTTTGTTCACGCTGAAACCGCCGAGTCACCGTACGTCGCCTCACGGCCGTTCCGCGTCAACGCTGGGGCGGTCCACGCCTACGCCCGGACGCCCGAGGGCGGGACAGTCTATCTGTCTGAGCTGCAAAGCGGCGACGAGGTCCAACTCGTCGACACCAGAGGCAACACCCGCGAGGCAGTCGTCGGTCGGGTCAAGATCGAGAAACGGCCGATGTTCCGGGTACAAGCGGAAGTCGAAACCGACGACGGAGTCGATCGGATCGAAACGCTGTTGCAGAACGCTGAGACGATCAAGGTGGCAACCCGCGATGGGCGGAAAGCGGTGACCGATCTCGAAGTCGGCGACGAACTCCTCGTCTACTACGAGGCTGTGGCTCGACACTTCGGAGAGGCTGTCGAAGAGAGCATCATCGAGAAGTAGTCTTCAGGAAGGATCTCTGAGTTTGCTGGCTGACATCCTGTTAGGGGTGCCGATCGCCCACTGGCTCCTCCTCAGGTGGGCGCTCAAACTCGGTCGTGCACCACGGACAAAAGTCCAACTCGGGGTCGACCTCCTTGCCGCAGTTCGGACAGGTCGGCAACTGCGCGGCCATTTCTGGGTCCACGCCGGCATCGACGCGGGCGTCCTGTTCTGCCTGCTCTTTGCTTAACGAGATCGACATAAATACCGCATCAAGCACGCTCAGTGTGATGATGACCAACAGTGGGATTGTGACCTCGGTAGGAACGGCGGCAGGATCGGCAATGTCGATCGCTGCGGGATCCTCAACGTGATAAAACAAGAGTGCGATCGCCGATCCGAGGCCCAGTAGGAACCACACGAGCGACCGTCGCCACTGTCTGAGATACGCGTGGCCGACGCCAGCGAAGCCGAGATAGCCGGGGATCGCGGCGACGACGAACGTGATAAGCGCTCGGCGGCGTGTGTCGTCCATCATCTGCCGTTCGAGCACGGCCTTGTTAAATCCACGTTTTCGTGGCGATCATCGCCGGGGGTCTGACTGGGCCACTACGACAAACGGTGATCGAGCGACCCAACGAGCGATCGCAGCGTCGCCAGATCGTACTGCCCGGGCGCGGTGGCCCGCTCGGGGGCAACAGGCGCGTACCCGATTCGTGATCCATATAGCGGCGCAACCGCTCGGGTGTGGCGTCCGTCTTCGCCCATTCCCATCGTCGCGACTGTTCGACCCTCCTGGGTCGCCTCGTGGGTTGCTGTCAAAAGCGCAAGCGCGTCGGCTCGGTCGTGGGCGGTCGTCGCGAGTTTGCCAACGTCGCCTTCAGCGCTCGCGATCGTGAGCAATTCAGTGAGCCGCTCTTGTCGGGGCGTTCGATCGAAGTCGTGAACGGATGCGACAACGGAAACGTCTGCCGAGCGGGCCAGCGATCGGACCTCACGGGCCCGATCGGCTGCGGCCGCTGCCGTCTCACCAGTCAACGCACGGAGTTCGATATCGATAGCCCCAACCTGCTCGTGTTCGATCGCACTCGCGAGTTCGTCGAATCGATCGGCCTCCGAGGTTGCGTTTCCACCCTCCCACGTCGGCCGGTTCGTCACGAGCAGGGGCAACTCGCCGTCGTACGCTGCAAGCGCGTCCAGCGGGTCAGTAGCCAGATCGAGGCGAAACTCGATCGCGTCCGCGTGTTCGCGAGCGGCCGGCTCCTCGGAGAGCGCAGCCGTGCTCGCGGTGAGAACGAACGAATCGAACGAAAGCGTCGTCATAGTGGGGTCAACGTGGACGATTGACAAGCGTGTTCCGGGATCAAAAGACGAACAAAAGCACCGGACGACTCAGGCGAGCAGTTCTTCTTCAGCTTCGAGCAGTTCGTGGTAGCGGTTTCGAATTGTCACTTCTGAGATGTCGGCGACCTCCGACACTGCCGCCTGGGTGGTCTTTTCGTTGGTCAAAAGCGCAGCGGCGTACACCGCGGCGGCCGCGAGGCCGACAGGTGATTTCCCGCTGTGGACACCTTTTTCCTTCGCGTTTCGCAGGAGTTGTTTCGCACGCATTTCTGATTCCTCGCTGAGTTCGAGCGAGGAGGCGAACCGTGGCACGTACTGTTCGGGATCGGCCGGTTTGACCTCAAGGGAGAGCTCGCGGACGACGTAGCGGTACGTCCGGGCAATCTCGCTTTTCTCCACGCGGGAGACCTCCGAAATCTCATCGAGGCTCCGGGGAACGCCGGCCATCCGGGCAGCGGCGTACACACAGGACGTCGAGACGCCTTCGATCGATCGGCCGGGGAGGAGATCCTCTTCAAGAGCACGGCGGTAGATCACCGACGCCGTCTCGCGAACGTTGTCTGGCAGCCCGAGCGCCGATGCCATCCGATCGATCTCGCCGAGCGCCTGTTTGAGATTGCGCTCTTTGGAGTCACGGGTGCGGAACCGCTCGTTCCACTTGCGGAGCCGTTGCATCTTCTGGCGCTGACGCGCGCCGAGCGATCGCCCGTAGGCATCTTTGTTCCGCCAGTCGATGTTGGTCGACAGGCCCTTGTCGTGCATTGTGTTGGTCGTCGGAGCACCGACGCGGCTCTTTTGATCTTTCTCGCGGGAGTCGAACGCTCGCCACTCTGGGCCGCGATCGACCGAATCTTCAGTGATGACGAGTCCGCAATCAGAGCAGACTGTCTCGCCGTGGCCCTCGTCGGTGATAACGTGGCCGCTGCACTCCGGACAGCGGAGCCCTTCTGACTCCGCTGCGGTTTTCTCGTCTTCCTCGGTGCGCGCCGTCCGTCGCTGTCGGGTGGTTGTGTACGTGTGTTCGCTCATGCTGTATGAGGGTGTGGGCTCCCGGTGAGCGGGATAAAACCCGGGAAGCAATCCTTGATCGAAGGACGCAGGAAAACTACTTAAATCCGCTGGTGTTCCCTGAATAGACGGCCAATCCACGCTGATTAACCGGGATATATCCACGCTATACCATGCTATTATATACCAAGTATTATCGAGGGTACAACGGACCGCTCGGTCTGCCGTAGTAGTAGCGATCCGACGCGGAGGATTTTCATCCGTTCGGACGAAACAGCGATCGATGGCATCCGATCGGATCGTCTCGTTGGCCCCGAGCGCTACTGCAACAATTGCAGCAATGGGTGGTGCAGATCGCCTTGTCGGCGTCACCACACACTGCGAACTCGAAGACCGCGATGTTGAGACAATCGGTGGGTGGTTGAATCCCAAATACGATCGCCTCTCGGCAGTCGATCCAGATCTCGTCTGTACGAGCGACGCACTTCAACGAGACGTCACAGAAGCACTCCGCGAGCGCGGCTACGAGGTGTTTCATCAAGAGCCAGCCCGCCTCTCTGAAGTGATCGAGGGCTTTGTGGATCTGGGTGCGGCGATCGGCGACCCAGCCGCCGGTGAGCGACTTGCGGCTCAGTCGCGTGAACGACTCACTGCAGTCCGCACGGCTGTCGAGGGGCGCGATCGACCCGTCGTCTACTGCGAAGAGTGGTCGGACCCGCCGATGGCTGCGGGAAACTGGGTTCCGGACGCTGTCGAGGCTGCCGGTGGTCGATATCCATTTGTCCAGGCAGGCGAGCGATCGGCGGAGGTTTCTCAGGCGGCGATCGAGTCAACCAATCCCGACCACGCGGTGTTGCACGTCTGTGGATTCGGCGATCGTGTCTCGCCCGAGCGGATTACTTCTCGGGAGTGGGCGATCGACCCAGAAGTCCACGTTTTTGACGATTCACTGTTGAACCAGCCGAGTCCGCGGCTGCTCGACGGAATTGAGCAGTTGGTCAGACGGCTCCATCCTGAAGCATTTGTGGACGCTACTGGCGAGTCAGAACGCTAAACTCACTGCCTCCGGTAGAGTCGGTATGCGAATCGGCGTCGGCAGCACCAATCCGGTCAAGCGTGCGGCAGTACAGCAGGTAATTACGAGTGACGAAGACGGGTTCGCAAAGGGAGCCTCCGTTGAGGCTGTGTCGGTTTCCTCTGGGGTTTCTGAACAACCTACCGGTCACGAGGAGACCAAACGCGGCGCAGTTACGCGAGCGACTCGAGTGCTCGAAGCCAGTGAGTACGATCTCGGTGTCGGAATCGAAGGCGGCGTCGCACGGTTTCCTGGCGGCGACGAGCCGTTTCTCGTGATGTGGGCGAGCGTCACAGACGGCGATCGAACGACAGTCGCAAGCGGTCCCAGTCTCCCGTTGCCGGCGTCGATCGCCGATCGTATTGACAGCGGTGAGGAGTTGGGGCCAGTGATGGACGACGTGCTCGGGACGAATGAGATCGCAAAAGCACAGGGCGCAGCCGGTGCGTTCACGAACGGTCGGATCGATCGGACAGAAGCGCTCGCGCACGCGGTTGCCGGAGCGATCGGACCGTTTGTCTGTTCGCTGTACAGTCAACCAACACAGTAGGTTCGCTGGACGGGCGATCAACTCGCGAAGTTCACTGGACGAGCGACCGACTCGTGAGAGCTGCTGGACGATCAGTTGACGCGTTAGGCGACCGTACCGCAATCGGTACCCAGGTGATCCAAACACGCGGAATAATTAAACAAAATCGACAGGCACCGGTCTGTTAGGGCGCTCTACCAAAGGGGGTATTAGTTGAACTACCATATGAGTAGGTATGAGCACCGCCATCACGGAATCGGTCGCCGTAGAACCAATCGCCTCGCTCTCGGAGAAACAACAGCGGATCTACCAGTACCTCGAAGAACACGCCGACGAACAGACGTATTTCAAATCTCGCCTCATAGCCGAAGACCTCGGCCTGAGCGCAAAAGAAGTCGGCGCGAACATGCGGGCAGTCCGAGACGCTGAGACAGGGTTGACGATCGAAAAGTGGGGGTACTCCTCTGGAACGACGTGGATGGTCACCGCGTGAGCAACCGATCGTCCGTAATTATGAACGGACGGCACTGATCCAGCCGCGAACCCGATCAGCGAGCGATTGTGACATCCGGTAGGGTGCGCTCTTCCACTCAACCTCGCAGCGAGCCGAGAGCCCGACGTATGGAATATCCTCTGACCTGGTCGCAACGTACAGGATCGGCCCCGACGCCCGCTGGTGAAATCCGAGGAGACGACCGCGGCGGCCGGCAAGTGTGTGACGGCCTTCTCGGCGGCGATCGGCGATCGAGAACGTCTCGACGGCGACTGTCGGCGGGCGGGTGATAACCCCGACAAGCGTCCCATCCGCCGATATTGCGGGCCGCCGAAGCGTCGCATCGAACGGCTCTGTGAGTTGTTCGCGGCCCTCGGCATCAAAGGCTCGAAGTCGGGTGACAGTCGAGTTTGCCTCCTGGGACTCGACGATCGTCGCGCTCCCGTCGTTCGCGATGGCACCAGCGGTCGGCCGATCGGTCGACCAATTGTCGACAACACGGTTCTCACGGAGACGGGCGGCCCACGACTCGGAAGCGTTGCGACGCCGCCCGTACGCGAGCGTCCACCGTCCGTCCGGAGAGGTAACAATCATACAGTCGTACACAGCACCGTCGTATTCTATTGACTGCCGTCCGGGAGCTGTCGGGACTGCCGCTGAATCGAAGCCGGGCGGTTCCTCGTCACTGCCGTTGAGCACTCGCAGGATTCCCATGTCGATTGGTCCGCTCGCCGCGATATGAAATATGCGATTTATAATTATATAGTGGCATATACGTAAAATATATCTACAATCAAGACAAAAATTTGCATATAATATTGTGTATTATCAAGTAGAATATAGGACTCATAGCAGCCTACTTTACCAGCCTATCCAGAGATGTTGGTGATGGTTGAAGACCACAAGTCACGGAGAAAATTCTTGATATTGGGCGGCGCAACTGGAGCAGCGGCGTTAGCGGGCTGTGTCGGCGGCAGCGACGACAGCAACAGTGACGAGGCCGGTGCCGGCCTGGAGGGCAATGGCAACGGTGGAAACGGCAACGGGGGCAACGGTAACGGCGGTAACGGCGACGGCAACGGAAATGGCGGCTCGGGTGATTCAATGCTCCGAGACGACAGCGAGTTTGACCCAAACGACCCCGGATGGGAGGAAAACAACTATCGCCTGAGCGCGATCGTCGAGAACGACTACATCCGCGGTCGGACCGAAGACCTCGAAGCGATGGGCGAACAAGACGTCGACGAGGTCGCACACGGAAACCCACTCCCGGAACCACCGGAAGACGAGAGCGAATTGGTCGATCCGGAACCACTCGTGTTTGTCGACCAACCTGGCGAGGAGGGTGAGGCACAGTACCAGGACAATGTGCAGCCGCTTCTCGATCGCCTCGAAGAGGCGACGGGCAAGACGGTCCAGTGGGAGCCAGTCAGCTCCTACGCGGCGACTGTCGAAGCGCTCCGATCGGGCCGGGCACACATCGGCAACGTCTCGACGGGAACGACCGCGTTCGCAGTCAATCTCGCGGATGTGATTCCATTCGCGGCGGGGGTACAGGCCGACGGCCAGTTCGGCTACCGGCTACTCGCGATCACTCGAACGGATATGGATGAGATCCAGAGCGTTGCGGACTTCCCCGACTACAACGTGACCCACACCGAGCCGGCGTCGAACTCCGGACATCAGGCGCCGTCGGCGCTGTTCGATCAGTACTTCGACGTAACGCCCGATGAGGACTTCGAGGTCGAGTTCTCTGGCGGTCACGACCAGTCTGCGATCGGCATTGCCGTCGGCGACTACGACTGCGGTCCGATCTGCAGCACCTGTATCGAAGATCTCGTGAACTCGCGGGACGACATCGACTTCGAGGACTACAAAGTCGTCTGGGGGAGCAACCCCTTCCCGCCGGGACCGATCGTCCACCGGTACGACCTCGAGCCGGGTCTGGTCGAGGACATCAAAAGCGTCTGGCTCGACACCGACTGGGCAGGAACCGGCTACGAGGAATCGACCGGATACGCAGATTTCGTCGAAATCGAGTACAAGCGTCACTGGAACGATATTTTGGTGATTCAACGGTACAACGAAGTCGAGTACGAGAGCGGAAATCTCTGAGAGAGCATGTTACAAACAGAAAATCTCGGAAAAGTCTATCCCACGGGCGATAAGGCGCTAAAAGACGTCTCCGTCGAGATCAGCGGCCAGGAGGTCGTGGCGATGATCGGCCCCAGCGGGGCCGGCAAAAGCACCTTTGTTCGATGTATCAACCGACTCACCGAGCCGACATCGGGAAAAGTCCTCCTCGACGACAGAGAGTTGACCACACTCGGAACGGACGAACTCAGAAACGCTCGCCGCGACATCGGCATGGTGTTTCAGGAGTACAACCTCGTCGAGCGGCTCACCGTCATGGAGAACGTCCTCTCGGGGCGGCTCGGCTACGTCTCGAACTGGGCGGCGTTCAGACGGAAGTTCCCACCCGAAGACGTTCAGCGGGCCTACGATCTGCTCGATCTGGTCGGTCTTGACGGTATGGAGAACAAACGTGTCGACGAGCTCTCCGGCGGGCAACGCCAGCGCGTCGGCATTGCCAGAGCGGTCGTTCAGGAGCCGAAGATTATCCTCGCTGACGAGCCAACCTCGAGCCTCGATCCGGAGACCTCGAGCGACGTAATGCGGCTTTTGACCGACATCGCGGTCGATCGGAACATCCCGGTGCTCATCAATATCCACGAGGTGCACCTCGCCGAGGAGTACTCTGACCGGATCCTCGGACTCCACGACGGTAAGCTCGTCTTTGACGGTCCAACGGCTGATCTCACCGGTGACGCTAAAGACGTGATCTACAAGGGCGAAGAGATACCTGACACGACCTCAGTACAAACAGGGACCGAGGTCGATCCGACGACCGATGGCTCGTCAGACCCGATCGCCGTGAGGGAGTGAGACATGGCGACGGAGCAACACACGTGGAGTCGCCCAACGTCCTTCAGAAGTCACCGGACGAAGTGGCTCGTCTACCTGATCACACTCGGCATAATCGGCTGGTCGCTCGCGGGCTTGGCGATCACCCCACAACGGTTCATTGAAGGACTCGGATACGGCTATGAGCTTATCGCATCGATGCTCCCGCCGGAAACGGCCGAAAGCGACCTCGCTCGGCTCCGAGATGCAATGATCGAGACGATTGCGATGGCGATGATCGCCACGGTTTCTGGTATCGTGATCAGCATTCCCGTGGCATTCGGCGCAGCCGAGAACCTCTCGCCGCGACCGACGTACTACCTGAGCCGGGCAATCATCAGCATCTCACGGGCGATCGACGGCCTCATTGTCGCGATCATCGCCGTCGTCGCGCTCGGGTTCGGACCGCTCGCGGGGATCGTCGCGATCAGCTTCAAAACGATCGGCTTCTTTTCGAAACTTCTCGCCGAAGACATCGAGGATATCGACATGAAAAGCGTCGAAGCGATCCGCGCGACCGGTGCCTCCTCCCTGCAGGCAATGATTTACGGGGTCGTCCCGCAGGTCGTCCCACGGTTCGTTGGTCTCGCAGTGTACCGCTGGGACATCAACATTCGGTCGTCGACGATCGTCGGGATCGTCGGCGCAGGCGGAATCGGCGTGCTCCTCAACCGCGCGTACCAGCGCTACGAGTACGACTATGTCGCCGCGATTTTGATCGTGATTATCGCGGTTGTGTTGGTCGCTGAACTCGTGAGCGCAGTCGTTAGACGGAGGGTCCAATAATGGCGAGCGCAACCCAGACGTGGACGCGACACGAGGGACGCGATCGGGCGATGCGGATCGGCTTCGTCGTCGTTGCCGCGCTGACAGTGATCGGCTCGTGGATCTGGCTTGCAGAGACCAGTAACATGTCGCTGCAGTACGTCTCAACTGCACCCGTACAGCTCGCGGATCTGTTCGGTCGGATGTACCCTCCCGACTGGGCGTATCTTCCGAACGTTGTTGGCCCGCTGGCAGAGACGATACGCATTGCAGTGATCGGAACTATCGCCGCAGTGGCGATGGCGGCACCCGTCGCGTACATTACCGCCGAGAACACGACGCCGAACAAGGCCACCTACCTTCTGGGCAAACTGATCGTCACCGTTTCACGATCGGTTCACGTGATTATCTGGGCACTGTTGTTCGTTATCATGTTCGGCCCCGGTGCACTCGCGGGGACTGTCGCAACAGCAGTTCGGTCGGTCGGGTTCCTCGGCAAACTCCTGGGTGAAGAGATCGAAGAGATCGACTTCGGACAGGTCGAGGGGATCAGAGCGACTGGTGCGTCCCCGGCAAAGCTGTTGTTGTACGGCATCGTCCCGCAGATCAAACCGGCACTTGTCGGCATCTCGGTGTACCGCTGGGACATCAATGTCCGCGCGGCGACGATTCTCGGGTTCGTTGGCGCTGGCGGGATCGGTGTCCAACTGTTCGAAGCAATTGACTCGTTCGCCTGGCGGACCGTGTCGGCAATCTTGATCGCCATCCTTGGGGTTGTCCTGATCAGTGAAGGAATCTCTGCATACGCCAGACAGAAGGTGCGCTGAGCGATAATGCAACGAACCAGACGAACAGTACTTGTATCTGCCGTCGGCATCTGTGGATTTTCGGGCTGTCTTGCCGGCGCTGAGCGGGCCACCGTTGGCGATGGAGCAAGCAAAGACGAGACGACCGCCACCGAGGCGATCGCAGACAGTCCAGTTGCGAGCGCGACAGTCTCGATTACGACCGAAGACGATCTGTTCGATCCGCCGCTCGTCCACCTCATGCGGGGCGGGACAATAACGTGGACGAACGACAGCGAACCCGATCGCGATCTCAAAACGATCAGCGGGCGCATTCCGACAGACGGTGACACGTGGAGCGAGACCATTCCCGCGGGTGGTTCGATAGAACTGACGGTGAAACGAGAGGGCGTGTACGACTGTTCTACCGAAAGTCAATCGACAGTTGGGCGTATCGTGGTTGGCGAACCCCACGTGGAATCTGAACCGGCGATGAACGACGACGGCGAGAATCTGGCACCGCCAGCGGCCGCCGCGCTCGCAGAGTTGTATCACCATACAATTGAACTCGGAGGGGATGGCGATTGCGGTTGTCCAAAATGACTGCCAGTAGCAATCAAAACAGACAGATGCCACGCACAGGCGCTTCACACACTATACGGACCGAAACCGTAACGAACGCTGTTCTTTTCGACATGGACGGCGTGATCCTCAAAGGCCGAGGATCCGATCCCGACATCCACACCGAGGCGCTGCTCGAAACGATCGTCGACTACGAGATTGACCCACCGGCGTCGGTTCTTGCTGCGCTCGACACGTACGAGTACACCGACGAATTTATTGACGCTTGCGAGGTGATCGACGTCGACCCAGTCGCGTTTTACGCCGATCGAGAGGCCGCAAGCGCCAAGTTTGCGATCGAGCGTCTCAGAGCCGGTGAGCGCGGACTGTATCCCGACGTCGAAGCGCTCGAATCGATTGCCGAAACCGCAACGGTCGCGCTCGTGAGCAACAACTACCATCCGACGGTGACGTTCGTTGCCGAGCACTTTGGGTTAGATTTGTTCTCGTTCGTCAGAGGTCGAGACCTCGGCGTCGAGGGATTCACCCGTCGAAAGCCAGAACCGGACTACCTTCTCGAAGCGCTCGACGCGCTCTGTGTCTCCGCAGGCTACTACGTCGGTGATCGTGAGACCGATGTGATCGCTGCCCGTCGAGCAGGACTTAAACCAGTATTCCTCCGACGTTCGCACAACGAAGATGTCGAACTTGGGGCCAAACCGGCTGTCGAAATCGATTCGCTGGACGAACTTCTTGCGGTCCTCAACGCCGAGCCCGCATAGCAGCACTTGGTACACTCACGCCCGAACAGATAGAATCATGCGGTCTCTGGATCGTAGTGGATATATTTCGCAGCCTCGTCCGCGAAGGTGACCGCTTCAGGACCGAACGAGTCCGCATAGCGGATGATAATCGTGATCAAGAGTTCAGGCTCGGTAAGCACGTATCCGTCGCTTCGATCGAGTAGCCCAGCTTCACTCAAATCCGCAGCCGCGGCGCTAATTGTCGGCCGCGAGACGCCAACCTGTTCGGCGATCGCTGCACCTGTCCGATCGGGCGCTTCTAACAGGGCGAGAATTATCCCGCGAGTCGTCGATCGGCGGAGATAACCGATCGCACGGATCTCGAGTGACGAAAATCGATCGGCAACGAAGTATCGCCGGTAGTCGCCGTCTTTGACAGATTCGAGCCGGCCGCCTTCTTCGAGTCGGCGGAGGTGGTACTGCGCCTCACCAGTCCCAAGCCGGAGGTCGTCACGGAGTTTCGAAAAGTGCGCTCCGGGCGTCGTGTCGACGTAGCCACGGATCGCCTCGCGGGTTTCGTTCTCATCAGCAGGCTCGTCTGCGTCCGATTGGCCCGCCGCAGTACCGACGAACGGTGTCGCCGCTCCGATCGCCGCAAAGCGACGCAGGGTCTCGCGTTTCCGTTCGTCGACCGGCCCGCTCATTCGTGTTGGTGATATACAGCGGTGGATATAAGTACTTCGTCAGTAACGGACCGGACAGCCAGTAGCTATTTCTCTGTTTCCAGCTCCGCCTGGCCGCCATCAGCCGACGGCTCTGTTTCCACGAGCTCATCATCGATCGGCTCCTCGTCAACGTCGTCGATAACCTCGTCGGCTGATCGGATGTCTGAGCCCGCATCGCCGGATTTGACTTTTTCTGCCTCCTGTTCGAGCTGTTCAATGTCGAGTTCAGCGGCCTCGTCGATCTGTCCGAGGATCTCTTCGATGTTGTCGAGTCCGAGCATCTCGCGTGTCTCCTCGTCGAACTCGAGGCCTTCGAGGGCCTGTCCTTCTTGAACATCGCTACCAGAGAGCTGTTTGCCGTAGCGACCCACCAGCGAGGTAAGCTCTTGCGGGAGGACGAAGGTCGTCGATTCGCCCTGGCCGATCGATTCGAGCGTTTCCATGCCGCGTTCGATGATCGCCCGCTCACCCATAGATTCGGCGGACTTCGCCCGAAGCACCGTCGAAATTGCGTCACCTTGGGCTTCGAGGATCTGGCTCTGTTTTTCACCTTGGGCACGAATGATGTTCGACTGTTTGTCACCCTCAGCCTTCTCGACGGCACTGCGGCGTTCACCTTGCGCTTCGAGAATCATCGCACGGCGACGGCGCTCTGCGGAGGTCTGTTGCTCCATCGCCTGTTGGACGTCTTTCGAGGGGTTGACTTCCCGCACTTCGACGCTTTCAACGCGGATACCCCACTCGTCGGTCGGTTCGTCGAGCTCTTTGCGGATTTTCGCGTTGATCTCCTGGCGCTTATTGAGCGTGTCGTCGAGTTCCATGTCGCCGAGCACGGCACGGAGCGTGGTTTGGGCGAGGTTCGAGACTGCCTTCTTGTAGTCGTCGACCTCAAGGAACGCCTTCTTTGCGTCCATCACTTTGATGTAGACGACGGCGTCAGCGGTCACCGGCGAGTTATCGCGGGTAATTGCCTCTTGGCGCGGCACGTCGAGTGTCTGGGTCCGCATGTCGAAGGGATACGTCCGCGAAACAAACGGTGGAATGAAGTTGATCCCCGGCTCGAGCAGCTTTCGATACTCACCGAAGACAGTCAATGCCTTCTTTTCGTACGCGTCGACGATCTCAACGGCCTGCCAGATCGTTACCACGACCAAGAAAATGAACAATAACCCGACGATGCTCAATCCTGGGACGATCTGTAGTGTAACGGGGTCCATGCCAATGTCTTGGTGGGTCTGACTCATAAGAATTGGCCCCTGTTTCTCGAGGTGATATCGATCGAGACTGCAGTCAGTGATCGAACTCCGGTTCGCGCTCGCGATCGCGGGCAACCTCCTCGCGATCGGATCCCGTAGACTCTTGGCGGCGTTCACCGTCAGATCGCTCAGCCGCAGATGCCTCGCGGCGCTTTTCAGCGTTTGCTCGTCGTGCAGCTTCCAGTTCGCGATCGATATCATCGCCCTCGATCGCGTCTAACGATTCGACCGTTACGACGTTTCCGCCGCCGGGATCGACCACCATCACTTCAGTTCCTTTCGGGATTTCGCCGTCCATCGATCGCGCCGAATAAAACGGATTGAAGCCCCCACCCCGGAGCTTAATTTGCCCCTTCGAGGGAGTGACTCGCTCTGTAACCCGGCCCGTCTTGCCGCGGAGGGATTTCGAATCTTTAGTCTGTTGTTGGCCTTTGCCACCGTAGAGATCCAACTCGTGGTAGCCGTAGAAGGCGATTGCCCCGAACAGCAACACAAAAATTCCGAGGATAAACGGACTTGCAAGCGGACCGAGCGCGAGGCCAACGAGTCCAGCGCCGAGGAGTGCAATTCCGACGACAATAAAGTTTGCCCCAGGAGCGATCGCCTCCGCCAGCGAAATGAGCAATCCCGCCGTGATCAACAAAAGCGGGATTGAGTCCGTAAAGGCGTTAATCAAAAGCGGGCTAACCATAGTTAACCTACGTGACGAGTACGAATAACAGTTGTTGGTGACGCCAGCCGAAGCCGACCACGTAAAGTACCACGGGTCGGGTCGTACTTCCAAGCGAAGTGTGAATCTGGAGACCCTATTTGTGAAATTTTACTGAGGGGTACTGGCTGTAGAAGAACTTGACCGAACTATAGCGAC
>NZ_SRSG01000014.1 GCF_005543295.1 Halalkalirubrum salinum
GTCGCTATAGTTCGGTCAAGTTCTTCTACAGCCAGTACCCCTCAGTAAAATTTCACAAATAGGGTCTCCAGATTCACACTTCGCTTGGAAGTACGCGCTGCGCCGACATCGCTTTCAGCATCACCCGCGAGCACCCCCGCATCGGCGGCTGACACACCCAGTTCATCCATCGCAGCGTGGACGGGGGTCGGATCGGGCTTCCAACCAAGTTCCTCAGTACAACACACGATCGTATCGACGCGCTCGCGAAGGCCGAGCGTGTCAACAACCGGCGCTGTGAGGAACTCTTGACAGTGGGTGACGATTCCGATTGGGGCGTCGATCGTCGACAGTAACGCATCCGCGTCGGGATGGAGATACGTCGCGTCCGCCCGCGCCCGTGGATCCTCGATCGCGTGGAACGCAGGCCAAAAGACCCTTGGGTCGATCCCCCACGATCGAAGCACCGCATTTCGAGGGCCACCGAGGCCGTGCCACAGCACCTCAGCTTCCCGGTCGCTGAAGGGGCGATCGAGCCGCTCGCCGACGCGATCGAATACTTCGCGAGTGTAGGCAGGGTCGACGTCGACGAGCGTCCCGTCGAGGTCGAACAGCCAAAAGTCGTACCCGGTCACCGTTCGTCGTTGCACAGCTCCGCGAGTCTGATGTCGTCGTCGGTGATTCCGCCCGCTTCGTGGCTGGTAAAGCGAACCTCGACCGTCTTGTAGCCGATGATGATCTCCGGGTGATGGAACTCCTCTTCGGCGAGTTCGCCGACAGTGCCCGCAAAGCTCACACCGTCGAGATAGTCGTCGAACTCGTACGTCCGGACGATCTCGTCGCCGTCGCGGTCCCAGCCACGAGGCAACGCTTCGTCGATCTCCTCGTCAGATAGCAGTGACATACACCCAGATACGCAGGCGAGGAAAATAAGTATGCGCCATGGAACGATGCGCTACCCGTCTTTGCGCGTATAAGTCGATCAGTTAATCGTCGGATATGCGCTCGAGAACGTGTTGCGGGATCTGATCTGAGCCGGTTGGTATCTCCGAGCCGGCTATGTCCGAAGGAGACATCGGCGGGTCGTCGAATCCAGGATCGAACAGCTTCATTGCGGTCTGGATCGTCGTCCAGTCGTCTTCGCCGGCGGCTTCACGGAGGCTCTTGGTCGGCGCGGCGAGCAGCTGTCCGACCAGCGCGTCGGCGAGCGATTCGACAATCGCTCGCTGTTCGTCGGTGAGGTCGCCGTTTGCCTCGAGCTTCGTGAGTGCCGTTGCCACCTCGCGGGTCTTGACTCGTTCAGCCCCTTCGTACATCGCGCGGATCGCCTCGTCGGCCTGCTTGCGTTTGAAGCTCGCGAGCAGCCGATCGAACTCCTCGTCGATGATCGCCTCGACCGCCTCGGCGGCTGCTTCGCGATCGGATCGTGTTTCCTCAGTCACCGCTTCCAGTGAATCAATGTCGTACAGCGACACGCCGTCGATTGCGTCAGCCGCCGGTTCGATATCGTGTGGTTGGGCGATATCGATGCAGACAATCTGGTCTGTCTCTGTGAGGTCCGCCTGCGAAATGAGGTGCTCGGGGCTATTGGTCGCTGAAATCAACACGTCGACATCTGCGGCCGCCGCTTGGATGGCATCAAGGTGGACGGCGCTTGCATCAATGTCGAGTTCAGCCGCGATGTGTTCGGCGTGTGGGACGGTCCGGTTAGCGATCGTGAGTCGATCGACTCCCGCTGCAGAGAGCGCCCGTGCCGAGAGCAGCCCCATCTCGCCAGCGCCGACAATGAGCGCCGATGACCCGTCGAGATTGAGCTCCCGTTGGGCCAACTCCACAGCGGCGCTGCCGAGTGAAAGCACGCCCTGATTGATTGCTGTTTCCGTCCGTGCGGTCTCGCCGACGTGGACTGCCTTCATTAGCGTTTCGTCGAGAACGGTGGCAATTCCACCGACTGCACGGGATTCGTCGATCGCGGTTTTGAACTGGCCAATGATCTGGTCCTCGCCGAGTACGAGCGACTCCAACCCGGCGGCAACGCGCATCAGATGTCGGATGCTCTCCTCGTGGGACAGCCAGGTCACCGCGTCCGAGCGAACGTGGCTGACGCGATCTGAAAGGACCGATCGGCCATCAGCCGCGCTGTCGACAACGACGTACGCCTCCGCGCGGTTACACGTCTGCAGCGCAAACGCCTCGCTGACGCGGCGATCGGCAAGTAACTCGGAGACGACCGCACGGACACTGTCACCGCTGGCGGCGTCGATCTCCTCGACGCGCGCATCCACATGTGAAACGCTTACCCCGGTGATGATGCCTGTCTGGAACATTAGGTGTCACCCACAACCTGGTCAATGACGCGTTCGGCTTCTTGTTCGCCCTTCGAATCACCCGTATGTAAAGCCTTCCAAACCGCGTCGGATCGGACGACCGCCCTGATCGCCGCCCGGCGATCCGACGGCGAAAGCCCTCGGTCGCGCAGCGAATGCCTGAGTCCGCCAGAGAGTTCGGCCATCGCACCCGCGCCGTCGATCTCGGCTTCGATCCGCTCGCGGAGGTGTTTCGCCAGCGCCGGACTCTGCGCCCCAGTTGAGATCGCAACCGAGACCGGACCGTCCGTGACGGTTGCTGGAATCGTAACGCTTCCCGGATCACGGCTGCCCGATCGGACCGCGTTGTTTCTGAGCACACCCCTGTTGCGGGCTGCGTCAACCGCGGCCGCGTTTACCGCGTCGTTATCGGTCGCAATCACGACAAGCGCAGGCTCGAGACGATCGAGCCACGCGTCGACGTCTGCGGGCGACGGCGCAGCGCGGACCAGTTTGATCGAGCCACGGTCGTTGCCCCCATCCACAAATCGATCGTCGTCGACATCGTCGAAGCGATCGTCAAATTGGGGACTGACGACGACAACATCGGCTTCAGCGGCAAAGCGTCGCGCTTTCCGATAGCCGACGCTGCCGCCGCCGAATACAAGCACCGTTTCGTCTTCGAAGTCGTGATAAAGCGGTATCATTTCACCCGTCGGATTGGTTACTCCGTGTTTGCCTCGGCCCGTTCGGCGAGTCTGATTCCTGTCTTTTTCAGGATCTGGGTCGAGAACAGTGTGTCCCATGCCTCGGGTGTTACGTCCCAGTACTCGTCCATAGTATCGCGAACGTGTTCGATTCGGCGCTGACTCTCGGCCTCACTTCGGCCATGTGTCATCGCAAAGAAGTTGTACGGCCACACGCCCTCGTGGCGTGGCCGTTGATAACAGTGGGTCACGAAGTCCAACGAGGCGACTGCAGGCCCGACATCGCCGATCAGCTCGTCAGGAACATTCCAGACGGTCATTCCGTTTTCGGTATAACCGAGCGCGTAGTGGTTCGGTACCACACCAATCCGTCTGATTTTCCCCTCGAGGTTGAATCTCGCGATCGTCTCACGAACCCATGCCCGATCGGCGTCGATCGCCGTCGCAACATCCGCATACGGCGTCTGTGTCAACGGGAGCCCGCCTTGAATTTCGAGCACAAGGTCGCGTTCAGCCGGCGTGAGCGTCGTCCGGCCCGACGGTGTCACCGAAGGACCAAGCTCGGTCAGATCGAAGTCCCCGTCGGCGATCGGGCCATCCAAGAGGAATTTGGCCTCGACACGGAACTCTTGTTGTTTCGGGAGGTTGTACGTCTCTTGACCGGTTTCGGCCTCGATTTCTTCGAGGACCGTCTCGATGCGATCGGCGTCGGCGACCGACACGACGAACCACATGTTGAGATACGGGTGTTCCCGTTCGTAGTTGTGAGCAACCTCGAGGAATCCGTTGACCGATTCGGCCACCTCGTCGAAACGCTCCGGCGGCGCGTGCATCGCAACAAGTGAGGCGTTTCCGCCGATCTCCTGGGCGTTGACGAGCGCGCCAAACCGCGAGAGCACCCCTTCTTCGTCGAGGTGACGAATCCGATCGAGGAGTACAGGACCGTCAAGATCGAGCCCGCGTTCGGAAAGCGCCGACGCGGTCGCGTCGAACGGTCGCTCGACGACCGGAAAGCCGCCCTGTAGGGCATTTATGATACCCCTGTCTGTCGTCGAGAGATCCGCGTCGATTCGCTGCATACTGGTGTTCGGGGCTACGGAGGAATAAGGCTCTCGGAGCGACAAAATCGACCGCATGCAACGTGGTTTGGCAGAAACGGATCGCCACGACGCAAGACTCTTGATCCCGCTCGCGGACGTACACGTGTACATGGTCTCGATCGCCCGCCGGCAACTCCTGTCGGCGCTCGCTGGTTCAACACTCACCGCGATCGGTGGGTGCACCACCCCTCGAAGCGACGACGCGCCCGATACCGAGCCCACGACTGACCCAGACGACTGTGAATCGCCGTCGATTATCCCAGAGGGAATCGATCCAGACGAGGGCTTTCCGTTCGCTCGGGTGGTGAGCGATCCCGTCGAGACCGACGCGTTCGCGATCGACGCGGAAGTGACTCGAGCGTTCAGAGAAGATCGACCCGCGTTGGTTGTCGTCCAGTACCGGAATAAGCGCTCGGAGCCGTATACATTCGAGGGCGGACTGACACCACCGTACAGTGTCTACCACGGTCGTCACGAGTCGATCGATGATGCCGGGCTCGTCGCCATCCCAGAGGTCGATCGTGATCTCGAAGCGGCGATCCCAAATAGTCCGGAAGAGGGCTGCTGGCAGCTGCGAGAGCCGATTGAGATCGAACCTGTCGAAACGGTCACAAAGCTCGACGAATGTGATACGATTACACGGACGTATCGACTCTACGCCGACACCAGCACTGACACCGAAACCGAACAGTGTCTGGTACCGGGACGGTATGTTTTCGAAGCGCGTGCGTACGATGCGGACCAGCAATGGGCGCTCGAAATTGAGCTCTCCGCCGAAAGCGAATAGATGGTCGAAAGCCATCCCCTCGAACGGGTTGAACCCGTCCTCTTGATCGCAATCGGCGGCTTCGCCGGCGCGAACGCACGCTTCGCGATCGACACCATTCTCGCGGGAGCTTTGCTTTCGACGTTTCTCGTAAATGTGGTCGGGAGCTTTGCTCTCGGGGTGTTAGTGTACGATTCGCTTGCCCGCGGCGTTGTTGGATCGAAGTCACGTCTGGTATTTGGAACTGGATTTCTGTCGTCGTTTACCACCTACAGTACCTTCGTTCTTGCAACGGTGACCCATCCGGAAACTGCTGTCGTCTACGTCCTCGGGAGCTACGCCTGTGGGTTTGGAGCTGTCTTCGTAGCACGAGAGACCATTGGGTGGATGAACGGACATGCTCTCGAAGAGCGCGTGGGAGGGAGCTAAATGGAGCCAGCGTTTCTCGTCGGTACCGGTGGCGCGATCGGGGCAGTTGCTCGCTACGCTGTCGGCGAATACATTGGGACCGCGGAGTTTCCCCTGGCAACACTCATCGTGAACCTCCTCGGCAGTTTTGTGCTCGGGGCGATCACCGCTGCAGGTGCCGGAAACGATGTGGTACTGTTTATCGGAACCGGTGTGTGCGGCTCGTTCACCACGTACTCGTCGTTCAGCGTCCAGACTGTGCTCTTGTTCGAAGAGGGCAACCGCGGGGCAGCCATCGCCAACGCGATCGGCAATCTCACGCTCAGCGCAGGGGCGATCGGGCTGGCGTGGCTACTCGTTGGGTGAATATAGACAGTGGTTGCAACACCAACAACCCGTTAGGACACCGATTACGGAACGGGCGTCACGTCGTAGCCCATGTCTTGGATTTCCGCAACGATCGCGTCCTGATCGGCGCTGGCCTCGTAGTAGAACACGAGTTTGAACACGCCGTCACGGATCAACTGTTGGCACTCCCATACGAACGCCTCGTCTTCCAGTGTGCGGCCGTGGAACTGGTTAGAGGCGAAATCAGGGTCATCATTGCCGGCGTAGATGTACGTCTCGCCCTTTCCGGCGTGTTCGGCGATCACGTCGTTCAACTCGACGGTGAGTTCGTGCATTTCGAGATCTTCTGCGCTCGTGTATTCAGTGTGGACGATCACACCGACGAGATCGATCTCGCCGGGTTCGAGCAGCGCTTTAGTCCGATTGTATAGGTCTTTGTCGAGAACGCTGGTCATTGAACGATAGTTTGGCTGGTGGGATTAAACGACTAATGATTTGATCGCGTCAGCGGAGACGATCGAGATTTGATCGCGTTACTAAGCATCACAGCCCGAAATATCAATCGTGTTAATTAGAGACGTAGATTTATATTTTCAGCCGAGTACATGTGTGTATGTTCGGCCCGTTGCGTCGATTTCTGATCGGCCGCGATACTCACGTCGCGGCCCAAATTATGGCGATGACGCTGCTTTTGACGCTCACGGCGTTCGGGACGCTTGCGCTGCCGGCACTTTGGGAACAGCTCGGTGGCCCAATGGGATCGGCGACAATGCAGTACACTGCCGCAGCTGCGTTCATTGTAACAGTATTGGCGTCAATTTATATTCTTTCGGAGGCTGGGGGAATCGATCCGTGGCTCCCGACCGGAGCCGTCCTGATCGTGCTCACCGGCTACGGCGTCACCGGGATTGTTGACGGCCCGGAGCTGGTGTTTTTGATCGGTCCGTCGCTGCTTTTGGGAGTCCTCGCCGCACTGGCGGGATACGCAAACGACGGTGCGCTCGTCGCGTTTTCACTCGTGTTGTTTCCGGTGTTCGGCTACATGGTCAACGCGCCGTACGGCCCGATCGCCGAGGGCGACCTGCTCACGCGGGTCCGGTTAACACTGCTTTTTGCGCTGTTGTTTACGTTTGCGATTGGGACGGCCGGCTTCCTAGTCGGAGTCGCACTCAATCGTGCGGGCACCTACAGTGCCGCGGGACTGGCCGACGAACTCACACATCCCGACGAAATCACGGCCGAGTCTCAAGAATGACCGACAAAGTCCTTTTATCAGAAAAATTGAAAACGATCTGAAGCGGAAAGTTCTCATACGAGTATCAAGAATAAACTGACAGATGTTGGGATCGCTTCGCCGCGCATTCGTCGACGGGTACGAGCGCTTGCTTCGGCGAGAGATTGGCCAGACCCCAACCCACGTGGCAATCATCCAGGATGGGAATCGCCGCTACGCCCGGTCGAACGGCGAAGACGCGCCAAAAGGACACGAGGCCGGAGCAGACACGACCGAGCAGGTCTTAGACTGGTGTGCAGAGCTTGGAATCAAGGAACTGACCCTGTACGCGTTCTCAACGGAGAATTTCGAACGGCCAGATGAAGAACTCGAACCCCTATTTGATCTGATTGAAAACAAACTCTATGAGTTCGCCGACGCCGATCGAGTCCATGACGAGAGCGTGCAGATCCGAGCGATCGGTGAGATTGAACGACTGCCAGATCGAATCCAGGACGCGGTCGAATACGCCGAAGCGCAAACATCGGAGTACGACGAGTTCCGGTTGAATATCGCACTCGCATATGGCGGTCGAAACGAGCTTCGGCGTGCGGCCCGCGACGTCGTCGCCGCGGTCGATCGCGGTGAGCTCTCGAGTGAAGCGATCGACGTCAGCGAGATCGAGTCCCGGCTGTATCGAAACAGTGTCAGGGACGTCGATCTCATTATTCGAACTGGCGGTGACGAGCGCACGTCGAACTTTCTCCCGTGGCACGCAAATGGCAACGAAGCCGCAGTGTACTTTTGTGCGCCGTACTGGCCGGAGTTTTCGAAACTCGACTTCCTGCGTGGGCTCCGAACGTACCATTCTCGCGAAGAGTCCTGGCAAGACACACAGACACGTCGAGCGATCGCACTCGTCAGGGCGGTCGCTACGGTCGAGCTTGAGGAGGCACGATCGGTTGCCACGCGGCTCCGCGAGACGCTTCCGGCCGGAAACAGATCCACACTCGCCGACGAGCTCGACGAGGTAGACGTTCGGAGCGACGAGTCCACAAATTAACCGCAAAAACAAGTGGTCCGAAACCAAATGTTGACTACCGGCCGAAGCGGCGCTGACGGTTCTTGTAATCGAGAATCGCTCGCAGATAATCGCGTTTGCGGAGGTCTCGCCAGTTGACGTCAGTGAAGTACAGCTCGGAGTATACCGACTGCCAGATCATAAAGTCCGAAAGCCGCTCGGCACCGGTTTTAATGAGTAGATCAGGATCGTCCGGAAAGACCAGCCGATCGGCGATCGTCTCGTCGTCGATATCTGTAGTGGTAAGCTCACCAGCTTCAACATCCGCAGCGATCCGAGCAACTGCGGCCGCAAATTCGTGTTTCCCACCGAGGCCAATATTCACCCGGATCGGCGTATCTGCTGGGTCAGTGTCGTCGGGGCCACGAATTGCGATCGCTTCTGTCGCGTCAACTGCGGCAAGCTGTCGACGAAGTGTTGGAATAACGGCCTCGTCGAGCACACTCACAGAGATCGTGACGCGCGAAGAGCCGTATTCGAAAACCCAACCGAGTAAGGACTCGAGGGTCGAATATGCGCCTTTTTCCAACAGATCGCGTTCAGTGAGAACAATTGCCACGTGTTCGGGCGGTGGGGCGTCGTGTCGAGTAACCCGAATGCCAAGATATGTATCGTACAGCCGCACTGGCGGACCAACGCGGCGGACCCGAATAACAGCTTCGACGATGTCGGGAATATTAAGTACGCGACGGCGATATCCGAGAGTGTGACCGGACGGCTCCGACGGGCAACGGCGTTTGCAGCGATCGGCTCGCTGACAATAGCCGCGCCGTCGCTCGGACTCGTGAGTGCGGTTCCGTTCGCTGTGATCGCACTCGTGGCCGTATTCGTCGTCTCTTCAGGACCGGTGTTTGAGCTGTTCGCCCGGCCTACCGATCGAGAATCCGGACAGCTCTATGGGCTCGCTGGCTTTGCGTTTGCGGCTGCAGCGCTCACAATACTCGCAACAGCACCCCGATCGTCGATGCCAGATGCCGTCCTCGTGGCAACCGTCGTCGCAATTAGTGCCGGCCAGGTCGGCAGCGAGCTCTGTCACCAGTGGACGGATGATGAACTGATTCGCGTCGGCGGCTTCGTCGGCGGGGGAACCGCAGCAGCAATGCTCGCCCAAGGGCTTGTTGCGCTTCAACTCGGAACGCCGATCGACCCTGCACGCTTCGGCTTTCTCGGCGTCATTGCCTCGCTCATCGCCGCGATCATCAGACAGTTGTTGTACGAACGCGACGATCCAGTTGTCGTGATCACGACGGGGCTGCTCCTGTGGGGGGCCGCGGCACTCGTCTCGTCGCACGATCCGGTGTACCTCCTCAGCGCATTGATCGTGACTGGTGCACTGGGATATGTCTCGTACGCACTAGGGACGGCATCAATAGCCGGCGCGCTGACAGGGGTCCTCCTCGGACTCGTGACGATCGTCTACGGCGGATTCGGCTGGTTCGCCGTGCTCATCACGTTTTATGGAACGGGCGCACTCGCCTCGAAGTTCCGGTATGAAAAAAAGTACGAACGCGGCGTCGCCGAAGACAACGACGGCGCACGCGGCACCGGAAACGTGTTAGGAAATTCGACGGTTGCGCTCGTCGCCGTACTCGGATTTGCGGCCGCAGACGGCATGGAGGTCTCGACGATAGTGTTCGTTGTTGCGTTCTCAGGGTCGCTCGCGACAGCGCTCGGCGATACGCTGTCGAGCGAAATTGGTGGCCTCTTCGATACACCGCGACTCATTACGACCCTCGAGCAGGTTGAGCCAGGGACCGATGGCGCGATCACGTGGCAGGGAGAAGTCGCCGGGCTGGCCGGCTGTGTGGCGATCGGTGCGGTTTCGGCAATCGCATTGCCTGTCACAAATGGGCCGCTGACGGCGGCGGCGATCGCGATCGGCGGCGTAGTCGGCATTACAGTTGACAGTATTCTCGGGGCAACCGTCGAGGGCGGTCGGATCGGCAATCAGGGCGTGAACTTTCTCGCCACTGTGGGAGGTGCAGTTGGGGCGATCACAGCGGCGATCGGACTCGGACTGACGTAAACTCAGGCGGCTTGCATGAGCTGATCGGCAGTCAACACTCGGGTCGCGATCGGTTTTTTCACGAATTCACCGCGGGCGGTCCCGATCACTGTTTTGACCCCTCGTTGGGCTGTGAGGTCCAAGAGTCGTTGGGTAACCGTGCCGTCGAGCACGATTGTCTCTGGAACGACATCGCTGGATTCGAGCGCAGCAAAACAGTCATCCACAGGGACCGTTTCGATCGGCTCGCCGTCGGCTCGCAAAAATCGGGCAGTTTCGGAGTCCGCAACAACCTCGCTGACGTGCTCTCTGAGCGTCATCGGCGGGACTGACTCATCGGTTGCGTCCGGCTCACGCGTCCCTGTAGCAGATTCCGCGTCGTCTGTAGTAGGAGTGGATTTCGCGTCGTCTGTAGTAGGAGTGGATTTCGCGTCGTCTGTAGTAGGTGTGGATTCCGCGTCGTCTGTGGTGGGTGCTTGCGTATCCGTAGCCACGTCTTCGGGATCTACCGCTGGGACGGCACCGCCAGTAGCCTCCGGGCCGAGCGGAGCGTCCACTGATGGATTCGGTTCAACAGCCGTCTCACCGGATGATTGACGGTTCGCAGATGACGGTTTTGTGGTGTTTGCAGAAACAGCGGCCTCAGCACTGCCAGCGTTGGTCGCTTCGGGATGTTCAGTGTCTTTAACCGCGGCGTCGACTGCGAGATCTTCAGATGGCTCGTTCGGAACGACGTCTACGGCAACAGAAATATCTTCGTCGGTCGCAGTGCCGTCCGTATGGGTCGCACTCGGGTTACTCTTCGAGTGCGACCCGTTTCGAGGGCCCGCAGCACCCTTGTGTCCGGACATAGCCGCCCTGATATCAGACTCGTCGGCGAGCAGATCGAACGGCACCTTCTCGCGGAGTGCGGCTAACACTGCAGTCCGGTCGAGATCTTCAACAGAGCTGCCAGGCGGGGCGAAGGCGACATAGTCGACCGATCCAACTTGGGCGAGTTCCTTGAGGATGAGTTCGCCGCCGCGATCGCCGTCGAGGAACGCCGTTACCGTGCGCTCTTCGGTGAGGTCAGCGACGGACTCGGGGACATTCGTCCCCTCGACGCCGATCGCGTTCTTGATGCCGTATTTTAACAGCTGTAACACGTCTGCGCGCCCTTCGACGATGACGATCGCATCAGAGTCGACAACCCGCGGCCCCGCGGGGAGTCCCTCGTACTCGGTAATATCCTCGACACGTGCGGATCGGCGAACCTCCGCGAGTAACTCCTCCGAAGACATGATACTCTCGTCGAAGCCCTCCGCGAGCAGCTCCTTGGCTCGATCGACGACGTCACGGCGCTTTGCCGCTCGAACGTCTTCGATCTCCGATACTTCAAGCTGTGCTCGGCACGGGCCGACCCGTGTGATCGTTTCGAGGGCTGCGCCAAGGATCGCCGTTTCGGCCTTATCCAGACTCGTCGCAATCGTGAGTTCGCCGAAAGACTGGCCGTTTTCGGAGTCGATCGAGACATCGATCCGACCGACTTTTGAAGACTGTTGGAGATCCCGCAGGTCAAGTTCGTCGCCGAGTAGTCCCTCCGTCTGTCCGAACACCGCGCCGACGACGTCGCTTCGTTCGACGACGCCCTCGGCGGCGATCCGAGCGTGAATGAGATATTTGGTTGTATCGTCCATGTGTTGTGAAACCTCGTGATGATGATGGTGAGATGCTGTCCACGTGATGCGATCGACAGTGTCGATCGCCCGGACGTTTTATATACTTGTCCAGTCGGCAAATAGCTGTCGCAGTGACCCGCCTCGGGGTCGAGCCCCGAGGCACTCGGCCTGCCCCGCCTGTAGATAGTTGCCACTGCGAATCTCCGGTCGATTACGAATTGGTCTGGTTAGTTGATCCCGGAATCAACGGTATATATTTGGAACCCCCATCGATCGTTTTGAAGAAAAATTTTCATCGATAAATTATATCGTTGATAAATAGCAATATTTAGGTAGAACCGTCTACTATTTGCTGGTGATATGGGTTATCGAATGACCGATGTACTGTGGATCGCCGTCTTTGCGATCCTCGTCGCGTTCGCGGTCCCGTGGTTTCTCTGGGGAGACGCGACCGTGATCGCCGGGCTGCCGGTGTGGTTGTGGTGGCACATCGGCTGGATGGCTGTCGCGAGCGTCGTCTTCTGGGCATTCACGAACCGTGCGTGGGATCGCGGTATGGGGGTGAAACATGGCTGAACTGGCCGTCCAGGTCGGCGTTATCCTGGGCTATCTACTCGTTGCGTTGATTGTCGGCGTCGTCGCCTATCGCGTCACCACGAACGCCGCCGAGGATTACTACCTCGCTGGGCGATCGATCGGAACCGTCGTATTGCTGTTTACGACGTTCGCGACACTGCTGTCGGCGTTTACGTTCTTCGGCGGCCCCAACGTCGCCTACGCGGCGGGCCCCGAGTGGATCCTCGTCATGGGCGTCATGGACGGTGTGCTTTTTGCCATCCTGTGGTACGTTCTCGGGTACAAGCAGTGGCTCGTCGGCCGCAAGCACGGCTACGTAACGCTTGGGGAGATGCTGGGCGATCGATTCGGGTCAACGCTGCTCCGCGGGACGGTTGCCGGGATCAGTCTCCTGTGGCTGTTCCCCTATGTCATGCTTCAGCAGATGGGAGCAGGCGAAGCGCTGGTTGGACTGACAAACGGCGCGATTCCCTACTGGGCGGGCGCGGCGCTCATCACACTATTCATGATACTCTACGTGACAGTCGCCGGGATGCGCGGCGTCGCCTGGACGGACACGATCCAGGGACTGTTCATGCTGTCAGTCATCTGGATCGCCGTCGTCTGGGTACTCTCGTCAGTTGGCGGGCTTAGCGGTGCAACAGGCGCGGTTGCGGCGTCGAACCCTGAGTTCCTCTCACTCGGTGGCGGGCTCTACACGCCGGCATACATCATCTCAACGGCGGTAGTGATCGCGTTCGGGGTAACGATGTTCCCACAGATCAACCAGCGCTTTTTTGTTGCCAAGTCCGATCGCGTGTTGAAGCGATCGTTTGCGCTGTGGCCCGTGCTCGTGATACTACTGTTCGTGCCGGCGTTCCTGCTCGGCACGTGGGCTGCGGGGCTCGGAATCTCCGTGCCGGAGGGGGCGAACGTACTTCCGGTGTTGTTGAACGAGTATACCCCGGCGTGGTTCGCTGCACTCGTGATCGCCGGCGCGATCGCCGCAATGATGTCCTCGTCGGACTCGATGTTGCTGTCCGGGTCGTCGTATTTCACCCGCGACTTGTACCGGCCGTTTATTGAGCCAAGCGTCTCTGAGAGCCGCGAGGCGACGATCGCCCGCGTCGGCGTCGCGGTCTTTGCGATCGGCGCGTTCTTTGCGAGTCTCACCCGACCGGGGACACTCATTGAGATCGGCAACACCGCCTTTGGCGGCTACGCCCAACTCGCGCTGCCGGTCATGCTCGCACTGTACTGGGACGGCGTAACGAGATCTGGGATGTTCGCGGGGATCCTCGGCAGCCAAGCGCTGTATCTCGCGCACGTGTTCGTTCCCTCGGTCCCGATCGAGATCGCAGGAACAACGGTCACACTGTTTGCGCGGGCCTATGCCGGCTGGGACGTTGCGCTGGCCGGAATGGTTGTCGGGCTCGTGCTCACCGTCGCGGTTTCGGCCGCGACGACGGCAACTGCAGCCGAGCGGCCCGATCGATTCGTCACCGGTGCAGACTAGGACACAATCAACGGGGTTCGATCTGGCGGTCACAACAGCGACCACCCCCAGCACTCTCACGTGATGGAGATTCCCGAAGGATACTATTGTGCGGACACCCTACTGAATTTATGAACGAACCCGGCGTACAGGTGCTCCTTGATCAGGAAACGATCGAGTCCCGGATCGAAGACGGATCGGTCCCCGACTGGGTGAAAAAACACTTTCGGACGTTCAAACGATCGATGCTCGGCGAGCGCAACGATGCGCCGTTTCCGTGCTATTTCGGTATCGAGGTAATGAAACAGGGAGATCTATTATACACCGCAGTTGGCTCACCGACCGACAAGGAAGACCTGCTGCGATTTCGGGACACACTACTGGAATACCTTGACACGTATCCTGGCCACGCCGATCGGGCACCCCTCGTCGCGTTCTTTCGACCGCCAGACCGAGAACTCTCAGAGGCAGCGTATCACGAGCGGCTGTGGAACGTCCTCCAGTTTTTGCACGTCCACGATCCAGAACCATGGCCCGAGGATATCCCGACTGATCCCGACACACCGCGATGGGAGTTCTGCTTCGGTGGCGAGGCGATGTTTCCGACGTCTCGGGCGCCGTTTTACGACGATCGGATGAGCCGGTACTGTCCGATCGGCCTCGAAATCACCTTCCAGCCAAGGGCTGTTTTCGAGGGGATCACTGCCGATACTGTGGCCGGACAGCGCGCCCGCAAAGTGATTCAGGATCGACTCGAGGACTACGACGGCGTCTGTCCGCACGCGAACATCGGCGACTGGGGCGTAGAGGGCGATCGCGAGTGGCACCAGTATCTGCTCCCATCGGACGACGAGCAAGCACCAGAAACGTGTCCAATGGAACCGAGCCGTGAGCATCCAAAAGTGTCCGAGAGACTGCTCACGCCAGGCCGACAACGATCGCCGCCCGTGGAGGCCGAGTAGCGTGTGCGATCGCACAATGTCTGCCGGTGGCACCAGCGCCGCGTTGACACTCCCAGCAGATGCCGTCTTGGTGTTGATCGACATGCAGCGGGGATTCGACGAACCGAGGTGGGGCACGCGGAACAACCCAGACGCCGAATTCATCGCAGCGACGCTGTTAGACGCGTGGCGCACAGCCGATCGACCCTGTGTCCACGTGAGGCACAACTCGACAGAGTCGAATTCACCACTCCGAGCAGATACCGCGGGGTTCGCGTTCAAGCCGGAAACTAAACCCGTTGACAACGAGCCTGTCTTCGAAAAACGCGTCAACAGCGCCTTCATCGGAACGGACCTGCAAGCGTGGCTGGACGACCGCGGCTACGAGCGCCTCGTAATCGTGGGGTTGACCACTGATCACTGTGTCTCGACGACAACCCGGATGGCAGAAAATCTCGGGTACGCGCCGGTCGTGGTCTCGGATTCAACGGCAACGTTCGATCGAACGGGACCCGGCGGGGAGCACTTCGATGCGGAGACAATTCACCGGACTGCCCTCGCCCAGCTCGACGGCGAGTTCGCGACGATCACCGATTCGGACGCGGTGCTGGCGGCGATCAGAGCACCTGAGACAACGTAGAGCCGTATCCCACAATTGGCTACCAAGAGTGGACCCGATCAACAGGTAGCTGCGTGTTCATCGTAGGCGCAAGCGGTTCCGAAATCATGGTCAGATGAGCCCCGAGGCGAGACCGAAGCCCACGTAGCCGACCAAACATGAGCCGCCGAGCGCAGAGAGCCACGCCGCAGCGGTGATTGTGATCTTCCGTACGGAGACACCCTCGGCACCGACAACGAGGCCGCTGCCGATGACACTCGAGATGATGATGTTGTTGAGCGAAATGGGAAAACCGAGAAGAATACCAGTCTGGGTGATGCTGAATGCAGGGACAAGCGCAGCAATGGACCGGCGGATTCCGAGCTGTGAATACTCGTTGGCGACCGCCTGGATGATCCGAGGCGCACCAGTCCACCCCCCAATGAGGAGTCCGGTAGCACCAACCAGCACGACAGTTCTCGGCGTCAAAATTGCTGCGTCATCGGCAAGGACACCCAGTGGCCCGATCGCAAGCCCGACCTGACTACCCCCGCTAGAGAAGGCGACTAGCCCCCCGAGTGCGATCAAAAACCGTCGGACTGCGACGTCGACCGACCGACTCGCCTGATAGCGGAGCACAAGGAATACTCCGGCGCCACAGACGAGGCTAGTTGTGGCCATAATGAGATCGTATGAGCCGAGGATCGTCGGGGCCGAGCCCAGCGAGCGAGAGACCATGTTGGCGATCGTCGGCCGAGTGCCGGAACCGGCGGGGAGGATCTCAAGCGTGACGTTGGCGACGACGATCCCAACGAAACCGCCTAACAGTGGAATTGCGAGCGTGTCAGGCACGCTCTCGCGGCGGAGCATCGAAGCCGTGAGATAGGCGATCGACGCGCCGGTTGGGGGAACGAGCACGCAAAAGAGCGCCAGTTCGCGGTAGGTCGCGGTAGCCGGATCGCCACCGAGTGCGAGCCCGACTCCGATGATTGCACCGGTCGTCGCGAACGCGGCAGGGATCGGATAGCTGGTGGCAACCCCAATGGCGATGAATCCGGCAGCGGTGAGCAACCCGACGGCAACGGCAAGGGGCGTCAGCGACGTGCCGAGAATGAGATCGTTCCCAACGGTCTCCGAGACGGTTCCACCCTGGAGCATCGCGCCTGCCGCTGCGAGGGCGCCGACCAGGAGCGCTGCTCGCATCACAGAGAGTGCGCGGGCCCCGACTGCAGGAGCCAGCGGCGGTGACGTACTACTGGCACCGAGTGCCCAGGCCAGCGAGATGCTGGCAAGCAACGCGATCGTCAAAAGCGCCACCGAGGACATCTATTCGTAATTTTTCGTCGTATTACAATAAATGTACATTCCAGTGCCACGGGTTCAGCGATGGACGTACGAACCGCATTCAGTGTGTGCTACCGATCGAACTCGAGTTCGACATCGGAATCGAGCGTGAACACAGTTGACTCCAGGGAGTGTTTCGACACAGTGAGGATACGAAGCAAGTATGAACTAAGCAGGACGTACGGAGAGAGCGCAATAACGAACGCGAGATTAACGTAGAGGAGACGGGATCCGAGCCCCAAAAGGGTCGTTTGTGGAAAGAGTCCGGCATCGATCGCGAGCAAGACGTACGCTGTGAAAACAATGACAGGGAGCGAGAGGATAAGGAGGCTACTCGAGAGGTTCCGAAGTTCTCGCTTGAAATACAGCGTCGTGAAGTACTCCCGACCAGACGCAAGGACTGTGAGTACCTGAAGCAGCGTCGTGAGCGAACTGTGATCCGCGTTCGTGAGTTCGTCTCCGTGGACAGATTTGAGCCGCCGAGTCACGTTAATGTGGCGGGCGTAGGGGTACTCGAGTGTGCTCAAGAGGACGATAGAAACCTGTGGGTTTGTTTTTCCCATACGATTTTCGATCAACGACAGTTCGGTCTCGATCTCGTCGGCAAACGCTAACAGATCCGCCCGAGCTCGCTCGTCGCCCGTAGAGTTCTCTGCGGTCCGCAGCGATTCCGTTTCGGTGTGGATTCCCTTGATAACGTACTCAAGAAACGGCTGTAGTCCAGTCGGGCTGACTCCTCCTTCAACCAGTCCCTCCAGTTCGATCTGGAAGTCGATGGAATCCTCGATACGTGCCAGTTTGACTTGGAGAGGGGCAAACTCCTGGGCAAGCGCCGCAGTATTGATCGAGATCACGACCGAGACAAAGAGGATGATCCCACCGAGCAACGTGTTGAACAGAGCTTGGACCGCTCGCGTCTCGGTGACGAGTCGTTCCATCTCGAATTCCCAGACGGTTCCGACGAACAACAGCGCCGACAGAATGACGATTGTGGTGACAATTGCGAGGATCCGCCGATCGCCGTACAGGAGAATCCACCGAACCAACCAACTGACCGGATTCTGTAGAGTGCCTCCAGACGCGTCGGCACCGTCTTCCGGATCGGTTGTATTTGTAATCTGGTTGGAAATAAACACATCACGTCGATTGATTCCACTAATCGGCATGCGCTAATTAGTAATTAGCTGTTAGAGACGGTAGGATGCAGATATCGGGGGAGTACCACCCAGGAGTGTATGAGCATGCTCGCTTACCTTCAAAAATAGATGAGATAAAACGGGCTCCGCACTCACGATCGACCGATTGAACTGTGTGTCGCGGCTCGATCAAGGACCCGTATCGTGCTTCAGCCACTATCAGACGTTGAGCCGAATGGTCGTGTCGGTGATGTTCGAGATGTACTGGTTAGGCAAGCCATGGCTCTGCTGGTTTACTGTTCCGTCCCAGTTCAGTTCTGAGAGCGTCTCCGGATCGGCGTCTGGGCCGACTTCGACGTATAGCTCGCCGTTGCGTACGTCGGTCACAGTCCCGATCTCGATGCCGCTCTGGTCGACAACCCGCTTTTCGATGTGTTTGTCGGTGTACTGCGCAACCGTGACATCCTCCCCGTCGTAAACGAAGGGGCTTCCCGTACCGCAGTTGGGATATTTGCCGGTCTACGACACGACCTGCTCTCTCGTGCGAAACATTCCGCTCTCGCGGTCGAACAAGTATGTCGATGGCTGTGCCACACAGCCGTTACTCCTATCCTCACCATGAGGACTCGGAGTTATCTTCTGACGCATATTCTCCGCCCCGTTGCAATCCGCGTTCCCGACTAACCCGCACGACGAGCAGACGTACAGGCCACGTTCGGCACGGTTCGACTTCGTGTCATCACCACACTTTGAGCAGGTTTTCGACGTATCCCACTCGTTCTCCTTCAGTACCTCGACACCACGAATCTCACCTTTGTATTCGAGGTACTGGTAGATGCGGTCGAAGGCCCAGGTGTGGAGTTTCTTATTGCCGGTCTTGCCCCAATCAGATTCGCGCACGTCTTCGGGCCAACTTACTGCGAGCGTGCCAACACCGCGTTCGACACACTCTGTGATGATGGTGTCCGTCAGTGTGTGGTAGAAGTGCGTCTCACGGTCAGCGAGTTTCCGGCGTGCCCACATCGACCTCTCGGACGGGCCGTTCTCTCCCTCCGTGTCGTATTCAGCGCGTTTGAAGTAATGCTTGTCTTCTTTGAGCGAGTTGCCGGGGTAGAGAACGTATTGGTTGGGGAATGCGACTGTGGCGATGTTCTTAATGCCAAGGTCGATACCTGCCACTTCATCGCCTGCCAGGTCGTTGGTTTCGAGTCTGACTTTGCAGACGAAGTGCAGTTCCCACTCGTCGCCGTTCCAGACGGCGCGAACGTTCTGTACCGACTCAACCTCTGAGAGGTCAACGTCCGGGCGAGTCTGATACTCGCAGAGCAGGAAGTCCGACCAATACTCCTTGAGATTCTTCCCCTTGCTGAGTCGAACGCGGTTGTTCTCAGGGTCGTGGTTGAATCCGTCTGTTTTGAACGTGACCGTGGCACGCGGTCGAGAGTCGCCGTGTTTGCGGTAACCGGGTGGATTCGCCTCGTCAAACTTGTGTCTCAGGTCAAACCACGACTGGAAAGCGTCGGAAAGTTCTTCGATGACTTTCTGACTGGATTGTGCGTTCAAGTCTTTCCAGCACGACTGGTTCTTCATATACGATTTCAGCACGCCCTCGTCTGGGATTTCGCCAGTTGCGTTCCAGATGCGGTCGGCTGTCCATCGGGCGACGTTCCAGATTTTCGAGGCGGAGTCTCCGAGCGAGTCAAGGCCATCGCAGACCTGTCGGTGGTTCTGGATGGAACCAACGTAGGTACGAGTGGCCTCAATCGCCATACATAGCCTATGTAGACAAATCTACTTAATAGTGTGGATTAGCGTGGAATATCCGGTCTGCCATCGACGGTGGATTGGGTAGGAGTTGTCGGATTCACTCCCGCCGTAAACGGCGGGATTCTCTCCTCGAAGAAAGATAGAAGAACATACGCACGCCAACGGGGAATGCGTTTGGGAGGGGGGTGCTGGCAGCTGTCGCTGGGAGTCTCTGCAGGGTTTCGGTCCCGATCGGAAAGTTCGGCGGCGAGGGAGTATGGGTCTGTACGCTCGATTTTGTCCCGGCCGATGTGTGCGATCAGGCTACCGCCGATATTACTCGAAGTAACAAAGTATTGCCCGTTTATTTCAATAGCGGCGCGATCATAGTAATAATCAGTTACACCTGACTAAGCCCGGCTTGGATTTTTGTAAGCACAGATGGGCGGAGTTATATTTTAATAATTTGATAATAACAATACTGCAATGTTTTAGTTGGCCGTGGTGAATTGTCAGACGTAGCTTAATTTCATGGGTTTAGAGACTGCTTGATGTTGTGAACCGTACACGTCAAGACAAGTTCACGAAATTCACCGTACCAAGTTCGCGCACGCACGGCGTCGCCGAGCGTGCGCTTGATCGTCGAAAAGACGGTCTCACACATCGCTCGTTGGCGGTAGCGAGGCCCATCGATCCGCGCGTTGTGCTCGTGATCGATGGGCCGGAACTCCCGATGTTTAATCAATGGTCTTACCCCCTCTTCGCGGAGTTTCTCGCGTAACTCCATCCAGTCATAACCTTTGTCGGCGGCGAGGCTGGCGAGGTCGCCTGCGTTGCGGCAGGCGACCTGCCAGCCGAGCTGTGTGTCGTGACGTTTCTCGGTCGTACAGTGAACGTCAAGAATCGCTTGGCTTTCTGTGTCGACGAGAGCAGTCGTTTTGATTGTCTGGACACGGTAATTCGTCCGACAACAATAGTGTTTGCTCGCGTTTTCGCGGTCGAAAAATGTCGCGTCAATGGCGGCGTGATCGCTCGGGTCGTGCAGCTGCATCCCAAAATCGTAAACGATTTTATGGGCTCGCAAAAGCAAGCTTTTGCGAACGCCGAAAGGCGCAGCAGCACTCGCCAGAGTGCTGTCTTGATCCTATCAAACCATTTTACTAACGTCGAGTGATGCGGGAGATCGGTCGGTTCGAGGCCGATCTCCCCGAGAATATGTGGCATCTCACTCAGCAGATCTAACGCCTCTCGGTAGGACTTCTCCAAGTAAACCCGAAGACAATGGAGCGATACGACGGCGTAATCGGCGACTTCGCCTCGGCCACCGACAGCATTTTTAGCTAACTGAACCGCTTTCTTCGTGAAGCGGGAGCTCTTCAACATGGATCATCGGCGGTTTCCCGCTTCATTCCACTAGTTCTGACGGTCGAAGCTGACGCAGTCTAGCGATTCACTAGAGCCGAATTACTGCTTTTTGATCGGGGCTCTATTCTTGACCCACCGGAATCTGTCCCTTCTCTCTTGGAAACGTTTCGTATGACTCTCGTCGGAAAATCCTGCCAGTTCAGGTGATAGGCTGCAGCCAGTTCAGAGCAATTATATGTATATTTATATAATATGACGTATATTTTATCGAGAAGATGGGAACGATTGACAGGGTTGGGAAGACCACAGAGGAGGATGTGAAACCGACGAGACGACGCCTGCTTGCAGGGATCGGTCTTATCATTGCAGTTGGGTTGGCGGGGTGTTCAGATCTCAGGAACCAACAATTCGAAGCGACGTCTGTGATACTTCCGGAAGCTGATCGTGAGGCGTTTGGATACGCTATCTTGGCCGACGAGTCGACCACTTTCGAGCGCGAGCAAGCCGGCGTCTCCGTGACAATCACAAGCCATGGGGCCGTGTACGTACCCGACTTTGAGGATGATAACTGATGGCGGCGAGAAAAAAAGGGATCGTTCTTCATAGTGTTGGTGGTAGTTTCACCCACGAAACCAACGCAGGTGGCCTCAGCGACGGTGGCCTCGTCGTCACACCAGCGGCGGTCGGCATCGAGACGGTCGAACTCGGCTTCGCCGACGGCGGCGCAGTTGACCTTCCTGGCACGGAGGCGTCGTTCCTTGTTCCGACGGAAGCACGTATGACGGACGGTGCGCCCCTGCCGGGCATGTTGTTCGCGAGCGCAACATCCACTGGAGTCGAGAAGTTCCAGAACACCGGTGATGAAGGCCTCCTCATTGAGCAGCCGTGGCGCGTGTTTCCAAACGAGTCCTGGGTCGAGGAACACGACGAGGAGACTGGCGAAGGCTGGAGCCCAGCCGCATCGTGGATCCCCGGTAGTTCCTGGAGCTCCGACAAACAGCGATCCGTGTCAACGTTCGTCCCGACTGATGAGGCCACGTTTGCCGCGCGGATGGGTGTCGAGACCCGTGAGCTCCGCGATCGGTTTGGCCCGTACCGGACAGTCGAGGCGGACGAGGAGCTTCGAACCGACGAGCTCTTGATCGCTGCGTTTACCGACGAACGCACATTCCCATCAACACCGCTGACGTTGCCCGACGAGATCGATATTGGGCAGTTGTTCAATGCGGGCGTGCCTGCCCCGTTACCGGGAGCGACGTTCGGCTTCAGCGTCCTCGCGACGCCCAACGCGAGTGTCGCCGGACAGAACCTCAACCCCTTTGCCGGGCTCGCATTCGAAGAGATCCTCGCCCGCGAGGAGGTTCGCAACTTGCTGTACCGGGCGGGAGTTACCGACGCGCGAACGGTCGAGTGGCTTACCGGGCCCGACCCCGTCGATGGCGACCGGGTCCCGCCGCTCGTCGCGGATCCGGACCCAATTCTTGCGGCCGACCCCACGACGCCACTGCTCGGCGACGAGGTCGACCTCCGGACCTTTGTTGGCGTGTTGAACGGACAAGCCCAGCCCTGGGCGATCGCCATCCACGCCGCGCGGTTAACAGATGACGACCTCGTCTTTGTCACAGGCATCAACCGCCGACCCGTAGCCGACGCGGACGCAACTGGTGTACTCGACGGAGAGACACTCACCAGAGCACGTGAACTGACTGCGGCGACTACAAGGACACTTCTTAAAGCCGATGGCGGCGAGTGAACTACCCCTGGCGATCTACTTGCGGCGACTGCTGCTCAGTGCTTAAGATGGGGTCAGAAACCCTCTGATCCAGCTAATTCATTGATAATCTCGGAAACACCGCCGCTGACTTTTGATTATTTTGGTTTTCTCGCGACGAGCGCGTCACCACTTTCGGGCGGGGACTCAACCAGTGCCGCTTCCGTGAATCCGACATCAAGTGCCGTCCGCAACACGCCGGTCGGCCGGTATCCTCGGATTGAGGCGGTCGCACTCACCCGGGCGGTTCGGTTGGTTCGGTGATCCTGGATTTTGTAGGCGTACGTATACCGACCGGCTGGTCCGAGTCCGCCTGCGTCCGGATCGGTCACTCGTGTCACGATCGTACGCGTAATCTGGTATGGATCATCCGTCGCGATAGCTTCCATGACGTGCCCGTCGATCACTGACGATGGAGAGATGAAGTCACAAAGCAGTACGCCGCCTGGTCGAAGCGATTCGAACACATTTGAAAACGAAAGCTCGAGTGGGTCGGGGCCATTGTTTTTAGGAGCGAGGTGGGCGAGCGAGTTGCCGAGGATCGTGATAACGTCGAACCGGCCCTGAACGACGCACGTGCGGAGGTCAGCAACGACGATCGCTGCGTCGGTCCGTGCGGTCGCCTGCGAAACCATCGCGGAGCTCCTGTCGAACCCCACCGCAATATCGTAGCGGTTCGCGACGGTCGCAAGGAGCCGGCCCGTTCCGCAGGCGAACAACCCAATGGCGGACGTATCCTTGGGCTCGTGCCTTCTGATGAACGATGCATACGCATCGTAATCAATCGTCTGTGCGAAAACGTCATATACCGGTGCAAGAAGGCTGTAAACGTCATCTGATGGAGGTCGGCATTCGGCTGAGGCAGCATCAATCACGTCGGCCACGGTTTGCATTCGTCAATAGAGGTGAGATATGTATTTATATTCAGCGAGCGCAAATCGATCGACGCATAAGGAATAGTCCGGCCGCGGCATTCAGAATGTACTCTACTCAACAGTTACCAAACCCTACATGACCTCTATCCTCTCTCAGAGGGTAGCGTAACGGTAGTAGACGCAATTCTCTGACGTTTGTTCACTTCTTGCCGAAAATGTGCAGATAGAACGCTGGCCTCGGCACTCATAGGGATCGTCACCACGGGCTGCCACACCCGATCGGATCGGTGTGCGTCGTCATCGGCCGATCGATATTTCTAACCGAAGCCAAAAGATCGTATCGTCTCGATCGCCGCCTCCTGAGTCACCCATCTTGCGGATCGACCATCGCCTGATTATTCCGATCGACCAGATTCCCAAGCCGCCGAGTACACCTGGTGTCAAACATCGCCGGGGCGCGATCGCACGCCGATCGCTCCGGAGCCTCGATCGTCTCTGGGTCCGGGCCGATCGCTCGCGGAGTCGAAATGCTGTCTGGAGTCTGTGCAACGCCGGTGGTCGCTGTCGAGTGTGTGTGCATGTTGGTCGGTGAAACGGTCAGCAGTCGGTACAGCCTGCGAAAAGGATCGTTACCGTCCTACACCTACGACCAACATTTGTATTTCCACCAACAACCCAATACTACATAAACTTTCGTTATAGATCAAAGCCTGCCGATCGGCGGGTGGTCGATCGCGGATGGCAGTTCCGCGAACGCTTCGAAGACACCGCTATCGGGCCGCCTCAATCGTCGATCCGTTCGCGTGCGGCAGCCACGAGCATCGGGAGGAAGACCGTCGCATCGCCAGTGATCGTCGCGTTCCGCGCGTCTTTGCGGAGTTTTCCCCACGATCGCGCCTCATCGAGCGACGCCCCCGAGAGCCCGCCCGTGGCAGCGGGATCCATCGTGATCTGGACCGCGTAGTCGTATGCCCCTGGCGTGACGAGCATCGTCTGCAGCGTGAAGTTCTTCGGGACGCCCCCGCCCACGAGCAGACAGCCGGCCCGATCGGCGTAGTAGGCGGTGTCGGTGAGCGCAGTCATATCGGAGAGCGCATCGAGCGTGAGCCCGGAGGTTTGTGCGTACATCCACGCCTGCAAGCCCAGAATGGAGTCCTGGACGGCCGGACAGTAGATCGGCACGTCCGATTCGTACGCCGCCGCGGCGATCCCGGGGTCCTCCGCGATGTCGTCGCGCTCGTTGGCCTCGGCGTTCGCTCGACCCAGTTGCGCACACAGCTCTTCGATCCCGACAGAATCCTCTTCGGCCAGCGGCGGGAACACCGACTCCCGGAGGTGGCCCTCGAAGAGCGTGAAGTGCTCCTGTGGGAGATAGACGTTGTAGATCCGATCGACCTCCTCGTCGCGCAGCGATTCGTCGAACTCGCGTTCGTCCATGTCGGGATGGTGATGTCTGCCGTGGTGGTGTTTACCGCCGATCGCCTCGATCGAGTCGTGGGTGAGGTTCGCACCAGTCGTCACGAGCACGTCGACGTAGCCGTCGCGGATGAGTTCGGAGACGACCCGCCGCATCCCCGTGGGAACCATCGCACCCGCCAGCGACATGAACACCGTACAGTCGTCGTCTGCGAGCATCTCCGCGTAGATATCGGCAGCCTCGTGAACGCTTTGTGCGCCGATCCCGGCATTACCGTACTCGGCGACGAGGTCCCCGACCGTCATCCCGCCGCTGACGCGGGTGTGGCCGATCGGATCGTGATCGAACTCCGATCGCTCCGGCGGTTCATACCCGCCCGTGTCGTGATCGTTGTGATCGCCGTTGGCATCGTGATCCCTGTGATCGCCGTGGCCCCCGGCTTCGTCTGGCGAGCCGTGGTTCTCCTCGTCAGTCATGGCTTCGTCTCCGGCGGCGATCGGTTTGAAGCGCACGGATCGCGATCGGGAAATTCCACAGCCGTCATCCGCCGCTGACGGGCGGGAACAGCGCCAGTTCGGTGTCGTCGTCGATCGGGGTGTCGAGCCCATCGAGTGCGGTGACGGCGGTTCCGTCGACGAGGAGATTGATGTGGTCGGCAACCTCGCCGTCATCGTTCAGTACCTCTGCAGAGAGGTCGGGATACGCATCCAACAGTGTGTCGAGGGCGTTGCCGACCGTTTCGTCTGTGCCACGATCGAGTTCGATCGTCCGATCCCCAGCGGCTTCCGCCAGGGTTGCGAAGAGCTTCCAGTGCATATTCCAGAGAAACCACCCCCACCGTATGAGCGTTGTGCCGGCGGCGAAGGAGACAACTGCTACGACGTTTGTGAATCAGTGGACGTGGTAGTGTTCGCGCTCGTACTTTCGGCAGGGGATTCCGGTGATTCCCCGGCAGAATCGCCGTCACCAGCGGACCCGTCATCTGTAGAGCGCTCGGCCTCTTTCGGGGTGTGTGCACGCTCTTCGAGCCGCCGCAGCACGTCCGGGCGGCCGAGGGCGTACACCGTGTCGCCGTCGGCAAAGCGCCGATCGCGATCGGGGATTGGCGCAGTCGTGCCGTCGGCCGATCGGATCGCGACCACGATCACGCCCGCCTCTCGGACGACAGTGCCTGAAAGTTCACTTCCAGGGTCAACGTCGATCGCCGCCATCGTCTCGTCGACACCGCGAAGCAGTGTCGCAAACTCCCGATCTGGCTGCGGTTCTTCGGGTAACGTGACGACCCGATAGCGCTCGGTCGGATCGATCCGATCGGCATCGGCCGAATCAATCGCGACGGTGACCACGTCAGATGCGACCCCACGGAGCTCCCCAGAGACGAGCCGCTTCGGCTGCTCGCCGGTGCACCAGATCTGTATCAGATCACCCGGAGAGGCGTTATTCGGTGGGTCTGCGGACAGCGCAACCGCGACAGTTCCCGGTGCAAGCGTCGGACCGACGCCAGCCATCCGCGAACCGACCGCGAGGTACTCAACATCCCCCTTCTCTGTTAGATCGACATCGACGTAACCGATCGCGTAGTCTTCTTTGATCCGCGATATGAGTCGTTCCCGAAGCGCGCCAACGGTGAGCCGACGCGGGAAGACGAGCTGTTTGCCTGCCATCTCCGTTTTTGTTTCTTCAGGGACTGGATCGTAGCTTACCATGTCTTCGATCTCATCGGGGAGCGTTACTGTGGTGGCGCGGCCGGCCGATCGCACGACAGTTCCCATATCTCCTTCAAACTGTCTGAGCGCCGGCATCGACAGCACGTTCGTCGCAACCGCATCTCCGGCCCGCCTGCCAACCGGAGCCGCAAGGCTTGCGACACCCAACACGACCACGTTGAAAAGCACCGTCTCTATCTGAAAGAGATCGGTGCCGCCACTGCTGACGATTGCACCGAGAGAGGCGGTATTAATGTACAACGCGACCACAGCGACACCGATCAACACCGCAATCCCCTCTGGAACTTCCTCTGCGAAGTACCACCGGTACACGAGCGCGATCGCGGCCGCGCCGAGAAGTGACAGCAACGCGAACACGACAAGCGTGACGATCGCTGCCAACGGATCCCCAAAGGTGACGCCCGTCTGGCCCACACCGATGGCAAATGTCTTGATCACGCTGCGGCCTCCGTGAACGTCTTGATCGCATCGGGTGCACCGATCACGTACAGTTCGTCGCCTGCTGACAACAGCTGAGATCCCTGCGGGGCGACCTCCCACCGCTTGTGTTTGACTGCGAGAATCGCCACATCGTAGACCTCCCGGACGTCAACCGCACCGATCGTATGACCGGCGAGCGGCCCGACAGCGTCGACAGTAACCCGCTTGAACCGAACGCCCGCTCGCTTGAGCAGTGTTGTCAGTTCGATCTCATGGTGCGTCCCACGGGAGAGGACGACGACCTTCCCGTGATCGACCCCGAGCAACCGTTTGGCCTCTTTGGGTGTGACCGCAACCGTCACGCGGCCCTCCCCACCGGTGGTGACTGCTGCAGCCGGAGCCGCTTGTACCTCTTCGGAGCCCCCGTCAGTTACGACCGGCTTCGGATCCGACGTCGGCTGGTCCTCTTTCGATTTCGCTCCCGTTTTGGCGGCGATCAACACGCCTTCGACGGTTACGTCCTCGGCGACAATGCGGACCTGTTCGCCGCGGGCTAATCCGGTGGGAACGAGCGCCGAGATCGACACTGCGCGTTTTCCCGCTGGGACGCGCTTCGATATCGTCCCGGTCGGCGGGGCCGCAGAAACCACCGCCTCCGCGTTAGCGTTCAACTCCACGGAGACGGCCGCGAGGTCAAGTTTGGATCGAAGCCGATCGGCGAATCGGGTCTCGAGCTCCTCGACGGGGAGGTCTGCGGGGAACCGCCACTCTCCGTCGCGGATTGCAGCCCGATCGGCCGCCGAGAGCGGCGGATATCCTTCGAGGTCGCCGATCTCGCCGATGACCGTGATTTTGACCTCGTTTCGACCACCTACGAGTTCGATCACGTCAGTGTTGAGTGTCCGGTCTCGGAGTTTTCGAAACGAGACCCGCCGGGGTACGCTCGCGCCGAGTTTGTCGCCCTGTGCGTGTGCGTACAGTGCGAGCATCAACACGACGAGAATCGCCGTCACGATTGCCGTTGCGTTCTCCGAAGAGCGGATTGTCGGGTCGTTGAGTGCCATCAGGCCACCGTTGATGCCGGCGATCGCCAGCGCCAACACGACGACACCTAACCCGGGGATCGTCACCCCCGTGAAGTATTTGAATACGAACCCGAGCACCCCAGCGATTACGGCCGGGATGATCCCGGTAATGATCCCTAAATAGATCCCCAGAAGGATTTCGAACGGAAGCGCCATATCCACCCAGATAGTCGCCATTTATAAAAGTCATCGCCCGCTGACTGCGAGCAACCTGACTTACCGCACGCTGATTGGTATCCTCGCTGGACGACGGGCTATTTATTTATACTGAAAAAAGAGGGCAGGTAATGGCGTGGAGTCGCGAGCTCGTAACCGTCCGGGCGTCGGTCCTTTTGACCTTCGCAGTGGCCACGCTCTCGATCGTCGTTGGGTTGGTCCATATCTCGACCGGCGGTGTCGATAGCGCATACGCACAGATCGTCCCGCCGGCGATCCGCCGAACGGTTGGGTTCACCGGGACCCTGACTGGCTTCACCATTCTCGCGGGCGCGTGGGCGCTTCGGAGTCGATACCGGATCGGCTGGTATGTGACCGTGGTGTTGCTGCCGATCACGGCCGCACAGGGGTTGTTGCAGGTTTCGCCGTTTTCAGTGCCGCTGGTCATCCTGTCGGTCGTGTCCATCCCGGCGCTTGTCTACAACCGAAGCCGGTTCGATCGGAACTTCTCACCCTCGATGACCCAGATGGCCGCCAGCCTCTCGCTCGTCACAGCAGTCGCGTATGGCACGCTGGGATCGTATGCGCTGCGCGAGGAGTTCAACAACCTCAACACGATCACCGACGCGTTCTACTACACGATCGTCACCGCAAGCACAGTCGGCTACGGTGATATTACTCCCGAATCCGAACTCGGCCTGTTGTTCGGGATCTCGGTGCTCGTGTTGAATGTTTCCGCCTTCGCGGTCGCACTCGGTGTCCTCTTGACCCCGGCGATCGAAGCACAACTCTCCAAAGCCCTCGGACGCATGACAGAATCACAGTTCAACCTCCTCGACGACCACATCCTCATCCTCGGCGATGGGGATCTGACTGAACCGATCATCGAACACATTGACAACGGAACGGATTTTGCGATCGTCACGACGAACGAAACACGAGCGCGCCGGTATGCCGATAACGACTATCCAGTGCTTACGGCCGATCCAAGTGACGAAGAGCCGCTCGTTCGTGTCGGCATAAAAGACGCCCGCGCCGCGATCGTCGCGACCGAAAACGACGCCCAGGACGCCCTGGCGATCCTCACAGCCCGACAGCTCAATCCCGACCTCACGATCCTCGGGGCGGCCACCCAACGAGAGAACGTCGCCAAACTCCGCCGGGCCGGCGCGGATCGAGTCATCAGTCCGGCAATGATCGGTGGCCGACTGCTGGCGGCTTCGGCGATCGGCGGCCGCGACGCCGAAGATGCCTCCCAGCAGCTACTCGGCGAGGATTGACCTCCCAGAGCTGCCAACCAGACGTCGGTCCTACTACAGTGTCGCAGCCGCCGAGAGCGTGATCGCGATCGCCCGCTCGACGTTGTTTTTCGCCTTCTCGGGGAGTTCCTCGTCGCTGTCAGCTCCTTTTTGTGTCCCCTCGACGAGGTTACCGTCGACCGTACAGATCGCGCCGGCGCGCATCCCCTTGCGGCGAGCGATCGAGAAGACCGCCGCTGCCTCCATCTCGATCGCGAGCAGATTCGCGGCCTCCCAGTCGCGAACGTACTCGTCAGACTCGTTGTAGAAGGCGTCGTCGGAGACGATCGGGCCGACGTGGACGTCCTCGTCGTTCGCCTCGGCGGCGTCGACGAGCGCGGTCAACACGCCATAGTCAGGAACCGCCGGGTAGGTCGCAGACTCGTAGCGCTTTGACGTGCCCTCTTCTTTCGCCGCGCCGGTCGCGACGACCATATCGCCGATCTCGATCCCGACCTGCAGGGCACCGGTTGTTCCACAGCGGACTACCGTTTTGACGCCGGCGGCATTGAGCTCCTCAACGGCGATCGCGGCAGACGGACAGCCAATCCCTGTCGAGCAGATCGTGAGCTCACGGCCCTCGTAGGTCGCGTTGACGAGTTTGTACTCGCGGTTTTCCGCGATCGTCTCGGCGTTCGTACACTGGGCGGCGATACGATCGACGCGGCCCGGATCGCCGGGAATGATCGCGATGTCGTGGACGTCGCCTTCCTCGATGAGCAGATGCGGCTGTTTTGCCATGTGCAGTCACTCGTGCGTCCGCGAGAAAAACGGTCCGATCGCGGGCCTCCACGCCGGCGGCGTTCTGTCACGCGACGACAGTGGTCGCAAGCACCGGAACCGCGACAGTCATTGTCACGCCAAAAATGAGAGACGAGCGGAGCCACTGTCCACGAACCGCCGTCGACTGTTCCTCATAGATCTGTCCGCCCGCGTGTGGGAGGACAATGTGTGCAAAGAGGAGGTAGATGAATCCGACGACGATCGCCGTCGCGACGACGTGAGCAGCCACCTCAACGCCGGACAGCGACAGCGAAACCGCAGCGGGAATCGTCCGACCGAGCCCGGTTACGAGCACGCCGTACAGTGCTCCGGCGAGGACGCCGGCGACGTGGTGGGCAATCACGGCGTCGCGAAACGGAACGGACTCGGGCGATCGACGGGTGGCGACCGCTGCGGCTACGTACGCGGGCGTAAAGCCGTCGTCCCATGCCCGCATCGGCCAGTTCATTGCAATCGCTGCAAGGAGCCCAGCGGCCGAGCCGATCACAAGAAAAAACAACAGCTCGTTCATTCGCTATCTCTTCGGGTGTTGTCTCCCAGCGGCATAAACGTTCGTCGGACATGATCGACGGTGGCGATGGAGGTGGACGCCGATCGTCGCCACAGGGCTACGCGCCGCCCGTCGCTACAGGGCTACGCGCCGCCCGTCGCTACAGGGCTACGCGCCGCCCGTCGCCACAGGGCTACGCGCCGCCCGTCGCCACAGGGCTACGCGCCGCCTGTCGCAATGAACAACAGCACGTTGTGAATCCCCGGACCAAGACCCACCGCCGCAATGAAGCCCAACAGTAGCCGGCCCTCAGTCGGTTCAGTTTCGACGTACTCCGCAAAGAGGACGACGATCGCTCCCGCGAGCCCCAGTTTGACGAGGATGAAAAGCCACCCGGTGCCGAGGATCGCTTCGGTTGGCAGTGATTCTGCGATCGACAAAATCGCCTGCGACAGCGGCGTTCGCTCCCCAAAGCCGAGGATGTCGACGCCGACCGCCGTCGTGGCGGCGTCAAGTGCGTGTCCAAAGAGCACAAATATCCCGACCGAGCCAGTCACCGCCGCAGCCTCCGGGCGTTGGCGATCGAGGATCGTCCACGCGATCGCAGTGAGCGGGATCGACACGAGTACCCCGGCGAGCGGCCACGCGACCGCCAGCGTTCCGCGCGCGGCGCCGTTCGCGAGGATTACCCCAGTCAACGCGAGCGCGATGATTCCACCCAGTACAGCGAGTGCGAGCGGAACCCGCTCTGGAGGGCCGATCTGGTCGATCGTGAGCCACGCCGCAGCGGCGATCGCACCTGTTGTGAGATACACCGCAGGGGTGCCGCCGAGCGGTTCGATCGCCGGCGGGAGCGCACCCAACACGAACAGCACGTGGCTGGCCGCCCCCACCGCGATCCACGGCCCAAACGCGAGGATGTGTGCGGCGGTGACCGGCGGGCGACGGCGGATGAGGCCGAATCCGACCGCGGCGATCGCGGCCGTGAGCACGAGCAGATACGGATGCGGCGGTAACGCAAAGCCCGCAGGGAGAAATGGGACCTGTCCGAGAACCGGCTGAGACATGTCTCGACAGCCGACGCGATGGGGTGAAAGCGTTACGAAGGGGACCGAGCTATTTTGCAGCCGCAATTCGCTCGAACTGCTCGGCCGACAGCGTCACCTCGGCGGCTGAAAGATCCTCTTCGAGCTGCTCGACCGTTCGCGCGCCGACGATCGGCGCGGTGACCTGCGGATGCGCACACAGCCACGCAAGGCTGACCTGTGCGGGCGTTGCGTCGACCTCGCTTGCGACGGATTCGACAGCATCTAAGGCGTCGAAGTTCGCCTCGGTGAGGTACGACGTGGCGAATCGCTCGTCAGTTGCGCCCCGGGAGCCCGCTGGCGGCTCGGCGTCGCGGCTGTATTTTCCCGTCAAGAAGCCGCCGGCAAGCGGCGACCACGGGACCACGCCGATGTCGTAGTGATCGCACATCTCGAGGTAGTTGCCCTCGATCTCGCGGTTGACCGCGTTGTAGCGCGGCTGGGCGATCGTAAACGGCTCGTAGCCGCGGCGATCGGCGAGTTCGTTCGCCAGCGTCACCTTCCAGGCGTTCGGCTCGAATGTGGAGGCACCGAGATAGTTGACCTTCCCGTCGCGGACAAAGCCGTCGAGGGTCCGCATGAACTCCTCGACCGGCGTGTCGTCGTCCCAGCGGTGGATATAGAGCACGTCGAGATAGTCGGTGCCAAGGCGATCGAGGATGCGACCGATCGTGTCTCGGAGGTGTTTCCGGCCGAGTCCGCGGCCGTTTGGATCCTCGCGCGTTGGCCAGAAGACTTTCGAGGCGAGCACGAACGCCTCGCGGTCGCGATCGGCCAGCCAGCTACCGATGTACGACTCCGCGCGGCCGTCGCCGTACATGTCGGCGGTGTCGATAAACTGCCCACCGGCGGCCGCGTAGGTGTCCAAGAGCTCGTGGGCTCGCGGCTCGTCGATCTCGATCGCTCCGGCGTCGTTCTCGCGGCCGAATCGCCACGTCCCGAAGGCGATCTCAGAGACCGCTGTCCCGGTTCGTCCCAACGAAACCGTATCCAGCGACATACCGGCCGTTCGCCTCCAGGGCGATAAAATTGCCCGATCTTCGCTTTGACCGCCGGCAACGCTCGGGGGCGATCGCGGTACTTACCACCGCGGCGGCAGAACCAGCGATCGATGGATGCCCAACGGAGCGGAGCAGTCTTTGTGTTGATCGCGTCGGCAGGATTTGGGACACTTGCGATATTCGGCAAACTCGCCGCAGAGGCAGGATTGAACACAACGACACTGCTCGCGTTTCGGTTCACGATCGGCTCGGCGTTGCTCTGGATCGGTTTGCGGCTTCGCGGGCCGATCCAGCTGCCGCCCGCTCGTGAGTTTCGGGTCGCGGTGGCACTTGGTGCGTTGTATGCGGTCTTTTCGGCGCTGTACTTCTGGGGGCTGTTGTACGTCCCCGCGGGGGTCGCCGGAATCACGTTTTATACCTTCCCGGTGTTCGTCTACGCGCTCTCGGTGACCGTACTCGACGAGCAGCTCTCGCGGTACAAGCTCGCGGCGCTCGCGTGTGCGATCGTCGGCGTCGCGTTGATGATCGGCGCGGACACCGCGTCGATCGACGCGATCGGCGTCCTGTTGATTCTTCTGGCCGCCTTTGGCTATGCGACGTACATCACCGGCAACCGCGCGGCGGTCGCGAACACCCCGCCCGACATGCTGGCGGCGATCGCGCTCGTCGTCACCGCCGGCCTGTTCGTCGTCGGTGGCGGTGTGACCGGCCGGCTGTCGGTGCCGAGTGGTCCCGATCAGTGGGCGATCATCGTCGGCATCGCCGTGATCGGCACTGCGATGCCGCTTTTGTTGTACGTAACCGGCCTCCAGCGGATCGAGGCCAGCCGGGCGGCGATCGTGAGCACCTCTGAACCGGTCGTCACAGTCCTGCTCGGAATCCTCGTTCTCAACGAACTGCTCACAGTCTCGGTCATTCTCGGTGGCGCACTCGTCCTCATCGGTGTGTTGCTCGCACAGACTGATGTGACCGGGAAAGTGCGCACCCCACAGTGAGTCGAAGGGATCGTTCCCACAGTGAGTTGGCTCTGGTGAAATCCTATTCTTCAGACACAGTATCGTCTGAAACAACTGTTTGCTAAAGACTGCATATTGATCGGTAGTTTCATTCATCTCCGTAAGGAATTCTTACGTATGAGTGTAGACGACCCCGAAGTGACGACGGTTACCTCGAAGGGACAGATCACAATCCCAAGCCGGCTTCGAGACCAGTTCGGACTCGAAAAAGGAACGAAGCTAATGGTCGTTCCGACGGACTACGGCCTCGTGTTGAAAAAGATCGAACTCCCGTCAGTTACGGAGTTCCAAGAGCGCATTGCCGAACGCGCCGAGGAGAACGACCTATCCATCGAAGAGGTGAATCAACTGGTTCACGCCGCGCGCGATACCGACCAATGAAGGCTGTCCTCGATACAAACGTCCTTATTTCCGCGGTTATTGCGACCGGGACACCGCACGAGATCGTCGTGGCGGGCTATACGAACGAGTACCAAATCGTTGCATCTGTGCCGACGCTCACGGAATTCCGCAAAACATTGCAAAAATATCCCGAACGCTTCGGATTGGACGATGAAGAGATTCAGACCGAAGTCGAAACGCTTCGATACTTCGCGGAATTCGTCGTCCCCGATGAAGAAATTACGGCCGTCGAAGCGGACCCGGATGACGACAAGTTTCTAGAGGCAGCTGTGGCAGGCAATACGGATTACATCGTATCCGGTGACCACCATTTACTTGATCTGCAGTCATTCCGTGGGATCGACATCGTTACACCTAGAGAATTTTTCGATGTGCTAAACGATCGATGAGCCACCTGTACCGCCGGATACGGGTCGAAATGTGTCACTTGCTGAGGATTTCAACAAAACCGGTGAGTTGGAAGTGTCTCACCCGCGATGATCCGCACAGAAGACAAGCTATTCGTGAATATCGACCGTACACCAGTGCATGGCAGATCTGAACCCGATCGCGAAGCGAATTCACAGCATCACTCCCGATCGCGTCCGTGTCACCCTCGACGATGGCACCGAGGCGACGTTTCAGTTCTCCTGGACGGAGTTCTTCCAGCAGGAGTTCCAGGCCGAAGGAACGAGAGACGGGGACGATGCCGACTACCGACTCGTGTCGAGCGAAGACAACGAGACGATTCTCGTCGGTCGGCAACGGACGGGCGAGGACGGCTGGGAGATGATCGGTGCGATCGAATCGGTGACGCGCGCGGAGTGACCGCGATCAATCTGCTGCCGGCGTCTGTCGGTACCGCCGCAGCTCCGCGCGGATTGCCTCGCGTTTGATCAACACGAACCCCGAGAAAATCAGCACAAAGCCGACGACTGTTGTCGCGGTGAGTCCTTCACTGAGGATGAGCCAGCCGGCGATCGCCGCAAAGACGGGCGCGACGTAGGAAACGAGGTTGATCTCGATCGGCCCGAGTCGGTCTAACAGGTCGAAGTAGATCAGAAAGCCGATCGCGCTGGCGGCGATCGAGAGGTACCCAAGCGAGAGGATAGCGTCTGTCGTCCAGGCGATCGCCGCGACCGATTCACCGCGGACCGCGGCGATCCCGTGCATCAACACACCGCCGAGCAGCATCGACCACGCCTCCATGGGTTCAATTCGAAGGTCGGCGTCGATCCGGCGAGTGAGCACACTGCCAAGCGCAAACGCGATCGCAGCCACAAGTACGAACAGCTTCGCGATCGCCCCCTCGCCGAGAAGGTCATTCGGATCTGGATTCGCGAGCACAACCGCGCCGGCGAACGCCAGCGCCAATCCAACAATTCCAACGAGCGTGAGCCGCTCGCTTGGCAACAACAGCCGCGAGAACGCAGTCGTGAGTACCGGGCTGAGGCTGACAATCGTGGCGGCAATCGCGCTCGTCACGAGCGGGTCCGTCTGGCCAATAAAGAGAAACGAGTGATACCCCGCGATGAGGAACGTCCCGCCGACGGCGACGAGCGCCCACTGGCCCCGAGACCGCGGGATCGGATCGTCGAGGACCCAGACGGCGTACGCGAGCATCAACACACCAGCAATGTCGTAGCGAATCGCGGCGAACAGGACCGGCGGGAAGAACTCGAGTCCGAGGTTGATCGCCATGAAGGCCGAGCCCCAGATCGCCGCGAGGAGTAAAAACAGCGAGAGGTTTCGATACGTGGACACATCCGATCTCTTGGCGGTAGCGAATAGAAGCTTACGAAGCCGGGTGAGGTCGCCGAGTCGTCAAACAACCGAGACGATCACGACAAAAACGCAGGTCGCTGCGTTAGGTTCAAGACGTTTGGTCGTATTTGGAGGTCTATGGCACCGAATGACACTAATGACATAAACCGACGAACCCTTCTCACCTACGCTGGGAGCGCAGCCGCCGCGGTGACTGTGGCTGGGTGTACCGGTGACGGAAACGGCGGAAACGGCGGAAACGGCAACGGTGATGGGAACGGCGACGGGAACGGCGACGACGAGCCGTTCGAAATCGGTGTGACAATGGGACAGATGGACTCTGGATTAGACCCACAGGACCACGCCGAGACCAACACCGAAATCGTCGTCGGACAGGTCTACGAGGGCCTGCTCGATCGCGACAAGGTCGGCGAGATCATCGAGGGCCTCGCAACCGACTGGGAGCGCGGCGACGGTAACTCAGTCACCTTCACCCTTCGCGAGACGAACTTCCACAACGGCGATCCACTGACCGCCGAGGACGTAAAGTTCAGCATCGAACGAATTGAGTTCGAAGATGTGGGTATTGCGAGCCCACAGGCGGGCGATCTTGGCAGTGTTGAGGAGGTTGAGGCCGGTGACGGAGAGGTGACAGTCACATTCTCGGGATTCAATCCGATTGCTTTCCAGCTATTTGCGACGAACGGCGAGATTATGCAGCAGTCGTGGGTCGAAGAGAACAGCCGCGACTACATCAACCAGAATACCAACGGTACTGGACCGTTCCAGGTTACTGAGTACGACTCGGGTAACGAAGTGGTTTATGAGCCCTACAACGACTACTGGGACGGAGAACCCGAGGTCGACGAGCTCACCATGGCGTCCTCGAGCGAATCGAGCACTCGGGTCAACCGCCTCTTGGCTGAGGAGACCGATATCGTGACCAACGTCCCCCCGAACGAAGTATCACGCATTGAGGAGGAGGACGTTGCCACCGTCGAGTCGGTGCCAAGCGCGCGGATAATTTTCTTGCAGATGCGCTACGACGTCGAACCGTTCTCGAGCCAAGAGTTCAGACAGGCGATGAACTACGCGGTCGATGTCGAGAGCATCATCGAAAACGTGCTCAATGGCTTCGGAGAGATTACTAGTCAACCAACCCTTCCCGAGCACGTCGGCTACAATCCAGATCTCGATCCATACCCCTACGATCCCGAAGAGGCAGAGCGATTGGTCGACGAATCCGGCCACGCTGATGTCGAGATTACGCTTGAGACGCCGATCGGCCGGTACCTTCGGGATGTCGAAATCGCCCAGGCGGCGGCTGACCAGATCGACCAGCTCTCGAACGTCTCCTGTGAGCTCGAACAGCGGGAGTTCTCGTCGCTCGTCCAAGATATTACGACAGGTGACATCGAAGACAAACCCCACTTTAATCTCCTTGGGTGGGGGAACGGCGAGTTCGACGGCAGCCAGACGATCGGCCCCCTCATGACGACAGGCGGTTCGCTCACTATCCTCGAAAACGAGGAGCTCGATCAGCTGATGACTGATGCCGAGAACGCGACTGACTCAGACGATCGGGTTGAAATCCTCCAGGAGGCAAACGAGCTGGCACACGAACTAGCGCCATGGGTATTCCTCCACCAGCAGTTCAGTGTGTACGGCGTCTCCAACAAAATCGAGTGGGAGCCACGGTCCGACGAATTTATCGACCCCGACACGGCTACGAGACAGTAACGCGGTACGAGTATTCGGTCGCCAGTATACATGTCATTTGGGAGATTCGTATTCACACGGAGCCTGCAGGGTCTCGGGGTAATCTGGGGCGTGATTACCGTTGTATTCGCCCTCCGGTTCGTCACGCCGGGGGATCCGATCAACGCGGTCGCGCCGTTAGACGCCACCCAGGAGACGCGGCGGGCGATCGCCGCCGAGCTCGGGCTCGATCAGCCGCTGTACATTCAGTACGGACAGTACCTGTTCGACCTCATGGTTGGCGATATGGGCTTTTCGTACATTAAGGGACAGGAAGTCACGGGGCTCGTGTTCGCACGGGTACCGGCGACCGTCGAGCTCGCAGTGACGGCGACTATCGTTGCGATTGCGTTGTCGATTCCACTCGGGGTTATCAGCGCGACACGGCGAAACGAGCCTGTCGACTACGGCGCGACGCTGTTTTCGCTTGCGGGAATCAGTACGCCGAACTTCTGGCTCGGCATAATGATGATCCTCATCCTGGCCGTTGAGTTCGGAATCTTCCACACAAGCGGACGAGAGACGGACCTCGGCGATGTTGTCATTTCTGTTGTCGGTCCCGAACCGTTCATTTCGACGCTTGCGTCCTGGCTGAAGTATATCACGCTGCCCTCGATCGCGCTTGGCACGTACTTTATGGCCCTCATTACCCGGTTGACTCGATCGGGTATGCTGGACGAACTCGGCAAAGCATACGTCACCGCGAGCCGAGCGAAAGGTATCCCCGAAACGCTCGTCCGGTACAAACACGTCCTTCGAAACACCCTCATCCCAGTCATCACGGTTCTCGGCCTCCAGCTGGGGACGCTGATCGGCGGGGCAGTGATTACCGAAGCCGTGTTCTCGTGGCCGGGGCTCGGGACGCTCGTCATTCAGAGCATCAACCTCCGCGATTGGCCCGTCTTACAGGGTAGCCTCATCGTGATCGGCACCAGCTTCGTCTTAGTAAATATCCTCGTAGATACGGTGTACGCGTATCTCGACCCCCAGGTTGTGTACGACTAATGGTTTCAGCACGTGTTATCCGGAATCTCAAATCAGAGTTCAAAACCAGCGCGCTCGCAAAGATCGGCCTTGCGCTCGTCGTCGGGATCATCCTCGTCGCGACGTTCGCGCCGTTTATTGCGCCGCACAATCCGACCGAACAGCGCCTCCCAGAGAGCGAACTGCCACCGATCGGTTTCACCGACACGAACGAAAAGACGAGTTCGGAGATGGTCGATGGTGAGATCCAAACTGTTACCGAGACGGAGGTAATCCGCGCAGACAGCGACTATGTCCTTGGAACCGACGGGCTTGGCCGAGATATGCTGTCACGGATCATCTACGGCGCACGAACCTCACTCGCGGTTGGCGTCCTAGGAACGCTGCTGGCTGCGGTGATCGGCGTCCCGGTTGGGATGTACGCCGGCTATCACCGCGGACGGATCGACGACACACTGATGCGGATCGCTGACGTCAGCCTCGCGTTTCCCTCGCTCGTGCTCGCAGTCGCCCTCATCGGACTGTGGGGGCGCGCAGCGATTCGCGTGCCGGATCCCTTCGTTGTCACCGGAATGGTGTCAGATATGCCCGAATTCTTTGTGTTGCCGATCACAGTGGTGATCGTCGTCGGCCTCGTCAACTGGGTGTGGTTTGCCCGTGTCGCCCGTGGGGAGGCGATGTCGCTTCGCAGCCAGGAGTACGTCAAGGCTGCACGAGCGCTCGGCGCGAGCGACAACCGGATTATCTTGAGCCACGTCCTCCCGAACGCGATCACCCCGATCATCGTGCTTGGAACCGTCCAGGTTGCGGCGATCATCCTCCTCGAAAGCGCGCTGTCGTTCCTCGGGTTTTCCGGGACGACGCTCTCGTGGGGCTTCGACATCTCGCAGGGACGTGACTACATCTCCTCTGGACAGTGGTGGATCGCCTCGATCCCCGGGCTTGCGATCATGCTCTCGGTGATTGGCATCAATCTCCTTGGCGATTGGCTCAGAGACGCCCTCGATCCAGGAATCCAGGGTGAAGGGGGTGCCGCATGAGCTACGAGCAGACGAGCCGGCCCGCAGCCGATTCTGTCCTCAGCGTCGAGGGGCTTTCGACGCGGTTTTTCACCGAGGAGGGACAGATCAACGCGGTCGAATCAGTCTCGTTCGACCTCCGCGAGGACGAGATCCTCGGGATCGTCGGCGAGTCCGGCTCCGGAAAGTCGGTTACTGCACTGTCGCTCGTCGATCTCGTTGGGTCCCCCGGGCGGATCACCGCGGGATCAGTGTGGTACCGCAACCCCGATCTCGCCGAGGAGTTTCGTGGAAACGACTCGGTCGAAGTTTCGGGCGATCACGTCGATCTGCGGACCCTCCCGCCGCGAGTTCGACGATCGCTCCGTGGCCCCTCCTTTAGTATGATCTTCCAGGACCCGATGAGCAGTTTCAATCCCTCGATCACCGTCGGCGAGCAGATCGCCGAAGCGGTTGAGGTCCAACGCCGTGCGCGGGCGAACCCGCGATCGACCCGCTCGCGCACACAGGGGTACGGTCTGTCGAACTACTTACTCGACGGAATCGTCCCCGGTCGGAGCTATACGAGCAAAGCGAGTACCGAGCACGCAGTCGAGTTGCTCGAGCAGGTCGGCATTCCCGATCCCGAAGAGCGCGTCGACGAGTACCCAAACCAGTTCTCTGGGGGCATGTTACAGCGCGCGATGATCGCCCAGGCGCTGGCTGGCGAGCCAGACGTGTTGATCGCTGACGAGCCGACAACCGCGCTCGACGTGACGATCCAGGCACAAATCCTGAACCTCTTACGCGACATTCAGCGCGATCGAGGGATGAGCATCGTCCTGATCACCCACGACCTGGCAGTCGTCGCCGAGATGTGCGATCGGGTCTGTGTGATGTACGCCGGTGAGGTCGTCGAGCGAGGGCCGCTCGAGACGGTGTTTGGTGATCCTGTCCACCCGTACACCCAGGGATTGTTGGGCTCAATTCCGGAGCCAGATGCGGCCAAGTCGCGGCTTGAACCAATCACCGGCAACGTGCCCGGACTGCTCGATTCGGAGATGGGCGATCGGTGTTACTTCGCCGATCGCTGTCCGAAAGCGATGCAGGCGTGTTTAGAAAAGCCAGCCGATCTCCCAGCATCGGCCGATGGCGAACACACCGCAAAGTGTGTGCTCGCAGAGCAGCCGTACGATCCAGACGAGGCGCTCCCAGACGAGTACTTCCGAGGTGACGAATGAGCGAACCGCTGTTGCGCGTCGACGGGCTCAAAAAGTACTACGACGACGGCTCGTCGATCGTCGATCGGATCCTCGGCGCGGAGACCCAAAGTGTCAAAGCCGTCGATGGGGTCTCTTTCGAGATCGAGCAGGGAGAGACACTCGGGCTCGTCGGCGAGTCCGGCTGTGGGAAGTCGACAACCGGCGAAACCGTGCTTCGGTTGCGGGAGGCGACCGCCGGCGAGGTTGTCTTTGACGGCGACGACCTCCTCTCGATGGGGCCGGACGATCTGACGGAGTTTCGCACTCGTGCACAGATCGTCTTTCAGGATCCGTTTTCGAGTCTCGATCCACGGATGACCGCCGGTGACATTATCACCGAGGGATTGCGGATCCACGACATTGAAACCAAACAGGAGCGCCGAAACACCGCCCTCGAACTGCTCGAACAGGTCGGGCTTTCGGCCGATCAGATCGATCGATACCCTCACGAGTTCTCGGGCGGCCAGCGCCAGCGGATCGGGATCGCGCGGGCGCTGGCGGTCGATCCAGAGTTCGTCGTTCTCGACGAGCCAGTGAGTGCCCTTGACGTCAGCGTTCAGGCGCAGATTCTCAATCTGCTCGACGATCTGCAGGCGGAGTTCGGTCTCACGTACCTCTTTATTGCCCACAATCTCGGGGTAGTTCGACATATCTGCGATCGGGTCGCGGTGATGTACCTCGGCGAGATCGTCGAGATTGGGCCCGTCGACGAAATCTTTGGAAATCCCGCACACCCCTACACCGAGGCGCTCTTAGAGAGCGTCCCGAAGTTGGATGCCGACGGCAGCGAACGACGGATGCAGACGCTCGAAGGCGACGTCCCATCGCCGCGGAATCCCCCAGCTGGGTGTCGGTTCCACACCCGCTGTCCGCACGCTCGTGAGGTGTGCCGAAACGAAGCACCGCCGACCTACCAAGCCACAGAGACCCAGCAGGCCGCGTGCTTCCGGGTCGACAGCGACCACGAGTACTGGGAGAGCGAGCCGATCGCTTCGGAACAGTATCCCGATCAGTCGAGATGACACGCTGCGGAATGTGTGTCCCCGTCGAGCTCTGGATTCGATCGTTCACAGATACTAGTATACGCCGACATCGCATCGGCTGCGGCATCCCATTTGCCTTCGGCTATTGACTCGAAGGCCGTTTCCAATCGCTCGCGGTGCACCGCTGGGAGTGGGCTGTCAACGGTACGATCGTACAGCTGTTCGACAGTCGTCTCAACGGACGCGTCCTCGGGGATTGTAAACGCCCGATCGTCAATTCGCTGTCGAATTGTCTGGATCGCGCGATAGCTCTGTTGATCAATATCCATTTCATCGGGCGGGATGATGTGTGGACATCGTGTTCTAAACCGGCAGCCAGATGGCGGCTGTCGAGGTGAGGGAACGTCCCCAGAAATCACAGTGATATCTCGTTGGGCCTCTTCGGTTGTCGGCCGCGGAACACTGTCAAGCAGTGCTTCAGTATAGGGGTGTCGTGGTGCAGTAAAGATCTCTTCAATCGGCCCCATTTCGACGATTTCGCCGAGATACATCACTGCGACACGATCACAAACCTGACGGATGACCGAGAGATCGTGGCTAATCAACAGGTAGGTGAGGCCGAACTCCGTTTGCAGTTCGTCGAGTAGGTTCAACACCTGTGCTTGCACACTCACGTCAAGTGCGCTTGTTGGCTCATCAAGGACTACAAAGTCAGGATCAAGCGCGAGTGCTCGTGCAATCCCGATCCGCTGGCGTTGGCCGCCGGAGAACTCGTGGGGATATCGATCGAACTGATCCGCTGAGAGTCCGACACGCTCGAGTAGGTTTCGAACTCGCTCGTTTCGTTCGTCGAGTGTTCCCCGGCCGTGGACATCGAGCGGCTGTCGGACCGTTGCGCCAATCGTCTGTCTGGGGTCGAGACTCGAAAACGGATCTTGAAAGACGATCTGTGCCCGTTGTCTGAATTCTGTGAGGGCTGCCCCCCCGAGCTCGAAAACAGGCTCTCCGTTGAACGTAACAGATCCGTCGGTCGGTTCCTGCAACCGTAAGACGGTCTCGCCGGTTGTCGACTTCCCACAACCGGATTCGCCAACCAACCCGAGTGTTTCTCCACGAATAACGTCAAAAGAGACGCCATCGACTGCACGTACCGGTGAAGTCTCATCGCCAAAGAGTCGATCGAGAAATCCAGGCGCAGTCTCAAAGTATTTTTTGAGGTTTTCGACAGAGACCAGTGTGTCACCACCCGATGTAGTGTCTGCGTTGTTGTGCTCGAGGGTGCTCATGAGTCACCCCCGGAACTCTCGAAGTATCCTGCCGGTAGCGCCTCCTCCTCGGCGTATCCATCGGAGACGAGATAACACTGTGCGGTGTGCGATTGGCTCCCCGATGCATCAAGCTCCGAGGGCTCGTCAAGACAGCGTTGCATCGCTTTCGGACAGCGATCAGCGAAGGCACACCGAGTTCCCATCTCCGAATCGAGCAGGCTTGGAACGTTACCGGCGATCGGCTGCAAGCGATTGCCACCGGGCGTGTCGATATCTGGGATACTGCCGATCAGTCCCTCTGTGTAGGGGTGTGCTGGTGTATCGAAGATATCACTAACAGTACCACGCTCGACAATTTTCCCGGCGTACATGACCCCGACACGTTCGCACATCCGCGCAACGACACCGAGGTCGTGTGTAATGAGCAAGATTGACATCCCGAACTCTGCTTGGAGATCGTTGAGTAACTCGAGTACCTGCGCTTGAATGGTTACATCTAGTGCTGTCGTCGGTTCGTCAGCGATCAACACGTCGGGTTCGCCTGCCAGTGCCTGCGCGACCATCGCGCGCTGTAACATTCCCCCAGAGAACTCGTGAGGATACTGTCCAACCCGCTCTTCCGGATCGGGAATCCCGACCTGTTCGAGCAGCGAGATTGCCTCTTGTTTGCTCGATTCGGAGACGTATCCTCGCGAGGGGAACACGGTCGACAACAAAAAGTCGCTAAAGCGATACTCCGGCCGCGTACTCCGTGCAGAGACCGATCGTGGTCGCGTGGTTGCGCGGCGTTGGACCTCAACCGCTTCCGCAATCTGCTCGCCGACAGTGATTGAGGGATTAAAACTACTCTCTGGATCTTGGAAAATCATACTAAATGACGTTCCGCGAAGCGACCTGCGGACATGTTTCGGGACAGCCAGCAAGTCCACGTAGTCACCATCGACTGCGTCAGGATGGCGTTCGGCAATAGACGCGGCAAACTCCGGGTTTCGGTACCTGACGGTTCCGGCAGTTATTTTTCCGGGATCTTCGACCAGATCCATAATCGACAAGGCAGTCACACTCTTGCCGCTGCCGCTTTCACCGACGACGCCAACTGTCTCGCCCGGATTGATCGTGAGATCGACGTCGGAGACCGCATTTATCTGTCCTTCACCGGTGAAAAATCGGGTTGTAAGGCCTTCTATATCCAGAATTGGATCTACCATCGTTAGGCACCTCGCGTGCTGTTGTCAACATTCGGATCAAGCGCGTCTCGAAGCCAATCACCAATCAGATTGACGCCAATCACAGTGAGCATGATCCCAATACCAGGAACTACTGCGACCCACGGTCTGGTACGGAGCACATCTTGGCCACGTTCGATCTCATACCCCCAAGACAGTGTCGTTCCTGAGAAGCCAAGATACGCGAGCGACGCCTCAAGGAGGATAATAACAGCCACCTGAATCGTTGCGAGAACGATGATCGGAGTGACACTGTTGGGCAACACGTGTCGCCACAGGATCGATCGATCCGGCGTGCCGAAGCTCTTGGCGGCTTTGACGTACTCTTCGCTGCGAAGCGACAGTGCCTCGCCACGGGCAATTCTCGCAAACCACACCCACGTCACGAGCGCGGCGACGATAGTTACCGTCCCAGGGATCGGGATCGCAGTGGGCATCCCATCGGCAACGCCGATATCCAGGAACGAATCAACGTACACGATCGGATCGGGCACAAAAACGGGCGATTCACCAAACACACCGATAAGCGCAAGCGCGAGCACGAGTGCAGGGAACGCCAACATCACGTCTGCGTTGCGCATCAATACGTCGTCAACCCGGCCGCCGTAGTACCCAGCGACGAGCCCAAGCGGGACCCCAATTGCGAGTGCCATGAGTACGCCAAGTATGCCGACTACCAACGAAACCCGCGCGCCGTACAGAAACCGTGAGTACACATCCTGGCCAACGGTGTTCGTTCCGAGTAGATGCTCGTCGGATGGTTCGATGGCTACCTCGGTTATTTCACCGTCCTGTGAGATCTGCGTCTCATAGGACGTACCGGTTGGGGGGTATGGTTGTCCGCTATCATCATAGTATCCGGTGCGCGTCGGATCGTGGGTCGCGAGAATCGGTGCGAATATTGCGAATAACACGATGCAGATCAGAATCGCGACGCCGAGTTTCGGCAGCAGACTCTCGGTGAACGACTCTGAGAGATTCGACTTAATCCGTTCAGAGATCATTCGAGAGCCACCTCGGGATCAACGTAACTGTACACCGCGTCGACAGCGATATTGATCGCGACGAACGCGACGGCAATGAAGACAATAATTCCCTGCATCAGCGGCCAATCACGCGCGTCAAGCGCGTCAATGAGCCGTTGACCCAGTCCAGGCCAGTTGAACACCGTTTCGGTGATAACCGCCCCTCCCATCAGCGTGCCGAGTTGCAGACCAAGGACAGTGACAATTGGGATCATCGTATTTCGGAGGACATGTTTGTACCGAACAAGCAGTTCGGGAAGGCCTTTCGCCTCGGTGGCAGTGACGTAGGGCTTTCCGAGTTCGTCAATCATCCCACTGCGAGTCAGCCGGGTAATAAGGGCGGTAAAGTACGTCCCTAGGGTGACAGCTGGCAAGGCAATGTAGTGTATCCAGGTTGTGAGCTCGCTGATCGAACCAGTTTCGGCGAGCGTCAAAACCGCCGGGCCCAACCCAACAGGTCGACGGCCGGTCGGAAAGAGTCCAGCCCAGACACCCAACACCAAGATCAACATCAGCCCGAGCCAGAAATTCGGCGTACTAATTCCCAGCAGTGAAAACAGCGTCGCGCTGTAATCTGCGGGGGTGTCCCGTCGAGTCGCGCTTATTACGCCGAGCGGAATCGCGATGACCATTGCGACGACTGTTGCCGCGAGTGCAAGTTCGAGCGTCGCGGGGATTCGTTCGATAACCATCAGCGCGACATCGCGCTCTGATCGCCACGAATAGCCCAGGTCACCGACGAGCAGTCCTTGCACATAGTCTGCGTACTGGATGTACACCGGGTCGTTCAGTCCCTCTGCCTCCCGGACCTGTTGGATTAACTCCCTGCTCGCGCCCTCCCCGAGCATGAGGGTCGCCGGATCACCCGGAGAGACTGCACGGAGCCCGAAGAGAATCGTAACAACTCCCCAGAGGACAAATATCCCCTGCAAGAGCCGTTTAGTCAGAAACTTTGCTATCGACATGTATTGGCTGATTCAGGTGTGACCACGATGATTATCTTTTCGTTTCAGTCGAGCGTTCCGTGATCGATCCGAGGTTGTGGGCCCATCAGACGATACGTTCGATCGCACGGTCCCAGCATCTGTCGATCGACCGTGATGAGCCTACAGAGAGCGATCGCCGTGAACAGAGGGTAAGGCTACCGACAGCTCCCCCAAGAGTGCTGTTTACGCGTCCATTCCCCAGATGTAGACCGTCTCGTCTTCTCTGGGTTCCCACTGAATGGCATCGTTGACGCCGTAAATGCTCTCTTGGGTGTGCAAGAAGACGAAGGGGCACTTTTCGTGGGCAAGTTGGTTGACCGCTTCGAGCTGTTGGACGCGCTCTTCGGGGTCTTCGATCTGTTGACTCTCGAGGATCGCATCGCTGAGCTCCTCGTCTTCGAACGTCCGCGATTCGTTATCAGGAATCGTAAAGAAGCCCTGAACACCGTAGTCGGTGTCGCCCGTGATCGTCCCCCAGCCGATCATATAGAAGGGGATCTCCCACGTCTCGCCATACTCGTCAGGATTAACTCCCGCCTGGTTGGCGTCGGAGACGACGCCGAAATCAACAATGCTCGCCTCACACGAGACGTTGGGCAACTGATCGATCATATCTGCACACGTCTCACCAATATCGGCGTCGTTGAGGTACCGGCCTTGTGGCGCGACAAGTTCGATCTCGATGTCACCGTAGCCGCTTTCTTCGACGAGGCTCTCGGCCATTGCGAGGTCTTGCTCGTACGGCTCGATGTCCGAATTAAACCCGTTGATTCCCGGCGCGACGGGCTGTCCCCGCGCTTCGCCGAAGCCGCTCAGAACGGTATTAACGATCTCTTCATTGTCCACGGCGTAGTTCATTGCCTGCCGGAACTCGAGGCTGTCGAACGGCTCGACCGTGTTTTTCATCGGCAAAAAGATGTTCCGGAAGCTCGTGACCTGTCGAATCTCGACACCATCGGCGTTCTGGACAGTCGAAGCATCCTCTGGGAGGATGTTTATTGTCAGATCGGTTTCGCCAGTTTCGAGCGCCGCAACCCGGCCGCTGGACTCGCCGTCGGCGTTGATGACGACGCGCTCGAACGGCGGCTCTTCTCCCCAGTAGTCGTCGAAGGCTTCGAGCACGACCTCCTCGCCCGAGGTAAATTCGACGACCTCATACGGGCCTGTTCCATTGAAGTCCTCTGGGTCCGCGCCAGAGATCGCATCGTTCTCAGCAGATCTATCCAAATGAAGTGTGATCGTGGAAGCTACACAGAGACTCCTCTCAGAACTCAATCAGGAATACCGCGTTCTGCTAAAGAAATAACGGA
>NZ_SRSG01000015.1 GCF_005543295.1 Halalkalirubrum salinum
CACGACTCCCCAGTGACACAGTTAGTTCTGCATTAGAGAACGGTCTATGAGACTGCTACGAAATCGTCTCGACATAGAACTGCTATCCAACTACGATCTCCCAAACCACGCGTTGCGACCTCACTGACCTCTGTCGATGCAAACACATCGATAGAGGGGTGTGTGGTAGCTCTCTATACACAATTCGTTGGCCTCTGTGGTTCTTTTTGTATTTCAGGGATGTAGGACCTGTCTCGACACGACCCATGATTAACCAACGATTCGTGACGAATCAGTGTCTTTGTTGGTTAATTTTTACCTATACGCGACGTCTTGTCTCGTGTTCGGGACCAGCTACGACGAGTGTCTTGTGTAGTTAGGAGTAGCAGATCGGCGTACCTTTTCATCAGCGTCGAGAACGATGCTGTTCGACAACGAACTATCGGGTTGTACCACCATCGACGGCGTTGAGGTCGGGCTCGTCGAACTCGAGTGCTTCTGCAACAGCATCCGGAAGCTCTGGCCGGGGCGCCGATTCGTGGCGCTCGATTTTCTCGGTCTTCCGCGTGTTCTCGTAGAGGGCACGTGCGACCGGAAGGCCACGGAGATACTTGTAGTCGTGCAGGACCTCGACGCCTCGCTCTGTGAACCCGTAGAACTGTGAGGGAAGATCACGTTTTCCCTCACTTGGATCGTACGTGTAGCGTCCGAGGAGGCCGGCGTCGATCAACGTCTCCAATTGATCTTTGATCGCCGCCTGACTCTTTCCGGTCATATACTCAAGTTCGGCGAGTGACATCAGATGGGCAGGGTGGCCCAGCAGCTCCTGGATGATGAGATGGCGCGTATCTTGGGACAGCAGCTTGAACAGCCGCTGCTGTTCCGCGAACGGCCCTGCATCGGCCGCGCCAGCGTCGGTTTCGCTCATACGTGCTGGTACGGAAAGAGGCGCTATAACAGTTAGGGTTATCCAAGTTGGTTAAATCTAAAAAAGCCAAAGTGATTCAGAACAAATAAGCCGGTGTGGTTTGAATCAACAGCTAATGACCGATCCAAGCCCGCCGCCGGACGCTGCGGACATTATGACCGTTGTTCACGAGGGTGTCGGAGGCATCAAACTTGAACCAGCGGAGAAACGAGAGATCTGGCGGTTCGTCCAGCGTGAATTGCCGTATCTGTGGAGTCAGCGAACATCGTATTTTATCTTGGGGAGCTATCGCGACCCCTATCTCCGCCGGCTTCGCGCCGTCCAAAACGAACTCTCGAAGCAGCTCGGTGCCTATCCGTTCATCATGGGTGATCTCCTCGAACTCCCGACTGACCGGCTCAATACGTTCGATATCATGTTTTCGTTGCTCGCAACATACAGCGACTACATCGTCGGGGTCTTCGAAAAGGAGAGTGGTGGGGAGGCGCCTGAATTGGGTGAAATTGACGATCCGCCGTATTTCGACAAGTCGTCCGTATTCCCACGTGACTACACGTGGGTGACTGACGCGAACCTTGACTCGAAACAGCACGTCATTCAGGCCGCCCTCGAGATCGCGTTCGCAGACGATTTATCGGAAAATAAAGTCCAATCAAAGGTTGATTCGCTTATTGATCGCGCTCAAGATAGCGATCTTGATATCGACGAACGGGAGGTTTGGAATGTAATTGACCACCGGACAGCAGAGGGCGAAGAGCCAGCAACGTACAGTTGGGTCCATCTCAACAAATTCCGCAAATTCGAACTCAACGAACGGTGCTTCCCGTGGACGACAGAGGACGAACTCCGAACTCTGGTTGATGAACTCCCGTCCCCGACGCCACGTCCGGAGTGGGAAGAGCGTGATGACCAGTGAATTACACGACATCGGCTGTCTTGAGTTAACCAACTCGGTCTGCTATTCTATCGTTTTGTTGGTTAAGATACTGAGATCGGCTCCTCTTCTTGCTAGATGTAACATTATCTGAAACTCATTTATATAATAGTTTCGTAACATGTTACACTGTGCTCCGGCGCATCGAACTCGAGGTCCTTGCAACGGTCGACCGTGGCGACACGATCTCCGAGCTCGCGACGAAGCTCGACCACAGCAAGAGTTACCTCTCTCGTGCCATCGGTGACCTCTCCCAGAAGGGACTCGTCTACACGGAACGCGACGGTCGCCGAAAACGAGTCTTCCCGTCGGATGCTCGCGCCCTCGAACTCTACCAGGACCTCGTCCGGCAACACTCCCACATCGACTTTCCTGAACTGTTGACCGGCAAGGCACTCGAGGTACTGTACTACGTTGACCAGCCGCGAACCGTCTCTGAGATCGCCGATCAGAGCGAAAACTACCGCAACACGGTCAACCGTGTCCTCAAACGGCTTCGCGACCGCGGCCTCGTCGGGACGATCGACAGTCACTACCAATTCAACGGGGACTTCGACCGCCTTCATGAGTTAGCTCGTGAACTCGCACACCATCTCCATCGCCAACGCCTCGAATCTGTCGCCCCAAAGGGCACGATTCTTTGGGAGAACTACGACGAATTCCTGGCCCAGGTCGAGACGGAGATCGACGCGGAGGGGTTCCACGAAACTGGCCTCGCTCGATTCGCGGCCTTCGACCTCCAGTTCCTGCTGACCGGCCACCGCTACTACTTTTACTCCGAGAACCTTGACGTAGTCTCACCGGCAGAGCTCTGCTGTCACACGCTGCTGATTGACGACGGCAGCCGCTACCGATCGTACTGTCTCCTCCTGCTTAGTCACGTCGACGTCGACGAGGAAGACCTCCGAGAGCGAGCGGCGAAGTATGAACTTGAAGACGAAATCGACACCTTGCTCCGCTACCTCGAGACCCACGGCGAGGTCGACGACGACCGTCTTCCAGAGTGGGACGAGTTCCAAGAACTGGCGGCTGACTACGAGGTGCCACTACCAAAATGAGACCAAAATTCGGACGCAAGTACATCGAGAACGAGTTCCAGCGCATCGCGGATGGCCTCACAGCGCCGCGTACAGTTTCTGATCGGTGGTGGCGCGATGTCGCTGCGCGACCTCAAGGAGGCGACGAAAGATATTGACTTGCTCGTCCCGGATGGTGACGCGTACGGTCAACTGTGGGTAGTCCTGATTGACCTCGGGTATGCAGAGGTCATCGTGTTTAGCTAAGCGAATTCCACCAGACTGCGAACGATTGCAGCCATGTCTCTGCGGTTGCTGGGTCGACGATGTTAAAACTATTGCTAAACGAAGACGTTGGACGTTTTATTTTTCTGAAGACACGTTCGACAGCATTCCGATTTCCATGGCGAACAGTTTGAAGTCGGAGTCCTGCTCGATTCAATGCAGCTGAAAGATGGTGAGCGTGATCAACGAGAAACAAAGCGTCAGAAACATCGTGTTTCTCACGGAGTTCTCGCAAAAATTTCTGCGTCAATGCGGTTGTTGTAGTTGTAAAGAGCCGTATATGGAGGAATCTGTTTGTCTCCGGATCGACTGCCGCGTACAGCCAATACTGCTTACCATTGACCCGGATCACTGTCTCGTCCAACGCAATGTGATCCGGACTCGCATCGCTGGCGGGCTGTAAATCTGCCTTCTGAACCCAGTCGTGAATTGCTTTCCGCGAGCGTTGGACACCGAACTTCTCAAGTTCTGAGATGGTATTCGAAAGTTATAATCCAGCCAAATGTAAGCGAATACCGAGCTCCATCAGCTCACTCGGTGTCCGCTCTCGTTCCACAAAATCTAATTCAAGCCAGTCGCTACAGCCGCTGAGGCGAGTGATTTCAGCCATGGACAGCCGAAATTAACTTTCCACATTCTTCAGGCTTAACTAAATACGACCGAGAAAGTAAAGTCAAAATATAAAACACTCGTCAATTCGGGTGAATAGACGAAGTCTGGAGAGAGACCTGTCTGCGATATGAAAGCCAGCGCTGTCAGTGGTCGGGTCGTGGGGCAGTCTCGTAGCGTTTGATGTCCTCGGTTTTCTCCACGCGGTCGTAGATCTCTCGAAGTGTGTCTTGTGCGCGGAGGAGTTTGTGCCCCTCAAGGAACTGCCGACCGCTCTCACTGATCCCGTAGAACTTGTACGGCAAATCATTCTGCCGGCGATCATCCGGTAGGAGCACTTCCTTGACGATACCGGCGTTGACGAGTTTCTGGAGGTGCTGGCGAATCGTCGTCTGGCTCTTGCTCGGGTTGACGTAGTCGAGTTCCTTCAGCGTCGGTAGTTCCGACGGATGTCCGAGGATGTCCTGGAGGAGCGCGAAGCGCGTCTTCTGGGTGACGACGTTGAGCCGCTTCCGGACGGACTCTAGCTCGCTTGGTGGGTGATCGGACGTACTCATTACTTCGCTGTTTGTGTGGTACGCCCAAAAGCGTTTCGCTAAGATACGAATTGGTTAAAAGCGAATCAGTCTATGATGAGGTCGTCACATTAAAGCACGCAACCCGAGAAATCTCAATTAGATGAGTGAGAATCCGGTCACTGTCGACGAACTCGCGGAGAAAGCCGACGAATATCTCCATGAAGCCTCACTCACCCCGGAAGAGTACGAAGCGCTCAAACAGGGCGTCGCGGAGCTCACCCCAATTTTCTCGGCTGAGAAAGCGTACTTCGTCCTCGGCAGCTATGGCCAACCCGAGATTCGCCGTCTTCAGTTAGTGAAAGATCGCCTCAACCGAGAGCCTGGCGCGTATGCATTTTTGATGGTCGATATCCGAAGCGAGTGGACGAATACCTATCTCAAGTTTCGAATACTCGCCGATTATACGGATACTATCGTCGGTGTCGCCGAACACTCCCAAGGAGGATTTCTGGTCGAACAGGGCTATTTCACCGCCCTCGAGGAATATTTCACGAAAACACACGTATTCAAGCGCGAATACGACCCCCTCGATCTGGAGATGGTTGATACCGGAGTCACGAGCGAGAACCCATACAGCGGAATGCAGACGGTTATTTTCGAGATGTTGGACGATGGAGGTCGATTATGTCGATGGGTCACTGAAGACGATCTCGTTGAGTGTGTTGATACTCTCTGAGTGGAGATCGGCGGGCTGAAGGCCAGTTGATAAACTTGGTCGATGTTTGACGCGTAATGGATAGCCTGCTTGAGGCCCCCAGAGTGAGAATGGGAGTCGTCGGCCGAACACCCCACGTTTCCATCGTTTCTCCACGATGCCCTCATCATCGATGGTACAAACAACAAGAAAATCGTCGGACACACCCCCGTTTTCGAGATGTAAATGGCCGAAAACGAGGAGAAAAAGACTATATGCAATAAAACGTCGATACTCCTAGGTCACTCACCCCCCGTTTTCGAGTAGTAATGAGAAATCTCGACGGCACCCCCATTTTCGAGTTGTAACGCATCATCCAGAGCACGAATACACACCCCATTTTCGAGTAGTAAGTTTGTAAAGAGCGGTGCCGAGATCAGTTCTTGTTCCGGAACTGCTTCAGCCGTTCGCGGACAACCGCGCTGATAGTCGAATCTTCGTGAGCTAGATCTTCGAACCGAGAATCCTCACGAATCGTCTCCATGATCGTTTCCGGATCCTCGGAGAGGGAGAAATACATATGCACTCCTCGGCCTCGACCCTTGCCTCGGCGCTCGTAGTCCAACACACCGTACGTACTCTGCTCTGTGACGTGGTTGACGAACGTCTCACGACTGTACTGATCCGCATCCATCGTATCAGCAATGAATTGGTACGTTTTGAACGCAGGTCCAGCAGGTATCCACTCAGGATGTTCTCTTGCGTAGTAGGCAGTGGCCGCCACAGCGTAGATGGAAAGTTTCTTTTGAGTGGATATCCCGCTAATATGGCGGAGTTTTCGATTTTCAGTGTATTTCTCCTGAGCTTTACGGACATCAGTCTCGGTAACAGTGTCAGCTCCACGCCGCTCGGCTAATTCGCCAGCCCATCTTAGGAGGTCAATTGCTTTCCGTGCATCTCCATGCGTTTGAGATCCGAACGCGGCAACAAGCGGAACAACGTCATCTGCGAGTGATTCTGGCTTGAAGGCGTCTCGTCGGTTGTGGAGAATACTACGGAGTTGGTTCGCATCGTAATCGTCAAAAAAGATATCGTCAGGATTGTAAGAGCTCTGTGCGCGGCTGTTGAGGTCCTTCATGAAATCCGCGTAATTCGTGATAGTCGTGAGTGAGATCGGCCCATCAAAATCGGCGAGTTTTCGAGCCCGTGAAAGCTGGTAGATGAGAGAATTATACTCTGCTTCCTGATACGGTCCCTCGAGCATATCGATTTCATCGAGGATGAAGATGACACCGTCGTAGTACTCGCGCATCAGTTCGTACAGCCGTTCCAGCTTCTGATCCGTTGAGACTCCGGTTTGGGGAACACCAGGATCAACATCAAGGTCGTCGACAGCAGCTTTAACTAACCGATAGACCGCCCGATCTGCAGTCTTCGGCCCCTCACAGTTGATTGAAATGACCCCAAAGGTCTTGTCTTGAGATTCACACAATTCAACTATCTGTTTGCAGACTGCATGAATGATGAGCGACTTCCCAGTTCCAGAGGGACCACTCAGAAGCATATCTGGGATGCCTTCGTTCTGGAGCACGGGTTTTAGATTGTCGACGACGCGGCCCAGTTGATCATCACGACCGACGATACGATCCTCGTTGATGATGGTATCTGACCGAACGAGGTCTTTGTTCGCGAAGACCCCCCCAGACGACTCAGTTTGTAGTCGATCCCGGATTGAGATGCCACCACCGTCACCGTTTGCTGCCTCTTGAGAAGAATCGGCAAGTTCCGAGTCATCCTCAAACGTCAACTGTGACGTATCGGGAGAATCTATCTCCTCATCCATCGACTCGGGATTATCAGGTGCAGCAGAGGAGGATTTACGATCCTTTCGTCCCATTATGAACTCCCTCGAACTCTGGGTATAAAAATGTGGACCCTTATGGAGTTGTAACCGAGTGAAAACAGGCTACCTAACAACTACAGGCGTGTATTCTCAAAATGATCCAGATACCTTTTTCGGTATCTATCACTCCCCGTTTTCGAGTTGTAAGGGGTCGCCAAGGACCTCTGTCGCCGAATTCCCTCGATGACCCAGACACCCCGTTGTCGAGTTGTAAGACTTCGCTGAGCGTTATCACACCAGGTTCGATTCTCTTACCGACCCCATTTTCGAGTTGTAAGTAACAGTGAGTTTCACTGAGTATAGAAACTAATCTGTATTATCTGAATTTTTCGAATGATACTTAGATGAAACGCTGTATCTTACACCCCCCGTTTTCGAGTAGTAACCACCCAAATTGTCGCGGGAGGGAAACGCTCGTAGGAGCTGTTCACGAATGAGAGTAATACCGGGTTACAAACACGATGGTTGGTGAAGTTCGTATGGTGTACTCTAATATTTCACCCCCTCCCCCCTTTTTCGAGTTGTAAACTCGTAACGACGGGCAGGGGTGAACAGGAAGAGGTACTACAAAACAGTCGATTGTAGCAGATACACGCAATAGAAGGCACAGAAATTTATTTCGGTAGTTTATAACTAGACATGCGAAAGTTTATATCGTATGTTATCCAATAATGTCCGTAGTATTCACAAAAGAAATAAATCTTCTAATGAGATAGAAGATTGTATAGAGAGAACATCTTAATTTATACATAGTCTCGATCTCGAGAATTACCACGTCTCACCGCCTCTATGCCCTATTTTATGAACTCCATTCTTACTCTATTGTATATAGAGTGTTCTTCAATCGTGGACTTACAACTCGAAAAAGGGGGGAGAGGGTTCGTCAGATCCAGTCCGTGATACCGACTACAGGTGTTCCATTGAGCTCGCGTCGGATGTCATTCTGATTCCAGTCAAGGGAAGACAATATGCTCTCGACAGCTCGGACCTGCTGCATCTCGTAGTACGACGCGTCGTAGGTGTCGATCTCTTCTGCGACTGCTAGGACGTCTCGGAGGTCCGTTTCCCGGCCACTGTGGGGCTTTGCTGCGACGAGGACAGCCCCATCGATGACTCTGGCTGTCGTCGTCACTGTACCCTCGCTCATCTCCTGTTGGTGGCTGTGGTCGTACTGGTAGTCGAACAACCACTGTGCCTCCGTCTGACGACACCTGTGTCCGTTTACCAGGGGGTCGAAGCCGGTCGGCTGCTGCGGCGTGAGCCGCTTCTCGTACTCGATCACTTCGGTGTCGTAGAACTATTTCTTGCCGTGGCTGTCCGTTTCCTCGAACCCCTGCTGTTCGAGGAATTCGACGAAGTCCGCCATGGATTCCGGCCCGACGAGAATATCGAGGTCCGTGGAGAAGCGTGCATTGAACGCTGAGACAGCGTAACCGCCGACAAGGACGTACTCATGGTCCTCTTGGGTGAGCTCCTCGAGCAGTTCGATGAGCGCGTCACTTCAGTTGTGGAAGCTCATGGCTGTGCCCGTTACGTCTCCCGGTAGCTAACGCCGAGGTCGAGGTCCTCGTACATCCGGTCGAGCATCGCCAGCGCCGACTGGAACTGGGCGTAGTCCTCGCGCATGTACTCGATCGTTTCTGCTCTCGGTATCACCGGGTACCCTTCGACGTGCTCGATATCGAGTGACGCCCGTGGCTCGAGGACTATCTGGAGCGGTCCGTCCACCTCGTCTCGGGGCTGTCGCTCCAATGCGGTCGGGAGGTCGAACCACTCGAAAAATGTCTCCCAGGCGTCGACGTCCTGCTCACGAACCGCAAGGAACAGTGGATAGTCGTCGGGATCGCGACCGACCTGATAGCCGCCCTGAGTCCACACGTAGACAGCGTCGATCCGCGTGAACGCGAACGGCCAGTCACTGAACTGTGGGATGACGTACGTTTCCTCGATGGAGGGTGGACTGACGCCGGCGCTGGCAGCGACGAGCTTGAGCGCTGCGTCGTGCACGCGCTCGTCGACGACAGTGAGGCCGTTGTCATAGGAAACGTAGCCTGCGTCTTCCAGGCGATTAACGGCCTGTCTCACCGTCTCGTAGGGCGTGTGGAGGTGTTGGGCGACACGGCGGATGGAGTCACCACTCTCAATGGCGAGGATGACCTGCGCCGCGGTGTCATCGAGAATCTCGTACATCTGGTAGTTACCAATAATCTGGTAACAATTAAAACTCTTACTGGATCTACCATCTTTCAACCTCGGTAGCCGAGTTTCAATGGATACACTAGTCCACCCACTTGGGTCAGAGGTCAAGCTCACTGACAAGCCCTGCGCACGGTGGCGCGGGGCAGTTGACAGAGCAAAGATTTAATTCGCTAGACGCAGTAATTGAGCATGAGCAGGCGACACGGGAGACGATGATCCCTCCCTGAAGGGGCATGAGACTCTCGCTGTTGCCTGGTAGGATCCTTCGTGTTGTATCATTCGTCAGCAAGCCGTAGGTCATTTAATAGTGCAACTCCGCTGCCACAGTCACCGAATCTGAGCTGTCGTGCCCAAGTATACGCTGCGAGATCCGCTAACTGCAGTCCTGGTGTTTGAGCACTGTCTCGGGTTTCGAATACGAGGTTTTCAGGCACGTTTTCGACGACGTCGAGTCCTGCCTCGAGCCGTTCAATGGGAGCTTGCCATACTTGAGCGTCCAATACGACCTTGATCTGGTCGATGCGAGTGAGATCAATCATCTCTGCTTGGACAAGTGGATTCAGTATCGTTACCAGCGAAATCGATTGGAGAGCCTCGGGATGAGATGATTTTGCATTCAGATCTGTGCCTCCAAGTGTTTCTTTCAATATCTCAACCCCGAGATTAGGATTTAGATCATGCATCGTAACCCGGAGTGGGAGGCTGTCTGCCCACGGCAGCTGCTGGTGTTTTACAGAGGGATCATCATAGGCTGGTCCCCCGTTCAGACACTCGATCACCGAGAGAAGGACGCCTGTGGGAAGCTGGCTACCTTTGAGTTCAGATATTGGTTGTGAACTGTTCCGTAGTGAATTCGCTATCTCTGCCAGCGAGTCGACTGTTGATTGTAACGTTCGACTGGGATTCAACTCGTTAGAGATACACCATGTCCCCGCGACGACGTAGTATTTGCCCGAACTTGGATTACCTGATTCGTCGACAAAAATATAGAGATACCTCGTCATGGGGCGATGAACTTGTTAATGTATTCTTCAAATGGATATGTACATCCCATACTCATAAGTGCTACGGCGTAATAGTATAGGGTACGATGGCTGAGGATGATCCACCGGAGCAGGAGAACGGTTCTGATGCCCCGGATTTCGGGATGTCCGCGTTACTGACAGAGAATCAACGGAAGTATTTGACCGGCGAATCGGATATTGAGGCCAAATCGGCGCAGGAACGAGCCATACGGGCACGGATTAGAAACCGGCTCTATCAGAGTGTTCTGGATCTAGGACTGTTGCAACAGCATCTTGAGCATCGTGACTTATCGAAGGCGTTTGAGGATCCAAGTGGAACACTGATTTCGGCGACGATCCACGATAATATTGATTCAGCTCTTGGGCTCCTCCTCGAGGGGGCAATCGAAAATCGGGGTGGGGACATCGAATACGTCGGACAGACCGAGGAGATCTTGGAGGACGTTCTCGAAGAAGCTCTGACAATTATGTACCTCTCCAGAGGACAGAGCGTGGACCAGGCACGGGTGAGTCTTGATATTGATTTGGGCGAATCTCTTGATGAAATGGCTGAGGAGGATCTTGAACAGTTACGTCCCGACGAACTCCGACAGTTAGCCATTACTGGACGTATATCATTTGACAAATATGAGGAGATACTGATGAATATGTGATCGCCGGTTGCCTTGGCTCCTGATTTTAGCCGAATGCAGGCGCTAAGCCCCCTTCCTCAACGAGCACCGCAGTCCGCATCAGCGGACAAGGTGCGCAGTAGAGAGGGGATACAGCGCTGTCTTCGTTTCACTTCCACTCTGTGCCAGGTATTTACAACACTGCCAGTCGAAGACTCAAAGTGTGATGGCAGCTACTCATCGTCCCGGCTTAGAGCCCGACAAGAAAGGCGGTCGAGATGGATATCGCCATCACCAGCAAGTAGGAGTGGGTCACTCCGAATCCACGCCTGCGGAGACTGCGGTCCCTGCGCGGATGGTCGGCCTCAGTCGAGCATACGCGAAAAAGCGTGTCGCGGAACCAGGAAGCCCCTCCCTCAGCGAGCGCGTCAGCGCGAGCAGGGTGGGGTAGTTCACCCTGTTACGGTTTCGGTCTCTTCCGGATCCCAGAAGTACTCCGTGTTTGGTGGGAAACAACTACAACTCAGACCGTGGAAGTATTGTCTATGACTGTCTACGTGTTTCGTGTCTGGCTCCATCCAAACCCACCGCTGGGCTTCGACCCCGCCAAGGAAGTCTGGCGCGACATCGAGATGGACGGCTCGCACACGCTGGCGACGTTTCACGAGGCGATTTTCGAGGCGTTCGAGCGCTGGGATAGCCACGCCTACGAGTTCATCACGCGCGACGAGGACGGCATCGCGCTCCGGAGCTACGTCCTCCCGATGCTCTACGAGGGCAATCCGAGTTGGCAATCGATGGATGACGCGGAGATCGACCGCTTCATCGAACAGGCTGTACCCGACGACGCCTCGGATGACGCCAAAGCGCGATTTCGCAAACTCCAGTCGAACCCGCCGCCAGAGGGCAACGCCGCCGAGACAACGATCGACCGACTCGATCCGGACACGCTGGGCGCGCTCTCCTACACGTTTGATATGGGCGACAACTGGGAACACTACATCGAACTACAAGGCACGCAGGAGGGATCGCTGGATGGTGATCCGGTTGTTGTCGACGAACAGGGCGCGGCACCGCCACAGTACCCCGACTCTGACGAACAGTAAGCTATGCCACGCGACATCGCTCCGTTGACGAGCGCACTCGAGGACACAACGCCTGGCGAACAGAGTGATGTCTACAGTCTGCTTGCCGCGTGGAACCAGTCGATCGAGACTGCACTCGATCGCGGTGGCTGGAGTCGGTTGCAGGAGATCAGGGGTCAGTATCTCGAAGAAGTAATCGACTTCGTCGACACCGCTGCAACGACCGACGGGATCGATTGGGCCTTTCTCGAGGAGTGTGCCGATGCGTACCCGCCAGGTGTCGGCGATCACCACTGTTCGTCGATACTCGCCAACGTTGTCGCTCGCTGTGTGATCCGCACGCGAATCCGCGAGGGCGTCGATGCGATCCCGACGTGGGCACTCGAATACCTCGCCGATGTCACCGTCGAGGACGACAGCGAGTGGGCCTGGGAATCGACCGCCGCGTTCGGCTGGGCAGTCGGTCACCCGGAGATTGCCGTCCTCGATCGGACCCTCGAACGTGCTGAGAGCGGCGACGAATCGTGGGCGATGGGAATACTCGAACACGCCACGTTCGCCGACCCCGAGGCCGGAATCGACCTTCTCGAACGGCTTCTCGATTCGCCTGACGTCGTCGAGGATCTCCTGTTCGTCAGCTGTCTGCATGCGCCGTTCGAACAGAACTTTCCAGATTTCCCACAGTACTGGGTGCCAGACACGGAACTCGACTATCACGTGGAGGTTTCCGACGACCTACACGAGCGACTGCTCGCCATCATCGGCCAGTCGATCGACCCCGGCCGTCTGCGACACTTCGACGGCTCCTACCGGTTCGATCTGGAACGGGCCGCAGACGAGTACGGCCCTGGGAACGACGCATGACGGGGGACGAAACGCGCGTTCGTGCGGAAATCGAAGCCACGATCGATCGGGCGGATTTTGAACCGCTGGAGCCAGCGGCGATTCGTATCGACGTCACCGATTCCTTCCGCCGCAAGCTCGGCGAGTGTCGTCGGCTCTCCGTTGCCGACTGCGATGTCGAGGCCCCAGTCGAATACGAAATCAGAATCGCCTGCCGGCTGTTCGAGGACGGCCACGAGGGTCGGTGGCGCGATACGGTTCGTCACGAGGTCGCACACGCCTTCGTTTTGGAAACGGTCGGGTCGGATGTCGATCCTCACGGACCGGAGTGGAAGACCGCAGCACGCCGAGCGGGTGCGGACCCGGTTGCCCGGTGTGAGGATGAGGACCTCGTCGACTCGGCGTACGTACTCGCGTGCCCGAACGGGTGTTTCGAGCGCGGATACGTAAAGCGCTCCAAGCGGATCAAACAGCCCTACCAGTACACCTGTGACGAGTGTGGGGCGACCCCGATCAGCTACGATGTCGGCGGGCGACCGGCCGATCCCGACCCGGGCACCTGTTACGTCGAGAGCATCCCGTGGCAGACAGCCGACGACCGTGATGAGCCAGACGACGCCAGAAGCACTGCCCGCTATCTGTTGGCCTGTCCGAACGGCTGTACGGCCTGGCCCTACCAGCGGCGCACCAAGCGGATCAAGAACCCGTGGCTGTACTTTTGTCCTGAGTGTGAGGCGACGCTCCTCAGTTGCGACATCGACGACAGTCCGACCGACCTCGAACCCGGGCGGTGTCACGTCGGGAGTATCCCCTGGCAGGACCCGCAAATCGTCCACGCCTGCCCCAACGGCTGTTTCAGCACGGGACACGGACAACACACCGAACAGACTAGACAGCCCGAGCGCTACCGGTGTGAGGAGTGTGGCGCTCGAACGGTCGCCTATCCAGCGGATGAGCGACCCGAAACCCTCGATCCAGGAACGAACTTCCTGGAGTGACCGTCCAGCCACGCTTTCGAATGCCGTGGGAGTGAGATCCCCGAACACAGATACGTCTCCCTCTCCTATGGCCAGACGACACAAACGATGCCACACGAATGCGACGCCTGTGGCGAGACGTTCACCACGTTGAGCCGCCTTCGTCTACACGATTGTCCGGCCGACGAGCCAGACGATCCGGACCCGCTGTCGTCGTTCGACGCGTTCCTGGATTCGATCTCGGATGGGCTCGAAGCTGACATGCAGCGAAACGTACAGGAGCGCGAGAAACGGGGACTGCAAGCCGCGAGCGACGCGCTGAAAACCACGCTCGAGGAAGCCGCCCAGGGAGACGTCGACGCTGCGTTCCGGTTAATCGGTCGGTACGAGCGAGAGCTTCGGGAGTACCACCACAGAGAAGACTACGACACGTATCGCGGGCTCCTCTGGGCGTTTTACGAGCCGGCCGCAACTGCCCTCGACGAGATCGCCACGGGCGAGGGGTGGGAGTTTCTCGCCGATCTGATCGACGCGTATCCGCGAGAGAGCTCCGCCGACGAGCCCCTCGCGAGTCCGGTCATCGAGAACGCGGTCGGACGGCACGTCATCCGGACACGACTGCGCGAGGGCGTCGCGGCGATCCCCGTCGAAGCGCTGGCGTATCTCGGCTCGTTCTGGGAGTCGATGGGTGATATCAGCGGGGAGGAATCGTTCACTTACGGATGGGGCATCGGGCATCCCGAGCACTCGATCGCAGACCACGTCCAGGAGGTGGTCACCGAGGAACTGTTCTGGGTACGGGGCGTGCTCCCGCATACGTTCTACGCCGACCAACACGCCGCGGCCGACCTGCTTGAGGGGTTGCTCACCGACGAGCAGATCGACTACGAGGACCGATACCTGCTGGCGTCGATCCTAGCAACGGTCGATCACGATTCGACGCCGAAAATCCCCCGGTACTGGGATCATCGCAAGGAATTGGACTACCGGTTTGAGCTCGACGAGGCAGTTCGGTCGCGGGTGCGAGAGACGATCAAAGCCGAGGGATTCCACCGGCGACTGGGCGACGACTGGACGTTCAGCGACATGGAGCTATGAGCGACATCGAGGAGACACTCGAAGAGACGCCGCCGGAGGTGCTCCGAGCGTTTCTCGCCCGGGAGTTGGCAACCGACAGGGACCTCGAACGGCGGTTCCACTCCTTTCTCGACACGTCGGATCTCGATGTCTACGAACTGCGAGACGAAATCGAATCCAAGTACGGGTACCAGTCTGCACCGAACTTCACCACCTACGAAGACCGGGCAGCGTCGTACATCGAGAAGGGGCGATACCGCGACGCGGCGACTATCTATCGTGCGATGTTCGAGGCGATGCACGATCACCTCCACGAGTTCGATCCCCATCGGGGTGGGTTCGAACACGACGAAACCTTCCAGGACGCCATCGCGAACTACGCAACTGCTATCCGTGAAGCGAATCTCCAACACGAGGAGAAACGCGAGTACATCGAGTACTGTTTCGACCAGTGGTTCGACGAACACGAGGAGGGTGGCTTCCCACAGTACTTCCGAGAGGCACTGTGGGAGTTGTGCACGACCAAAGACGACTATCGCTACTGGCAAACTCTGCTGGGGGACCGTCTTGACGAGCGGCTCGATCCCGATCGACTCTACGGCGAGAAGTACGACGCGGACACGGAGACGTGGCACCGTGGTGATCTCACCACCCACGCCGACGAGGACGAGTTACTCGACGGCTTCACCGAAACCGCCTGGCTACGTGGCTACGTCGAACTGCTCGACCGCATCGACGAGCAGGCGGAGCTCGGAGCTATCCTCAACCGACACTATCCTGCATCTCGGCACCTCTGTCTCCGATATGCTCGACTCCTCGCGGAGGAAGGTGAACGCGAGGCCGCCATTACCGTCGCAGAGTACGGGACCGAGGCGTTCTCTGGGTCAGATACAATCGGGCTCCGTGAGTTCCTTGTCGATCAGTACGAGGAGACGGACGCCGACGCCTTCCGGGACACAATGATCGGGTTGTTCGTCGAACGGACGGACTGGCTGTACTACGAGCGGCTGCAGGCAGAAACGCCCGACGACGAATGGGAGCACGCGGTCAACACGATCGTCGACCGACTGGATAGTCGGTGGGACGCCGACACGATAATCGAAATATACCTGCGAGAGGATCGGATCGAAGACGCCTTCGAGACGGTCACGAACGCCCGCGATCTCGATCTGTTCGAAGCCTACATCGACCAACTCGGAGCCCACAATCCCGCCGAATACTTCGATGCGTACCGTCGCGAGATCAAGAAGGCCGCTGCCGACGCGAGTCGTCGCAAGTATTACAGACAGGTCGCCGAACACCTCCAGACGATACAGACGCTGGGACGTGACCGACGGTTCGAAAATCTCGTGTCGTTCTTGCGAGACGAGTACTCGAATCGCCCGGCGTTTCTCGACAAACTGGAGAAAGCTGGGATCTGAGTCTCGACCCCGATCTCATCCGAAGTAGTTCGGGAGGATGCCGTACGTTCTGGCGATCGAGATGATCTCTTCGCGGAACTCGTCTGACTCTGTACCGTGCGATTCCGCAAGTGCTTCGACCTCTGTGGAGTATGCCTCGCGAATTGCACTCGCTTCGGCCCGTCCCTCGACTGTCGGCTCCCAGAGAACTGTCGTCCCGTAGTCACCCGGTTCGAGTGGTGGACCAAGCCGCTCGCGCTCTCCGACACGCTCGATCAGGCCCAGCTCCTCGAGTGATTCGAGTGTCGTCTCGACCTCTGGTTCGAGATCCGCGTCCGCTGCGACAAACTGCTCGATCGATGGAAGTCCGGGTTCGTTCCCTGACGTGATGAGATCGAGTTCCGTACAGGCTGCGACGAGGTCGTCCGTCGTTTTTTCAACGCCACCGTAATCGTGTTTGTAGCGTCTGTCGTGGGTAGTGAGTTGGTCGATAATGGTCCGTTCGATCCACGTCTCGGTTTGCATGAAAGAAGCATGTCCCCGGTGATAGAGAAACGTGTCGCACGAGCAGGAGAGTGCTCATCGAGAGCACCAGAAGATACTGATCAGTCGAGTTCAGCCCGCTCCTTCAACTCGCCGACCAGAAGATCGAGGATCGCGTCTTTGTCTTCTTCGGGAACGTTTCTGCCGTCGAGGTCGTCGAACTTATCCTCCCAGTGGTCGATCCATGATCCGAACACGTCCTCGAAGGTCGCTTCCGGATCGTCTGCGGTCTTGACCTTCTCGATTTCCTCTTGGATGGCTCTTCCAACAGGTCCGTCTCCTAACTCGGCTTCGAGCACCATCCACGGTTCATACTCGAAGGTCGAGGAGAGCTCTTCGATATGCCACGTCTCGTCGTTGAGATCCAGTCGATACTCCGTCATGATGTGAAACCGGGCGGGTGAAGTATCGAGCCCTGGCACACCCATGTCCGAGAGATACATCGTCGGATGACGCTCGATCTGAAACGAGAGCCACTCGTCTGCTTCAAGCTGGAATCCGAAAGCCCGCTCTCTGATCTTTTCCAGTGTCAGCCCATCTTCTGGCAGACCGGTATCGCGCTCGTCCAGCGCGATGAGAACGCGGTCTCTAGTCGTCTTGTTCATGTTTTCTCATCCGGTTTCTGTCAACACGAAAAGTCCTCCAGTAGATCGTCGAGCATCGGTCGGAGCTTGTACTTTTGGTAGTGTTCGTTCCGGAGTTCCTCCACGTAGGCACACCATTCGTCGAGCTGACCCGACACCCGGGCTGCCTTCCCCGCGTACTCCAGCCACCGAACGGCGTGTCGATACCGCTGGGATTGGCCCTCCTCGATGATCGGTTCGGCCTGCTCCTTGCAGGCGTCGATCGTCCAGTGAGGGTGTTCCTCCCAGACGGCCTCGACGACCGGCTCTACGACCTTGTAGTCTGAAAAGCGATTCGCGATAGTGATGGCCTCGTCGTACCGCTCCGCGTACAGGAAGATCTCGACGTGCCGCGGCGCAACCCGCTGTCTCGTATTTTTGTCCACAAGCGATTTCAGTAACTCCTCGCGAACGTCCGGCCAGTCCTCACCGGCGAGTTCCTCCGCTGCCTGGTAGGCCGCAAGCGTCGGCGAGGCGTCGAACGCGGCGATGGCCGCCTCCAGCGCAACCTCGGATTCGCCCAAACTGACGGCCCGATCGCGGAGCCACTCGGCCAGCTCTGCTTTCCCGCTGCTGTCGTCGAGACGCAATCCGTGCTGGGCGATCTCGAGGGCGGCCTCCGGGCGGTCGTGTTTCCGAAGGGCTTTCGCCAGCGCGAGTGCTTCGTCCGGGGAGTACAGGTTTCGCCGGCCGTATTTGATTGCCTCGTCGATCCGACCCTCTTCGACGAGCATGGTGACGTAGTCGTCGATCAGGTCCGCAGCCTCCGCCAGGTTCAGGTACTCCTCGATGCGGTCCTGACGTTCGAGCACGTCGAGTCGGACCCTGATGAAGTCCTCGGCGTACCACGGCGGGTCGCCCTCCCAGAGGTCCGCGTAGCCGATGTCACCCTGCATCGCTCGCTGGACTGGCTCGAAGTCCCAGCCCCGCTGGGCGGCTTCGAGGGCAATACTGTACGGCGGGTGGTGAGTATAGCTTCCCATCTCCTGTTCCCACGTCCAGAGGCGATCCTCCCAGTCGGCACGCTCGGCCTCCGAGAGGTCGGCGGTGAGCAGCGCCTCGGCCAGCACTCGGTCAACCTCGTCGAAAAACTCGAAGATCGCGTTGGAATCGTCGTACGAGAGCGCGAGCCACTCCTCGTTCATAAGTTCGTTGGCCAGCGGTTCGAGGATATTCAGTGCCGTCTCTCCGTCGCCAGCCTCGACGGCTGTCCCTGCCTGGTCGAGCAGGTTTCGCAACTTCTCGACGTCAGTTTCGACGGCTTCATACGGGTCGTACGCATGGACGCTACGTCCCTCGGTGGGACGGAGAATGTACTGCACCTGCTGGCGGATCGACTCCCGATTGATGTCGGGCGTGCGGTCGCGAGCGTCATCGTCCGCCTCTTCGGACCGAACTGTTTCGAGCCGGGACTCGACCCGCTCTGCCAGCTCCGGGCGACTCTCGACGAGGTCAACGAGAACGCCACGGAGATCCTCGGGGTCCGCGTCGGCGACCAGTTCGGAGACTGGCGGTCGCTGGTCGATCCTGTCTGGATCACGGACGTACGTCAGGAGGACGGCGACACGGTGCTTGCAAATTCCGCCGTGATCGTACGGACAGGAACACGCCGTGTCGACGACCCCAGTTTCGTCGAGCTCGATCCGCACCTGGTAGGGCTCGTACTGGCTGCCTTCAACCGCCGCTCGGATCGTCTCACCGCGCCGGACAAGTTCGACGACGGCACCCTTGTCGTAGTAGTTCTCCCCCCGGTCGTATGACTGGGAATGTGCCAGATCCCGGACTGCTGCCTCCGTGAGTATCGGGTTGGGATCAACCATCGCTCGTACGGTATCTACGGACTGGGCCGGTAGTAATTGTGGTGGATGGCCGCGGTTGCTGTGAGCCTACGAATCTGGAACCCAGACGCCGTTCCCGGGCTGGAAGACGACGTAGGTATCGACATCCGACATGTTGGCCGGATGGGCGGTATGGAGTGTGAGTTCGCCCACCCGTTCATGTTCGCAGTTCTGTTCAGTCACCCACGCCTCCGCGTCTGCTTTCGAGTCGAACGCAATCTGACGGTACTCGGTGAAATCCCCTTCCGCGAGTGGTATCTCGCGAAAGACTGAATCTTTGAGTTCCACGAGGTAGTCGACCATGGCTGTTCGTTCGCGATAGCTCCGATTTAGACGGATCGGATACGGCCGTAACGGAAACGTTCTCCGTCGAAGTGTTCACGGCGACTGCGATCAGGTCGCCTGCAGGCCGGACCGTCTGGTGGCGTGAAGACTACGTCGATGACGCCGCCGAGTGAAGAACGGAAATCCTCTCGAAGGCCGATCCAAGGAATTACGCCGTCATCCGATCAACAACGCGTATGGATCACACTCGCGAGGCGTTCGCCGACGCGCTCTCCTCGGGCGACACCGAGCACGTGAATCGCGCGATCGACGAAATCGAGAATACCGAACTCGAGGAACGAGCCGCCCTGTTCGACGAGTGTTTCGATATGTGTCTCGACCTCTACGAGGCCGACGATGGATACCAGCGACAGTCCGTGATCCGCTTTGCGGCCGGTCTGTATCCGCGCCTGGCCTATCGAACGGTCGGTGCGGATCTCACCGGCGAGGCGTTACCGGGTGAGTGGACGCTCGACGAAATCGCGACCCACCGCGAACGACTGCGGGACCTCTACGTGGACGCGCTCCGCGACGACGACGGCCGCGTACGACGCGCGGCCGCCAAGGCGATCAAGGAACTGGCGCTGACCGCCGAGATGCTCGAAGCTGAGGATGAACTTCGGTCGATGATGGACGAACTGGACACGCTCGCCGAGGAGTGTGCAGACTCGAAGCGAAAACACGTCGATCAGGCCTACGAGAACGTTGCCTTTCACGGGGAGAAGCCGTTTTCCCTACTCCCGGTCGGGCTTGGGGACGCGCTCGAAGGCGACGATCACAGTAGTGGACGGTAGCTCACTCGAATATACTCGTCTGGAACGTGTGTCGGGGTGAGAGCGTTAGCCGCGGAGTTTTGTGCTCCCGGCGTCATTCATACAGATATGTCATTCAGCGTGAGTTGGCACACGCTTCTCGACGAGGCCGAGGAACTTCCCTCGGACGCTACTCTCATCACACCACTCTCGCACAAGCGGTTTCGCATCACCGACACCCAGGAATACCGCGTGATCATCGAGCATCAGGAGTCCGGTGACTCTCATCCGCTCCAGCGCGAGCAGTTCGAGACGCTCTACCGGCGGATCCAAGAGAGGAATGGTCGCTTCGAGCTGGACCGGATTCCGGCAGACGCAGAGCCGTATGCTGCGGTCCTGACGCTCCATCCCCGATTCGAAATCGACGAGAAAGCTGGCGTCATCATCGAGACCGAGGAGCCGAGTGCCACGCACGTCATCGATGACGAAGAGTCAACGACAGAAGACCGGGTTGAACCGGATCTCGGAGTGTACTCGGATACACTCCTTCTGATTGATTCGCTTGAACGCCACGACCTCACTAATCTGACTGAACTCGACACAGACGCACTTGTGAACCTCTACACGCTACTCTCGGACGTGCAACGTGGCGCGAACGACCTTCGGAAAGACATCGCCGATACCCTCCTTGATCGAGTCCATCACGACCAGCCAGTTCATGCCCAGTACGGCTCCGTCCAACGAACTTCGCGCCGGTCGAAGTCACTGAAAGACGACACGGAGGTCCTCGCTGCGTTGGAGGACGCCGGTATCGATCGGGATCGTGTCCTCGGCGTAGACCCGGACAAGGTTGATGATGCACTTGACGTGACTGACCTCCACGAGCAGGACGTCTACGACATCGATGAGCGAGCGTACGTCAGGAAAGCCGACGTCAACGAGGACGTGAAAGAGACGCGATTGCAGGGATTGAAGGACCGACTCGCGGCCACTGAAAGCGAAGAGGCAGACGTACTCCGAAGCGAGATCGAAGACTTGGAAAATCGAATCGACGAACTCACGAGCTTTCGCACTGGCTCCGAGGTGCAATGAGTATCGCTCTCCGGTGACTCTCGCAGCAGCTCTGGCGAAGAGGTCTTCCCGTGGTGACCGCGAGTCCGATCAATCCAGACGGTCGAGCGATCCATAGAGCTCCTCGTTCTGAATGTGGGTACAGAACTGTGCGCAGAGCCGACAACAGTCCGCGGCATCGGTGAACGTCCGGACGCTGGCGTCCCAGCGGGCGTTGACGGACCCAAGCATCGCACTTCGAACCGATGGTTCGGTCGCGACCATCACCCGTCGTGTACGCTCCGGTGGGGTCGCGTCGGCCGCAGGCCCTTGCATTCCATCCGACGACAGGAGATCCTCGAGGACGCTCCCGATCTCGATGCCGACGCCGAGGTTATCGCCGACCTCTGGGGCGATGAAAATCGTCGCGTTACTCCCCCGCGCAAAGGCTATACTCTGTGTAGCGGCATCCATCTCGTCGAGCGGAATCCCGACATCGATAGCGAGGAAGGAATTGAACCCACGGTCGCGGAGACAGTCTCGGGTTTCCTGCAGGAGCCGCAGGACGTCGTCTTCGGCGTACTCCCCGCTCGCCTCGTCCCACGTCGCAAACGACGGGACGTCGGTATCTTCTGGCAGCAGCGCCTCGACGTCGAACGTCCGGTATGGTCCCATCAGGTAGACGAGAAACTGTTCCCGCCGGACGGGGGTGAGCACATCCGAGTCTCCAGCGGCACGAGGGAGATCGTCGATAATCCGTTGCCGCATTCGACTCGTCGATTCGGAACGGTAGTATATAAATATCGGTATTTTCAGGAATATTCTAGTCGAGAACGACTAAGTACGTGGCGTCCCAACGTAGGATCTGAGGCATCTCTCAAATGTCCGAAACCGATCGCCATCCAACAGAGGAGGTTCGTCAGCCGGACCCGCCGCTGCCCGAAGAGAGCGGGCTGACGCTTGAGGAGTACCTCGCGATGCAACAGGCGATCGGCCACCCGACGCGGTTCCAGATTCTACGTACGCTCGTCGCCAACGACGAACTGAGTGCCGCCGATCTCAAGGCCGCGATCGACGTCGAATCCCACAATTTCCATTACCACCTCGACGAACTGGTCGATGTCGGACTCGTCGACAAGCGCCAGCGACGGACTGCCGATAGCCAGGGCTTTTACACGTACTATCGGCCGACGGCAATGGGGGTAGGTATTCTCGAGCACGGTGTCGAGGAGTTGATGCGCCGTGAACGGGAGTTTAATGACGCTTATTCGTAGGCTGTCGTAGGATTCTCTGCCCCCGATCAGTGATTGAGATCATCGTCATGTGGGCTCGAGATCGTATCCCCACTCTCGGAGAATTTCGGCGACGAGTTGCGGATTCTGCTGTGCAACAACCATTGCTGCCTCCCGATAATCCGATTTGTAGACACTCTCTCCAAGCATCTCTTCGAGGGTGTTTTGCAGTTCGTCCTCAGCGTCGATGATTTCCTCTCGGAGGAAGTACGGAACCTGTTCACGACCCTCGTTCACTTTCTCGCGACGCAGTTTGTATGGGATTGCACTCATTGCTGGTCGCTGTTCCGTCTCATTCGTCTCGGCTGCTGCACTTGCGGCGTCGGTGGGTTCAGATTCAATGGGGTCAGTCCGCTGTTCGCGATCGTTGTTCTCTCCATCTGCTGGTTCGGGTTTTGTCGTCTCTGCGGATTCCTCGTTTTCTTCTGTCTCTTCGAGCCCTGCGTCGCGTGATCCGGATTTGAGTCCCATTATACGGTCACCTCGGGGGTTTTGAGTCCCGCGTCCCGTTCCAGGTGACGGGCGAGTTCGTCGAACTGATCGAGTGTGTCGAGTTCATACTCGCGTTTTCGATTCCGATGCTCCTCGACGTAGGTATACGGACTACACTGTTGCTTCCAAGAGCCTTCCATCAGCGACCCCCGTTCACCGATGACGATCGGGACCGGAAAGCCACTGTTGCGAAGATCGGCGAGGATCTCTCGTTGATCTCGTGTGTCCTTGTATCCGATCGGGACCACCGCAAGCACTCCGACGTCGACACCGATGTTTTCTTCGAGGCCATCAACGAGATCGTCGAGTCCTTCGATCGATTCTTGTCCCTTCGCTGTCGCTTCGAATGGAATTACGACGTTCCGAACAGCGACAAGCGCATTATAGAGGATTGGACCTGCCTTCCCTGCTGAATCAACGATGACGACATCGTAATGATCTCGAACATTTGCCTCACGTAGAACGCGGTGAAGCTGATGATACATGCTGTACGATTCACCCAACTTTTCTGCTTGATTTTTTTCATTTAGCAGGAACTCGTGGAGGTCCTCCAGCATATTATGTGATGGGATCAGATCGACTCCGTGCTCGACTTCGTGCGTGAGATTCTGGAAATTGCCTTTGGGTCGTCCGACCAAGTGTCGAACTAGATTATCGATTTTTGGATTGCCCCGATCGTAATCTGGCCCGAAAAAGTAGGTGAGGCTTCCGTTTTGTGTATCCATATCAATTGCCAGTACGTCGTGTCCTGCTCGTGCATGGCTGACTGCGAGTGTAGCAGCCGTGGTCGTCTTGCCGACCCCGCCAGCTTCCGACACAGGGGTGTAGGTCAACATATGAATAATACTCGTAGACAATGAATATAAATCTTAGTCAGACGTCATAGTCGGATGTTATAGCTGATTGATATAGCTATTGATTATAGTTATAATTATCAGCTATACTTTGTGGCTATAGTATTTGATATAACCGGGGGAGGAGGAGTTCTCTATGCTCTTTTTTAAAAGAATGAGTTTCTGCTATGGTTCTCACATGGGCTCCAGGTATCGGATTACAGTCTACAAATTAGTAGGCACAAGATGTCTCAACAGGTCTACAGACAAGCCAGGCAGGTGCCTTGGGGCCTGACTCTGAGGCATTCACTGACACCGACCGATTTTGGATCGGAGGCGATCACCTATAGTGTATGCCTATATCGTACACCTATAGTCCTCACCTATAATCAAAGCAGGTAAAATCGCCGATGGCTCGCCGCTCGTCGTGAGAGCTGAAGCTCCACTCTGTTTTGTCAAATACTACCTTGCTGACTCAATTCGACCGATTTAGCCCACTCTATCAAAGGATCTGCCCATACAGATATTTGGAATTGGCCCCCGCCAAAAGTTGAGACTGGGGCTCTCAATGCATATGGCAGTCTGACGTAGTTCATAAATAGTATGAAGACGTAGTCTAGCATGGAACGATGGCACGAATCACCGGCTCCTATCCAGACGACCTCGACCTCCTGATCGAGGGTGCCGTCGAGGCTGGTGTGTTTGGGGGCAAGAGCGATGCGTTGCGAGAGTTCGTGCGTGAATACTTCGAGGACCACCAGAACGAACGTATTGCAGCTGCGGTCGCCCTCTATGAGCGCGAACGAATCACACTCGGTGATGCTGCGAGACTTGCTGATGTCGACCGCTGGACAATGCGTGACATCCTCCGTGAGCACGGGGTCGAACTCCGCCTCGGGCTCGAAGACGAAGACGACGCAGCCTACGAGGTAGGGACAGCAAGCGGACTTGAATTTGATGATAAGGGTTCGGACGACGCGGAGTCACCTACGAAATGACAGGTGGCGGAATTCCAGCGAATCCAAGCGTCCTGAACACGACTGTCCTCTCGAATTTTGCTTACATCGACCGGCTGTGGGTGGTTACAGGACTCTCTGGAATCTGTGCGGTTCCAGTTGTTCGCGAGGAACTCGAGGACGGCGTTGGTGACCATCCGTATCTTCAGTTGGCCCTCGATACACTCGATGACGAGATTCCAGTCGCAACGATTTCGGACACCGTCGCAAACAGGGAGGCGGTTGTCAGTGATCATCTTGACCCCGGTGAAGCACAGGCGTTTGCCTTGGCGGACGCTGCGGACGGTCGCCTACTGACCGACGACGGGGATGCCCGATCGTTTGCGAAAGACCAGGGCGTGACCGTTGTCGGGTCGGTCGGGATTCTGTTGGCTGCGATCGATGCTGGAACGATCGATGAGCCAACTGCCGATGAGTGGCTGTCGACGTGGATCGATGAAATTGGGTACTATGTTCCGTACCAGTCGATTTCGGAATATCGGTGATTATGCATGCCGTCTCCTCCATAGCGGGTGTAATCTCAACTTCCAGCCCGGCTTACAGTAGTTGAGACTGGCCGTCTCAATATATACAATTCCCGAAGTGCTTCGACGAGGCTACGGGCGAAGTATCTCCTTCAGCATTTTCTCCGCTTTCACACCTAACTCTCATTACGGCTGACACCGTATTTCTGCTCAACAATGTCCATCGACCGAGATACCTTCGAGAAGACGAGCGAGGACGAACTCGAGGAGCTTTCCGTCCCGGATCAGGTCCTCGGATTTCTCGCCGCCAACGATGATCGCGCGTTCAAGGCCCGCGAAATCGCCTCTCAGATCGGCGTCGACGAAGGCGCAGTCAGCACTGCCCTCTCAAGACTGAAGGACCGAGATCTCGTCGAACACAAAGCGACGTACTGGGCGATAACCGATGACACAGAGCGACTCAACGGCTACAGCGGGTACGAACGAGCGACCGCCCTTTTCAACCAGCGACTCGGTACAGAGGACAAGGAGTCCTGGCGCGAACACGCACCCGAGGAACCGCATCCAAGCGTCGAGGACGAACAGTGACCGACGAAGAGAGACCGATTTTCGAGCGTGGCGACGTCGTCTACGGGGATGATCCGTTCAAAGGCGAGGAAGATGCTCGGCCCTGGCTCATTCTCTCGAACCACGAAGGCCGTCCATTCCACGGCGAGCAGTATATCGCGCTCACGTTGACGTCGAAATCCTGGATGGGCGGCCTGATCGACATTCCTCGTGAGAGTTGGCTTCGTGGTGGGGTCCCGGATGAGAGTCGGATTGTCCCGTGGGGAGTCCAATCAATCGACCACAAGGATATCGACTTCTGGCAAGGTCACCTTGACAGCGATCTCGTTGATGAGGCGGTTGCTGCGCTCGTCGAAGAACTACACTAGTGGAGGCGCGTTGAAATTCTATTTATTCGACGGTCTTCTACTGAAATCGCCGTTAGGTAGATGTGCTTATTGCTCATTTGCCCGAAACCACGCATCATAGCCCGCTATATCCGCTGTAGTCTCAAGTTCCAAACGGCTCACAGAAGTTGAGACCGGCCGTTCCAATGCATAGCTGGTAGTGAGTGAACGAATCGGTTGTGTGAATACTATTCTCTTCCGAGCGAAAGCGTAGCTACAACCACCGTGACTGAGAAACTGACACAGCCGCTTAATTCGCGTCGTATGACGACACCAAGAGTCTGATAATAACAGTGCTTATCTCCTATCCGGGACGGGTTAGTATTGTGATGAATGCACAAAATAATCCCACGGGTCGGATCGGATCGCTTACCCAACCCCAGTGGCTAGCAGTTGCGTTAGTCGTGGTCACTGGCGTTCTCCACGTGTATGCTGGTATCGTCGAGGGACGGATTCCCGTTGCACTCGCAGGTGTCGGCTACGCCGGTTCACTTGTGCTATTCTTCTTCGACTACCGGCGGCGACTGCTCTACCTGCTCGGCATTCCGTATACGGCCGTGCAATTCCCCCTCTGGATCGTGGCCAAGTCAGAATACGGGATGATCGACTACGTCGACAAGGCGGTTCAGGTCGCTTTGATCCTCGTGTTGATCTACCTCTATCTGAACACGCCGGCCGATTCAACCGGAAACACGGCAACGGCAGCGGACTGAGCGTGCGAATTCACGGGCCGTCTATCTCGCTCAGTTATCTCGAATCACCATAATTTTCACCCGATTCACGCCGTCGAAGTCACGAAGGCGGTAGGTCAATTCCCGAACGCGTTCGCCGGTTCCCTGGCAGAATAAGGACTCAAGACACCACTCCCCCTGATGTGTGTGACTCGTGTTGAGGATCACGTCCTGATAGTCGTGCTGGACACCGTGGAGTTCCCCAATCACCTCGTGATGGCGGTAGTCAAAGGCGACGAGCGCGATAACGTCCTCGCTGAGGTTTTCGAGTCGGGAATGCGACTCGATGTACTCTTGCATCGCTTCACGGACGGCCCGGGATCGGTTGTCCAATCCCTCATCCTGCCAGACCTGATCGAACTCGTCGACCACTGTATCGGGGATATTGAAACTCGTTCGCATACGACCATATTCGATGCCCGGACACAAGAGTCCCGAGTATGATGGTTCCCCCAATCGGGTATTAACAACCGTTATTCGGCCCTATTGCCGAGTTCAGGGTATGACGATGGTGTCTGGAGACACGTTTGGACTACTGGCCGGTGCGGTCGCACTTGGGGCTGTCCACGGAGCCGAGCCCGGTCATGGATGGCCCGTCGCCGCTTCGTACGCATTGGATCAGACGAACAAGTGGCTCTACGGCCTTGCGGCGGGGCTCATCATTGGTGTCGGCCACCTCATCAGTAGTCTCGCGATGGTTGGCGTGTTCTTCTACGCGAAATCCTATTTTAGTCTCACCCAGATCAACGAGCCAGTCACGATTCTCAATAGTATCCAGGTCGGTGGCCCGGTCAGTCTGGTTGCGGGCGTACTGCTGATCGGTCTTGGGATCCGAGAGTACCACCACTCTCACTCGCACGAGAGTCACAATCACGAGTCGACGAACCACTCCGAACCCGACGACAGCCACGGTGATATTCACGAGCATCCAGATTCACAGGACGACGAGAGGCTTATTCCTCGCCTGAAACGCACCGTTCCGTTCATCGGGGGCCACTCACATACGGACGAGGGTTCCGATGATGTTGCCGAGAGGGGATTGCTCGGAATTGCTTGGTTTGCCTTCGTGCTCGGGTTCGCTCACGAGGAGGAGTTCGAGATTATCGCTCTCTGTGCCGGGTCGAACTACTGTCTCGAACTGATGAGTGTATACGCAATTACTGTTGTTATCGGAATCGTGGGACTAACAATGCTACTGGTCGCGGGCTATCAGCACCACGAGGAGACCGTTAAACAGTACACACCGTACTTGCCAGCCTTTTCGGCTGCGATCCTTATTCTCATGGGTATTGGATTCATCATCGGTGTATTCTGAATATATTTCTATCATTCTGTCTAAATTGTCCGTTATAGGGCCTAAACTCACGATTTAGTAAAATCATGTCTCCAACGTTTGTCTCACGTCGTGATGTTTTTCGACAGATGACCCAGCGCTCGTACGTTACCTGGCCAGCATATGATTCGACACAACTGTACGATCGAACGTCGCTGGTGGGACTGGAGTCAGATATCCGGACAGTCTCAGAAACGTGGCTCGCCCACGGGATGCATAATTCAGTTGAGGAGTTCGTCTGTGCACTCCCGTTAGCCTACTTCCGGTTCAGTGCCCACGACCGGTATGTGGGGTCGGCAAGCTACCGGATGGACACCCTCTTTCGGGTATTCGTACTCAAGGAACTCCACGGGTGGGAGCACGAAACAGCGCTTGTCGACTATCTCGGGACCCGTCCTGAACTCTGCGAGCAACTGGGGCTCGAGACGATTCCAGACCAGTCGACACTGTGGCGAAGTTGGCACCAGAGATTCACCGCTGACCTCAGGGAGACAGTCGAAACGGCGGCTCGAACGGTCCTCATCAAAGCCCAAGATGCGGGTGTTGAGGTTCCGCGTGAACCGGCACGAAAACTCCGATATCACGGGAACGAGTCTGATGAGTCAGACCTGGATGATCAAACTACGTTGGAGCAGGCAGAGAAGGTCACCGACCACGTCAGTCGCGTCGTTTTCCCGGCGTTTTCGCTGGACCGTGGGGACAGCTGTGAGATTCACGAGAACGCCTTCTGGGGATTACAGACCTATCTCGGACTTCGTGAGGGTCTGGCTGCTAACGAGGGCGCTCGTAGTTTCACTTACGAGTCGACTCGGGAGCGGACGCCGTTAGGTCACGCCCATCGGGAGCAGATTCGCGATCTCTCGGTATCAGAGACTCGCGAGATGTACCGACAGGCCGCCAACAGGCTCCTGAGCGAAGTCGCGGAGACAGAGCAGTTCTTCCGAGCTGGGATTGTTGCAATCGACATTACCGAAGCTGATCCCTTCACTGGTGACAGGACTGGGCACGAAGACGAGATCATCGGCACGAAGGAGAAGACCGATGAGTACTCCTACCAATGGGCGACGATCCAGTTAGTAGGGAATGCAGTGCCGATTGTACTGGACGCACGGCCAGTTCGGAAGGGTGAGTCTCGCTTGGAAATCGTTGAGGACCTCTTGAATTCAGCCGAGGAAATGGTTCACGTTGATAACGTGCTGATGGACCGTGAATTTGACAGTCAACACATCCTCGAGATGCTCAGCCAGCGTGGCTTGTCGTATGTCGTCCCCAAACGAATGCAAACCAGCGAGAAAGCCCAAGCGAAGCGATTGCTCCACCGTGATCAAGACCGATATGAGACTGACCGGAAGCTCCACCTCGGGAAGAACGAGTGGCACGAGACGACGCTAATCTACCGACGGAAAGAGGACTCTGAACACGAGGACCACCGGCAATACTCGGTGTTCATGACGAATCGGGGGAGCGGGCACCTCACTGAGTACGGTTACCGGTGGGAGATTGAGAGCGGCTACAAGAGCATCAAGCGGTTCATGGCCGCAACAACCTCGAAGCATTATGGACTCCGGTTTTTCTACTTCGCATTCGCCTGTCTCCTCTACTCAATCTGGCGGGCTGTCGATCTACTCGTCCAAGCCGAGTTGACTGGCGAGTATGAGCACTCACCGGTGATTACAGCGGACAACACGCTGACGCTGCTGAAGAAGGAAACTGGAATCGGGTAGTGAGGAACTCTGTTCGGGTTAGCGTGCCGTCTGAGTGGCTACGCTGCTGGAAGTCTCGAAAATTTGTCCATATAGTTGGGTGGATGACAAGAATAGCCGTTTGAGGGCCATCTGGGGCAGTACCCGCTGACCGAATCAGTCAAATTCACGCATCAGAGCCCTGCTAAACCCGCTGTAGTCTCAACTTCCACAGCCCCGACAATAGTTGAGACTAGTCGTCTCAATGTATACGATGTGTATGCTACATAATTTCGTCAGGCTTTGTTGAAATACTCTGCCGGTGATAAGTTTTAGCGGTTGTGCTGACTCGATGGAAACGCTGCTATTTCTGGAGCGTAAAATAAGCATGGGACGCAAGAGGTTGATCTGTATTCAGAGCCATTGAACACGTCGTGCTGACTGGTTTATGCGCGAAAAAGCCGAGTCATGGGCGCTACAGTCCGGGTGCCGCGTCGCGCGCCAGCCGAGAAAGGCTGAATAGGTAAAGCTCGGCTTCACGCGCTGGCGCCCCGAGTCACGAAATCGTCTATCCCGCGCAGTGCACGGGGACTCTACTCATCGGTATCATGATTGTCCGCTGAGTTTCCTCGACTACTTTTCGCAATCGCAACGTTGCACGACGTTTGATCGTGTATCCGTTCCGCGATCGACCCGGATCGATCTCGGAGTAGGTCGGACCGATCAGATAGTCCGAGACAGACCAGATCGCGTTCGTTAATTGCGTCAATAACTGCCGATTCGATGGTTTCGCCAACCAGTACTGACGTGTCGTACTCTCCGGGGTCAAGACCGGCCTGTTGGGCGACTCCCTCGATTGTCTCCTCGCCCTGCTCTACAGCGGTCTCGCTCGATTTCGTCGATCCCTCGCTCGTCTCTCCGTTGACCAACTGAACGTTGACTAGCGTCGGTCGTGCGTTCTCCCCGCTAAGGGTCGCGAATTCCGCTGCTCGACGTACGGCCGTCGGTGTGTTCGGGCCATCGCCGATGAGTGCCACTACGTCGCTAACAGGCTGTTTTCGGAAATTAGCTAACGTCACGTCCACCGGTGCATCCGTGAGAAGAGCGTCCAGATTTGCCCCGAATGCGTACTCGCCTCGGCCGAACGACCCGCGCCAGCCGAGTAGCGCGTGGTCGGCCTCCTCCGATTCGAGCACCTCAAGGATAGTTTCGCCGATGTCTTGGCCGACAACGGCACGAGTCTGGAGGGAGACGTCCATCTTTTCCGCGGTGCTGCGGGACGCTTCCAGCAGTTCGCGCTGGTACTCGAGGCGATCGACCTCGACGTTCTGTTGCGTGTCGCCGGCCACTTGGAGAACATTGAGTGCGATGATTTCCACCGATCCGTTCTCCGCGTTTGCGGACGCGTTAGCCGCGGCGAGTTCCAGCAGCCCCTGCTGTGTCTTCGGGTTCACGATGGGGACGAGGACTGTGTACGTCGGGTCCTGCCCGGGGAGCGCGTCACGAAGTAATCCCTCCTCAACCACGTTGGTTCTGGCGTAGGCGAGGTACCAGACTCCTCCGAGCCCGATGATTCCCACACCGACGATCTGGACGATCTGTGCCATCTGTGTGATGACGAACACCGATGCGAGCACACCGAGAACCGGCACGATCGGGTACAGGATCCCGGGCACCTCGAAGTCGGGATCGTACTCCGGTGGGTCGGCCCGTCGAAACGTGACCAGCGCGACGTGAACGAGACCGTAGGTCACGAGGAAGCTGAAACTCGCTACCTCGGCCAACAGCGCGACGATGGCCTCGACCTCCAAGCCGATGCCGATCAGCCCCGCTGTCACTGCCCCGGTCGCAACCACCGCTCGATGGGGCGTGTTGAACCGGTCGTGCGTTTCGTTCAGCCAGTCGCTCATCAGGTTGTCTCGCCCCATCGCGAACAGTACCCGTGAGGCTGCCAGGATAGAGGAGTTTGAACTTGAGATAGCTGCGATGACTGCTGCAAAGACGATAGCGACCACGCCAACCGACCCCGCGAATACAACTGCGACGTCGGCGACGGGAACCAGCGACCCACCGAGCTCCTGATACGGGATGACACCGGTCGAGACGATCATAATGATCATGTAGAGGATCGTCACCCCGACAACCGAGAGCACCATCGTTAGCGGGATGAGCTTGCCCGGCTTTTTGATCTCGCCGGCCACGGTCGCGATGATCTCGAACCCGAGGAACGTCACGAAAACAACCCCTGTCGTGGCGACGATCCCCGAGGGGCCGGTCGGCGCGAAGTCGACCAGGTTCGCCGTCTCGATGAAAAAGAGCCCGATCCCGGTGTAGATCAGCACGATGACGAACTCGGTGCCGATCATGATGTTCTGCGCGCCGCTGGACTCCTCGGTACCGTAGTAGTTCATTCCGACGATGAGACCGAGACCGATGAGTCCGGTCAGAACGATCAGTACACGACCGTCGAGGAACGGGACCGATTCGACGATATACTGCCCGAACCCGACCATATAGAAGGCGCTGGCGAACATCAGGCCGGTCCACATCCCCCATCCAACGATGCTGCCGAAGAAGCTCCCGAGCCCGCGGTTGACGTAGTGGTAACTCCCTCCCGAAATTGGCATCCCCGTCGCCAGTTCCGCCAACGAAAGCGCGGCGAGCAACGCGACGAAGCCCGCGATACCGAAGGAAATCGAGCTCGCCGGACCAGCGCCTTCGGCCGCAATCGCCGGCAGAATGAATATCCCCGCGCCGATCATCGTCCCTCCACCCAGTGTCATCGCCTCGGTGAAGCCGAGCGTCCGGTCAAGTTGACTCTCGCTCACGTTATCTCTCGAAAAAAGGGGGGTTCCGGTCGTGCGGTGCTGTACAGATGTTGTTCACCGTCTGATCTCACGAGATACGATGGGTCGGTGGTATATATATCCCCGGATGTGCACAACGAGAAGTCGGAACGTCACCTCTATTTAAGCGTGGTGGGAATCAGTGGTAACATATGGCTGACGGTGACCCGAACAAAGGCGATGGGGGTTCGACGGTGTTGATCCCGATAAACGCCGCCGAACCCGAGGATCTGCCTGTAGCGCTAGTTGGGACGCTCGCTCCCCTGCGCATCGTCGTGCTGGGCTACTATCCGGTCCCAAGTCAGGCGGCGCCGGAACAGGTCCGGTCGAACCGTGGAGACGAAGCGACCACCGCAATCGAGGACGCGGTCTCTCAGTTCGCCGACCGAGGCGCAGAGGTTGAGTCCGTCGTCGTCTTTACGCATGACAAAGACGAGACGGTCGACCATATCGCCGCCGAGTACGATGTCGATGCGGTTCTCACGCCCGGCGATTACGCCGAGGAACTCACTCGTGTGCTCGTTCCGATGCGGGGCGACGAGAACCTCGACAGGATTATTTCGTTTATTATCGATCTGATGCGACAAAGCGATGTTACGGTCACTCTGTACAACGTCGCTGAGTCGGACGAAGAGGCGTCTCGTGGTGAGTTACTCCTCAGAGGCGCCCGCGATCAGCTGGCGGAAAACGGGGTCGATCCCGACCGCGTTGAGTGGCAGGTCGACCGCGGGGATTCACCGGCAGATGCGATCGTCGCGACCGCACAAGAGCACGATGTATTGATCGTCGGTGAGTCTCAGCCGTCACTTCGTGAGCGGATCCTCGGTCGAACAACCGGTCGAGTCATAGGGAAGGTGGACCAACCGGTGCTCGCCGTTCGAGATATCTAACAGGGAATGTCCCACATCGAAACAGTAGTGAACGGGAAAGGCCTCTATACGTGCTCGCTGGCACAAGGATTCACTTCTTATGCGTGATCGGGGCAGGAAAGTACAATATGAAGACACTCCTCGTTGGGACAGGAATATATACGGGTTAAATTTAGAGTTGTCTCCTGTTCTAGGGGTGTTCCACACTGATCACAAGTGACAGGTTCACTCATTGGAATTACTCTTCGGAATTACTCTTCGGTTTTCCGAACGACAAAAACGGGTTTATCAGTATTTTCGATGGCCCGTGTCGGAATAGTTCCGAGAATCCGCTCCCGCAGTGAAGGCTCTGTTTCCCCGAGTACAAGAACATCGAAATCCGCTGCCAGCTCAACAATCCCGCTGGAGGGACTACCACCCTCCGAGAGACGCTTGTCGATGCGGTCACGGTCAATTCCAGAAGTGCTCAGACGGTTGATGGCGTCGTCAAGCAACGAATCTCCGGTGTGACCATTCGTATCGTCGTCGGCAGAGTGAAAAAGTGTGACAGATGTATCGCTAATACGCATCAGGTCCTCAACGAACGAGAGGATTCTATTGAGATTTGTCTTCCCTCGAAGTGGCACAAGTATCCTCTCGACAGTGTCTACGTCACCCAACGACAGGACAGCATCGCAGTCGTATTCGTCGGCAATTCGGTCGATCGCGTCCTGGTGGTCATGAGTGAACACGAGAACGTCTGTGACATTGTGGCCCTCATCTGTCAGTGTCTCCGATATTGATTCGAGACGCTGTGCTGCCTCTGACTCGTTGTCGTTTTTGATCTGAGCTGGTGCCGTCTGGCTAGGAACTGGATAGTACCCGAGCAGAACAGTATTGACTGATCCCAACAGGCGCATAATTCCGTTGGGTGGTGTCTCGGGTCCCGAGACATCGATTGGAATCAGAATTGTCGAATCAGTAGACGCGCGCATACCGATGACTTACCCCACGAGACATATATCTGTACCGTCGCCATCTTGATTCAGCGAGAGAATCCGAAGTACAGTGGAGCGGGATAGTCCATCCCTTGGCAGTGAGACGAGGACCGGAAGGGAAACGAAGACGATGGCATCGACTACTGCGAACACGTGTACACGGAGGAACGCGCGTAATCGCTGCTCTCGTTCATTTCACGAGAGTAAGCGAAGCCGCCAGAGATATTCGCGTATGTATGGATGCAGTGAACTCGTGTTGTTTGTTGGGCTGGTTCGTACTTATTTTTCTTCAGGCTAGGTCAGCGGTCCAGTTTATGGACACGACGGGTATCGGGACCGAAGTACCATGCACCGAGTAACATTAGCCCTGCCGGAACTAACGAAATGAGGCTACTTCCGAGAATTCCGCGATTCATCGTCGATAGTCCCAGAAAGACTGTCGCCCACCCGACCATGCCCGCCACGAAGCCGAGTGCTACCCGACGGCTTCGTTGCCGATAAATGGCTGCTCCAGCCGCAAAGCCGACACTACAGATACTGCTAATCACGAGCCCAGCGTTCGCGTAGTCACTCACATCGAACGGACCGAAAAGTAGAATCAGAATAAACACGGCAGTGATGAGTGACCAGACACCAGTTATCCCGGGAATCGTCCTCAACACATGTCGGGAGTCCATACGCTTACAAGTACCTCAGTATGAGAGCATCTCGTCCGTCACTCTTTAATTCATTTGTTTGTTGAACTGTCGGATTCCGTCGTCAGTCCCTGCGATGATGAGTTCGTCACCCGATTCAACTCTGATATCTGGCCCTACATCGGTGATGACGATGCCGTTCCGCTCAATGTCGACGACAGTACAGCCGGTCTTCGATCGTCGACGCGATCATCCGGCCACCAACGCTGGCGACGCTCGTACAGGACGAGCCGGCCGACCGGGAACGTCCGGATGCAATCGACGAGCGGCGTCGCGAGTGCGCTCGTGACCTCTTACTGGCGCTCGATGAGAATATTCGGCCGCCGTCAACTACGACGGATGGGGCACGGTCGATTCTCCAGCGACTTTCAGACGCAGCGGAGATCGACATCAACCATCCGAAACACGACTGTCTCGCCCCCCACGGCGGTCGACGTGGGATGGGTGAGGTCCTTGTCCGGGCCTTCGGGTACACGGTCGCAGCTCGATATCTCGACAACTCAGAGAAGATGGTCCGCGAGCGCTACTCCCATATTGAGGCTGGCGAACTAGATGATGTTGCGACAGAGGGACTCTCGGAGCTTGATGACATCAGGCTGTGAATGGATCGTCTCGATAATCATCTATCTGATCTTCAGTTTGGATGTTATGTCTATACTAATACTATGAGTGCCAGCTCGCCACCAAAGATAGCTTATCATCACGAGCGCGGCCGGAATTTGGAGTGCTGTCGGAATGAGGCCGGTCTGAGATATAAGCCAGTTCGGTCCGGTGGTAGAGAGTGAAATAACAGCAAATGACGGATCAGCGGCGGTCGGAAAGACGTATGCAGAAACAAAATTGAAGCCAGCGTGGATTCCGATTGGGAGGGCAAGCTGTCCCGAGAGAAGATACGCGAGGCCCAGTAAGAGTCCAGCACTCAGGAAATGGAGCCCATTGACGAGTTCAGGCGCTGGATGTATGAGTGCGAATAGAAGTGCGGACAATCCCAATGCAGTAGCGATCGTCACGGGCTGCGACAGCCACCGAAAATCAAGTCCTTCGATGGCGTTCGAGAGTATGTACCCCCGAAAGACGAGTTCTTCAACAGCCGCGATGCCTACTGTAATCACGATGGCAAACCCGAGATCTCGGACATAAGTGGCTGTTGGGGTGTACACTGCTTCACCAGCTGTTATCCAGCCACCGAGGAGTCCGAGTACAGTTGCTACTGTCGGGATTGCGCCCCCGATTATGAGGCCGACGAGTACGTCAACCCCCCACCGCCTGTCAATTTGAAGCCCGTAGGTGTGAATAGGGCGCTTGTCGATATAGGTTGCTGCCCCAAATAGGAGGCCGATCACACATAGGGTGAAGATCGCGCGAAGCAAAGCGGACCGGAAGAGGCTGTCGCCGGACGGCGCTACAAGGAGTGGAATCGATATGAAGATACCGGTGTAGGTTATTAAGAAGATATATACCCGGAGAAACGCCCGAGGTCGCTGCTCTCGCTCGTTCCATGCGAGGAAGCGAAGCCGCCGGAGATATTCGCGAAGGTACGAGTGCACTCTGGATCCTTATCTGGTGGTTAGGCTGTAGAGTATTAATCCGTGGTATGGTCGCGGCGTTCTCTACCCCGAATGCTTGAGTGTCGTTTCTCCTCACTTTTCACGATCGCCAGTAGGACGGCGTCAGTAGCACGAGCACCGGAATGATTTCGATCCGCCCGACCCACATAAGGAAGGTCATAACGAGCTTCGTCGATTGGGGGAACGTTTCGTAGCTTTCGAGTGGACCTGCGATACCGAACGCCGGTCCAATATTAAAGAACGTTGCTGCTGCAGCACTCATCGCCTCAAACTCCGAGACTGTTAATTGTACCCGGGAAGCGTCGAGCACGACGAAAATCGTCGCCAGAATGAAAAACACGATACTCACGAGGGTGTATGCGTAGATGTCCCGAATCGTCTCTTCGTCGATGACGGATCCGCTCAGTCGGACTGGGCGAATCGCGCTTGGACTAGCTGCCGTAAACAGGTCGCGCCGAAACGCCTTCACGACGACCAACCAGCGCAGAGTCTTGATCGAACAGGTCGTACTGCCAGCCATCCCACCGATGAACATACAAACGAACAGGAGGTGTTTGGGCCCCGCAGACCAGAGGTTGAAGTCTGTGCTCGCGTAGCCAGTGGTTGTGACGATTGAGACAACCTGGAAGATAGCGTGTCGAGCGGTCTCTTCGAGACTCGTGTATGGCCCGCCGTTCGCGAACAGCATTCCGCCAACACCGAGAGAAAAGAACCCGAGGATTGCGACGTAGAACCGAAACTCGTCGCTGTTTCGAAGCCGGTCGAAGTTTCCTTGAAAGACGAAGTAGAGTAACACGAAACTGGTTGCACCGATCGCCATAAATGGAATAATCGCCCACTGCACAGCAGGAGAGAAGGCAGCGATACTGTCACCCCGCGGTGAAAAGCCACTCGTCGCGATCGTCGTGAACGCGTGCGCTATCGCATCGTACAACGTCATCTCCGGTGCATATCCAACCAAGTGAAGCCCGTAGAGAACTGCCACCTGGAGCCCGGTCAGGCCGATATAGAGCTTCCAGAGGAGGGTGGCTGTCTCCGAAATTTTGGGGGTGAGTTTGTCGAGATCCTGTGTCTGGGTTTCGGTCTCCATGAGCTGTGCCCCACCGACGGATAGCTGGGAGAGGACCGCCGTCGCTAGCACGAGAATTCCGAGCCCACCGAGCCACTGAAGCACCGCTCGCCACATAAGGATGGCCCGTGAGTGATGTTCGAAGTTTACGATGACCGTCGCACCGGTTGTCGTGACGCCGCTCATACTCTCGAAAAGCGCGTTCACAGGTTCTGCGAGAGCGCCTTCCCCAGCCAGCAGAAATGGGACTGCACCGACGAGAGCAATGCTCAGCCACGTCAGCGACACCATTAGAAATGCCTCTCGCGCTCGGAGGTCACGCTCGTCGGTCAGTTGCTCGAGCCCGAGACCGAGTATCGCTGTGCCAAGTATCGGGAGGGCGAACGGGAGCAGTGCCGTTCCATCGTAGAGAGCGATTCCGAGTGGGAAGAGTAGTGGCACCCACAGCCACTTGAGGATCGTCCCAACCAGTCGGCAGCTAACCCGCCAATCGACGCGAATCCTCATACGATATCCATAACGGGAGAAAGGACATCTGTAGCCACAAAGAGAACGACGTGATCGCCGGGTTCGATGACGGTTTCCCCACGGGGAACGATGAACTCCTGGCTACGAGTGATCGCTCCGATGACGACGTCAGATGGGAGTTCGGTAACGCTCTCGCGGATCGGCCGATTGGTGAGGACGCTCCCCTCGTTGACTTCGATCTCCATCACTTCTGCTTGACGATCTTCGATGAGCGAGAGGTTTTCGACCTGCCCCCCCTGTGTGAAGCGGATAATTTCCTCCGCAGTTGCTTCACGGGGGTTGATTGCGACGTCGATCCCAATCGCCTCGAACAAGCCGGCGTATTGTCCTTCCTCGACAATGGCGACTGTTCGTCGAACACCGATGTTCTGTGCGAGCAGCGAGACCATGAGGTTCTTTTCGTCGCTGTCGGTCGCTGCGATGACTGCGTCTGCTTGGTCGATCTGTTCCCCGACGAGAAAATCTACATCTGTCGCATCGTGTTCCAACACGATTGTCCCCGGGAGGTCTTCTGCGAGTTGCCGGCCACGGTCCGCGTCTTGTTCGATCAGACGGGGTTCGATACCACTCTCTTCGAGCAGTTTGGCCGTGTGATATCCGATGTCGCTCCCGCCAATGATAACGATATCGTGGGCATTTTCTGAAGATTCGGCTGAGGCGACCGTTCTCGAAAAGGATTGGACACTCCCAGGACTACCGATGACGATCACCCTGTTCCCAGCTTCGATACGCGTCTCCCCACGAGCGATCAGGACATCACCGTCTTGAACCAGTGCAGCGAACGTGATTGAGTCGAATATGTCCGCTTGTTCGACGGTCTGTCCTGCGATATCACTTCCTGCCATTACCTCGAACTCGGCCATCTGGACGAGCCCAGCAGCGAACGGGTCGACATCGATTGCTGCGGGGAGTCCAACGACGCGGACGATATCATTCGCCGTGAGGATATTCGTCGAGACCATGAAGTTGACGCCGAATGCGTCCTCCGACTCTGTCCACGTCTCGAAGAAATTCGCATTTCGAGTTCTGGCAATCGTAAAAACGTCACCAACTGTTTTCGCTGTTCCACAGGTGACGAGGTTCGTCTCATCGTCGTCTGTACAGGCGATAAGCATATCTGCTTCGGCGATGCCAGCTTCTTGGAGTACCTTCAGCGAGGTACCATCACCTTCAATCGCCAATATGTCATACGAGTGGGTGAGTTCCTCGACTTTTTCGGCGTCAACATCGATGACGATGACATCGTGACTTTCGACGAGGCTGGCTGCAATATTTGATCCGACTTCACCAGCCCCAACTACGATTACTCGCATTGGTTTTCCCTCGAAGTGCTCATTAGACGTATCTAATGGATGAACCGCATAAAAAAGCCTTTGTCGGCGAGGTCATCGGTATCTGGTATGTCCAGCAGTTCCTGTTTGGGGCGATTTCAGAGGCATTCGCATCGTAGTCCCCGAACACGGTGAGTATGACGAAGCACCCATTCGTCTTTAGTTAAGCCCATTAGTAATACTTGAGTTCAAATTATGTCTATGAGTATTAGGTGTAGTAAAAATCACGGCTAAGATTCTGTTGTTGCTGATATCGAACGACAAGCAACCCTCGCAAACGCCATTTTCCACCCACTGCCGGCACGAGCGTGTCGAATCTGGACCGAATATGAAGCTGCTGAGTATTACCGAGAGTATTAACTAAAGACGAACGGACGAAGCACCATCTTGTCGTACCCTTGGGGCTGAAACACCTTTTCCGGAAGATTCGTGATATGCTATTCTCGAATAGCATACGCTCGAAGAGCAGGAGTAACAGCTCTTCGGACGAGCGGGCTTTAACAGCCATCCTGGGAGGATATACGTATGCCGACGGCGAATCCTTTGGATATCGACTATCGTTCCCACGGACGGGTCCAACGACTCATCGATATCGTCAGGTTCTGTATCGAGGATATCAGTCTCTCTTTCGACCGCTGAGATGTGCCGTATACGACAGGGCCAGGGCCAAGGCTCTATTTCGCTATTGTATCAGGACATATCGTTCGAGATCACGCAGATCCGATGGGGAATAACCAGTGGCTAGTAGCTGCCTCGCGTCAACCGCCTCGGGGTCAAGCCCCGTGGCATCCGCCTCGCTATTCCGTGAACTCTACCAGAAATGGAAGTAGTCACAGCAAGCTCAAGACCATTCGAAGTGCGGGAAGGAGTGTAACTCGGAGCAGTGCACCACCAAAGCCGAGACTGATGAATCCCATCAGGACTGCGAACTCTGACTTCTCATCTTCGACGCCCACGAGGAAATGATACAGCAAGAGCGAACCAGCATACTGGACGACGAATACCCCAACGATTGCGCCTCCAATAACGAAGACTGGATCCGATTCCAGTGATAGTGGGGGATACGGTAGGTTGAACCACCCCAGCGTATCGACTGAAAGCCCGATAATGGTATAGAGAACAAACCAACTCCCGAAGAAGATCATTCCACGGATGCCAATATAGACAGCGAGGGAGAGACATCTCTCGAGGAGGGTTACAATCTCAACGACTCTTGACTGTGGAGGTTCCATTTCTGGTTGAGACCCTGATTATTGAGAGGGAGTTTACATGCTATGGTTAAAACAGCTTGTGACACCTCCGGGAATATCGATAGACAAGATGTGAGTGTCCTAAACCGTGTTGTGCTCCCCATCGAGAACCCCGTCGGTGAATCGCCTCGGGGTCAAGCCCCGGGGCATTCTCCTAGACCGCTTGTGAAGTATCCCATGTTCAGAGCGTACGATCCCATCGAGTACGAAGACGATCTCGACGACATTCTTTCGGAAGATGAAGCGGTTGAGCGCGAGACTCACAACGTCTTTGGAACGGCACAGCAAATTGCAGACCGGTACAAACGGGATGTCGAAACTGCAACTGAGGAGGGGGACCCGTCGCAAGGGATTCTCAGGTGGCTCGACGGGAACGATGTCGATCACGTAATGATCGGGGGTCACGGACGAGACTGTGTCGCCAGATTGGTACTCAGGAGCGTCGCAGAGACGGTCGTTCGTCGCGCAACCGTTCCCGTTAGTGCGATAAAATAACTGATTGAGCTTCCGATATCGCGTTGGGCAATACTGAGGTATAACAAACCAGCCTCTGAAGAGAACTGTATAGTGGACCTGTGGTCGTCACGTACCGGATTTATTCTCGCTGCCACCGGAGCGGCCGTCAGTATCGGGAATATCTGGCGCTTCCCGTCAGTCGTCGGCCGAAACGGCGGCGGTGCGTATCTGATTCCGCTCCTCATTGCCGTATTTATCTTCGCGGTGCCGCTCATGATCCTCGAAATCCACAGTGGCCAGCGCACGCGCACCGATATCGTCGCCACGTTCCGTAGCGTCGGACCACGGTTCAGGATTTTCGGCATCCTCATCGTCGCTGTCGTCGTCCTGATTCTCAGCTACTATCTCGTCATTACGGGCTGGATTCTCGCGTTTCTGGGGTCAGCGATAACGGGAAGCGACATTTCGTTGGCTAGCTTCACCGCGACATACGCACCGGTACTTCCCTTTACTGTCTCGCTCGGTATCGTTGCAGCTATGCTCTCGCTTGGAGTTCGAGATGGGATCGAACGATTGACGACGATACTCATGCCGCTCGTGTTCGTGATTCTCCTCGGTATGGCAGCCTTCTCAGTGACGTTACCGGGATTTTCCGAGGGAATGGCGTTCTTATTGACGCCCGATCTGTCTGTCCTGGCTGACCCGCTCATCTGGAGCGCCGCGTTCGGTCAGGCCTTCTTCTCGCTGTCCGCTGGAATGGGGATTCTCATTACGTATGGGAGCTACGTGGGCGACGAGATGAACGTTCCCGAAGCCGCGACTATCATTGCGGTGGCGGACGTAATCGTCGCTGTCTTAGCTGGTATCGTCATCTTCCCCATCGTCTTCACGTTCAACCTCGAACCCTCACTCGGAACGGAACTGGCGTTCTCCACCCTTCCTGCAGCGTTTTCGCTCCTCCCGGGTGGACGGATCGTTGCGGGGGCATTCTTCGGTCTCCTCTTCGCGGCCGCGATTACTTCAGCCGTCTCCATGATGGAGGTTGGTGTCTCGACCGTTCGGGGTGCAACCGGTTCTCACGGCGACAAGCGACAGTACTCGTCTCCGTCCTCGTGTTCTTCCTCGGGATGCCGTCACTACTGAGTTATTCGCCTCTCCAACTCCAAGTGAGGGGTACGCCCTTTCTCGACCTCTTGGACAACTCTGTCGGGACGCTCGGACTACCAGTCACGGCGATCATGATCTCAATCACGTTCGGCTATTTTGCGAGACACGAGGAGGTCCGAGTACCTCGCATCGAGCGATTGACTGCCACGTCCACAAAATACCTCCTTCCCCCAGTTCTCGTCGCAATTATCGCCTCGCAGCTGCTCCTCGGGTTCGATTTTCCCGGCTGGCATACGCTTCCTGGTAGTACGCTGGACCGAGTGCTCGTCTCCGCCGCGATCCTCGTGTTTCTCAGTATTGTGGCCTACATCCTGCTTCGACTCCAACGAGCAGCAGCTAAGTGACCACTACGTCTGCTTTGAGTCCTCCGACCGACAATAGGAAATGGGATACGAAGTTAACCGATTCGACGCGGCCGTTATCGAGGGATTAGTTACTTGTTCTGATCGTGAGCAGCGGTTTCTCCGTCTCGTTAGCGAGCCTTGATTGGACATCGCCAAAGATTCGGGCTCGTACTGTCGGTGTGGATTCGCCCATAACCACGAAATCAAAGTCAGGAACTTGCGATAGAATAACCTCGATCCGTTTTCCTTCCATCGATTGCTTCCACTTGACTCGATCACGACTGATTCCGAGTTCGCTGAGTCGATCAGCGAGCCCCCGAAGCATGTATTCAGTTGCGTCATACAAGTGCTCGTTCTTGCTCCCGACGACATGGAATAGCTGGAGCTCCACGTCACTTTTCTCGAATAGTGCCCCCAACGTTGCGATAATCCGATCGAGATCAGTATTCGGTTTGATAAGAACAAGCCCACGTGTCGTTCCCGATGGCGGTGATTCTGTTCCCGGAATCAATACCGACTGACACTCATACTCGTTTGTGGCCGTATCGATTGACTGATTGCGATCGTTAGTAAACACCAATCGAGTCTGTAAGTCAACGCCTTGATCGGTAAACCGCTTTGCAACAGTCTGCAGTCGCTGTTGGGCTTCCGCTTCGAACTGATCGCGGGCTTGGTCAGATTGTGTTTGATCCGGAATCTGCCAGTAACCGAGGAGCACAGTATTTGCCAACGGTAACGTTTCGATGAGGGTTCCACCGAGTGAGAGCGGCTTCGAGACATCAATCGGGATCAGAACTCGATTGAGGGACTCTGTCATATGTAGAATGCTACAGACTCTACCCACAATAATGTACTTCTGACCGGGTATCGTCTCGGGGAAACGGAAGGGTGGAAAATATCTCTTCTCGGTTGCGCCAATAACTAACAGTGTTGTATCATTGATCTCTGCGCGCTGTCAACGATATCGATAATTGCTCGGTACGAGCTATCCAGAAGGGAGCGAGGTGAGTGTTAATATTCCCCACGCTAAAACGATAGCTATGACCCCGGAGACTCAGACCGAGACGCTCTTGGTCCCCGTCGCGAATCCAGAGACTGCTGCACGATTACTCGACACGGCTATCGATATCGCACACGGCCAGTCGATGCGAATCGTCGTGTTACACGTCGTCGAGGTTCCTCCCCAAGTTCCTCTCTCCGCGGGTGACAGCCTTCTCGAAGACGATGGTGAAGAGGTACAGGTACTCGAAGACGCAGTCGAACAAGCCACAGACGCTGGCGTCTCAGTCGAATCGCGGATGCGGTATGCCCGAGACATTGCGACCGGGATCGTGGGGGCCGTCGATGTGCACGACGCCGACGCTCTACTCGTGGGATGGCGCGGCCGTCCTCGTCGGCGCGACATCATCCTCGGGAGTTTTCTCGACCGAATTCTCGGTGAAGCACCGTGCGACGTCTTTGTCAAACGCATCCGCACACCATCGAGACACATTGACTCCATCTTGGTTCCAGTCGCAGGTGGCCCACACTGTGAGCTGGCCGTTGAGCTCGCCGGCACAATCGCATCACAGCTTGATGCGACTGTTCATCTTCTTCACGTTACTCACCCTGAAATAGATGCCTCGACGCAGGAGGACACCTCAACACTTCTCCAGAATTACGGTTCTCCTCTCAGCGAGATAGACATTGGCGTTGAGTCAACAACACTCCGGAGTGACCACGTTGCAGGCGCAATCACAGACGAAACGACGAACCACGATCTCACCATTCTCGGTGCGACGCGCGAGCCATTTCTCAAGCGAAAGCTCGTCGGATCAGTCGCCGAAGGCGTTGGGCGGGCAGCTGCCAGTTCCGTTATTTTGACGCGCAAATCCCCGAAAGCCGAAGACGCCTGATGATGTGCGGGAGCACTTAGAGCTATGAATCGCTGTTGAAATCATATGAAGTTGATAGTTTCAAACGGGTCAAAATAGTAGATTCAGAAGAGCCACATCAGGTTATCGGACGGTACACCTCAACGCAGAAATACTGTTCCACCAGCCTATGGAAAGCCACGCTACACTTAGGACCCCCTCTCATTGAGCCACTCGGATTCTCGAAGCGACCGTAATTTCGATTGCCGGAGGTCTCCTAGGGCAATATCGTCGGCGAACACCGGCTCTAAGCTCTCCAAGAGTGCATCTGCTGTGAGCTCGTCCGGTATGATCACGTAGTCCGCTGCCGCTTTGTAGGGGGCCTCAGCTTGCTCACGCGTTCTCGTGCGCACGAGGACATCAAGCGAGATGTCGAGTGCGAGCAGATGCTTTGTTACTCGTTTGTCGGAAATCGTAGTTTCCTCCAAAATCAGCTGTTCGCTGAGGGCTGTGTCCTAAGCGATTTGTGAGTCTCCTATACTGATCAGTTAGACGGATTCTTGAGCGTGTCGTGTTCAGTATCTCATAGTGGCTGGGACTCGTGAGTCACAACGCATAGTCTTTCGTCGGATTGCACACCAGCAGCACGTCGAGTGGCCCACATATGACTCGACACCGCTGTACGATCGAACCTCGCTCGCCGGGGTAGAATCGGACGTTCGAGTCGTCTCAAGTGTCTGGTTTACGCACCCTGAGCATGACTCACTCGAACAGTTTGTCTGCTCGATTCCTCTGGCCTACTTCCGCTTCGAGGCCCACGACTGCTACGGAAGTTCGACACACTACGAGATGGATACCCTCTTTCGCGTCTTCGTGCTGAAAGAACTCCACGGATGGAAGCACGAAACATCTCTCGTCGAGTACCTCGATAGCCACCCCGCACTCTGCGGACGCCTAGAGTTGGGGACGGTGCCTGATCAATCGACACTGTGGCGCAGCTGGAACGAGCGCTTCACGCGAGATCTCCGCGAGACGATCCAGAAAGCGGCTCGAACGATCCTCATCAAAGCGCAGAACGCCGATGTCGCCGTACCACGCGAACCAGAACAAAGCCTCCCGCATCGAGGCCACGATGCCGCTGAATCGAACCCTGACGACCAGGCCATTCTCGACAAGGCAGAGACGATTACCAAGCACGTCAGTCGCGTTGTGTCCCCCGCGTTCTCGCTCAACCGTGGCGAGGGCTGTGAGATTCCCGAGAACGCCTACTGGGGCTTACAGACCTACTTAGGACTCCGTGAGAACTTGGCCGCCAACGAGGGCGCTCGAAGCTTCATCCACGAGTCGACACGTGAGCGAACACCACTCGGGCATGGTCATCGCGACCAGATTCGTAATCTCCCTATCGAGCAGATTCGCGAGATGTACCGACAGGCAATCCGGCAACTCATTAACGAACTCGCGGAGACGGAGGAGTTCTTCCGCGCAGGTATCGTTGCCATCGACATCACCGAGGACGATCCCTTCACGGGCGATAGGACGGACCACGAAGACGAGATTATCGGAACGAAGGAGAAGAACGACGAGTACGCCTACCAGTGGGCGACAGTCCAGCTGGTCGGCAACGCTGTCCCACTCGTGCTCGATGCGCGACCAGTTCAACGAGGCGAGTCACGTAAGGAAATTGTTGAAGATCTGCTTGACTCTGCAGAGGAACTCGTTCACGTCGATAACATCCTGATGGACAGGGAGTTCGACAGTCAGCACGTCCTGGAGATGATCAGCCAGCGCGGGCTCTCCTACGTCGTCCCAAAGCGGATGCAGACCAGCGAGAAAGCCCAAGCCAAGCGCCTTCTCAAGCGAGGGAAAGATCGCTACGAGACTGATCGAAAACTGCACTTGGGCGACAACGAGTGGCACTCGACGACGCTGATCTACCGTCGGAAAGAGAACTCCGAACACAACGACCACCGGCAATATTCGGTGTTCATGACGAACCGAGGAAGTGGCCTTCTCACTGAGTATAGCTATCGGTGGGAGATCGAGAGCGGCTACAAGTCGATTAAACGGTTCATGGCGGCGACGACCTCGAAGAATTTTGGACTGCGATTCTTCTACTTCGCGTTCGCCTGTTTGCTGTACTCGATCTGGCGAGCGGTCGATCTACTCGTGCAGGTCGAGTTGAACGGTGAGTATGAACACTCGCCGATCGTGACAGCTGATAACACGCTGACGCTGGTGAAGAAGGAAACCGGAATCGGATAGTAATGTGGCTCTCCCCGTGGTAGCGCAGCATCTGAGTGGCAACGCTGTCGGACGTCTCCGAAATTCGCGTATATGGTTGTAAGTTCAACAAGACAGGCCGTTTGGTGAGCAATCTGAGTCAGTCTCCACTAATTGAACCGGCCGAAACCACGCATCACAGGCCCGCTAAACCCGCCATAGTCTCAACTTCACAGTTTCGGAGGATGGGGTAGAACTGAGCCGGTTCCCGTTATTTTTCAGCTATCAGAGCTAATCGAGTAGCCGACAGACGATTTTCCGTGCTCACTATTTGAGATACACCAGAAATTAATCGTCTTTTGATCTCAAATGGGAGTGTTGCCACTCAAAAAACGCGAGCCGTAGGTGATCTAGTCGTTAATCGGGTGGTATCAGTTCTCCGCAGACCAACTCTATACATTCTCCGGCTGTGAGAACCGGCGCGTAGTCCATCTCATTGTCGACACCGGCTTTCAGCAGGAAATCGGTGAGCCGCCAGATATTGTACAGTAGCACGGCGAATACGAAGTAGAATAGCCGTACCCGGTAGTCCTTCGAGGATGTCTTCGCTAGGAAGTCACCCTTGATGCTCTTGTACTCGTTTTCGATCTGCCAGCGGCGGCTGTAGCGCCGACAGAACGCCTCAGCTTCGTTCGGGCTGACTCGGAGATTCGTTGCGAAAACGGTCGTCCCATTACCTTTCGTTGACGGTACGTACAAGAACTGCATCGAATGGCTTCCTGCCTCAACATGAACAGACGCTGATTCCACCGCGATAGTCTGTCCGTCAGCTTCCATCGTCTCGATCACCTCCTGCTCAGTGCTGTTGATTCGCTTCGGGATGAGATAATTCACCCCGAGATTCGAGAGTGTCTGGTAGACTCGCTGGGCATCGAATTCTCGATCACAGAGTACCGTCTCAATTGGGACGTGTTCTTTCGCTCGTGTCACGAGTCGGCGGACGACCCGGTGGATCTGATTCGGTGGGTTCTCGTCCCATGCTGAGCTCTCACGGACAGGTTCCACAGCCAGAATGAGTGGGATGTTCAGCCCGACAATCGACAGGGTGGCGAACTTGAACGCTCGGTTCTCCTGATCAAGCCCACTAACCATCGGCATCCCGTCGACATCGCCGTAGTATGGTACAGTCGTTATGTCGATAGCAGCCGTGACTGGTCGACGGAACGAGGCTTCAGATTTGATCGCCGAGAGTAGTCGATCCGTTGCCGCCTCGAACCCATCGATCAAAGAGTCAGGCTCAAACTGTTTGACGACCCTGAGGTGAGTATCGCCGTGTGGACCGCTATCCGGCCCGTGTCGGTACTGGAAACGGGTTGCACCCTGTGGCGTCCCACAGCCGACTATCCCCATGAACGTCTGTAACTCGAAGAACTGCGTATCATCGTAGGTAGCGTTCACCGCGCGGCCAGAATCGAACCCACTAAAGCCGTGGTCACGAGCAAGACGGGTCGTCTGGTAGATTTGCTCGTCAGTGAACTCTCGAACAGCTGCCTCGTCGTCCTCAGTAGAACAATTCTCCTTGTCGACAACCTCTGATTTCGGCCGAACACCAGGAGCCGAGAAATCGCAGTCGTGGACCTCTTTGACGACGAAGTGGGCGGCAATCCGAACAAACTCGCGGACACCGTCGTCGAAGCGTTTACGCCACGTTCGCGAGAGGACCGACTCATCTGGGATATGATCTAAACCCAACGGCTTAGCAAGCTTCTGATATCGGGCCAACTCCCGATAACTATCGCCCGTGATCTCTCGGTAGATGAGGAGTCGGACCATCCCGAGAAACGAAGGCGGAGCAGGATGCCACTCGGGATACCCATCATCAAGTAATTCAGTTCGAATCGAACTTTCTGCAATACTCGACGAGAGGGTGTTGCCTGCTCGCAACTGCTCAGTGATTTCGATCCCTGTACTATAGGCGTCGATCATCCAGCAGGCACGATCCGAGAGAGGATCCAACGAGTTCCGCATTCTCCCACTTTAGTTGCCAACATAGAAGCTACCAAGGTTTCGTCTGTTTGCCCTTGCTACTAGACAGTTGAGGTGGAAATTAGGTGACGTTGCGTACCCACTCGCTGTCATCATTTTCAGCGAGGTATTCACCGTAGTATGGAATTCGGTTTGCAACAACATCTTCAAAAGTCTCGCGGATCTCGGTACGGCTCATCTCGCCCATCGACTGCAAATCATCGTTACGATTCAGGCAGCCCTTAAGATATCCATTGTGTGTGACACGGACGCGATGGCAGTTCGCACAGAAGGTTGGATTCTCGACTGGGTCGACGATCTCAACCATTCCAGGATCGCCATCGCCTACGGCGTCGGGGTCAGTACTACTAACCCAGTATCGTTTTCGGTTGTGCATCTCGCGGCGTTCGACTCGATCGGCAATGTCAGCAAGCCAATCGTGGACGCGCCCGATGTCGATGTTCCACTCGGGTCGACCCGCTAACTCGGGCATATACTCGATGAGCTGGAGTTGGAGTCCCTCACGGTTGGCGACGTGCTCGACCATCCCCTCGACGTAGCCGGCGGTCTGCTCGAAGACGACCATATTTAGTTTGACAGGGGCTAACCCGGCTTCCAAGGCGGCTTCAACGCCATCAAGTACCGTTTCGTAGGCTCCCGATTTCGTTACTGCGGCGAACTGTTCGGGATTGAGCGCGTCCTGGGAGACGTTGACGCGGGCGAGCCCAGCCGCTTTGAGGTCTTCGGCGCGACCACGGAGGAAGCTCCCGTTGGTCGTCAGCGAGACCTCCATCGATTCCGGCGTCCGACGGATGATATCTTCGAGATCGGCGCGCAGCATGGGCTCACCGCCAGTGAATTTGACTTTTTCAATGCCGAACTCTTCGACGACCTCCAGAAACCGTATGACTTCATCGGCGGTCAGCTCGTCATCGGATGGCTCCATGGGCCCTCGTGTATCGCCCAGTCCCTCGTTGTGACAGTAGATACAGTCGAAATTACAGCGGTCGGTCAGCGAAATTCGGACTTCAGTCACCTCCCGTCCGAACTCGTCTTCGAGTGGCTCACTCATACATAGCTACGGATTCCGTGTGAAGTTAAATAAGCAGGCATTACTCAGATGGCGAAACCATATTTGATTACACCCTACCAGATGTTAGGTGACACGGTCGAACTCATCGCGTGAATTGAGATCGTGTAGCGATCGCCATGTTGTACGGTCCGAAACAGTTGTCGGGGGAATCACGACGGTATCGAGTTCGGAAAGCGTTCCGTGGAGGCTACGGCTGTCGGCGGCGAGTCGCTGTGTGGCAACGGTCACTGTTCGACCGACGTGGTAGACCGCCTGCATCGGCTGTTGGTGGCCGTCTTCGAGTTCGGGAACTGCGGCGTCGTGTCCCCCTGCTTGGTCGAACAGAAACGCGATGAACGCCGGGTCGACGAAGGGCATATCACAGGCGACGACCGCAGCGTACGTCGAGTCGACCGTGTCGAAACTGTGTTTGATACCTGCCAGTGGCCCTCTGTCAGGTTCGGGGTCGATGGCAAACCGAACCGGGAGATCGAGATCGAGTTCCGAGATCGAACGCTCGAACCCCGGCTGTTGGTCGTCCCGACAGCTAACGACGATACTGTCGACGACCTCCGAAAGCCGGTTGACGACGCGGGCGACCATCGGGATGCTGTCGATCTCCGCGAGGGCCTTGTCCGCCTCGCCGAAGCGGGTCGAGTAGCCCCCAGCGAGCACGACGCCGGTTCGTGGGTGATCCGTCACGAGAGATCCTTAGTCGACAACTGTGATATCGAGACATGATTGTTCCTATGGATTCGTAATCGTCACAACAGTTTTTATCAAGTCCGTGAAACTAGGATGTATGGCTGACGAAATCGAAGATACCGAAGAGCTACCGTCGACCGCGGGCGAACTCGCCGACCAGTACCCAGAGGTCTGGGATGCCTATTCCGATCTCGGGAAAGCCTGCTCCGAGGCAGGCTCTATCGACGACGAGACCAAACGACTGGTCAAACTTGCGCTCGCGGCTGGCTCCGAGTCCGAGGGTGCGGTCCACTCCCATGTCCGGCGTGCCCTCGATGAGGGTACCGACCCCGAGACGCTCCGACATGTAGCGATCCTCTCGATTCCGACCCTCGGCTTCCCGAAGGCGATGGCGACGCTGACGTGGATCGACGACCTGATCGACGAGTAGCGGCCCTGACGACATCGGTTCGTATCGGCTCCTGATCGCCCGACTTTCATTATTCACATTCGTCCGCGAGCGATACGTGTCGATGTTCAGAATCTACTGACCAATGCCATCGCCCGTCTGCTCCGAAGACATTCACAAATGGGGGAATTCTCTTTTTCATCCAGATATGCATAAAGAACATATGACTACATAGCATATTTCTCAAAAATAGAGAACCAACACTCGATTTATATACTCAATCGTCGATCAGCTATTCAATGTCTGCCGGTGAGGGACCATCGAACGACGAAACATCGGCGTCGACAGGATCACGACAGCTGTACGTCGAGTTTGAACTCCGATCAGTTCCGTCGCTCGACTGTCCACTGGAGGAGTTCGAGGATGAAGTCACGTCGACGAGCCAGCAATTTACAGGTGAGACGTGTCACACCGACACCACCGTCGAAAGGGCCGACGACGGCAAGGATCCCCAACCGGAAGTCGTCCACACCAGAACCGACATACAGGACGACTGTCACTGTCCGGTGTTTCTCGATTTCGACTGTATTCCGGAGATTATCGCGACCGACGACGACCGGATCGTCGTCCGAACGTATCTCTCTAACAGGGAGTTGCTCACCGAATTAGTCGAGGATCTCAAGGCGGTAACTGAGACGCTCTCGCTCCGGCGTCTTATGCGCGTCGAGGCGGCCGAGGAGGGAGCGACCGAAACGACGACGCTGGATCTCTCGACGTTGACCGAACTCGAACAAGAGACGGCGATGCGGGCGGTCGGTGCTGGCTACTACCAGCGTCCCCGAGAAATCTCGCTGTCCGAGCTCGCAGCCGAGATGGAGTGTTCAGAATCGACACTCTCCCGACGGCTGAGTGCGGTCGAATCGAAACTCGCTCTCGGTGCGTTCGGGGACGCTAGAGACCGGACGTAGCCCAACCAGTAGCCGGGCGATTCAGCCGATCGACTGCCCCGGAGTATATAAAGACCTGTATTATTGTGGAATGGGGATATGGTGGAGAGTATTGTTGGAGTAGATAGAGGGTGATACCCATGTTCGAATCTCCAGCAGACATCGACGACGGTTGGAAACAGGGGGCGTTGCGGTTGCCCGCTGACGAACCGCCTGAACGCGGTTCGACACACCGATCCCACACGGAGGCAGGCCGATGAGCCAGTCGACCGGCCGCCGGGTCGAGAGCCTCAACGATATCCCGACCGGCAAACGGTTCGTCTCGTGGCTCGTGCTGATCGGGGCTGGCTTCCTCGTCGGCCTCTACGGAGCCTTCAGAGTCCTCACCGAGGGGACGATCGCTCTCGGGATCAGCAACCAGCTCCCATGGGGTATCCTGATTTCGACCTACGAGTTCTTCCTGCTGACGAGCGCCGGCATCATGGTCGGCATCGTCTCGCTGGCACTCGTCTTCGACGTCGGGCGGTTCGACCGCCTGCTCAAGCGGGGGTTGCTCCTCGCGCTGGCGACGCTTGCAGCAGGGCTGTTCACCATCGCCATCGGGCTCGGTCGACCCGAGCGCCCGATCATCCACGCGGTGATAAACGCGAACCCATCGTCGCCGATCTGGTGGGTCATCATGTTCGCTGGCACATTCGGAGCTGTCCTCGTGGCGTTGCTCGTGTTGGTCGAGACTGACTGGGTCGACTCCCCGTCGCTGACTAAACTCGTCGGCGTTGCCGGGCTCGGTGTCGGCCTCGCGGTGATGGTCGCCGCCGGGATGATCTTCGGGACGCTTCCGGCCCGACCCTACTACGGCGGCGCGCTTGCGCCGGTGTACTTCATCATCACCGGGATTCTCTCGGGAATCGCCGCGGTCGGTGCGGTCGTCATCGCCGAACACAAACTGACAGGCAGAGATATGAGTCCGGAGCTGTCGGCGCTCATGACCGACTACGTCGGCAAACTCGTCGGCGTCCTTGCGGGCGCAGGGCTGGTCATTGCCGCAATCAAGGCGATCTACGGGCTGACGTCGACGAGCGATTCGACGGCGATGGCCTACGAGCAGATGTTGCTGGGATCGTTCGCCCCCATCTACTGGGGACTCGGGATTCTGGTCGGGCTGGTCGTTCCCATCGCCCTGATGACTGCGAAGCGTACCCGAACACCGACCGGCGTGCTGGCGGCCTCTGCGGCCGCACTCGTCGGCCTGTTCGTGACCCGATACGAGTTCGTTGTCGGCGGCCAAGTCGTCGCGCTGACGGCCGACCCCGGCCACCAGTACCCGATCGTAAGCTACATTCCGTCGGGTGTCGAGATCGCACTGATCGTCTTCGCGCTCGCGTTGGCGGCGTTCATCTACACGGCCGGAACGCTGCTAATGCGACTCGACGAACCGCCGGCGGAGCCGACGGCCGACCACGGAGGATACACCCATGAGTAGCGACTCCCAAACACTCGACGACGAAATGCGCGCCGAACTCAGCGAGACCGACCTCCAGGAGGAGGGCGTCAACCTGAGTATGACCATCGACCTCCAGCGGTGTACGGGCTGTGCTGCCTGTAACATCGGTTGTGCCCAGGAGAACAACCTCCAGGAGGGGCATGCCTACTCCAGCCGCCTCATCGAGACCAGCGGCGAGTTCCCCAACGTCAGCTACGAGTACACGCCGACGCTCTGCAACCAGTGTGACGACGCGCCGTGTGCCTCGGGCTGTCCTACCTCGGCGCTCTACAAGGGCGAGGGCGGGATCACGATGCACGACCACGAACAGTGCATCGGCTGCAAGGCCTGCATGATGAACTGCCCGTACGACGAGATCCACATCAACAAGGAAGACCCCCACCCGCGGTGGGAGATCGAGGAGGCCGCCATCGAGAACGGCACCGCGACTCCAAAGGAGGTCAAAGAACGCGCGGGTGTCGAGGAGGACGCCCCGCCGTACTACAACCCCAACCGGGAGGTCGGCGAACACGAACACCCGACGCGGTATAAGGGTGTCGTCGAGAAGTGTAACTTCTGTGTCCACCGGCTCAACGAGGGCGAACTCCCCCGGTGTGTCGAGGAGTGTCCGTGTGAGGCACGGATCTTCGGCGACCTCAACGACCCCGACAGCAAGGTCAACGAGGTCCTCGGGAAGTACCACCCGGAGGTCCTCCAGGAAGACAAAGGAACCGAACCCAGCGTCAAATACGTGCGCGACTACAACGGCGGCGGCTACGAACAGGGCAAGGGCGAACCAGGACTGAGCGATTAGGACAATGAGCCAACACGATACTACATCCACGGACGACGACGGCGGGAGGTTCGGCTTCTCGTTCGGTCGCAGAGACTTCATGAAAGCAGGCGCGGTCGGTGCGGTGGCGGCGAGCCTCGGCACCGGCCTGAGTAGCCTCCAAGCAGCCGCACAGGCAGACGACTACCGCGACGCGCTGGTCGAACACACCGGCGAATGGCGGCCCAGCAACTGTGCTGGCTGTACCTCATGGTGTTCGGCCCAGATCCTGGTCGACGACAAGACCAACCGCGTGCTCCGAACCCGCGGCAACGAGGACTCAAAGGTCCACGGCAGCAACGACTGTCCGCGCCAGGATCTGGCGATCCAGCAGCTGTACGATCCCGACCGGGTCAAACAGCCAATGCGGCGGACCAACCCCGAGAAGGGCAAGGGCGTCGACCCCGAGTTCGAGCCGATCTCGTGGGAGGAAGCCATCGGCGAGATCGCCGATCGGATCATGGAACTCCGGGAAAACCAAGAGACCGAGAAGTTCATGCTCACCCGTGGGCGCTACACCTACCTCCGGCCGATTATCTACAACGATCTGCCGAAGATCATCGGCTCGCCGAACAACATTTCGCACAGTGCGATCTGTGCGGAAGCCGAGAAGTTCGGCCCGATGTACACCGAAGGCGAATGGAGCTACCGCCAGTACGACGTGACCGAGACCAACTACGTCATCGCGTGGGGGGCCGACCCCATCTCGACGAACCGACAGGTCTCACACTACTCGAACTCCTTTGGTGATCTACTGGACAGCGCGACGGTCGCGGTCGTCGAACCACGGCTCTCCTCTACGGCGACGAAATCCGACGAGTGGCTCCCGGTCAAGCCCGGATACGACGGCGCGCTCGCCTCGGCGATGGCCCACGTCCTGCTTCGGGACGGCCTGTGGAACCGCGAGTTCGTCGGCGACTTCGCCGACGGCGAGAACCGCTTCGTCCCCGGCGAGCAGGTCGACCCCTCGACGTTCGAGGACTCGGTTAACAGCCAGGGAGTCGTCACCTGGTGGAACGAAGAACTGTATGACAAAGATCCCGAGTGGGCCGCCGAACGCGCAGGCGTTCCGGCCGAACAGATCGAACGCGTGGCGACCGGCTTCGGCAAGGCCGGGCCACAGGCGATCTCGTGGCTCGGCGGCGGCCCGGTGATGCAGGTCCGTGGCAGCCCCGCCTCGATGGCGATCCACGCGCTCAACGGACTGGTCGGCTCGGTCGGCAACCGCGGCGGCACGCTGTACGCCCCGGGGACGGCGACCGAGGGCCTCCCGGCTCCCGACGACTACATCGACGACGTCGCCAAGGGCGGCCTGTACGTCGACGAGGCTAACGAAGTCCCGCGGGAGAAGATGGACCAGCGCGGCCGCCTGGAGTTCCCGGCACTGAAGAAGGGGAAATCGGGTGGCGGCGTCGTCACCAACAACGCGGCCGACGGTATCCTCCAGGAGGACCCCAACGAGGTCAAGGTGCTGCTGTCGTACTGGAACAACTTCGCGTTCTCGAACCCCGAGAGCCAGCGCTGGGAGGAGGCACTGGCGAAGATCCCGTTCCACGCGACGATCGAGACCCACGCCAGTGAGACGGCGTGGTTCTCGGATATCATCCTCCCGGCGACCCACCACCAGTTCGAACGCTGGGGCCAGCTACAGAGCACCGGGCAGGGCTACCGGACGATCAACCTGATGACGCCCGTGATGGCCGACAACCCTGACGATCCGCGGGATGTCCTCGAAAACGGTCGGCTCTGGGACACCAAGAGTTCGGAGACTGAGGTACCGTACCTCATCGCCGAAGCCCTCGCCGAGCGCGGCTTCGACAACATGCTCCGGTTCTTCGAAACCGAGTTCCCGGATCCGGAGACCGGCGAGACGGTCCGCGAGGAGTTCCCCGGCGACGACTTCGAGAGCCGTGAACTCCGCGCCCAGGCGTTCGCCCGCAACGCGGCCAAGATCAGAACCCAGCCGATCTGGGACTCCGACTACCGCAACGGCGACTACGACTGGCCCGGCGGCGAGGAGTTCGACAGCTGGGTCGAGTTCCGCGAGCGGGGCATCTGGCACACCGACAAATGGGACTACCGACACCGCTGGCCATCGGAGGGCGGCGAGTTCGGCACCGACTCGGGCGTCTTCGAGTTCGACGGCGAGACGCTCCAGAACGCACTCCAGCGTCACGCCGACAGACACGACACGGACATCAACACGGTCCTGGAGGTGTGTAACTACCAGGGACGGGTCGACGACTCCGAGGCACCGAACGCCTTCGTTCCCCACTACGAGGAGCCCTACAACATGGGCGACCCCGAGGAGTACCCACTAAAGTTCGTCGACCACAAATCGCGGCTCGGCCGCGAGGGACGGGCGCACAACACGACGTGGGTCTACGAGTTCAACGACGTCAACCCTGGCGACGAGCCCGACATGGAAGTCGCCAAGATCAACCCCAAAGACGCCGCGGAACTCGGCATCGAGAACGGCGACGACATCGTGATCAAATCGCCAGCGGGCGAAAACGAGACCACGGCCAAACTCTGGGAGGGAGTCCGGCCCGGCACGGTCGCCAAAACGTGGGGCCAGGGCCACTGGGCCTACGGAACCGAAGCCTCCGAGGAGTTCGGTGAGGAACCCCGCGGGAGCCACAACAACCGCATCATCGGCGCGGAGTACGACCGACTCAGCGGGAGTTCGGTCTACTACGGCAACGTCCAGGTCAAGATCGAAAAGCGGTGACAGACTCTCGCTGAACTGACAGTGAACCACACGCACGGTCGACACCGACACGCCGTGTCGGCTCCGTCGGCCCGATTTCTGCGCAACCTCTAACCTATGAGCACACGGAACACCACCATGAACGAGACGGACGGAGCCGACGACCAGTATGCCCCGGAACGCCGCCGGGCACGGACCTACCAGCTGCTGGCGGCGTGTTTCGGCGAGCCCAGCGACGACCTGCACGACCGGCTGGCCGAGGAGTCCCCCGAGACGGTCGCAGTCGACGTGTCGGGACTCGACGCGGCGATGACCGACCGCAAGTCGCTACGGTTGGATCACGCCCGGCTGTTCGTCGGCCCCTTCGAGCTGGAAGCACCGCCCTACGAGTCAGTATATGTCGACGCCGAAGACCGCGTGATGACCGATGCCACCGAGGCCGTCGAAGCCGAGTACCGACGGGTGGGCGTCGATATGAACCTCAGCGAACCAGCTGACCACATCATTCCGGAACTCGAATTCGTCTACCTGCTCGTTGCGACCGAGATCGAGGCCCTCGAAGGCGAGGAGTTCGAGGCCGCGGTCCATCTGCTCGAACGCCAGTACGAGTTCCTCAAAGCCCATCTCGGCCGGTGGATCTCGGAGATCGCCGATAATATGCGAGCAAACGCCGACACCGAGTTCTACCGGCTGCTGGGCGAAGAACTCCAGACGTTCGTCGAGGGCGACGGCCAGCGACTGGCCGACCGGCTGAACGCACTGGAGGAGGGCGACGAGTTGATACCGGTGCTGAACGGAGAGGAACCACAATGACTGTCGACGAAACACAGATCCGCGAACGGCTCCGGGAGGTAGACGACCCGGTGCTCGGCGAGGATATCGTCTCGCTGAACCTGGTCGACGACATACTAATCAAAGACGGGACGGCCAAGATCGCCGTGGCGTTCAACGCGCCGTATTCCACCGATGAAAAGACGATGGCCGACCGGATCCGAGAAGAGATCGAGGAGTTGGGGCTGGAACCCGACGTTCGGATCAGCCTCTCGTGGGAGGACCCCGACAGTCCCCTCCCGAAGGTTCGAAACGTCGTCCCGATCGCCTCCGGGAAGGGCGGGGTCGGAAAGACGACCGTGGCGACGAACCTCGCCAACGCGCTGGCGGAGACCGGCGCGCGCGTCGGCCTGCTCGATGCCGACATCTACGGGCCGAACGTCCCGCCGATGATGGGGATCGAAGCCAAACCCGGCCTCACCGAGGACAACCTGATCATCCCGCCCGAAGCCGACGGGATCAAGATCATGAGCATGGCCTTCCTCGCCGACGACGATACCGACCCCGCCATGCTCCGGGGGCCGATGGTCGATAAACTCCTCTCGGAGCTGATCGAGGAAACCCAGTGGGGCGAACTCGACTATCTGTTGGTCGACCTCCCGCCGGGAACGGGCGACGAACAGCTCACCCTCCTGCAGAGCGTTCCCGTTACGGGTGCGGTCGTCGTCACGACGCCCGAGGACATCGCGCTGTCCGATGTCCGAAAGGGGATTCGGATGTTCCACGACCGCGGGACGCCGGTGCTCGGCATCGTCGAGAATATGAGTTCCTTTACGTGTCCGAACTCCGGGGACGTCTACGACATCTTCGGCAGCGGCGGCGGCCAAAAGGTCGCCGACGAGTACGACCTCCCGCTGTTGGCCGAGATCCCGATCGATCCGGAGATCCGTTCGGGCGGCGACAGCGACAAGCCCGTGACTGTCCTCCAAGGGCTGGCTGCGGCCGACCACTTCTACGACCTCCGGGACGCGGTCGCCAACCGGATCGGCGCGGTCAACCGCGCGATCAAGGGCGAACTTCCGGCCGACGCGCCGAACTCGCCGCTGGTGTTCTCGCCGGAGCACCAAGAACAGATCACACAGCAGGCCGACGAGGCTGCGGGCGACGACGACAGCCTGATCTGACTGGCGCGTCGGCTCATCTCGGTAGCTGTTAAAAAACTGCTGAAGCCATCGACCCGGCCGATCAGGACCAGTCGATAATCCGGATCTCTTCGCCGTCGACTGAGTCCGGAAGGTTGGCGATCCGCTCGCGGGCCTCGTCGACCAGTGCGGCCGCCGAACGGAACCGGGCGTCCCGCCGGTCGGAGACCTCGCTTCCCTCCTCAAACCGGCCGCTCGTTGCGTTTCGGACCCGTTTCCAGCGGCCTGCCTCGGTTTCGACGAGGAGATAGTAGGCTCCGGCGGCCGAAAGCGAGTCGGCGACGGCCTCGAAGCTATTCATGTGGTCGATCTCGGCTTCGGGTGGCTCGCCGACTTCCTCCTTGGTGTCGATCACGAACGGAATGAGGTCGGCAGTGATACTTGTGACCGCCGTCCCGAGTGCCATGTCGGCGGCCGCCTCGTCGGGGAAGGCGTCGTCGTCGACACACTCGACGACCGTCGGAGTGTCATCGACCAACAGCCCGCCGAAGACGAAGCGTGCTTCCTCGACCAGCGATTCGACGTCCGGAGAATCCGAACCGGAGGACGTGTTTCCCATGCAAACAGGGTTGGAGCGTCATCATAACTGTGTTTCTATTACTAATCAGGACGGATCTGGTGCTGGGTCATCTATTTAAGTATTGGACCGAACCGTCTAGTATGACCGAGGACCAGTCGACTGCCCGCTCGACAAGCTCGGTAACGCCCCATCGTCTGTACGCCGAGTTCGAGATCACGCCCTCGGAATCAATCGACTGCCCGCTCGACGAGCTTAACGGCGAGATAACCGACATCAACCAGCAGTTCGTCGGCAATGACTGCCATACGGATACGACCGTCACCAACTCGCCTGCAACGGTCGACGGCTCCGAAACGACCGACACCGATGTCCCTGCGACGACCGATACCCCTGAGCAGGGTGTCGTCCACTCCAAACAGCAGTTCGGATCGATGTGCCACTGTCCGGTGTTTCTCGAACACGACTGTATCCCACAGACGACCGTGTTCAACGACGACCATCTGATCGTCGAGACGTATCTTCCCGACCGTGAGCGACTCAGCGAGCTGATCGAGGCGTTAAAAGACGTGACTGCAGGAGTATCGCTCCGTCGACTCAGCCGAATCGACGACATCGAAGGCGAGCAGTCGACCACTGTCACGCTCGAACTGTACGATCTGACACCCAAACAGCGCGAGGCGGCGACCAAAGCGGTCGCGGCTGGCTACTATCAGACGCCGCGTGAGACGACCATTGGCGAGCTCGCAGACGAACTCGACATCTCGAAGTCCGCGATGTCCCAGCGACTGAACGCGGTCGAATCCAAACTCGCGCTGGCGGCGTTCCGATAATCGGGTCCTGTCGACGCGATGTTGCGGCGCAGTCGACCGACTCACAATCGTCTCGAGGGACTCGCCTCGCAGCGAGCATTTAAAAAGCTGAATTGTTGAGCCGTAGGTCAATGGACGACGAGCGAGACTAGGGTGTATACCGGAACGGACACGAGGAGGTCTACCGATGAACACACAGTACACATACGAAATCGAGTTCGACGTGATGGGTGCCTGCCGGGAGCGCTACGACCGGTGGGTGTCCGAGGGGAGCCTCAAATGGGTGAGCCATCCCACGATCGCCGCCTTCGAAGTCCAGTACAACACCAACAGGCTGTCGCCGGAAGTCAAGTTCCTCTTCGGGTTTTCCTCGATCGAAGATTGGACGGCGTTTATAACGAGCGAGATACACGAGGCTGCCAAAGAAACGCTTCGCGGCGTCACCACGCGGCTTGAGGGGACGCTCTGGGAACAGGGTGGCATCAAGCTCGAGAAACCCGACTCACAGGAGTATAATACCTCCCTCCCGTCGTCGGCACCCGTACGCGAAGAACTCTCCTAACGTGTCTCGAGGTCTCTTCTCGATGTGGCAGCAGTCGAGTATATTCCGTCCCAACCGGATTCCTTCTCAGTGAGAATGGACACGGTATATCATATCGATAGTGACCATCACCACGGTATGGACGGCCACAGGCCGTCGAACGGAGCGCACCATGGACCGCTACACACTCGTGATCCTCGCCGCGAACGCCACGATACTGTTCGGCAGTGGAACGGTCGCCTTGCTGGCCCGCCGGGCATTCAGACGGAGCCGGATCGCCGCGCTCAGAACGGTCGCAGTCGGATTCGCCTGTCTCGGCGTCGGTGCCGCAACCGGTGGCTATCTGTATCTCATCGCCGGGAGCCTCTACAGATAAGCAAGGCGAGTGCCTCGGGGCTTGACCCCGAGGGTGAAGCCGACACGAATGTTTAATTAACCACGTTTCGTACAGTAGAGTACAGTCAGAGAACCCAAAAAACGGGTTAAAGACCTTAATCCAACGCTGACTGAGCAAACTTATCGAAATGTGGTACCTCTCAACACCCACGTCTTTGGCGTGGTGAGACGGGTATTATCGGGTCGTGGTGGAGCGACCGACCCTCACGGACACACCGAGTGTTCGGGTGTTAATTCCAACCGACTCATTTCGGGAAGGTCGAGGGGAATTAAATTCGCCTGCGGGCGCGGTGCAGAACCCTAAACGGTGAAGCCTCGGGGCTTGTCCCCGAGGTACTTCACATCGGCGTTGTCGCCCAGAGCACCGCCACGGCAGTCGGCGTGCTGGTCGTCGTCTACTCGCTGTATCAGACGTCGACCGACGAGATCGTTTCGTCGCCGGTCGACTCGTAGTCAGCAGCCGACTCACAGTCAGGGCCAGCGTCTGTGACAATCCGCGAAACGCAACCTGAATCAGTTACACGGGTATCCGAAAGTAATCACCGCAGCGCGACCTATGACAGTACAAATGGTTACGAGCTGGACGAACGGATCGCTCTCCCGGCGTCGGGCGCTCTGTGCGGTCGGCGCATCGGCGCTCGGCGGTCTTGCTGGCTGTCTCGCCGCCGGGAGCGGGGGTTCGGTCGACGTACTGTCGGCCGGGAGTCTCGCCCGAACCGTCGAGGACCACGTCGGCCCAGCGTTCGAGGCCGACACCGGAATCGACATCCACGGCGAGTATTACGGCACGAACGCAGTCATGCGGATGGTGACCGATCGAACCAAACACCCCGACGTGATCGTCAGCGCCGACGCAACACTCCTCCAGGACCGGCTGTATCCCGAGTTCGCCGATTGGGATATCGCGTTCGCCGCCAACAGCCTCGGGATCGGCTACAGTCCCGAGACCGAGTTCGGGCGGCGGCTCGACGGCGGCGAGCCGTGGTACGACCTCGCCCGCGAAACCGACGACGGCGATCTCGCCATCAGCGATCCGGAGCTCGATCCGCTGGGGTATCGGGCCATCCAGGCGTTCGAACTCGCCGAACGCGAACACGACCTCGCTGGCTTTCGGGACGCCATGGTCGACCGAGTCTACCGGGAGCCAGAGGAACCCCAGCTCATGGCGGGCGTCGAAACCGGCTCCCGAGTCGGAGCAGTCACCTACCGTAACATGGCCGTCGACCACGACCTCTCGTTCGCCGAATTTTCCAACCCCTACAGTTTCGCCGATCCGGCGCTTCGGGACCACTACGCGAGCGTCAGCTACACCTTCGACGACGACGAGACCATCGAGGGGCGACCGATCCTCTACAATCTCACAGTCAACACCAACGCCGACAACCCCGAGGCGGGCCACCGGCTCGTCCAGTATATCGTCGACAATCCTGGATTGCTCCAAGAAGCCGGGTTGACCGTCGGCGAGGATTTGCCCTCGACGACCGGCGAGGTGCCGGAGGCGATCTCGCTGTGAGCCTCGCCCGCGGTTGGATCGGCGGCCAGCACCGCCGCCCCGAGTTGCTCGTACCCGCGCTGCTCGGCGGTCTCTTACTGTTGTACTTCGCGCTGCCGTTCGTCACGTTCCTCGCCCGTGTCGGCTCGACACCGATCCTTGAGCAACTGTCGACGCCGGGCGCACAGGGGGCGATCCGCCACTCGCTCGTGACCGCACCGGTGTCGACGGCTATTGCGACGGGGTTCGGCGTTCCGCTGGCCTACGTGTTGGCCCGGCGGTCGTTTCCCGGCAAACGGCTCGTCGAGGCGCTGGTCGTGTTGCCGCTGGTCGTTCCACCCGTCGTCGGTGGGGCGATGCTGCTGACCGCCGTCGGGCGGTTCACGCCGCTGGGGTCGGCTGCCGCGGCAGTCGGGCTTCCACTGACCGGGAGCCTGATCGGGGTCGTCCTCGCCCAGACGTTCGTCGCCGCGCCGTTCGTGATTATCACTGCTCGCGCGGGGTTCGGGGCGATCGACGAACGGCTCGAACAGGCCTCCCGCTCGCTCGGTTACGGGCCGCTATCGACGTTTCGGAACGTCTCGCTGCCGCTGGCTCGCGGCTCGATCATCGCAGGGATTATTCTTACCTTCGCGCGGGCGATGGGGGAGTTCGGTGCGACGATGATGGTCGCCTACAACCCCCGAACGATCCCGACTCAGATCTGGGTCAACTTCATCGGCGGCGGGATCGATGCCATCCTCCCGCTGGCACTGGCCCTGTTCGGGCTGACGCTACTGGTCGTTGCGGCCCTCCAGCGTGTCGGTCGACTGCCGACGGTGGTCGAGCGATGACGCTCGATGTCGAAAGCCTCAGCCACCAGTACGGCACCGAACGGGCACTCAACGACGTGTCGTTCGGCCTCGAATCCGGGGAGTTAGTCGCGCTCGTTGGCCCAAGCGGCTGCGGGAAGACGACGCTCGTCCAGGCGATCGCCGGCCACATCTCCCCGACCAGCGGGCGGGTCCGGCTTCGTGGCGAGGACGTGACCGATCAGCCGCCGGAGGCTCGGAGGGTCGGTCTCGTCTTTCAGCAGTCGACGCTTTACCCCCACATGACCGTCGGCGAAAACGTCGCCTACGGGCTCACAGCAGGGGATATTGACCCGGACGAGCGAGAGGCGATCGTCGCGGAGTATCTGGATCTGGTCGACCTTGCCGACCAACGCGAGGCGTATCCGGGCGAACTCAGCGGCGGCCAGGGGCGGCGGGTCGAACTCGCGCGGGCGTTGGCTCCACAGCCGGACGTGCTGTTGCTCGACGAACCCTTGTCGGCGCTCGATCGGTCGCTGCGGCTCGGACTCCGCGAGGAGATCGCCCGGATCCAGCGCGAGACCGGCGTGACGACCCTGTTTGTCACCCACGACCAAGAAGAAGCAATGAGTCTTGCCGACCGGCTGGTCGTGATGAACGAGGGGTCGGTTGCGGCGGTCGGTCAGCCGCGCGAGCTCTACGAGTCGCCGCCGACACCCTTCGTCGCCTCGTTTCTCGGCCGGTCGACCGGGCTGACGGCGACCGTCGTTGACAGTGATCCGCTCCGAATCGTGATCGGCGAACACGAAATACCGATCCAGGACACACTACAGACGCCCCCGGCGGGGACGACGCTTCGCGGTCATCTCCGTCCGCAGTCGCTGTCTATCGGCTCGCCCCGCGAGGGGGAGTTCGGTCTCTCGGGGACGGTGCGCCGGGTCCGCGATCTCGGTCGGCGCTACGACGTGACCGTTCGGACAGAGACCGGCACGGAACTACTCGTCGAACAGCACGCGCGACCGCCTGCGGTCGACGAGTCGGTGACGGTTGCAGTCCCGAAATCGGCACTCCAACTGTTCGATCAAACGGACGACACAGTGGGCCGGTAGGGGGTCAGTGTGATCGGCGCGAGTCCAGGAGCTACTCGTCGAGGACCTCGGCGATGTCGAGCAGTTGGAGCACGGCCGTATCGCCGATCCGGTAGTAGGTCCACTTGCCCTGGCGGCGTTTCCTGACGATTCCGGCATCTTTGAGCTCTCGGAGGTGGCTTGCGACGGTCGACTGTGGCGCATCGAGAACGACCTGCAGCTCACAGGCACACATTTCGCCGTCACGGAGGGCATCCAGGATGCGGACTCTGTGTTCGTTCGCCAACGCTTTAAAAACCGTCAGCTGGGCGTCGACCTGTTCGTCATCTGCGCCGAGTTCGAACAGCGAGGTCAGCCGGTCGTCGGGGTTCTCGTAGAGGCGTTCGAGAGTCTGGCGTGTCGATTCCGGTACGGTGTCAGTCATGATAGGGATCTGGTGTCGACAGCGAGTCGACGCTCGAATCGATATTGTTCGGTTCGGGTCAAAAGGGTTCGGCTACGGTGAACAGCGAGGGTCGAATGTGGCCTTAGAGGACGACGTTGAACAGCAGGCCGATCAGGAGGATTCCGGTGGCCAGCGTCCCCGCGTAGGCCGCGATCAGCTCCTTGTGCATGACCTTCTTGAGGATCATGAACTGCGGGAGCGAGAGCGCGGCGACCGACATCATAAACGCGAGGCCGGTCCCGATCGGCAGCCCTTTGCCGATCAGCGACTCGACGACCGGGATCACACCGAGGATATCGGTGTACATCGGCACGCCGACTACGACCGCGCCGAAGACGCCCCACTGGCCCGAGAGGTAGGTCTCGACCAGCTGTTCGGGGAGGTAGCCGTGGATGAGCGCCCCGACACCGACGCCGATGATCACGTAGGGGATGATTTCGAGGATGATCTCTTTGGCCTCGACGTAGGCCTCTTCGAGCCGTTCGCGTCTGGTCGGTTCATCGAGGTCGACCCCCGAATCGCCGAACTCGAAGTCATCGACGTAGCGGTCGAAGCCCAATTTGTTGAGCGTGTAGCCGCTTGTCATCCCGATGGTAACGCCGCTGACCGCATACAGCGCGGTCAACTCAAGGCCCACGACACTCGGGAGGACGACCAGCGCGGCCTCGTTAATCATCGGCGAGACCGCCAGGAACGTGATCGTGATGCCGAAGGGGATGCCAGCGCCGACCATCCCAAGGAAGATCGGGATCGTCGAACACGAACAGAACGGCGAGACGATCCCCAACACCGCGGCCAGAAAGTAGCCGGTGAAGGCCGTCTTCCCGTCGAGGTAGTCCCGAATTTTCTCCGGCGGGAAGTACGTCCGGAGGTAGGTGACTCCGAAGATCACTGCAGTGAGGATCGCGAGAATCTTCAGCGTGTCGTACACGAAGAAGTGCGCCGCCGCTCTGAGAGCCCCCTCCAGCCCGAGTGCGTCGACGACATACGTCGCGAACTGGTCGAAGACCATCCCGGCTTACAGTCGCTCCGTGATGATCTCCTCGAGTTCGTCAGCCGCCGGGGTCGAACCGCTGAAGACCATCTCGTCGTCGATCTCGAAGCCTGGCGTCGACATAATCCCCTTGGCGGCCAGTTTCGTCATATCGGTATCTTTCGTTACATCGGCGTCGATGTCGTTGCGGTCGACGACCGCCTCGGTCGTCTCCTTGAGCTGTGTACAGTTACTGCACCCTGACGGGCCGTAAACGGTGATCTTCATCGGGTTCCTCCTATAGTGGCGAATTCGTCAGCAGCGGTCGTTCGTCGCTCCGTTCCGGTCGTCTCGACTGTCGTCTCCATCATACGTATCGATAAAATACGGTATGGGATAAATACGTTTCGAAGAAATTCGATTCGTACTGGCGAGCGGGAAGTCATCGTTTCACACTCGACGACGCAGTGTGATTGCAGAAAAACGGTACGATATCGTGTTTGAGCCGCCCATATGACAGTACACCCCGACTCTCGTGTGTTCGTTTCCAGTCTCTCCCAGCAGCTCTGTCGACAACATCTGTATCATATTATCGAGATATTTCGATTCAGTGCTGAGCAGGTCTGCCGAGAGTCGGCGAGCTCGGGGGCGTTGCGGATCGGTGTGCTGTAGTGGGCGATCGTGTCGTGCTGGCTATCCTCCAAGAGAGTCCACAATTACGCCCGGAAGTGTGACGAGGATCGTCGGGTCCGAACGCGGAGCTACGTTTAAATCCGTCCGCGGGCGACCGCAGGTATGAGCCGCCTTGTCGAACTCGACGGGACAGAACCGCGAATCCTCGATGAATCGGACCTCGACCCCGAAAAGGGCGATATCGCCGTCTGTCAGTGCGGGCTCTCGGCAGAGTTCCCCTTCTGTGACGGCTCCCACCGGGCGACACAGGACGAAGCCGACGGCGTCTGTTATCGATATCTCGCCGTCGAGGCTGACGACGACCGCCAGCGTCGACAGGTCGACCGCGTGCACTACGACGACGGAAACGACGATGCGGGCGAGAAAGAGATCGGCGAGACGTCCGACGGGGCCCAGTGACCGCCGTCTTCACTCGACGACGATCGCCCCTTTCATGCCGAGCGAGAGGTGGGGGTCACAGTAGTAGGCGTAGACGCCTGCTGTCTCGAACGTGCTCGAAAACGTGAACCCGGTGTCCACGATCGGATCATGGTCCTCCCACTCGGCGTCGCTCGCCGGGTCGACCTTGGAGTACGAGGTACGGGCCCGCCGCCGGATCGCTCGGTCTCTACGGGCTTCGGGAGGACGTGAACCACAGCCTCGCCAACGGGCGGCTCGTCTGTACCGTCGGGTTCCCTCAGGGAGCGACTGCCCACGGGAGCTGGCGGTACCACTCGGCAGTCGCTTCGAGCGCGTCGAGCGGGACGTACTCGTCGGCCTGATGGGCGGTGTCGCTGCCGACGGCGGCCTCAACGGCGTGGATCCCGGCGGCCCGTAGTTTCTTGACGTCGCCGCCACCGGTCGCACACCGCCGGAAGACGCGCTGATCGCCGACCTCCTGGCCGACTTCGACGACCCAGTCGACGAACGGTGCGGCGGGATCGGTGTAGCTGCCCTCCTGGATCGAGACGTCCGTAATCGAGACGTCGGGTTTCGCCCCGAGACAGGCGTCGATCCGCTCGAAGACCGCCCGTGTGGAGGCTCCCGGCGTGACACGAACGTCGACCTCGGCGGTCGCCGTGCCGGGGACGCTGTTGACAGTCGAGCCGCCTTCGAGCCGTCCAAGATTAACGGTCGGATAGGCGAAGGCCTCCTCGGAGGCAAGGGGGCTCCGGTCGCTGGCTGCGTAGTAGTCGATGGTCTCCTCGACGATGCGGTCGACCGTCTCCGGATAGCCGAGCCGACCGGTTGTTATCGACTCCCGACAGTCCGAGATCACCTCGTAGAGCCGGTCGACGGCGTTTTCGCCGCACATCGGACGGGAGCCGTGGGCGGCCTCGCCGCTGGCCTCAAGCGTCAACCAGATCCGACCCTTGTCGGCGACCGCCACCGAGTAGCGATCGGCGGTCGCAGTCGTCTCGCCGACGACGGCGGCGTCGGCACTGATCGCATCGGCCGCCAGGACGGCGTCGATACCGGCCTCGCCGCCGGTCTCCTCGTCGCTCACGAAGGCGAACTGGAGTGTGGTTGGCGGTCGTTCGTCGGCAGTAGCGAACCCCCGGAGCGTCTCGATCATCGCGGCGACCGTCCCCTTCATATCGGTCGCTCCCCGGCCATAGAGCCGGTCGTCGATGCGCTGGCCGAGCGGATCGTACTCCCATGCATCAGCCTCGTAGGGGACGGTGTCGACGTGGCCCTCGTACAGTAGCGTCCACTCGCTGTCGCCGGGAATCGTCGCTACGAGATTGGGTTTGCCGTCGACGGTCTCGATCCACTCGGTGTCGACGCCCCACTCCAGGATGACCCCTTCGAGCCACGCCAGTAGCTCGGCGGTCTCGCCGGGCGGGTTCTGCGTATCGAACGCCAGGAGATCGAGCGTCGACTCGGCGAGTCGCTCGCGGCGGGCAGTATCCGGGTGGGATGGGTGGCTCTGGGTCATGATCGGTGTCTCTGAGAGGGACGTCGACGGGGAAAACGGAGCGCGGTGTGACTACTTAGCAGCCGCCGCCAGCACCGCAGGCGCTACCGTAGTCGATGCCGATTTCGCGGCCGATGGCGTCGTTACACCGCATCAGCAGCGAGTTGAACTGGAAGCGGCTCTGTTCCTGCTGGGCGTTGCGAAGCTCTTCACCGAGTTCCTCGGCGGCCGCCAGGACTTCTTGCTCAGAAGAGCTCAACAGCACCCACCTCCCGTGGACTGGGCGAACTCCATGCCGAGCGGTTCGCTGATCACGTCGTTGGTCTCCTGGAGCAGCTCGACCAACTCCGTTTGGGCGGCCTTGTGCTGCTGGATGGTCTTGTTTTCGGACATTTCGTTCTGGATCTCCTGGAGGTCTTCCATCAGCGACTGATCGAAATTCATCTGCATCTGTCGCTGTTTCTGGCGGTACTCATTGAGCAGTTCCATGGCCTCGTCGTCGTTTTCGAGCTGCTGGTTCGCGGCCATGAACTGCTGGTAGGTTTCGCTGTCCTCGACGGCGTCAATAAACGCCTGGAGCTTCCCTTCGACGGCGTCTTCTGCGGATTGGGTTTCACTCATTGTTGTGGCACCTCTGCGGATTGGTTGTCGGTGAGTTCAGCCAGCCCGGTCACTGCGTCGCCGAACGCGCTGAGTTCGTCAAGGCCGATGGGTTCGTCCTGCCGGAGCGGCGCGAGCATCATCGGCGTCTCGAAGCGGTCCTGGATCTCGCCGAGATACTGCTGCTGTTGGGCCCGGCGGTTGGCGAAGAAGGCGTTGTCGCCGTACTCCTCGGGTAGCAGGTAGTTGGCGACGACGAAGGCGGTCTCGATGCCGACCTGGTCCTTCAGGTCCTCGGCCGCCCGATGGGCCTCCATCATCGGCGTGTACTCAGGGTACATGACGAAGGCGAACGAGCTTTTGTCGGGATTTTGCATCGTCTCGATCACCTTGTCGTACTGGTCGCCCTTGGCGGGAGCCGCACCCTTCGTCAGCGAGCCGAGATCCATAAAGCCCTTCCAGTCCGAGGGGAGCTCCAGGAGTCGGAGCGTGTGACCGGTCGGCGCGGTATCGAAGACGACGTAGTCGTAGCCATCCTCATCGAAGTAGCCCACGAACTTTTCGAGGGCGGCCATCTCTTCGGCACACGGCGATTCGAGTTCTTCCTCAACGTTGGCGATGGCCGCGTCGACGTCGATCTCGGTGTCGTCTTTGTCCTCGTACATCTCGGTGACGTGAGTGAGGACCTGCTCGCGGTACTCTTCGAGGGCTTTCTCTTGGTCGATGCGGGCTGCATCGAGATTTGCTTGGCTCACCGAGGTCGGCTCGTGGCCGACGGGTTCGCCGAAGATGTCTTCGAGGTGGGCTGCCGGGTCAGTCGTGACCACAAGCGTCTCGTAGCCCGCCTCGGCGAGTTTGGTCGCCGAGGTCGCGGCGATGGTACTCTTGCCGACGCCGCCCTTCCCAGTGAAAAAGAGATAGCGTGTCTCGCCGTCGACCGGCTGGAGTTTCTCGGCGACCGCGTCGGGATCGGTCAGCGAGTCGAAGTCGACCGCCTCGTCAGTGTCGACGTTGGTTGCCGACCCCACGTCGACAGTGGCCTCGTTGCCGTCGTAGAGGACACCGCCCACGTCAGCCAGCAGATCGAGACCGGCGATCTCGCCGGGCTGCAGCGGGTAGGTCGCCATCGCGTTGGCACCGAACTCGCGTTCGGCGCGTTCGATGACTGCCTGTTCGTCCTCTCGTTTTCCCTCGAAGAAGGGGTCCTCACAGACCGACTCGGGCAGATAGCCGTTGATAATCAGCAGTTGGGACTCGATCCCCAACTCGCCGAGATCCGATGCACTGCGGTTGATTTCGTCGATCGAGGAGTCCTCGGGTTTGCCAACGAAGGCAAACGAGGTCTTCTCGCTGTCCTGGAGCGTGTCGATGGCGCGCTCGTAGTCCTTCTTTCGTTCCTCCATCGAAGCGGCGGGGCCGATACAGGTCGAACCACCTTTTTCGAGTTCGGCCTTCCAGTCGGATGGCAGTTCCATCAGCCGGATGGTGTGGCCCGTCGGCGCAGTGTCGAAGACGACCACGTCATACTCCGGCGAGTCCATGAAGTCGACGAAGTTGTCGAACGCGGCGATCTCTTCGACACAGGGGCTGTTGAGCTGTTCTTCGACGGCGCTGATCTGCTCGTCGTCGAGCAGTTCGCGCATTGGCTCGATGGTTTCTTGGCGGTACTCGGCGGCGGCCTGATCCGGATCGATCTCGATGGCCGAGAGGTTCTCGATATTCTCGATTGCGGTTACGTCGTGACCGATCTCTTGGCCGAAGATATCCGAGAGGTTCGGCGCGGGGTCGGTCGTGACCAGCAGCGTGTTATAATCGTTGTTGGCGAGCCACGTCGCCGTTGCACAGCTGACGGTACTCTTGCCGACGCCGCCTTTCCCGCTGAAGAAGACGAACTCGGTGTCGTCGCCGCTCGGTTCTACAATGTCTCGTGCGTCAGTCGTTGGTTGCGTTGTTGCCATTTAGTGGGCCTCCTGTGGCTCAGTCTGTTTGTCGCGCAGTTCGGCTGCCAGCTCGTCGTAGGAGAGGTACTCCTCTTTGGCGACGATCTCGCCGTCGACAGTCGTAATCGGGAGGATCTCAGGGCCGTTCTCCTGGACGAGATCGTAGATCTCCTGGGTGTTGAGGAACTCGTCGATGTTGTGCTGCATATTCGCACGCGAGATCTCGGCCTCTTCGAATTCGTCTTCGAATTGGTCGAGTGCGGCGCTCACCTCGACGAGTTCGTCGTCGGGGTCGGGTCCACAGACACCTGTGGAACAACACATCGCTTCTTCGTAGAGTTTGATTTGGGTCATTGGTTTGGTTGATCAGTGGTCAAACGAGTCTCGACTGGTCGGAACCGTCGATCGTAATTTGGAGTCGTCTCGTTTCGTACTCATTTGAGCAAAACGTGAACTGCGTACCTAAACGTTTCGATGAAAACTAAATCGATTGTCGACCGATTCGAATTAGCCGACGAAGCCGTCTGCGGCCCACGAATCGTCGTCATCGGTCGTTTCAGCCGCGGTGATGCACCGGGAGGCGGGCGCACTCACGAGGACGAACGCGCTTTCGGTCTCGCCGTTCCTGATCTGACGGGTCGACGCCGGTGGGATGCGGATCGCATCGCCGCTTTCCATCTCGACGGGCTCGTCGTCGACGATGACGGTTGCACGGCCCTCCATGAGGATGTAAATCTCCTCGTGGTCGCTGTCGGCGTGGTCGTGCAGGCGGTTCCGCCACTCCGGCTCACAGCGGGCGATCGTCACGCCGACTTCCTTACTGTCGAGTGGATCGCGCAACGTGTGCATCGCCCCCGAGACCGGTTCGATGTCGGTGTAGTTGACGCGCGTGTACGACATCAGTTCCACCTCAACTGATCGGCGTGCGCTACCTGCTCTCTCACCACTATTTCTCTCACGGGCGACTGCGTCGTCTCTCGCTGTACAGTACGGATGACCATGTGCAGAGTTGTATTAGTAAATACTAAATTGTTCTGTTGTGGGTGTGACTGCGGAATGGACAGTGACTGCAAAAGAGTTAATTTATGCGTTGGTCAATTATCTGTATGTCCGCGAGCGAGCGACTCCAGCGGTATCTCACTGACGAACGAGGGAGTTGTACGAACGACGCGCTTCAAGAGCGACTCGAAGAACTCGAGGAGTTGGACGCGACCGTCGGTGGGCCCGATCTCGAATCGGACGTCGATCTGCTGTCAGCGATGGCCAACGAAACGCGGTACAAAATCGTTCGAATCATTCATACGGCCGGTGAGGAGCTGTGTGTCTGTGAGTTCGCCCCACTACTTGATGTGAGCGACAGTGCGATTAGCCACGCACTCTCCCAGCTCACTGAGGCCGGACTCCTCACACGACGAAAGGACGGGAAGTGGCGCAAATACACGGCAACGAACCGAGCCACTGCAATACTAGTCGCGCTCGACGGCTCACGATCTATCGTCCCGTAAGTATTCCCAGTCCCTGTGCCGGGCTATTGAGACATATATATTTCACATACAAGTTCTCAAGTCGGTGGCCTCGAATCTACTGTCTATGAGTGACGATTCGTCGGTAACCTTCGGATTCGTCTGTGTACAGAACGCTGGTCGCAGTCAGATGTCGACAGCGTTCGCCGAACGCGAGCGTGACCGTCGTGGCCTCGAAGACAGTGTCGAGATCATTACTGGTGGAACTCACCCCGCCGACAGCGTCCACGACGAGGTCGTGACGGTCATGCAGGATCACGATATCGATCTCTCGGATCGAGTCCCACGGGAAGTCTCGACCGATGAACTCAAATCGTGTGATGTCGTCGCCACGATGGGCTGTTCAACACTCGAACTCGATGCTGAGGACGTTGAGGTTCGTGACTGGGCGCTGGATGATCCTGATGGCCAAGGTCTCGATCAGGTCCGTGCGATCCGAGATGATATCGAACAGCGGGTTACAGACCTGTTCGACGAAGTCGACACAACCGGTTCACAGTAAATACAGGATTTGGTGGAACGGTAATCGAGTGACTGAGCGTTTTTGTCGGTATAACACCGTATTTTAGATCATTTCTTTGAGTGAGGAATTAAGGCACACATCAAAACCTATCCTCCGAAGTTGTACGCAGAACGAGGACCGATATTTTGTATAGCGACATACGATATACATTTTCTTGTAGTGCGGAATTCCGGCGCTAAGGGACTCCAGATCCTCGAATTCTCCCGATGGGATGAATACAGATAGTGGTTCTGATTACCCTCGTAATCACGACCACTTTGAGATGCCTCGCCGCCGTCGGGGAAGCACGAAACGTGGAACCGCACAATGAGGGCGTTGACCCCAGGGAAAAACTGGAGAGCATCACCATCCACCGAACCGTGTCGAGAGGCCTGTCGATAAGACCCAATAGCTACTAATCGAACTTAATACTCAAGAAGTCTACCTAGCGAACTTTCCTCACTATTGCCTGAACGATCTCCCTAACCCGTGTAGTAGTGATTCACGCGCTAAGGACACGAAATTGTCGCCGTCTTAGAGTTCCTTGCCGTTGATTGATCCCATGGAGCGGTATGGAACTGGACACACAATCACGGCGATGCTCAGGACAAGCCACTGACAATTGAGCCATCGCGGGTGGCTGCCGATGAAAAGCAGATCATGATTGACGGCGAAAAAATGGCTATACGCGGCAATTGACACTGAGTCAAATTTCCCTGCTTGAAATCGACGTACATAGTCGCTGCGGGACCGGTTCCACGGCAGTGTTTTTGCACTATCTCATCGGGAAACATGATGTTTCAGAAGTAGAGCTTCTGGTTGATTCTGGTGGATATCTGACGACCTTGTTTCGACACGATCTGAGCAGCCGGCTTAATTACAGAGAGTGGAACTACATTGAAAAATCTTCCAGACAGTGTAGATGCGAATCGACCGTTTCACTCATTTTGTCGGGGCAGTCATATGAGCGCCCGCTGCTTGCTGCGCCGTTTCAGATATCATTACAATCGCGATAGACCGAACCAAGCGCTAGATCGACCAACTACTACTGAGGAAGTGCTCACTATACAGTGGCTAATTACAGAAGTACTATTGTAATGAACAACTAACTAAATGACGAACAGCGGGCAAGTGTGAGTGTACATTTGAGCGTATTATATTCACTTTCAGAATTTCAGAAGAAGCATTGTGCGTGTAAATACAAGCGTTCACTAGAGCTGAACAATAATTAATAATCTCGGTGACTACGGCAAAATCAGCCATCCTATTCAAAAAAGCTATTCAACGGTCTATAGGGATGGGTACATCGTGGGCTTCCAGAAGGAGTAAACAATTCATATTCGCAATCTGTAGGACTGGATCAGCAATTGAAATCCTGATTCGGACTGAAGACGATCTAAGTGGGCCTGACAAAGTACGCGGTTTCGGAGTCGATGTAATATATCAATGACTGCTACTGTATCAACAACCCACCCTGATTCGTACGGCGTTCCTGTTGGATACATCACTGTCAAGAGGATAAAATTAGTAATTAGTTAGAAAGTGAGTTGTGTAATTCTGATCTCAATGACGAGGCATTATGAATATGTTATCCTTTCCCGAAGGAGTTCATCTATCGTGAACGCAACTTGTTCATTGAAGAATGCTCGGTCATCAGTGCTGAGCTACAGTAACATTTGGAACTCTCTACAACGTCCCCAAAACAGTTGATTCGAGAGGTGTCCCCAAGCGATTGATCCTGTGTAGGAAAAAATAGTGCAAACGCTACTCAAGTGATTTTCCAATTGTATTCAGTTAGCTATATCAAGATTAGTTATGGGCGACCTTTTGTCACCTTGACCATCTATTCATAACGGTCAGGACTGATTTCGAGGAACGTTTTTGTTTCTTGAATTGACTTCCTAACCCTATGTGCGAGTTTCATTCGACCACGTTGAATTTTCGTCTCGGCAAATCTCCTATCACAGCCTGTTAATTCTGGGAGACTTTCTGCTACCCTTAGATACGGTAGTTGTCGGAAAGGACGACGAGGCTCGTGCTCATGCTCAGCTGTTTCCATATAGAGTCCGGGATTGAGGAGATTCCCAAGTGTCACCTGCAAGTGTTCAATATCTGCGATTGCTGCAGGAGGCGTATCTTCGCTGTACTCGTTAACTTCTGCGCGTACACGTTCAAGTAATTCCTCGAGTTTATCGAGATCATCATGGATGTCATCGAACAATACGAGGTCATCGGCGTTCGACTCAATGTTCACGAGCGTGTTCCGTATATCTTGTACAGTCGCGGTGTAATCATGTGGGAGAACGACAGATTCGCATATCCGTGTCGCAAGCGAAACATACAGCTTCGTTTCCTCTACTAATACGTCGATATCCACTTTGTCACGAGTGTCCTCAGGCGTATGCCACCACCATCCGCCGCCTACGGGGCCACCCGCTTCCGTTTGGGGGGTTAGTCGGGCTCCAGAGAGAAGCGAACTCAGCCCAGTCCCCCAGAACGATTGATCAGAGTTTCGTGCAGGTCTACCAGTGCTCCGTAAATAGCTCTCGTCTGATTTTCGAATCGGTATGTTTGTGGCGGTTTCCATAGCGTGGATGTGTTCATCCTCCAGTTCTGCCATGTGCTGGTACCACAAACCATCAGCTCCTTTCAACCCCGGCAGGTCGATATGCAGATACGCGACACCGTTTTTCCGCAAATCGAGCCAGTTGGTATCCGCATACCACGCGCTTCCAGCGTACCGGCCAGTCGAATGACCGGGCCAAAACCCGAATTTTAGTCCTCTGCGGGGCGGTTCGTTGCGCTCGGCGAAGATGCGAGCGATTTCGATGGTTGTGGCCATCGCAGTCGCGTTGTCAGTGATGCCCTCAAACCACGAATCGACGTGATTCCCGATGAGAAAATAGCGGTCACTCTTAACGCCATCAATCGTTCCGACCGGACACGGCAGGTTCGTGAGTTCCGTCGTGACTTCTGTTTTGAGGGTTGCTTCGACCGACCCGTGTTCCAGGCGGCCTGCTAACCATTCGCCGTCCGGATGGTTGATTTCGACCACTGGAATGTCTGGAATCTCCTTTTTTGTGTCAGTACTTGGCGTCCCCCAGACGGGTGTCACGATCCCCTGATATCGGTGTTCGTTGGGAGACTGGCATATGAGGCCGCTTACACCTGCACGTTCGGCGTATCGAACAATATATGGCTTCGGCATTTCTTGAACGAAGGCAATCTTTCCTTCGAGATATCGAGACTCAGCGACAGACTGATCGAATGATTCAACACGAACCACATCTGCGTGCGTTCCGGCAACGGAAGTACTCGCGCTGAATGATACCGTAATCGCGTCGAGTTCGCGCTTCGTTGGTGAGGTAACGACCAATTTACCGGATTCGGGCACACTGATGTAGCCTTCGAATTCGTGCAACTCGGCCGTTACCCCGTATTTGTTCAGTACATCTACGATATACTCGCTCGCTTTCCACTCGTCGGCACTTCCAGAGACGCGAGTAAGACCCGAGAAGGCGTCAAGATGGCGCTCCATCTCTGTTGGATCGATCCGATCAAAAAGTGCATTCTCCGTTGAACGGTCGACAGATTTTAACATTGGTGTGAATCTTGCTATGTACTAACAAGGCATCCATATCTCATTTTGGATTCCGGCAATTTTCAATCAATGAGAATTTATGACAGGGTACATCTATAATTATTACGGAACAGATTCTTAGAAAAATAGGTTTGTCTACAATATAGGTACTCATCAGATCGACATCAGATCGTTACAGAGATCACTTCCTCTTATATCTGTAGAAACTTAGAGCAACTTTGGTTCACTACAGTTCGAACTCGATTTTCAACTCGAATTCGTTCGCTTTACCGCGTAGAAGGTTTGGAATCTGTTCATGAAGTCGCTCTCCGTTCATTCGGTACGTCGGGCCGGATACACTGAACGCGCCGAAAACATTATTATCTGGAGCCAAGATTGGTACGCCGACAGTTCGTAGTCCGTCCATTCCCTCCTCTTTATTGAAAGCGTATCCTCGTTCTCGAATTTTTTCGAGCTCCTGATACAGTTCCTCCCTGTTGGTAATCGTATTTTGTGTTTGAGCAGGAAGTCCGATGGTGTCAAGAATCGACTGAATCCGGTCGGGTGGCAAGTGAGCTAAAATTGCCTTTCCAGCACCCGTTGAGTGCAAATATATCCGCTTCCCGATGCTCGTGTTAGTATGCACAGCGTTTTGACCGATCTGTCGATGGACGAACACTCCTAAACCATACTCTTCGGTAATGAACTGCGATCGCTCGTTCGTCTCTTCTGCTAACTGTTTCACAATCGGCTTTGCCATCCGATAGGCCTTCTTTTGTTCGCGCGTGTGTTCACCAAGGCGAAGAAATTTGAAACCGATTTCGTACTTGCTACCTTCTTTCACGATGTACTCCATCTCTTCGAGGGTAGATATATGGCTGTGAACAGTACTCTTTGCCATGTCAAGGTGGTTTGCGAGGTCGGTTATGCCTGCACCGTCCAGTTCCCGTAGTGCCTCTATCACTTCGAATGATGTCTTTGTGGCGTTTACCGTTCGAGATGAGTTTTGTGAAGGCATGATATAGCCTATTGTTCTCATACCACATATATTGTTCGCTTGGTGTGAACACATTGTAGGGTGCAATATCTTGAATGTACGTGTCTTTCACGGCTGTAGATGCGGATTCTACCAATTAGCTATTTTTCAGCACTAACGTGATTGATAATCATTACTAATGTATTCACACAGTGTGAACATACTCTTCACCCAAGTCAACAGTGTTGATTTCCTCAGACAGTGTATTTAAGAGAATGCGGCATAAGGTGGATCCATGCAATTTGGATACGGATTACTGACAGGCCAACGTATCCCTGGTTCGGACAAATCGTACGAGATGACGTACGAGGAGATGATTAAGTTGGCATCCATGGCCGAAGATTACGGATTCGACACGATACATACCTCGGAGCACCATTTCTTTGATGACGGGTATTCGCCATCAGTCTTGCCGCTTTCGGCCGCGCTTGCGAGAGAAACCGAGCACGTTGGAATCGCAACGACAATAGCGCTTGCTCCGTTATACGATCCGATTCGTCTCGCGGAAGATGCGGCCACGATTGATATACTCTCAGGCGGACGCTTCATATTAGGACTTGCAAACGGGTACATGCAAGCTGAATTCGACGCGTTTGACATCCCTCGATCCGAGCGCGCTCGTCGCGTTGTGGAGACCATCGAAATCTGTCGGCGCGCATGGGTAGATGAGAAACTCTCATTCGACGGGGATATCTTCACCTACGACAATCTCCGAGTCGAACCAAAACCAGTACAAGACGGAGGGCCAGATATCTATCTGGGAGGTACGTCCAAGCCTGCGATTCGACGCTCAGCACGACGATGTGACGGCCACATTGGTATCGTTTATTATGACAGTGAGATGCAGTACAAATCCTCCTTCGAACAGTTCGCCGACAACGTCGAACTCCTCAATGAAGAGAGGACTGTCGCCGCGGACGATTTCACCATCTCGGTGATGCAGTACACGCACGTCGATTCAAGTTCGAACACCGCTTGGGAAACGCTCGCTCCGTCTTTAATCTATTCGCGTCGTAAGTATGCCGAACACGCAGACGGACGCGACGCATCACGATGGGACCGCGAATCGATGACTGACGAACGAATGGCGCAGTTGCGCGCAGGTGCGATGGTAGGCAACCCTGAAGAAGTGATAGAACGGCTTCGAGCGTACGAAGAGGCTGTTCCTGGGGAGCTCCACTTCTTAGCGCGGATGTGGCATCCTGGGCTTCCGTTTGAAGAACAGGTCGCCGCGCTCAAATTGTTCGGCGAGGAAGTAATTCCTGCACTATCATAGCATCGAAGAGGACGTATTCGGTTCATCTCCTAATTGAGGGCACCGAAGAGATTATATCGGAGTATGACAACCGGTAACAGGATCGATGGGAATTTCACAAATAGATGCAGTCGGAATGAAAATACCGTTCTCGGAGAATTTTCCACTGAATTACGGTACAGAACAGGCAACACACCATATTTTTGTCCGTGTGAAGACAGACACTGGAGGAGTCGGATACGGGGAAGGGACGGCGCTGCCATGGTTCACCGGAGACGTCGCGCCCGGTTTAGAAGAAATCGCACGCGATTGGATTGCGCCGTCAATAATGAATGACTCTCTTGACGATGCGTTCGTGCAACTCCGTCAGTTCCAGGATACGTTCCCCGGAGCGTACGGTGCGATGGCCGCCGTCGAAATGGCGTTACTAGATTTGAAGGCCAAACGATTCGATGTCCCGGTTCACGAGCTGCTTGGAGCGAAACTCCGAGATTCGATTCCTATTGTCTCTGTTTTGCCTGCACACGACACTGATACGACCGCGAGGAAAGCAACTGAGGAGGTAGAGAAAGGATATCGGCATCTTAAAATAAAAGCCAATGGGAATACAAAAACCGATATAGAACGTATCGAAGCCGTTCTGGAGGTTCTTCCAGAACGGGGAACACTCCGAATCGATGCGAACACAGCCTGGAAGACGTACCCGACAGCTGCGAAAGTACTGAGCGAAATTAACGAAGAGGAAAAAATAGAATACGTCGAACAGCCCGTCGCCGTGAACAGAGTTGACCACATGAGACGATTGTGGGAAGAGTTTGGAATTCCAATTTATGCCGACGAATCTGTGAACGGCATTGCCGACGTGGAACGCTACGGTAATAACGCACAAATTTCTGGTTGTCACCTCAAACTAGCAAAATCCGGATCGTTGTTGACATTGGCGACGATGGCCGAGCGCGCAAAAAAATACGACATGACCGTTTCGGTAGTGAGTGCGTTCGGGACTTCCCTCGAAGCAACGGCGAATCTGCACTTGGCTAGCGTCGTTGAGAACCTTTCGCAAGGCGTCGAGATTTGTACGGATTTGCTTGCGGACTCGTATGGTTCGCCGGCACTGGAACAGGCTCCAAAACTGTCGGTTCCGACCAAGCCCGGGATTGGCGTCACTATTGACGACACAGTATTCTGATTTCGGGAGCTTTGTCGACGATGCCGGTAGACCTATGTCTCGATTAGTATAGATGTCTGATAAAATCGAATACCATGTCATTCTGAACGGTGTCGTTTTAGAACGAGAGTACCGACAAACACAAGGCTGACGGCCACCCGAAATCGATCTCGGATCCGTCAAAGCTCGGCTTCTAGGTCGATCGAGGGGAACTGCCGAAATCCGTAGCCTATGACTCTAACAACTGAACTCTGTTCACGGTTCAAATCCTCAAGACATTCGAACGGCTCAGCATTTGTGGCAAGAGAGTACCACTGTTGTATGACTTATTTGGAGAGTATTTGGCTTCGACTCGCCCGTTTCCGGGGCAACGACTATAACCTCTGATTGGTTTGTTGCTACCACAATGGTCGAAGAACCCAGTATTGCAGTAATTACCGGCGGTGCCAGCGGGATCGGTCGAGCCACAGTCACTCGGTTTCTCGAAGACGACGTATACGATCTCGTCGCGTGTCTCGACATCGCCGAAGACGTCGAAAAGCGGTTCGAAGATGAGTCTATCCGGGCATTCCGGTGTGACGTGACCGACCACGACCAAGTCAGCGAAACTATCTCCGAACTCGAAGGTGAGGGACGAATCGATGCGGTGGTAAACAACGCGGGCTTTTCGAAGTACAGTTGGATCGGCGACCTGTCTCCCGATGAGTGGCGCGAAATAATTGACATCAATCTCACGAGTCAATACAACCTGGCTCATACCGCCGCACCGGCGATGTACGAACGAGAACACGGCTATCTCCTCAATGTATCGAGCGGCGCGGGAAAGCGCGGAAGCGCCAGCGGTGGCGTCCATTACTCGGCCGCAAAAGCAGGCGTGTTCGGACTCACAAAGGGTTTGGCGAAACAGCTGTCACCCTACGTCCGAGTCAACTGCGTCATTCCGGGCTTGGTCGACACCCCTCTTGCAACCGATTCAAATCTCTGGACGGAAACAGAATTAGAAGAACAGGCGGAACGTATTCCGCTTAAACGGCTAGCACAGCCAGACGACGTCGCCCGGGTAATTCACTTCCTCTGTGACGAGGGCGCGTCCTATATGACAGGAGAGCTTGTGACGGTTGACGGTGGTTCGTCGCTTAGTTAAGCCTGATTCTTTAGTCTTGAGACCGAAGAGTACGATTCTATACCGTTTAAACAAGTTCCCAATTAAGCTGTCTTGGAGCGTCGCGCCGTGAACCTGCTGGCACCGATTCCCTTGCATAACGGCAGTTATTGTCCACGTTGTCGTGCCGTATCTTGGTGAACGAATCCGATCTGCGGGTGTTTGAGAAAATCAGCAAGTAGAATCGGTATCCTCGTATTCGGATCGTTTTCGCATCTATTTACCTGTGTACACGGACGAACGACTATGCGTGACCTATTTTCCTACCAGCTGGCTCGTCGGTTGTAAACCCAACTGGGTCGGGGTGGAAAATCTTTCCCCACTAATTGTCAACGGCAAACCGACAAATGAGCACTCCATGAGGGTCTTACCGACTAAGCCTTTGAGCAATTGTTTTAAGAGATCTTCAAAGAATGGCTTACTCTGTACTTTCGAGAATTTTATTTGGTAACACACTCATCTGAAATCAAGGTCAGAGGCTCGTAATACCACTCTCGAAAACGCACTTTGATTAACCAGCAATCTTCGTCATAAGAGGGTCAGTTATTTATTTACATACTGTATATGCAGTGAAATTATACGAAGCTTTAATACGTTTGGTATGAGTTCACAATACGATGTACATAGGAGATCCAGAGTCCGGGGAGTCCCCGGATACATCTAGTACCTCGAGCGATCGGCGAAAATTCATGAAGGGAATTGGATTAGCTGGTGTGACCGGCATCCTCAGTTCAATTGCTGGATGTTCTTCCGATGATGGCAGTTCAGAAGAGCGCGGGGAACAAGTTCCCACCCTAGAAGTTATAGGATACCCTGAATCAAACCGCTCGAGTTTCGACACCCTCACCGAGATTGTGGACGAGGTCGAAAATCTCGGCTTCGACCTCGAATACAACCCAGTTAGCCGTGATCGACATCTCGACCTAGTGTTCTACGAGCATGACTATGAGATTAGCAGTCTCGGCTACACTGGCCGACCGGAGCGACTAGACCCAAACGCGCTTCCGTGGGGGAACTATCACTCCTCCGAAATCGAGGGAGGTGCGTACAACTGGACCGGAACCGACTATCCGGAAATTGATGAGGCTCTGGAGGCCCAACGCGAATTGTTGGATCCCGATGAGCGCCAGCCCCTCGTCCACGAGATGCAAGAAGTCATTATGAGTATCCCCGGGGGTGAGATGCCGATCGAACATCCAGACCTCGTCAACGTATACAACTCGGAAAAATTCGACGGCTTCGTCGCCGTGCCCGGGCTGGGTATGAATAATTACGACACTTGGCTCAACGTCGAGGCGCTCGGCGACGATCGCGAAATGACCTGTGGGTATCCCCTCGACGTACCTCACATTACGCCGTTGCAAGCGAACGAAACGAACCAAATTGTCAACCGTATCTGCCACGATACCCTGACCGTTGTCGGTGATGATGGTCTGCCGACCGAGTGGTTGGCAACAGATTGGGAGATATCGGCAGATAACACCCGAATAGACTTCACAATTCGTGAGGGCCACGAATTCAACGACGGCGAACCCTGCACGGCGGAGGATGTCGTATTCACGTACGAATACATTATGGAGTGGGAAGTTCCATTCCTCATCTCCAGCCTTGGCGCGCTAGATGAGGTTTACGCTGACGGAAACATTGTCACCTTCGAACTATCCGAACCAGACGCGCCAATCTTCAATGATGCCTTCTCTCGCATACAAATCCTTCCCGAACACATCTGGTCGCAAATTCCCGACGCTGATGACGACATCGATGCGCCGTTCGAATGGTCACCCACGGAAAGTGACCTCACAGATAACGGACTCATCGGTAGCGGTCCATACGAATTCGACGAATGGCGTCGTGGCTCCGGCGTTCGCTTGACCGTCAGAGACAGCCACCCAGTCGGAACCCCGGATATCGACTCGATATTTATCCAGACTATTGAGAGTCCATCTGCGCTGACAACCGCACTTCGGAACGAAGAGATCGACTTTGTCATCGACACCGACGCTGACTCGCAGGTACTGGACGATCTCGCATCCGAGGAAGACCACTTGGAATTTGTCGCAACCGAGTCTGTCGGCTATGACGAGTGGGCTATGAATACACGTGTCGAGCCGCTTGGTCGAGAATCGGTTCGCCAGGCAATGTCTGCGATGATTCCAAAGGAACGTATCGCCCAAGAGGTATGGCGTGGCTATGCGCAACCCGCGATCTCGCCAATCAGTCCAGCATTGGAATTCTGGCACAACCCCGACGTAGAGAAGTGGCACGAATACTCGATGGAAGACGCTGTCGAATGGCTCGAAGAGGATGGATTTGTCGTCGAAGAAGACGGTATCTACTACCCAGTTGACGGCTTCGAGGACTGAAGCGCCTCTCTCTGTACAGCGTATTATGAACACAAAAAAGTACATATTAAAACGCATTGTCAGTACAGTAGCAACGTTCTTTGCAATAGCTACGATCATCTTCTTTTTGTTCCGGATGGTTGGTGACCCGGCATCACTGTTTATGTCACCTGGAATGGGTGGTGAGCAATTAGAACGAATTCGATCGAGTTTCGGTCTCAATGACCCACTTTATGTTCAGTACTACCGATACATGGTAAACATTGTCACACTTGACTTCGGCGTGAGTTTCTACTATCAATCTTCGACAGGTCCGATTGTGATTGAGCGGATGATAAACAGCCTGTTTCTCACTATGCCGGCCATCCTACTCGCGTATGTATTCGGCTCTATCGGAGGCGTCGTCATGGCTTGGAGACGTGGAGAACCACTCGAGCGTGTCGGCTTGCTCGGCGCAATTATCTTCCGATCGACGCCCCGCTTTTGGCTAGGCATCATCCTGCTGTTTGTGTTCGCAGGAATACTCGGTTGGTTCCCCAGTTTCGGGATGCTTTCTCAGGACATCGAGTTCCGAGGACATCTAGCCCTCCTCCTCGAACCAGACTTCTATCACCATATCATCCTTCCAATCGCCTCAATGACCTTCTACCTGATGGGCCTCCCATTGCTTTTGATGCGTACGAGCATGCTGGAAGTCATAAACGAGGACTTCGTTGATGTCTGTATAGCAAAAGGACTCACACAGCGGGAAGTTATGTTCAAACACGTCGCGCGGAACGCGTTACTTCCCGTAGTCACCGCATTCGCGGTCGGCATTGCATTCTCGTTCGGCGGGAATGTTCTCGTTGAAACCGTATTCTCGTACCCCGGAGTCGGGCGACTCATGGTTGACTCCGTGTTCCGGAGCGACTACCCTGTTGCGCAGATGTCGTTCCTAATGATGGCTGCGGTGGTATTGACGATGAACTTTCTCGCAGACCTCACGTACTTTTATCTTGATCCGAGAGTGAAAGCCGAATGACAATGAAGCAGCGTTCACAATGGAGAGTACGATGATCGGAACTAAAACTATCAATGGATATATCAAGCGGCTTCGTTCACTCGATCGAGAGAGTTTACAACAAGACATAGAACTTCGAGTAGAGAAAGCCCGTGATGTGTTCGAAATCATCGTTGCCAATGATCTCGCGAAGATCGGAATGGTTCTGCTCGCGATATTTCTCATTGTCGGGTTATTTGCACCGGTTATTGCACCTCACGAACCAAACGAGCGGCAGACGAACGATCAAGGTGATTGGCTCCGCGGCGAAGACCCATCAATCACGTATCCGATGGGGACTACCGACAACGCACACGACATCTTCTCCCAAGTCGTGTTCGGAACGCGGGTCGCGTTGATGGCGGGTATGCTCACCGCACTGATGGTTGGTGGGCTCGGAACCTTTGCTGGTATCATTGCAGGCTACTCCGGTGGTTACACTGAGACTGCAATTATGCGAATCGTTGACCTCGCGTACGGAGTTCCGTTCCTCCCGTTTGCGATCGTCTTGGTGATCGTACTCGGAGCGAACCTCTGGAATATCGTCCTCGCAATCTCGCTGATACTCTGGCGTGAGACGGCTCGTGTCGTTCGGTCGGAGGTGCTCTCGATACGCGAACTTGCGGACATCGAATCCGCAAAAGCGAGCGGCGCCAGCGATACGCGTATCATTCTCTACCATATCTTCCCGAAAGTGCTTCCCACAGCTGTTCTTTATTCCGTATTCGCAATCGGATGGGCAATCCTTGCTGAGGCGGGTCTATCGTTCTTAGGATTCAGTGACCACGAGATGGTCAGCTGGGGCTCAATGCTTCAAGCTGCCTACAACGGACAGGCACTTGACCAGAGCATGTGGTGGTGGATTTTCCCGCCGGGAATCTGTATTAGCCTGCTCGTGATCTCAGTGTATCTTATAAGTCAAGGTATCGAAGAAGTTGTTAACCCTCACCTGAGGGAGGTGTAAAATGTCGCTACTCGAAGTAAAGAATCTAGATATCGAATACCAGACTAAGAAAGGTAGTATCAAAGCTGCAAACGACGTTTCGTTCTCAATCGATCAAAATGAGAAGTTTGGACTGGTTGGAGAGAGCGGGTGCGGGAAATCGACAATAGCCAAAAGTCTACTTCGATTACTCCCCGACAACGGTGCTGTGACAAACGGCTCGATTATGTTCGACGGGACAGACCTCGTCTCCACAGACGAAAAGACGCTCCGGGATATCCGATGGGATGAGATCTCGTTCATCACACAGAGTGCAATGAACGCACTCGATCCGGTGTACACAATCGGTAATCAAATCGTCGAGGCGATTCAGACCCACGAGAATGTCTCTAAAAAGAATGCTCGGAATCGTGCGGGAGATTTAGTCGAACTGGTGGGTCTGGAGCGTGAAAGAATTGATTCGTACCCGCATCAACTGTCGGGTGGAATGCGCCAGCGTGCGATGATCGCAATGGCATTGGCGCTAAATCCCAGGCTCATAATCGCAGACGAGCCGACGACGGCGTTGGATGTTATTACCCAGGACCACATCCTTGAGGAAATTAACACGCTGACCGACACCATCAACAGCTCCCTGTTCATCATCACCCACGACATCAGCGTCGTCGCTGAGACGTGTGATAAGGTCGGTGTGATGTATGGCGGTGAGCTCGTCGAAGTCGGACCCATAGAAGAGGTCTTTGTCAACCCGCAACATCCCTACACACTGGGACTGCTGAATGCGTTCCCGACGATAGAGGGGGGCGAGGACGAACTAATCACGATGCCGGGACAGCCGCCAGATTTGCAAGACCCACCTCAAAACTGTAGTTTCTACGAGCGGTGTCCCTACCGGGAGGAGAGATGCGCTCATGCAGACCCTGAGCTTACTCGACGGAGCGATTCTCAGTACGCTGCGTGCTTCGTGAGTGAGGAACGAGATATCGGAGCGGAGTACGAATCCGTCGTCGACAAGGAGGAAGTATGGTTGAAACTATAATGCAAGTCCACGGACTGAAGAAGCACTATCCGGTCAATACCGGATTACTTGCTCAACTTCGTGGCAATCAGCGCTATGTCCACGCAGTCGATGGGGTAGATTTTGACATCCGCAAGGGAGAAATTCTCGGATTAGCAGGCGAATCTGGGTGCGGTAAAACAACGACCGGGAAGTGTCTGACTCGACTCACTGATCTGACCGATGGAGAGGTACTATTCGGTCCGGATAATACCGATATCTCCAAACTCGAAAACGACGAACTCAAACAATATCGGCGTGAAGCGCAGCTCATCTTTCAGGATCCATTCGAATCTATCAACGATCGATTTACGGTGAAAAAGTGGGTCGGCGAGCCGCTCAAAATCCACCACATGGTTCCTGCAGACGGTATCGAAGGACCAGTTTTGGAGGCGCTCGAAAACAGCGGCTTGGAACCTGCCGAAGAGTATCTCAACCGCTATCCACACGAATTGAGCGGTGGGCAGCGCCAGCGGGTTGCCATCGCTCGTGCATTAGTGTTGAATCCGTCGTTCATTGTCGCAGACGAGCCGACGTCGATGCTAGACGTTTCGGTTCGAGCGGGAGTGCTCCGAGTGATTCGAAATCTGGTCAAAGAAAACAACGTGACTGTGTTGTATATCTCTCATGACCTCTCGCTCCTTCGGTACGTTTGTGACCGAATCGGGATCATGTATCAGGGGGAACTCGCGGAAATCGGCGACGCGGACATAGTGCTTAACGATCCAAAGCACCCGTACACACAGGCGCTCGTCTCCGCAGTACCTCGGTCCGACCCGAGACAGAAGCGCGAGCGGATCCGGATACCCGACGAAGTTATCGACAGGTACGGTGGAATCGAGGGGTGCTCGTTTAAAAATCGCTGTCCGTACCGCTTCGAAAAGTGCGAAGAGAAGCCACGATTGCTTCAGACCGAGGAGGGAACGGGGCCGGATCGACACGTATCGTGTCACCTACACGACGACACCATCGACACGACGATTGACGATATCGACCCCGACTTCGAGCGCAAAAAAGAGTTCACCGACCACGACATTCTATAACAATGGCAAATCTTACAACGTGGCTAGCAGTCGGTGGGCTACTTAGCATCGCCGGAAGCCTCGCATTCGCGGTATACTGGCTGTATCGGTACGCTCCGTCAGTTGTACATGAGCGAGACCGACAGCAGTTGGTAATTCAGAAGCGGCTTGAAGTGTATCACGACATCATGAATCACATCGTTGCTTTCAACCGTGTTTGTGTCGGACTGAGTGAACGACACTTTGAGGACCAGATGCAACGGTTGGCGTTTGGAAACGAGTCGGAGCTACAAGAGCCCTCTGAGGAACTAACGGCAACATATCAAGCATACTATTATATCCTAGATCCAACTGTTCGAGAGGAAATAAGTGATTATCTGGATTACGTAAAAACGTATCACGACGAAGGCGCGCAGGTGGGAAAAGTACTCGCCAAGAGCGGAAACGTCGTTGTTGCAATGCGTGAGGATCTGGAGTTGGAATCTATCTACCCGACTGGACCGGCGGAGCCGAAAGACAATTCTGCGTAAGATGCGGCACCGAGAGGTCAGTCTCGAAGGTATGTTTTCTCACCTCTTGTCGTGAAAATCGAACGACAGTGGACGAAGTAGTATGTATTTATTCCTGATTATCCCGGAATCTGACCGCCACATCTAAGCACATGGAATACCCCTTGACAAGTAGTTTTCAGAGTAGCTATGACAACACCGACAAAATTCGATACTATCGTGATCGGCGGCGGAATTATCGGTGCCAGTTGTGCGTGGCACCTTCTAGAAGCTGGAGTTGACAATGTACTTCTCCTCGAAAAAGATACACCCGCGAGCAAAGCGAGCGGTCGGGCGGCAGGCCATTTGAGTACCTACACGTCACGAAAGTTCGAGGAATCGATCCGACGCTACTGTATCGAATTTCACGAATCGATAGCAGCGAGACACGACAACGTATCGCTCCGCGAGGACGTTGATCACGTACTTGCATACACGGAACGCGGGGTAGAGAAGCTTGAGGAGCTTTTGAAGCTAGACTCTGAAAAACTCACACTCGTGGATCGGTGCGAGCTTGCAAATCGAGAGCCAGTGTTCAATACCGAAGAGATTCTGGCAGCGTTATTGTACGAGGAGGCAGTACACACCGATCCGTATTCGCTCACGATGGCCGTACTTTCGGAAGCCAAAGAGTCTGGTGCGACACTTCGGACGGAAGAAGTAACCGATATCGAGTGTGGCGAGGATGAATTCACCGTCACTACCGAAGACGCCTCCTACGAGACATCGACTGTCGTGAATGCCGCAGGTGCGTGGAGCGGAGATCTCGCGTCGATGGTTGGTATATCGTTGCCGGTTAAGCCTCGAACAAGCCAAATCGTGGTATTAGAGCCCAGAGATTCTATTAACATCCCAATGTTCCACTGTCCCGACATTGGGTTGTACGGTCGCCAAGAACTAAATGGGGATGTGCTCGTTGGCGGCGGAACTAGTACCGTAATCCCAGATCCAGACAACTTTTCGACGAATGCTCGCGAGGAATTTCTCCAGTACGTCTCCGAACAGGTGTGGAAAATTGCCGACGTTCTAGACGATACCCGCCTCGTGAACCACTGGGCAGGTCGATGTACGGCGACACCCGACCGCCGGCCCATTATTGGTCCGACAGACGTTTCGGGATTTTATCTATGTACGGGATTCAACGGAGGCGGTGTTGCCCGATCGCCGTTCGCTGGGAAGTTGATTGCTGACTACGTGGCCGAGCGCTCTCTTTCGTTCACAGCGGAACCGTATCATCCGAATCGGTTTAACGGTAGAGAGCGATTCGATGTGAAAAGCGCGAGTACCGACTGGTGATGGGGGCGGAAAGAAGAGATAGACTTTTGTAACGAATTGTCCGATTATAAAACATATTTATTAGAATGTTGTCTCTCATGAGTATGGCGTCTGATATCGGGCGACAGTCTAGGAGGGGACTGTTCAACGGCGCTTATGCGTAACGGTATGGTTTCTGGTGTTGGCCAGACGATCGCGGGGCTACGCGGCGAAGGCCGAGGATGGATGATCCTCACAATTGCCTTCGGGTGGTTTTTAATCACCGGTACGATGCTCGCTCTTCCGGCGCTCCTCCCACGAATCATCTCCGAATTTTCAGTTTCCAATGCGACGGCTGGAACGGCAATCACGCTCCTCTGGCTCGTTTACGGAATTGCACAGTTCCCCGCCGGACTTCTCACTGACCGTCTCGGGGAACGGAAGATGCTTTTCTGGAGTATGACGATTGGTGTGCTGGTCGCAATGTGGTTCACGTTTTCCTCGTCTTTCACTGTGTTCCTCGTCGCTTGCGGACTCCTCGGAATCGTCGGAGGCCTGTTCGCCACACCAAGAATCACCTTGCTTTCGCAGTTGTACCCCGATCGGATCGGTACTGCAATCGGTGCGGTCATGGCTGCTGGAAATATCGGGTCGGCGGTTCTCCCAATTGTCGTCGGCTTTGTCGCAACTGTATTGGGGTGGCGGTTAGGATTCGGTACGATTATTCCGTTGTTCCTCATAGCTGTTATCGCAGTGTGGTTCGTCATACCCGGCAAAACGGACGCGGGCGACGCTGCACCGGACACGCCGATACGGGAAGTCATCACACCGTTACTACAAGAAGTAACTAGCCGGGAAGTCGTGTTAGTCACTGCCGGAATAACGCTGACGTTTTTCACGTTTCAAGGGCTGACCGCCTTCCTAACGACATATCTCATATCGATGAAAGGTTTAGACGGTGGGACGGCAGCGTTGTTGTACGGTATGATGTTCGCGGTTGCGGCTATTGCTCAGCCGATCGCAGGTAGCATCGCAGATTATCTGGGAAAACGATTGATTCTCACACTCATCACCGGTTCATATGCCGTTCTTTTGGTCGTTTTGGTCGTCACCAACTCATTTGTCGTCGTTGTGCCAATGGTCCTGTTATTAGGGACCCAACGCGGTGCGACACCAGTCGCAACTGCGTACCTTATCGCCACTCTCCCCGAGGACATCCAGGGAACGGGCTATGGGTTACTTCGGTCAGTGTTCACGAGTGTCTCGTCCTCGGCAGCTGTGATCGTCGGAATATTCGCCGACGCTGATCTGTTTGACGCGGCGTTTCTGTTCCTTGCGGGAATATCTGTCATCGCGACGCTCTGTTATTTTCTGCTGCCAGAATCTGAATTATATTAAAAACAGTCTTGGACTGTTAGATTGACCAGCCGCCATCGACGGGAAGCGTCTGTGCCGTAATGAACCGTGCGGCGTCACTGCACAGGAAGGCAACTGCTTCTGCGACGTCTTCGGGTTTGCCGATATAAGGAAGCAGTGTTCGGTTGGTCGCACTCACAAGGCGGGCTTGTTCGCCAAGTTCTTCGGCACTCTTTCCTTCCAAATCCGCTTTTTCCAAGTCTGGTCGGATGATTCCAGGTGCGACAGCATTGACGCGAATACCGTGCTCCGAGTAATCACCGGCCAACTGACGAGTCATACTGATAAGTGCACCCTTCGCCGATGCGTAATCCGCAGATTCACGATAAGGGACAAGTGCACCAACCGACGCCATGTTGACGATGCGACCATCTCCACGATCGGTCATTTTCGGAATTGCGCGTCGGCAAACGTGATACGCTCCTTCAACGTGAATGCTGTACATTTTACGCCACATCTTTAGATCGATTTCCTCAATGGTACCACGACTCCCGATACCTGCGTTATTGACGACGATAGATGGGTCATCGTACTCTCGACAGATATCGAATAGTTCGTCTACGCTATCAGGATCCGACACATCGCCGACGACGAGTTCTCCTGATTCGACGAGATCATCAAAATGTGGGCCGCCGTCGTGTGGTTCCGAATTGATATCCAGTCCGACGACTGTCGCGCCTCGGTCGGAAAACAGGCTTGCAGTTGCTCGGCCGATGCCAGCACCGGCACCGGTCACAATAGCTGTATGTCCATCAAGTGCTGTCTGCATACAAACTATGTCGCAGGAACAGAGTATAAATCTCTGGGTATGGGTAGTCACAGGGTATTTCGAATCTTGATCACAAAACGATGCTCACTGTAGTATGTTAACCAATAAAACAATATAGATGCCATTCTTCTTGTTTATTATGGGAACCGTCGTAACCGTCACTGGCGAGAAGTCCGCCGATGAACTCGGAGTCACTCTCCCCCATGAGCATCTTTTTATCGACACGTCGGTGTGGATTCCGACCGGCCTAGAACTAACGGCGGTTCAACGGCAAAAACTCCACGAAAGCGTCGACAAAAATAATCTGTGGTGGCTCTCTACGTACGGCCGTGTTCCCGAATGGAACGCGCTGGACAACCGCCGCCTGGACGATGAGGAGACCGCAAAAACCGAGGCGATGCGGTTCGTACAAGAAGGCGGTGGTACTATTGTCGATGTCACGCCGATGACCGCCGGACTAGGCAGAGACCCGAAAGCACTCAAAAGAGTCGCAAATTACACCGGGCTCAATGTTATTGCTGGAACCGGACACTACGTTCGTTTCTCTCATCCGCCCGATATGGACGAACAAACCGAAGACGATATTGCTGACGAGATAATTTCTGACGTGTCGGAGGGTATCGAAGAGACGCCTATCCGGGCCGGTGTTATTGGGGAAATTGGCGCGACAAAAGGGTTCGAGAACCATGAGAACGAGCGCAAAGTGTTTCGTGCGGCGGCCCGCGCACAGCGGGAAACCGGGGCGCCGATTACGATTCACCCGCCAGTTCATCACATGGAAGGCCACGATCTACTTGACGTTCTTGAAAATGCCGGTGCTAACCTCTCGAACGTTATTCTCGGCCATCTTGACGGTGTATTAGAACTCAAAGGCGCTTCAGAGTACTACGATTCACTAGCTAAACGGGGTGTCTATCTCGAGTTCGATCTTTTTGGACGCATTGGCTATCTCTCATCGCAGGATATCTGCTTCCCACTTGATGAAACCCGTATTCGGGAACTTAGGCGCTTGTTCGACGAGGGATACCGAAATCAATTGCTAATCTCGCAGGACATCTGCAAAAAAAACCAACTCACAAAATACGCTGGGCATGGATACGATTACATCCTCCGCGACATCGTCCCACGGTTCCGACGGCGCGGGTTTTCTGAATCCGAAATAACCACATTACTCTCTGAAAACCCCGCCCGAGCGCTCACCCACGACCAGTAGCTTACAAGAAGTGGCAAATTACCGTTCAGAAAGGCCCCCAGTCCTGACTGCTCTTCTCAGAGTCCCTCATGTTTATGCTTTCGCCCTACACGTATAAGATATGTTCACACCTATCGACAGAACTACCGAAATTAATCTCCAAGACGAAATTGATCCGGCGAATCTCGAAGCACACGTAACGCGGTTTTCAGGGCTTCACCGATACCCAGCGACCGATGATCAATGGGAGGCCGCAGAGTACATTGTGGATGAACTGTCCGCTTCGGGGGTCGAAGTTGAAATGCAAACTGTTGAGGCGTACACGAGTGTACCTGAATCTGCCTGTGTGACTGTCACGAGTCCGGTTACAAAAGATTTCGACGACGCAATAACCACCGCATTCAGTGTGAGTACTCCAACAGGTGGTGTGAGCGGAAAAGTAGTTTTTGTGGATTCTATCGACCATAACCCCATCGATTTGGCACATGTCGAGAATAAGATTGTCTTTACTCGCGGTCTCCCCACGCCAGCGCCCGTCCAGACGCTCGAAGAGGCGGGGGCGAAAGCAGTCATCTTCCAGTCACCCGGCGAGCACACTGTCCACGATATGATCGTCTCGCCGGTCTGGGGAAATCCATCGGTAGACGATGTGGCTGAACTCCCGAATATTCCGATCGCAGAGATCCACCACGAAGACGGAGAGTGGCTCGCAGAGCAAATCTTCGGAGACGCTGTTGAGGTGACCGTTGAAGCACAGACGCGGACAAAACAGCGAGAACTGCCGTGTCCGATTGCGCGCGTGGAGGGTACAGAGAGCGACCGGTATGTCGTTGTTGGAAATCACATTGATTCGTGGTACGAAGGCGTTACCGACAACGGGACGGCTATCGCCGCGTCGATGGAACTCGCGCGCATCTTCGCAGAAAATCCGCCGAAACGAGGCCTGGTCGTAGGTTTCTGGCCGGGGCACTCGATGGGTCGATACGCTGGAAGCGCCCGGTACGCCGATGAGAACTGGCTTGACCTCCGAAATAACGGCGTTGCCTATCTTCATCTGGATTTGAACGGGCTCGACGGCGCTGACCAATTATGGTTCCAGCACATGGCTGAAGTCGAAGATGAGCATTTCGACATATTGGAGGATGCATCGCTCCCGCTCGGAACCGAGGGGGGTGACGGTGACCTCATTGGAACTACCGATCGACCGGGTCGGAACTCTGATCAGTCGTTCTGGGGAACGGGACTTTCATCGTTACTCTCGGGTGCTCGATTCGGAGCTGATAACGAAGCAGGGGGTCCAATAGGCGGCGGCTGGTGGTGGCACACGCCCGAGGACACGCTCGACAAGGTCGATTTTGAGGTTCTCTCCGAGGAGATGGAGTTGTACACCGCGATCATCTCTCGGTTCTGTAACTCCGTGGTGCTCCCACACGACTTTCGAAAGACGGCAGCAGAGATCCGCAGCGTGGTGGAAGAACTTGATGCCGCCGCTGAGGGTAGAGCCGACTTCACCCCAGTTTACACACGCCTCGATTCGCTTGAATCGTCTCTCGACGAGTTTACGGCTATCGTAAATGATGTCGAACAAGACGAAATCGTCGATCGAATCGAAGACGTACAGGTCGAACTGGGAAATAAGCTCATCCCGGCGCTGTACATGGAAGCCCCAGAGTACGAACACGATCCGGCGCTACCTCACAAATTATTACCGTATCTCCGTCTTGCGGCGACGCTTCCCGATCGGAGCGGCCCGCGAAGAGGCTTCGCACAGACGAAAGTTACCCGAAGTATTTCGAAACTCGCTCATCGAATTGAGGAAGCGACTACTGTCGTTCAGTCTTTCGTGATCTCTCAGTAAAGGACGAGGCGTGAGGCTACCGAAATTCAGGAACAACCGTTTCGGCGAACAATTCCACACCAGTCGGGTCAGGGAAGTCTACGAACTCGAGGTCGACTTCGTCGACACCAATAGCTTCGAAGCGTTTGAGATCATTTATCAACTGCTCCGGTGTCCCGATTAGGTTGTGGTACGACGCGAGCGGATCGTCGGGTTCGGGGTCACGGAATCTCGGTGCCTGGTCAAGAATTTCTTCGACTTCTGTTTCGGTTTCACGGACGATGCACCGTGCGAACCAGGAAATATCGATACTGTCGAAATCGGTGCCATAGGTCTCACAGTGGCTTCGAAGTACGTCGAGTTTGTGCTCGATGAGATCTGTTGACCCCCAGTAGTTCCATTCGTCAGCATGCTTCGCAGCGATACGGAGTGTGAACTCCTCACCACCGCCTCCAACCATGATCGGTGGATGTGGATCTTGTTTCGGGTGAGGCCTGCAGACAGCGTCTTTCAAAGTGTAATACTCTCCCTCAAAGCTAACCTCGTCTTCCGTCCAGAGCTTTTTTGTCAACTCTATGGTTTCTTCCATTGCGCGAAGACGCGTCGGTGCGTTCGGCCATTCGTATCCGTAAGCGACCGCCTCATCTTCTTTCCACCCGGCACCCATACCGAGTTTCATTCGACCATCGCTTACGTTGTCGAGGGTTGCTCCGATTTTCGCCAACAATGGCCCATGTCGAAGTTCGTTATTGACGGTTTTGGGGAAGAGCGTCACCGTTTCTGTTTCGCGTGCGAGCGCAGCGAGCGTTGTAAAACATTCTGTCGTGGCGCCGTCGCCGGTCATTAGATGGTCAGGAACCGCAATTCCGTCAAATCCCGCGGCTTCGACTGCCCGCGCGTAGTCTCGCTGTTTTTTCCATGTGATACCGTCACAGAACACCAATGTGGAATACTCCGAATCGCCGGCGCTTGTCGGAATATTTGCTGCGAATCGCATACCTTTACGATGTTCGAGTGGTGTTATAATCGTTCCGTACAATCACTGAACAGGCCGGTCAACAATAATGAGAATTTCGCTTGAATAAGCTGGAGATATCTTTTAGATAAGATCTCACCCCTCTGTCTTAGCGTTTTAGAAGGAGGAATCACGTTCCCATATAGGCTCTATTTATTTGTTCTTACACGTACAGAGAGTAATGGTAAGTAGCCTCTTTAGCAGCCTCCGTCTCGCCGAGCTAACGATACCAAACCGCATCTTCGTATCACCGATGTGTCAGTACTCCTGCGAGGACCGCGACGGCCTCGCTACCAATTGGCATCTCGTTCATTTGGGAAGTCGAGCGACCGGCGGGTCGGGGATAGTTCTTGCAGAAGCAACAGCCGTCGCGCCGGACGGTCGCATCACCCCCGAAGATTTGGGACTCTGGAGCAACGAACATGCTGAGGCGCTTCGACCAACGGTTGAGTTCATCAAATCACAAGGAAGTATTCCAGGTATTCAGCTATCACACGCCGGTCGCAAAGCTTCGAAAACTCGCCCGTGGGAAGGCGGTGTCCCACTTCAGCCTTCTGGAGGCGGCTGGTCCGTTATCGCGCCAAGCGAGGTTCCGTGGCCATACGACGAGGAACCACCGAAAATGCGGGTGATGACAGAGACAGATATTGACCGGACAGTCGAGCAGTTTCGAGACGCCGCGGAGTATGCACTCGAAGCTGGATTTCAAATAATCGAACTACACGCCGCTCACGGCTACTTACTTCACGAATTCCTCTCACCGTACACGAACCGTCGGGATGACAAATATGGCGGGAGCTTCGAAAACCGAATTCGGTTCCCCATGAAGGTCATCAAAGCAGTTTCCGAGGTATGGCCGGCAGAGAACCCCCTAATGGTTCGTATCTCCGCGACAGACTGGATTGAGGAGGGAGAATCATGGACGCTCGAACAATCTGTGCGGCTCGTGCAGCGCTTCGCCGATGCTGGTGTCGACCTCATCGACGTGAGTACGGGGGCGCTGGACCCAGTTGCTCAAAATATACCGCAGACTGGTCCCAACTATCAAGTCCCGTTCGGTGAAACGATACGCAAGCAGGCCGACGTTGCGGTGGGTACCGTCGGCGGTATTACTTCTCCGCAGCAAGCGGATGCGATCGTGCGAAATGAACGAGCGGACGCAGTTATCATCGGTCGTGAGCATCTTCGTGATCCTTACTTCGCGCTCCACGCCGCGGAAGAACTCGGAGTCGAAGACGAAATTGAGTGGCCCGATCCATACGCCTACGCGGTATAATATGAACGGCCAGGCTATTGCAGTACTTTTGCATCGGAAGAATCGAAAGGTTGGCCGTCTACCACTCGCCTATTAGCTCTCAGCGACTTCTTCCATATCGGATTTCAGACCTTGCAGGATGCGTTCGGTCGTATCGGAGACAACCTTCTCAAGAAATTCTGGGTCCGAGTTGGTTGGATCTCCGAGCCCACCTTGCTCGGTGATGTCGTCGAAGTACGCGTACTGGCGCGTCTCAAAATCGGCTTTTCGGGTCTGTGGCTCCTTTTTTTCCTCGCGGACAAGGTTAGGGTGGAACAATTCTATAACGCTCGTTTCGTAGTCGCCGGCGTGACCCCATCCTTCCCCGAATTTTTCTTGCAGTTGGTCACGCGCGTAGTCGGTCCAGTGAATCAAGAAGGTCGGCAAACCATAGTCGCGCTGGATCCGGTCTGCGGCGAGCTTTAGCGGTTCAATATTGCCTCCGTGAAAATTGAGTAGTGCCAACCGTTTCGCCCCGTGGGCCACTATCGACTGACCGATCTCCTTGATGACCATCTGATACGTCTCTGCAGATAATGTTACCGTCCCTGCATAGTTCATGTGGTGCTCGGAGTAGCCGTACGGAAGCGTTGGAAGTCGGATTAACGAAATGCCGTGCTCAGGCGCTTTTTCGGCGAGATCGCGTGTGAGGTCCTCGGCTCGAAGAGTATCGACGGTCAAAGGGAGATGGAGCGAGTGTTGCTCGACGCTTCCGCATGGAAGGACCACGAAATCTGCGTCTACGAGGGCATCCTCTGCATCTGTCCACGTCATACTCCCCAGGTCGTACTCGTCGTAATCCAGTGATACTGGCATGAGTGTTGTTACCGTATCAATAAATTAACTCTGTCGGACGGTCGTCCCTTCTCGGCTGGAATGCTAAAAAATTGCTGCGTGAGAAATATCACCTCTCTGGTAAATTATCTCCGTACACAAAATCTACACAAGCTTATTCCTTATACACAGCAACAGCGCCGGCTCAAACAGGCCCGGGTTCAGAAAGAGTAGTTGAGCGGCTTTTTAACGGTCTATCTCGGTGGCACCAGTATCAATAATCAGGTTTAGCGCTTTGTCAGTCCGGCAGCTGTGACCGGGGTAGATGACTGTAGTCGTGTCGCTTTGCTCAACGATCGCAGGGCCCTCGAAGGACTCACCAACAGGGAGCTGCTCCCGATCGTAAACGGGCGCCTCATAAGTTCGATCGTCGCCGACAAAGTGTGCCTCACGGGTGGTTTTTCGTGCGTCGGCGAGTGAATTACCACCAACCGATGAAGGTGTGTCGAGCTGCTCGGGTGAGAAGGAGTTGATTACTCGCAGGTTCACGAACTCGACTGGATCGTCCACGTTCTTGTGCCCATACACCTCTTCGTGGCGATCATGGAACTGTTCACGAATCTCATTGATGATCGCCTCGTTGTACTCCTTGGCGATCGGTACCTCATGTTCGATCTCAAACGACTGGCCTTCGTACCGCATGTCGGCCTGGTAGGTCGTCTCGACCGCATCGAAGTCAATCCCCTCTCGTGCCATGGCCTCTTTGCCTCGCTCAGTCAACCGAGCGTACCGTGTGGCCAGTTCGCCTGGCTTGAGATTTCCAAGCGAGCGGAGGAACGTGAGTTCGTGATCGTGTTCGACATCTGCAGAGAGGAGTCCAGCTGCGGACAAAACGCCGGGCGACCGTGGGATAATCACCTCGGGGATTGCCAATTCTTCGGCGAGTTTGCCGGCGTGGATCGGTCCTGCACCGCCCATGGCGAACAGGCTGAAGTTCCGGGGATCGAATCCGCGCTGGACAGTTGTCAGGCGGAGCTGTTGTGCCATTTTGGTATTCATAATCTGATGAATTCCCTTAGCAGCCCGCACCAGATCGTACCCGAGCGGCTCTGCAACCATCTCAGCTATTGATTCTCGAGCCGCGTCAGGATCGAGTTCGAAGGCACCGTCAGCGAAGTTGTTCGGATTCAGATAGCCGAGGACGAGCGATCCGTCGGTGACGGTCGGCTCCGTTCCCCCTTGCCCGTAGCACGCAGGACCGGGATCTGCCCCGGCACTCTCCGGTCCCACGCGTAGACTGTCTGCGTCGTCAAGCCACGCGACTGACCCGCCGCCGGAACCGATCGTGCTGATATCGACCATCTGCATGCGGAGAGGATAATCCTGGATGTTGCCTTCGCTCGTGATCTGAGGCTTTCCGTCCTCGATAAGCGAGACATCACTCGAGGTTCCCCCGATATCGATGGTGATCATGTCCTCGCGGTCGATCTGTCTCCCGACGTCATTCGCACCTGCGACCGCGGCAGCTGGTCCGGAGAGCACCGACCCAACCGGCTTTTCTTGCATAAGTTCCGCGCCGGCGATGCCGCCGCGTGACTGCATGATCTGGAGTTCGCAGCGGATACCCTCTGCGTCGAGCATTTCATTCATGCGGGTAACGTACGACTCGATCACCGGTCGAAGGTACGCGTCGAAGGCAGTAACGACCAATCGCTCATACTCACGGAAGCGGGGGTTGATCGTTGAGGAGAGAGAGACATCCACATCCGGGAATACTTCTTTAATCAGTTCGGCCGTTCGCTCCTCATGGTCGCTGTTAGTGAATGAAAAGAGGTAACAGACTGCGACCGAGTCGACGTCGTGCTCTTCGACGAGATAGTGGATTCCCTCGATGACATCCTCCTCGTCAAGTTCGGAGAGAACCTCCCCGTCCGGACCGATCCGCTCGTCAATCTCAAGTCGGCGTTCGCGTGGCGCGAGGAAGGTTGGCGTCTGCTCGTCAAGGAACAGGTCGTACATATCCTCACGTTTCTGTCGGCCGATCGCCAAGGTGTCCCTGAAACCCTTAGTCATCAATATGCCGACTGTTCCGCCGTTTCTTTCGATTACCGCGTTGGTTCCCGCGGTTGTCCCATGAACGAACCTCTCGACCTTCCCTCGGTCGCCTTTGGTTTCCACGATAATCTCATCGATACCTCGTTGAACACCCTGGATCAGGTTCTCCGGCGTCGTGGGTACCTTCGTCGAATACACCGCCCCGTCTTCCCGTGCGATGACATCGGTGAAGGTACCGCCGATATCGATCGCTATCTGAACGGTCATATAGTCCTATGAGGATGGTTCTCTCACATAACGATTTGCATAGCAGAGAAAGAATATCAATCTAAGCTACAATAGCCCGTTGCACGTCTTCAAAATTAGTGCGAATCTACCCCCTATTTCGCTGCTTTTGCAGTACAAACCCCGACATTAGAGTACATATATGTCCGCTGGGGCCCAGCTAATAATGAAGATGCAATAGGCTATACAAGTAAACGACGATTGTTTCAAACTCAATCAGCTACCGTTTGTAGCCCCGAGCAGCGAGGCGATCTCGCCAACTGGTTCACTGCCCGGCATCGCCCGAATGCGACTCTCTAACTCCTGGCTCGCGTTCGCTCCAAGTAGTGGTTCAGCGAGTTGGCGATACTTATTACGGACCTCAGCGTAAGGAAGCGGTCGCTCTGGTTCACCGCGGGGGTGATCGACGCTCGCAGTGCACTCGGTACCGTCTCGCAGTCGCACGGTCACATCCGCAGCCATCTGTCCGGTCGACTCATACCAGCTGGACATAGTCTCGTCTGGCTTGATGTCGACCCGTTTCATCAGTGCCCAGACATCAGGGTCTGACAGCCGCTCCTCAGCAAGCCATTCGAACCCGGGATCGTAGCCCAACAGTGCGACTGCGACGACGAACGGCATGCTGAACTGAGCGTCCAGCACCGTATCGGGGATCGAATCGAGGTTCGCACCCTCGTGAAATGTCGATACCTCAACGCGCTCGACCGCGTCGGGGTCAAGCCCTTCTGCACGGAGTTCGCGGACGCAGTCGAGTGTTGCGTGTGTCCAGCGACACGAGGAGTACGGTTTAAATGAAACATCGGTGATCGCACACCAGTTGTCGAGATCTGCATGGAGGACCGACTCCTCGAAAGAGTCGGAGGCAGCCATCCGCCAGAACCCCGACGGACCGTCGAAGATGTCGCGGCTCCCGCGGAATCCGCGTGAGGCAAGCTCGCCGGCAATCACACCGCCGAGACAGGCCCACCCATAGTTGTTCTTCAGCCACTGGAACCGGTCGGTGTTGATACCAACCTTCCGTACCAGTGGAACCGGTGCATTCATCCCGGCGATCCCGAGAGCATCGGCGACTGCCTCCGGCGAACAGTCGAGCAGCTTAGCAGTGGCGACCGCAGGGCCAAAGATCTGCCAAGTGCCCGTGCCGACAACCTCTTGTGACCGTTCTGGACTGGGCATGATTGCGTCGCCGATACGGATCGAGACCTCATATCCGATGATCACCGCCTCGAGGAACGATCGAGTGTCGGCGCCGTACGCCTCAGCGACGGCGAGTGTGGGCGGGATAACGGTAGCACCGGGATGACCGATCGCCCGCCCGCTGTAGGTGTCGTCGTAATCGAGGAGGTTCGCGAGGTAACCGTTCAGGTACGCTGCCGTGGTGACGGGCAGCCGAGTATCGGTGCTAGGGACCGTCGCCTCCGCCGCTCCGCCGCGCTCACTCCAAAAAGACGTCACGATGTTGGCTTGCCGGAGTTGGCTTCCGCCGAGCATAACACCAACAGAATCAAGCACAAGGTGAGTGGCGTGCTCAATCGCATCTTCAGGGAGGTCCTTCAGAGAGAAGTCGGTGACGACCTTCCCAATCTCTAGTGCATGTGTCGACGCTGGTGGTGGCTGACCCGTCATGATACGCCCTTCTATGCGGAACAGAATAAATCTCTGGTCACTAACGTTAAGAAGCCAAGTGGAGGTGACAGTACCGGTAGATCGCAGGTAATAGTGAACGGATTTTCGACAGAGGATATAAATATCTCCTCGTCACTTCTTTCCATGTTATAACATCTCATGACCCACGACGACATTACTCAGACAGTGTTGCGTCATAAGTTCGACTCGATTGCTGACGAAATGGAGGCAACATTGATCCGGAGCGCGTACTCGAGCATTGTGAAGGAAGCACAGGATGCCTCAGCAGCTATTTTTGACGCGGAGGGGCGGACGATCGCGCAGGCAATGGCTATCCCGGCACATCTTGGGATGATGGTTCCAGCGGTCGATCGTATCCTTGAGAAGTTTCCAACCGAAGGTATGGAGCCCAATGACGTCTATCTAATGAACGATCCATACGACGGTGGGACGCACATCCCCGACATCACCGTCCTGAAGCCAATCTTCAGCGAAGACGAAGTGATTGCCCTCGGTGCGACAATGGCTCATCATCAAGAGATGGGTGGACTGACGCCAGGGAGCCTCCCACCGAGCGCAACTGAAATTTACCAAGAGGGGCTCCGGCTCCCGCCGCTGCAGTACCACGACCGTGGCAAGGTCAACGAGACAATCGTCTCGCTCATCGAAAAGAACGTCAGGACTCCGTACACAACGCTTGGCGACCTGCGCGCACAGGTTTCGTCGGTGTCGATCGCAGAGCGCCGAATTGAGGCCGTCACCGAAGAGTACGGCAACGAGACATTCCGGGCGGTCGTCGATCAGATCATCAATCACTCAGAGAAACTAACCAGATCGAAGATCGCAGAAATCCCCGACGGGGCGTACACATTCCACGACTACATTGACGACGACGGGGTGGACATCCACAAACCGATCCGGATCGAGGCGACAGTCACCATCGACGGCACCGACATGCATGTCGACTTCACCGGCACGGGCGAGCAGGCCCGTGGCCCAGTGAATGCCGTCCCATCAGCGACACTATCGGGCGTCTATTACGTTGTCAGAGCGGTTACAGACCCAACAATTCCGAATAATGCCGGCTGCTTCGCACCTGTCGAGGTGAAGATGCCGAAGGGAACGGTGATCAATCCAGAACCCCCGGCGGCGGTTAACGCCCGGAGCTTGACCGTCAAGCGGATCGTAGACGTACTGTTTGGTGCGCTCGCAGAATCGATCCCAGAGAAGGTCACTGCAGCGGGGAATGGTCAACTGCTCTCTCACCGTTTCAGCGGCATGCAGGATGGCGAGCAGTGGATTTACGGCGAGGTCGGTGCCGGCGGGAGTGGCGCTCGCCCTACGAAGGACGGGATCGACTGCATCGATACTGATATCACCAACTGCATGAACACGCCCGTCGAGGCAACCGAGATGACTGCGCCGATTCGGATCCGCCGGTATGATCTCTGGCAGGACTCCGGCGGCCCTGGGCAGTACCGAGGCGGGCTCGGATACCGTAAACAGTTTGAGATTCTCGTAGATGACGTGACGTTCACGCACCGTCGGGACAGGCACGACTTCCAGCCATGGGGGCTCCTTGGCGGCCGACCCGCACCAACCTGTAAGACACTGATCCAGCGGGCTGACGGCGCCACGGAACAGCTTCCCTCGCAGGCGACAGTACATCTCGACACTGGCGACGTGGTTGACATCTTCACGACCGGAGGTGGGGGCTACGGGCCGTCGATTGAGCGGCCGATAGGTGCGGTCAAGCGCGATCTCGATGGGGAACGGATCTCCGAGACAGCGGCCGAAACCGAGTACTGCGTGGTCATCGAGGACGGTGAGATCGATTATAAGGCCACCCAGCGCCGGCGCGAACGACTGCGCAAGGACCGTTCACCTGGAGAGAAGCTGTTCGACCGCGGTAATGTGCCTGTTTCGGACTGAGCCGAATCCGTCACTTTTCTGCGTTCTGATTGTCCCGTTGTCGACGTTCGTCCCGATGATTGAATAGCTCCCGCCCGAAGGGGGGGCCATGCGCAATAGAGACACGTTCACATTGGCCGCGGCGGGCGATGCGATCTTGAACCGGCGGCTGCGAGTCTACGAAGATGAAGAATTCCGCGGAGTCGTCGATCGGGTTCGCGGGGCAGATCTATCGATTGTTAACCTCGAGACGCTCCTCCACGAGTACGAGGAGGGGTACCCGTGGGCGAACGCACCCGGAACGTACATGCAGTCGCCGCCGTGGGTCGCTGACGAACTCACATGGGCCGGTTTCGACGCGTTCGCGACCGCAACGAACCACGCGCTTGACTACTCTCACGGCGGGATCGAGACGACTATATACGAGCTTGAAAAGCGGGATATCCCGTATGCGGGGCTCGGACATAACCTTGCTCAGGCGCGAGCGCCGACATACGTCGAAACGCCTGCTGGCCGAGGAGTGCTAATTTCGGTCTGCTCGACGATCACGCCTGGCAGCATCGCCGGCGAGCAGCGCCCAGAAGTCGGCGGACGGCCGGGCATCGCGCCGCTCAGGCTTGAGACCCGGCACCGGGTGTCCGCGGATGCGATGGAGTCGCTTCTGAGCATCAGCGAGGCGCTCGGCCTAGAGACGCTAAAGAAGCAGCAGGCGGAACTTGGCTTCCCGATCGCCGGCCACGACGATGAGACGTTTCGGTTGTTCAACTTAGCGGACGGCGACCACCCCGCGTTTGAGGTCGCTGACGAGTTCGGTATCAAGCAGCGCGCAAAATCTTCGGATGTCGAGGCTGTCCGAAAGCGAATCCTCGACGCAAAGCGCCAGGCGGACTGGGTTGTCGTCTCCCTTCACGCACATGAGGGAGCTGAAGGGCGGAGTAACGACCACTCCGTTCCCTCTTTTATTGAATCGTTCGCCAAGACGTGCATTGAGGAGGGCGCGGACGCCTTTATTGGTCACGGCCCGCACGTCCTCCGTGGGATCGAGATCCATGAAGGAGCACCGATTTTCTACAGCCTCGGGAACTTCATAATGCAAAACGAGACGGTGGAGTTCCTCCCGACTGAGATGTACGAACGCTACGGACTCGACAAATCGGCATCGCCCGCAGACGCATTCGACGCGCGTGTCTTCGACGAGGAGGGTAACCGCACAGGATTCCTCGGTGATAGTGCTTTCTGGGAGAGCGTCTTGCCGGTGTGTGAATTCGACACCGAGACGGGCGATCTCGAGAGCATAGAGCTGCACCCAATCGAACTGGGTCACGAACTCCCACGCCCGCAACGCGGGCGACCGCTGATAGCTGAGGGCGAGACGGCGGCAAAGATCCTTGAGGATCTTATTGAGTTCTCAGCGCCGTACGGCACGAAAATTAGCGTCGAGGGCAATCGCGGGCGGATCAATATATAAAACAACATAGTCTATCGGGCTTGGGCGGTAATCCTCTTGAAGATTATCAGGTCTGTGCCGCTCGATTCGTACACGAGGTTTATATTGATACGGGAAGAGGAGTCGACACATGAGTCAACAACACACAGACGCTGAACAACAAGTGGACACTGTCACCCGCACCGTGTTACGTCACAAATTTGATTCGATCGCCGACGAGATGGAGTCGACACTGTTACGGAGCGCGTATTCGAGTATCGTAAAGGAGGCACAGGACGCCTCCGCAGCAATCTTCGACCCACAGGGGCGGACGATCGCACAGGCGGTCGCAATTCCGGCACACCTTGGGATGATGGTCCCTGCTGTCGAGAGTGTCCTCCAGGAGTTCCCACCGGCGGAGATGTCACCCGACGATATCTACATGATGAACGATCCCTACGACGGCGGAACGCACCTTCCCGACATCACCGTCGTTAAGCCCGTTTTTAACGATGACAAGGTGATTGCCCTTGGTGTGACGATGGCGCACCATCAAGAGATGGGCGGGAAAACACCGGGGAGCATTCCAACAGACGCAACCGAGATTTATCAAGAGGGCATCCGATTTCCCCCGCTGAAGTACCACGACCGCGGCGAGGTCAACGAGACAGCCCGCGATGTATTGACGAAGAATGTCCGGATTCCGGACGTCGTTATTGGGGATCTGAACGCGCAGATCTCCGCGGTGACGACCGCTGAGCGACGCCTCGCGGCCGTCGTTGAGGAGTATGGCAATGACACGTTTATTACCGCGGTTAAAAATATCATGGGCCACGCGGAGGAGCTCACTCGCTCGAAGATTGCGGACATCCCTGACGGGGAGTACGATTTCTACGATTACATAGACGACGATGGAGTCAACATTCGAGTGCCGATCCGAATTAAAGCGACAGTCACCGTTGATGGTACCGACATGCACGTCGACTTCACCGGTACCGACGAGCAAGCCGACGGCCCAGTGAATGCGGTTCCGGCGGCGACACTGTCGGCGGTATACTATGTCGTTCGTGCGATCACGGATCCCGATATCCCAAACAACGCTGGCTGTTTCATGCCGGTATCGGTAACTATGCCCAAAGGAACGCTCGTCAACCCGCTTCCGCCTGCGCCGGTCAACGCCCGCACGGTAACGTTCAAGCGAATCGCCGACGTGCTGCTCGGGGCACTTGCACGCGCAGTTAAAGACCGGGTCTCGGCACCCGGTAGTGGCCAACTCGCGGCACTCACCTTCGGTGGGATGGAGGACGGCGAGCAGTGGATTTACGGCGAAGTTGGCGCCGGCGGGAGTGGCGCTCGCCCTACCAAGGACGGGATCGATTGCATCGAAACTGACGTGACCAACTGTATGAATACGACTGCGGAGGCGACGGAAATCGAGTATCCGATTCGTGTACATCGCTACGATCTGTGGGAGGATTCAGGCGGACCAGGGCGGTACAGGGGAGGCCTCGGTTATCGTAAACAGTTCGAGATTCTCGTGGACGATGTAACCTTTACACACCGTCGCGACAGGCACGACTTCCAGCCGTGGGGACTCCTTGGCGGTCGACCCTCGCCCCGGTGTCGGACAGAGATTCATAGACCCAACGGAAAAACCGAAGATATCCCTTCAAAATGGATTACCAGCCTTGAGAAAGGGACAATTATCGATGTTTATACGACTGGAGGTGGCGGTTACGGCCCTCCGGTGGACCGTTCCCTCAGGGACGTTGAGCGCGACCTTCAAGAGGAGAAAATCTCCGTAACGACTGCAGAGGAGGAGTACATCGTCGTTGTAAACGAGGGAGAGATTGATCGTAAGGCCACTCGTGATCGGCGCAGTCAGCTGGAATCTGGCTCAGGTGACGAATTTCGGGTTGACCGTGGCGAGCTGCCAGAGACGATCGAAGAGGGGCGGACCGATGACTGACAGTGTAGGTGGCGACCATAGAACGCATCTGCAAGGTAGTGGGATCGATCGTGATCAACATCATCTACGAGCCCACCTACTACACACAGGATGCGTACCCACTACTCTCTTAGCTGTATCCGTCGATGAAATTACCAAGAGTTCGCTCAAAACTGACTCCTGAGTATTGAAAATTGATCCAGTCATCATTAAACGATGATAGCGATCGAACTATTCTGATCCCGGCATTTTTTACGCAGCGAACTGGAGAATCGCCTCTGCGACGAGATCGATTCCGAGTTCAATCGCATCTTCATCGATGTCGAACTCGGACGTGTGGTGGCCCGAGGGGTTGCTGGCGCCGATCCCGATGTAGGTTGCCGTTCCACCCGTCTCTTGGACGCGCCGGATCAGGAATGATGCATCCTCACTTCCGGCGATGGGTTCCCGCAGGATCACGTGATCAATGTCGGGAACCGCATTGGCAGCATCCGAGACAATCCCGACCATTTCTCCGTCAGGTTCGAAGGTTGTCGTTTGGCCGTACACCGAGCGGGCAACGTCCACATCGTGCATCTCTGCGGCGGCCTCGACAATCCGGACGGCTTCGTCGGTCATGTAGTTTTCGAGCTCCGGCGTTTCTCCTCTGAGTTCAACTCGCATCATTGCTTGATCGGCGATAACGTTCTGCTGATTCGGGGCAGATACTTCCCCGATGTTGACCCGAGTCCCCCCGTCACCGTGCCGGGGGATCGCGTAGAGGTTTTGAATCGCCGCGGACATCGCTTGGAGCGCATTTCTCCCCTCGTTCGGAGCATGTCCCGCGTGGCTAGGGGCACCCTCATAACGGACATCGTACTTCGTGTTCGGCAGCGGCGTCTCACGACCGGCGATAATCGTCCCGGTCTCGTGACCGAGGCCGAGGTGGACTGTCATGAAGTGATCGACTGCCTCAAGATGATCTGTCTCACTCATCGGCTTTCCGCCGCGGCCGCCCTCCTCAGCAGGTTGAAAAAACAACTTGAGCGTTCCATCGAATTCGCTTCGATTGATCGCGCGGGCGACGCCGACGCCAATCGCCGTATGGCCGTCGTGTCCACAGGCGTGCATCAGACCCCTGTGTCGACTTATGAATTCTTCGCGTGCAGGCGCGTGATCTGGGATAGTTGATTCTGTGATTTTAAGAGCGTCCATGTCAATCCGGATACCGACAGTGGGACCATCGCCGTAGCGTTTCGTCGCGACGAGACCTGTAACATCACCCATTTGCTCGAGGTATTCTTCGGGGGCGCCGTGGTCAAGTGCCCGTTGGCGAGCAGCGGCAATCTCTTCGGAGGACGGTACACCAAGTCGGGATGCCTCGTTGACAGCGTTCGCACCAAGCGCCAGTTCGAATCCCAGTTCGTCGAGAATCGCAGCCACGATTGCGGTCGTTCGAAACTCGGTCCACCCTACTTCGGGGTGGCAGTGAAGGTCCCGACGCAATTCGATCACGGAGAGGTCACTGTACTCCATTAAAATGAATTCGGTGGGTAGAACGCAAAAAGCTGCCTGTAGCTTTCATCGTCTTGTCAAATGATCTTGGAGTGTCGAGCTAACAGTCGATCCAGACCAGTGGCTTTCGTCGAAGATCTCATTTGTATTAATCGTTACATCATGACTTCTCCACATAAACGACAACTGCAGGCCGATTCCGGTCTGGCACACCCGGCGCACGTCTGAGGCGATTATTTAATAACACGAGTGCTACACTCACCATGCGCCGGCGCACACTCCTCGTAACCGTCGCAGCAATTACCAGCGGGGGGTGTACATCACTGATCGATGACAACCGATCAACTGAGAATTCGGATGGTGGCAACGAGGTCGCAGAGAACGAGACGGCGTCGGGCGAGACAGTGCTGGCTCGACTCCCCAATCCAGAGGCGTTCGACGCAGACTACGAGGTCGTAGATAGCGAGTTTTCGCCTCGTCGAGAGGATAGTACAGGTCGGACGTACCAGTACAGCGGCCCCCGTGAGGACCGTCCCCAGAGGCTCCGTATCGGTTTAGTGGAGTTTCCGTCCAACGCCGAAGCTGCAGCCCATTTTCATGATGTTCTCGAACATATTCAGGAGTTGTATTCTGATGCGAGCGAACACGTATACACCGCTGGGAACGTTCGTTCGGTTCGGGAGTTCCGGACGTGGACTTCCGAAGAAACGTATCTTGCGATAGTGATCGCTCATGCCGGCCACACTGTCGTTCTGGGCAGATCTGAGGATCGCACGCAGTACGATCACTCGGTGCTTCGCAACGCTGTTCATGCGATCGAGTTCTAATAATTTTTGACAGATTATAAACTGGTATTGTGACTTTCGAAGATAGTCTTCACATAAGAATACAGCGGGAACATATATTTTTGCGTACTCTCAACGGCAGTACTAACTTTGCCTAAGAGATGGAAAATCAGGCTATATTGGAGCCGATCAAATGAGTCTTTCCGAACTTACAGAAGTTTTGGACGAGATTGACTCTTTTGAGCGTGAGAGAACGTATCTCTAGGTCATTGAGCTGGCGATCTTGTTGTATAATTCTGGAAAGCTTTTATGAAGATCGCGCGCACGTACTCGGGTGGCTTCGAGTGGTCAGATGTTGAGGTGTAGAACTGGGTCCAAAGGTTTGGTACACGCTTGCGTGAGACCGGTCGGCGGCGCTGCGCCGACCTGCCATCGATGCTGCTGATGAATGAGATCACGATCAAACAGCACGGCGAAGAGTTCGTATTGTTTGTAGCTGCTAATTTTGAGACACGCCATCTCATCCACGCCTCAGTTGTACCATCGGGGAACTACCTCACAACCCGGCAATTTCTGACGAAAATCGTGCCGAATTATATGGCCGAATCCTCGCCTTTTTTCACTTGTCTCTCTATCAGCACATATGCGAGCCGCGCACATCACGCAGTACGGCGACCCCGAAGAGACACTCAAACTCGTCGACATGGAGGCCCCCGAACCCGGTCCAAACGAGGTTCGTATAGCGGTAGAGGCTGTCGCGCTCAACCATCTGGATGTGTTCGCGCGAAAGGGACATCCGGCGGATGAGGGCAAGTTCCCAAAACAGACAGGCAGTGACATCGCGGGCGTTGTGGACGCAGTTGGCGACAACGCCGACGACGCGTGGGTCGGGGAAGAGGTTGTCGTTTACCCAGGCGTCTCCTGTGGGGAGTGCGAGTTCTGCATGGCCGGCGAGCACACAATGTGTCATGAGTACGAGATTATCGGCGAAGACCGATCCGGTGGGCTCGCAGAGGACGTCGTCGTCCCCGAGTGGAATCTCGAACCCAAGCCTGAATCGATAGACTTCGTCACAGCGGCGGCGGTCCCTGTGACATTCACTACCGCATGGCGGATGATCGTCACCGCGGGCAAGCTCCGACCCGCCGAGCGCGCGCTGATCCTCGGCGCCAGCGGCGGCGTCGGCAACGCCGCACTCAAGATTGCCGAGCGATTGGGCGCAACCGTCTACGCGACCACCTCCACGGAAAAAAAAGCCGCCGTCGTGCGCGAGCACGCTGACGAGGTCATCGACCACACTGCGGTTGAGTTCGACGAGGCGGTGATGACACTGACCGACGGTCGCGGCGTCGATCTCGTCGCAGAACACGTCGGACAGACGACGTGGCAGCAGTCGATTAACGCGATGGCAATGGGTGGACGGATGGTGGTCTGTGGCGCGACCTCCGGTCCAGAGCCAAATATCGACATCCGATCGCTCTACCAGCACCACCGCCAGATCCGTGGCGCGCCGATGGGGAATCGTCAGGACTTCGGTGATGTGCTCTCACTGGTCGCCAACGGTGAACTTGAACCGCGAATCGACCGCATTCTTCCGCTCCACCGGATCGCCGAGGGTCACGCCGCCATCGATAATCGCGACGTGATTGGGAAAGTTGTGATCCGTCCGTAACCGGGCATTCACAGTGACGATCTGCGGAAAACGTATTAGATTCCTATGGAGGGCTGAAACTTATAGATCATTTGTTCGATATTTATGAAGAGACTTCAGTTCGGACGTCCTACTGATTATTCTATTAAAAGAATTAGAATGCTATCTATAATATTAACATAACTTTTTTACCACCTCAGTAAAATGAGGTAGTGTATCACATAGCATCCAAAGATGATCCACACAACCTACATATGAATATTCGAACTATCACCGGCATAGTACCAAGAATGAAGCTCCTAGCGGCGATTCTCGTCGTTGGCCTGTTGCTCGGGCCAGGTACTGTCGCCGCACAGGACGCGCAACCGTCGGCCGACCTCGCAGGCGCGTCGATCACTGTTGACGTCGGCGAGACCAACACCGTTACCGCAGAATACCAGTTTAATGTATCTGAGGCTGGGAGCGGCGACAGCGAGATCAGCTCGATCAGCGGCACGATTTGGAAGCTTCCAGATCGAGACATTAGCGACATCTCTGCAACTGTTGACGGTGAAAGCGTCGACCCATCCGTGAGCGAGGGAGATCGTCATCTCGACGTCTCGTTCCCCGTTGGGGGGGTTGAGGACGGCGACACCGTGACGGTCACCTTAGAGTACGAAGTCGCCGGACCGGCCGGCAAGATCCGGGCCCCACTCTGGGTTCCGGAGTACTCGACGCCCGGACAGGCCAACGTTATCGACATGACATTGAACTTCCCCGAGGAGACAACGGTGTCCGGGAGCACCTTCCCGAGCCCCGATGGCGTTGACGGCAACGTCGCGAGCTACGACCTGCTCCACACTCCAGGGTTCGTCGCAGCAGAGTATGATGATACCGGACCGGGAATCCTCACCACAGACACGCTCTACTCCATCCTTGGCGTGGTTGTGATGGTGGGATTCATTGTCGGGGGACTAGCAATTGACCGCAAGACAGCGTGAAAAAAATGTCTGTACTAATCGCAATGCTCACACCGTTCGTTCTCGTCGGATTCCTGTTTGTGACGGCGGCGCTGCTGTGGGCACGACACAAGGGCGGCGAGGTATCGGAGCAAGAGATTGGCAGCGAGGAACTCGAACGCGGGGGTGATAACTGATGGCAGTGATCGGCACCGTCGGTTGGGTATTCATTATTACCATCGCGCTGTACTTCCTCGTGATCTTCGGGATCGGAGTGTACGGCTACCTCACGACCAAAGATGAGGATGATTTCCTTGTCGCGAACCGAGAGATTGGCCCCGCGGTCGGGGCGGCGACACTCTCGGCGACGCAGATGAGTGCTGGGACGTTTGTCGGCACGCTCGGGGTCCACTACCTCACAGGTGTGAGCTTTGTCTACATTTGGGTCGGACTCTGGCTGGGGTGGATGGTCTCGCTGGTGTTCGTCGCACCACAGATGCGACGGTTCGGCAAAATAACTGTCCCTGACTTCATCGCGGTACGGTTCGGTGACGACGGCGCCGGCGGCGACCGAATGAGGGCGTTCTCGGCAACCCTGATTGTCGTCGCCTACACAGTGTACATCAGCGCCCAGTACACCGGCGCTGGACTGATCTTCCAGTCCATCTTCGGTGTCTCGAATACGGTGGGGATGGCAATCATGGTCGCCATCATCATCGCCTACACGGCGTTCGGCGGGATGCGTGCGAGCGCGCTGACGGACTTCGTGCAAATAATTATCATGACCGTTGGTGCCATCATAGCGATCCCGATCTTACTCGGGAACATCGGTGGGGTCATCGAACTGGAACTGATGCTGACCTCAATCAACCCAGCGCTACTGGGCTGGGCGAATACCCCTCTGCAGGTGGGCACAATCGCGCTCGCGTTCGGCTTCGGGATGCTCGGCGCACCCTACGAGATCGTCCGTATCTACTCGATGCGTGACGAGCAGACGGTGCGCTACGCAATCGGGACGACGTTGATCTTCCAAATCCTGATTGGCGCCGGCGTCGCCGTAGTCGGGATGAGTATGCGTGTGCTCTACCCGCAGCTCACCACTCCCGACCTCGCGAGCGTCATCATGAGCATCGACGTACTGGGGCCGATCCTTGGTGCGCTCGTCATCGGCGCGATACTCTCGGCAATGTTGAGTACCGTCGACTCGATCATGATCGTCTCGGCGGGCGCCATCGCCCACGATATCTACGCCGAACTGCTCAATCCCGAAGCGAGCGAGAAGCGAAAGCTCTGGGCCAACCGGCTTGCAGTGATCGCTGTGGGAATCATCCCGTTCTTCCTCGCGCTGTACGGTGAGGTGTTGGGCGGATTGGTCCAGTTCATCGTGCTGCTTCAGGCGGCGATCATCGGGGCGACATTCTCGATGCCGCTGCTGCTGGGATTACATTGGGATCGCATCAACACCCCCGGGACGTTCATCGGGATGTTGATCGGATTCATCACGGTACTCGTCTGGCACTTCTCGGTCGACGGCGGCGTCGTCACGGGTGTCCTCGCCCAGATCGATCCTGTCGTTCCGGGCGTGTTGATGTGCCTGATCGGGATGATCGGCGGCTCCTACCTCACTTCAAAGCCGACGAAGGAGGCGCTCGCGCCGTTCTTCGACGTGCAGTAACCACCTTCCACGTGGGAGGCTTCACGACCACTCTTAACCCATGCAGCCAATCACGACCGTCGACATCGAGACACGCACTATTCCACTCGCGGACTCATTCCCAACCAGCTACGGCAATCTGCCAACGACCACTGCTACGTTCGGGTGAGTGACGGCGAAACCGTCGGCTATGGCGATGGTGTCGCACTGCAGATGTTCACTGTGGAGGCCGCCGAGCGCACGCTCCGGGCGATCTCACCCATCGAGCGCCCCGAGTACGTTGAGTACATTGAACAGCTGGTCGCACCCGAAGCAACCATAGACCTCCAGCATCTGCGCTGCCACAGTGGCTTGCCGATTTTCGCTGACGAGTCGATCCACGGTCTCGGAGACGTTCGCATATGGCTGGCTGAGCCGGCGGCAGTCTCGGGCGTCTGTCTGAAGCTGAGGGTGTCATAGAACTCTTGTCACACCGTGATGATCGTGCTTCCCGGATTGTCTCCTCGTTCGTAGTTGGTGATCGCAGTGACGAGACGTAGACACAGCGACAGGAACACCTGTGCTCGTGCATGGACGCGGCCTCGGGCGCGGACGTGCCCGAGGCCGCAGTCCTTCACTGCGTTGTTAGTTCGTTCGACACCTGTCCGGCGGTTGTACGTCTCATCTAACGTCGATTGCTTCAGCTTCACATCCTCGCTGTGTTCTTTGATACGATCTTCGACCCTGTACTCAATGTATTTCGGATCGTTGGTGTTTCGCGGGTTGTATGGGGCAATTGGCACGACTCCTGCGGCCAGCAGGTAGTCGTGCCACTTGAGTGTATCGTACGCGCTGTCACCCACCATCCACATCGGTTTCCCGACGGCGAGCGCGTCACGTGTGACGCGCATCGCCGTCTCTTCTGGTGCTTGTTTGCTTTCAGTGAACTCCGCCGCAATCGGGATTTTTGACCCGGTCGAAACAATCGTGCAGCCATAGCCATAGTAGTACTCTTCAGCCGTCGGATCGTAACACTTCGACGCATCTTGATCGGCGGCATCGTCCTCACGTCTGTCGAATCAATGGAGTAGGTCAACTCGAGCAGGCCGCGGATGGCGGCCTGCTCGACGAGATGGTCGAAGACCTCGTCTACGACGTGTTCAAGATCGGTGAGGAACCGATCGACCGCGTCTCTCGACGGCGGTCGATCGAAGTCACAACTAAGCCAGACCAGAGGATTGTTCAGTTCCCGTACAACCGGGCGAATCCCGTAGATGTCCTTGTAATAGCAATGGAGAAAGCCACGCATCATTTCGGGGGGTTTTAGATCTCGTGTTCGCCCCGTCTGCGCCGGGGCGAACACGTCGAACTCTTTGAGAAACTCGAAAGAGAGATACTCAAACAGCGCTATTGTCTCTGTTTCCACGACATTGAAAAACGTCTCTACCGAAGGATCATCTTGCAGGGTCGCTGGGCTCATTCCACCTCAGCGTTCACCCTGCTCTTTGGTATGGTAACTGTTCTATGACACCCTCGATGCCACCTATCGCGGCGAACCAGACTTGCTATAGCTTCTACACTGGGGTAAGCTAGACATGCTGTAGCGACCACAAGAAGGGCGCTTTGTACGCTCTCGAGTCGTCTCACAATAGGATGTAACTGCGTGCCAATATTTATATTAACTCACGCCCATGCCCGAACGCAACCTACAATGAGCCAACCGACCACAAACAGGGACTCCCTTGATCAGTTCGAACGACGTCTCTTTGACGAAGTATCTCTCGATGAGCCGTGGGACCTTTTGGAGAAGTTCTCCACGCTGAACCGCGTCTCCGGGACTGCCGACGAGGCCGCGGCCGCCGACTACATTTGTGACCGACTCGACGCCAACGGGGTCACCTACGAGCGCTACGAACCCGAATTGTACATTAGCCAGCCACACGAGGCAACGATCGAAACACCCAACAGGGAGTTCGAGCCCGGACCGGTCAAGACAGTCTCCTTTTCGGCATCGACGACCGTCTCCGGTCCCGTCGAGTACGTCGGCGCTGCCGGCGGCGACCTACTGGCGGACGACGACGACGTCCAGGAGCCGTATCACGACGTGGGTGACCTGACCGGCAAGATCGCACTCACGAGAGCTGGAAACCTCTCGATTCGCGCGATCAGCGAGCTCTCGGGGAAGGGTGCGATGGGCGTGATTGTGATCCACGAACACGACCGGGAGCCACACAGCGGGATCGCCACGCCGATCTGGGGCGGGGCACCCCGATACGATGAACTGGAAAAGATCCCAGATGTGCCAATCGCGAACGTCAATAACCCCGATGGGGAGACGCTCAAGGGGTGGGCAGAGAGTGACGAAGGGCTCAAACTGGAGCTCTCAACCGACCTGACGACCGACTGGATGGCCTGTCCTGTCGTCGTCGCCGAGATCAAGGGCAAGGCCGCTCCCGAGAACGACGACTTTGTGTTGCTCCACGGCCACTACGACTCTTGGTACGTCGGCATCACAGACAACGCGACCGGTGACGCCGGTCTACTTGAAGCCGCTCGGGCGTTTGAGGCCCATCGTGAGGACCTCGACAGGAACCTCCGGGTTGCGTGGTGGCCGGGGCACTCCACGGGTCGCTACGCCGGGTCGACGTGGTACGCTGATCAATTCGCTCGGGAACTGGCCGAGCACTGTGTCGCACAGGTCAACATGGACAGCCCAGGCGCAAAGGACGCGACCGAGTACACAGACATGTCCTGTTGGTGCCCCGAGGCCCACGACCTCGTCGGGGAGGCTATCGACGACGTGACCGGCGCACCCTACGCGGAACACTTCCCGTTCCGTGCGGGCGACTACTCTTTCGACAATCTTGGCATCACCGGCTTTCTTATGCTCTCCTCGAATATCCCTGCGGAGATTCGCGAGCAGCAGGGTTACCACGGCGTCGGCGGTTGCGGCGGAAACTCTGACGCCTGGCACGTCTCAACAGATACGATGGACAAGGCAGGTGAGAAGGAGCTTTTGCGGGATATCCGAATGTACGTGGTCTCGATCGCTCGCGTTCTGAACGCAGACGTGCTCCCGTTCGATCACGCCCGGAGCACCGCGAAGCTCCGGCAGGCCGTCGAGCGCTACGACGAGATCGCCGGCAGTCGCTTCGACTTCTCACCTACACTCGATCGACTCGACTCATTGGAGATTGAGATTGAATCGTTCCAGCAGGCAGCGAAGGCTGGCGAGATCGACACCACGACCGCAAACAATGTGATAACGTCGCTTTCCCGCGTACTGACGCGCCTCTATCTGGTAGAGCGCGGGCAGTTTCAGCAGGATCCGGCGACCAGCCGACAGCCGTTCCCGCGGTACTCGATCGCCCGGAAGTTTGAGGTTGTTGACGGTGACAAAGCGCGGTTTATCGATATTCAGCTCACTCGCGAGCAGAACGCTGTCGTGGGCGAACTGGAGCAGGCGCGTGATATCGTTGCGGACGCCGTGGGAGGTGATATCTGATGGTTGACGTCTGCTATCTCGTTCCCGGTGTTGGCCTGCCCGACAGAGAGAAGGAACGCCGCGAGCGTGTCGCCAACGAACTCACGCCCGGCCACGTCGAGGTAACCGTGATTGAGGCCGATGGTCCCGGTCCAACAAGCATCGAAAGCGCCGTTGAGGAGCTTTGGTGTACGGTTGGATCGATGCAGACTGCCCACCGTGTCGAGTCGAAATTCGACGCGCTTGTGATCGGTTGCTTTGGCGACCCAGGGATACGCGGGCTGCGTGAGCTCCTGTCAATCCCGGTAATTGGCCCGGCAGAGACCACAATTCACACCGCCGCGATGGTCGCCGACCGATTCACTTGGCTCACGATCCTCAATGAAACAATCCCGATGAGCCACGAGCAGGCCCACGAGCACCACCTCTCGGAGCGCTGCGTGAGCGTGCGCTCCGTCGATGCACCCGTGGAGTCGATCGACCACGGTGACGATGACCTCGTCGAGCGCATGGTTCGGGAGGGAAAGGCGGCGGTCGAAGAAGATGGCGCCGAAGCGCTGTTCCCCGGTTGCATGAGCCTCTCATTTGCCCAGCGCCACGACGAGATTGCAGAGCGTGTCGGGGTGCCGTTTCTCGACCCTGCGAGTCTCGCGCTTGAGCAGGCGGCCACGTGGGCGCGCCACGGCGTCGCCCAGAGTCCGAAGACCTACCCCGAGCCGAAGTTTGACAAACTCGGAGATCTGTTGAGTGAGACCCCCACAACCGCCGCAGACGACGACTGAGGCGGGAGACAACAGTCATACCCCTTCGAGGTGTCTATTCCAGGGAGTGGTACATCATGCCGGCTTGATATCCGCCCACAGCTGAAGCCCTGTCTCTTACCCATAAGTTCACGAAGTACCGAACGGACGTTTCAGCCGCTGTCGTACCCGATCTACCATCGCCCGATCGAGGCGAGGAGAGATTCAGGCAGTGATCTCGGCGGTGAGGATCACATAATGTGGGTGAACAAAATCACCAAAATCGTTCCACAGGGCTGTGTTACGTGTAGGTATCGGGAGTTTTAGTCAGGTTCCTCGATCTCGGATTCGACTCAATTTGTGGGTAAGAGACAGAGCTGAAGCCGTGGGTCTCTCCTCGATTTGCTGTAGTTCGGGACGACGGAACGATCGCGCCTGCAAACAGGCAACGCTTGTCGGCTGCCCAGAGGCTACTGGCATCAAGCGACCCGCTGACAGTGTGAGACCCGCTACGCTCAGGTGGCGCTCACCACGACTCCTCAAGCGCGTGGAGGATATTCTCGCCGAGCACCTTTTTTATCTCCCCGTCGGTGTAGTCACTCTTGACGAGCCATCGGATTATATTGTTCCACGCCTCAGTGGGATTCTCCAGGCCCTTCACGTAAGGATTCTGGAGCGTCGTCTCGGGAAGTTCGATGCCATGGAAGTCCGCAAGCACTTCCAGAAGCGCCGTGTGGTCGCCGTAGAGAACGTCGGGACCGAACGCAACGTTGTCGATCCCGACAAGATCGACGATGTACTCGAAATGCGCCATGTAGGTATCGATGTCGGGCAGGTGCGTCGACGAGAGGATACCGATGACGCCGCCGGTGTCGGCGATCGCTTCCAGTTCCTCGTCGGACGCACCGCGTTTTCCCACGCCGGCCCTTCGAGCGAGGGCATGAGTGTCGAAGACGGGCTTTTCGCTCGCTTCGCAAACGTCGAGAGTCGTCTGGGGGCTTGAGTGGCTCGTGCTGATCGCCATACCCACCTTGTTCATCCGCTCGACAGCCGCGACACCGAACGAGGTCAAGCCGCCATCGCGCTTGTAGATGCCGCCTTCGCCTGTTCCAAGGGCATTCGACGCGGTGTAGGTGATACCCATTGACCGGACACCCATGCCGTAGAGCTGTTCGATGCGATCGAGTTCGTTCTCGATCATTGCAGCGGATTCGAGCGCCGGTACGACTGCGAGTTTTCCCTCGTCGTAGGCTCGCCGGATGTCGTTGACGCCGTCACAGCGGATGGCGTACTCTGAGTGGGCGATATCACAGGCGCGCATGCTAACGTCGTGGACAATGTCGTCCCACTTCCAACCATGCTGGGAGTGGATACTCGCAAGTCCGTCGAAGTGCATATCGAAGACGCCGTCCAGCGCGGTCTCAGCCAGGTGCTCGTAGGCGGTGACCGCTCGACCCTCACGGATGTAGTCCCAGAGATCCTCATCGAGATCGTCGGGGAAATAAAACGGGTGTTCGTGGAACGACACCACGTAGTTGTCCGCGGCAACCTCCCGGGCACGTTCTGTCTCCTCATCGGTGAGCGGGATTTCGTACGGGTCGAAGCCGGAGTGTCGCTCGGGGAGCGTGAACGCCCGGTAGTCGTCGCCGACCGCCAGGTAGTCATACGACTTGTAACCATCGTACTGTTTGTTTGATCCCATTGTATGTTGAAGCGTGTGAGTAGCAGGTTAATCGTTCGGAAAGCGGTGAACCAGCGAACAGAGTAAGAGCGGTCGCTCGCACCCGATTTCAGCGCGTGAGACGCCGGGTGAATAATAAATGGGAGGAAGGAACAAACCACCATTCGGAGTGTACAGCCGACGACGGACAGATGCTCACCGCGAGGGGCAGATCGTCGAATCGGTCCCACGGGTTCTGGCGGCTGCCAACGGCGTCGCCGGATCCAAAAGGGAGGGGGAGAGGCGGTGACGCACTTGAGCACTGCGTCCGATCGTCGAAGGTCTATCCGTCGTAATCGACGAGTCTGTCGAGGAGGCTCGCGGTTGTCCGGATGCCATTATCGAAACACTCGAGGGCGAGATTCTCGTCGGGTGAGTGGTTGTTCTCGTCGCTATTGGCGTATGGAACGACGACGACAGGCGTCTCCAGATAGCGGGCGAACGCCGCGGTCGGGAGCGATCCGCCGAGCGTCGGCTTGAGAATGGGGTCGGTGTCCCATCCATCGGCGACTGCATCAAGAATTGGATCCCTGACGGGGTGGTCGAGGGGCGTCCGCTGGGGCCACATCGTTCCGAACTTCGACACCTCAAGGTCGACAGTCCCACTGGCGTGGTCCGCGACGTGGCTGCTGAATTTTTTGTAGATGTCGTCGGGGTCCTGATTAGCGACCAGTCGCATGTCCATCTTCAGCTTCGCGGTCGACGGGATGATCGTCTTTGTCCCCTCACCGCCGTAGCCGCTCGCGAATCCTGCGATATTAAGCGTCGGGTAGTACAGCAGTTTTTCGAGGTAGGTATCGCCGGGACCGTCGGCGAAGCCGCCGATGTCGAGATCCGCTTTCACAGCTTCGACGTCGAAGGGCATCGCGTCGAGTGCCTCGCGATCGAGGTCAGCGATCGGTCGGACGTCGTCGTAGAAGCCCTCGATAGTGACTCGACCGTCCGCGTCCTTCATCGACGAGAGGATGCGGGTGAGTTCCCACGCGGGATTCGGCACCGGGCCACCGTAGTTGCCCGAGTGGAGGTCACGGTTCGGGCCGGTTGCATCGATCTGGACATAAAGCATTCCACGAGCGCCCATCAAAACGTGTGGGCGGCCCGAGGCGTCGATGGGGCCGTCGGCCACGTACGTCAGGTCGGCGGCGAGTTCGTCGGCACGATCTTCGACGATCTGTTCGAGGTGGGGGCTCCCGCTTTCTTCCTCGCCTTCGAGGAGGAGGAGCACATTCACGGGAAGCCCAGTCGACTCGCGGAGCGCCCGAACCGCACAGAGATGTGCGAACCACTGACCCTTGTTGTCGCCCGCACCTCGGGCGTAGATTCGGTCGCGACCGTCCGGGCCTTCCCGAATGGTTGGTTCGAACGGCGGCGAGGTCCACTGGTCGGGGTCCACAGGCTGGACATCGTAGTGGCCGTAGAGCAGGATGGTCGGCCGTTCGTCGGACGACTCATCGGCCTCGGCGTGCGCGATGACCGCAGGTTGGCCGTCAGTCTCGATCGTCTCAGTCTCGTCGAAGCCGTACTCGCGACAGAGTTGCTCCGCAAGATCCTTGCACTCTGAAACACCCTCGCCGGTCGCGCTGATAGAGGGCTGTTCAAGAAGTCCGAGGAGGTCCTCAATGAAGTTGTCGAACCGTTTATCAATATAATTTGCAGGATTTCCAGCCATGTGAATTTATCTCACTACCATCGAAAAGAACGAGGGAGGATATCAAAGTTTCTTGATCGACGGCGCAAAGAATGGGAAACGATGGGTGGCATCCAAACCGTTTTAATCCTCTTGAGCATCTGATGAGCTATGTTAGACCCTATCAACCGAGACGTAGAGACGGGGATCCAGTCTCTGATCGACGTCGACGAGATGGACGCTCACCTAGACGTGTTTGACAACCTCGCTCGCGTTTCGGGGACCGAAGACGAGTGGGAGGCAAGCGAGTACGTTGTTGAGAAGCTCGAAGCATACGGGGTCGACGCCGAGATACTTGAGTTTGAGGCGCTCATCAGTACGCCCGAAGAGGCGGGGATAACGGTTACCTCGCCCGAAAAGCGCAATATCGATGAGGCGATCACCACGTCATTCGGGGCGAGCACACCGCCGTCTGGGGTCGACGGCGAAGTCGTCCATGTCCCGGAGCTCACCGAGGAATCGCTGGCCGCCGAGGACGTTGAGGGCAAACTCGTGTTCACACGCGGCCTGCCGACACCCGAACCCATCACAAATCTCGAAGCGGCAGGCGCCGCTGGTGTGGTGTTTGAGTCCCTCGGGGGCGAGCACCTTCACGAGATGATCGTCACCCCGATTTGGGGGACGCCATCCCACGAGGATGCCGATCAAATTCCGGATCTCCCGGTGGTTGAGGTCACGAGCGCAGACGGCGAATGGCTCCGCGAGAAGGTCACAGAAGGACCGGTCGAGGCGACTATTCGGACGCAGGTGACGATCGGGCTGACCACGCTTCCGTGTCCCGTGGGGCGTATCGAGGGGACTAAGAGCGATCGCTACATGCTTATGGGCAACCATGTTGACTCGTGGTACGAGGGCGTCACCGACAACGCCACTGCGATGGCAACTACGATGGAGGTGGCACGGGTCATCGCTGAGGCCGACGAGGACCCCCACCGCGGACTGGTGTTCGGCTTCTGGCCCGCTCACTCAACAGGACGGTATGCGGGCAGCGCGTGGTACGCCGACGAGGAGTGGCTGGACCTCAACGAGAACGGTGTGTGCTACCTCCACGTCGATCTCAACGGTCTGAAGGGGGCCGACAGTATCTGGTTTCAGCACATGGCTGAACTCGCGGACGAGCACCTCGACGCCATCGAATCAGCGACTGACCTCCCACTCCGAGACGACGACGAGAGCTGGCTCGGGAGTTCCGGACGGCCTGCGCGCAACTCCGACCAGTCGTTCTGGGGTGCTGGGCTGAGTTCGCTCCTCTCAGGCGCGAGACTCGACCCTGCGACCGACGAAGGTGGCCCCATCGGCGGCGGATGGTGGTGGCATACTCCCGAAGATACCCGGGACAAAGTCGATATGGACGTGTTGGTCGAAGAGACACAATTATACGTCGCATTGGCCGCGCGTTTTGGCTACTCACCAGTCCTCCCCCACGACTACACAGCAACTGTCAAAGACATTCGAACCGTACTCTCGGACATCGAGTCCTTTGCTGGGCAGGAGTTCGAGGAGATCCACAGCATACTCAACGAACTAGAGGCAGTGATTATAGATGCAAATGAGCTGATCAATAATCACGCGGAGTCGGACCCAAATCTGGCGGCCGACGCGGAGGACCTGCAGGTGCAACTGGGCAATCTCCTTGTTCCGACACTGTACATGGAGACCGAAGAATATGGACATGACCCTGCACTACCTCACCAACGACTCCCGTATCTGCGACTGGCCGAAGAGCTACCCGAGCTCTCTGGTCGCGAGCGACGTTTCGCCGAAACATCGGTTCGACGAGGTCGTAACCGGGTTGTCCACCGGGTCGGAAAAGCGGTCAAAGCCGCTCGGCGGTTCGTCGACAAATACGCCTAAGCGTTCACGTACGCCTGTATTTCGGTTTAGTTTAACGATGGAAATACATCACTAGCGGTCATAAAGAAGTTTGGGGCTGGTCAGATACGAACGCATGAAGCTTTCTCGGAAGCATTTCTGATTAAATAAATTGCCAAAGCGAATTCTAGCGATTTCGCACAGAACTATACCGTTGGCTCGTGAGTACAGCGGTGTGTCACAAGAAAAAACTGCTGTCGTTACTGGTGCAGCTATAATAACCGTTAGAACTTTTTGCTCGGCGATTGTTGTAAGTGGTAGTGGATCATCTCGACGAGATCTCCGTCGAGGAATTGCAAGACGCTCTCGACAACGTGAACGAAAAGAAGCCGACACAACGGCTTTTAGCGGCAATTGCGTACAAGAGTGGTGTAACGCAGACCGAGCTAGCTGAGTGGTACGACGTTCAGCGACGGACCATCTACAGCTGGCTCAAGCGACTCGACACCGACGAGTCGCTTGAGCAAGCCGTTTCTGATGATAAACGAACTGGAAGAAAACGTAAACTCTCAGAATTACAGCAGGAAGAATTCGAAGAAACCGTTCACTATCCACCTGAAGAGGTCGGGATCGACGCGTCGACGTGGACGCCGGCGCTTGCCCAAGAGTATCTCGAAGAAACGTATGGCGTTGAGTATTCAATCCCGAGTTGTCGGCGGTTGCTGAAAGAAGCGGGATTGAGCTATCAAAAACCACGCCGTTCAGCCGCCGAAGCTGACAAAGACGAGCCAGAAGCGTTCCACGACGAGCTCAAAAAAAGCGGCGGGAAATGGACGCCACCGTAGTCTGTATTGACCAAACCAAGAAATCCGTGCAAGTTGAGCCGCTTGCCGCGTTGTTTCCGCGCGGCACGCGGCCTTCGGTCGAGCTTTCAGGCCAACGTGATTGGACGTGTCTGCTGGGCGCGATCACCGAGGACGGTGATCGCTTCTTCTCTCGATTTACCGAGTACATCACGGCCGAACACGCAAAGCATTTCATTTTAGCATTATGTGAAGAATTCGAAGATGACTTGATCATCGTGTTGGACGGAGCGCCGTATTTTCAGGCGTCGGCCGTCACGGACCTAGCGGCCCGTGACGACCTCGCCTTCGTGACGTTACCCTCGTATTCACCGGAGTTGAATCCGGTCGAAGAATGCTGGAGACAACTGCAAAAGGCTCTTAGCAACCGCTTCTTTGACTCACTCGATGAGCTAACAACAGCGATCGACACCGCTCTCGACAAACTCTCTGTTCCTAAAATGAGTAACTACTTCTAGTGCCTACTATAGCGGAATAGGAGCTGCAACAGTCGAATCGCTCCGCTCAAATTCACGGTACGATCGAATTCTGGCACTTGATATTGATCCTACTCTCATGGACACATATGACGATGAATACCCGAATCCGGTAACATCACACGTTGTAGATATCAGCCAGTACAACGCTGTTGAATCTGCGATCGAGGCTGCTGAAGAGGTAGGTGATATTTGTGCGGTCGCAAACTGTGCTGGCACACCAGAGCCAGGATGGATTGATGAGATAACTCCTGCTCGCTGGCAACGAATTCTTGACGTGAATATTACCGGTGCGTACAATGTTGCCCGTGCAACATGTATACCGATGTACGATCGAGGTTATACTACGTTCGTCACCGTTTCGAGTGGTGCCGGACAACGAGGAAGTATGAGCGGTGGAGTCCACTATTCAGCCGCAAAAGCTGGTCAATTCGGACTTGTTCGCGGCCTTGCCAAGCAGCTCGCTCCCCACTTACGAGTCAATTGTGTTGTCCCCGGGTTGATTGAGACGCCGCTGACGATGGAATCTGGACTTTGGACCGAACAAGAAATACGCTCGTTTGAAGCACAGCTTCCAGCCAAGCGAATGGGACGCGCAAACGAGGTTGCAAACGCGATTTCGTTTCTTCTCGATCCACAAAGCAGCTACATTACTGGCGAGCTTCTTACCGTTGATGGTGGCGCACAGCTTTCATAATTGACGAAGTGTGCCGGAGAATCCACTCTGATACCAGTTTGGATGATTATGATGATCTCGCCGTCGTTCCTGGCGGTAAGGTAATTACGACTGAATGTTTTTCAATACTGTTTCGGCGAACAGCGATATCCCATCTGTCTCTGGAAAATCGACGAATTCGAGCACTATTTCGGAGATTCCAAGTGAGAGGAACGAACGAAGCTGTGATTCAACCTGCGTCGGCGTTCCAACGAGTGCAAATTCGGTCTCACTGATTGAGTCGGGATGGAATCGCGGCACATCTTTGAGAAGCGATTTGACTTCTGCTTCAGTCTCTCGGATGAGGCAGCGAGCAAACCATGATTTTGTGATCTGATTATATTCACGATCGTACGTCTCGCAGTGGCGTTTCAGAACCGAAAGCTTGTGCTCCATAACAGCAGTTGGTCCCCAAAAATTCCAGATATCAGCATGCTTGGCGGCAATTCTCAATGTAAACTCTTCACCACCACCACCAACCATAATCGGTGGATGGGGTGTCTGGATTGGATGAGGGAGACAACAAGCATCGGTGACAGAAACATACTCACCGTCGTAGCTCACGCGATCGGTCGTCCACAGCTGTATGAACAGTTCAATTGTTTCTTCCATTTCTCTCAGCCGATCTGGCGCTCCGGGCCAGTCGTATCCGTAAGCAATCGCTTCATCCTCCTTCCATCCGGCACCCATACCGACGCGCAGTCGGCCCTCGGAGATTGAATCCAATGTTGCGAGTGATTTTGCTAGTAGTGGTGGATGACGCAAGATGTTATTGATTGTTTTCGGGTAGAGATAGACACTATCTGTAACGCCCGCAATACCAGCGAGTGTGAGTAAACACTCGGTTGTTGCACCATCACCAGTCATTAGATGATCTGGAACTGCAACACCATCAAATCCAACCGATTCAGCGGTTACTGCATATGATTGCTGATCGTGCCAGTTGATCGTATCACAATACGGGAGTGTACTGTACTCATTAGATCCTCCACTTGTTGGGATATTCACCGCAAATTCCATGCATCATAGACACATGGGTAGCTAATAAGTCTCTTCACCAAATCCGGCTCTGTCAGGTGCATATCTATGACAGAGAACAGATCTTTCATCTCCATTGATATTATACTCCGCAACCGACTGTGTACAGATACTCGGTGCAAGAAACGCCGATTCGAGCCGCTCGTACGCGGTTTCCCACTCTCCGTCTACAACCAAATCAATGGCCTCAGAAACGATTGACCCCAGTGCGTCATTTGACAGCTCTTTAGTAAAGAACATCTCATGGACTGCACTGGCACTGTCAGCAATAAACTCCCGTCGTTCAACCGCCCGGATGAACGCCAGCGTCTCATCCCACAGTGGATGTCCTGCATACTCTTCTGGTTCAATAAATGCAGTACACCGCGGATTGAAGTGGCACCCAGATGGTGGATTAATCGGACTTGGAACGTCTCCAGAGAGATTTTCTCGATTGGTATCGACGTCCGGATCAGGGACCGGAATCGATTCTAAGAGCCCGCGAGTGTATGGATGTTTTGGATCGCTGAATACGTCGGATGTTGAGCCTACCTCAACGATCCGTCCCAAATACATCACCGCAATCCGATCACTTATTTGTCTAATGACGCTTAGATCGTGGCTAATAAACAGGTATGTAAGGTCAAACTCTGTTTGAAGATCTTTCATGATCGACAAGACTTGTGCTTGCACGCTCACATCGAGTGCGCTAACTGGTTCATCGCAGACGACAACCTTTGGATCAATCGATAATGCTCGAGCGAGGTTAACACGCTGACGTTGGCCACCGGAGAACGCGTGTGGATAGCGATTGTATTGTTCTTTATTCAGCCCTACCTTTTCGAGAAGCTCGTACACTCTTTTTCTACGCGTCTCCTTATCATACAGCTTATTGACACGCATGGGCTCTCCAATAATTTCTCCAATCGTCATTCGAGGATCGAGCGATGAGTGTGGATCTTGAAATACCATCTGAATGTCTCGTCTCTTCTTACGAAGCGGCTCTCCAGTGAGATCGCTGAGCGTCTCCCCGTCGAACATCACTGATCCGTCTGTCGGTTCAATCAGCCTGACGATCGTCTTCGCAAGTGTTGATTTTCCACAGCCCGATTCACCCACTAATCCAAGCGTTTCGCCCGGATAGACGTCCAAAGACACATCATCAACTGCAGTGACAACATCGTTTGACCATTCGAATTGTGGAACGCCGCGTGAGAAAGAAACTGAAAGTGGTCCAAGTAATCCGCTATTCGTATTGAATTCCTTTCGTACTCCTTTGAGACTTAGTATTGGCTCGCCAGTCTTTTCGAACGCATCTGACTCGTCAATTGTTTCAGATTCGTCGGCCTCTGGCAGTTGTGAATCTGTCTTTATTCCATCTGGATTCGCCTTGTTCGCAATATATGTGCTCTCTTGATAGTCTGCCTCGAACGGCTCATACTGAAGACACCTGACCGTGTGACCGTCAGTTGTTGATCCAGTGTTGGACTCTGGATCCTCTAATGGCGGCGTTACCTGTTGACAAACATCTTTTGCCGCTGGACACCGTGTGTGAAATCTGCATCCTGCAGGGGGATTGCGTGCACTTGGCATCACCCCTGCGATCGATTGGAGTTCATCTTGTTTAACATCAGGGCGTGGTATCGATCGCAAGAGAGCCTGCGTGTAGGGATGCTTTGTTTCATAAAAGATCTCTCGAACCGGTGCTGACTCAACAATCTCCCCGAGGTACATTACGTTAACTCGATCGCACAACTCAGCAACGACGCTCATATCGTGAGTTACCCAGATAAAGCTCGTATCATACTTGTTCCTGAGGTCAGTTACGAGGTCGAGTATCTGCCCCTCGACAGTCACATCGAGCGCGGTTGTTGGTTCGTCTGCGATAATAACGCTGGGTTCGCAGGCAAGAGCCATTGCAATCATGATTCGTTGGCGTTGACCACCAGAAAACTCGTGTGGGTATTCGCTGTAATTTTTCTGTGGGTCAGGGATGCCAACTTCACGGAGTATCTCGATTGCCTCGGCTTTTGCTTGTGATCCGCGAATATTACGGTTTAGCTCGATTACATCTCGTATTTGACTTCCGATGGTGTAAACCGGATTAAGACTCTCCATCGGATCTTGGAGGATAATTGCGATTTCGTTGCCGCGAATCTCTTTTCGTATTTGTGCATCTGTATATGAATCTGCAGTTGGCCTTGGTGTCCCATCTGCATCTTGCTCGACAGCGTATATTGTCTCACCTTTATATTTGATTTCACCGCCAACAATCTCTCCGGGCTCCTCGATCAATCCCAGGACGGTTTTGATTGCCACGCTTTTTCCCGCACCGGATTCACCAACGAGGCCCAAAACTTCGCGTTCGTGCAGTGTAAACGACACGCCATCGACCGCACGAACAATTCCATTATCCGTTCGAAACTGCGTCTGTAAGTCTGTTACTTCGAGAATTGGTTTCCCTGTCATTATCTGTGAGTTTAATTTTCAATTCGTGGATCGAGCGCATCTTGGAGACCATCGCCAAGAAGATTGAACGCGAACACTGTGATTAATATTGCAAGCCCGGGCCAGACACTATACATCGGTGCTGGAAGCATATAATCTCGAGACTCTGCGAGCATCTGTCCCCATGACGGTGTCGGCGGTTGTGCACCAAACCCGAGGAACGAAAGCCCCGCAATAATCAGAATGCTTACACCAATCTGGAGTGTTGCTTGAACAAGAACCGGTGAAAAACTGTTTGGTATAATGTGGTATAGGATGACCTGGTAGTCTTTCGCTCCAGCCACTTTTGCGGCTGCGATGTATTCTTTTTCACGGACGCTAACGACGCGAGATCTGATAAGACGATTGAAAACTGGTATCGAAACAATCCCAACCCCGACCATTGCGTATGTTACATCACGTCCAAATGCGGTCATAAACGCGATAATAAGCACGAGAAATGGAATTGCGTACAAAGCTTCGGTAAATCGCTGAAGCAGGTCGTCTACTTTCCCGCCGTAGTATCCAGAGACCGCGCCAATTACTGTCCCGCCAACGAGACCGATCGACGTAGCCGCAAAGCCCGCAGTGATCGCGATTCTTGTTCCATAGATCATTCGAGTAAAAATGTCTCTTCCACGATGATCAGTCCCGAGTGGATGCTCAATGACACCCGGGCCATAGATCGATTCCATGCCGACGGGTGGGAGTAATCGTTGTCCACCTGCTGCATCCCGCTCTGGATGGTAAAGGAATCGTTCGGCGAATGCGTAATCGAATATATAGTAGTCGATTGATGCGAACACTGCAACTGCAACAACAAATAAAATGACGTACAGACCAATAGTTGCCGACGTATCCTTATGGATCTGTGTAAGGATGTAACGCACACCCGAATTACTTTTTTCAAGATCTTCACCGTCGTTGTGTCTCTCTGACGGCGTGGTTTCGACCGTCTCGTCGACGGTTCCGCTTGCCATTATTCCTCACCTCCGTACTGAACGCGAGGGTCAACGTAGGCGTACAACACGTCAGTGACAATCACACCAACGACATATGTGACACCGAAAACGATCGTGGTTCCCATGACAAGTTCGTAGTCTTGGTTATTGATTGCTTGGATGATTAGTCGGCCCATTCCGTTAATTTCGAACACTGTTTCAATCAACACTGCACCACCGAGTGCAGTACTCAACCCGAGTCCGATAATCGTTAAAACAGGTAACTGTGCTGCTCTAAACGCGTGCTTTCGGAGAATCGTCCGCTCGGGAAATCCATACGCTCTTGCTAACAACACGTAATCCTCTCGAAGCGATTCAACCATGGAGGAGCGTTCGATTCGGGTTATTTGTGCCATTTGTAGCGTTCCGAGTGCGATCGTCGGTAGAATTGCATGGTGAATTGATAATCGCAGTATGTCGAGTCGTGTTTCGGCCCCACGGACAGTCTCGGGGTCCGCCCACGGCAGAACCAATCCAGTTGCCGGGAACAAACCGAGATAAAACGAGAAAATGATGATCAACAACAATCCGATCCAAAACGACGGCGTCGAAACTCCGATCAACGAAACGATTCGAGAAATGTGGTCGGTCGGTTTGTTTCGCCGCTTTGCCGAAATGACTCCAAGTGGGACGGAAATTGCGATTGCAAAAGCAAATGCGCATGTGGTCAAAAATACAGTTATCGGTAGTCGTTCAATGATTTTTTCTGTTACAGGCATCCCGTAGTGAATGCTGTAGCCTAAGTCTCCCTGTACCACACCAAACAGATATGCGATAAATCGTTCATGGAGGGGTCGGTCAAGTCCGTACCGCGCTTGTACCTCTGCGATCAGCTCTGGAGATGCGCCCGGGCTAAGGAAAATCGAAACTGGGTCACCTGGGATTTGATTCGTGAGCAGAAATGTCACAAGAACTATAATAAATAACACCGGTACCGACTGTATGATCCGCGAGCCTACGTATCGAATCAAGCTCACAGGAAACCCCCCCCTCAGCGACATACGGCGACCTCCAGTCTACTTGCAACCCGTCTAGCGGTTGCTATCGTGGCGGGTCGGGGAAGGCAGACGATAATTGTGTTTGATGATATCACTACTCATATACGAGTGTTACGAGTGAACAAAAATTTTTCGAGTAGCAGTACTGTTCCCGGTTACTTTGGTATGTGTCAACAAGCATTATATACTTTGGCAGGAAACGTAGGCTATGGCAGCCAGCAATACGAGCGATGCAGCCGAGGCGTACGATAATCTGGTGGCTCAATATGAAGATATTGTCCATCTTGACCAAATCGACAATATACTCTTTTGGGATCAACAGGTGATGATGCCGGCCGATGGCACACCAGCACGTTCGGGACAGAGATCCACTCTCTCTTCTCTCAGACACGAATTACTCACAAGTGACGAGATTGGCACAGCGCTCTCATCACTCTCGGGTGCGTCTCTCTCGGACGATCAAACAGCGGTTGTCCGAGAGATCCGTCGCCAATATGAGCGAGAAGCAGAGGTTCCCAGAGAGCTGCAACGACGTCTCTCACAAGCGATTAGCGATTCCACTCCTGTCTGGCAAGCGGCGCGTCGTAACAATGATTTCGAATCGTTCGCACCAATGTTAGCGGAAATTGTTGAAATCCGGCAGGAACAAGCCGCAGAGATTGATCCAGACGCAGAGCCGTTTGACGTGATTTTTGCGGAATACGAACCGTATCTCTCGGTTGAGACGGTTGAATCAATGCTCCATGAACTTCGAGATGAACTTGTCCCGCTAATCGAAGAAATTCGAGAATCCGATGTCGATCCCGCTGCAGGCGTTTTTGACGGAACTTACGATGCAGATGCACAATTTGCTCTTTCGGAAGAAGTACTTGATATTGTTTTAGTCGATTGGGAAAAAACAAAACTTGACACCTCAACGCACCCGTTTTCGTTCGGTAATCAGTTTGACGTCCGAATGACAACCCGGTTTGATGAAGAGACTCCGGTTGATGGACTCACCAGTACACTGCACGAATTTGGTCACACAGACTACACACAAGGACTTCCAACTGATGCATACGGAACGCCGCTCGGTGAACCTCGCAGTCATGGAATTCACGAATCTCAGTCGAGATTCTGGGAGAATCAGGTTGGCCGAACCGAAGCGTTCTGGGAGTTGATACAACCGCTTCTCATCAAACACTTCCCGAATTTAGACGGAACAAGCTCACGAGATCTCTATGCAGCAGCAAATCAGGTCTACGAAGAAAATTACATTCGTGTTGAAGCTGACGAACTCACCTACCACATGCACATTCTGCTCCGCTTCGAGATTGAGCGTGATTTAATAAATGGCGACCTTGCGATCGAAGATGTCCCAGCACGATGGAACGAACTGATGGATGAGTTACTCGGTATCACACCACCGACGGATACACTGGGATGTCTCCAAGATATCCATTGGTCTCTCGGACGGATCGGAACATTCCAAAATTACAGTGTCGGTAGCGTCTTTGCCGCACAGCTGCAGGCTGCTCTTGAATCGGATCTCGGTGATCTTGAGTCACTCATTGCAGAAGAGTCGTTTGAAGCAATTCATCAGTGGCTCACCGATGCAGTCCACCAATATGGCCAGCGGTACACAACCGACGAACTCATAGAAGTCGCAACAGGAGAACCACTCACCGCGTCATACTTTGTCTCAGATATGAGGTCAAAATACAGTGATATATACGAGCTATGAGTAGTGACGAACGGTTATTATACGACTGTCAATCTCCGTCTGTCTCGCCACTTGAGCGGTCGATTCTTGAATCGATCGATCGGAATCGAATCTGGGAGAGCGTTGAGACGCTGTCGTCTCTAACACGCGTTTCCGGTACGGCCGAAGAGCGCAAAGCAGCTGCGCATATCGAAACTGTGCTTGAAAAACACGGTGTAGATCACACCCGCTACGAACCGGAATTGTATCTGAGCACTCCGGTCACAGCGACGGTTTCGAGCGCTGATGGATCTGTTTTATTTTCCAGCGCGAAGACCGTGGCTTTTTCATCAGATGACACGGCAAGCGGTGAGGTTCTTCGGCTCCACGCAGACGACGAGGGTGATTCTGTTGAGTCACTCTTGAATCACTCTCTACATATTGACGATGTTGATGTTGCTGGAAAGGTGGTTGTTGCGGAGTCGTTAATTCCAATCGCAGAGATCAGACGGCTCGCTGCTCGTGGTGCTGCTGCGTTCATTGCGATCCATCCTCACAATGATGAACCACACGAGGGGATCATATCACCTGTCTGGGGCGGTGCACCAACGCACGATGAGCGTGATAAGATTCCTGAAATTGTTGTCGCAAACATTTCTGCTTCGGACGGTGAGCGTCTTGATACGCTCCTTGACGATGATGAATCTTTCTCTCTCACAGTAAGTACGTCGGTTGAAACGGGATGGAACCAGTGTCCACTTATTGAGGCAACTATCCAAGGTGGTCAAGATAACGACGAATTTGTAATCTTACACGGCCACTATGACTCATGGCATGTAGGCGCCACTGACAATGCAACTGGTGATGCATCACTGCTGGAATCTGCGATCGTACTCACAGAGCATGCAGAACAACTCTCTCGGTCTGTTCGTATCTGCTGGTGGCCAGGGCACTCAACCGGGCGCTATGCCGGCTCAACATGGTACGTCGATAAGTTCGGACACGAGATCAATCGAAACTGCGTCGCACATGTGAACGTTGATAGTCCGGGTGTAGCCGACGCAGTCGAGTTTTTGAGCCGTGTGAAATGGATGACTGCAGCTGAGCCCGTTGCAGTTGGTGCGATCGCTGATGTAACTGGGAAGCAGACACGTACCCGTCGTCCTTCTCGCGCAGGTGATTATTCGTTTAACAACATCGGCGTTGCGGGGATTTCGTTGCAATCTTCGATCGAACAATCGGTGCGAGATGAGCGAGACTATCACTTAGTTGGTGGAAGTGGTGGACATGCTGATGCGTGGCATCTTTCGACTGATACGATTGATAAAGCCGACCCTGCTGTTTTAGAACGCGATACCAAGGTGTATACGATCGCGACCTATCGACTCGCGGCCAGTACCCACTGTCCGCTAGACTATCGACTAACAATTAAAGAGCATCGCCAGACCTTGGATTCGCTCGCTTCAGGGGCCGAAAATCTTGGTCTTACATCTGACTTCGATCGGGTGGCCGAAGCTTATAGAGTCCTTGCACATACCGTTGATCGATTGTACGAATGCGACGACCACTCGTTCGAAAACCTTCGACCGCTCGCTCGGCTTCTCACCCGTATCAACTATGCAACCGATGGGCCATTCGAACAGGATCCTGCCGTTGGTAGGCCACCACTCCCGACGCTAGCGCCGGTGTCAAACCCGCCACATACAGATGATGACAAACGCTTTCTCGCACAAGGCGTGCGTCGATCATGCAATAAGATCGTCTATGAGATCCGTTCGGTCTGCTCGCAACTTGAGCGGATCTACGCAACTCACGAGTGAACCGCCTCGGGGTCAAGTCCCGAGGCACTCGGCCTGCTTTTTCTGTAGAACTGCGGCTCTTTTGATTCATTCGACTATCGGCAAGTGATTAAGCATGACACTGCGCAGATGCACTTTAACCTTCGATGAAAAAATGTCAGTTTGTAGTTGAAATTAGTCGATGCTGACGTTTGTACCGGAAACACCGGAATTTGTCACACGGCGGTCAGAGAATACTTGTGGATTCTCTGTTGCGACTGGATGTGGCTCCAAGCCATTAACATACTCTTTTACGGCCATGTTGGTGCTAAGATTATACAGTGGGATGTGAACACGGTCTTCGATCATCATTGTAACCGCTTCTTCATACATATCTCGGCGTTCCTCATAATTCGGATTTACGCGTGCATCGTCGAGCAACTGTGCGAATTCATCATTATCATAGTAGGTCCCTTGGAATGCACCGTCGGGATGTACCAACTCGTAAATAAAGCGATCTGGATCTGGTTCACGAGTCCAGCCAAGCAGGTAGATATTGACCTCATCTGCATCACCGGAACTAAACGTTTCAAGCATTGTGCCGAAATCAAGCCGACGAACCGTTCCAGTGTAGCCCGCTTCGTTGATCCCGTCTGCGATCGAAATAGCGACGTTTTCGCGCATTGATGTCGAAGAGACAATGATGTTACACTCCCAATCGTCAGGGACTCCTGCTTCTTCAAACAGCTCTCTGGCTCGGTCAATGTCCTGGTCTGGCCACATATTACGCCATTCGTCAAGCGGCATATCCCAGTCTTCTGCAAGAGGTTCTGGGAGGATGCTGTACATTCGGGATCCAACTGGGTCTACGAACCTCGAAATAGCTGAATCAAGATCAGTCGCGTATACGATTGCCTCTCTAACTTCCTTTTTTGTAGCCTCGCCCTCGTTCATATTGAACGCGGCGAACTGGTAGTTGAGTTCGGGTCCACTAACAATGCTCGCATCATCCATGTTTTCGACCGTTCCCCAAAGATCAGGCGAGATGTTATTCGCAACATTTACTTCGTCATTTTCGAACTCGGTAATCCGGGTTGTATCTTCTTCAACTGGGACAAATTCTAGTTCCTCGAGTTCCGGAAGTGTGTCACCCCAGTAATCGTCGTGTCGGCGAAGACGGGTGTAATTCCCTGGATCCCATTCAACGAACTCGAATGGTCCGCTCCCAACAACGACGCTTCGACCAAACTCTTCGCGGTCTTCCTCGCGAACATGTTCCGGTGCGAGCGGATGAGCAATTGTATTCAGAATTGGTGGGTATGGTTCGTCGAGATTGAGCTGTATTGTTTGCTCGTCGATCTCTTCCATCTCCGTAATGAGTGCGAAATCCGTTCCGTAGTCGGTCGATTCTTCGACCGGCTGGGTAAACGTATATGCGACATCGCTTGCGGTCACTGGTTCACCATCGTGCCAACGAGCATTTGAATCAATTTCAATCGTCAGCTGTGTCCCGCTGTCATTCATTTCAGGCATATCGGTTGCCAATAATGGTACTAAATTTGTACCTTCATCGTATGTGTACAAGGCATCGTAAACCCAATTTTTGATTACGATTGAATAGTTCCCACCCCGGTTATTGATCGGATCAATTTCGTCCGGTGCTGCGTTCTGTGCGAAAATCAGCCGATTCTCCCGTCCGCTCGACCCATTTCCATTGCCGTTGCCGTCGCCGTTTCCATTGCCGTTTCCGTTGCCATTTCCACCGTTTCCGTTACCGCCATCACCGGTACATCCTGCTATTGTTGTGAGGCCCGCTCCGGCTGCAGCCCCCAAAAACCAGCGGCGACTACGGCTATGCTTGTGGTTCTCAACCATAATCAATTCTACACCTTCCGGTATAAATAATCATCGGTGATCGCACTCCTGGATTTAATTTTCATGCTCAATCTCTGTTTTCTCGACAGTGCTTCGGTTCAGTTTAGGACCGAAGTCTTGCTCGTAGCGCGACGCAGTCTTGATACCAGGGCTGGCTCGTATCACGGCATAGTCCGACATTGAACCACTCATAGAGATCTTAGAACTCTGCTCACGAGGCTGCTCTGAGTTGAGGAACGCAGGCCAGCCCGAGTAACCATCCTGGCGTGTAGGTCCGATCGATATTCAAAAATCTCATGCGAAGAGTCTGCTGTGTCTACTTGGAGTTCTTCGGACAGCACTTTCTACATTTCCTCAAGGGCCTCCGTTCAGTTGTAGTTGGATAGCAAGACCAAGATATACCGCTCAGTGATGCCTCTCGTCCTTACCGAAGTTCTCTCCCACCCAGAATTGACTGGAGCTGTTCTGG
>NZ_SRSG01000016.1 GCF_005543295.1 Halalkalirubrum salinum
CACGTGCTTTGATGCACGGAATACAGCTCGGTCTCTTGCGTCCCATAGTTGATTCACGCTCCGATGGGATAGCAGAATTTCCATCGAGTCAGCACGTCTCCAAGAACATATCACTGATTGAGGATTTCAACAGAGCCAAAATAACAGGAGTGGTAAAACACACAGATAGCCGAATTACAGAGAATAGTGATCCAATGACTTCCGCTGAGAGCCGCTAGAATCGGTCACAGATCCAAGGAAACCGTAAGATGAGGTATGAGTCGTATTAATGGATACTTTGGACGAGCGGCCCGTTTTAGCTCAATAAGCGTACAACAACAGAGCAAGGCCTCCCCGGTTCGGCTACCAAACTAGTATATACCGACCGAGTAAACCGTTTGATCGAAATGATGAAACGGAACGATCCTACCGGTTATTTACGGATATCATCTCGACGCCTTATTCTTAGTCTATCAGGCGGGCACTTGCGATCGGTATTCCCGGATTTCTCGAAGATTAAAAAAATGGTTTTACCAGAGCGGTGCAAGAATGCCCCGCCCTCAAGGAAACCATCCCAACGGTTGAGTAGGGCGGGGTAGTTCACGACTCGTGACTGCCATCGTCAACTACGAACGAGGAGCTAACCCCGACAAAACGACAATCGAGGTGTGTCAATGATTCTGTGGCACCCTCTATTCAATATCAATTCCTAACTGCCACCGTTTCGGCGAATCAAGCGTTATTTGTGTGACTGCCTCTCGAAGATCTGACTCGGAGTGCCACGTTCGGCATCTGTTTGCCTCCTCAAACCGTCGGAACAAGGCGAGATGAACCCAGCTGTATGCTGGCTCATCTGTGTCTCTATTGGCGAGTTCTTTGTCAAGGAATTCTGTGAGCTCGTGTTCGGTGATCTGAATGTCGTCATCTTGAGCTGTGGCGAGGAGACCGTGCAATTCTCCCTTCTTTTGGCGATCGTTCAGATCGGCAGCAAACGCGATGTGGCGAGCTATTGCCAGCACTTCGTCTTTCGTGTCGAAGGTGCTGCGACCAACTCCGTAGTACTCACGGGGCAAGACGACCGTCTGTGCGAAGCAATGGTCCTGACGGAGCAAACCGAGTTCAACTGCCTCGCCACCAGAATCTTTCTCGTAGATGGCGACGTTCAAATCAGCAAATTCGGTCAACAGATGGAATTTGAGTTCAAATTCCAATGGGTCAGTCCGACCTTCGCCGATAGTGAGACCCAGCGGTGGCGTATCACCAAGTACGACGGCCATGGCAGTTGTCGCTTTGGCAAGTTCGTACTGCGCGATTCTGAGCGAACGGTGGTAGTCTCGACGGTAGCTTCCAAATACGACATAGGAGGTATATCCTGCTGCCTGCAGTTGTGGCAGTTCCTTGTTGACCCAGGTCCGAATAGCTGCGTAGTCCTCGCTCGGAAGCGTAATCCCTGAGAATGCTCGTTGCAACGCCACATGTACCCGCCGTCGATGATCCGCTTCGCTGGGCCCCATCTCTACCAGTCAGATATACAACGTCAGCTAATGAGCATTTCGACTATGTCGAATATTTCAACAAAAACCGTCTTGGTTTCTCCGAAACATTTACCGCGCTTGTTATTGTAGTATCTCTCACGATGAGTTATCCGGATGCTCCATCGGATCAGACGACTGCCAGGGGGCGACCGATCGAGCATGTCTTCGATATCGACGATGCAGCACCTTACGAAACCCAGCGAACCGTACAGCGGTATCTCTCACAGGAGACGCGGCACAATATCCTCCAAGTGATTCTCGGGCATCCCGCACATCTTGTCTCAGTCACTGAGTTTGACTATTACATCTCGAAGAGCCGTTCAACGATCAGCGAGCAATTGGACAATCTAGCCGGTCACGAGATACTCAGGCAGTACCACCACGAGCCGAACGCCAACGTTAGGGACATCCCAGCGGATTTCTGGGGGTTCACAGCATTCGGTATTGATCTGCTCGAAGAGTACAACTACCTTCGAGGACTGCCAATCATGCGTGCTGCCCACGACACAACGCACAAAACAGCAGTGGTGCAACGCCATGAAGACGCCCCTCGACCGGACCTTGACGAATCAATCAATAACGTGCTTTCGTATAGTGAGCCAGACCACCCAGACGACTTAGCGGATTCGGCTTCACTCAGCGAGTTGCGTGAGCAGACATTTTATGCTGACGCTGCACCTGTTGATACACGTGTACTGAATGAAGGCACAGACGGTGATCGTACCCTTGACGAACTCTTCTAACTTCAGATTATCCTAAAGACGCATGCTTGACTCGACAAAGGCAAAAAATATCGACGCAATACACGATCACACGACTAAACTAGTTCAGTCGGCAGTTGATGCCGACAAACCAGTGCTCATAGAAGCGCCGCCAAACAGTGGAAAAACAACGAGTGCAATCAAATTGGCGCTTCACAGTGAGACACCAGTCACGTATCTCGCTAGACGGATCGACCTCTACGAGCAAGCTGAAGAAATGGCCAAAGAGCACGGCGAGATACGATACAAACGTATACCAAGCCCGCATCGAGATTGTCCCACGTTTGACGAAGACGAAGACGAAGACGAAGATGAAGACGAAGACGAAGACGAAGATGAAGACGAAGATGAAGACGAAGATGAAGATGAAGACAAAAAAGGCCTAGCGGTGGAAGTGAGGCGATTGTATGCGAAGGGATACTCCGGGAAAGAGATCCACCACAACTTCTCAGAGAAGACGCCATGTGGGTTGTCGTGTGAATATCTCCAAGCAATGAGGGAGATTAAAAACGAGATCGACGAGATCGATCTGCTTATTGGTAACCATAGTCACTGCAATCGACAAAAGTATGTGGAAAACCGGATCGTTATTATTGACGAATTTAATCCGGAGCCGTTCCTTCAGCCCTTCCCAGACGAAGAACGAGATGTAATTAATGACCCAGGCAAAATCATTCCGGAGTTTCTGAACGCAGTCGCTGATTACGATGATGCCTTCCCAGCAGGGACATATCGAGACGTTACCGATCTCATCCAGAACCGCAGTAATTCAACCGAGTGGATGGCGGCTATTGACTGGTTTAGAGAACACGGTGCAAGCCGATTCAAGGCACAGAATTTCGAGTTTTTACAGCCGACAACTGAGGCTTACAATAAGGTACACACATACGCACCATTTCTAACGTTTTCTTTACTCTGCATGGAACGGATTGGTCCTGGGGTCGAAGTTGCCCCACCACAGGGTGGTGAATTAGACGAAGCTTGGGAAGAAGCTAAGCTTACGCCATCCACGAAATGTCTTCGTGATCGAAATACTGGCGTTATGTATGTCTTAGAAGTCCCAGACCTTTCGGCTGCTGCTCAGGTAATCGGACTCGACGGAACCCCAACAGTAGAACTCTGGGAATTACTATTTGCACCTGACACAGGATTCAAACACGACCAGGTATTGAGGCGAGAAGATTTTTCGACGTATCTTCGTTCCGCTATGAATATGTCAGTCGTACAAATGGGCGAAGGGATGTATCCTTTTGCAGGTGGAAGAATTAACCAATTGGATGGGGAGCGATTTGCTACTGTTCAGGCAATAGAAGGCGAAAAGTTTGCGTTGATATCGACGAAGAAAGCTCTCAAACGGTACAAGAATTGGGGTTGCTTAGATCGTTATATTAAGCCAGCAGCTGGGCTGTCAGACCAACAGAAGAAAAACAGGATTTCAGAAGATCATCAAGCGCTCCACTACTCGCTGGTGAAGAGTTCTAATGATCTCAAAACTGAATCAGTAGGGGTAGTTGCCGGTATGCCGTTCCCAGATAACAACCTTGTTCGAATCTGGGCGGGGTTCTGCGGACAAGCTGTTGAAATCACCGGCGATGACGCTGTTAACGAAGAGAAATCATTTGGCGAGTTTGGGGACAAAATATACCGGCACTTCGCACACAATCAGGTTGTCCAAGCAGCTCTTCGGTTTGGGCGTGATAAGAGCGTCATTCATAACGGTGGGTCAACCGTCTATATTAGTACAACTGCACTCCCCGAATGGTTTGAGGTAGATCGCAAACTCACTATTCAGAAGAAAGAAACACAAAGTGCGGTTCTTGCGAAGCTCTTTGACATCCATCAAAACGAAGACAAATCTCAACTTGCTTTTCGAACCATCTCCCAGATACACGACCAGATAGAATCGGATCGAAAACTCCCAGATACATCAAAAAGAGGGGTCAGAAAGGCCTTAAAAAATCTTACTTCGACAGAGCACATCATCGTGAAAGAAGATGGTGGAAAGTTTGCTGCTGACCTCTACAGATGGAACGAGGATGGCCAACGGATGCATGATAGCTATAAGAGACAACGATTCATGGCAGGAAATGATATTCGGGTGCTTGATATACGGTCTAACAATAAAAAATATTGTTAGTTCGTACCATGGTATACCGTTCGAGCCAGCGCACATTTGCCATATTTACATCGATAAGATCTACTAGTATTATTGATTAATAGAGAGGAACAGGATCATCCTCTGGGTTTTGACTTGTCGGAGATGCTCTCTAGTCGATTTTAATACTCGTTGAAGGATCAAAAGACAATGAATCTCGACATAGATCGCGCTCACATTCTGCGATTTCCTCGCAGTTCGTGCGACTCAGATAGAGGCTCTGAGATCGCATCAGTTATGAAAATTCACAGAAGTCGATAGAAGAATCCACTCGTTTGAGCCTCACAGAAGTCGATAAAAGAATCCACTCGTTTGAGCCTCACAGTGATCGAACAGCGAGACTCACCGCTGGTCCGCATGCTGCCTGCAATCAATGGCTAGTGCAAAGCAAATATGACTAATAAGAAAATCATAGTCAGAGAAGAATCACTCTCGAAGAACAACACAATCTTTGAACAGAGATCTCAATTAGAAACCACAGTCAGAGAAGGATCTCACTCAAAGAACAGCCCAGTTTTCGAACAAAAGAGCAACGAGGTGAGCGCCGATGAGTATTGATGACGATGACTTCGTCGATCGGCATATCGAAGACGGATTTCCTCACCGGCCAGACGATACTGATCGGAGCAGCTCCGCTGATTTGAGTCCGTTATCGCCTAAAGAGGCCGTCTCATGGTATCTTAACCGTCGTCGAAACGAACTCGCTGATTCATCGCTGTACACGCATCAATCAAGCTTGAATCACTTTATTCAATGGGCAGAGCAAGTTGGCCTCGATAACCTCAATGAACTCGACGGACGGACCCTTCAGGAGTACTTACATTGGCGTGTCGAGGAAGCTCCTGACTCAGTCGATCGGTTGGCTCCGAAGAGTGCCAAGACGCAGTATGATATCACACGGAAATTTATCCAATACTGTGAGGTGATCGACGGAGTCATGCCTGGTCTTCATAAGCGAGTCCTTCCGTTCCGGGTCAAGAAAGCAGACGAAGTCCGAGACGAAATGCTTGAAATGGATCGCATCAAGGAGATACTCAGTTATCTTGAGACATATCACTATGCATCTCGTGATCACGTAATTTGGGTTATCTTGGCTGAAACTGGTGTCAGGATTGGAGCGCTCCGATCTCTCGATATCAAAGACTTCGATCCGGACAATCGGGTATTGCGATTCCGGTATCGACCGGAGACAGGCACATCACTAAAGAATGACCGGAAGAGTGAGCGACTAGTCGCGTTGATCCGTGATGGTTCAGTGGAAGCGATTCAAGCCTACATTAATGCTCAACGCGTTGAAATCACAGACGATTATGATCGACAGCCATTGATTACGACCCGTAGGGGTCGGATCAGCTCATCCACAGTCCGAAAATCGGTCTATCGGTGGAGCTGTCCCATGGCAATCGGAGAGGAATGTGATCACAACGTCACGATGACAACAGCGGATGCATGGCGATGTTCAAATAACGCCTGTCCACATATGATTCGGCGAGGAGTCATCACTCACCTTCTTCGGAATAATGTGCCAGTGACGTTTGTATCCGATAGATGTGATGTCAGCCCAGAAGTGATTAAACTCCATTACGACGGGCGATCTGAAAAAGAACGGACGGCAACTCGGAGGCAGATGATCGAGCAGCGGCTGAATCTAGATCGAGAGGGACCAGCATGAAGTTCTCTGACGAATCTCGAAGTGATTGGGTAGAGACATCCCATCCACAAGTGTTCTACCGTTCAGAAGATGATAGACTGCATCGGGGTGAATTTACTCTTGGTAAGATGATTGCGGATCATCTCCCCGAATGGACTCTTGTCATTGAGATGGGCCACAATCGGGAGACGGAAATCCTGTTTGAAATCTGTGACAACAGAAATGTTATCCACATGGATTGTGATGTGATCGGACCAGCATCATATCAAGCCCTCAAATCAGAGCACCATCAGCGAGATGCGGTGAAGGCAGCAATGAATATCATCTACACCGTGATCGCAATCGAAGACTAGAACTGCTGCGACCTCACCTGATTCGTCGGTTCGGAATTGTCTGAGAAGGCCTCAAGTACCGTTTGAGTGAATCACTCTTGTCCATCAGATCACGGTGATTTCGCTGATTTCGATCTTGCAGTCTAACCGCAGGTGTGTAGCCGCCCAAAAAGGGCGGGCGGAGGCTTACCTCCATGAAATGCAGTAAACAACACGACGAGAGATGCATCGAACAAGAAAAACTCAAACATAACAGAAAGAAAATCACATCAATCGATAATATTTCTTTTTTGCGTTGCGTTCAGAAATCCCTCCGGAATGATGAACGGATCCAATGCTATTCCTCTGTTACACGGTCTCTAGGTTGCGATCTACAGTTCACAACAACTGCACGCTGTGGAGTTCGGCTACTCACACTACTACTATCTGTATGCAATTGCATACATTATTATCATACAACGGGTCAGAATGTATCCGATCGACTACAACAGTCTGATAAATGGTGGTCGGCATGAGCGAGAAGATCGATCGAATGAGACTGAATCTCCGCGTTGATGAAGATGTAAAACAGGCATTCAACAGCGAAGTGAAATTCAAATTCGGAAAATGTCGACCATACGCTGGGGTCGAATTGGAACGTGAACTCCGATACTTCCTCGATCAAGGTGAAATTGCGGAGTTACGAAAGGTCGTTTGTGAACTTGCCGACTCTTCTGAGAATTCGACTAACGAAAAAAATTCTTATTCGACGAATCGTGATAAGACAACTGTCGTTTCTTATCGTATTGCTGAAGATATCCGTAACAGGCTGGTAACCGTCGCTGAAGACGATTTTCGCTCTCCCGGCGAACTCGTGGAAGCGATTATGTACGGATACACTACGGAGGGTAGTGCAATCGAACGGTTAACACAGAAGCTCAAAAAAGTCGCTGCCAAGTCACACACAGATGAGCGTGATTCAATAAGTGCGAAAGAGCGTCGCACGAAAACAATCGCTCAGGAACTTGAAGGAGGTGAATTTAAACTCGATGATTTCGATGAGGCAGTCAAGCTTGCACGGGGTATCGGTGTGGGTGACCACGCCCGAGAGGAGTATCTACCCAGAGTATTAGAAGAATTAGATTACACGTGGCATCCACAGAATCCTGAATTATTTATTGAGGGTGAAATATTTGATTTCCCAGACGTTCGAGATCCCACAAATAAGCCGCTAATCCTGATGGATGAAGAAGACAAACGATTAGCCATCAAAGTCGCTGCCTATAGAAATAAGACGAAGAGTTTTGGGACTACCTTCAGTATTGATGAAGCAGTTGATTTATTTAGAGGGAAAGTCCGGAGAAGTACAGTCCGTCCATTAATGCGAGATATCGCAGATACGTCGCCCGGATACAAGTACAATCAAAAAAGAAATATGTTAAATATTGATAAAAAACTAGTCAAGCGTCATCCCAATGAGAACCAAGAGGTTCTGATTATCGTACATAGATAGTGGCTAGTAGTCAACCTAGTTCTTACCGAGTATAGCGAAACTGTTTGATCTGTATTCTGATCGAATCTGGTATTGAGCTACCCACGACTAAGGTCCTGTCTCTTACCCATAAGTTCACGAAGTCCCGAACGGACGTTTCAGATGTTGTCGTACCCGATTTACCATCGCCCGATCGAGGCGAAGAGAGATTCAGGCGGTGATCTCGGCGGTGGGAGGTTACTGCGTGCGGATAAACGAGATCGCCAAATCGGTCCACAAGGCTGTTGTACGTGTCGCAATCGAGAGTTTTCAGTGAGGTTCCTCGATCTCGAAACCGACTCGATTTGTGGGTAAGAGACAGGGCTAAAGCCGTGGGTTTTCTCCTATATATCGTATAATTAATCAGCACAGCAAAGAGGGACGACCGAGTGTGGTCGTGAGATGACTAAGAGCGAAACACTAGACCGCAACAATAATATCTTACTTATCCCCACCCAAGAAGTTCGGAGCTGTGCTTCTGTGCTTCAAACTCATCATACGCACTAACATCTAAGACCCACAACTCATCTGGTTGCTGAGACGGACGTGCGATTTCGGTTTCAAACACGTACTCGTCCTCGGAATCATTAAGTCTCGTTAGCCATATCCGATGCCCTCGACAAGGTCGTGAATAAACAGTTAGAGGCAGATGAGTATCGGTCAGTTCTCCAAGCGTCTTGAGATCCTCTTTGTTGACGATGAGGCAATCAAACGACGAAAGCCCATCAATTCGTTCTTGAACAAATTCAGCAGATAGTTCAAAGGGCGATGGCATCCCTCTTTCGTGGAAACGGACAACAGGGATACGCTCGCCGTTCAAGTTTTCTAAGATTTCTTCGATTGTTAGTTGTGTCATAGTTGTGTATATTTCGTATCGGTTTTATTTTGTATCGTTGGTCAGTAGAGACATCTCTATCGACCAGTGTATTGTTTGTCAGCCTATTCCCCGGTCTGATTTGTGATTGTAGTCTTTTTTCTGTATTTAATTTATACTAATAATTTGCTACTTATAAAACCTCGCAAATTAGAGCTAATTAGTCGGTGATCACATCATATATACCGATATTTCACTTGTCGTCAAATTTGTTAGCGAAAACTTACTATAAATTTTGAAAATAGTAATATGAGCATTTTAAGATGTATTCTATGAATTTATGCTATTATATTTTAAAGAGATGAAATCTAAAATTGACGTATGAGGTAGATTCAAATCAGATATATCATTTTAATTTTACCTATGTTTCAGTATCAGAGGATGTTAGTATGAATAAGATAGGTGCGTATCTCGGCCAAGGAGCACTCCCAGAGTTTAACATCTAAGAGGGTGTCATAGAACGATTAGCACACCAAAGAGCAGGGTGAATGCTGAGATGGTATGGCCTCAGCGACCCTGCAAGATGATCCTTCGGTAGAGACGTTCTTCAATGTCGCGGAGACCGAGACTCTAGCGTTGTTTGAGCATCTCTCCTTCGAGTTTCTCGAAGAGTTCGACGTGTTCGCCCCGGCGGAGACGGGGCGAACACGAGAGCACGAGCCACCAGAGATGATGCGTGGCTTCCTCCACTGCTACTATAAGGACATCTACGGGATTCGTCCGGTTGAGCGAGAGCTTCGGAACACGGGTGTTTGGCTGAGCTGTGGGTTCGATCGACCACCGTCAAGAGACGCGGTCGATCGCTTTCTCACCGACCTCGAACACGTCGTTAACAAAGTGTTCGACCACCTCGTCGAGCAGGCCGCCCGCCGCGGCCTGCTCGACTTGACCTACTGTATCGATTCAACCGACGTGAGGGCGATGCCTGCCGATCAAGACGCATCGAAGTGCTACGATCCAACCGACAACGAGTACTACTACGCCTGTACGATCGTCTCGACCGGGCAAAAGATCCCGATTGCGGCGGAGTTCACAGAGAGTAAGCAAGCGCCAGAGGAGACGGCGATGCGCGTCACGCGTGACGCGCTCGCCGTCGCCAAGCCGATCTGGATGGCCGGTGATAGTGCCTACGACACGCTCGACTGGCACGATCACCTGCTGGCCGCAGGGGTCGTGCCAGTCGCTCCGTACAACGCGCGAAACACCGACGAGCCGAAAGATATTGAGTACAGAGTCGAAGACCGCATCGACGAACACAGCGAAGACGTTCAACTGAAGCAATCCACGCTGGATGAGACGTACAATCGCCGTACTGGAGTCGAACGAACCAACGAATCAGTGAAGGGCTGCGGCCTCGGGCGAACGCACGCCCGAGGCCGCGTCCACGCACGAGCACAGGTCTTCCTCGCTCTGTGCCTTCGCCTCGTCGTCGCAATCACCAACTACGAACGCGGAGACAATCCGGGAAGCACAATCATCACGGTTTGAGAAGAATTCTATGACACCCTCTGAATCAAACTAGTTCTATTCGTTCTTCTGCCAGAGGTGTGTGACCAGCGAATATAATAATGCGAATAGCTGCAGAATCACTTAATGGATAGTTCAGATCATCAGATGAGAATTCCATACTATCTGTATGTTCTCCTGGTTTTGTTTCTCCTTCGCTCATAACTCCGCCTCCCACTATACTGTTCTCTGCGATATATTCTCCATTTTTATTTACCCTTGCAGAGGCCGTATCTTTGGAAAAATTTGTATTTGAATCGGCTGCCCATGGTGTTCCTTGTTTGTTTATAATGAGTGATTTTAAGGGATGGACAAATCCATTATTTAGTATATATTTTATATTAATTTTAGCTCCTTCTTGATTCATTTCAACACTGGCATCTTGCAGCTCAAGTTGGGGCTGTTCAAATTGGACAGTGTATGTCTGCTCTTTTGTTACAGATGCTACTCTTATCGTATGTATTCGTTCCCAATATGAGCCATGAAGCGGAGGATATCCTCTTGAATTGCCAGTATATTCTAATTTATTATTTAATCTACTTTGCGAAAACTGGTTATCGACATACGGTCCTTGTGAATCAACTATTTGAGCTTCAGCAATGTCGTTTTTGTTTATTCCGTCAGGGGATGGAAACTCGCTACTTACAGCATAAGTATATTCGTTATTGACCTGAACGGTTTGATCTGGGGTATAATTAAATCCGTCTGGCCAATTAACGATATGAGATATATTATTTGTAATATCTTCCGTTTCAAGAGTGTAGAACTTTGTTTGGCCAGATCCTAGATCCCATACTGGGATATTTGTATTAGAGTTGTGGATAAATATCAATTTTTTATCATTATCCGCATAATTAGTTATTTTAATAACTTTTGATATATCTGGCGATCCAGTTGTCTCTACTACTTCCGAAATTATTCCCGTTTTATTAGATTTTTCTGTACTATCTTGTTTAGTTGAATTTTTATCTTCATTTGTTACATTTCCTTGTTTTTCTGTGCTAGAGGAATTATTTTGTTGTTCCGGAATAGGAGTTTCTTCCTCCGAATTATCACTTTCTGAACAACCACTTACTGAGACGAGACTGATTGCTCCAACTCCTCTGAGCAACTTTCGTCTATTCATAAGCAGTTATATTCTACACAGTGTTATTGTTATAAGCTACATATTAGGGTGTCATAAAACAGTTCACACCCGCCATGTGAGGGTCTACCTGAGGAGTAATCCAGTTTTCACCGAGATTCTACGCACTCAATGAGACGATCGGCCCGCTATCCAAACCATGAGAATCGTTCTATGACACCCTCATCTAATGATAAATGTTCAACCCAACGTGGAATCATGAAGGAGATCGCCCTTGTGCTGACGAACTGCTTAGATATAATAGGGAGCACGATTCTGCAAAAGTATAGTGCAGAGTTGCAAAACAATATCAGCGAGAGGAGAACCTGTATTCTCAGATGAATTTACATCTATACGGGTGGCATAATAAATTCACAATCAGATAGCATTTCTACTAGTACCGTTGGCTGGCAGTACAATCATAATCAAGGTAGTTTGTTGATTCTCGCTATAGAACGATGCTGTGGAAGGATAGAGCAGATACGAATTTACCGACGTTAAATACGCTGAGGCCCTCAAATGACTCAACCCATTCATACTTGATCGAATCAGATAAGAAATCAAAAGTTGGGCTCATTCAAATTCCATTAGTCTAAATAGATTATTCAAATAGCCGTTAGGTAGGGGTTCAAATAAACCAGTAGCGTCGCACAGAGCGATCGTATTAGGTAGTGAGAGACTCGAACACCGGCTTTGGGTGTAAGAAACCAGCTACGACTAGGGATTTCAATAATTTTTGAGCATTATTTTACTGACCTTTATATTACTCAGCGAATTTAAATATAATATGTCGTTCGACCTACCTTCACAAGCAAAGTTTTGGGGAATCGGAAAACCGGAACTACAGATTTTGTATATAATTACATACTATTTAAACAACAACCCGTTGTCGATAGATGGCGAGGATCGGCGTATCAGCACTCATCACGATCTACCACTCGAAGATATGTTTTTAGGTATAGAAGAGCCCTATGAGGAGTACGAACGCCCACATATGCGACTTTTGAATAACGGTCTCCTCCAAGAGGAGTATGTCTGTCGGCGAAAAATTGACTGGGCACCCACGCAAGAGGGTCGGCAGGCGATCCGAGATGTTTTGCATCCGTGGAGCGATGAATTGCAGCCGTCCTGGGCCGAGGAATCAGTGTATAAAATACATACTTACGACAGATCGGGCCGCGGGCCACTCTTTGGCGACCCAAATGAGGGGGTCACCCACCGGAAGGGAGTTGAGGTCGCCGGATGGGTTCTCCAATCGATGGCCTGGACATATGATATGGATATGGAAATGCCGTACGGTCTCGAATGGTATCCGACCGATCGACGTGGAGAGTCGTGTCATGACCTCCACGTTAAAACAAATGAATACATGAACGATGTTGGCGTCGAAGTGGTAACTGACAGTAACAACATGGATCGGTTAGTAAAGAAGTGGAAACGATTTCAGAAGGAAAATAGAACCAACTTGTGGATCTTTGATCGTCGAGAAACCGCTTGTAAGATGTACAATGCACTCTACAAAAGCGGAGACTATGCCCTCGCTGGGAGGCAGTTCAGGAATTACAGCAATTGGAGTGCAAAGCTAATTAACGAGAAGGTTTGGAAATCGTCAGAAGTGTATCCTCAGAATGAGGCCAACGATGTAATTCAAACTGTCACAGGACTATTAGAGGGTCGTGGAGACATGCTACAGAATCTCTTCGAGGACTTCTATTCATCAAAATAATAACATTATTCAAATTGACCCTGAGGCATAGATTCTAATCCTACCACGTGGGACACAGCAGTATGGCCCTTTACGCATGATTTTGCCGATTAGAAAAGACCATCTTAGAGCCTATCAGTGCTCTGTAATCGCGTAAAGCGATTTTCACCCCCTGTGTAAAATAAACGCTATCGATCTCACCGGCATTACGCAGGTTTCTATCATATTTTTTGTATGAAAAGAGGACGAAACAGTCATGCTGATAGTCCGCTGTGTTGATTCACATCATGACTATTAATGTAGATATGAGGAGTTCAACAGATTATAGCTTAACAACAGTGACAGCAACGCCGCAGTGATACCGTTTTCGTTCCATCTTGTTGAGCAGCGTTTCAAACGATACATGTATAATGAATTTGTTAATTTCCGTGTCGTGTGACGCAGTATGGGAGGCCTTTCACTTCAACGGCCTCAACATCTGGTGCCTTCACAACTGCCTGTCCTTTGGCGAAGTTCGGAAGGTCCTTTTTGAACTCAGAAGGGATTGACGGTACGTCATCCACGACTTCTGCTTTCAGACCGAGGAAGATGTTTGTATTGATTTGCTTGATCACGTCATCATCGATATCATCCGGATTCTGCGTGATGAGACACAGCCCAAGCTTATATTTCCGGCCCTGTTTGACAGCAACGCGCGCTCGTCGAAGAATATACTCTTCACGGAGGCTACTTGCACTCGATAAGTAATTATGTGCTTCGTCAACTGCGACCAGCATCGGCGTGTCACGAACAGCCGGATCAACGTGGTAATCATCGATCTTGTTCTCAATTATGTAAGAGAGAATTGATAGTACTGTGAGTCTTTCCTTTCCACCGTTGAGATGGCTTGTTGGAATCACCGTTACTTGTCCTTCACGGAACACCTCGTTGGAAACCTCCGGAAGGAACGCAGTCCCCTGATCGAACACCTGGTGGAATGTGTCACGGTGGACTCGTCGGTTTACTGCACTCCACGTTCCACCAGCAATATTGTTCTCTTCGCGTAATCTACTTTCATCGGAATCATATTCATCAAGGAATTCAAGAAAATCAACATACTTTGGACGATCCACGGAACGGTCTGGGTACCCGTTTTGCGAATCGAAGCATGAAAAGTATGCGTTGATGCAGTCTTCTATTGCGCCGCGCGTAACCTCTGTGGGAGTGTACGGCATCAACATTTCGGGGCGTCCACGGACAATTTCGAAGGGAATTGATAATTCACGACTTTCCATTGTTGAAGGGGCATTCGTACCGGCAACTTGCGGGACGAACACATTGAGATTATCAACGCCGCCGTGCTTGATGTTATGTCGGCGGAGTTCCTGTTGAAACGCATCGTTGTTCACGACAGCATCGTTATCTTCGCGCATCTCCCAATACTCGTTTTCAGGGTCGATGATAACGAGGTTAAGTCGTCGTTGTTCCTGTTCGCCTGTATCGTGATGATGAATAGGATACCGTTTCTTGGAGACAAATTGCCTCAACACGTTCTTTGTGAAATGGGTCTTTCCTTTCCCAGTTGAACCCGCAACGAGAGCATGCCTGAACACAGCTGGCTCGCCATCCTCAACCTCTCCTGTTTCTCGATGTATACCCGGATTACTGAGATAGTATGGAAAATTCTCTCCACCAACCGTCATTGGTTCACCCCCCACAGAGAGCCACCCAGTAAAGATACCCTCGCCTGGAATGTTCAGGCCCGTTCGGAGGCAGTCTTCGTTACGGGCGAGCTGTACTGGTGAATTCGGTTTCGGAATTCGATTGACGATGCCGCTCTCAATATTATCTGATCCAACATTTTTGAGAATAGATAGAGGTTCTAATTCTGCAACTTGGACATACTCTGATTCGTCAAGATCAACATGAGCGCTAATCTGGTTGTGGGCGTCAGATTTGTCGTCGAGATCAGTGTACGGCTCGTAGCGCAGTGAATCGGTTACTGCGAACAGTTCGCTTCCTTCGTCTGGGTAGGGAATCTGTACGTAATCGCCGAGGCGAATCCCTTCTCTGGCACCCGTTCGAATGAACGCGTTCACTTGATAATCACGTCTGCTGACGTGAATCTCCTCGCTTGCAAGGACATGACCGAGTTCATTGTCAGCAGGGGGAGATACGTCACTCGGGACCGTTCGTCCTGGCACCTCAGTACCGTCAGCCGGGGGTGCCGTGGTTGTTGGTTCGTCGTCTTGTGTGCGTTCAGATTCGTCTGAGTTGCTTGAAATCGGATCGTTGTTGATGATGTCGTCGATGTTGTCACTCATAGCTTCGTGGATCTTCGAGATGGCTCCAACGCCCATCGCGGTTGTAGTCGAATGCAGACTCAACTGTTTGGAGCGCGTCGCGGATTGTTTCGCGGTTGTCAGGACTAATGCGTGCGATACGGTCAGCGCGTGCCACAGCTCGTGGGACATCGCCTTGCCGGGCGATCTCTTTGAGAGCTTTTAGAAGGATCTTTTCTCGACGATCCTTATCGGTCAAGAACAGTGCTGGGGTCTCGACTCGGAACACATTCCCAGTTTTTGGAGTGCGAACATATGCGAACGCACGTCGGTAGGCTGCTGGTTGGCCGTGGCTGAGCTCATTAGACACCGCCGTGAGCAGGTCGAATGCTTTGCCTCGAAGTTCGACTTTTGTTTGGAAGAACCATGATGTGTACGTGAGGTGGTCAAGGCTGTCATCGCGGAGCACTTCTCCAATAAACTGGTGGTCCCTGAGCCACGGAACATCGTGAAGCGTCCCGTATGGACCTCGAAGGTCGTGCTGTGTGATCTTCGCTCTGAGTGAGTCTGTCAGTTCACCCATAGAAGAGGTCTTTACTATTCCTAATACGGGAATATCGCGTTCAAAACACGCATCCACAACTGCAACGTAATTCTCGATAACATTCGTGGGTAAATCCCAGTTTCCAACAGGTGCGCCACGACCCGCACGATCGAGTAACGTCCAATAAATAACGCTAAGAGGGTAGACGGAACCATCGAGAAATAGCGGGCCATCTACCTCGTCAAGACACCGTCGTGCGTGCTTCCCTTCTGCGAGCCGCTGGACTGTTGACGTGAGAATCGAGGTGACGTTCGCACGCTGACGCATTTCGGGGATACGTATGATCTCTCCTTTGACATCCCCAATCTCGGTTTGCTCCTGATGGAGTGTTACGTTATCATCCTCAAGATACACGCCTGTGACGACAGTTCCTCGTCGTTCGGCACTTCGGTCACTGTTAGCGCCGCTTACTCCGAGTTTTGCATGTGCCGTATCTACGACAAGCCCGTTGTTGTATTCTAATGGCCGGGTCGTACTTGCATCAACGCCGTATGTCGGTTCAGTCCACAAATCCTCAGTCCATGTTCCGAGTTCTGTCTTGCGAGTTTTGAAATACTCCGGTTCGTCGAGTGGTTCAACTGTTCCGCCATCATGGCTGAGGAGATCGAACAGTTCGCGGGCATGTTGAGCTTGATCATTTACTTTTCGTGGGATACCAGCATCTACGCGTTCGGCGAGTTGGCGAACTACGTCAAAAGCCCGTTCGTCCATTTAGTCGTCACCTGGCATGCGTCCACCTCGATACACATCGACTCTGCTGGCATTCGTATCCTTGTCGATCGATATTTCGATTTCGTGTTCAGCTCCTTGAATAAGGCGCTCGTCGTGAGAGACAACAATCACTTGCGGAACATCCCACTCGGAGATACTGTTGAGCATCTGTTCAAGCCGTCCAACATGGCCTTTATCTAGGAATGTTGTCGGCTCATCAAGAATAAATGGTGGAAGACGACCGCTGTCCCCCTCGCGCATCTCCGCGATAAGCTTGTAAATTCCCGCGCGAAGTGCGAGGTTAACGATTGCTCGTTCGCCACCGCTGGCATTACTCGGGTGTTCAAGCGTCCCGTCATCACGAAGCAACTGAATCGCGTACGGCGTTCCATCAGGCCCTTCCTCAAGGATGCGCACCTGCTGGTAGCTACTGTTCTTGTATATATCGCCGAAGATGTCGTTCGTGTACTCGTTAATGTACGCGAGGTACTGCTCACGGAGGTCCGCTTTAGTGCTCCTGTACACAGCGATCATGCGATCAAACTCGACCGAACGCTTCTCTGCCCATTCGCGCTTCTTTTCTTCCACCTCAAGGCGATCATGAAAGTACTCTAGATTCTCAAGATCGTTCTCAAGCACTGTTCGTGCTTGCTTAAGTGAGTCTAATTCAGCGGTCAGTTCCTCTATTGTGTCTTCACGTTGTTCAATTTTTTCCGTAGCTGTTTCTAGCTGGTCTCGCTGTGCTTCGACATCGATCGACCCGAGTTCTCTCTCTAAATCAGCAATATCCTCCTCGACACTGGTGATCTGTGAGTTCAGGTTATCAATTGTATCCTGTGCGTGACCGATGTCCTTCTCGTAACTCTTGATAGTTGCCTCTAATTCACTGATCTCCTCGTATGCATCCACAACACCGTCAACGAGCTCACGCTGTTCCGTCGCAGTAGTAACTGCTTGCTGTGCCTTCTCAAGCGCTGCTTCGGCGTCAGAAACCGTTTCACGTTGCGCTTTGATCTGATCATCGTACTCGTCAATCTCCGCGTTCACGTCAGATATGTCCGATTCAAGATCAGCCTGTTCGGTTTCAATCTCATCGAGTTCGTCCAAAAGTTCGTTTCGCTCTCGGCGAAGTTCTTCGACGGACTCAAAATTCTCCACGACATCTTTACCTTTCTGTATCTCCGATTCAATCGACTCGATTTCTGAGTTGAGATCTACAATCGTATTTTTAATATCTTCAACTTCTGACTCTGCGGATTCTAGTTGTCTTTCAGTGCTACTTAGTTCAGATTTTACTTCGTCGAGGTCATCCTCTAACGCTTCTAGTTCATCTTCGAGCGTGGCCACTCGCTCGGTTTTCACATCGACCGTGTCATCACGGAAGCTTCGCAGTTCAATCGCATCTTCACGACACTCATCTAGAGCGTTTCGTCGCTCAATCAGTTCATCGCGTTCCTGTTTTGCCCCATCAAGCTTTGATTCTACTTCTGTAAGTTCGGAGTCAATCTCTGCGAGTTCAGACTCAACGTGTGACGGGTCAACATCTTGACCACATTTTGGACAAGTCGCTACCCCATCAAGTGCCTGTAGCTCATCGCGGTCACTCTCAAGCGTCGTCTTGCGCGCCTCCTTTTGTGTGACTGCAGTGTTCGCCGACTCAATTGCATCTTGGAGGTCACTTTTTCTTTCAGGCAGCCGCTTTTCGATAAGCATCTGCAGCGTGTCACCAGACACGTCCAAATCAAATTCAGAGATATCGGCAGCGAGGCTCTGTAACTCCCTCTCAAACTTATTTTCTGCCTCTTCTGCCGCCTCACGCGCAGCTCCCAGTTCCGACTCTAACTCTGTTATGTCATCTGACAACTGTTCGATTTCGTCACGCGCGTCCGAAACATCTGCCTGCAACTCTGCACGTGTTTTTTCCGCTGCGTCTAAAGATGCCTCTTTGGCAGCCCGATCTTCTGACAGTTCATTTTTCTTCGTCATCAACGTTTCAATGCGTGCGTCAACGGTTTCTCTCGCCTCATCAGTAACCGATCCTGAAACGGACTCGTCGGAGAGGAACTCGTTTGTTACCGAATTTCGATGCTCAACGGCAGTTACAACATCTTCCTCCGCAGCCTCAACCTCATCCGCTAAGCTTTCTTTTTCTGCGAGGAGGTGATCGAGATCCGCTTCAAGCTCGTCAGCTTCGGCGACCAACGCATCCTGTTCCTCGATGAGGCGGTCCAACTCCGACTTTGCTTGATCTAGCTTTCCCTTCCTATCAGTTTGTTCGATCTGTACCGATTCAACCGCTTCTTGAGCGGCAGCTAGCGTTTCCTCAGCGGCTTCTTCGGTCGCCAGATCTACCGATATTGGATCAGTTGTCGATGGATCATCGAGCTGGTTGAGTTCCTCTCGTTTCTCATCGATCTCCTCGTGATGCGCCTCAATCTCAGCCTCAGCCTCCGCGATCGCCGTCTCAGCCTCTTCGATTTCGCGTTGGTTGGCTGCCCGCTCTTCGATGAGGCTCTCACGCTTGTCTTCGGCTTCTTCAAGATCAGTCTGCAATTGGCCATGATTCTCAAGTCGTTGCTCAACGTCCTGTTTCGCATCTCGGAGGTCGTCTAGGAACTCCTCTACTTCCTCAATCTCTGCTTGTTTGTTTGAGATTTCTGATTCTTTCTCGGCGATTGTAGCCTGGTACCCATCGATGTCATAGTCAAATTGTTCCTCAATCGTCTCACGATGGTTCTTTGCAGATTGCTCATTCTCACTCGCAATTCGACCCATCGCACGACGAGCGCCTTTTGCCCGGAGTTCGTAGCGATCGATCCGATCGAGTCCGAGAAGATCATCGATGAGTTCTGCCCGAGCATCATCGTCAAATAACTCATCCACCTCACCTTGCTGCACGTAGACCGACCGAGAGAAACTATCCTCATCCATCCCTACGACACCAGTAACTTCAGAGCGGACATCACGAATCCCCGAGATTGGCTCCGAAAGTGCAGGCGAATCAATTTCTGCTTCGTTCTGCCCTTCTGTATCAATTGTCCATGTCACCGTGTACGACGTCGCTTCCACTTCGAATGATAACGTGATCACGCCCTTCCTTCTACCCCGTCTGACGATATCGTCAAGGTTGAAATTATTCGACCCAACATTTCGAATCTTTGAAAGAAAAAGCCCGCCAAAAATGCCCATAAGCAGTGTTGTCTTCCCAGCACCGTTCTCCCCATGTACAAGCATTGTTTCATCGGGGAACTCAATCGATTCGTCCTCGTAACTCCGAATATTCTGCAGATGTAGATCTGTGATCTTCATTTTTCGACCTCCATTTCGGTAGCGGCTTCCGGCGTCTCCTCCGGCCCAAGGTCATCAAACGCTTGCTGCTGTGCATCACTGAGCAACTCTCCGAAACTATCCGCGACACGGTTCACATTCGTATCGAGTTCATCCGCTTGGCGAATCTCTCGATCGACATCAAGAGCAACCGCTGAGAACTTTTCGTCTGCGAGTTTTTCTTCAATAGCATCATCAAGACCCTGCAGCGACATTGCTTCGATCGACTCTACGTCAAGATCCACACGGCCACGATTATCATCAACACTAACCACAGCGGCACCGGCTTCACGTGCCATCTGTGTTACCTCATTTGCGGTGACAGCAGCCCGATCACCGCTCAATTCGACTTTCGCTACAGCGCCATCAAGATCGTGTCTCTCCAATACGTCGCGGGCATGGCTTGCGCCGTCTTCTTCCCCGAACGCAATCTCAAATACAGCGAACGGCCGTGTTTCTAGCTCAATCTGGTGACGTTTAATCCCGCTATTATCAATATATAAAATCTGCACAACCCCTGTTTCCTCTTGATCTTTCCCGCCGCGCTCGGTCGCACTAGCGTACCAAACGTCGGTCCCGTCCACTACGGAACTCGCCGGCTGATGGAGGTCTCCAAGTGCGATCCCATCTAGATCAATCCCAGCCCGGTCAATGACCTCAGCAGCCGGGTACACACGTCCCATTCCGCTGACGAGCGGCGTGAGGAGCTCATGCATACACAGAATCGTCCACGCTGCCTGTTCAGGTGGCTCCTCAAGCTCTAGCTCGATACTGTCCCACACGCTCGGCCGCACAGCGTCGATCCCATACAACGCAACATCGCCAACCATCGTCGGTTTTTTTCCGAGTCGGGAAGCAGCGCTCGTCCGTCTCAGCAAGTCAAGCCACTGCTCATCGTTTTTCCGCTCGTGATTCCCCACAATTCCATAAAACGGAATCCCATGCTCTTCAAGCGGTTTTAGCGCATCAGCAGCACGCATCACTGTCGGGAGCGACGGAACCGGGTCGTCGAACAAGTCTCCCGTATGGATTACGGCGTCCACATCACGATCGATGGCAACCTCAATCGCCTGTTCAAATGCTTTCGCAAAGTCCTCTCGACGGATATCCGATCCGTACTGTCGTTTCCCCAGATGGGAATCACTGATATGGAGGATACTTGTTCTAGGCATTACCAAGAAATGTTAGCGGACCTGTATAAATGTTGAGCAACCGGAGTGAAAGTGGATAACGGAAATCACTCTGTTCTCGAAGCTACAGCCAGATGTGAGAGCACCTGTTATAAGCTCTAACAGCGAGTTTTTCATATAATCTGCTTGGTAGAAATCCTATTCCTCAGAAATATCACCATATAAAGATGTTTATTTAAATCTGCTAATATACCACCGAGATTTCAACCGATTCTGATAGTGCTCCATACAGGGCGAGTATTTTGTACTAGACTCTGATGGTATCGATGAGTGAGATCGAGCCGACCAAACTGATAGCGTCTAAGCCGTCGATCAACGTTTCGAAGTCTGCCGACGATGCCACGCTTAATCCTATGTTATCGGTTTAAGATTGGCAAGGTATAATTATGCTTGAAACTACCTGATCCTTAATTGAGGATATCTCAAACAAAATTATAATAGCCTGTTGCACGACTTCGAGATTAACTCAGACCTATCGAACAGCAGTCACTAGCAGTAGAATTAGTCAGTTTTTCTAGATAGGAAGTCGGATCAATGTTATGCACAACACCAGATCCGACACAAGCCGAAACACGGTTGAATCTCATAAGAGTACTGTTCGTGCGTTTCTCCAAACCCACGGTGAAGTCGCTTCGAAAGAAGCACTCCGCGCTGGCACCTCGGTGCCAGCGTGGTATATCACCCAAATCTCCTCTACAGATGCGTTCTACACCTCGCTGAACCACAACGGCAAATAC
>NZ_SRSG01000017.1 GCF_005543295.1 Halalkalirubrum salinum
TCGCTATAGTTCGGTCAAGTTCTTCTACAGCCAGTACCCCTCAGTAAAATTTCACAAATAGGGTCTCCAGATTCACACTTCGCTTGGAAGTACGCCCCCACCACAAGAATTATATCTCTTATACGTATCTGACCCTCCATGTCCCTGTATACCGCTGGGGATCGGGTGAGAATCGAGATCCCCGATCCGAGCGATCCCGATTTCACCAGGCTCCACGGTGCTTCGGGAACGCTTTATCATATTTCCGATACCTCCGACACGGAAATCGACGACAGTCTCCACCGGGTAATGCTTGACACCGGTGCAGTAGTCGATGTCTTCGAAGAAGACCTCCGGCCGTGGTCAGCTGTCGACGAAACCACTTGGTACGTCGATCGGTACCTTTTGCAAAACTAACTATAGTAGCGTTTGCAATTATTTTCCCACTTCGATTCAGGAACTACCGGTTCACGTTCTCTCAGACTGTATTTCGAGGTGGCTCTTGCAAAGAGTTGCAAACGTTACTATAGCGTCGTCATCAACGCTGCCCACTCTCTCGGTGTTGTGCGTGACTGCCAGACCCAACGCGTTCCGCCTCGTGGCGGTGTGGCAGCCGCAAGCTACTGGGTAGCTCAGACGTTACACGACTCGATCGCCGGCTTTGTACACATGCGTTGGCTCTTGCCACGCAGTCACGTCTTCGTGCGGGTCCGCAGAGAGCACAACCAGATCCGCAGCGTAGCCCTCCTGGACCTTTCCGAGGCTGTCTTCTCCGAGCAACGTTGCCCCGTTGACCGTTGCGGCTTCGAGTGCATCGCTTGGAGACAGCCCCTGTTCAACCATGGACGCCATCTCAGTTGGAATGTCGGCGAAGAAATTGAACGGTGTGCCGGCGTCGGTTCCCATTGCGATTGTGACCCCGGCGTCGATCGCGTGCTCGAACGCTGATTCCATCCGCTCACCAGCATCCTCGGCCTTTTCGACCGCTGACACTGGAATTCCGGCCTCAACCCCGTTGTCGACGATGCCATGAAGCGCGCTCACCGTCGGCACCCAAAACGTCCCGCGATCGGACATCAATTCGGCCGCTTCGCGATCCATGAACGTGCCGTGCTCAACGCTCGAGATCCCCGCCTTGACGGCGTTTTTGATCCCTTCAGCGCCGTGGGCGTGCGCTGCGGTCGGGACACCAATCGGCTCGGCTGCAGCGGTCAGCGCCTCGATCTCTTCGCGAGTGAGTTCGGGTGCGCCCGTAACCGCGCCCTCGGTCAGGACCCCACCGGTGGCCATGCACTTGAGTACGTCTGCACCAGCTTTGAGCTGTTCGCGGGCGGCAGTCCGGACAGCTGTCGGTCCGTCCGCCTCCCGACCAAACCAGTGGCCGTGTCCCCCAGTCATCACAATATTCCGTCCGCAGGCATGGACTCGTGGACCAGGCAGAATTCCCGAAGCAACAGCCTCCCGTGCGGCGAGTGCGACATCGTCGGGCGCTCCGAGATCTCGGACTGTCGTCACGCCGGCTTCGATCGCGGCACCGAGATTCGCTGCCGCTCGGTAGCTCGCTTCGGCGGCACTATCATCTCGAACCGTCGCGACATTGGGCCGACCGTCCATCATCAGGTGAACGTGCGCATCGATCAATCCGGGGGCGACGACCGAGCCAGAGACATCCGTCTCAGTGTCGCCGTCGAGATCCAGTCCTACCTCAACGATCTGGTCACCCTCAATGGCGACATCAGCGCGTCTGGTCCCATCTACGTCCGCGATGTGTCCGCCACGTAGTACGTGCATGCCTACTCGATACGGGGCGATCAGCAAATAGCTGCGGATGCCGGCGGTTCGTCATGATTTGCGCGAACCGATCGCGTCCGCAACAATCAAAAGGAGTAACGCTGAGGTGGCTGGCGATCGAGCAACGCAGTATGACAGCACTAGCAGACCAGTCGGTGTTGCTCACGGGCGCAAGCTCGGGCATCGGAGAGGCGACTGCACACGCACTAGCAGCCGACGGCGCAGATCTCTCGCTGCTTGCACGCCGCAAAGAGCGGCTCACGACGCTGGCAGACGAACTCGAAGCATCACACGATATCGAGACGCTTGTCGTGCCGACAGATATGCGTGAGGAGGCAGCCGTCGCGGAGGCAGTCGATCGAACCGCCGAGACCTTTGGTGGAATCGACGTCGTCATCTCGAACGCCGGACTCGGCCGCGGCTCGTCGGTCGAAGATCTGTCGACGGAAGAGTACCAGGCGATGATGGACACGAACGTCGACGGGAGCTTCTTTTTGACGCGTGCGGTGATCGAACATCTCAGACGCAGCGAGGGCAATCTCATCTTCGTCGGCAGCTTCGCCGGCAAGTATCCTCGGCCGTTCAATCCCGTCTACGCGGCCTCAAAATGGTGGGTTCGCGGCTTCGCGATGAGTGTCGCCGGCCAGGTCGGCGAGGACGGGATTGGGGTGTCGGTTATCAATCCCACAGAGGTTCGTACGGAGTTTGGCTCCAAAGATGGGACTGCCTTTGAGGATCGATTCGAGCCCGGTGAAGTGACCGAGCCCGAGGAGGTCGCCGAGGCGATCGCCTTTGCAGCCGCTCAGGACAACTCAACAGTCAACGAACTCGATCTATACCGGCGAGATAAATTCAGCGGCTGGTAGCCGATTACTCTTCGTCCGACTCGTCGCCATTGGTTTCGTCGTCTGCGTCAGCTTCGTCTTCGTCTTCGTCTTCATCGCTGATCCCGATCGACTCAAACGCCGCCTCGATTTCATCGACGGTTAAGACGTGGTAGCCGTCATCATCTGTAATCGTCGCGACACTGATCTCTTCAGGTTGGAGCTCGTCGTTGGCGACTCTGAGCGATCGGATCGCCAGTTCGACGCCGTCATCAACGGTCGTGTCTTCGGTCCACTCCTCTTCGAGGAACGACTGGACTTCCGAACTACTACCGCCGATGACAGTCGCTTTCCACTCGTTCGGGGTTCCGGATGGATCCGCACCGAAGAGCCGCGGGGTGCCGTTGTCAATACCGGCGACGAGCAGCGCAGCACCGTACGGTCTGGTTCCGCCGCGCTGGGTGTTCTCCTGGATGTGATCGGTGACGTATTTGGTCAGCGTTTCGACCCCGACCGGCTCGCCGTAGCGGAGCCGGTTCATCTGCGACATCCGACGGGCGAAGTCGATCAACTGGCGGGCATCGGCGACATGCCCGGCGCTTGCGGTGCCAATATGATCGTCGAGTTTGTGGAGCTTCTCGATGCTTTCGGAGACCATGAGCGACGAGGCGGCCCGGCTCTGTGCGGCGAGCACGACGCCGTCTGCGGCACGGATGCCAACCGACGGTGCGCCGCGAGAGACCGCCTCGCGGGCGTATTCGACCTGGTAGATCCGGCCGTCAGGAGAAAACAGCGACGTGCCGCGATCGTACGCCTGCTGGTCGTTGCCCCTCATTGGGCACCTCCACACGCGAGACCGACTGCGTACTGGTTCATCGATTCTGGATATGATTCGCTCATTCAAAAACCCTTGTTAAGCGGTCGGATTGTCGATCGCCCGACGGCGGGCGAATTCTTGGTTACGCATCTGCGGCCGCCCGCGGTGGGATTGGGATTCGAACCGATCCGAGACGATCATCCTCACATTCGCTCGGATGCTGCGACTCGTAGGCTTCGAATCTCGCCACAATTTACCGGCTCACGAACTGGCAAGCACAAACAGTGCTCGCCGTTATGTTCGCCTCACAATCGGTGGGACTGGGATTCGAACCGATCCGAGACGATCATCCTCGCAGTCGCTCGGATGCTGCGACTCGTAGGCTTCGAATCCATCCGTGAAACCGCGCGGCGCGTCAGTGCGCCGCGCTTTACGGTGGGACTGGGATTCGAACCCAGGAGGCCGAAGGCCACCTGCTTTCAAGGCAGGCGCAATAGTCCACTCTGCCATCCCACCGCGCAAGAACACATACTCAATCGCGAGGTTAATGCGTATCGATCGACAGCGACGGAAATCACTCAGGAAGAACTCTCATCCACCGACGATCGATCGATGACAATCGATCGCTCCCCGTCGGTCTCGGCGACAACCAGGCCGTAGTCATATACGAACGACGCGGTGTAGGTGGGAACGATCCGTTCGGCCGTAAATCGCGCTCGAAGCTGTGGAATGAGCGTCTCGAGATCTGCGCCCCGCTCGACAACCGGCTGCATCGCGAGAAAGTCGGTGTCAAGTTCCGCGTCCGATGCTCGCTGGGAGAGCGTTTCGAGCGCGGGCGCGTCGTAGCCGTCGGTGAAGTCGATCGGCTCGGTGAATCCCGCGTAGTATACCCGACCGTCAAGCGACGGGCCGAGGACGACCTCGTTCGTCCGCAGGCGCATCGCCGCGGTGTCGATAACCGATCGAACCATGAGCGGCGCGGTCCCTGGAACCGCTGCGACTGATTGTGCACCTTCCTCGCGAAGCAGATGGGTGACGGTGTTCCCAACGCGTGCGGCGTACGTCGAACCCACCTGTGGCTCGAACCGAACCGAGCCAACGTCGTCGATCGTGTCCGCGACGATCGCACGCAGTTCGGCTTCGGGTGCAATATCCTGCTGGTGCGCCGCTGGAATTGACTCCTCAGGCCGATAGTTGACCAGCAGTTCCCCACCCGATCGGTGGATCGCCGAGATCGTATCTCGAAACATTGCCTCGTACAGTTCGGCTGTCTCGGCCTCTGTGAGTGGGGTGGTCTCGGCAAGCTCCGACAAGACGAGTCCCTCGCGCGGCGGCTCCGCAAGGACTGCGACAACGGTCATACCAACAGTCCGACTGGGATCCATTTGAACCCAGTGTTTTAGCCAGTTGCCGTTGAATCTCAATGTATGACCGATCGATCGACACTCGCAATCGCGTGGGTCGCCGTCCTCACTGCCGCGCTGTTCGTCGTCGCCGCAGTCGGCGGAGCGACTGAACTCGTTGGTAGCGCCGAAGCGATCGCTGTCGCCGCGATCGTGCTCGTGTTTACACTTGGGGTCCTGAGGAAGGCTCGCGGCGTGCGGTCGACGCCATACTGGTGAGTCCGCCCACGGCAGCAACAGAGCGTTGCCAGTGGACCGCTGTCTCGGCTATCGGCTCTGTCTACCCTTCGTTTGGCGGTAGTCACGGCTAAACACGTTTTCGAGAACGTGTGTGACGAACGCGTTAGTCTCTTCGTCGGTTTGCGCTGTCAGGTTGATCATCGGCAGTAGCTCGAATCCACGGCCACGGAGGGTCGTCGCATGCAGCTCCTCGATCGACAGCGAGCCCGGCCGATAGGTCGTGTAGTCGATCGCAAGCGCATCAAGCGCGCGCTGACCGATCGGAACGATGAGCTGGGGGTTAATCATCCGAATCTCGCTGTTCAAAAACGGCTCACAGGTGTCGATCTCCGTGTCAGTTGGTTCGCGATCAGGGTGGCGACACCGCGTGAGATACGTCAAAAAGGCGTTTTGGATGTCTGGCTCTGCGGCATCGGGCTCTGATCTGACGAAGCCCAGGTCCCTGAGAATCTCTTGGAGCCGCCGCCCTGCCTGGTCACCAGTGAACGGTACGCCCGTCTGCTCGGCACCTTCGGAGGGGCTCACACCCACAAAGAGAAACTCCGCGCCCACGTCACCGTAGCCGTGGACGATCCGCTCGCGGGCCGCACACAGCTTCGAACAGTTCGTGCAGTTCTCGTCCATGCTGAAGGGGTTCGAGAACGTCCGCTGATTTGCGTCCACACGATCGCTACTGGGGGAAGCGTCAAAACGTCGTCGGCTTTCTGTTCGATTGACTCGGTGTATTATGCGGAGGCGAAGCCTGTCTCATGATGATTGATACCAATCAGCGTGTCTGGATCGGTAGCTGGCCACAAAACTTATACAATCGTTTATGATTGACTCAACTATGCCGGAATGTCAGAACTGCGGCGCATTCGTCACCCAGGCATACGCCCGCGTGTTCACACCTGATGGCATGGACCGCCCCCGGGTCTGCCCTCACTGCGAGGATCTCGTTCGTGACGGCGCGGGGGTCAGAAAAGCGCGATCGACGCGTAATAACTAGCTCGCATCATTCGAGAGGACGTAGGAATCTGCGTCCTTCGAAACGACACCCCGCTTTTGCAGGGTCTTCAGAATGCTGTACAGAGAGATCTTTTTCATATCGAGCTGTTCGTGAAGCTCTGTGATCGTCGCCTTTTCAGTCGTCGACAAATACAGACAGACGAGCTTTGCCCGAGGTGACTGCAGGCCAGTAGGCATTGTGGGCTTCGATTTGACTTCCGGAATCATCTTCTTAGTACATTGCAATACTTCGACGATAATAAAACTGCTCTACGACGATCGACGAAATTCTGTTCGGTTGCCCCAACCGCTCAGGCGAGTAGTTTCGGCTAACTTGGTCGTTTATGTACAGACCTGAGCCGGGCGATCGGCGCTGTTTTGACATCATATTTCGACCGCTGACGAATATACTGATATTCCGTGATAGTCACAAAAAAATTGATTCTAAGAATATAAGAACTACCATCGCGGTTGAGTGTGCGGCCAACGGCGTCGCAGTCAACCAAACAGTACGACGCTAGACGACAACAGGAACGTCGTGACAAATACGAGCATTGCCGCAACCGTCGGTACGGGCGATCGCTGGCGAGTATAGCTCGTGTATCCCCAGAAAAATACCGGCAGCGACAAAAGTATGCCAATGGTTACAGCCGCCTCAATCGCTCCAGACAGCCATCCCAGCGCGGTCGAACCAAGGATGCCGATCAGCCCAATGGCGTACGCGGACCGGAGCCACGACTTTGACCATCGCGTCGCCAGCGTTCGTTTGCCGACAACTGCGTCTGCTTTGCGGTCCGGCCACGTCGTTGCTAGGAGATTACAGAAGACAGCAAATCCAAACGGGAGAAACGTTGCAACAATCGCCAGCGTGACCTGTCCCTCAGTTGCGACGGCAGCGCCGTACACCGGCAACATGATTCCACCAAGAAGCGCGTTGTCTAACTCACCAAACCCGTGCCACGCGAGCGGGTATGGCCCGACTGAATACGCCCACCCAAGTACACCCATTGCGACAAGTAGTCCGCCGCTTGCAAGCGCGAGCACCCCTGTCAAAACGGCGATCGAAGCCACCAACACTCCTGTCAGGCCAGTAGCGACGGCAGCCCCTCGAGCTGTCTGCGGGGACACACCGAGTTCGGGGATCGCACCACTGCCACCAGAAAACGGAGTCCGCTGAGTCAGCCGATCGGTTCTGGCATCAGCGTACTCGTTCGCGTAGTGGACGCCCAAGGCGACCGGTGCAAAGATCACGAACCCGATCGCAAGTCGTTTGATCGAAACAGCACCGCCGTGAGCAACCGCCGTGAAGACTCCCATTGCGTACACTGCGATCATCAATAGCAACTGATCGGGACGGGCCATCAGCCCCAGCGCGTACAACCGCGTTTTCGCTAGGCGATGACAGGCCATTAATCCAGTCGCACAGAAACAAAAACGTGTCTTTGGCTCAGTAGCTTCGGGTCTTCGGTTCGTAGGTTTTGTCCTCGCCCTCAAGCATCACCGGACGGTACCAAAGTTCCGGAGTGCCGTCGTTCCACGAGAGCATCGTGTGTTTGAGCCACTCGTCGTCTTTTCGCTCCGGCGCCTCTGCGCGCCAGTGCGCGCCACGGAATTCCTCGCGCGCGAGCGCACCGATCGTGATCGCCTCTGCGAGATCCAGCAGGTTCCGCGTTTCGATCGTCTGCAAAAGGTCGGTGTTGAACGTGCGTGAGGGGTCCGAAACTGCGACGTCCTTGTAGCGATCGCGCGCCTCGCGGATGTCGCGAAGCGCTTGCTTGAGGCCTTCTTCCTCCCGGAAGACGTTGACGTAGCGGGTCATTGACTGTTGGAGGTCCGAGCGAACCTCTGAGTGGTGAATCCCCTCGCTGCTCAGTAGCTCGTCAATGTTCCTGCGCTCGGCTTCAACGGCGCGTTCGACGATCGACGTCTCATCGACGCTGCCGCCCTCAGCGACGGTCCCACCGTCAGCGACAGCATCGGCATCACCGAACGAGCCGGGCTCACCAAGAGCCACCGGGCTATCGATTTCGGCTGTTTCGTACTCACCGCGCTGGCCGGTTTCGATCTTCGCCGGCTCCATCTCCGCGCCCGCTGCGTGTTTCCCTGCGCGCTTGCCGAAGACAATGAGTTCTGGCAGCGCGTTCCCGCCGAGACGGTTTGCGCCGTGGACAGATGCACACGCACACTCACCAGCCGCGTACAGGCCGTTGACACACGTCTCGCCATTCTCGTTGGTCTCGATCCCACCCATCGCGTAGTGCTGGCCGGGCTTGACGGGCATCGGTTCTTTGAGACCATCGACGCCCTCGAAATCCTCTGCGAGATGAAGAATGTTTTCGAGGCGATCGAGGATCCGTTCTTCGCCGAGGTGACGCATGTCGAGGTGGACGTATTCGTCGTCGATACCTCTTCCTTCGTTGACTTCTGTCAACTCGGCGCGAGAGACGACGTCTCGAGACGCGAGTTCGCCGTCGTTGTTCGCGTAGCCGTGTTCGAACATGAAGCGCTCGCCCTCGGCGTTGTACAGGATACCACCCTCTCCACGGACACCTTCGGAGATCAACACGCCAGTCGACGGCAGTGAAGTTGGGTGGAACTGAATGAACTCCATGTCCTCTAGTGGGACGCCCGCGCGGTAGGCCATCGCCTGGCCATCGCCGGTGCACGACACCGCATTTGTCGTGTGATCAAAGGCCTGTCCTGGACCCCCAGTCGCGAGGATAACGCCATTTCGAGCGCGGAATCCAGAAATTTCGCCTGTCTGGACATCGTAGGCGACGACGCCGTGACAGGTCCGATCCTCGGGGCGCTCCTCGTCGGTCACCGCGAGGTTCAGCACGTGCCACTCGTCGTACACCTGCACACCGCTTTTGACCAACTGTTCATACATCGTGTGCAACAGTTGGTGGCCAGTTTCAGCGCCAGCGTAGGTCGTTCGGGGGAACGAGAGCCCGCCGAACGGTCGCTGGGAAACCCGGCCGTCCTCCTCGCGGGAGAACGCCATCCCCCAGTGTTCGAGCTGGATAACCTCGTTTGGGCTGTTCTTACAGAGGGTCTCGATCGCCGGCGCGTCGCCGAGATAATCTGAGCCCTTCATTGTGTCGTAGGCGTGGTCCTCCCATGAGTCGCCCTCTCGAAGGGCGGCGTTGATGCCACCTTCTGCCGCACCGGTGTGGCTTCGAACCGGGTGGACTTTCGAGACGATCGCCACGTCTGCGCCCTCGTTCTTTGCCGCGATCGCCGCCCGGAGACCCGCGCCGCCGGCGCCGACCACGATCACGTCGTGTTCGTACATAATTGTGGTATATGTTCCCTTAGTGTTGTATGCTCTTGAGCCTTGATCCTCACCAGAACTTCAGGTTGCTTTTGACCGCTTCGCGTTTGAGTTCCTGAATGTGTTCGGTCAGTGGAATGTCCTTCGGACACACCTCCGTACAGGAGAACTGCGTCTGACAGCGCCAGACACCGTGTTCCTGTTCGATGATCTTGAGTCGTTCTTGTTTTCTGGCCTCGCCTTCGCGCTCGTCCATCGCAAAGCGGTACGCTTTGTTGATCGCCGCCGGGCCGAGATACTGGTTATCGCCCGCCGCGATATTACACGATGACATACAGGCGCCACACCAGATACAGCGTGTTGACATCTTGATTTTCTCGCGGTTCGCCCGACTCTGGCGCTGTTCTTCAAGTTCACCGTCTGGAAGCTCATCGGGGTCGAAATATGGCTCAACAGCGTGCATCTGCTCGTAGAAGTGATCCATGTCGACCACGAGGTCTTTGACCACATCCTGATGCGGAAGCGGTTCGATTCGGACTGGTTCATCGAGCTCTGAAAGCTGTGTCTTACAACCGAGCCGCTGGGATCCGTTGATAAAGAAGGCGTCCGAGCCACAGATCGCCTGTCGACAAGAGTGTCGGAAGGTGAGCGATGGATCGTAGTGATCCCGCGCGTACATCAACGAATCCAATACCGTCATCCCTTTTTCAAATGGAACGTGGAACTCGTCGAACCGCGGCTCCTGTTTTGCTTCGACCTCCGGATCGTACCGGAAGACTTTGATCCGAACGGTGTCCTCGTTTGCCTTCGCGCGCTCTTCGGCCTCGCGCTGTTTCTCCTGTTGCCCGGCGCGATCGGCTTTTGCGGTGTCGCGGCGCTGTTTCCCCGGCGAGGACGCTGCCTCGTCGGTCGTCGATTCAACCTCTTCTCTTTTTGGAACTTGCGTGCTCATGATTACAGAATCGAGATGCCGGCCCACGCGTTCGCGGTTCGAACGCCCTGGACGATCAAGATCGCGCTGGCGACCACAAGCGTCCACTTAACGATGGTCTGTTTGGTACCGGTCAATCCTTGATTAATCAACGCGTTGTAAACGCCGTTGACGCCGTGGAACGTCGCTGTGATCAAAAACAGGATCATGAGCGAGTAGTATGTCCACGACTCCATGCGGGCGCTCGACAGCGCGAACGTCACCTCGTCAGCGTGGTAGACGAAATGCAGCAAGAAGAAGTGAAACGACAACACGACCGCAAGAAATGCCGCCGTAATTCGCTGCCAGAGCCACCGACGACCGCCAGGTCTGAACGAAGAGTAGCGCTCAGCCATAGTCAGAACGCCCCCGCGATAAACGTTGGAACCGATGCGACCGTGATCGCTCCGGTCAAGATTAGCGACGCGTAGAAGCTTTTGTCCTGTGATTCCAGCCCGATACCGAGATCGATCATTAGCAGTCGGAGCCCGTTGAGAATGTGAAACACCGCAACAGCGAGCAATCCGACCTCAAGGATTCGGACTACGAGCAGCCCTTCGAGCGTCTGGATCGTCCCCGTATACGCTGCTGCGCCCGATAGCGCCGTTGACAGCACGGCAATGTGGGTGAATAGGTAGCCGACAAGCACCCAGCCGGTGAACTTGTGGAACACCCAGGCCCACATTCCTGCGGAGAACTCCCGCCAGCGGCCGAAGTCCTCAATGAGGCCTCGATTGTACGACTGACTCATATCGTATGTGGTTCGGTACCGGGGTGGTATAGAAGTTACGTAGTCGGCCGTCCACGCGTCAGCACCCAGCCGGTCAGCTGAAGCGATCGATCCTCACGTCTCGTTGCCGTTTGGCGGAGTTTGGCGGCTCTCGACGACGCGCCGGGTTTTTTCGCTGAGTTCGACGAGATGACACAGCGGGTTTCCCGGGTAGACCACCGGATTTTCCAACAACCCAACCAACAGCCCGGTAAATGGGGCCTCGACGGTCACGTTGTCGTCTTTGAACGGATTTGTGATAGTGCATATCCGATCGCCATCGTGGACCAGCGAGCCCCGACCGTAGTGCATATCAACGATTCCGCCAACGTCTGCCCGAATCCACGTCTTTTCGCGATCGTCCGTAATGATCGTCCGCCAACCGGGCCATCGAACAGTCGATTGTTCGATCATGTTGTACTCCGCGAAGACACTTTCGGCGCCAGCGAGTGCGTCGTCGATAAGGCCGCGCTGGAAGCGGTGGGCTTCACCCATTTCGATCGTAATCGTCGGGATTCCCGCACGTGTTGCCTCACCGCGGAGCGTTCCGTCCGGACCCTCCCCGTCTAGCACGACGTTCGAGCCGTACGCAAGCGCGAGCCGATGAACCGACTTATTAGCCATATTGCCACGGACGTGAAGCATATTCGTCCGTCCTCGCGTGGAGGTGTGAAAGTCGAGCCCGAAGTCACAGGGCTCGATGAAGTTGGAAAAGATCCGATGCGCCATTCGTTTTGCGCTTGTCGATCCCTCGCGACCGGGAAACGATCTATTCAGGTCGCGATCGTAAATCGGCAGGTATCGCTGTTGGGCCAAAAATCCGGGCACATTCAACACGGGCAGACAGACGAGCGTGCCGGCAAGCCCCGAGAGATCCCACTCGTGGGCGATCTCGCGGACTACCTCGATACCGTTGAGTTCGTCGCCGTGGGTAGCCGCCGTGAGAAATGCCGTCGGCCCCGGCTTCTCGCCGTTGATGATTGTGACCGGAATTCGGACGGGATCGCCGAGATACGTCTCGCTGATCCCATAGCGGATGTTCTGGGTTTCGCCCGGAGAGACCTTGCCGCCGTTGTAGGTGAAGGCCTCGGAGTCGCTCATACTCCGACCAGTCGCTATTCACAGATATAAACCCCGGCACATTGATCGGTCTGTCCATATTCGTGACTGTTCCCGGTAGTATGACTTGCTTTACTTGAGATGTTGTGACGGTCAGGATTCTGGTAACGCGCTGTGCATAAGGTGGACACAGCCGTCAAAGGATTATATACTCGTGTGTGTAAGTGGGTGTATGAGCACAGCAACTGTCTCGGAGCCGATCCACGTCGAAGATGAAGCCCAGTTTGAAGAGTTGATCAACGAGCACGAGATCGTCCTCGTCGATTACCATGCGGAGTGGTGTGGCCCGTGTAAGATGCTCGAGCCGACGATCGAGGAGATTGCCGCCGACTCAGATGCAACCGTCCTCAAGGTCGATATCGACGAACTCCGTGGGCTTGCAGAAACACAGGGTATCCGGAGTGTGCCGACGCTCGAATTCTACGCAAATGGCGAACTGAAAGACAGCGTTGTCGGTGTCCAGGATAAAGACGACTTGCTGTCGGCGATCGACTCACTGTAATCGAACACTGGCGCTGTTCGGATGCGGACGCTGTTACAGACGATCGGTGAGAGAGCGATTCACACGAGCCGTGCAAAGACGACTTTGTGTCCGGTCTCGTTCCGGTGCCTATCGGCAGCGGTAGTTGCACTGTCTTCGCTTCGCTCTAGGGATTCAAACGTGCATTGTCGACAGACGACGTGATATTCGGTGGGCGTCATTGTCTCGGCATTTAACAGTTATTTGTATAGTTATGATCCGCATATCGGACGGTACTCACAGTATACTTCGGCAGAACTGGATCGCTACTGGCGTGATCTGAACGTCTCAGTGTCTATCAGAGTCTTCCGCAGGTTGTTGATCCCAAAACCGATCGAGCCCGAGAGAGAGCATATCGGCGCTCACAGGTTGGAAGGCATCTTGTTCGTGCGCTGGTAGGTACGATCGGACACTGTTCCACGACTGGCGGGCGTACCGCGCGTCAACCAATACCCGAACGCCGCGATCGTCACGTCCTCGAATCACCCGACCGATCGCCTGTCTCGCCTTGCGGACCGCTGGAACGACGAGGGAGGTCTCAAAGCCGTTGCCGAATCGCCGATCGTAGGCGGTCTGGACCGCCTTGGTCCGGGGGCTCGCGGTGTTGACAATCGGGACGCCACAGACAACGGCCGCGGCCAGCCGATCGCCACTGTAGTCGACGCCTTCTGTCAGCGTCCCTCGAAGACTCGTGACGAGGACCTTCCCATCCCCGGCAAAAAACGATCGTTTTAACCGATCGGTCTCAGCGTCGTCGCTCGATTCGTCCAGAAGCACGGGCTTGTCAACACGCGCTTCGAGGACGTCTGCCATCCATTTGGCTTCTCGATAGCTCGGCATCCCCACGAGCACATTCCCGGGCGATTGCGCGACAGCCACGGCCGCGTCGGCGTGTGCCTGTCGTGTTGGCGTGTCTTCCCCAGGATCGCCGCGGTTTGCGTACGTGTACTTCGGGGCGTCGACGGCGAAGCTCTCGCGGTTCGATTCGGGGAAGCCAAGGCCGTACGTCCGTCGTTCGATCGGTCGATCGGCCTCTCTGAGGTGTTCAAGCCCCGAGACCTGTTCGAACACGTCAAGCGGCGCGAGCGTTGCGCTCATGAGGATGCCGCCGCCGAACGCTGACAGCCGCTCGCCGATCGCATCGCCCGGGACACAGTTGTACAACACCAACCGGGCGTTGTACGCCCGCTGCCAGGATTCGGGCGGCTCACTCCGATCCCAGGTCCGTTCGAGTTGGATCTCCCGAAAGTACGACTCGTGATCTGCACGGTACCACGCGCCGAGGGTCCGTCCGACGCTCGGAGCGGATCGATCGACATCGTCATCTTCCAGTTCGTCGAGGATCCGTCCAACGACCGTTCCAACGATCTCTGCGCGCGACCACACCGCATCAGTATAGCCCTGTGCGTTAGCCCATTCGGTTATTTCGTCTGGCTCTGGGACCGTTGGATCGCGAAGGGGAATTTCTGTGTCTGGGAGGGCTTCGAGATCGGCTTTCCAGCCGCGGTGTTCTGCATCCAGATAGGCGTTTACCCGCCGATCGAACTCTGATCGGAGGTCACGGACGAAGGATCGATATCGCTTGAGTTCGTCGATCGAGACGTCGCTTTCGGCCAGTTCGCTCCGGATTAACTCGACATCTGTTCCGTCGAGCTGATTGCCCTCGAACGACAGCGGCTGGATCACGCGAGTCAGTTCGTTCTCGGCGGTCCGGAGGCTGCGATCGGCAATTGCGTCGCTCACGAGGTCTCTCACCCGCGGTTCGAGCATGTGTGCTTCGTCGCAGATGAGGAATGTCTCTTCGTCGATGAGCGAGCCAGTGAACGACGACGCTGTCAGTGGATCAAAGATGTGATAGTAATTTCCGATTACTACCTCGACGTGCGGCAAGATTGCACCCATGATCGAGTGTGGACACATGCCGTAGCTGGCGGCCAGTCCGACGAGTTCCTCGGTGCCGATGTGTCCGCGATCAGTGAGATCAAACGGGACAGCCTGAATCGGCTCGCCATCCTCAGGCAGTTCGTCCAGATACGTCGCGTAGAACGGACAGTACTCTGTTGCACCCGTCTCGTCACCGTGCGCTGGAGTCGACGGCAGAAACGGTGTCTTTTCGCCCGCGGTTTCGAGGACGGCAGGACCCGCAGTGCCAGTATCGGCCAGTCCAGTTTGTGCACGGCGGGCAGTCTCCGCCAGCGCGCCTGTTGTGGTGGGCCCGTCTTCACCGGTTAGATTTCGCGTTCGCTCGCGGAGTCCCTCACAGCGATCGTACACGTTCGATCTGTCGATTCCACCTGCGCTCTCGCGGCTGTACGGACAGACGTCGGCCTTTCCGACGAGTGTCAGTCCCGATATCAGGCTGTGCGGATCGGGGAGCGTCTCGTTGATCTGACGGAGGTCTGTCTCGAACTGCCGGAGCTGTTGTTTGACGCTCGTGGCGACGACAACCCGCTCGTAGGGCGAGTCTGGATCGCGAACCCGATCGATCCCGGCAGTCAGCGCCAACATCGTTTTGCCGGTTCCACACGCGCCCTCGATGACAGTGTATCCACCCGATTCGGCTGTTTCGATCGCGGTCACGATCCCATCAGCCTGCTCTCTATACGGCTCTGGATGGCCGAATAGCTCTTGCCACTGCGTTACCATCGGCGCTGTCCCTTCCTGTGGCTTGGCATGGTCCGTTTGGATCTGTTGTTCGTCCGCACTGGTGTCCCCATTTCGTTCTTGTTGGTACTCGGTTCGTCACCGCGGAAAAATCCTCACATCGAGTTCGGTCTCGGCTGTTTGTCATAGGGATTATCGTAGCCATCCGGAGACTTCGATCCCCCTCTTTTGACCCCGTGTCTCGATCTCTCAGCAGAAAATTATGACTTTCTATGATAATCCCTATCAGTACAAGTTGGATCGGCATCGACCGACCAGATCACTGGTACATCCGCAGCGGCTGCACTCGGGTACTCTCTTCGTCGGCTTGTTGCATCTGCTGGGCGAGTTGCTCGCGGGCCTCACGAATTTCTTCGGCGCGATCGACCAGATGGTCGGTCGGAACGGAAATATCAGCGAGCGGTTCGATGCCCTGTTTGAGTAGGCGGCTTGCGGCCTCCGGGTCGGGGAACCGTGGATCCGATTCGACGACAAGTCCGATCGCCGGCTGATCATGTTCAAGCGCATGCGCCAACAGTGCACCCGTTGGTCCCGAAACCAGTCCACGCTCGCCCGGAGCGGGAATATCGAGCGACTCCAGACGATCGATACCACGGTTAACGCCAACTCCGTGGACACGTGCGGGTTCAGATCCCTTTTCACGTGGAATCCCGGAGAGGTACACCGGTAAGATAGATTCCTCAGCGAACCATCCCGAAACGCAGTCTGCGAACGTGATCGCCGCCTGCGGAGAGACTGGAATATCACTTTGTAGCGCGACTAGATCGCGCTCGGAGTCAACGTACAGTCTAACCGGCGTCACAAGCCGATTGTTGTCCTCGTGATACGTAACTGCCTTCGGGATACCCTCACAGTGGACGTTTGCGTAATGGTCCATCTCGAAGGTCGAGATCAGGTGATCGGCCGTAATCTTCCCAACGAGACCAACACCAGGAAGGCCCTCGATGAGCGTTGGTTCAGTGAGCGATACATCATTATTAACCACCTCAATTTCTGCCATGTCCGGACGGTTCGCAGGGCACGAAGGTAAAACGAGGTGTCGAATGGTTCGAGCGTGAGAAAGTCACATACAGGAGTGGATGTCCCCCGGAGACGAAGTCGACCCGAAACGGCCAAGCGATCGGGACAAAAATGGCACGTATGAATCCGTTAGAGCGGTACGCCCCGCTCGTTGACGACCCCGAGGCCTTTCGTGCAGCGTGTCAACGGCCGCTGCCGTCGGTTGTTCGTGTCAACACGATCAAGGCGACGGCCGATCGGGTGGCTGCGGCTTTTGATACCGAGGGCGTTGGGTACGAGCCGATCGAGTGGCACGACGGGCTGTTTGCGCTTGCCGAGCGCGGGCCGGGGACGACGTGGCCGTACTTTCACGGCTGGGTCCACGGCCAAGAGGAGGTGTCGGCGCTCCCAGCGGTGGTGCTCGATCCGGATCCGGGCGACCGCGTGTGGGATGCGTGTGCGGCCCCGGGAAGTAAGACCACGCAACTGTCGGCGCAGATGGGCGACCAGGGACTGGTCGTCGGGAACGACAGCAATCTCGGTCGGCTCTCGGCGCTGCGACACAACGCCGAGCGGCTGGGCGTGACCAACCTCGCGGTGACAAATCAGGACGCGCGAAACTTCTCGCTGAAGCCGTTCGACTTCGAGGCGTTCGACGCCGCGCTCGTCGACGTGCCCTGTTCGTGTGAGGGGACCTGTCGAAAGAACCCAACTGCACTGGAGGAGTGGACGATCGACCACGTCCGATCGGTCACCGGCGTCCAGAAGTCGATTCTCTCGCGGGCGATTCAGGCGACGAAGCCTGGCGGCACAGTGGTCTACTCGACGTGTACGTTCGCCCCAGAGGAGAACGAAGCCGTGGTCGATCACGCCCTCCAGACCGAGGACTGTCGGATCGTACCGTTCGATCTGCCGATCGACACCGTACCCGGTGTGACCGAGTGGGACGGAGCGACGTTCGATTCGGCCGTGACAGAGACTCACCGGATCTACCCCCACCTCAACGATACCGGCGGCTTCTACTGTGCAAAGCTGGAGGTGACCGCATGAGAACCGATCGTGCGAGACTGGAGGTGACAGCATGAGAACCGATCGATCGAATCAGGAGGTAGCCACATGACCGACGAGCGTCGCGTCCCCGAGGACGATCGCCTCGCGGACAACGTCGGCCAGCGGTTCGATCGACTGCCGGCAACTCCTGCGGACCGAACTGTCTCTGGGCGAGCCTCCCGCGAAGAGGTGATCGAGTGGTGGGTCGAGCAGTACGGCGTCGACCCGGCGATTTTCGAGGGGTATTCGTTCTGGGAAAAGGGCGCAGGGAAGGTGTGGATCTGCGCTGAAAAAGAGACTTCTCAGGCGCTTCCGAGTCCGATCGAAATCGAAGCCCTCGGAATGACGTTCATGCGGACCCGCCAGCGCCACTGGAAACCGACCACGGCAGCGGTTCAACGGTTCGGCCACCACGCGAAAAAGAACGTGCTCGTTCTCGAAGGCGCAGAAGCCGCTGCGTTCGCCCGCGGCGAAGACATCCCGTACGAATCGTGGGACGGCGACTGGGGATACCTCGTGGTTGCCCACGAACTCGCCGGCGACGTCGAACCGATCGGCGTCGGCCTCTACCTGTACGACGAGCTCCGATCGACGGTGCCAAAGGGGAGACAGGAGTCCCTGGCCGACCTCTGAGCGAGGTTAGGACTCCGATCGCCGCTCGATCGTCCCGCCAGACAACCCATCCCACGCCACGCGGTAGCCGAGCCGCGAGAGGACCGCGCTCACGTCGGTAGCCCCAGTCGCTTCGACAATTGATTCGACCTCCTCGTACGCCATGCCTGTCTCGATTCGCTCGTCGATCGACGTGAGGGCACTGGGCCGAATGAGCATCTGGCCAATCTGCTCGTGCTCGGGGAACGATCGTGACGCGATCGCCTCGGTTGCGACCCCGTACTCCGCAGCCAATGATTCGAGCGAAATCACATCGACCTCAGGTGTGATTTCGGCCGGAAGCGAATCGACAGTGGCGTCGAGCAATTCGTCCTCGTACGCCGAGAGCACGTCGACGACGTCCTTGACGCGAACAGTTCCGCTGTAAGGAATTGCCCGGTGATCGAGTCCCTCGATCTCCTCGCTCACGCCAAGGCTCTCGTCCACGGCGACGAGCAGTTCGACATCCTCAACGTCTGCGAGTTGGTTGAGCTTTTTTTCGACGTACTCCGGCGTCCAAAAACCCATGACCTCGAAATACACACGAAAGCCGGTGTGGATGTACTCGAAGGCAAAATCAGGGATCATCACACTCGTCCCGGTTTCGAGTGGCTCGGGCTCTCTGTGCAGTTCCCAGTCGAGACCCAGAGCCTGAAATCGCGCTGCGAAATCAGCCTCCACACCGCTGTCGTACGTCGGCTTGGCGATCGGCTCGGTTCCCGGCACCGATACGTCTGTCGCGGACAGGCGCATCGTTCGCTCGCGGCCGCGGTCGTCGATCGTCGCGACAAGTTCCCACTCGACCGCAGAGCCGGCGATCGATCTGAGCAGCCGCGCAAAGGCGGTGCCGTAGCGCCGTGTGCGCCTGAAGATCGCGTCTGGCCCGGTGATGACGACGATACGACCCGAATCGGTCCGTTCGATCTCGTACATGAGCCGCAGGCGACCCATCGCAGATACCAGCGCCTTCGGGTCGTCCGTCCGAACGCGGACCTCGGTCGCGTCAAAAAGCGCGGTCTGTGCGAGCGAGAGGTTGTACTGGGAGCACAGTGTCTTCGGCGTCCACCGTGGCTCGAAGTTTGTCAGGAGCTGGTTGCAATCCCGATCGGCGTACAGCGCCTCCTCAACTGTCTCGGGCGGAACCGCGAGCCGATCGGCTGCGGCGTCGATCGCCTGTGTTCGCTCCGCGTCAGACGTGACGCCGCCGATCGATTCGGCCGTCTCGAAGGTGGTCCGTCGGACCCGCTCGGGCGGAATCGGCGCGGCAGTTTCGAACGTCGCGTCGCGCTCGCAAAGCGCCGCGAATCCGCGAACGAGTTTGAAGTCGTCTGCATCTTGTTCAAGCGCGGAAAGCGCCTCATCAAGCGCTGATCGCGGCGAGCCAACATGCTCGTCGAACGTCTGGAGGACCCGATCGGCGAGGTGGTGTCTCGACTCGTTGACAAACTCTGGGCGGTACCCACCGCCCGATCGAGACACCCTGAGCAGCGCCTTCGGTAACACGCGAACTGGTACACAGGGACGGAAAATAAGAGTTGAGATGCGCAGTTGCACCATTTGCGAGCTGAATGGTACGCTCAGCGTCGTCGCCCAGCAACCCGCTCTTCGGCGGTCTCAGCGCTGACCACCTCGTACAGAATCGCCCGTCCACCGTCGGATTTCGGCCGGAGGATCCGTCCGAGCCGCTGGGTGAACTCCCGTTCGCTGCCACTACCAGAGAGAATGACGCCCACATTCGCATCCGGGACGTCGACACCCTCATCGAGCACGTTCGCCGCAATTACGCGGCTGTAGGTTCCCTCGCGGAAGCGCGAGAGGATTTCCGATCGCTCTGCGGCCGACGTCTCAGCGGTGATCGCTGGCAGGAGGAATCGCGATGAGAGCCGGTAGACGAGGTCAGTATGCGCGGTGAAGACGATGATGCGATCGTCTCGATGGCGATCGAGAATTCGCCCGAGCTGGACGGCCTTCTCCTCGGCGTTCATCATGATCTCGCGGGCTCGTTGTTTGGCGAGCATTGCCTCACGAGCGCGAGGGTCGTTCCCCGATCGCTTGACGAGTTCCATGTAGTCGCTACCGCTGGTAAACTGGATGTTTGCCTGGCGGACGTACTCAACAAACGTTCCCTGGGCGTCTTCGTACGCCGCGCGCTCCTCGGGGCTAAGTTCGACTTCAATCCGGCGGATATCGTATGCAGCAAGATGCTCGCCAGCGAGCGAATCGACGTCCACATCGTACACTTTCGGACCTACCAGCTCGCGGATTACCTCGTGGGCACCGTCGGGCCGTTCGAACGTTGCAGTGAGACCGAGGCGGTTCGGCGCCGCGGCGAGACGAGCGATGTCTCGGTAGCCCTCCGCGCCGAGATGGTGGACCTCATCAAAGACGAGTAGTCCGAACTCGCCACCGATCTCGTCTGCGCGGAGGTACACGCTATCGTACGTCGCAACAGTCAGGTCGCCGAGCCGTTGTTCGCCCCCACCCAGCCGCCCGATCGACACAACCTCGCCGAACTCAGACTGCAACTCGCGTTCCCACTGTTCGACGAGCGCGATCGTTGGTACGACCACGAGCGTGGGCGTTCCGAGCGCCGCGATCGCTGCGATCGCGATCACCGTTTTGCCGCTGCCAGTCGGCAACTCGAGGACGCCGCGGTTCGATCGCGCCTCCCACGCGTCGAGTGCCGCACGCTGGTACTCCCGGAGCGCGTACGTCGTCGACAACGAGAGCGATCGCGCTGGTGCGACCCGATCGTCGATTCCAACGTCGAGTTCGCCGAGAATCGTCCGGATCGCTGCATAGCGGTACGCCGGTGCTCGCAGCGTCTCCGTCCGAGGGTCGAGCTCCGCACCGGGTAGCGACGGGAGCCGATCGGGGTCGGCTGCCTCGACAACGACGGCTCCGTCGGCGAACCGGATGGTAGCGGTCACATCGACGCGTGCGGGCGCACTGGATATATGTGCTCCGGGATCGACGCGGAGGTATGGAGCGATCGCTCGATCCGGAACTCGCAGAGATCATCTCGACGACTGAAGCGGCAGGGATTCCACCGTGGCATGCCCTGAGCGTCGATGCGGCACGAGGGCTCGAAGGGAGGGTGTTCGCACCCGAGGTGGAGCCGACAGAGCACCTCAGATCAGTCCGTGATCTGGCGTTCGAGGGCCCCGACGGCGAGGTGCCTGTCCGGATCTATCGACCAGAGCGGGAGGATCCAGCCCCAACCATCGTCTACTTTCACGGCGGGGGCTGGACGCTCGGCACGTTGGATTCGATCGACACCGTCTGTCGCCGACTCGCTTCGGCCGCCGATAGCGTCGTCATCTCCGTTGACTACCGGCTCGCACCCGAACATCCGTTTCCGGCGCCGCTCAACGACGCGGTCGCGGCGATCGAGTGGGCCGATCGACACGCCAGCACTGTCGGCGGCGATCCCGATCGGCTTGCAGTAGCAGGGACGAGCGCCGGCGGAAACCTCGCGGCAGCAACCTGTTTGCACGCCCGTGAATTCGATGGACCCACGATCGACGCGCAAGTGCTATTATATCCGATCACCGGCAGGGTTCGCTCGACGCGCTCCTACGAGCGAAACGCTGACGGCCCGCTGTTGACCCGCGCGGATATGACGTGGTTCTTCGAACAGTACTGCCGGGATCCGGTCGACAGCTACAACCCGTTTGTCTCACCACTGGACGCATCGGACCTCTCAAAGCTGCCGCCAGCAGTTGTCGTCACGGCTGGCTTCGATCCACTCAGAGACGACGGGAAACAGTATGCCGATCGGCTCGATGCGGCAGCCGTCCCGGTTACCTACCTCGACTACCCAACAATGGTGCACGGCTTTCTTAGCCTCGCCCAGAACGTCGAGACCGCCGCGGACGCGTTCGACGAGGTGGTCCAGGCGTTCGATTCGGCGATCGAAATCGAATAGTGAATAGCCACGGTGAGTCGATCGCTGTTGATCAGATCAGGCGCGGATCTCTTCTTCGACCAGTTCCGCAGCCTGCTTTATTGCCCGAACAGAGCTGAGATAGCCCGCGCCGACGGACGCTTTCATCGCTTTGGCCGGCGCACCGGTGAGCACCGTCGGACCGACCTGCGCGACGGCACCGGTCCCGACTGAGACGATCCATCCTGGTACCGAGAAGCGATACGGCTCCATTCGAGGTTCGAAGCCACCCGCTCCCTCGAGATCGTGCTCCACGAGCGCGGTAATGTTTTCAGCGACTGTCCCGGCCTCACGGATCGCCGCCGAAGCGCTTGCGGGTACCGGTTCACCGTCTGTGTCGACCGCCTTGGCTGCGTCGCCGAGGACAAACGTCGATCGATCGAGCCGGAGGTCATTCCGGACGATCGGGCGCTCGCCCGACAGCGCGTCTGGGCCGCCAATGCCGCCGGTCCAAACGAACAGGTCATACGGAAGATCGCCGCCGTCAGTTTCGATAACATTTGGGCCGGCCCGCTCGACAGCGGTCTCGGTTCGTACATCGATTCCGCACTCGATCAGTTCGTCGTGAACCGCCGTCTGGAAGTTCGCCGGGAAACTCGGTGCGACCGAGTCTTGCATTTCGAGCATGACAATATTGATGCGATCGCTGGCACCTTCCTCATCCACCAGCGCGGCAAGTTCGCCAGCAACCTGGATTCCCGAAAGCCCGGCACCGCCAACGACGATCGTCCCCGCAGTTCCGCGCTCAATGAGGTCGAGCGCCTCGCCGCGGATTCGATCGGCCTCTTCGAGGCTCTTCAGGCCGATCGAGTGCTCCTCGACGCCTTCGAGGCCGTAGTACGCGGTTTCTGAGCCGAGACAGATCGCCGCATAATCGTACTCTATCGTTGAACCGTCGGCAAACGAAACGACTCGGTCCGTGGTGTCGACATCAGACACCGTTCCGAGTCTGACCGCTGCACGGTCGAAGAGATCTTCGAGTGGAACCTGGATCGCCTCGGCGATCGATGGCCGTCTGATCGCGCGGTGGACCTCGTGTTGAACAAGATGATTCGGTGACTGATCGATGACGGTGAGTTGGACAGACTCCGGCAGCGATCGCTCAAGCTGCCTGGTCAGGGTAACGCCGGCATATCCCGCCCCTAAAACGATGACATCCATACGTAACGATAGGCAGTCGAGCATCTTGAGGGCACGGGAAACGCGGCGGAATAGCGAGAATCAGCTTACGCTTGGCAGATCTTTGAAGGCTGCCTCAGCGCCGATTTTATCGAGTTGTTCGTCCATTTCGGCTCTGACAGCGTTGAGATCATCGAGGAGTGTTTGATACTCCTCGCCATGATCGTTGTCTGCCATCTCCAGGGCCGCTTTCTTTGAGGCGAGGCGAAAGTACGTTTGGCCGCGGCTGTCGTAGGCAATTCGCTCTAAGAGCGCCTCGACAAGGCCCGTGAGCTCGTGTTGATCGACCGGTTTCACTTTGTAATCGTCGAACGGCATATCGATGATGTCGACATCGGGTTCGACAGCCGTGAGCATCGCTACTTTAATCGAGCAATCTCGTTCGCGGATCTTCGCGAGCAGTTCGTCACCCGAAATCCCCGGCATACGCCGATCGAGCAGCGCAACGTCGAGGTCTTCGTCAACGCGTTCTAAGGCTTCAGAGGCGCTCGTCGCGGTTCGAACAGTGTACGACGACGAAAGGAACGCGGTATAGAGATTCGCTAAGTCGGGCTCGTCGTCGACGACGAGTACCGTCGGATCTGACGGTCGGGTCATATCTGTGAGCGAATACACAATCGTCGTATCGATAGCTGTGCCATATGTCAATACACTTCGATTCATGAAATAAAAAGACCGCGGCCGCGTTATCAAATCTGGGATTTTGAAACCCCGTTTTTTCCAGCCTCGAATTTTAGTGTGAATAATTATATTAATCGGCGGGTACTGCAACCACCGTGGCCGTGTACCGATCTGTATTGGTGCAATCGACTACAGGACTGTCGCCAATAACGCCTGAGATCGCCATCGTGTTCGCGATCGCGGCGATCACGTTGGTGTTGTTTGTGCTCGAACCGCTACCGATCGACGTGACTGCGATTGGGCTGCTCGTCGTATTGATGCTTCTCGAACCGGTTACCGGCGTCGATACGGCTGCTGGGCTCTCAGGATTTTCGAGTGTTGCGACGATCACCGTGCTTGCGATGTTCATTTTGAGCGAAGGAATCAGACAATCAGGAATGATAAACTACCTCGGACAGTGGATCGTCCGCTCATTCGGTGACAGCCCGTTTGGACAGCTCGCGGCCGTCCTGGGCCTTTCAGGCGGGACCGCAGGATTCATCAACAATACGCCAGTCGTTGCGGTGATGATTCCGATGATCATCGAGGTGGCCGATCGGACCGGTGTCTCCCCGTCGCGACTGTTGATGCCGGCGTCTTTCGCCGCGATGCTCGGCGGCATGTTGACTGTCATTGGTACGTCGACGAATATCCTCGCGTCGGATCTGACCGCCCGCATCGGGGCGGACCTCGGCATCGAGTCCCTATCGGCATTTTCGATGTTCGAGTTTACCGGACTGGGAATTATTGTGCTTCTGACAGGTGTAGTTTACCTGCTTATCGCCTCGCCGTACCTCGTTCCAGAGCGCATCAAGGTCGACGAAACACTCACCGACGAGTTCGAGATGACAGAGTACCTCACTGAGGTCGTCGTTACCGAAGCGTCGCCGTTCGTTGGTCAGACGATCGATCAGGCGTTTTCGACGCTGGATATGGACGCAGACATCGTCCAACTGGTCCGAAACAGACGCGCGTTCAGTGAACCCCTCGCCCCAAAGGAGATCCACGCGGAGGACATCCTCGTCCTTCGGACAGATCGCGACAGCCTCATGCGGCTCATCGAAGCCGAGGGCCTCAAACTCGCACCTGACGCGGACGTAACCGACAAACAGCTGGCCGTCGAAGACGAACGGATCGACGAAACACCGAGCCAGCGGCTCGTCGAGATCGTGATCTCCCCCGAATCGACGATCGTCGGATCGACACTCGAATCAATCCGGTTTCGGCAGCGCTACGACGCAACCGTGCTCGCGATCCGACGCGGCGGCGCGATCATCCACGCGCGAATGGACGAACGGGTGCTTCGCGGGGGCGACACGCTGTTAGTGCAAGCGACCGAGTCGACGGTCAAGCGCTTTGTGGCCGATCGGGGCTTCATCGTCGCACAGGATCTCACACCCCCGGAGTACCGCTACGATCGCATCCCGATCGCACTCGGGATTGTCGCGTTAGTCGTCGCATTGCCTGCAATGGAGGTGCTACCGATCGTCGTCTCCGCGCTGGCTGGAATCGTCGCCATGGTTGCGACCGGCTGTGTCAAGACCAACGAGATGTACGAATCCGTCGATTGGAGTGTGATTTTCTTGCTCGCAGGATTGATTCCTCTTGGGGTTGCGCTCGAGCGGAGTGGAGGCGCAGAGTGGCTCGCAACCGCGATTGTCTCGCTCTCATCTGGGCTCGCGCCGATCGTCGTCTTGGGGCTGTTTTACCTCGTGACCGCGCTTTTGACCAACGTGTTGAGCAACAACGCGAGCGTCGTCGTGATGATCCCGGTGGCCGTTGAAGCGGCGCTACAGCTCAGCGCAAACCCATTCGCGTTCGTGATGGCGGTGACGTTCGCCGCGTCGACGCCGTTTTTGACGCCGATCGGCTACCAGACGAATCTGATGGTCTACGGACCCGGCGGCTACACCTTCTCGGACTACGCTCGTCTCGGTGCGCCGCTACAGCTGTTGTTGACTGTCGTGACGACACTCGGGATCGCGTTCTTTTGGGGAGTGTGAAGGCACCCGCCTCACTCGTGGGCAGCGTCCCACTCTTCGGGTTTCCGGATATTCCCGCAGGTGTTACACTCGATGCGGCCCATCGTGTCCATCGCGTTGTCGAAGCTCTCACAGTTCGAACAAAAGTATCCCCAGGGATCGTCACCAGATTCAGACACATACACGGCGTAAAATAGTCCATCAGCACCGCGTTCGGCGTCCGATCGATCGATGAATACCGACTCTCCGGTTTCGGTGGTCGCAGCTTCTCGAGTCATGTCTGGAGTGAACGGACGGGACCGATTTATACGTTCGTGCGGATACGTCGGCTGATTTTTTATGCGGTGGCGTGCGCGTCTCAGGTGCGGAAGCTCTCACCACAGCCGCATTCGGCTTCCACGTTCGGATTTTCGACAGTAAAGCCCGCCGCCTGTAGTCCATCTTCGAACTCAAGCGTACTGCCGCCAATGTAGTTCAAACTCGCCGGGTCGACAAAGATCCGGAGCCCGTGGTGCTCGGTTACGGTGTCGTTTTCTTCTGGTTCGTTGTCAAAGCGCATCCCGTAGGACAGCCCAGCACAGCCACCTTGCTGAACGAATAGCCGCAATCCTCCGACATCCGTGTCCATTCCCTCTGTGTCCATAAGCGCCAGCGCCTTCTCAGCAGCCGCGGGCGTTACTTCGACGCGGGACCGCGCCGATCCGTCGATCGATTCGGTACTCATACCCCACGATAGCGATCGAACGGTGTTAACTGTGACGCCGTCGACGGCGCAAAATGAAACTGTTTGTCGTTACTCGAATCGCTTTCGGACGCTTTCGGCGTGTGCCTCCAACCCTTCGGCTTCTGCGAGGAGTGTTATTGTTTCTTCGAGTTCAGCCAGCGATTCCTCCTCGAGGCGCTGGACAGTGGTCGATCGCAGGAATGTGTCAACCGAAAGGCCACCGAAACGCTTCGCGCCGCCGTTCGTCGGCAGAACGTGGTTCGTCCCAGAGGCGTAATCGCCGGCGGCAATCGGCGTGAACGGGCCGAGAAACGCGCTCCCCGCGGAGTCGATCCGATCAAGCAATGCCTCGTCGTCTGCCGCCTGGATCGAGAGGTGCTCGGCAGCGTACTCCTCAGCAAAGAGCACCGCTTCGGACATCGATCGGGCGGTCAAGATCCCGCTCGCGTCGTTGTCGAGCGCTTCACGAATGATCGACTCACGCCCGCGCTGGGCGGCCTGGCGATCGACCGCCTCGGCGATCGCTTCTGCAAGCGCGTCGTCGGCAGTCACCGCCACCACGGAGGCATTCGGATCGTGTTCGGCCTGCGCGAGGAGGTCTGCAGCCACGAGCGCCGGATCAGCCGTCTCGTCGGCGAGCACGAGCGCTTCCGAGGGACCGGCAAGGAAGTCGATCTCGACATCGCCGCGGACCTCAGCCTTTGCGGCGGTGACCCACTTGTTGCCGGGGCCGACGATCTTCTGGGCGGCCGTAACGGTTTCAGTCCCGTACGCCAGGGCCGCGATCGCCTGTGCTCCGCCAACCTGATACACCGCATCCGCCCCCGCGACGTGGATCGCCGCCAGCGTCACCGGGTTGATTGGTTCGCCGGGAGGGGTAGCCACAGCGACGTGCTCCACGCCGGCGACTTTCGCGGGGATGACGCCCATGAGGACGCTCGAGGGATACGCGGCGGTCCCACCGGGGACGTAGACGCCGGCGCGCTCGATCGGCCGGTACCGACGCCCGAGCTCACGGCCGTCAAAATCCTCACGCCAATCAGTCGGTCGCTGGCGTTCGTGAAAACCACGGATGTTCTCGGCAGCGGTCTCGATCGCGTCACGGATGTCAGCGTCAACCGCATCGTAGGCTCGCTCAGCCGCATCGGTCACGTCGATATTGCCGACCTCGACGCCGTCGAACTCCTTAGAAAACTCTCGGACGGCAACGTCACCCTCTCGACGGACGCGACCAACAATGTCGCGGACATCCCCCCGAACCGCGTCGATACCGGCATCACGCTCGAACAGCGCGGCCCGCTCGTCCGGCGAAAGGTCCCCGATGGCTCGTACGTTCATACATTTTGTTGGGCGAGCGATCGAAAAACGGTTTGCATCGGGCGGGCGCTGCGAGCCTCACTCGATTGATCGAACGCCGAACAGGTCCAAGAGCCCCCAGAGGAATAGATATACGATAATAGCGAACGCCGCGAACACAACTGGCGCGGCCAGGATTAGCGATATCCGGTACGGCAGAAGAATCCGCGTCGTCCCCCGAATCAGAAAGCTCGCAAGGAGTAGCCCGAACGCGGCGATCGCGAGCAAGACGAAGCGGTTCCGATTCATACCGTAGCTCGTGTCGGCGTCAGTGATGAACGTTGCGTAGGCAGGCAGACGTGGCTGTGAGTGGCCACAGCGTGACTATTCACTCCGCTCTGTGGCACGTTTGGTCCACTTTGCTTCAACATCCCGGTTTGCAAGCACCGTTGTATCGCCGTTTTCGAGCGTAAATCGGCTCTTTCGCAGGCCGATTTCGGCGACCGTTCCATCAACGCTACCGGTGGTGACTGAATCGCCGACGTTGAAGTCCGGATCTTTAAGCAGGTAAATTCCGGCGACGGTGTCTTCGATCATCTCCGAAAGCGCATACGAGACGCCTAACGCGACGAATCCGACGGCTGTGCCGAGGCTCGCTGCGATCTGTCCAAGTCCGAGAATGTCCAACAGCACAAGCCCGGCCGCAAACCAGAGGAAGATCGTCACGACGACGACCGCAAAGTCGGCAATGAGCCGCTGTTCAGCCGGGAACGCCCCGGTGATGACACTCCGGACAAGCCGGCGGATAATTCTGATGCCGATGTACGCGATGACCGCAAAAACGATCGCTGTGACGAAGGACGGAATCGCAGTGATAAATCGGTTGACCACGGAGTCGATCACTGGCACAAGAGGTACTGACGATCGCCACATATTGGGTAATCGGATGGGGCCGTCCTGAAAGTATCGGCTGAAAAGAGTTTGAAGCCCGGTGATGACTGGTGGACTGTCACACGAATCAGAACAGTAATATTCACAGCGGGTGCCTACTGAGTTGATACGATCGTGTCTCCAACTCGACCAGCGTGGCTTGTCATGGCTGTGGGTGTGCTAACAGCCATGTTCACTGTCTGGAGCCACCTGACAGACCCGACAGCAGAGGTCGTAAGTGTCCTGGTTCGATCGCTCTTGCCGCTTTGTTTGTCTGCCATCCTCATCGGCGTCGGCTGGTGGATGCACCGTGAGGCCTTCGATCGAGTCGTCGGACGACGAATTGTGCTGTGGCTGTGCGTCGGCGGTGCCTTCATCGCGGGGTTCGAATTCGCGACAATCTTGTTCCAACAGGCAGAGGGAGTTACTCTCACAAATCGGCTGGAAACTGTACACAACGGCTTTGTCCGCGGGGCGTTGATCGGCGCAGGGTTTGGGCTCTACGATGGGCAACGGCGGGTGAGCCAATCCCAAGAGCGCCAGCTTCGCAGACAGAACAATCGCCTCGACCAGTTTGCCGCAACTGTCTCTCACGACCTTCGAAACCCCCTCAACGTGGCGAGCGGGTACCTCGATCTGTTGGAAACTGATCTCGAAAGAACCTGCGGAGACCACGAACAGTTCGACGAATCGATTACTGAGATACGGACCGCCCACAATCGGATGACCGAGATCATCGACGACGCGATCACGATCGCAAGAGAGGGAACAGCAGTGATAGCGCCCGAGTCGGTCGACCTGGAAACAGCCGTCGAAGCCGCATGGCGGTCAATCGTTGCCCCAGATGCGACCGTACGCGTACAGACCGCTGGAACGATAGCTGCCGACCGCGATCGGCTTGTGAGACTACTCGAAAACGCACTGCGAAACGCTGTCGAACACGGTGGTGAGGACGTGACGGTTCAGATTGGGATGCTCACTACAGAGCGCGGGTTTTACATAGAGGACGACGGCGTCGGGATCGACCCCGAGATCGGATCTGACGTGTTCGACCAAGGCGAGACGACGGCAGCAGACGGCAACGGATTGGGCCTCGCGATCGTGCGCACGATCGCGGATGCACACGGCTGGTCGATACGGATTGCAGACGGAACTGCCGGCGGTGCGCGGTTCGAGTTTCTCACTGACGCTGCCGAGGAAGAGACAGTTATCGAGCCGGAACGGATTTATTCGTCCGCAGAAAGCTACTGAACGTGACTCGTGTGTGTTTCGTCGGCTCCGAAGACAGCTCACTCAGAGCAGAATTGCTCTCACGAGAGACCTCACGAGCGGCACTTTCGACGTATACGCTCGCAGAGCCATTCGCGAACTCGATTGCGATCGACACCGTCAGTCTGGGCACGGCCGTCTCACTGTGTAATGATCTAAACTGGTATCTCGTCCGGTTCGTCGACACGGTGTTGATTCGCGAACCGAGTGTCTCGACAGCCGAGTGGCTCTCGCGGGAGCTCGCAAGCGACGTCAGGAACCGCGAGCTGCCGCCCGAAGAGACTGATCGCTATCTCACCGTGTACGGCGTCGTCGACGAGCAGCTGGTCGAACCGATGTACGTCACCCGCCGGGATGGGACGGTTCCCGAGTACGACCTCCAGGAGGTCGATCGAACAGTCGTTGTTCGCGTGACTGCAGACGAATTTTCGAACGCCGAGTGATCGATTGGGCCGGTTTGGCGTCGAAGACCCCCTCGGTCAGTCAAACATCCCGGTCGACATGTATCGCTCACCGCTGTCCCAAAACACTGTAATGACGAGCGGATCGTCGATCGGATCGGTATCACCGTGGTCCGAAGCGAGCCGTTCGGCGACGCGCTTGGCGGCGAGGTTCGATGCGCCGCTGGATTGGCCGGCGAGAATGCCCTCGCTCTCAGCGAGTCGGCGACACTCCGCCTCAGCCGCTTCGAGACTGACCGTTTCGATCGAGTCGATGAGTGTCGTGTCAGTGTTCGCGCTGATGAATCCCGGTCCCATCCCCTGAAACGAATCGCCAGTCACTTCTCGCCCAGAAAGCACCGCCGACTCCTCGGGTTCAACGGCAACGATTGTTATCTCTGGGAATGCGTCGCGGAGCCGGCGGCTGGTGCCGGTGATCGTCCCGCCCGTTCCAACGCCGGCGACAAAGGCATCGATGGTCCGATCGCCGACCTGTTCGAGAATCTCTTCGCCAGTCGTCCGGTAGTGGGCCTTGGGATTGGCGGGGTTTTCGAACTGTTTGAGCTGGACCATCCCTTCAGCTTCAAGCTCGTCTGCGCGATCTTTTGCGTCAGAGATGGTTCCCTCGACGAGTTCGAGTTCCGCTCCGTAGGCTTGCATGATCGCCCGGCGCTCTGGGGACTTCGATGCCGGCATGACGATCGTCGCGTCGTAGCCCTTCGCCGCGGCGACCATCGAGATCCCAATGCCGGTGTTGCCACTCGTGGGTTCGACGATCGTATCGCCGGGTTCGAGCTCGCCAGCCGCCTCTGCGGCCTCGATCATCGACAGCGCGGGCCGGTCTTTGGCCGAGCCGCCGGGGTTTTTCGACTCGATCTTCGCGGCGACAGTCGTCCCGTCCGGCGAGTCGACCCGTACCAGCGGCGAGCCGATCGTGTCGAGGATGTTCTCGTGCATGTGCGATCGATTGGTCGGTCAACGATAAAACAGCTACTGGAACCGGCGTGTCATCCAGCCGATCCGATCGCAGTACTCGATTGCGGTGGGAGCCATCGCTGTCAGCGCGTGAGTTATCACCCTCGAAGGCGTGGGCATGGGTATGCAACTGAAAACGATGCAGCCGACAGACGACTGGGACAATTCGGGAGACGAACAGGCGATCGAGGCGCTCAGCGCTGATGGACTCGTCTTTCACGTCTGGGGTGGCGACTGGTGTGGCGACTGCCAGCGCCAACTACCGGCGTTCGCCGCAGCACTGGATGCCGCGGGTGTCGCCGACGAGAACGTCAACCACTATCCGGTGGAAAAGAACGACGACGGCGGCAAATCCGGGCCGAAGGTCGACGAGTATGGGATCGAATTGATTCCAACCGTCATCGTCGAGCGTGACGGCGAGGAGGTCGTCCGCTTCGTCGAAGAGGAATCTGAGCCGATCGCGATTTACCTCGCAAACCAACTCACCACGGAAGCGTCAGCCTGATCGACCCCGTATGGGCCGACACACGAGGCGGTCCGTGCTCGCAGCTGGACTGGCTGGGGCGATCGCCGGCTGTGTGGGCGGATCAGACGACAGCCCACAGGAGTCCGAGGAAGCGAGCGACGGCACAACGAACGAGAACGGGTCCGAACAGTCCGACTCCGACCAGGATACGACTGACGCTGAAACAAACGAGAGCGCCGACGAGGACGCCAGCGAGCCGGTCCACGAGGACTACGAGACGACAGTCGTCGAGGTTCGCTCAGCGGACGATGAGGTACTCGGACGCGTCACTGCGGCGATCGCGGACACGGGCGACCTCCGCTATCTCGGGTTGAGTGATACCGAGTCATTACCCGAGGATCGCGGGATGTTGTTCGTCTACGATTCGGTTTCCGATCGAACGTTCGTGATGCGGGAGATGGATTTTCCGATCGACATCGTCTACGCAGGCGACGACGGTACAATTACGGAAATACACCACGCCAGATCCCCAGGGCCCGACGAGGACGGCAACGAGCTTCGATATCCAGGGACAGGACAGTACGTACTCGAGGTCAATCGTGATTGGACGACCGATCGCGGGATCGAAGCCGGCGATCGTCTCGAATTCGACCTGCCGTGACGTCTGGGGCTTAGCCGATCAAGCGTGGATAAAAGTTCAGGGCCAGGTGCCGCCCTGTTCGTAGGCGTTTGCGACCCGCTCGATCGCGACCACGTACGCCGCAGTCCGGAGGTTCGGCGCGTCAGTTTTTTCGTAGGACGTCGTCAGCGCGTCGAACGCATCGACGATCACGCGTTCGAGTTCTTCGTTGACGCGTTCTTCAGTCCACGCGAATCGCTGTCTGTTTTGGACCCACTCGAAGTACGAGACTGTTACACCGCCCGCGTTCGCGAGGATGTCGGGTACGACGTGAACGCCAGCGTCGGTCAACACGTCATCGGCCTCGGGGGTTAACGGCCCGTTAGCGGCTTCAACGATCACGTCCGCACGGACATCTTCAGCGAGTTCACCGTCGATCGCGTTCTCTAGCGCTGCTGGGACGAGTAGATCGACATCCAGCGTCAGTAGTTCGTCGTTGGTGAGTTCCTCAGTCGCCTTCTCGTAGCCGGTAACGCTGCCTGTCTCAGTTTTGAACGATTTGACGGCGCGCGCGTCGAAGCCGTCTGGGTTGTAGACAGCGCCGCTAGAGTCCGAGACTGCGACGACGTCGGCGCCCAGGTCGTCGATCAGTTTCGCTGCGACGGAGCCCGCGTTCCCATACCCCTGTACGGCGACGGTCGCCTCGGAGATGTCCTCCTCGAGGTACTCGAAGACCTCTCTTGCGGCGAGCATGACCGATCGCCCGGTCGCCTCGACACGGCCAGCAGAGCCACCCGAGTCGATCGCTTTGCCGGTGATGACCCCCGGCGCGGTCGTGTTTTCGAGCGTCTCGTAGGTGTCTTTGATCCAGTTCATCTCCCGCTGGCCGGTGTTGACGTCCGGCGCGGGAATGTCTCGATCCTCCCCAATAATCGGTCGTAGCTCGGTCGCAAACGCTCGAGTAACCCGCTCTAGCTCGGATTCAGAGTATTCGCTTGGATCGATGACGATCCCGCCCTTGCCGCCGCCGTACGGGATATCGACGATCGCACACTTGTACACCATCCATCCCGACAGTGCCTTCACTTCGTCGCGGGTTACGCCCGGATGGTACCGGATTCCACCCTTGTAGGGGCCGCGATCGCCGTTGAACTGCGATCGGTACGCTCTGAACAGTTCGATCGAGCCGTCGTCCATCGCAACAGAAAGGTTTGTTTCGAGCACCCGCTCTGGGTGCTTGAGCCGGGTGAGCACGTCGTCACCGAGGTCGAGATACGCAGACGCTTCCTCGATCTGCTTGCCCAAGCTCTCGAACGGGTTTGCCTCGTCGCTCATGTGCGCTAGCTTTCTGCGGATCGAGATAACTGTGTCGACCTAATATCATGGGGTAAAATACATATAATTTGTATTTTTTGGTTCTGGTCGCCTCACCGGGTGGTTGCTCGCTCAAGAATTCGTTCGGCCTGCGCAATGAGTGGCGCATCGATCATCTCGCCGTCGACCTCAAAGACCCCACGATCGTCCGCGGCCGCAGCATCTCGCGCGGCCACCACCCGCTTGGCCCACTCAACCCGTTCGGTGGCGGGCGTAAACGCGTCGTTGATGATCGGCACCTGTGCAGGATGGATCGCAAGTTTGCCGTCGTACCCAAGTGTGACCGAGCGTTCGGCGTCCGATCGCAGCCCCTCGGTATCCTCGAAGTCGGTGTGGAGCGTGTCGATCGCGTCGACACCCGCCGCACTCGCACCGAGGACAACGTGCTGGCGGGCGTACAACACTTCAGTCCCCTCGTCAGTTCGGGTCGCTCCGAGGTCCGCAGCGAGGTCCTCCGCACCGAAGACGATCGCCGACACGTGCTCTGCGGCCGCAATGTCGGCGGCAGCTAACACGCCTGCGGCGGTTTCAATCAGCGCGTAGATCGATAGCGATCGCCCCCGATCGGCGATCGCGTCTGCGAGTCCGGTGATATCGGTAGCTGCGGTCGTTTTCGATCGCATCACCCCGTCCGCAGCTGAACCAGCAGCGCAGATTGCATTGAGATCGGCGTCGTCATCGAGTCCCGACAGCCGAACGCAGACCTCGGCGTCCGGATCGAAGTCTGGCTCTGTCAACACCGATCGCACGGCCTCGCGAGCTTCGTGCTTTCGAGCCGGCGCGACCGCATCCTCCAGATCAAAAACGAGCACGTCGGCGTCGGTCGTTGCCGCCTTGCGCATGAGGGTGGGTCGATCACCGGGGGAAAACAGAACGCTTCGTCGTGGCATGTCCGATTGCTCTCGCGGAACAGGCTTGAACGCTTGCCTCAAGGTCAGCTCGAATACGACCATGTGGACCGACACGGATATGCATCAGCCGACCGATCGCCCGCCATGCCCGGCAAATACTACGAGGAGTTCGCGGTTGGCGAAACGATCGAACACGCTCGTCGGCGGACCGTCTCCGAAAGCGACAACCAGCGCTTCTGTGACCTGACGATGAACCAACAGCCGTTGCACCTCGACGCGGACTTCGCTGCGGACACGCAGTTTGGCGAGCGCCTCGTCAACGGCATCTACACCATGGCGCTCGCGGTCGGGGTGTCGATTCCCGAGACGACAGACGGAACGATCGTCGCGAATCTCTCGTACGACGATATTCAGCACCCTGCTCCCGTTTTTCACGGCGACACGATCCGCGCCCAATCGACAATTACCGACAAACGCGAAACGAGTGACGGCGAGCGAGGGATCGTGACGATGCACGTGGAGGTGTTTGTCGTCGATCGAACAGAACGCGATCGTCCCGATCAGGACGGCCCAACCAGCGGGGAAGTGCTGGTCTGTGCGTTCGATCGGACCGTACTGTCGTTGAAGCGTCCTCGGGCAGAGGACTGAGATCCCTCAACCGTGACGCCGTCGACACGCGATCGCCCGCGAGCCGACCGGAGCCCCACGGATCGTCGCCCGGACTCGATCGACTACTCGCGAGACAGGGAACTGCCCAGGCACGACGACGGTGAAAACTGAACAATGTCATACCGACCCGAAGTTCGGTAGCGGTGATGTCGCCACACAGCGAATCCAGCTGCGAGAATCCCCCCTGACCACATTGCGATGCTACCAACAGTTGGATTGGCATTCGAAATAACTCGCCTGATTCGATGCATTTACCACCGTCACAACCCAATTCTCCGATAGTAGTTTGCTACTGGTGCTGCTCACAGCACCGTGCCGTGTTTCTTGTCGGGGATCGACTTCTCGATCGATCGGTAGAAGTCGAAGCGCTCGACCAACTCCCGCCGGAGGTCACTTGGCGGAACGATCTCGTCGATCACAACCTCGCTCGCCATCCGGTGAATGTCGATGTCCTCGCGATACGCTGCGCGGAGTTCGGCTTCCATCTGTGCGCGCTCTTCGGGATCGTCGATCGACTCCAGCTTGCGTGCGTAGACCGCGTTGATCGCGGCCTCGGGGCCCATGATCGCGATCTCGCCGGATGGCAACCCGATCACGCTCTCTGGGTCGTACGCCGGACCACCCATTGCGTAGATGCCAGCGCCGTAGGCTTTCCGAACGATGACGGTCTGTTTCGGCACCGTCGCCGAAGAAGTGGCGTAAATCATCTTTTTGCCCTTCTCGAGGATCGCGTCCTTCTCGACAGCAGAGCCGGCCATGAACCCCGGCGTGTCACAGAGGTACAAAAGCGGGATCTCGTAGGCGTCACACGTCCAGATGAACTCCGCAGCCTTCTCTGCAGCATCTGGGAAGATCGCCCCCGAGCGCGCTGTCGGCTGGTTTGCCACAACGCCGGTGGGTCGACCGTCGATCCTAACAAAGGCGGTTACAATCTCAGAACCGTAGTCGGGTTTGAGCTCGAAAATCGAATTCGCGTCGGCAATTCGTTCGAGCAGTTCGAGCACGTCGTACGGACGGTTCGGCTCGGCTGGAACGATCGAGTCGATCCCCGCAGGATCGTGCTTCGGTGGCCGTGGCTTGCTGCGGGGCGGCGTCTGACCAGCCTGGTCCGGCAGGTACGTCAATAGTGTCGAAACGAGCTGTCTGGCGTGTTCCTCGTCACGAGCCACGAGATCTGCCGAACCAGAGTGTCTGGCGTGAACCTCGGGACCACCAAGGTCGGCCATGTCGATCTCCTCGCCGGTCACCATTTTCACCATCCGCGGGGACGCGATCGCCATGGCGCTCATGCCCTCGACCATGATCGTGAAGTCTGCAAACACCGGCGTGTACGCTGCGCCGGCGATACAGGGCCCATAGAGGACACAAATCTGTGGCACTCGACCCGAAAGCATCGAGTGATTGTAGTAGTACTTGCCGATCCCCTCGCGGTTCGCAAAGAAGCCGGTCTGTTGGTCGATCCGTCCGCCGGAGGAGTCCATGAGGTACAACACCGGCTTGCCCGTTTTCAGCGCGCGCTGTTGCATCCGGAGGAACTTCTCGACACCCAGCCGTGCCATTGAACCGGCTTTGACCGTGAAGTCGTTGGCCATGAAGTGAACGTCACGACCGTCAAACCGCGCCGCTCCCGTGAGCAGTCCATCACCGGGGAGCCGGTTGCCATCATCGGCTTCATCGACCTCGGGGCTGTTTGGATGCCACTCGTCGAAGGCGGCGAATTTGCCGTCCTCAAACTTGATTCGGGAATCCTCGGCGTCGCCGAACCACAGGTCCAGCCGATCGCGGACGAATAGTTTGCCCTGCTCGGGGAGGCGCGCTTTGTACTTTTGTGGCCCGCCGTCGAGGATATCGTCGATTTCCTCGCGGAGGGACTGTTCGCGATCGGTCGGGCCACGATCGTCAGAGAGTGGATACTGTGGCTCCGCAGCGGCGGCCGGCTTCTCATCGTCCCCAACGAATACGGACACCTCGACGCCCAGGTGCGTTGCCACGGCGGAAGCGATCGCTTCGGCCTCCTCCGCTGTCGCCTCGTCACCGACGTGAACGTGCATACCCGAAGGTGCAGCGGGCAATTGTAAACAATTTTCTATGTGAAAAGCGCCGACCGGTTACCGAAGCGCGGCTTCGAGGCGATCGATCAACTCGGCGTTGCCGAGATGGACCGGTGTTCGATCGTGCACGCCGTCGGGTTCGCGATCGAGCAGCGATCTGACCCCATCAGAGGACGCGCCGCCGGCGGCCTCGATGATGTACGCCATGGGGTTCGCCTCGAACTGTAGCCGGAGTTTCCCATCGGGAGCGGTCGTCAACGCGGGATACGAGAAGATTCCGCCGTAGGTGAGGACCTGATTCACATCGCCGACCATCGAACCGCCGTACCGGAGTTTGAGCTCGGTTTCGATCTCGTCGGCGAACGCGGCAAACCCATCAGTCCACTCGGGGACCCGCCCACCGAATGAGTAAATCGTCGGCGGCGACGGCAGTTCCATATCCGACTCGGAGACAGTCCGATCGCCGTCGTCGACAACGTAGCCGGTAACGGTGTCGCCAATCGCGACGATCATCGTGGTGATCGGGCCGTACAGGACGTACCCTGCGGCGACGAGGTCGCGGCCAGAGGCGGGCAGCGGCTCGTCGTAGATGCCCACAATCGTCCCGAGGGCGTTGTTCGATTTGAGGTTCGAGGAGCCGTCGAGTGGATCGACGGCCACTGAGAGCTCGCCGTCGCCCACGTCGATCGCCTCCGTTCGCTCTTCGCTGACGTAGATTCCGACGCCGTCGATCGCCTCGATGGCCTCCTTGAGGAGTTCGTCGGCGTACACGTCCGCCGCGAGTTGGTCTTCACCGCTCGGGTTCTCTCCGCCGGCCGCCAGCCGTCGGCCGGGTAACGCCGCCCGGATGTCGGGGGCGATCGCAGCGATCGCATCGAAGATCGCCTCACTATGGTCTGTCATCAGTCGTCGGCTGCAGCCGCCGCGTCGGCAGTTTCGACGAGTTCGAGCGCTTCCTCCGCCGGCGCTTCCTCGAAGATGACCGCCTCCAACCCGTCGAGGATCGCCGTTGGATTGTCCCGCTGGAAGACGTTCCGACCCACTGCGAGGCCCTGCGCGCCGGCGTTCATTGCGTTCTCGACGAGTTCGAGGAACGCTCGATCGCCGATCTTCGATCCACCGCTCATAACGACCCCCATTTCACCAGCGACGTCGCAGACGTGTTGCATTGCGTCGGTCGAACCGGGATATTTGACCTTCGTCATGTCCGCACCGAGTTCCAGTCCCAGCCGAGAGGCGTACGCGATCGTGCTGGCACTGGTGTCGTTTTTCAACCCCTGGCCGCGTGGATACGACCACAGGACGATCGGGAGATCGTGTTCGCGGGCGTCCTCATGTGCCTGTCGGAACTCTTCTGCCATCTCGACCTCGTGATTCGAACCACCGTAGACGGTGAACCCGAGACCCGAAGCGCCGATTTCGGCGGCGTACTCGACTGAACAGTTGACCGCGCTGTTCGGTTCGCCCATCCAGAGGTTCGAGGTTCCGTTGAGCTTGACCATCAGCGTGACGTCATCTTCGTACGACGGGTAGTATCCTTCGGCGATCCCCTTTTGTACCGCGACGCAGGTGACCGCGTCGTGTGCACCTAATTCAAAAATTCGGTGGGGGTCCATCGTCGGCGGATTCGGTTCGAAATCCACGGGGCCGTGTTCGAGTCCGTGGTCGTACGCGAGAATGAGCGATTTTCCGTTCCGTGTGATCTCAGAATCCTCAAGTGGGAGCATCAGTTCGGATTCGGGTTACAAGATATAAAATAACTTGGGTCACTGCGAATCTCAGTCCTGTCAAAAAGTGACGTTTTAGAAGCCTAGGGAGGGATTTTCGTGAAACGATGAATGTTTATTTAGTACTACAACAGTAGTAAACAGCTCAGTCGTTTTCGTACGTATCCCGAGCTAGTTCGTGCCACTTCCGGACGGTCGATCGATCGAGCGCGAGGACGTCCGCAACCCGATCGGGGTCCGCCGTCGCAAGGCTCCGGACGGAGGTGATGCCAGCCTCACCGAGCAGTGTTTCGGCCGCTGTGTCGATGGCATCCAGCGTCTCAAGTGGTGTCGGTCGACTCCGGGTGCGCCAGGCGGCCTCCGCTTCGAACGCATCGCCGCTGCCATCAGTCTCGGCGGGTTCGGCCGTCTGAACGTTAGACTCAGTGACATCGGGGCGATCGTTGGCGCTGTCCGCTTGATCGGCCCATCCGCCTGAACTGGCGGCGACCCAAGCGGCTTCGTCCTTGCTCAACCCACGAATCTGTGCGGATCGTCGTTCGAGATCAGCCCCTGAACTGAACGACCACGCCAGCGAGTGCTCTCGACGAATCTTCGCCGCAACGCCTGGATGCACACCCGCGTCAACGAGCATCCGAAACGAAACCCGTTTTTCCCGGATCGCGTCAGCCCCGAACGGCGCGGTGTCGAGAACAGCAGCGGTTTTGGGGCCCACAAACTTCAGCGTCCTGGCGTCTGAGGTCCCCCCACTGGTTCGTTCAGTCATGGGTGGTTATCTGCCTCAATGCTCTCACGCAGCGAACTTGAGCGTTTCCGTCAGCCTATCGAAATTGAGATTGGCCGCCGCAGGGGGGTCAATGAAAGGTCAATCATGTACTTTCGGCATATTTAGGTGCATTCCAGCGCGATTCCGTGCTATGAGGGCGAGAACCGCAATCGAAACGATCGGCGTCGTCGGCGCGGGGACGATGGGCAACGGGATTGCACAGGTCGCCGCCACCGCAGGCTACGATGTAGTGATGCGCGACATTGAGCAGGCGTTCGTCGATCGCGGCTTCGAGTCGATCGAGGACAGCCTCTCGCGGTTCGTTTCGAAGGACAAACTCACTGGCGAGGAAAAACGGGAGGCGATCGATCGGATCGAGGGAACAACCGATATCGAAGCCCTCGCAGGGTGCGATATCGTTATCGAGGCCGCCGTCGAGAAGATGGACGTCAAGCGATCGATCTTCGAGGAGTTGGACGCAGTCGTCGACGACGATGTCGTGTTGGCGACGAACACCAGCACCCTGTCAGTGACATCGATCGCCGCGGCAACCGATCGGCCCGAGTTGGTTGTGGGTATTCATTTCATGAATCCGGTTCCGATTATGGACGGCGTCGAGGTGGTCGTTGGCGAGCGAACCGCAGACGCAGTCGTCTCTTTGGCGCACGAGCTCTCCGCAGCGCTCGGTAAGGAAACCTGGGAGTCAGACGACAAGCCGGGATTCGTCACGAACCGGATCCTCATCCCGTGGATCAACGAAGGAATCCGCGCGTACGACGAGGGCGTCGCAACCAAGGAAGACATCGATCGAGGCATGAAACTCGGCACAAACGTCCCAATGGGACCACTCGAGTTGGCCGACCACATCGGCCTCGACATCTGCTTGGACGCCTCCGAGACGCTCCACCGCGAACTCGGCGATCGCTACATGCCGGCGTACCTGCTCAAACGAAAGGTCGAGGCCGGCGATCTGGGCAAAAAGACCGGACGCGGCTTCTACGAGTACTAACTCTGGCGGCGGACCATCGGCTGTGAGCCAGCTAGTGTTCGACGAACTCAATCAGTACCCCACCGGTCGATTTGGGATGTAAAAAGGCAACCTCATGGCCCCACGCGCCGGGGCGAGGCTCGGTATCGATCGGTTCGACACCCGCCTGAATCGCCGTCTCGATCGCCGCGTCAATGTCGTCGGTTGCGATTGCAACGTGGTGGATTCCCGGACCGTTTGAATCGAGATACCGGGCGATTGGATCCTCATCGCCGATCGGTTCGAGGAGTTCGAAGTAGCAGTTGTCCAATTCAAGAAATCCGACGCGCATGCCGTCGAACGTCTCTTCGTGGACCAGCGGCGCATCGAGAAGTCCACCGAACAGGGCTGCGATCGCCTCGAAGTCGTCAGTTGCGATACCAATGTGGTCGATTTGGGTTCTACTGGTGGAGTCTTGGGTCATACTTGCTGGTACTCGCCGAACTCGTCTCTGAGGACGTTGCTGATTTCCCCGACTGTTCCGTAGGCTTTGACCGCCTCGATGATCGGGGGCATGAGATTTTCGCCGTCACGAGCCGCCGATCTGACCGCCGAAAGCGCCGCATCGACACGCTCGCTGTCGCGGTCCGCCCGGAGCGTTTCGACGCGATCGATCTGCGCCTGTTCTTGTTCCTCGTCGACCTCCTCAAGATCAACTTGCGGGTCCTCATTCTCGACGGTGAACTCGTTGACACCGACAATAATCCGCTCGCCGGATTCGATCTCCTGTTGGCGATCGAAGGCGACATCCTGGATCTGTCGTTGGACCCAGCCGTCTTCGACCGCGGACAGCATACCGCCGCGCTCGTCAATCTCCTCGATGATGTCGAACGCGTCGGATTCGAGGCGATCGGTGAGCGATTCGACGTAGTAGCTTCCTGCGAGGGGATCGATCGTATCGGCTGCGCCTGATTCGTGGGCGAGGATCTGTTGGGTTCGAAGCGCGGTCCGGACAGACTGTTCGGTCGGTAGCGCCAGGGCTTCGTCCTTGCCGTTTGTGTGCAGCGACTGGGTCCCGCCAAGGACAGCCGCGAGCGCCTGGTAGGCGACCCGGACGACGTTGTTTTCGATCTGTTGAGCGGTCAATGTTGAGCCGCCGGTCTGGGTGTGGAACTTCAGCTGCTTGGATTTGGGATTCTGTGCGTCGAATCGATCGTCCATAATCTGCGCCCACATCCGCCGGGCGGCGCGGAACTTCGCGGCCTCCTCGAAGATGTTGTTGTGCGCGTTGAAAAAGAACGACAGCTGTGGGGCAAACGCGTCAACGTCCTGGCCGGCCTCGATCGCCGCCTGGACGTACTCGATTCCGTTCGCGAGGGTAAACGCGATCTCTTGGGCAGCTGTCGAACCGGCTTCGCGGATGTGGTACCCTGAGATCGAGATCGTGTTGAACTTGGGCACTTCATCCGCACAGAACGCAAAAATGTCGGTGATGAGCCGCATGGAGGGCTCCGGCGGGTAGATGTAGAGGTTCCGCGCGATGTACTCTTTCATGATGTCGTTTTGGATCGTCCCACGAAGCTCCGTGCGGTCGACACCCTGTTTGTCTCCCAGCGCGATGTACATCGCAAGCAGCACCGCCGCGGGCGCGTTGATCGTCATGCTGGTCGAGACCTCGTCGAGCGGAATTCCCTCGAAAACGGTCTCGAAGTCAGCCAGCGAATCGATCGCAACGCCGGATTTGCCGACCTCGCCGGCAGCCATCCCCGCGTCCGAATCGTAGCCCATCTGGGTCGGTAGATCGAACGCCATCGAAAGCCCCGAGGAGCCGTTGTCGATCAGATACCGAAACCGCTCGTTGGTTTCGCGGGCGGTCCCCATGCCAGCGTACTGACGCATCGTCCACAGCCGACCGCGGTGCATCGTCGGGTAGACGCCGCGAGTGTACGGTTCCTTGCCCGGAAACCCGAGATCATCGTAAGAGCGGTTTGCGACGTCCGCGGGCGTGTAGAGCCGTTGTACCTCCGAGCCGCCGGTGTCGGTCGTAAACGAATCCGCGCGCTCGCCGAAGCGATCGAGTGTCCCCGAGAGAGTGTCCGCTTCCCACTCGGTTTTTGCCTCGCGAATCCGGTCGAGTTCGTCGGGGTCGAACATTGTTACAGAGGTGCCGCGGGGAGGACTTAAGCGTTGAACCACCGGCCAGCTTGGAGGATTCGCGGTCAGCCACGTTCAAGTCGATCGACGGACATGATCGCACATGGACGTCTTAGCAGACGAAATCGTTCGATTTCTCCGTGCGACGGGTCCCGATCACGATCCGATCCAGACGGAGATGGCCGAGTACGCGATAGCGGAAGGCTTCCCCATTATCGGCCCGAACGCGGGCGCAGTCCTGCGCTTGCTGGCGCGGCTGACCGACGCTGAGCGGATCTTCGAGTTCGGCTCTGGATACGGCTACTCGGCGTACTGGTTCCTGCAAGGCATGAACCCGAACGGCCACATCGTGTTGACAGAGTTCGACGAGGACGAACTGGCGATGGGCCGGGAATTTCTCGATCGCGCCGACTTGGCAGACAGAGCCTCTTTCGAGGCGGGCGACGCGATGGAGACGATCGAACGCTACGACGGCCCCTTCGACGTGGTACTCATCGATCACCAGAAACACCGCTACGCCGACGCGTTCGAGCGGGTTCGCACGGACGTGCGGGTTGGTGGCGTCGTCGTCGCGGACAACATGATGGAAGGCCCTATCGACTTCGATCGGTTGCTGGCACACTTTGAAAATGATGAGCCATTACCAGCCGCCGAAAGCGATCGCGAGACTGCGGGAATCGGTCAGTACGTCGATACTGTCCGCGCGGACCCTGCCTTCGAGACGTTCCTGCTCCCGGTCGGGTCAGGAATCTCGATCAGCACGCGGATGGAATAGCCCACATGTATCGGGCCGAAGTGCTCACACGTGTGGATCGGGCATGAGATCCGCAAAGCGCTGTGCGTCGAGCCACTCGAGTAACCCCACGAGCTGCTCGGTCGCGGCTTCGAACAGCTCTTCGCCGATCTCGGGAGTGGCGTCAGTCTGATCGCCAAAGACGCCGTTTTCAGAGTTGTCGATCGCGTCGTAGAACGTCCGCGCCCCGTGGACCCGCCCTGACTCGGCGTCGAACGTTCGCGTCCCGCCGTCGCGGGCTGCGTCGAGGCGATCGGTTCGAACCAGCTCCTCGGCGATGTGCATGATCATCGCAGTCTCTTTTGGGCCACCGTGGGGGCCGTTGTATTCGAAGACGTCGTTCACGAGATCCGGAATCGACTCGTCCCACATCCACTCGATCGCATACGCGGCTTCGTCGTCTCTGAGCCGGCGACCGACCTCTCGGAGGTGAACGATGTTGCCGCCGTGGGCGTTGACGTAGACGACGCGATCGATCCCGTGGTAGGTGAGATTTCGGGTGAGGCTCTCGACGTAGTCGCGAAACGCCGGTGCGTCAACCCACATCGTGCCGTTGAACTGGCGGTGATGGGGGCTGACGCCGACGTTGATCGTTGGGGTACAGAGGTAGCCGGTTCGGTCGGCCGCTTCACGGGCCAACGCCTCTGCGATGAGGTGGTCGGTCGCGAGCGGCAGGTGCGGGCCGTGTTGTTCAGTCGATCCGAGCGGGATGATCGCGAGAGACTCACTGCCGACGTAGTCATCGAGATCCGGCCAGGTCTGTGCTGCGAGGTACATAGAGCGTAAACGGAAACGCCGAAAATGAAACCATGGGATTCGATCTGGACGTGGTCGAACGACCATGTGAGTTGATCGCTCCGTGGTTCGCCATGTTTTTGCCGGCGCACCACCGACATCTGCGCATGTTTGGAGGCGGCGGAATGAACCCACGGAAGATGCAACAGATGATGAAACAGATGGGGATCGACGTCGACGACATCGACGCCGAACGGGTCGTTATCACGACCGAAGACGGCGAAGAGCTCGTCTTCGAGGCCCCACAGGTCACCAAAATGAACGCCCAGGGGACCGAAACCTACCAGATCGTCGGTGAGCCCACGGTTCGCGACGCTGATGCCGCAGCGGTGACCGACGCCTCGGAGGATACTGACGATGGCTCGTCAGACGAGGCGACAGCGGCGATCCCCGACGAGGACATCCAAATCGTCGCGACACGAGCTGGCGTCTCCAAAGACGAGGCTCGTGAGGCGCTCGCGGCGGCTGGCGGCGACCTCGCAGCGGCGATCGCCAGCCTCGAGTGATTCTCCTCGTCCACGGCGATCGCGAGTACGTACGCGCCCCCGGCGAGGAGCTACAGACGGACCTCGGCGTACTCACGGTTCCAGACGATCCTGAACCGGGAACAGTTCTAGAGACGCATCTAGGCGAGGAGTTTGTCGTCCGGCGGCTCCGCGGGCCTGATCTGTTCAACCACCTCGATCGAACCGGCGCGCCGATGATGCCGCGGGACATCGGACTGGTGATCGGCTTCACCGGCGCACAGGCGGGCGATCGCGTGCTCGATGCGGGGACGGGAACCGGGATTCTCTCCGCGTATCTCGGGCGGCTCGGTGCCGCGGTGACGACCTACGAAATCGACGCAGAGTTTGCCGAAAACGCCCGGCAGAACATGGAAACCGCCGGCGTCGCCGACGCGGTCTCGGTCAGAACTGGAAACGTTCTCGACGACCTCGATCGACTCCGCGAGGAGCCGCCGTTCGATCTTGTGACGCTCGACACTGGCGACGCGCCCGATATGGTCGAACACGTCCCCGATCTGCTGGTGCCAGGTGGGTACGTCGCCGTCTACTCGCCGTTCGTCGAATCGACGCGATCGGTTGTCGAGGCCGCCCGCGACGCGGGGCTTGCAGACGTTCGGACGCTCGAGACGATCCAGCGAGAGATGACGTTTGACGATCGTGGATCGCGGCCGTCGACGCGTGGGGTCGGGCACACGGGATACCTCACGATCGCCAGAAACGAATAAGCCAGGACAGCCAGCGGCTAGTTCACGTCTGTGGTCCCAACCGATCGAAACAACTCCAATAACTCAACTCTATCTTCATCGGGAGTGATGAGCGAGGCGACTGCGTTGGGATCGGCGCCTTGTGGAACAGAGACGGGATACGCGCCGCCGCCGACGTAGTACTGTCCGCTACGCGTCCACACCGCGAGCATTCCCTCGAGCGGGATCCGGATCGAATCCACGACGCAGCGTGCGCTGTACGTTACGAGTGTCCCATCCTTATCTCCGTCTCCGTCTCCGATCGCGACCGATCGCGAGTCACGTTTGCGTATTGATTCGAAGCTGCGATCGGCAAGCCGCTCCTCGAATCCGTCGGCTGCGCCGTTTCTAACGACCCGCGAAAGGGCTGCAGACGGACGTGTGTTCGGCCTGATCTGGATCCTGGTGACAAAAACAAATCGCCAGGCTGTGTCGACGCCCGTGCGTTCGGTAAGGATCGGTCCCCGATCGGCATCCTCGAACACGAGGGTGTGCGCGCGGACGGTGACGACTTTCGCGTCGAAGGGCGTCTCGACACTCGAATCGACCCGTCGCCAGCCTTCGAGGCGATCGTCCGGGATCGCCGGCGGTGGGACCTCCATGACGGGCTATTGATCGCAGCGAGGCTACTTAGTGGTCGTCCTCGCGCCACTTGTGGTCGCACTCGACGCAGGTGAAAAAGCGTGTTTCGGACTCATCAGCCGATCTAATCTGTTTCATTTCGTAGCGGGCGCGATCGTGCCCACAGGACGGACAGATGACGGTCGTCGTCGGGCCAATCTCCGAGTTGTCGACCTCGGACATATCGACGACGCCCTCGTCGGACGATTGGCTCTCCGTGGTCGCTTCCTGGAACTGTCGTTCCTTCTCGCTGTCTCTGGGCTTTTCGAAGCCACAGCTTTGACAGACCCACATTCCGCCATCGGTCTGCATCATCGAACCGCAGTCGTCGCAGAACTCCATAGCCGGATGCACGGCCGCGGTCGTACTTAACGGTCCGGATTTCTCTACGCGTCGCCGTCAGACTGGCCTGGTTCGCCGAGCGCTTCGATCGGCAAGACATTATTAAGATCAGAATACAGGCCCTCAGCACTCTCGAAGCGATCGGCGTCGATTTTTCCGATCAGCGTTCCGAGGTCTGCATCGCCGTCGGCAAACGTGACGGTGGTGTCAGCGAACGAATCGGCCGCTTCGTCGGCGTCGATCGGATACGAGAGTGATTCGAGCTGTTGCTGCAGGCGACTGAGTTTGATAGTCTGGCTCATCACTGTAGGATCGGCCTCCGAACGGATAAGTACGTACACCAATACACGCTTAATCATCGCTTACACGCCGTCTATCCGATTTTGACCTGCTCACAAACAACCCGCAGCGCCAGTATCGATCCCCGGAAACAAAACACCCATACCGCCGAGCACCTAATGATTCGACAATGGTGATGTGGTAGTGTCAGCGCCGACGCTGTTCGGCAGCGATCGCCGGGTCATCGTGTTGGCGCTGGCGCGGATGGTCGGTGCGATCGGGAACTCGTTTTTGATCGTCGTCCTCCCACTTTTCATCGTCAGCGATTCGGTCGACATCGGAACGCTGCTCGACGTGTCGATCGGGATTGGTGGATACGGCTTCAACATGACAGAGCCGATTCTGATCGGGTTCGTGCTCTCGCTGTTTGGTTTGTTGAACAGCGTCTCGCAGCCGTTTACTGGGCGGCTTTCGGATCGCCGCATGGAGCGAAAGCCGTTCATCCTTGTTGGGATTGCGCTGCTCGGCACGGGCAGCCTCGGCTTTGCGATCGCGAGCGATTACCTCTCGATCGTGTTGCTTCGGGCGATGCAAGGCCTCGGCGCGGCGTTCATCATCCCATCGACCGTCGCGTTGGTAAACGAGTACGCTGCCGACGCCACGGACCGCGGTGGGAATTTCGGGATCTACAACACCTTTCGACTGATCGGGTTTGGATTCGGTCCCGTGATCGCGGGCATTATTGTGGATGCAGGTCCGTACATGGTGCCCGGCGGCGTAACGATTTCCGGGTTCGATGCGTCGTTTCTGGCAGCGTTTCTCGGCGCATTCACGAGCTTCGTGCTCGTCTACACGTTCGTCTCAGACGCCGAAGATGTCGAAGAGCCAGCCTCTGATGACATCTCGATCCGCGTCTGGGGCGACGATCGGCTGTTCGATCCGGTGTTCGTCCTCGGACTTGCGACGGTCACGATGGGGATCTGTATTGCGCTGTTTGCAACGCTACAAAACGAGATCAACGCGGCCTTACAACAGGGGCCGATCTTCTTTTCTGCACAATTCGGCGCGGTGGTGATCTCGAACGTCCTGTTTCAGATCCCCGTCGGCCGGGCCGCCGATCGCTACGGCCGCCGTCCGTTCCTCGTGATCGGCTTTGTGATCCTCATCCCCTCAACGCTGTTGCAGGGGCTCGTGATGTCCCCACTTGTCATGCTCGCGGTTCGGTTGCTGCAGGGGGTCGCTGTCGCGTTCGTGTTCGCCCCGTCGTTGGCGCTTGCGGGCGATCTGGCGCGAGCGGGCGAGTCGGGGTCGACGCTGTCGATCCTCACCATGGGATTTGGACTTGGTGTTGCGATCGGTCCGCTCGCGGCAGGATTTCTGGTCGCATACGGGCTCGCCGTGCCGTTCGCATTCGGCGCGGTGCTCGCGGTTGTGGGATTCTTTGCAGTGTACACCCAGGTTGAAGAGACGCTCCCTCCGAGCACAGACGGTGAACAACCCGCCGCGACACCACAGGATTGATCGCGTCGATCGCCGATCGCCGCGAGGGTCACTTGAAACCTAGATCGTGAACACTACTCGAAGGCAGGATCGCGATCCTCGAGAAACGCGGCCATTCCCTCTTGCTGATCGTCGGTCCCGAACAGCCCGCTCCAGGCGCGTTGTTCGAACGACAACCCCGCGTCCAGTGTCGTTTCAGTGGCCAGTGAGACGGCCTCCTTGGCCGCACGCAGCGCCACCTGCGGTTTGAATGCAAGCACATCGGCCATCTCGTTGACGTGGGTGGTAAGCTCCTCAGCCGGCATAACCTCACTAACGAGGCCGTACTCGGCGGCGGTCTCGGCATCGATTCGATCGCCGAAGAAGATCATCCGTCGAGCGCGCTCGTCGCCGACCAGCCGCGGAAGTCGCTGAGTACCGCCCCAACCGGGGATGATTCCCAGATCGATCTCGGTGTGTCCGAGGATGGCGTTTTCGGCGGCAATACGAATGTCACAGGCCAGCGTCAGTTCTAACCCGCCGCCGAAGGCGTAGCCGTTGATCGCGGCGATCGTCGGCGCGGGAAACGCCGACAGCGCGTCCATCACATGATGGCCGAGTTCGGCGTACGCCTGCGCCTCCGGGGTCGAGAGATCCTGCATGTACGAGATGTCTGCACCGGCGACGAACGATCGATCGCCCGCGCCAGTCAGAATCAACGCTCGAGTGTCGGGTTCAACATCGGCGAGTGCGTCGGCGATCGACTCGAGCGTCTCGACGTTCAACGCATTGAGCTTCTCGGGGCGAGTAATGGTGAGCGTCGTGACGCCGCGATCGGTCATCTCTACGCTAATTGAGTCTGTCATGGATACGTCGCTGACTAGATTCGTCGATCGATCAAAAGAATTGCCGGTGACTGACTGAGTGTCAGTGCTGGTGGCCGGTTGCTTCCGCCAGCGTGACGCCGAACCGCTCTTCGAAGAGTTCTTCGGCGGTTTCGTTCATCTTGACGAGTTCCGGGGGTGTCTCTCCCTGCGAGTGGTGGGCGAGCGCGTGGGCGTGCTGGGCAAGCGCCTGCAGTACGATGTCGCTGATAACCTTCGAGGGCTCCTCGCCCTGTTCTGCGAGCGTGTCGACGAGGCCTGCGGGAAGTTCAACGGTGTCGCTGTCGCCTTCGGGGCCCTCGATGGTGTAGGTTTCGGTGTCTGCCATACCGGAAAGAGGAGAGGGCCACGTAAGGGTTTGTGGGATTCGGCACGCGAAACTGTTGGGCAAGGACGACACCCTCTGGCCTGAAGGAATTAAGACACTCTCGCTCCAAACGCCACCGTGGACGAACTCACCGTCAGCACGATCGTGTTTGCGCCCCCCGAGCGGATTTACGAGTTGCTCATCGACTTCCCGCGATACGATCGCTACACAGAGTACCTCGAGCGCGTCCGCCGCATGGAAGGGGACGGCGGACCGGGGACACGGTACGCGCTGCGATTCTCGTGGTGGAAAATCACCTACACGGCCCATTCGCAGGTAACAGACGTCGAGCCACCCGGCCGAATTGACTGGCGGATTACGAAAGACATCGACGCGAACGGCTGCTGGCGGATTGAACCACTCGACAGCGTGCCAGAAGATGCCCCTGCGGGGACTGAGACCGCAACGAGAGTAAGCTTGGAGGTCAATTTCGATCCCCACTCTGCGGACGCGGATTCGCTTGATCTCCCGCGATTCGTCAACGTCGGCTGGGTAGTTGAGAAGGCAACCCCGCTCATTAGACAGGAGGCAGAGCGGGTGTTCGAGCGGGCGATCGCCGACATCGAAGGCCAGCGGCGATCGATTGACCTCGAGGTGCAGACGGATTCCGATCGGCTGTGAAGCCAGCGGATGCTGGCGCGTACTCATTCAGCGTTCGATCGCGCTCGCGGCGCGGATGATCGTTTCCTCGCCGAATTTTGGGCCGATTAGCTGGAGTCCGACCGGTCGATTGTCAGCCGTACCAGCCGGAACCGAAATCGCGGGGAGATTCGCGAGATTCACGGGGACTGTGTTTGCGTCCATGAGGTACAGCTGCAACGGGTCCGAGAGGCTTTCACCGAGCGCCGGCGGCAGTACCGGCATCGTCGGTGAGGCCAACACATCGACGGATTTGAACGCCTCGTCGAAGTCCTGTTTAACCCACGCTCGGGCGTCCTGGGCCTTCTTGTAGTACTTGTCGTGGTAGCCGGCCGACAGAGCGTACGTGCCGAGCAGAATCCGGCGTTTGACCTCTGGGCCGAAGCCTGCCTCTCGGGCAGCAGCGAACGACTCGTTCCAGTTGCCGTCTGAGCCGCCACTCGTGCCGTAGCGAACCCCGTCGAACCGCGCGAGGTTCGAAGATGCCTCCGACATCGCGATGACGTAGTACGCCTGGACGGCGTGTTCCAGCGAGTCCAGCGAAACCTCCTCGATCGTCGCGCCGGCTGCTTCGAGCGCATCGATTCGGTCCTCAAAGACATCGACGACGCGATCATCTGCGCCCTCGAGTAGATCAGTTATGACACCGACAGTGAGCGTGTCTATTTTGTCGTCGACCGCGGCCGCGTACGCCGAGTCTGCGCCCCCGTCGTTGGTCGTCCCGTCGTTCCGATCGGGGCCGGAGATAACGTCGAGCAGGCGCGCGGCGTCCTCAACCGTGTTCGCGAGTGGGCCGATCTGTTCGAGGCTGTTGGCGTAGGCAACGAGGCCGTATCGCGAAACCAGCCCGTAGGTCGGCTTGATTCCCACGACGCCGCAGAACGCTGCAGGGTTGCGAACTGAGCCGCCAGTGTCCGAACCGATCGCCACGTCTGCCTCACCAGCGGCGACCGCAGCCGCCGAACCACCCGAGGAGCCGCCAGGGACGTGTCCTGGGGCGGCCGGGTTCTCTGTCGGCCCAAACGCGGAGGTTTCGGTCGTGCCGCCCATCCCGAACTCGTCCATGTTCGTTTTGCCGACGATCGTCCCGCCGGCGGCTTTGATTTTTGAGACAACGGTTGCGTCATACGGCGGGACGTAGTCTTCGAGCATCGCCGAGCCGCACGTGGTCGTGACACCGGCGGTTGAGATATTGTCCTTGACTGCAACGGTCAACTCCGACAGCGGACCATTGCCGTCAGGTTCGATCGTTTCCTCGGTGATGAAGGCGTTCGTGCTCATGAAACCGTCGGCCCCTTGAAGTAGCCGTCTTCGGTTTCTTCGGCGTTGGCCAGCGCTTCCTCCTGGGAGAGACTCGACTCAACCTCGTCGGGGCGCATGACATTGACTAGTTCCGTCTCGCTATCGACCGCGGGCACCTCGTCCAGCGCATCGAAGTACGAGAGGATTTCATCGAACTGTTCGGCGAATTCGGCGACATCCTCGTCGTCGAGTTCGATTCGGGCAAGCTCGGCGACGTGTTTGACCGCCTCACCGTCGACAGACGATTCGCTCATACAGTGGAGCAACCGTGCGCGGCGAGTAAGGGTTTCGATCGACCAAAGATACATACGGAGTCAGTTTCCTTCTGCTAAAATCGCAAGGCGTGATCGGACCGAACCGAACGATTAATCATCCCCGTTGCGTCGTTTAGTTTTCCAGAAAATATTTTTTGAAATTAACTGATAGTATTAAGTAGGTGGAAAACAATGTTATTGATACACAGAACAGTGGAAAAGAGACGCATCTTTCCCACCTGTTCTTGGATTCATACATGAGTGAGAACGTCCAACGTTTCACCGATCAGCGTACGACGGAGTACACGCGGAAAAACGAGAAAACGGAGTCCTCCGAAGATGTCCGATGTCCTGAATGCAACGGGCAGTTAGCTACCGACACCGAGCACGGCGAAACCGTCTGTCGGGACTGTGGCCTCGTCGTTCAAGAGGACGAGATCGACCACGGCCCCGAATGGCGTGCGTTCAACTCCAACGAGAAGGACAAAAAGAGCCGTGTCGGCGCGCCGACAACGGAGATGATGCACGACAAGGGGCTGTCGACCAACATCGGCTGGCAGGATAAAGACGCCTACGGTAAGTCGCTCTCGTCGCGACAACGCCAGAAGATGCAGCGGCTGCGGACGTGGAACGAACGGTTCCGCACCCGCGACTCCAAAGAGCGCAACCTCAAACAGGCCCTCGGTGAGGTCGATCGCATGGCCTCGGCGCTCGGACTGCCAGATAACGTTCGTGAGACGGCGTCGGTGATTTACCGCCGCGCACTGGGCGACGATCTGTTGCCCGGTCGATCGATCGAGGGCGTTGCCACGGCTGCGCTGTACGCGGCGGCCCGTCAGGCTGGGACGCCCCGAAGCCTCGACGAGTTGGCGAACGTCTCCCGGGTTGAAAAAGACGAGATCGCTCGGACCTACCGCTACATCGTTCGTGAACTGAAACTGGAAATCAAACCTGCAGATCCGGGCAGCTACGTGCCGCGGTTCGCAAGCGATCTCGATCTCTCTGACGAGTCCGAGCGTCGCGCACGAACACTGCTTGAGACTGCAAAAGCCGAAGGGATCCACAGCGGCAAGTCGCCAGTTGGCCTCGCAGCCGCCGCGGTGTACGCCGCGTCACTGTTGACCAACGAGAAGGTCACCCAAAGTGAAGTCAGCGAGGTGGCAAACATCTCGGAAGTCACGATCCGCAACCGCTACCACGAACTGCTCGAAGCCGAAGAGAACGTACAGGTCCAGTGAACATACGAGACGCATAACACGTCTACCTGATCGGTGGCCGCCCTGTTCCGCCGATCCCGCGATCGCACCACAACCCTTCCTCCTCCGGTCGGTGCCGGCTTGCCGACCGTATGGCCACTCGTCGATCGCCGCGTCCGAAATCGCTAACAACGATGTCACAGACCGTATGGTATGGAGACGACGCGGCACTTCACCGCGACGACGTATATTGTCCACGGCGGCGCAACGGCACTGCATCACCACAATCGGCTCGGAATCCGTATCCCGCCCGGCGGGCACGTCGATCGCGATGAACTGCCCCACGAGGCCGCGCTGCGAGAAGTACGCGAAGAGACCGGATTGAATGCAACACTCGTCGACGATACCGAGCCAGTCGACGCGCCAGCAGGCGAAACGCTTCCCGATCCCAGACACATGATGCTGTACGACATCAACGTCCACGAGGACGGAACGGTCGGCCACCAACACATCGACCACATCTACTTTGCAGCGGTCGACAGTCGTGAGATCGATCCCGCGCCGGGCGAGGCCGACCCATCGCTGTGGGAGTGGTACACTCCCGAAGCGCTGCGATCGAGTACTATCGATGCCGACACCGTCGCGATCGGCTGTGAAGCGATCGACGTGGTCGGACGAGCGGTCCGCTGATCGGCCTGCGAGTATTTATTCTGTCAACCGTATCGGTTTGTATATGGAGTTTCCCGACCGGTCGACTGTCGCGAAATTGCTCGACTCGATCGAGTTGCCATCCTTTGTGCGAGTACGGTACGAACCAGCCGCCGAGCGCGTCGAATCCCCGGGCGATCGGGCCAAAGCAGAACTCAATCGACTCTCGTTTTCAGGGGTCGATCGCGGGGGAACTGTCGCGGTCGCCGTCGGGAGCCGAGGAATCGACGCGATCGACGAGGTGACCGCTGGCGTCGTTTCTGGACTCCGAGAGCGCGGCTTCGAGCCGATACTCGTGCCGGCGATGGGGAGCCACGGCGGAGCGACCGCTGACGGACAACGAGAGGTCCTTGCGTCGCTTGGGATCACGGCCGATCGAGTCGATGTACCGATCGACGCCCGAATGACAGCCGACCCGCTCGGTAGCGTCACCGTCGGTGGACAGGAGATGCCGGTGTACGTTTCGACGGTCGCCGCGGCCGCAGATGCGATTGTTGTTATCAACCGGGTGAAAGCACACACTAATTTTACGGGTCGAATCGAGAGTGGCCTGACGAAGATGGCCGTCGTCGGGCTGGGCAAACAGCGGGGCGCGAAGGCGTTTCACTCGACGGCGATCGCAGCGGGGTACGTCGAGACGTTGAAAGCTGCCTTCGAAGTCATTCGAGAAGAGACACCGATCGTCGGTGGAATCGCGCTCGTTGAGAACTTTTACGAAGAAATCGCTCTTGTTGAGGGTGTGCCAGCAGACGCCTTCCTCAATCGCGAACCCGAGCTGTTAACACAGGCGAACGAGGCGATGGCGACGTTGCCAATCGACAGTCTCGATCTGCTCGTCGTCGACGAGATGGGGAAAGACATCTCCGGTGCGGGAATGGACACGAACGTAATCGGGCGGTATCGAGTCCTGAACGCGCCCGATCCGCAAGAGCCAGATATTGATCTTATCTATGTTCGCGGAGTGACCGAGGCGACCGAGGGAAACGGGAACGGAATCGGCCTTGCCGATATCACGCGGCGGGCGGCAATTGAGGAGCTCTCACTCAAAAAGACGTACGCAAACGCAATCACGAGTGGCTCCCTATCGAAAGCGTCTGTACCGCTCGTAGCGCCCGACGACGAACTCGCGCTCGCGGTTGCGTGCTCTGCGCTCGGAGGATACGACCCCGAGACAGCGCGGATCGCGTGGATTGAATCCACCGCCGAACTAAGCGACATGTGGGTCTCAGAGGCGCTACTCGGATCGCTTCCAGACGGCGCAACTGTCATGGAAAAAGCGACGCTCTCGTTCGAGGACGGCACGGCAATCTTCGAATCGACATGACGATCGCAGGTCAGCTCATCCACACAACGATCGGATGTACTGGCCGACGTGATCGTCCATGCGACGTTTGAACCCGTTTTGGCGGGCGAGCCGATCGAGTTCACGGCTCACGTAGGTCCCGTACTGGACGGCCTTTTTATCCGCGGTGGCGATCCGATCGGGAAGTGTCCCTGCGGCGATCCGTCTGAGCGCAACTTTTCGCGCTGTCGGCGTCGCAAGGAGTGACGCCGGGAGCCGCAACGCCGCAGCCACGACGCGATCGTGGAGATAGGGGGTGACTGGTTCGACGCCGGCCGCACCCAACGCGAGCACGTCGCGTTCGAGCTGGTTGGGAAGGGTTCCGAGGATTTCGCGGACGGCTCCACGGACCGTGGTCGCCTCAACGCGGTGGTCGTCTGCCGGCTCGACGTGTTTCGCGTAGCCGCCGAACAGTTCGTCCGCACCCTGTCCGAGTGCAAGCCGATCGTACCCGTCGTCGGCTGCAGCCTCTGCGACGAGGAATAACGGGAGCGCAATCGCAATATCCATCGGATTCGTTCGGCCGATCGCCCGGGCGAGTCGCGGGACCGCCTCAATGAGGTCGTCGTGAGAAAGCGAAACGACTCGAAGCTCGCGGTCCATGAGCGACGCTGCCTCTCTCGCTGCCTCAATGTCGTGTGAGCCTGGAAAGCCAGCGACGTAGCAGGGGGCGGCCTCGAATCCGGATGCGACGAGTGCCGAGTCGACCCCCCCGGAAAAGGCGACTGCGACCCTTTCGGGATCGATCGACCCGAGCGTCTCCTCGATCGCGACGGCGAGTCCGTCGATCCCAGCGCGCTCTGAGCGCACCTCGGGCTCAGGGAGCGACCATAGCTGCTCAACCCCATTCTCGGCCGTCGCGATCGAGCCCGCAGGGAACGACACCGGATCTGAAAGTTCAGTCTGGTCGAACGCGATCGATGTTGATTCCGGCGACTCGACGCCGTCAGCGGCCTCGTAAAACAGCGGCTGTCGGCCGAGTACGTCGCGGACGATCGTCGGGCCGTACTCGGTGTGTTCGAGCCGCCCCCCAAACCCCGCGGTCCCCGGAAGCGGGTCGGCGTGATCAATCGACGTAACAACGGTCTGTTCAGTTGCGCCGCGGAGCATCGACACAGTCACAGGAGATCGCTAATCGCCAGGCGAATACGCCGTTTTACACCGCCTGCGGCCTGTTGAAAACTGATGTGCCAGGGCGTTCGTTGCCCGATCACGCTCGTCCGGCCGGTCCGAATCGCCTCAAGAATCGCTTCCTCGGAACGATCGTCCACCCCGACTTCTGTAACCGCTTGCCCGACCATTTCGGAGATGTGGGCGTCGCTGCCGGCAGTCATGGGAAGACCATGTTCGATCGCAAACTGCTCGGCTTTGCGGTTCGCCAGTCCGGTCAACAGCCGTGAGTTGTACACTTCGATCGCGTCAGCGCTCGCCAACTGCCCGGTCGAAATGTGTGGCGCGACGCCGTGGCGGGACTTTTGAAACGGGTGGGGAACGACCGCAATACCGCCTTGCTCGCGGATCCGATCGAGCGTTTCGTCGTAGGATAATCCGGCGGGGACGCGCTCGGAGATCCCGAATGCGAGGACGTGACCCGCCGCGGAGGTGACTTCCATCCCGCGGATACCAACGAGCCCGTACTCCTCGGCGAGGTCAGCAGCAGCGAGGCTCGCGTCGATCTCGTCGTGATCAGTAACTGCGATCGCGTCAAGCCCGACAGCCTGTGCCTGCTCCAACAGCAGTTCGATCGGATCCCGGCCGTCGTACGAGAGCGCGGAGTGAGTGTGGAGCTCGACGGTTAACACAGCTCTCTGTAAGCGGGATGACCTCAAAAATCGCCCGATACGATTCGTCGTTGAGCGATCCCGCCAATCGCGTCGTGGTCTGTGATTGCAATCGCGTCGTGGTCTGTGATTGCAATCGCGTCGTGGTCTGTGATTGCAATCGCGTCGTGGTCTGTGATTGCAATCGCGTCGTGAGAAATACTCTCGACCGAGTCAATTCGCGCCCTTCAAGCGCTACGGAGCGATGGTGCAACGATGAGCACAGTCACGATCGCCGCAAGAATTACGCCAACACCGTACAGTTGGGTGAGGAGATCTGATTGTGTCATTTCGAGACCAATAACCACCGCACCAGCGATCGCAAGCAGGATGCCAACCGCACCCCAGATAGCGTTCTCGTTCATATGCGGGTCTCACACTGCGGCGTTTGAATAATCAATCGGTTTAATCCCGTAGGACTCGTCAGGTTTGGCGTATGCACGTGGCGATCGTGACGGTGGGAGACGAACTGCTCTCGGGTGACACGACGAACACGAACGCGACGTGGCTGTGTGCCCGCCTCGACGAGCGCGGGGTCATCGTCGAGCGCGTGACGACCGTTCCCGATCGGATCGAGGACATCTCTCGGGTTGTCAATGAGTACCGCGCGGACTACGATGCGGTGATCGTCACCGGTGGCGTCGGACCGACACACGACGACGTGACGATGGACGGCGTCGCCGCAGCGATCGGTCGAACAACAGCGCCCAACGAGGCGGCGCTGTCGTGGCTCACAGAACACGGCGGCTACAGCGCCGACGACCTTACCGAAGGGACCACAGATCTGCCCGCGGGCGCAGAGATGATCCCAAACGATGTAGGCGTCGCACCGGGAGCGATCGTCGAAGACATCTACGTCCTACCGGGTGTCCCCGCGGAAATGAAAGCGATGTTCGAGCGAATAGAAGGTCACTTCGAGGGAAAACCAACCTATTCAACGGTCGTCGCCATCGACGAGCCCGAAAGTACGCTCCTCGATCGGTTTACCGCGCTTCGCGAACAATTTCCAGTCGGCGTCGGAAGCTATCCGGGCGAGCACGTCCGGGTGAAACTCACCGGCGCAGATCCCGAAGTAGTCGAAGCGGCTGCCGCGTGGCTGGCGGAGCGATCGGACGTGCTCGAAGACGAACCCACAGAAGAGTGAGACGATCGAGTAGCGTAATCAGCGGTACAAGACGATTCAGTGACGAAATCAGCGGTACAGGTAGGCGAGCCACGCGACGACACTAACGATTCCGACGAGCAGGATCGCTGCGGCGGTTGCCTCGGTCGGGAGCGGTCCCATCGGCGCTTCGAGCGGTATCATGTGCGATCGTTGCACAAGCTCTGATTAAAATCATTCGAGTCAGTCGGCACCACAACGCGCCACTGGCCCCCAGACATTTTGGTCCTCGACGCAAACTACCAGTATGAAGATTGGCGTCGTGCTCAACCCGATCGCCGGCATGGGCGGTCGAGTCGGGCTGAAGGGAACCGATGGGAAGGTTGAGGAGGCCCGGGAGCTGGGCGCAGAACCCCGATCACCCGATCGCGGCCGGCGAGCGATGACAGCACTGTACGAGCGACTCCCCGATGCGGAGATATACGCTGTTGGCGGTCCGATGGGGGCGTCGATTGTGCGTGAGGCGGGCTACGACCCGACGATCGTGTATGAACCGACAGGCGCAGAAACCGACGCAGCAGATACGAAGGCCGCCGTCGAGGCGCTTGACGACGAGCGTGTCGAGTTAATTCTGTTCGTGGGCGGCGACGGGACGGCGACCGATGTCTCGACCACGCTCGCCGATCGCGACAGTACCACGCCGATATTGGGCGTGCCCGCCGGGGTAAAAGTGTACTCGTCGGTATTTGCGGTGTCTCCGGAGGATGCCGCCTCGATCGCCGCGACGTTCGATCGAACGGAAAAACGCGAAGTCATGGATATCGACGAAGACGAGTACCGACAGGGGGAGGTCCACACCGAGCTTCGGGCGGTTGCGACGGTCCCGGTGGCAGACGACCTCCAGTCCTCGAAACAGCTTGGGGGTGGCACCGTGGAGGCGCTTGTCGCAGGCGTCGTCGATGATATCGAGCCGGGTGTAACCTACGTGCTGGCCCCCGGATCGACGGTTGGTGCGGTCAAGGAGGCGCTCGGGTTTACCGGATCGCCGATCGGCGTCGACGTGTGGCGAGCGATCCTGACAGACAAAAACGATCCTGCGGCACGCGACACCCAACGGGAGTGGGAGGGCGAAGTTATTGTCAAAGACGCTTCTGAGTCGGATATTTTGGACGCGCTGGGCGATCGGAACGTGATCGTGGTATCGCCAATCGGCGGTCAGGGATTTGTGTTCGGACGCGGCAACCCACAACTCTCGCCGACGGTGATCAGACAGTGTGATATCGAGATCATCGCCTCACGATCGAAACTCGACGGGCTTCGGACACTGCGGGTTGACACGGACGATCCAGAACTTGACGAAGCACTCCGCGGTTGGACGAAGGTTCGTGTCGGCAGGTTCGAACAACGGATGATGAAAATTACCTAGCAATCAGACGCAGCGGGGGTTATTACATTATTGTCCCTTTGATATCTCGGCTTCTCCTTTGATATTACCGGGGATATACTTTGCATATAGACAAGATTAAGGTCACCCCCGCGATATCAAATGGCATGGAAACGCGGAAAGTCCAGCGGCTCGGCCCGTCGACGCTCGCGATGACGCTCCCTGCGGAGTGGGCTCGCGAGCACGGCGTCAACAAAGGCGATGAAGTCTCGATCCGTCTTGGTGGGAAGGGAACACTCACCGTCCTCCCGAAGTCGGCGGACACCGAAGAGTCAGAAGCGATCATCAAGGCAGACAACCTCGACGCAGGGGCCCTAGAGCGGGCGATCGTCGCCCAGTACGTGCTCGGTCGGCGCGTGATTCACGTCCGAAAAGAAAGCGGCGCGCTCGAAAGCGAACATATCAATGCGGTCTACCAGGCAGAGACACAGCTCATGGGTCTCGGGGTAATTGAGGAAACGCCTGAAGACATTTCGATCCGATGCTCGGTCGATCCCGAGGATTTCACCCTCAACAACCTTCTCGAGCGGCTCGAAAACACTGGTTCGACGATGCGCGGAGAGGCAATCAAGGCGATCGCCCACTCGAATCCCGACCTCGCCCAGCGTGCGTTGAACCGCGAACGACAGGCGAACAAGATCTTTGTCCTGTTGTTGCGGCTCATCTTCACCGCTTACCAGAATCCGAACCTCTGTCGAGCGGTGGGATTGGAGTCGAGCTTCCCGCTCATTGGGTACCGATCGGTGGCGAAGAACCTCGAACTAACCGCAGACAACGCCGAAGACATCGCAGATATCGTCCTCGAAGCGGAGGGCAACTCCCTGGATGTCGACGACTCGACAATCCGACGGATCCGTGACTTTACCGATCAGGTCGACGAGATCACGGCCCTGGCGGTGCGGGCAGTGGTCGAACGCGACTACGATCTGACCGTCGAGTGTCGCTACCGGTTCAAAGCGATCTCCGACAAAGAAGACGAGCTACTCAATGACCTCCCTGAGCTGTCGAACAACGAGCTACTGCAGGTCAGAGAGGTACTCGTGAGCCTCCAACAGACCGCCCAGTACGCGATGCGAAACGCCGAGATCGCAGCCAACCTCGCGCTGAACGAAGAGTCAGAACACGTCGAGATCATCTGAGCCGATCTGTACTAGTGGACGCATCAGGTCGATCGTTTTACTTTTTCGAGCACTCGGACTGACTCGATCGCCGTCCCCGGATACTGGCCGTCAGCGTCTTTTTCTGCGGCTTTGACCATATCCCAGACGACGTTGAGTCCGGTCGTCACGCCTTCGAGGGCCTCCATTTCACAGCCCGTCTTACCGGTCGTCTCGACCGCGACAGTGGCGACGATTCGGTCGTCGTGGACATCAAACTCCGTGTCGACGTTCGTGATCGGGATCTGATGGCACATCGGAATCGTCTCCCAAGTGTGTTTAACCGCCTGGACCGCGCCGATCCGGGCCGTTGCGAGCACGTCACCCTTTGCGAGATCGTTCTCGCGAATTGCGTCGATCGTCGACGCCGACAGGAGAATCTCGCCGGCGGCGACCGCCCGTCGAGTCGTGTCCGGCTTCGACCCAACGTCGACCATGTTGACGCTCCCCGAATCGTCAGTGTGCGTAAGTTCGTCACTCATCAGTGCGAAAAGCGTCCGGGACCCGATCGATTAAATCCGTCGCCACCAGTCCGGATCCGCGATCGTCGACAACAAGATCGCCCGCGCGACCGTTCACGTACGCCGCGATCGAGGCCGCCTCGACCGCCGGTTCGAGACAGAACATCGACGCCGAAACCCCAGCGAGCACGTCGCCGGTTCCGCCGACGGTCATCGACGGATTCCCCGTCCGGTTGACGCGAGTCGTCTCGCCATCTGAGACGATATCATACGCACCTTTGAGGAGGATCGTGGCGTCGAGGCCGCGATCGGTCAGTTCACTCGCGAGATCGACGGCCGCATCCCGGCGCGAGCGCCAGGTGTCGCCGGGATCGTCGCCGCCCATCTTCTGGAACTCCCCGGCGTGTGGCGTACAGACGAGTTCGGAATCCGTGTCGAGGTCTGCAATGACAGCGAGTGCGTCAGCGTCGACGACTGCTTGGCCCGTATAGCTCGCAAGGAACGATCGCACAGCCGCCAGTGTGGTATCCCGTGCGCCCAACCCAGGACCAATAACCGTCACATCGGCCGTCTCTGCGGTCGCCCGGACCGTCTCGAGCGCAGTCGGTGTCAGGTGGTCACCCGGATACGAGCGGACGATCAGATTCTCGGAGAATCCCTGGATCGTGTCTGCGATCGCACTCGGAACCACGAGATATGCGAGATCCGCCCCGGCACGAAGCGCTGCCTGGGCGGTTAACGCTGGAGCACCGGTATACGGACCGCCACCGACGACGGCGACTGTGCCGTGATCGCCTTTGTGGCTGTGCGATCGGCGCGCCTCTCGCTGGATGTCGCCGGGGCCGACGAACGTTTCGGCGGCCGTCGGGATGCCGATGTCTGCGACGGTGACATCGGCGTCGATCGACGTGAGTCCGGGCTTCATGTCGTGAAAGGTCACGACGGCGTCAGCGTCGATCGCTCGGCCCGCGGCCTCGCCGGTGTCGGGATCGAGCCCGGTCGGAACGTCAACTGAGACGACCGTCGCGTCGGCGGCGTTGATCGCGCTGACGGCGCTCGCTTCCGGCTCACGTAGTTCGCCCGCGACGCCAGTACCCAGTATTGCATCGACGATGACGTCGGCATCATCAAGCGCGAGTGAGTCGATCGCGGTACTGTCGCGGATCGTTCGCGTCGAGAGTTCGGCGCGATCGAGTGCCTCCCAGTTCTCGCGGGCGATGTCGGTCCCGATACGTTCTGGACGACCGAGGAGAACGGTTTCAACATCGTACGCCGAGAGAAACCGCGCGGCGACGAACGCGTCACCGCCGTTGTTGCCGCGACCACAGCAAAGGACGACCCACGATCCAGGTTCAGCGTGGTCTTTAATTGCCGTCGCGACAGCGTTGCCGCTCGATTCCATCAGCTGTTTCCGGGGAACCCCGAGCGCGGCCGCGTTCGCATCGACCGCAGCCATTCTGCCAGCACTGATCATACACGCGGATTCGATGGGCAGGTGGTTAAGCGTACGTTGACTGCGACACGTCCACACCGAGGTCTTCGAGCACTGCAAAGAACGCAGGGAACGAGACGTCAACGTGCTCGGCACCAGTGATAGTTGTGGGCCCCGTTGCGACGAGTCCGGCGATCGCGAGCGACATAATGATGCGGTGGTCGTGATAGCCGTCGACCGTCGCACCGTGGAGATCGCTTTCGCCGCCGTGGATTGTCAGCGAGTCCTCGGTTTCAGTGACCGATGCGCCCATCCGTTCGAGTTCGGTTGCCATCGCGGCCACGCGATCGGTCTCTTTCAGACGAACGTGCGCACAGTTTTCGATGACCGTCTCGCCGTCGGCAACCGCGCCGAGCGCCGCGATCGTCGGCAAGAGATCGGGGGTGTTTCCCACGTCGACAGTCGTTCCAGACAACGAAGATCGCTCGATCGTAATCTCGCCTGCCTCGCGGTCCCAAGAGATCGACGCGCCCATCCGTTCGAGGATTTCCACAATCGCGCTGTCACCCTGTGCGCTCGGATACGCACCCTCGACGATGACTGCCTGGTCGGGCGCTGCGGCGATCGCCCCTGCGGCTAAAAGATACGACATCGACGAGAAATCGCCGGGAACGTGGTAGCTCCCGCCAGCCGGCTCGTAGGCCTGTCCGCCCGCCACTGAAAAGCCGTCCGCACCTGCAGATCGAACGCCACCAGCGCCGGTCGCCCCGATCGGCTCGGCGGTGATACCAAAGTCCGCCAGTACTTCGAGGGTGATGTCGACGTACGGCGCGGATTTGAGTTCGGTCGTCAATTCGATCTCGATCCCGTCTGCTGTGACGGCACCTGCCATGAGAAGCGCCGAGATGTATTGCGAGGAGACGTCGCCGGGGATCGACACCTCGCCGCCTGCGAGCGGGCCCTTGATCGCGAGCGGTGCCTGGCCGTTCGCCCGAGTGCTCTCGGCGCGGACGCCGAGATCCGACAGCGCGTCCAACAGCGGCCCGTGCGGGCGCGATCGCAGGGACTCGTCGCCGGTGAGGACGGTGATTCCGTCGGCCAGCGCCGCGGCAGCCGTGACGAGCCGTGTTGTTGTCCCGCTGTTCGCACAGTCGATCACGTCCGCAGGGACGGCAGGCTCGCCCGCGAAGCCGTCGATCGAGAGCGGTCCCTCGTCCGTGCGATCGACCTGCCCGCCGAAGGCCTCGACCGCCCGCATCGTGGCCTGGGTGTCTGCGCTGTCGAGAAAGCCGTGGACGGTCGCGCCGTCGCTGTAGCCGGCTGCGAGAATCGCCCGATGGGTGTAGCTCTTCGACGGCGGTGCTCGAACCCTCCCTTCGACCACTGATGGAGTGACTTCCGCGTTCATATCCGATCGTCTCTCCGTATCCGTATGAGACTACCGAAGCCGGGAAGTATCTGCGTGGACCGATCTCTCGGATTTGGGACTCTCTGCGTGGATCGATCGCCGCTATGCTAACCAATTAGAGGGTCAATCACCAACTTTGCGATATGCAGCCCGATCTTTCGCGTCTAGACGAATACCTATCCGATCGTGACATCGACGGCTACCTCGTCGACGCTGCGAGCAGCGACTCGACCCAGCGATACCTCTCGGGATTTGATGCACCCGATCCATTCGTCACCCTCTACGCTGACGGTGCGGTCCACCTGCTCGTGTCTGGATTGGAGTACGGCCGAGCGAAGTCCGAAAGCCACGCGGCCACGGTCGTCCGGCCAGCCGAGTTCGGCCTCGAGGAGTATCGCGAGGAGTACGGCACGGCAGGAGCACGCGATCGCGTCCGCGCAGACTTCGTTGCCGACCACGGCGTCAGTTCGGTCGCGGTTCCTGAGCGGTTCCCCGTCGGTGCCGCAGACGGACTCCGCGAACAGGGCGTCGAGGTAGCCGTCGATTCCTCAGACGTGATCACAGAGATCCGATCGGTCAAAACCGACGCAGAACTCGATCACGTCCGCGTCGCCCAGCGGGCCAACGAGGCCGCGATGGCCGCGGCTGAGGCGTTGCTTGCGGCCGCTGCCGTCGAAGACGGACAGCTCGTTCACGAGGACGAACCGCTCACGAGCGAACGAGTCAAGACTGCGATCGAGATCGCACTGCTCGAACACGGCTGTGCGCTCGATGAGACGATCGTCGCCTGCGGCGCAGACGCCGCGGATCCGCACAACCGCGGGAGCGGCCCATTGCAGGCCGGTGAGCCGATCATTATCGACATTTTCCCACGCGACAAATCCACGAAGTATCACTCGGACATGACCCGGACGTTCTGTAAGGGCGAGCCGACCGAGACCGCCAAAGAGTGGTACGAGCTAACCGAAGCAGCGCTCGACGCTGCGCTGGCGGCGATCGAGCCGGGTGCGACGGGTGCGGACGTCCACGCTGCTGCCTGCGAAGTGTATGAAGACGCCGGCCTGCCGACGTTCCGAACCGATCCGACCACCGAAGTCGGATTTATTCACAGCACCGGCCACGGAGTCGGGCTCGACGTGCATGAGAAGCCCGGGTTGAATCCTCGCGGCGAGGAGCTACAGCCCGGACAGGTCATCACGATCGAACCCGGCCTCTACGATCCTGATGTGGGCGGAGTCAGAATCGAGGATATCGTTTTTGTCACGGAAGACGGCTACGAGAATATCACCGACTATCCGGTCGAGTTCGTTGTCGAGTGACTAACAGCAGCGAACGCGTCTCGAAAGTGAGCCACAGTAACGGACGCGTCCCCAAAGATACCCCCCACGGGCAACCGGGAACGCAACCGGTTTGACCCTCTCCGGATAACCGCAGACAGTGAACTGGCGGTACCGGCACACAGCGCTTGTCCTCTGTACACTCGCGTTCTTCGCGACGATGGTCGCTCGGTTGGTGATAAGCCCGGTCGTCTCGTTGATCGGCACCGAGTTCACGGTGTCGAACGGCCTCGTTGGGCTTGCGCTCTCGGCAATGTGGTTCGCCTACGCGCTTTCGCAGTTTCCAAGCGGCATCCTCGGCGATCGTCTCGGCGAACGCACGGTCATTCTCACCGCAGTCGGCCTCACCGCGGTGTCCAGCCTGCTGTTAGCGGTGTCACCGACGTTCAACGCCTTCTTTGCGTTCGCGATCGTCCTCGGAGCCGGGGCGGGACTGCACTACAGCGTCGCGACGACGTTTCTCTCCCGGCAGTACGACAACATCGGCCGGGCGATCGGCTTTCACGTCGCTGGCGGTCCCGCCGCTGGGCTGCTCGCACCGGTGTTGGCTGCAGCCGTCGCAGCGCGGTACGGCTGGCGCGAAGCGTTGTTCCTCGGAACTGTCGTTGCGGTCCCCGTGTTCATCCTGTTTGCGTGGAAGATTCGCCCGACAGAGCCACGTCGCCCCGAGCAGCCAATCGGCGAACGCTTTCGGCTTGGTCCGCTCGTCGAGTTACTCTCACGTCCGGAGATCATCTATACGACGATCCTGGCAGTGCTGGGTGCATTCTCTTGGCAGGCGACCGCCTCGTGGCTGCCGACCTTTCTTTCGACCCATCATGGGCTCTCGACGCCAATGGCAAGCGTGTTATTCTCGGCGTATTTCGTGATCCACGGCGCAACCCAGCCGATCACGGGCTGGCTGTCCGATCGCTTCTCTCGAGACGCTGCCGCAATGATCACAATGAGTGTCGGAATCGTCGGCTATGCCGGGATCGTCCTCGCTGACGGACTGTTGCAGGTCGCCGTGGCGATTCCGCTCGTCGGCTTAGCGATGAGCTGGGGTGCGCCGGTCCAATCGCGCTTTATTGACCGCCTTTCAGACGCCGAGCGAAACGCCGGCTTTGGGCTCGTTCGAACCGTCTACATGACGGTTGGTGCAAGTGGAAGCGGGGTCATCGGCGCGCTCTCGGAGTGGTTCGGCTGGGGGGTCGCGTTCGGAGCGATCGCCGCCGTGCTCTCTATTGGCTTTTTAATCCTGCTTGCGAACCGCACGCTTCGGCTGGGGTTGTAGCTGCCCTGTGCGCCGCGCGGTCGAAAGACACTCTTTCAGCTACGTGCTACCTGAGATATGAGTCGAGAGGACGGAACTGCGAAGACAGTCGCCGTGATCGCCACCGCCCCGGAGGGCGTTCAAAAGTACACTGCACACATCTCCGTGGATGCGGGCGGCTCGATCGCCGCGGTCGATGCGGGTGCGCTCGAACGCTTCTTTGAGGTCGTCGAAGGCGGCTCCGGGTCGGCGTTCGCTCGCGTCCGGGCTGTCGACATGACCGGCGAGGCCCGAAACCTCGAGGGCGAAGATCCCCTGTTTTCGGTGACATTCGACGAGCCTGTCGCCGCCGAGTCGATCTCGCTACGATTCGAGACGCTTGTTGGCCACGACGGCGAGACGATCCCGACCGAATCGGTCCGCTTCGAGGTCGTCGACTGATGCTTTCAGCCCGCGTCTCTTCACCGAACGGCTTTTGCTCGATCGACCGCACGAACGGGTATGGAACTGCTCGTTGTCGGTGCCGGCGAGATGGGCCGATGGCTCGCCGATACTGTCGAACTCCCAATCGCGTTCGCGGATCTCGATCAGTCGATCGCCGCTGATGCCGCCGCGAGTCGCCCAGACGCACGCGCTGTCGATCCCGAGACCGACGAGCGGTTCGCCGCAGTGTGTCTCGCAGTGCCGATCTCGGCGGTCGAGTCGGCGATCGAGGCGTACGCGCCAAATGCGGCCGACGCGATCTTTGACATCTCTGGAGTGATGACCCCCGCGGTCGAGGCAATGGACGAGTTCGCGGCCGATCTCGAACGCGCGAGCTATCACCCGCTTTTTGCGCCGCCGCGCGTTCCAGGAAACATCGCGGCAGTGTCGCACGCGATCGGGCCAACCCTCGAAGTCGTTTCCGCGGATTTCGAGGCCGCCGGCAACACCGTCTTTGAGACAACACCCGAGGAGCACGATCGGGCGATGGAGAGCGTGCAGGCGGCTGCCCACGCGGCAATTTTGTCGTACGCGCTGGCCACAGAGAACGTCCGCGCAGAGTTTTCGACACCCGTCTCAAAGCGCCTCGGCGGACTCGTCGGCACGGTCACTGAAGGCTCGCCGGACGTGTACGCCGAGATCCAGTCGGCGTTTTCGGGGGCCGATCGGGTCGCAGAGGCGGCCGCCGAGATCGCAACCGCCGATCGCGATCGGTTTGTCGAGCTGTATCGAAACGCAGGTACCGACACGGCGGCTCGACAGAGACATGACTGACGGACAACCAGCGCTCGCACTACCTGGTGAGCAACGATGATCGACAGGGAGGCCGTCCGATCGAACGCCAAATACCTCCGACGAGTCAGACCGATCGACCCAGAAGAGATCGCCGAGTACATCGAGGGCTACCCGCACCCGGCGGTCGTCCGCCAGACACTCCGGGAGGAGGCGTTCGATCTCGGGTTGTGCGAACGCGAAGACGGGACGTTCGTTCCCGTCGACGAGGAGCCACTGCCCGCGCAGGGGTGGTCCCCAACCGCGTTCCCCGAAGAGTACGCGTTCGCACTCGAGGACCTCCTCGTCGACGCCTACGGCGCGAACTGGCACGTCGGCGACAGCGGCGATCGCCTGCGAGCAGCGATCCGGCGGCTCAAAGCGGACTACTACTTCGGCAACGACGTCGAGTACGACGCGGTCGCCGCCCACGGCTACGCGATCTACCACCTGCCGGATTACTACGCCGTGATCGGCTACGTGCTTGAGACGATCGCCGAGCGCGGCTTGCTCCCGAAACGCCTGCGGGTTCTCGACGTGGGTGCGGGGTCCGGCGGGCCGGCGCTGGGACTCGCCGACTACGTCGGGGAGGACGTGCTCATCGAGTACCACGCGATCGAACCCAGCGCTGCCGCCGGCGGGTTGAAACGATTGCTCGAAGAGACCGGACGAAACGTTCACACAAAGGTCCACGAGACGACGATTGAGTCGTTCTCTCCTGAGTCGATCGAGTCGATCGACTCGACTGATTTGAGCGAGAAGACTAACTCGATCGAGCCAGCCGATCGTGAGGAGTCCGGAGCCGAGACGGACGGACCCTTCGACCTCATCCTCTTTGGAAACGTCTTGAGCGAACTCGACGATCCGGCCGCTGCGGTCGAGCGATCGCTCTCATGGCTCGCCTCCGAGGGCTCGCTCATCGCCTTCGAGCCGGCAGATCTGAACACCGCGACTGGCCTTCGAGAGGTCGAGCGCGCAGTCGCGCCACCGGATGGCGACGTAACCGTCTATGCGCCGACCCTGCGACTGTGGGATGGGATGGGGCCGAGCGATCGCGGCTGGTCCTTCGACGTTCGTGACGACTTGGCGGTCCCACCGTTCCAGCAGCGGTTGGCCGACGGTTCGACAGATGGCTCTGACCACGGTGACAAATTGGCCGGCGGCGACGAGTCCGACGACACTGGTCCGGAGGCGTACATCAACACCGACGTGCAGTTCGCCTACAGCGTTCTGCGGACTGACGGCGAGCGTCGGTTCCAAGTGCGATCGAACCCACGGCGCTACGCACGGATGGCCGACATGGAATCACACGTCACCGATCGCATCGACCTCCTTTCGGTGAAGCTGAGCCACGATCTCACCGACGGCTCTGCGGATCGAAACGCCCTGTTCAAGATCGGCGATGGGAGTCAAAAGCTCGAACACTACGCGGTGCTCACACGAGAAACGACGTTGAACAGCGATCTGCAGGCGGCTGCGTACGGCTCCGTGTTGGCGTTCGAAAATGTCCTCGTTCTCTGGAACGATGACGAGGGAGCGTACAACCTCGTCGTTGACGATGAGACGATTGTCGAGGCGATCGCCGGACGGTAGCGATATCCGACAGCTACTCGAGCCACCTATGCAGGCGTCGGGTTCATACCAGTAGAACCCCTAGATGTGGGTATGTCAACTGAGATTGCGACATTCGGCGGCGGCTGCTTTTGGTGCATCGAAGCCCCGTTCAAAGAGATCGACGGTGTGGAGTCGGTCATCTCCGGATACGCCGGGGGCCACGTCGAGAATCCAACGTACGAGCAGGTCTGTTCTGGCAATACCGGCCACGCCGAAGTTGTCCAGGTCGAGTACGATCCCGATCGACGCAGCTACGCGGATTTGCTGGAAGTCTTCTTCACGGTGCATGACCCGACCCAGCGAAATCGTCAGGGGCCGGACGTTGGCAGTCAGTACCGATCGGCGATCTTCTATCACGACGAGCGCCAGCGCGAGGAGGCTGAGGCATTCATTCAAGAACTCGATGCCGCTGACGCGTACGACGACAGCGTCGTTACCGAGGTCGAACGGCTTGAGACGTTTTACGAGGCCGAGCCACACCACCAGGACTACTACGAAAAGAACCCCAATCAGGCGTACTGTTCGTTCCACATCCCACCAAAGCTCGAGAAGGTACGATCGAAGTTCGCCGATCGGCTAAAGCCTGAACAGGTCCACTAACTGCTGTTAGCCTGTCGTCACTGTCGATGAATCCGTTGTGCGGGTTAACCGCCTGACTGCGCGAAGCGCGACGATCGCGATCAGGATCTCGGCAGCGCCGACAACGACAAACGCCGTGAGATAACTGTACGTGTCGGCGACAGAGCCACCGATTAGAAACCCAGCCAGGAAGCCAAGGCTTCCGAAAACGTTGAACCCACCCATCGCGACCCCACGCTCACCTGGCGGAACCGTATCTGTCACGAGTGCCATCGTCGCTGGCGCGACAAGCGCGCCGCAAACCCCGACGAGAATCATGAGTGCGATCGCAACCTCGACGATCGGTGCGAGCCCGACCGCAATAATCGCGCCCCCATAACAGACCGAGCCGATCACGACCGGGACGAACCGGCCGATCCGATCGGACAACGATCCCAAGGGGTATTGTAGCAGCGCAAACGGGAGGAAAAACGACGCGAGCGCGATCCCCACGCCGGCTGCGTCGAGCCCAAACACGTCGCTGAAGTAGTAGACGCCGACAAGCGAAAAGAAGCCAGCCGTGAGCCGATCAATAAACCCGAACGCGTAAGGGATCTGTAACGCTGGCCGATCGCGGAGCGTCCCTAACACGGCAGTCAGTGACGGCCCGCCCAACGGAGCCCGATCGGTGACGGTCGCCGCAGTCGCTCCAGCAACAACGAGCGCGCCTGCCCCGGCATACACTGGCGCGAACGGATCTACCGCGGCGAGTTGTCCGCCAACAACGGAGCCGATCGCCGCGCCGAGGCCGATCGCAATTCCCGCTGCGCCCATGTTCCGACCGTGTCCGCCACTGAGATCCATAAGCATCGTGATGGAGAGCGAGAACGCACCGATCGTGAATGTGCCGCCGACAACTCGCAGGAGCAACACCGCCTGAAAGCCCGCGTCGATCGACGCCAGAACGGGCAACAACAGGTAGCTACTGGCCCCACCGATCGCGCCGAGGACGACGAGCGGTGTCCGCCGGCCGAGCGTATCGCTGGCCGCACCCCAGACGGCCGCGAAGGCCACGAAGGCACCGAACTCCGCGACGAGAAACCACATACCAGCGCTGATACCACCCGGTGCCCCGAGGGCAACGACCAGCCCATCGAGCCCGGGATACAATAGTACCTGCGAAACCAACACCGTCCAGACGACGATCGCGAGCCGAATCCGATCGAATCGAGGCTCGCGGTCCATACTCGTTGTTGGAGATCCTGACGGAAAGTGTGTGCGCTACTCGAACTTGATGACCGAAAGTGTGTGCGCTACTCGAACTTGATGACCGAAAGTGTGTGCGCTACTCGAACTCGACGGTTGGGGTCCCAAAGAATGCCGTCTCATAGCCTTCGTGTCTGGCGATCTGCGTCGGGGTTTCCACAGAAGCAGTGACCGCCGAGTCTGCGTTCAGATCGGCTACTGACGCGCCGTAGTGGAACCCGAGTTCGGGATCGATCGCCGGCGAGAGTCGGATCGAATCGCCGCCCTCGACTGAGGCCGCTAATCCAAGAAGCGGAATCGCCAGATCGTTGTACCGCGTTCCCGCCGTGACCGCAAGGTATGGCTCTGAGCCAAAGCGATCGGCGTCGATCGCCGCAGCCCGATACTGGATATCGTCCGCCAGCGCGCTTCCGAGCCGATCGTCAGGGAGTTCCTCGACGAAGCCAAGTGGCATTCCTCCCATCGACATAACCTCAAGCGCGCCCGGTTCGCCCTGTCGGTCGGGGTATTCCTCGAAGGACAGGTCGTTGCGATCGGATTCACTGTACTCGAAGTCGATCGAAACGGTCGTTGCGCCGTCGAAGCGGCCTTCATAGTCGCCGTATGCGGTCCCGGAGATTCCTTCGATCGTTACCTCAGCGGTGTAGGTGCCGTCGCCGTCGAGGTGGTAGTTGTCGCCGTAGTGAAAGCCCATCTGCTGAGAGAGCATCGGGTACACCGTCTCGCGTTCGTTTACATCGTTGCCGCCGGTGACGGCGACGTTGACCCCCGAAACCGGCAATGCGGTCTCGGTTTCGGTATCCCAGACGCCGACCATCAGGTGTACCGCGTCCTCGGCTTCGACGTCGAACTGGCGGGCTTCGTAGCCTGAATCGGTCGAAAAGACCCGCCAGAACCGGTGCGGGAACGTATACATGAGTGCCACCGCGAGACCGTTGTCGGCCTGCCCGCGCCCGGTCATCTGCATCGCTTCGGTGTGCGTTGGGACGTAGATCGCATCGGGGCGATCCTCCACGAGCGGCGGTTCGCGGCCGTACGTTGTTTCCCCGAGCACCGAAATTCCGTCGGTGCAGCCAGCGAGCCCCGCGGCAATAACAGCCCCTGAGCTGGCCAGAAGCCTCCGTCTGTGCATATAGCTGGTAGTTGATCCGGTCGGTTACGGGTTCTGGTTCAGTCGTCGAAGGCGGGGCTCGAACCGAATACGTTAGCTGTCTGTAGTACCAAAATCGCCTATGGACGGTGTCGCACCGGCTCACAGCGTCACCGGCGGCACTGCGCTCTCCGTGATTACGATCGCGGGGGTGCTGTCGGCGATCGTCTTCGGTATCAGCGCCGCGGCGTTCCTCAGACGGCGATCGGCCGCGTACCTGCTGTTGACGATCGCGTTTGGGCTCTTGTTCGCCCGCTCCGCGGTCGGGTTCGCATCGCTCACGGGGATGATCCTGGACGGAACGCATCACCTCCTCGAACATGCGATCGATGCCCTCGTGGCTGTGGTCGTCATCGCAGCCGTGTACTATGCCAGACAAGCCGAACGGCGCGCGTCGAGATCTCCCGAGTCGAACGGGTACAGCGATGGGCCGAGAAAACCATGAAGCCGAACCGAACACGACTACTCCCGAACACAATACGAATTAGTGACAACGTATGAACGAAACACGACAACTAATCGAACGACACGTCCGCGAGCGTCCAGGTATTCATTTTAATGGTCTCGTCCGCGAACTGGAATTGGCACCTGGACAGGTACAGTACCACCTAAAGCGACTGCTGAGATCGGACATTCTCGTTTCGGAACCGCGTGATGGGCGGACCCACTACTTTCCGCCGTCGTACGATCCCTGGGAACGACGCGTGCTCTCGCGGTACCGCCGCGAGACGAGTCGAGACATCCTTACGTGTTTGTTAGAGAACGGGCCAATGCGATCGACCGAGGTCACAAACAGCGTTGGTATCGCTCGAAGCACCCTCTCGTGGCATACGACCCGGCTCGCAGAAGACGGAATCGTCGAGCGGGATAAAGATTCCCGTGGTCGTACGATCCTTTCGCTGGCAGATCCACAGTCGACTGCAGCGTTGTTAGACGAGGTGACTCCGTCGAAGACAGCACGGGCGACCGATCGGTTCACGCGGCTGTTTGACGGTTTATTTGAAGGGTGAACCGATGGGAAAGCGTGACGCTGGGCGATCGCGACGATCCTTCCTCAAAGCCGCTGTCGCTGTCGGCGGAACCGCAGCGCTGTCGGCTTGTCTCGAGCGGTTCGATGATGAGGAACCGATCCCGACCGGTACAGACGATCCCTCGTCACTCCCGACGGGCCAACACGAATGGAACGACACACTCGATCGCGACGAAGCGGGCAACGTAGTCCTCCCCGAACATCATCTACTGCTGTACCTCTCGATACGCGGCGATGGTTCGCCGACTGAGGACGATCGCGAAACCGTTGGGGCCGCCCTCGGGACGATCGAGCGCGCCTACGAGCGGAGCAACCGGGGCGCGATCGCAGAGATCGGCTACTCGCCGGCGTACTTCAATCGCTTCGAAACCTCGTTACCAGAATCTGTCGACCTCCCCGAACCCAAGACACTCTCATCGATCGAGGACCCGACCTTCGACACCCAAGACGCGCTGTTGCACCTCACCTCCGATCGGGGCGAAGCGCTGCTGGCGATCGAGGCTGCGATGTTCGGCGAAGAGGGCGATCGTCCCGACGCACTCAACGAGATTTCGGTGTCCGATCGCCTCGGCGAGGTGTTCACCGTCGCAGATCGCCGAACCGGATTTATCGGCCCGGGCCTTCCCGCGGCGAACCAGGATATCGACGGAATCCCAGACGGCGATCCAGTCCCCGAGGCCTCGCCGCTGTTTATGGGATTCAAAGCTGGATTTATTGGAAATCAGGCCAGCGAGTCTGCGGTGGCGATCGAGGCGGGGCCCTTTGCCGGGGGGACGACGAAACACGTCTCTCGGATTAGACAGGAACTCGACAAGTGGTATCCAGAAAACGACTACGAGACGATGGTCGCTCGGATGTTCAGTCCTGAACTCGCAGATCGCGGGGCAGTTGAAGGCGTCGGCGAGAATCTCGGCGAGAGCAATGGAATCACTCCAGAAGTGTTCGATCGCATCCGCGAACACGCAAAAGAGTATGGGCTCGTCGGGCACGCCGAGAAGGCCGCGCGAGCGAATCGTGATGAAAACGGCGAACCGCTGTTGTTGCGTCGACACGTCGAGTCGACCGACGGCGACGTCGCCGCGCTGCATTTCCCGTCGTATCAGCGCGAGATTTCTGCCTTCGATCGGGTACGAGAGGCGATGAACGGCGCCGATCTCACCGACATGCCACAGATCCAACAGCGGGTGAACAACGGAATTTTGCGATACATTTTCACGACTCACCGGGGGAACTTCCTAGTTCCGCCGCGATCGCTGCGGTCACTGCCAACACCGACTGGCGATTAGCTGATAATTGCTCTGTTGAAATCCTCTATCGCTGATATTTTGTTGGGACCGTGCTGAATATAGAGCGCGTATGCAGCACCGAAGGAATTCGTGAGATGTACTCAACAACCAAGGTACGCATTCGTGTATACCACTAGTGAAGAATTAACACACTGCCGTTAGAAGTACCTGTATGGACATCCGACGGAACCTCTACGTCGCTGCATTCGTTGGTGCATCGTTGTCGTACATTTTCAACGGGCTTGCGTTCACTGGTACCTTCGATGTGTTCCGTTGGTTCGTGTTCGCTGTCGTCTTTCTCGGCTTTACTTTTGGGTTTGAGAGGTTCATCGGGTGGCAGATTGGATAGCAAGAGTCTCGATTGGGGCAAGTTGTCATTCAGTGCTGCAGACATGCTCTGTATCTCGCATGGCATTCCTGACAGCACCCCGCCAGTTCAATCAGGCGCTGCTGAATACAGAGCGCGAATCGGTCGTTGGGGAGTTGATACCTAACGAGATGAATAAATAATAGAGACCGGAATTGAACATACAAGCAAGCACGTACTTCCACCAATTCCTTGCCTCAATAGGGTGAACCTCCGCTGTGGCTCAGTCCTCGCTGTTGCTGTCTGCGTCCCACTCTAACTGGACCTCGTGAGTTTTTCCGTCCTCGGTTTCTCGGGCCCATTCAGTGATTGAGATGGCGCCTCTCGGAGAGTTACGTTCGACGACGGTTCCCTTACTTGTTGGCCGCATTCCTTCGAATCGGCCGGTGAGGTCCTCACGAAGCCGCCGTAGATACGTTGCTGCCTCGCCGCGGGTCATCTCAGTATCCAATACCGAAGACTCCTCCCGCTCGTCGACGGTTGCGTCGGCATGGCCAACAGCATTGACCGCAGCTCCGAGCAACAATACGACAGCGCTGAAGTACAGCCAGGTGACCAACAGAAGGATACTTGCGATGAGACTCCCGCCGCCGCTGCCGCTCAGAGAGACGTACACCTGAAAAAGCACTTGCAGGATCGCCCAACCGACGGCCCCGACGATCGTCCCTGAAAGCACTTCCCGTGGCGACACGTCGATGTTTGGAAACAGGTAGTACATCGGGAAAAACACGCCACAGAGACCGACGATCAGTAGCAGAGAGGCCAAGAGCCCAATGAAGGGGACTGACGAGAAGAATGCGACGACGATAGTCGTGCCGACCATCGTGATGACGCCCAGCGTGAGGGTGAAAAGTACCACAAGGCTCTTTTTGATCTGCCCGAGGAACGACCCCTGATCGGTTGTCTCATAGATCTCAGAGAAGGCTGTATCGAGCCCACGGAATATCTTAATCGCTCCCCAGACAAGAGTGAAAACACCGATGAGAGAGGCACTGATCGTCGAGCTTGGGCCGGCGTCACGTTGCTCTTCGATCATCACCTCCATAACGCCACCGACCGATGGAGAGACGCTGTCGGTCGCCACCTCGATTATCTGCTGCTGTAGTTCGGGCGCACCGAACACAGAGACCCCAAGGAGGAAGAACATGACTAGTGGAACAAGTGAGATGAACGCGCTGTATGCAATACTACCGGCGAGAAAAGTTACGTTCTTTTCACTAAAGATGCGAATAGCGGGTTTCGCTCGCGAGACAGCAAACTGGATATCCATGGTTCACAAATCGTATGCGAACATTGTAACAACGGGGGGTTATACAACTCGGCCAGCGTAATTTAACTCTGCAAAAATTCGCGGGGGTAGTGAGCGTGTGTCCAACTTTTTCAACGTAAAACGAACACCACGATCGTGCTGAATCTAACCTCTGTATCTCGCACGCACTTCCTATCAAGCTCTGAGGGTTTCAACAGAGCCCTCATAATCGCTACGGCAGTTCTGCGTCGATCGCATCGGCGATCGGCCCGCAGGACTCCTCGACTGAGTCGTATCCACTGACAATCGATCCCTCGACAACAATACTAGGCGTGCTAGAGATCCCAATGTTGCTCGCACGCTCGCGATCGGCATCAGAGACGGCCTCGTACGTGCGGTTGCTCCCCGCGGCGATCGTCGTGCATGGGTCCGCATCGAGCGCATCAGCCTCGTCACCGACCAGTTGCCAGCTGTAGTTGTCGATCGACTCGTACATTGCCTTCGAGAACGCGAAGAACGCATCGTCCCCGGCAGAATCTTGGACGCTGCGAGCGGCGCTTGCAATCTCGTAGGACCACTCGTCGCTGACGGGGATGGGGAAATCGCGGTGGACAATGTGTGCGTCACCCGCGTCGACGTATTCGGATTCGAGGTCTGGGAGCACTCCGGTCGAAAACGTCGCACAGTGTGGACACGAAAAGTCCTCGAACACTTGCACCGTCACCGGCGCGTCCGACTCGCCGAGCACCGGTGCCTCCATCGACGACACCGTGTCGGGAGCGTCGAGCGAACAGTCGTAGCTGGTATCGATTTCATCGTCGCCAAGACAGCCCGCGACACCGACGATCGTACCGGTTCCGATCGCCGTGAGAACCGATCGGCGTGTGGGGTTCATGTCACAAATATCGATCGGCGCGTATTTAGGCGCGTTGAACCGGAATCGTCGGAATCGTCGGAATCTGACCATGGAATCTGATCCAATTGAGATCGCTGTCCGACAGTACTTTGATAGGCCACTCCCAAGCATTGTGTATGCCTACCGTGGAGTTTCGAGGCAAGTCGATCGAGTGCGAAGAAGGCGAAGTGCTCCGTGACGTGCTCAAACGCGAGGGACTGTCAGTGTACAATGGAAAAGCCAAGACGCTAAACTGTCACGGCATGGGATCGTGCGGGACCTGTGCGGTCCGGGTCGACGGTGACGTCTCCGAGAAGTCGAAACGGGAGGCAGTACGGCTACTTGTGCCGCCGCATCACCCCAATTACCGCCTGCGACTCTCGTGTCAGACCAAGGTCCTCGGCGACGTGAAAGTCGAAAAGTACCCCGGAGCATGGGGAACGGACGTCGGTGACGACCCACTCGGACCGATCGACGAGGAGTGACCCGACACGAACCCGAGACGTACTCGTTCACCCGGTACCTCACCGCAAAGCAGACCGTCGACGACCGCGCCCTCCACCGTCCAACCTGTGATGCCCTGCGACACTCGCTTGCGTCGACGGCTGCGGCGATCGATCGACCGCTCAGAATCCTCGAAGTCGGCGCAGGGGTGGGCACGATGCTCGATCGGCTGCTCGAATGGGGCGTACTCCCGAGCGGCGCGATCGAATACGTCGGCGTCGACACCGACGAGCAGTGCATCGATCGAGCCAGAGTCCGGGCCCGTGGCCTGGCTGGCGGAGTCGAAGTCGATACTCCAGACGATCTAAACGATTTAGACGAGTCGATCGAGACTGAACCCAAAGGACCGATCGAGATCGAAGCCGAGGACACGAGCGTTTCCGTGCGCTACGTGTGCGAGGACGCGATCGCCCATGCCACAGATGCCGACGGGTTCGACTGTGTGATCGCGATGGCGTTTCTCGACCTGATTGACCTCCCCGCAGGGCTCAATCGGCTCGCTTCGGCACTCACACCCACCGGTGTCCTGTATGCACCGGTCACCTTTGACGGGCTGACGTGTTTTCGACCAGTCGCGGACGAGAAGTTCGAACGTGCGCTGCTGGCGAGGTATCATGAGACAATGGACGCGGCTGACAGAGCGGGCGGATCGACAACCGGCCGGAAGCTGTTTGATATTGCAGAACGCTGTGGGCTGTCGATCGTCTCTGCTGGCGGTTCCGACTGGGTTGTCCACCCCAACGCAGCGAGTGAACCCGAAGGCGCGTACACGGCTGACGAAGCGTACTTCTTGCACCACATTGTCGACACGGTCGATGGGGCAGTTCGGGACGCGATCGACGAGACCGGCAGCGACAACGAGACCGACCGAAGCGTAGACAGCGTCCTCTCACCCGATCGCGTGGCGGGGTGGGCCGACCGCCGACACCACGAGATCGAAGCCGGCGAGTTGACATATACGGCGCATCAGTACGACGTGCTCTTCGAGCGAACGACGGAGTAGAAAGAAGAGACCGCGTTTGTCCTACAGGGCCGCACCGACGTACAACACGGCGACGAGGAACACCCATACGAGGTCGACGAAGTGCCAGTACATCGAGGCTGTACTCACAGAGAGGTGCCGTTCAGCGGAGTACTGACCGTACAACGATCGAACAAAGACGATCGAGAGAATCACGACACCCATAGCGACGTGGAGGCCGTGTAGTCCAGTCAACCCGAAGAACGCCGAACCGTAGACGCCTTCTGCGTAGGTGAAGCCGTAGTGACCGATGAACTCGTAGTACTCAAGGGCCTGTCCGCCGAGGAAGACGATGCCCAACAGTACGGTGAGGCCCATCCCGCGAACGAAGCTTTTGCGATCGTTGTGCCGGATAGCGTGGTGCGCCCAGTGGAGGGTGAACGAGGAGGCGATCAAAATTAGCGTGTTGACGATGATGAGCGAGCCGGTCAGCGACTCGATCGGGACCGCGTCCGGCAATGCCCACTCTGTTCCCGCGCGGTAGTAGAAGTAGTACGTGAAGATCGCGCCGAACGTCGCGAGCTCACTGCCGAGGAATGCGATCATCCCCCAGCGTAACGACACCGGTCCAGCGCTCGTGATCTCACGGGACCAGAACTTTGCAATGAATGCGTGGTACAGCCAGCCGTAGATACCGACTAAGAACAATCCAATCGCTCCGACGGCCACGCCGATCCCGATTAGCGGCGTTCCAACGACGTCCTGGAGGATCCAAAGCGCCATGCCGATGTAGATGCCTGCGCCGCCGATCGCGGTGACGAACGGCCACCAGCTTGCTTCGCCAAAGCCCCTCGGCCAGTCCTCGACGGCCGGGAGGTGGTGGTGGCCATGATCGTCGTGCCCATCCTCGGTTTGGGTACTCATGAGCGTTCCTTGTGATCGGATCGCTAAAAATCCTCCCAACCCGTCGCGCCGTCCGAGGCGGCGATCGAAGTCGCAAGCTACTCGGGTAGCGTGGCCTTAGCGTCGACAATGCGGCTCAAGGGAGATCCTGCCAAAGACAGGAGTTCTATCTCCGAATCAGGTGGACACATACTGAGACGATCGGCAGCGGTGGCTGTGGCTGTCGCGATTGTGGCTGCGATCCTCGCCTTCGCTGCCCCGGCGGCCGGCCACGCCGCGGGCTTGCGGGACGCAGGACCAAGCGGCGTGGAAGTCCCGACCTGGCTGTTTCTCACCACCGGCGGCGGTGCCGTTGGAGCGTCGTTCCTCCTTGCGAGTTTCGTGACCGATCGTGCATTTATTCGATCGATCCACGCGTGGGGAACGGAGGTTCCCGCTCCGGGCCGGCTTGCGCGGTGGGCGGTCCGCACGATCGGCGTTGGCCTCCTCGCGGTAACCATCTACGTCGGCTTCGTCGGTCCAACAACCGGGTACCGGAACTTCGCCATTCTCTTTGTCTGGGTCGTCTGGTGGGGTGGGTACGTCGCCTCGACGTACCTCATCGGCAACACATGGCCAACACTCAATCCGTTTCGGACAGTCGCAGAATTGCTGCCAACACTCGACGTGAACTACCCCGAACGGCTCGGATCGTGGCCGAGCGTCGTCGGCCTATTAGCGATTATCTGGATTGAGGTGGTGAGTCCACTAGCCGACGATCCACGAGCGCTCGCGACGGCGATCGCCGTGTACGGCGCGATCACAGTGGGTGGTGCGGTTACGTTCGGCACATCGGTGTGGTTTCGAAACGCCGACCCGATCTCGCGGGCATTTGCCTGTTTCGGCCGCGTTGCCCCGATCGAACGGACAGACTCTGGGATCTCGATCAGGCTTCCCGGAACAGCACTGTCGGAGGGCGGGCTTGTCGAGAGCCGAGCCGACGCGGCATTCGTCATCGCGCTGTTGTACGTCACGACGTTCGACGGCTTTGTCGCGACGTGGCTCTGGCGCGATCTCGCGACGTGGCTCGTCGGAGCGGGCCTCCCGCCGCTTTTTGTCTATTTCAGTGTCTATCTCCTCGGATACGGAGCGTTTTTGACGGTGTTCCAGTGGGCGATCGGGCGCGCTCGATCGGACGCGGATACCTTCCGCTCGCGGGCGGCACTGTTGCGGCGGTTCGCACCGTCATTTCTGGCGATCGCAGCAGGCTATCACATTGCACACAACCTCGTCGTTCTCATCGGTCTCGCGCCCTCAGTAATCGCAGTTGGGGCTGCACCGTTGTCGCCGCCACAGCAGCCGCCGGTCCTCGCAAGTGTTCCTGGCTGGCTGACCGGCGTCGAACTGGCATTCGTGCTCGTGGGACACTTTCTGGCGGTCTGGGTCGCACACGCGATCGCCTACGAGCTGTTCCCGGCTCGAATGGACGCAATCAGGAGCCAATATGGGATCACGCTCGTCATGGTTGCGTATACGGTCATCAGCCTCTGGATCGTGACCACGCCGATCGTCGAACCGCCGTTCCTCGCGGGTGAGTCCCTCTCATGACTCGTCAGACGGCCGAAAACCGGAGTGAAGCGGGCGAAGTCGAGGAGTCAGCTTTCGATGTTCCAGCGGATAGTGAGCCGATCGTCTGTCCGTACTGCTCGATGCCGCTTTCGACAGAGCGGCAGCGATCGCTGCACATTGGGCTCGATCACTACCACGAGAGCACCGATCGCGAACAGGAGGCGTTTCGCGAGGCGTACGCCGAGGAAGAAAAGGAACTCAGTCGGTTTCGGATTGTTGCGCTCGGCGGGCTCGTCGCCCTGTATTTTGGATTCCTCCTTGTCTACGCCCTCTTGGCAGTTTAAGCGCCACCCACAACTGAAGTTGTGTATTTTCTGCTCGACAATGCGAACGTGGGCCAGAGATTGCTTCGGATTCTTTTGGCTGTAATCAACGTCTGACGGTCCGGAAAGTATTTCCCTCGGCTGACGGGAGGTTACGCCAAATGGATCGCGAGATAATCGAAATAATCACCGAGTGGGACTCGGCTCCCTTCGACGGCGGGCACGACGAGCTCACGGATCTTGCCGATCGTCGATTTTCAGGCGCGATCAGCGACGGGACCGCCTGGGCATTTTTGTCCAACGGCAAGCTCGTTGGAATCGTCGACGGAGACCTCGACACCTTCTCGGAAGCGTCGGGCACAGTGTATGAGGCCTCTGAGGCGGTCTTGCCGCTTTTGTGTATAATGCGTGCAAAGGGAGGCGAAGAGCGCGGAAAATACTATACTGAAGAAACCCCAGTTGAGACAGTCAACGAAACGCTCTCATCTGGTGGGTTCACGGGCTATCTCGAACTCTCTGAAAACGTCCTGTCAGGCGATTACTACGTGGTCTACTACGGCGGCAAGGCGATGAGCGTCGCGTTCGTTGGCAACAGCCGAAAGCTCCACACCGACGAGGAAGCATTCGATCTACTCACCGATGAGGTCGGTATCTATACTGTCAGAAGTGTCGATATTGCGGTGACAGAGATTCCGAGCGCAGATTCCGATACCTCAGTTGGCCCATCAAGCGGAGATGATAGCGACACTGGGAGTGAAATAGAAGCCGCGAGCAACCCCACAGAGACGAGTGAGCCAGACAACACAGACGACACCACCGAGGCAGCCGATACAGCCGACGCAGACTCCAGCGAAGGAGCAATTGTTGCGGGTAGTGACGCGGATAGTGACACGGAACCAGAGGCTGACACCGCCGCAGCTATCGAATCAGTTTCAAACACAGCAGCCAAAGAGACAACGGCAAAGCCGAATGAGTCGACAACAACCGATTCAGAAGTGCCGGTCGATCAATCGACAACGACTGTCGCGAGCGACGCTCCGAGAACAGCTGAATCATCTCCAGAGCCCGGTGAATCAGACGATCCGCTGGCAGACGATACCCATCCCGGGGCTTCCGAGCGAGAATCTGGCTCTTCTGAGGGTTCAACGGTAAGCGCTGACCACTCGAGCGCATTTCGTGGAGAGGCCCAATGGCGCGAGACACGATCGATCCCGTCGCTCGATCCGGCAAAATCTCGCCCCGACTCAAACGGTGCATCGGGTGCGAAAGCATCTCCCCAACAGGGAGGTGCAAACAGCGTCCGAACGGTGAAACAACCGAACCAGCCACCGCAATCAGCCAAGTCAGATCGTTCGCGGCAGCGTCGGTCAGCGCGCCATTCCGAGCGAGACGGGGCCGAAGCAAAACTCGCCCGGGCAAAAAAGCTCTACAAACAGCTCCAAGAGAAGGCCGAACGCCTCGAGGCCGAACGTGACAGTGCCCGTGAGGAGCGCGATGAAGCCGAAAAAGAAGTCGATCGGCTCGAATCGAAGGTCGAACGCCTCGAATCAGAGATTGAACGACTCAACGCAGAGATCGATCGGCACGAATCCGATCAACCGGCGACGAGCAACCAGTTTGGGCGATCGATTTCGGCGACAGAGGCGATCGCTGGTACGAACCTCTTTGTACGCTATTCGAGCAAAGGTAAAACGACGCTCGAAGACATCCACGACGGCGACGGGAATCAAACAGACTTACGAGAGAACCTCCGACTGGAGAAACATACCACCTTCGAGACTGATGGCTGCACCGTCGAAGGTGAACCTTACGAGGAGTTCCTGACCGAAACAATCCAGTACCGCTTCACCCGGTGGGCCGTCGAGGAGTTGTTGTTCGAAATTATCGAAACAGGCAATCACACCGGTCTTAGTGGGCTATACGATAGTATCCCGCACATCGATCGTGCGGAGTTCGACGGCGAGGTTGAACTCCAACCGGCGGAGGGAGAAGGAGACGAACCGCTCATGGCCACCTTCGACGTGGTGTTGCGGGATCGGATGGGCGAACCACTGTTGATCGCGAACTTCAACGACTCCAGACAGCCCGCTCGATCAGGGATGATCGAATCACTCGTCCGATCGGGCAAAGACCTCTGTGAGCGAAGCGACTCCTTCGGCGGGGCGATCGCCGTCACATCGAGCTTTTTCGATCCCAGCGCGCTGGAGGCCGCAGGCGATGCGACTGGCGGTGGGCTACTCAGCAGAAATAAGGCAAAAAGCTACGTCAAGATCGGACGAAAGCTGGGGTTCCATCTGTGTCTAGTCGAGAGCCGTGAGAACGACTTCCACATGAGCGTTCCCGAACTCTGATCGACCGACAGTTAACGCTAATTTTCGATTTCTGCGGCGTCGTCGATCCGCATCGTCGAGAGCTTCTCGACGGTTTCGTCGAGTTTCTCGTCGAGTTCATCGACGAACTCTGCGGTGCGCTCGGTCGTAATCGCACCCTGGCTCGAGGGCTCGATCAGGTTCTCCTCTTCGAGTACACGGAGGGAGTATCGCACCTTGTGGTGTGGGTATCCAGTCTCGTTCGACATCTTGACGATGCCGATCGGCTCGTTCTCGATCACCATGCGGAGCACTTGCAGATGCCGTTCCAGCATATCAACTTCTTTTTCAAGTCGGTCTATCATGCCATTTGTTAACTTGTCTTTTTGGGTTTTAAAAGTTGCTGTCTACGATGCCGATCGACTGCGTGAGTCGCACATTTTTCATGAGAGGAGTTAACAGTTCGGGTTTGTGTGAACACGACGCACAATCATGAACAATACATACCATTGCACTACCGCTATTGTTGAAACATACATATATACACAAATGTGTATTGTATGCGGTCGACGACCGTAATGTGTTTATCGGGCGCTCGAGAACCTCCGCACATGACCGTCACTATCGTCGGTTCCCAGCTTGGCGACGAGGGCAAAGGCGCGCTCGTCGACCTGTGGGGTGGCGACGCGGACGTCGTCGTTCGATATCAAGGCGGCGACAACGCCGGACACACTGTCGTCGAAGGAGGCACCGAATACAAGCTGTCGCTCGTGCCGAGCGGAGCTGTGCGAGGAAAAGTCGGCGTGCTTGGCAACGGGTGCGTCGTAAACCCGAATACGCTATTTTCGGAAATCGATGATCTGCGCGATCGCGGACTCGACCCCGACGTACGGGTCGCAGAGCGCGCGCACGTGATCCTCCCATATCACCGCGTGCTCGATGGGATCGAAGAAAAGGCAAAGAGCGGCTCGGATCTCGCTGCAGGGACGACAAAGCGCGGCATCGGCCCGACATACGAGGACAAGGCCGGCCGCCGCGGGGTTCGCGTCGGCGACCTGCTTGATTCGGACGTCCTGCGCGATCGGCTCGAATACGTCGTTCCACAAAAGCGCGCACTTGCAGACGCGGTCTACGGTCTGGATGTCGACGAAGGTGAACATGCCGACGCCTTCGATGTCGACGCATTGTTCGAGCGCTACCGGGCGATCGGCGAGCGGCTCGCCGACGAGGAAATGACTGTCAACGCCGGTGATTTCCTCGGTAATCGGCTCGATGGCGGCGACGAGTTGCTGTTCGAAGGCGCGCAGGGAACGTCGATCGACATCGACCACGGCATTTACCCGTTTGTCACCTCCTCGAACCCGACTGCGGGCGGCGCAGCGACCGGCACCGGTGTCGGCCCAACTGTTATTGGCCGCGGCGAGGTCGTCGGTATCGTCAAAGCCTATCTTTCGCGGGTTGGTACCGGACCGCTACCGACCGAGCTCGACGGTAACAAGGCCGACGAGGAACTTGCCGATTACATCCGCGAGAAGGGCGGTGAGTTCGGTACTGTGACCGGGCGTCCGCGCCGGATCGGCTGGCTCGATATGCCCATGTTGCGGCACGCAACGCGGGCAAACGGGTTTACCGGCCTTGCGGTGAATCACATCGACGTGCTCGCCGGGCTGGACGCAATCAAGGTCGGCCACGCCTACGAACTCAACGGGGAGACGATCGAAACCATGCCCTCGACAACAGAGCGGTGGGGTGACTGTGAGCCCGTGCTCCGATCATTTGAGCCGTGGCCAGAGGTCGATTGGACCGACGTTTCAGAGTCCGGCTACGACGCGATTCCTGAAAACGCGCAGGCGTACCTCGAATACATCAGCGACGAGCTTGATGTGCTGATCTACGCGATTGGCGTCGGTCCGGATCGCGAAGAGACGATCGCACTCGCGAATCCGTTCGAACAGTAGCTACAAGTTGCGAATCCGTTCGAACAGTAGCTACAAGTTGCGAATCCGTTCGAACAGTAGCTACAAGTTGCGAATCCGTTCGAGCAGTACGCGGTCACAAAAACACAGCCCACCGAGGAGCCAGAGCACTTGCCAGCGGAGTTCAGTCGTGTCTGAACGATCGCATGCCGGTGAACGCCATCGCAATGTCATGGTCGTCAGCGGCGGCGATTACGTCCTCATCGTTGACTGATCCCCCAGGTTGGATCACGGCGCGCACGCCGGCTTCGGCGGCAACCTCCACGCCGTCGGGGAAGGGGAAGAACGCGTCAGAAGCCATCACTGTCCCTTCTGCGTCTTTGCCGTCGGCGTCGCGATTGGCCTTTTTCACCGCAAGTTCGACCGCGTCAACGCGTGAGACCTGCCCAACCCCGAGGCTCACGGTCTCTGTGCCCGTCGCGAAGAGGATGCCATTCGATTTGACGTGTTTGAGTGTTTTCCACGCAAACAGCATCGTTTCAATCTCTTTATCCGTCGGGGTTCGCTCGGTCACAAACTCGAGATTATCTGCGGTGACTGTCGAGAGATTGCGCTCTTGAACGAGGCGGCCGCCGACGATCGGCTTTTCGGCCATCCGCTCTGTAATCGTTGAGACGTCACCGACCGCCAACACGCGGAGGTTCTCCTTGCGAGTAAGCACATCCAACGCGGCGTCGGTGTATTCGGGCGCGAGGACGACCTCCTTGAACGAGTCGACGATCTGTTCGGCGGTCGCGGCGTCACACTCGCGGTTGAGCGCGACGATGCCGCCAAAGGCGCTCTTTGCGTCGGTCCGCAGCGCGCGATCGTACGCGTCCGCGAGGGAGTCGGCTACGGCTGCGCCGGCGGGGTTCGTGTGTTTGATGACCGCCGCAGCGGGGCGATCGAACTCCTTGATCAGGTTTAGCGCACCGTCTGCGTCGTTGTAGTTGTTGTACGACAGGGCCTTCGCACCCTCGTTGAGCTGTGTCGCGGTAACGACATTCGCCTCTTCGCAGCCGTCGTCGGCGTACACTGCAGCCTCCTGGTGAGGGTTCTCGCCGTAGCGAAGCGAGTCCGCTAAGTCATCGGAGACAACCCGCCGCTGGGGGAAGTCTCCGCCGGTGTCGCCGTCAACTTCGACAGTTCCCACGTCCCGATCGACTGTCACACGATCCTCCGCGAACCACCGCACCGCTCGTGGGTAGGCGCTGAACTCTGCGTCGTACAGCACCCGCTGTTTCAGGCTGTCGACGTCGTCATCCTCGTAAACAGGGACTGCCTCCTGGGTGACGATCGGGCCAGCGTCGATTTCCTCTGTAACCACGTGGACCGTACAGCCGCCCATCCGAACGCCGGCGTCGAGGACCTGTTCGTGTGCGTCCATTCCGGGGAATGCCGGCAACAGTGAGGGGTGAACGTTCAGGATCGTTGGCGCCTCGGTGATGAATGTCTCCGTCAAGACACGCATGTAGCCGTCCAGACAGACGAGATCGAAGTCGTACGCCTCCAGTCGCTCGAGGATCCGCTGCTCGTGGGACGCTCTCGATTCGCCGTCCTCGCGGGTGACGACTTCCGTCGGGATGCCGTACTCGCTGGCGGATTCAGTGATCGGCGCGCCCTCCTGATTTGTCACCACGACAGAGACCACCGCGTCGCCGGGTTCGGTTTCAGCGATGTGCAGCAGATTCCGTCCGCGGTTGCTCGCCAGGCCTGCGATCTTTCGCATACGTCACCTCTCAGAGCGGTAGCGAAAAACAGTTGCGGTCGACCTGAGGTGTGTACACAAATGTATGTATTCAAATGCTGAATATTCGGGATAAATCGTCGGTTTGTATCCACAATTTTGCATATGATTGTGTCGGATACTGTTGATAACCGATATCCTTTTTGCGAGTTCGTCTCGACGTTGCGGTATGACACTGCCCAGATCGGATCCGCTTTCGGCGGTCTCGCCGATCGACGGCCGCTACGCGGGTCGGACCGCGCCGCTGTCGCCGTACACCAGCGAATCCGCTTTGATGCGGGCTCGAACCCGCGTCGAGGTCGAGTACTTGATTGCGCTGGCCGCACACCCCGAGACAGCCGTGTCGATTTCTGAGGCGGAAGCCGACGCGCTCAGAGCGATCGTTTCCGGGTTTGACGCCGAGGACGCACGCGTAATCAAACAGCTCGAAACCGAGGGTTCCCACGGCTACAGCGCGACAAATCACGACGTGAAAGCCGTCGAGTACTTCCTCAGAATTCGGATCGACGATGCGAAAGCGATCACTGACGCCGAGCGACTCTATCCGTGGATTCACTTTGGACTGACCAGTGAGGACGTGAACAACCTCGCCCACCGCCTGCTTGTCTCGGGGGCACTGGAGTCTGTAGTACTGCCGGCGGCCAGAGACGTCCGCGACTCGCTCGTTGACCTCGCCCAGGAGAACCGCGACGTGGCGATGCTTGCGCGGACCCACGGACAGCCTGCAACGCCGACGACGTTCGGCAAGGAGATGGCCGTCTACGCTGCACGACTCGGACGAACGATCGCCCGCACGGAGGCGGCCCGCGAGGAACTGAGCGGCAAACTCGCCGGCGCTTCAGGCACGTACGCAGCACATGTCGCAGCCTACCCAGATATCGACTGGCAGGCATTCGCGGAGTCGTTCGTCACCGACCTCGGGCTACAGCACACCCCGCTTTCGACACAGGTCAACCCCTGTGACGACCTTGCGGCAGTCTTTGACGCGCTGGCGGCGATCAACAACGTCCTCCTCGACCTCAATCGCGACATGTGGCTGTACATCTCCGATCGCTATCTCGGTCAAGAGAGCGCCGCCGGCGAGACGGGCTCGTCAACGATGCCCCACAAAGTGAATCCGATCGACTTCGAAAACAGCGAGGGGAACCTCTCGAAGGCCACGAGCGATTTGACGTTTCTCCGAGACTACGTGACGACCTCACGGCTCCAACGAGACCTCTCGGATTCGACGGTTAAGCGCAACATCGGCGCGGCGTTTGCTCACTGTCTAATCGGCTATCGAAAGACCGAAGCCGGACTCTCGAAGGTTGTTCCAAACGAGATGGTCATGCGCGAGGAGTTGGAGGCGACACCCGAGATTATCGGCGAAGCCGTCCAGACGATTCTCCGCCGCGAGGGCGATACCGAGGCCTACGAGCGCGTCAAGGCACTGACCCGCGGCCAAGAAGTTACGATCGAGGACTTCCACGAGCTGTTTGCCGACCTCGATGTCTCTGAACCGGTCCGCGAGGAACTCTTGGCACTCACGCCGACTGGATACACCGGGATCGCCGCAGAACTCGTCGGTCGGATCAACAAGTAATCCCCGCCACGATCAAAGTGCCAGCATGCCAGCTGGGATGGGGGGAAGCACCGAGGACGAAATTGAGAGCAACGTTTTTGGGTTTTCCACGAGCAGTGTCGATCGATGCCCTCCGACGACTACTCGGTCTTCGAAGAGACCGAAGACGATGGATCGACAACACAAGCAAAAACTGACGACGCGACAGCGAAGACGACTGAAACGCTTAATTTGGGCCACAAAGATGAACGCGGCTGTCCGAAGTGTGGCTGTACGGAAGCCGATTTCGACGAGATCGCGACGAGCGGTAGCGGCCTCACCAAACTATTTGATATCCAAAACAGACAGTTCACTGTTGTCTCCTGTGTTGAGTGTGGCTACTCGGAGCTGTACCGCGGCCAGTCAAAACACAACGTGTTGGACTTCTTCCTCGGCGGGTGATCAGCGTCGTCACTGAGTGATGGAACACAAAGAAGCGACACCACGGCTACCGATCGGCCCGTGCGTGGGCAACAATGACCGGAGAGACCGCGTGGTCTGTGACGTCTGTTGTTGTCGAACCGAACACAAACCGCATGAGTGGCCCTGACTGTGGGGCACCAATGACGGTCACATCGTAGTACCCGGACTGTTCGACAATCGCATCCGCCGCCGTCGGTGCCTCAAACAGCCACGTATCGATCTCGATAGCCGCGGACTCACCAATTGCGGCCCGCACGTTTGCGAGGAGCCGCTGTCCGTCGACATCACTGTCCGGCGTTTGGACGTGGAAGAGATCAACCGCCGCACCGGAGACTTCAGCCAACGCGATCGCTGCTTCGACCGCCAACGGCGAGTTTGGGCCGTCAGTAATTGGGACGAGAATCGACGCGACCGTGTCGAATTGACCGTCGTGATCGATCGTCAACACGTCCGCGTCACCGTTTCGGGCGAGCTTCGCTGCCGTAGTCGATCGAAGGTCGTCGAGCAGCCCACTCCGGCGTTCCCGATCGGTGACAACCACAGCGGCGTCAACGCGGTCAACCAACAGATCCAGACGCTGGTCGTATTCTGGGACAGATTGAACATCCACGCGGCGGTTTGCGGAGCGTTCGGATACAGCTGAGACAGACTCGGGATCGACCGCAGCATACAGCGGTACATCCCACCAAGCGGCGATCGATTCTGCGAGCACGGTCGGGGCTGCTGCTGGGAGATTCTCGCAGTCGTCGACGGTAGGGGCAAACAAACAGGCACCCGAAGGAGCGCTCCTGTCGAGAGTGAGGTCGACCGAGTCACGCACGTCCGTGAGCATGTACTCACAGATGAAACGGCATCTTACATAAATCACCGCGATAACTCTCACTCAACAGAATTTGTAAATTGTGTCCGCAACTGCTCGCAGCTATGATATGAATCGGTCAACAGCCGTCGAGAGAGCCGTTGCGGCCGTTTTGACCGCAGCTACCGGAACGTACTCTCGATCGCTGTGTGCGACGGCGCCAGACTTGTCGGCGAGGACACCGGGACCAAACACCACCGTTGGCGCGGGCGCAAAGTATGACGCCTCAGTTGCGGCGGTGAACGGACGCACGTCGCCGGCCGCGCAGTCGGTCTGTTCGGCAGTTGCGTCGGCCAGCGTTCTGACCAGTTGGTGGCCCGGATCAGTGCTAAACGGTCCGAGAAACGGCGAGGGGCGGTCGGTCAAGTCGAACGAAACACCGACTGCCGACGGGACGGCCTCACGAACCGCAGATTCGATCGCAGCACGGAACTCCTCTTGGGTCTCCGGAGGGATCGAGCGGCGATCGAGCGTGAGCGTACACTGTGCAGGCACCTGATTCGTCGACTCGCCGCCGTCGACGACTGTGGGGGTCAACGTTGCGGATCCGAGTTGTGGGTGTGGCGATCGCCCCTCGTCGAACGATCGAATCGCCGCGAGGGCAGCCTCCAACGCAGCGATCGCGTTCACCCCACTCTTGGGCTCCGCAGCGTGTGCGCTCACACCAGAGAGCATCAGTTGGCCCTGAAACCGACCTTTGGCGGCCGTGCACACATCGAGACCAGTTGGCTCGCCAACGATGTAGCAGTCGCCGTCGATGGGGTCAACGTCCTGGTGGTCGAGCTTGCCAGTCAACGCGGCCGCACCGGTCGACAGCGTCTCTTCATCCGGTGACACCGCAAGTGTCACACGGCCGCGATCAGGATCGACCGAAAAAAACGCCGTGAGCAACGCGGCCAACGGTCCTTTCGCGTCACACGATCCCCGACCGCGAATAATGCGGTCGTCGCGTTCGTAGGGCACGTGTGGACGAACAGTGTCAATATGGGTGTTCAAAACGAGATGGGGCCCGTCGTCGGGACGATCGCTCCGCTTGGTCGCGATCGTGTTGCCCGCCGAATCGACTGTGGCGGCGACTCCGTGGCGTTCGATCGTCTCCAGCAGGAACGATCGCATCGTGGTAACATCTGCCGTCGAGTCAATTTGTACCGCCTGTTCGAGAAACTCGACCGGATCGAACCCAGAGGCCGCCGCAGCCACGGTGGCTACGCCACCTCCGGTGCCACAACCGCCAACTCCCCGGTGAAATCAAGCGCAACAGGGCCGGTTAGCGTCGCAGGGCTGCGATCGGGAACGGTGATCGTGAGCGTCCCGCCCGGCGGGCTCACGTCGACAGGCACGTCGGCTTCGAGGCGTCCGGTTCGCTTCGCAGCGGCGACTACCGCGACCGCGCCGGTTCCACACGATTGGGTCTCGCCCTCGACACCGCGCTCGAACGTCCGCTGCCGGTAGCCGGCAGTGTGGTCGCTCGCGTCGACCGGGGAGGCAAACGTCACGTTCGCTCCCTTGGGGAATGCATCGGCGTGTCTGATCGGCGGTGCGATCGCTTCAAGATCGATCTCGTCAACGTCCGAAACGAACCCAACCGTGTGCGGTACACCCGTATTAACCGCAGTGACGGCTTGCCCCTCAATCGGCGTGTCGATGAGCGGGTCGTCGAACGACGCCGACAACGGCACACGACGAGGATCGAACGCCGGCGCACCCATTTCGATCGTGATCGTCTCCTCGCCGATCTGTGCGTGACGAGTCCCCGCCTGGGTATCGATCATAATCTCGGTTGCGCCGGTTCGCTCAGCCGCCCACGCGGCCGCACAGCGCGCGCCGTTTCCACACATTGCCGCAACAGACCCATCGGGTTGCACGAGCGTCATAATCACCCGCGGCGGTGAGAACCGATCGCTGAGATCCAAAAATAACACCCCATCCGCGCCTGTCCGTTCGGTCCCCTTGGCGGTCACTCCCGTCTCGCGATCGCAGTATCTCCTTGCAAATGCGCTCCGGTCAGGCACTGATTCGGTCGCATCGACGATAATAAAATCGTTGCCGGTGCCGTGGTACTTCTCGAACGAGACGGTATGCTGGTAGGTGCTCATGGTTCCGAACAGATCGCGTGTGATACTCTCATCATTCCTCTGGTAGGTTGGCCGATCGGACGCTGCCCGTGAGTGACTGTGTCGATCGACCCTTGCTATCAGTTTCCAATGCGGACAGTGCTGAAAGCTCTTCGGCCCGCCTAACGAGGCGATATTCGCCGGCTTTTCCGGCGACCTCTGGCGGCCGCGGCCGAGAATTGTACGTGCTCGCCATCTCGTATCCGTACGCGCCGGCGATCCCGATGGCGAGGATATCCCCACGCTCGGGGCGAGCTAAAAGACGATCCTCACAGAAGACATCTGCAGTCTCACAGATTGGCCCAGCAACGGTGACTGGTGTCTCAGGACCGTCACGCGAGAGATTCGAAATGGGGTGGTAGGCGTCGTACATCGCCGGACGGAGCAGTGTGGTCATTCCGGCGTCGGTGCCTGCCACGAGCGTGTCACGAGCAGCCTTGACCGTGTTCACGCGTGTCAACAGGACGCCTGCGTCGGCGACGACGTATCGCCCAGGTTCGATGGCGAGCTCAACGGGATCTCCCGCCGTAGTTTCGAGTGCTCCGATCGCCGCACGCGTCGTTTCCGCAACCGCATCGAGTTCCAGTGGCGGTTCATTCTCTCTGTAGGGAACGCCGAAGCCACCGCCGATGTCGACGTATTCGAGGTCGATCCCCGCCGAAAGCACGTCTCGAGCGAGATCGCCCATTCGTTCGACCAGCGCGCGGTGATTCGAGAGGTCCTCACCCGAGATACCCGATCCCGCGTGTGCGTGAATCCCAACGACGTCGAAGTGCTCGGCAGCGTCATGAATGAGTGATTCCGCACGCTCGATCGGGACGCCGAACTTCGCGGCCGCACCCGTTCGGACCTTCTCGTGGTGGCCCGCACCGACGCCTGGGTTGACCCGCAGACAGACGCTGCCGTCAAAGCCGCGCGCGGCGAGGCGCTCAAGCGTGTCTTCCGCACCGACAGTGATCGTGAGTTCTGGGCGATCGACCCACAGATCGGTGACGTAATCGAGATCTGCGGCTGGCGGGTTAACTGCGGTGTAGTGGATCCGCTCGCCAGGAAACCCGGCGGCGATCGCACGCATGACCTCGCCCGCGGAGGCACACTCGGCGTCAAAACCCGCCGCACGAACCGTTTCGAGCACCGCCCGTCCAGTGTGTGCTTTCACCGCGTACCGAACGTCGGCGTCCGGAAACGCCGCAGAAAGTCGGGCACAGTTCGCCGTAACACGATCGAGGTCTGTGACGTACAGCGGCGACCCGTACGTTTCGAGCAGCGATCGAAGGAGTTCTTCGTCCCAATCAGCGAGGCGCCGGACCGAGGGGCTCTCACTGGATACAGCCTCGTCGTCTTCGGAGTCGTGGCGATCGTCGGACGATGCACCCTCGTCAGTTGTCATTCCCGGAGCGCCTCCTCGCGCCGCGTCGCTTCGAGGGTCTCCTCGGCGACGTCGGTGGCGACGACTGCAGGTTTGTACGCGCCGCCTTCAAACAGCTCGTGATCGCTTACAGACGACTCGACGTAGCGGGTGAACGCTCGTCTGTTGGCCGGCAGGTGCCCGAAGATGACCGTCTCCTCGACGAGATCGTACACCGGGATCCGAGGGGTGAGGAGCGTGTTCTCGCCGACGATCGAGTTCTCGCCGATCCGAAAGCCCGAGGTGACCCGACAGCCCGCCCCAAGCGAGACGTTGTCTTCGAGCACAACGGGCGCGTCCTCGACAGGTTCGAGCACGCCGCCAATGAGGGTGTTCGCGCCGAGTTTGACGTTTTCGCCGATCTGTGCACACGAGCCGACGGTATCACAGGAATCGACAAGCGTTCCGTCCCCGACATAGGCGCCCGCGTTAACGAAGGATGGACTCATCATGATGCAGTCCGAGCCAAGGTAGGCACCACGACGGATCGTCGTCCCATCGGGCGTATTTCGGGTGCCACGATCGCCAAGGTCCTCGGTGTCTCGAAGCGGTAACACGTCGTAGTAGGTCACGTCGCCGTAGCGGCGCGGTAGCGTCTCTCTGAGCCCGAAGTTCAGGAGGATTCCTCGTTTGACCCACTCGTTTGCCTCCCAGCTCGTTACGTCGTCGCCGGTTTTTTCGGCGGCTCGGACCTCGCCAGCTTCGAGGGCCTCGAGAAACGCCTCGAGCGTTGCGTACTCCTCGTCGCTCGCCTCCGCAGCGGTCAGTCCGTTCTGGTATCGGTCCCACAGCGTTGTGATTTCGGATTGAATCGTCATTGGTGATACCTGCGTCTTCGTCGGTTAAGTATCGTCGATTACGTCAAAAAAGTCGTAGCGTCCGGGCGGTTGCTCGGCCAGCCACTCCGCAGCGTCGATCGCGCCGATCGCGAAGATCGATCGATCGCCCGCGCGGTGGCACAGCGACACCGTCTCGTTGTTGCCGGCGAGAAGCACCTCGTGTTCGCCCGCAATATCGCCGGCACGTCGTGCGTGGACGCCAATCTCGCCGGATGACCGGGGGGCCTCACCGACTCTGCCGTGGACCCGATCGTCGATATCAGTCCGAACGCCTTCGATGTCGTCGATGAGCGTGTTGGCGGTCCCACTTGGCGCGTCGCGCTTGCCGTTGTGGTGCGTCTCTGTCACCTCGATGTCGTAGCCGGGCAGCGCCTCGACTGCTTGTGTGACCGCACGTCGAAGCGCGGCGATGCCCCGCGAGAAGTTCGTCGCGTGCAACAGCGCCGTTTGCTCGCTCGCATCCGCTAGGGCCGTCTGGTCGGCCTCGTCGAAGCCGGTCGTTCCCGTGACAAACGCGACGCTGTGGTCCGCACAGTGGGCGGCGTACGCCGTGGACGAGGCGGGACCGGTAAAGTCGACGACTGCGTCGGGCGATCGTGCGGCCAGCAGGTCCTCAAAGCGATCGGCCGATTCGATCTCGACACCGGCGATCGGCTCGTCGACTGGACTTCGGTTGACCGCGAAAGCCACCTCGACAGCTTGGCGGTCCACCGCAATACCGAGTACCTCCCGGCCCATTCTGCCGTTCGCGCCGGTGACGGCGATCTCTACGGCCATTATCCGGTCGCCTCCGCGGGCGCTACCTCGTGGTCGCCATCCAGCTCGTCGAGCAGTTCCTGGAGCCGATCGCGATGCTCCTCGGAGAGCTCCGACAGCGGTGATCGGATGTGCGGCGGCGTGTGCCCGCGCATCGCCATTGCGGCCTTGACGGGGATCGGATTCGTCTCGACGAACAACTGGCGAATGAGCGGTCCTAGCTCGTGGTGAATCGCCCGCGCGAACGCGTAGTCGCCGTCCAGTGCTGCACCAACCATCGCACACGTCCGCTCGGGTTCGAGGTTTCCGACGACCGAGATCGTTCCCGTGCCGCCGATCGACAGAACCGGCAGCGTGAGCCCATCGTCGCCTGAAAGGATCGAAAAGTCAGCGTCACGGGTGCGTTCGACCACTTCAGAGATCTGGTTGAGATCGCCCGAAGCAGCCTTGTACGCACGAATGTTTTCATGCTCAGCCAGCGCGACGGCAGTGTCCGGCTGGATGTTCTGGCCGGTCCGTGAGGGCACGTTGTAGACGATCTGTGGCAGGTCGACCGCGTCCGCAACTGCCGCGAAGTGATCGTACATCCCCTGCGGTTCGGGCTTGTTGTAGTACGGCGAGATGAGAAGCAGCGCGTCAGCGCCGGCGGCCTCGGCGCGTTCGGAGAGCTCCAGCGCCTCTGCAGTGTTGTTCGAGCCGGTGCCCGCGATGACCGGGACGTCTTCGACGGCGGCGGCGACGGCCTCGATGACCTCGACGTGTTCGTCGTGGGTCAGGGTCGCGGATTCGCCGGTCGAGCCGACCGGGACCAGACCGTCAACGCCAGCGGCTTCGAGCCGTCGAGCGTCCGTCTGGAGTGATTCGATGTCGATTCTGTTGTCGTCGGTGAAGGGGGTCACCATCGCCGGAAAAACCCCGTTGAAGTCGATGTTTGTCATGGCTGTGGATTCGTGTTGGTCGTGGGTCGCATGTCGGGAGCGATCGTCCCGACAGCAGCGTTTGTTGATTGCGTATCGGTGCGTCGCGATCGATGCACACAATGCGTCGATAATCGCATCGCTGTGGGAGTCGGGTGCTCACCCGGAACGGGGTCGCCACGCCCGCACCGAGCGATCGTTACGCGCGTTTTTTGAGAAAATCTACAGACGCTGCTTTCGAGAGATGTCCGGCCGTGTCGATCGCAGCGTGAGTCACACGTGTACGATGGTGAGGAATTGGATTTATACCTTTTGACTCACGGATGAGACTGACAATCTGTGGGCGTCAATCTGCAGTCGATAGCTTGAATTGCGAACCGCCACAGCGATCGGACATGTCCGATCGAGCACCGACTGCATCGTCGATCGACGAGTTTGTCGCTGTGGCCGAATCCGCAGCCCGTGCCGGTGGCGACTATGTCCGCTCTGTCTTTCGATCTCGCGCTGTCGACGGTGAGTTCAACGGGACCGACGTCAAGACCCGGACCGATCGGGAGGCTGAATCCCGTGTTCTCAACAGTATTACCGATCGGTTTCCAAACCACGCAATCCACGCCGAGGAGTCTGGAAAGCGCGGTGACAGCACCTACCAGTGGGTTATCGATCCGCTTGACGGAACGAACAACTTCGCGAGCGGAATTCCGATGGTCGCGACCGCTGTCGCGCTGTTGGCGGAGGGCGAACCGATCGTCGCCGCGATCTACGCGCCGCTCACTGACGTGATGTACGTGGCCCGTCGAGGAGAGGGCGCGACGCTCAATGGCGAGCCACTGACGGCACAGTCAGACCTTCCCTTAGCGCACGGGACCGTTTCGTTCGTCGTTGGGCTCGATGCTGTTCGCGATCCGGCGGTAGCGCCGATCGTCCGTGGAATCAAGGACGCAATCGAACCGGCGTGTAAGCGGGTCCTCCAGACATGGGCACCGTGTCTCGACTGGGGGCTGGTGTCCGGCGGATCGATTGAGGGGATTGTCTGCTACCGACCGGATGTGTACGAGCACTACGCTGGTAGCCTTCTTGCGCGTGAGAGCGGCGTACATACGACAGAAACTGAGGATATATTCGTCGGGGCTGCGGAGCAAGCTGTTCACGATCAGCTACTCGCGCACGTTCACAACGCCACCAAGCCATAGGTCGCCGTATTGATCGAGCGTGTCGCTAGGCGATCGGTCTACAAAAAGGGGACGGCCGTGGTGTTAGTGTTGGGTGTGGGTTGAGTGTGTCACGGAATGCGGTAGTTGCCGCAGTGTCCCCATCAGTCGCGTTACAAAAGCGCCTTTATAAATTTTCTTATGGGCGTCTCAGAAGACTATTTGGCGTCTCTACAGGAAAGACAGGCCGAGTGCCTCGGGGTCATACGGAAGACGAAGTATTCCGTGATGACGAGTGGTCTTCGGTGCTCACGTTCTATGAGTTCTATCAGCTGCGGGCGATCGTCATCTCACGCTTCGCTGTCAATGCTTTCGTCGGTGCCACCTTCATCGCCTTGTTCAGTGCCTGCATCTTCTCTGTCGCCATCTTCGGTACCCGTGTCGCTCTCGTCGCCATCCTCGGTGCCCGTATCGCTCTCGTCGCCATCCTCGGTGCCCGTATCGCTCTCGTCGCCATCCTCGGTGCCCGT
>NZ_SRSG01000018.1 GCF_005543295.1 Halalkalirubrum salinum
CTCTTCGGTGAGGCCTTTTTCGGCCTGGAACGCGGACTTCTGTTCTTTCTTGAACTCGAAGCGAGCTTCGGTATCTGTCTGTTTGAGGTGGTCTTCCGAACTCATCACGTATGCATTGGAATATGCATACATAAGTTGTGTGCTGACAAACTGATTGTAGTAATCAAATAACGTTACTTTAGAAAAATAGAATATAGATTGTTATTAGAAGAAATTACTCCCGTGGCGTGGGATAGAAGATTGTTGTAGCCACTCAGGTGTTTTGTGACACGCGACTCGGTCGAGTCTGTCGGCCTTAGCTTTGGAGTTTATAACCCGAAGCAAAACCCCCTGTGTGGTCAGTCGTGTCCGGAGACTCGTACCGGTTCGTAGGGTTCTTCGAGATACTCGATGTCGCTCGATCGGAGGTCGATATCAAGCGCCTCCACGGCATCCTCAAGATGCTCGATCGACGTGGTCCCGACGATCGGCGCGGTGACGACATCCTTCGAGAGCACCCACGCGAGTGCGATCTGGGCCATCTTTACGCCCTTTTCTTCGGCAAGTTCGGCAACGCGGGCGTTGATCTCCGCGCCGCCGCCCTCGCGGTAGGGATGGCGGTACATGTGCTCTTCAGTCTCTCCGCGCGTTGTCGCGTCGATCTCCGCATCTGGCCGCGTGAGGTATCCACGCGCCAGCGGCGACCACGGGATCACGCCGATGTCCTCGGCGGCACACAGCGGGAGCATCTCGCGTTCCTCCTCGCGGTAGACGAGGTTGTAGTGGTTCTGCATCGTGACGAACCGATCGAGTCCGAGGCGATCGCTCGTGTGCAGCATATCCGCGAACTGGTGGGCCCACATCGACGATGCCCCAATGTATCTCGCCTTGCCGTGACGAACCGCATCGTCAAGTGCCCGAAGTGTCGTCTCCGGCGGCGTATCGTAGTCGTAGCGGTGAATCTGTAGCAGATTAAGCGTGTCCATGCCTAGCCGATCGAGGCTTGCGTCCAGTTCCTGTTCGATCGCCTTCCGAGAGAGCCCCCCGGAGTTCGGATCGTTTTCGTCCATCTGGAAGTAGACCTTACTCGCGACGACTGCTTCCTCGCGGCGGCCCTCAAGCGCCTTCCCGAGGACGCGTTCGGATTCGCCCTCGGAGTACATGTTGGCGGTATCGAAGAAGTTGATCCCGAGTTCGATCGCCCGATCGACGAGTTCGAGCCCCTCTTTTTCATCTAACACCCACTCGCGCCAGTCACTCGAGCCAAAACTCATACAACCAAGACAGATCTTCGAAACCTCCATGCCGGTCGAGCCAAGCGTCGTGTACTCCATGGATGGTCCTCACTGGCAGACGACAAAAACCCGATCCCACCAGCAAGCCACACGAGCGGTGCAATCTACATCAACAGCGGTGTTTAGTGCGTGTCACTCCTAAGAAACTCTATGACGGTGTGGGTTCTCGGCGACCAACTCTCAACGAACTGCGGTCCGATCGAACACGCCGACCACGTGCTCATGATCGAAGCGCATGCCTTCGGCGATCGGCATCGCTATCACCCCCAGAAACTCCTGACGGTGTTCGCGGCGATGCGATCGTTTCGCGATCGCCTGCGGGAAAGCGACTACGAGGTTACGTACCTCCGCGCAGAGACGTTCGGAGCGGCGCTCGATCGGTACTTTGAGGCGAGCCCTGGCGACGACCTCGTAATCATGGAGCCGCCGAGCCACGGGGCTGGCGATCGCCTCGAAGCCATGGTCGAAGCCCGCGGTGGAACGCTCACACGGGTCGAAAACGAGCTTTTTCTCACGACGCCCGCGGAGTTCGATGCGTGGGCGGGCAAACATACCGACGATCGCACGTATCGCCAGGAGAACTGGTATCGACACGTCCGCCGCGAGACAGGCATTTTGATGGACGACGGCGAGCCGATCGGTGGCGAGTGGAACTACGACGACGAGAATCGCGAGACGCCACCGAAAGACTGGGAACCGCCAGCAGTGCTGCGGTTCGAGCAGGACGAGACCACCCGCGAGGTGCGATCGTTCGTTGCCGATCGCTACCCCGACGCCTGGGGTCGGCTGCCGGACCCTGATGAGCCCATTCCGTGGCCGGTGACCCGCGAGCAGGCGCTCGAAGCGCTCGAGTGGTTCATCGACACCCGACTTGGCGAGTTCGGCCCCTACCAGGATGCGATGGTAACCGACGAGTGGGCGCTGTCGCACTCACTCCTGTCTTCGGCGATCAACCTCGGGCTGCTCACACCGATGGAAGTCGTCGATCGGGTCGAAGCGGCCTACCACACTGGGGACGCGCCGCTCAACAGCGTCGAGGGATTCATCCGGCAGGTGATCGGCTGGCGGGAGTTCATGCGGCACGTCTACCGGCGATCGATGCCAGAACTCGCGGCGGCAAACCAACTAGAGCAATCGCGGGAGCTGCCACCGGCGTACTGGACGGGCGAGACTGACATGCAGTGTCTCTCTGAGGCAGTCGGTGGCGTGTACGATCGCGGCTACGCACACCACATCGAGCGGCTCATGGTGCTTTCGAACTTCGCGCTGCTGTACGGAGTCGATCCGGCCGAACTGAACGAGTGGTTCCACCTTGGGTTCGTTGACGCGTACCACTGGGTGACCACGCCGAACGTGATCGGGATGGGTTCGTTCGCGACGGACGTGCTCTCCTCAAAGCCATACGCCTCCTCGGGCAACTACATCAACCGGATGAGCGATCACTGCAAATCGTGTCCCTATGCGGTCTCGAAGACGACCGGCGAGAACGCCTGTCCGTTCAACGCGCTGTACTGGGACTTCCTGAAAGAAAACGAAGCGACGCTCCGTGGAACCGGCCGGATGGGGCTCATGTACTCACACGTCGACAACAAAAGCGACGAAGAGTGGGACGCGATTCGCGATCGGGCCGATTGGGTGCGGCAACTAACGGTCCGCGGCGAACTCTGACCTCGGCGGCGACGCAGTGGCTATTCCAACCGAGATCCCGGTCAGGTGACGAACACAACAGCAATGCGGGATACGACCGAAAAAAGTGTATGGAGCTAACAGTCCACGGGCCACTTCGCGGCGTGACTGGATCGAAAATAGTCTCGATCGCGACTGACGACCACGAGGAATCAGTTCAGAGCGTGCTCGAACGCTTTGTCGAGCAGTATCCACGAGCCAATCAGCAGCTGTTCAACGATGATGGAACCCTCCGAGCAAGTGTTCGTGTGCTTGTCGACGGCGAACGTGCCGACCCCGAAACGGAGTGCCGACCGACAGCAGCGATCACACTCATTCCTGCCGCACAGGGCGGATGATCGAGGCCGGCACAAACGAGATCGAGTGAGTGCCCAGTGCGAAAATATTCAGAGTCCGTACTGCTCGCGAACAACCGAAGCCAGCCCCACGTCTTCGAGGATCTCCGTCGGGACGAGCATCGAGAGCTGCACAACACCTGGCAGGCGAGCGATCTCAACGCCGCCGGTGAACGTACAGCGGGCTCGAACCTCGCCTTCAGTCATGTCAAATAGCGACCCGGCTCGATCGAAGGCGTTGTCCGTTGCCTCGTTGACCGTTGCCCCTGAGCCGATGATCTGCAGTGGCATCGCATCCGAGACGGTGTCGACGCCGTACTGTGCAGCGAGCGTGTTGGCCGTCTCGCGCTCGTCGTCGGTGTACGGCTTGGCAATGTCTGGAAGGTCCGACTCGTTCGGCAGGAGGAGTGGGCCGTCCATCTCGACGTCTTTGATCACCTCAACTTCGAGCTCAGTCGTCCCACTCACATCAGTCGTGTGTAGTGACAGTTCTCCGTCTCCCTGATTCGCGTGGAGGTCACCAACGTAGAGCCCACCACCGTCGACTCGCACCGGACAAATGAGCGTTGCACCCGGCCGCACATCGTTTGAATCCATGTGGCCGTCAGTCCGTGCCTCGAGTTCGCTTTCGTCAGTGATTCCCCAGTCGTGGTCTGCACCGATGAGGAATTGCCCGAAGTCACCAGCGTTGTGTGAATCCGGAAACTCAACCGCTGGTGTCGTCCCGATGTTGCCAATGAACGGCGCGAGATGGCCGATCGTCCCCGGGATCTCGTCTGGTTTGTACAGCAAAATCGGATGCTGACGGGAGTTTTCTGGGAGTGCCATGTTCTCGTCAGCGTTCTCGGCGAGCTGATTGGCACCCTCTGCGCCGACAGTTAGCCCAACAGTTCGATCCTCGTCAAAGACGACTGTGTAGCCGTACTCGAAGCCAAACGAGGAGGCGTTGGCTCCACACTCGGCGCATCGAATTGAATCCTCACCAGTACCCTCAACGACCGTGTCGGGCCACTCTGTGCCACATTCCGGACAGCGATGGTCGATGAACGGATCGTCGCCAAAGGCCTCATCGCGTTCGGCCATACTGCCAGTGCTAGTGGCGATGCTCGTCACTGATACGTCTTTGATCCGGACGACGAGTGCATCGCCGACCTCGGCGTTTTCAACACGGATCGGTCGGGTGACCTCATGCCCGCCGCGAAACGATGGTGTAATCATCGGTCCCCAGCAGCCAGCCGGGGTGTGCGTTCGAACGGTCCCGCCGTCAGCGACGGTGCCCGCCCACTCTTGATCGGGCCCGACCAGCCCAAGCGTAAACTGGTCGACATCGAGTTCCTGTTGAATCTGTTGAGACATCTATTGTCTGTATGTGATCAATTAGCATAAATGATCTGTGGACAGTGGTTCGTCTGTGCCGATCGTGAACTGCTCCGACACGTCGCTTGAATCGCAGTTGGTCGTAAACTGCTCCAACGGGGGGCTTGGATCGCAGTTGGTCGTTGTCACTACTCGATCGAAAAAATCGGTTGTGAGCAAGGCTATCGCTCACACCCGAAGACGGTCACAGCAAAACTGAAACCGCGGTTCGAAATCCGTACCGGGTAACTGCTCGCGCAGTTACAGTCGTTCGAGGTCTTTCGCTCGTGGGCCTTTTTCTGCTTGGACCACGTCGAATTCGACCTCTTGGCCTTCTTCGAGATCCGGACCACCGACATCTTCCATGTGGAAGAACACGTCCTCGTCGACGTCGTCGCTTTCGATGAATCCGTAACCGCCAGTGTCGTTAAAGAAGGCTACCTTCCCTTTCGGCATGACACCTCAATTGAGGATGAGGCAGGATAAAAACGTTTGGTAGAAAACCGAGACTGTCCCGAACGATCGACTCGCGCGTAATCGTCTATGATGCGGTCGCTGTCTCTCCTACTGTTGCGACTGGCATTCCCCAACAGGGGCGGCCAGCGCTGTTGAATCGGTGGGTTCAGGAGTGAACCCGACGCGGCAGAAATCGTCGCAATTTATGCCTATTCGGCTCTGTTGAAGTCCTTAAGAACTGATAGGATCCACGTGCGAGATACAGAAGCAGAGCTCATCAACGACGGCTAAGAACAAATTGAACCACCACCAGCGTATGATGCAAATCATCGTCGTATGCTACTGGTGTGATGTTGCAGTTCGGGTCGGTGATCTGAGCGAGGAAAAATCAGTTCTCCCATGGCGAAAAACGATAAGCAGCACCAACGCAAGCAGCATCCCGATGAACGCCTGTCCACCAGCGTCGGATTCAATCGCGGGAAACGCCCACAGCGACCAATTGAACGAAGCGTGGAGCAAAATCATCGGGGCGAGACTCCCGCCAGTGTTCTGAAAGACCCACGTCATAACGACAGACAGGAGCGTAATCGTGATCATGAACCCCACGAGGGGGCGTTGATAGTACATCGTCATCGACGGCATGTAGAACCACGGCAAATGCCAGACGCCCCAGACGAGCCCCAGCCCGAGACTCCCCGCGAAGGCGCCAAACCGTTCGATCAGCGGTTCGAGTGCGTACCCGCGCCACCCCAATTCCTCTTGAAGCGGCCCGCCAAGAAACAGAATGTAGACGAACGCGATCGGGAGCACATACGCCTCCCCCGCCCACGGAAGTGTCGGTTCAACTCCCCAGACGACGGCAACACCAAGTGCGCCGATTGCGAGCACTGGGAACAGCACTACCGCCGGAAAAAGCCACCTTCGGGAAAACGACAGGTCGATAGCACGCTTGAGGAGACGGACCACACCGTCCCGCCCACCGTGGATATATACGAGGAGCAGTGCAGACACGGTGGGGCCGAACGCTCCGACTTCCGGTAACACGGAGATCCCGACGACCAGGTCGTCTATCACCGCAATGCCCGTCTCGGTACCCGAGGCCACGACGACCTTCGGGAGCCACAACGCCCACGAGAACACGAATGTAAGCGAAAAGAAAATGACGAGCCATTTGGGACTGTTGTTCGGACGTTCGTCGGCAACTGGTGAAGCGTTCATCGGATGGCATGATATAATGCTTAGGTGTAGCAAGAACTTTCCGACGTACTCGATTGACCGCTTCAGGTCGCTAGATAAGCGGGTTCCGTGCGAGATACGCGCTCTGTATTCAGCAGAACGCTGAGAACATATCACCGGCTGAGGATTTCACCAGAGCCGCCTATTCGTTATTTGCGGAACGGCCGGAGCACGATCGGGTGGTAGTCCGTATGCGGATCCCACCGCCGGAACGCGAGGCTGTTCGACATCACCGAGACGCTCGAGGCGGCCATCGCCAGTCCCGCAAGCGCGGGATTGAGCAGCCCGAGCGAGGCGACTGGGATGAGCGTCGCATTGTACGCCAGCGCCCAGAAGAGGTTCTGACGCACCTTCGCGATCGTCGCCTCCGAAATCCGGATCACTTTCAACACATCAGCAGGATCGTCCCGCATTAGCGTCACGTCCGCTGATTCGATCGCCACATCGGTTCCCGAACCGATCGCGACGCCGACCTGTGCGGTCGTGAGCGCCGGTGCGTCATTGACCCCGTCGCCGACCATCATGACGCGACCACCGCCGGATTGAATCTCGTCGATCACGTCGGCTTTGTCTTCCGGAAGCACCTCTGCACGAACGTTTGCTGGGTCAATGCCGACCGATTTGGCGACTGCCCGTGCTGTCCGTTCGTTGTCGCCGGTCAACATGTAGACAGATTGGCCGCGATCGCGAAGTGCAGCAACCGTCTGTTTCGCACTCTCGCGGACGCTGTCCGCCGAAGCGACAACTCCAACGAGCGTACCGCCGACGGCCACGAGCATCGCCGTCTTGCCCTCGGATTCTAGCCGCTCGAGCGCGTCGACCGCTGGAGTGGGATCGATTCCGTTGTCGCGCATGAGCTTGCGGTTGCCGACGAGCGTCTCACCGAACCCCGTCGTCGCACGGATTCCGTGTCCGGGGACGTTCTCGAAGGACTCAGCCTCGTCCAGTTCGAGGTCTCTCTCCCGTGCGCCCGCAACGATCGACTTTGCGAGCGGATGTTCTGAGCTCTGTTCTGCGCTCGCTGCCGCGGCGAGCACGAACGATTCGTCATCAAGTGGACTGTCAGTCCCTTCGTCGTCCGCTGTGAGGGCTGCGCCAGCACCGTCAGCACGGACGTCTCCGTCGAGTGCGACGACGTCTGTGAGTTCTAACTCGCCGTGGGTGAGCGTCCCGGTCTTGTCGAAGACGATCGTGTCGATCTCACGGGCCTTTTCGAGTACGTCGGATCCCTTGAACAACACGCCGTTGGTGGCAGCGATCGTCGAGCCAACCATCGTTGCCGCCGGGGTCGCAAGCCCCAACGCACAGGGACAGGCGATCAAGATCGCCGAGGCGAGGACAACCATCGAGAACTCGATCAACGGCACACCGCCGGCGACCGGTCCACCGCCGACCATCGCAAAGACTGGCACCAACTCAGCAACCGCCGACAACTGCGCGGGAAACAGTGACCAGAGGATCGCCCATGCGATCGCGTTGACGATCACCGCCGGAACGAAGTACGCGCTGATTCGATCGACCAGCCGCTGGATGTCCGGCTGTCGGGCCTGGGCCTCCTTGACGCGCTTGACGATCTGTTGAATCGCGGTTTCAGAGCCGACCTTCGTGGCCTCGACGACAAGCACGCCGTTTTCGTTGATCGTCGACCCGACGACTTCGTCGCCTGGCTCTTTTTCAACGGGTACACTTTCGCCCGTTAGCATCGACTCGTCGACAGCGCTGTCGCCCTCACGGACGACACCGTCAGTCGGGATTCGCTCGCCGGGACGAACCTTCAGACGATCGCCAATCTGGACATCTTCGAGGGGCACGACCGACTCGGAGCCGTCTTCGTGGACGATCGTCGCCTCCTCGGCTTCGAGTTCGAGCAGCGATCGAAGCGCGTCGCTCGCCTGGGCTTTCGAGCGGGCTTCCAGGTAGTTGCCGAGCGTGATGAACCACAGGATGAACGCGACCGCCTCGAAGTAGAGTCCGCTGCCGGCGATCGCATCCAGAAGGACAGCCACGCTGTACAGGTAGCCGACGCTCGTCCCCATCGCCACGAGCGTGTCCATGTTCGCTTGGCCGTTGTTCACTGCCGCGTGATACGCGCCTACGATGAACTCACGGCCGAGTGTCGCCATGAGTGCGGTCGCAAGGGCGAACTCGATCCACCCGATGTTGACGCCTGCGATCGCCTCCGGCAGGGCCAGCAGCCCAAACATATCGGCCATCACGAAGAGGAACGGCACAGTCAGTGCGCCGCCGCCGACTACCAGCCGCCACTGCTTTGTCATCTCCCGCTGGGCGACTGATTCGCGATCGCCCTCCGAGCTCTCATCGGAATCGGGGCGCACCGGCTCGTAGCCCGCCGATTCGATCGCCGCGTACACTCCTTCGAAATCAATATCCGCAGGGTTGTACTCGATGGTCGCCTCGTCAGCGGCGAAGTTTACCGTCGCGTCGATCACGCCGGGCACTGAGCTGACAGCACTTGCAACGGCCTCAGAGCAGCTCGCACACGACATGCCACCGACTTCGATTGTCTGGCGTTCACGCTCCGGCTGATAGCCGGCAGCCTCGATTGTCTCGTAGATCTCAGCGAGCGAGACCTGCTCTGGGTTATACGTGACCGTTCCCTCGTCTGTCGCAAAGTTGGCGCTGGCGTCGCTTATGCCTGCAAGCGAGCCGAGCGCGTCCTCGACGTTCCCAACGCAGGTCGCACACGACATTCCCGATATCTCCAGTTGTGCAGTCCTACTCATCTTGTGTATACATACGGTCTCCCTTTTGAATCCGGTTGTGGTTTCGAATCAAAAGCAAATATGATCAGACACGACGAATTCAAAATTCAGCGAGTAGTCACCGTAGCAGGCTATGCGTCGGCACTAAACCGATCGTAGCGCTCTTCGAACCGTGCCAGGCACGATCCACAACAAAAGTGGTACTCAGTGCCGTCGATCGTCGCTGTCTCACCCTCACTTGTGACTGTGTTTCCACATTCCACACAGTCAATCGATAGCTGCGTCTCATCCGTGATCGACGGTGACCACGACTCCTCGGACAACAGGTGGACGTCGATCGATCGGACACGATCGACCGGGACCGCCGAATCCAGCAGTTCAGAGACGCCTCCTGACCCAAGCGTCGCGTGGACGAACACGGTCGAATCAGCGGTGACGAAGCGGTGTTCGACGCGATCGAGCGCAGCCAGCGCGTCCGCCACCGCCGTTGCGTGTCCCGGTTCGATCGCCAGTTCGATCAAGACTCCGACGCCGCCACGGAGCAGTTCAGTGTTTAAATCGAGCGTAAATCCCCGGATGACTCCCAGCTCAGAGAGTCGATCGATGCGATCGCGAACCGCAGGCGCTGACAAGTCGACGTGCGCTGCGATCTCACTGTACGGCCGCCGGCTGTTTTCCAGAAGCAGCCGGATAATCTCACGATCGATCTTGTCGAGGTCGCGCATACCGATCCTACAAGACGGAGCCACCTAACGGTTCCTACAGCGGTTTTGTTTCAAAGGAGATGCCGCTATTTTGCTTTTGATTCGAAATCAAAGGGCCAATAGGATATTGGTGCGTACACTCAGTTGATGAGTTTCGAGATGCAAGTCGAGGACATGAGTTGCAGCGGATGTGAATCAGCCGTAGAATCAGCGATCGACGGCCTCTCAGGGGTGTCAGGTGTCCGTGCAGACCACGAGTCCGGTACCGTCGTCGTCGACGGCGATCCGGATCGGAGCGTCGTCGCGGCGGCAATCGAAGACGCCGGCTACACCGTCTCGTGAGGAACGACCCATGCGAGTGAGTGTTATTGGTGGCAGCACGATCGATCAGGAGATCGCCAAGACCGCCGAAGCGGTCGGCTCCGAACTCGCGAGTCGAGGCCACACCGTCGTCTGCGGCGGCCTCGGCGGCGTCATGGAGGCAGCCTGCCGCGGTGCCGTCGCCGCTGGCGGGGAGACGATCGGAATTCTCCCGACCGATCGGGTTGCGGATGCGAACGACTACGTCACTACCCCGATCGCGACGGGGCTTGGCCACGCACGGAACCCGATTGTGGTGTTAAACGGAGACGCCGCGATTGCGATCGACGGCGCGGGCGGCACGCTGAGCGAACTCGGGTTTACACGGGTATTCGAGAAACCGACCGCTGGAATCAATACCTACGAAATTGACGGTATCAAACCGGTCGGGACTGCCGCAGAGGCGGTCAATTACGTCGAATCAGCAGTTGGAGAATAAAAGCGTACTCGGCGATTGTGTCCGCCGCTGAACCTACCAGGTACCGTGGAACGTATCAAACTCCAACGAATCTAATGGTTTGTTGCCAACAGCGATCTCGTACTCCCCGGGGGTCAACATCGGCTTGTGGAATCTTGGGCCGTCGTCGGTCGTGATCCGCGGACAGCCGGTGTTGACGAACGCGTCCATGTTGAAGTTCCGGAGGCGATCGGGGGTCACCTCGTCCATAGTGATCAGATAGGCGTTGTCGTTGTTCTCGACAATCTCCTGGGCGGTCTCCCAGCGACCCTGACCGATCTTCGTGCAGAAAATCACTCCCCATTTCTCGGCGTCCATGGCACGGTGAACTGCGCCGTAGCGCTGTTTCAGGAACTTCTCGGGATCGGCAAGCGTGACGACGTTGTTCACCGGATCGGCGATCACGACGGTCTTGTCAGGGTGTTCCATCGCAAGCCCGAGCGGGTGGAACTTCCCGCCGCCGACGTATAACACCTGCTCGGCATCGATGTCTGCGGAGGCGTAGTTGCAGCCGAGGACCTGTCCCTCGTAGGTAAGTCGATCGTCGCCTCGGCGAGTGTGAACGACGTAGTCGCGTTCTTCGAGCCACTCGACCATGTCGCCGAAGAGATTCATGTGCTGGGCAGTCGTCACGAGTCCCACGTTGGGATCGTCTTCTGGATCGGCCAGCTCTTTGAGTGACTCTTTCATGATCGGATACGGATCGACGTTCGAAAACAGCGGGACGTAGATGATGCGATCGGACTCTTTCATCGGCGAATGGCCGAAGTGGACGAAGACGTCTGTCCGCCGCATGAGATAGGTGTCGAGGTCACACGCGCCGTAACATGGCTGCCCAGAGAGCATGAACGTCACATCCGGCGCGAGTTCGCGAAGATCGTCGGCGACCGCTGGACCACGGCGCTTTAGTCCCTCTGGAAACTGCAACCCTACCTTGGTAGCGTCGCGTTCTTCAATCTCTTCGACGATCCGATCGAGTTCGTAATCCCACTCTCGATCGTGCTTCAACGACATTCCGGTGTTTCGGAGGTCTCCCTCGGTGTTCGGGGACGATGTCCCATCCTGACTCATTGGCATGTATTGCGTACCGGGACGGTTAAGCGCGGTGTTTCCGAGAGATTTTCAGCACGTTCTGGCGGTACATATATGCCTCTCCGCCATGGTATTGGAAACGGATGCAACGGGATGGCCCGGCAGTGTTCGATGACGATCGCGTCGGCCGCGAGCGCGAGGAGCTAACCGGCTGGGATCGAGTCCTGACCGATACGATCTATTACGGCCTCGGTGGGGTGCTGCTGTTGACGTTTCCGGCGCAGTGGCTCGTGTTTCAGACCCCAACGATCGATCTCGAAGCAACAGCAGCGGTATGGGGTGCGCTCGTGGCGACCATCCTGGGTATTGGGTTCGCCCGGGGCGGTCACCTCGAAGCGATTGGCGAGTGGCCATCGCTTTCTGGGAGAGCCTTGGGATCGGTGGGTGGGTATTGCAGCATCCTCACCCGTGGCGTGTACCTTTGTTCGACATTCCTCATCGCTGCGTACGGTGGCGCAGTCGTCGCCATTGCGGTGGCGTCCGTTATCGGCGGGGTGAACGCATCAGGCCTCGCAGCGATCGTTGGGGTCTGTGTTGGAGCGATCGCTGTCGCTGCACTGCCAACCGTGCTTGAGAACACCCATCGTCTCGCTCCCGTTCGAATCGGCTACCACGCGTTCGCGATTATCACAACCCTACAGTACGCGCGGCCGTTCGATTTCAGTACTGGGGATCCCGCCGCCGCACTGTTCGCGATCGGGCTCGTTGCGGCTGCCACCGTCGACGCAGTGTGGCTACTTCGGCGAAGTCGGTGATGAACATCTGGTCGATCGTAGCGACGTCTGATCTTCGGTGACATTGATGTTACTCCCGGGTTCAAGATCCGCGATATCGTAGGATCGTATATGACCGAGATACTGCTCGAACACGTCCATCTCGAAGCCGAGATCCAAAGTGACGGACCCGCCCCAGCAGTGTTCGTCCTGCACGGTCGCGGCGCGAACGAACAGGATCTGCTCCCGATCGCCGACGAACTACCCGACGAACTCCACGTTATCAGCTTTCGCGCGCCTGATCGGCTCCAGGGCGGTTACACATGGTACGATCTCGACCTCTCAGGCGGCGGTCTCCACGAAAGCCAACCGGATGCGGAAGGGTTCCGACGAAGTCTCGATCTGGTCACCGGGAGCATTGACGCTGCGGTCGAAGCGTACGATCTCGATCCCGATCGACTCGGACTACTGGGCTTCAGCCAGGGATCGATCATGAGTCTCGCGTTGTTACTCGAATCTCCCGATCGAATTGCGTGGGTGGCAGCACTCCACGGCTATCTTGCAGACTCACACGCGGATCTCGATCCCGATAGCGTCGACGACAAACCAGTCTTTATCGCTGCAGGACGCGCCGATCGAATTATTCCACATACACGCACGGAGGCCGCAGCCGATCGGCTTCGGTCGATCGGCGCAGATGTGACCGTTGGCGTCTACGATGCCGGCCACGGGGTCGGTCCTGCAGAGCTGTCGGACCTCGTTGACTTTGTGACAACAACAATTCAGCATTGACTCACCGCTATCGCCGCGTACTCAACGCGATCACACGCCCGGAAGTGTGTCGATCAGTCCAAGTGTTTCGACGCCAAGCCACAGAACGAATATCCCGTACCCACAGAGGAGGACGATGCCCTCGAGCCGAGTGATCTGTAACTCGGTACGCATCGCAGTAAAGAGAATCACCGTTGCGAACGTCAGGACGCCCATCATTGGCACTGCAAGCGCGTAGTTGACCGTCGTCGAGCCGACCAACAGCACGCCAATGGGGATGACCACGAGCAGATCGAACGTGTTGCTTCCAAGCACGTTCGCGACGCTGACCTCTCCCCTGCCCTTATCAGCCGCGCGAATGCTCACGAACGCGTCAGGCAGGCTTGTGCCGGCGGCGACGATTGTCAGCCCCCACAGGAAATCTGGCGTGTTCAGCGCCTCACCGAACCCAAGCGCAGCGACAACCAAGCCCTCCACTGCTATGACAATAAGCGCAAGCGATAGGCCGAGCTTCAGCCACTCTCGGCCGACAGATTCTTTTGGCGGATCGACCGGCGGCTCGTAGTCGGAGACATCCTGGTACTGAATAAACAAATAAAGGCCGTACATCCCAATCGGAATCAACACGAGTGGACGGCTGAGCTCAGCGGTCAAGCTACTCGTTTCGGTGTTGTAGATCACGCCAAACGAAAACGTCAAAAGCAAAATGGCGATCGCGAGCATGTAAAACTGGCCTTCTTTGTAGACGATGTCACGGTTTACTTCAAGCGGACTGCTTCGGAGCGCGCTCACGCCTGGAATAATGAGGATATTAAAAATTGCTGAGCCGACGATTGCGCCGACACCAAGATCAAACGTGTTGTGCCGAAGGACCGACAAGACGACGCTCGAAAGCTCTGGAAAGCTGGATCCGACCGCAACAATCACTGCGCCCTGAACGACTGCGGGCAACCCATAATATAGTGCCAGCCGTTGGCTTGCAGATTCGAGGAGCTCACTGGCTTTCCAGATAACTGCAGTAGAGGCGAGCGCAAGCACAGTCAACCAAAGCAGAGACATATCGGAAACTCCACCGCGCGGTATCCTAAAAGAACCGATGGGCTGTCGACGATCGATCCAGATTCGTCCAATTATACGTTGATGCAGTTCTCGTCGGAGAAATGTAGTTGTCTTCGCCGAGTCCGCGTCGGCTCGTCAGCGATTCAACGGTCGTCGTGGTCTCGTTAGTCTGCCGTGCAGTCTCGTACCACTGCGGCTCGTCGATTGTACCGCTCCACGCGAATAGCTGCATATCGTAACGAGCTGTTTCGTTCGTTCCGACAGGAGTGTACAACACTTGTAACAGATCGACTGTACCGTCGGGGCGGATCACTGCAAGTGCTTGATAGTTCTGGACTTCTTCATCGATTTTGCTCGGATCGCCTGTCGCTCGGACGACAAATGCCTGACGGCCGAACACATCGTCCCTTTCGACGCGTGTTTCGTTCGTATCGAGGTATCGTACAATCGCATTGGCCATCATTCTGGTAACCGCCTCAGTGTCGTCAGTACCACGAAATGTGCTGTTTTCAAACGTCGTCTGGTTATCATAGGTCCACTGGCCGTACCGATTTTCACCGTTCGCATACAGATTCAGCGTCCGATTCGCTCGGTCTTCCCCTGGTGGATATTCCAGACGCTGTCGCATCTCGTAGCTCGTCCGGTTATTTATCGTCCCATCGAGACGGTGGGTCACCGCCCCGGGATAGGTGGTGTGGTTCCGTGGTCCGGATTCTCTGATCGCAAACGTGTAAGATGAACCCATAACGGCGTTGAGGTGTGCCTCGCGGACGGCATCAATGTCATCGATGCCTTCGTCATTAATCCCTGGAGGATAGGCTGATTGGGTTTCTTCGCGCTCTGCTGTGTTCGTTTGTGAGTCGTTGGTGCCGTTTCCGAACCGATCGCTGCCATCAAATTCGGTATTACGATCGAACTCGGGTGTCGAATCCGAGATACTCAGCGGCACGCCCGCCGCCGCAGCGACCGCTGCGAGCAACAGGATGACGACGGCCATAGTTTTAAAAACGGGCACCCGATCCAACAGCCTGGGCGACGGCTCCAGTGTCGATTCCTCGTAATACAACGATCGCTCGAAAATAGCCTCGTACACCTTCTCAGCTACCTCGCGATCGATACCGTACAAGAGTAGATCACGAACCTTCGATGGACCCCACACGGCTACGTCGGTGTGCTCGTCGAGGTGAACCCGGCTGCGATCGATTGTCACGAGAATATCGTCGTCGATACTGGGTGCCGAACCGACTCGAATCCGTTTGGATTCTTCGCCTCGTCTTGCAACGAGCAGGTTTCTATCCCGATCGACCGTCCAGCCGCGTTCGGTCCACAGCACTTCGAGGAGTGCAAGCCTGTCCGATCGGTCTAGCTGTCCGAACGCGTCGGCAAAGCACTGATCGGGAACGGCTCGCATACGGTATGGTACCGCACGCACACGCTCAAACGTTGCGGCGGGTTCGGCACGCATAAACCGCCGCAGTACGAACGATCTGATATGAGCGCACAATCGGTGACGCTGGAAGATCTCGGTCGAGAACTTGGCGAACACATCGCTACGAGCGACGTGTACGAGCGCTACGAAGCTGCAAGCAGAGCAGTCGAAAACGATCCCGAGGCCCAGGAGCGAATCTCAGCGTTTGAACAGCTCCGACAGGAGTTCATGATGGCAAAACAATCCGGAAGCGCCGATCGAGAGATGCTACGAAAAGTTCAAAACGCCCAAAATGAACTCCATTCGCTTGCAGTTATGGAAGAGTACCTCGACGCGCAAGCAGCACTCCAAAACGTCCTCGAAGACGTCAACCGGGCAATCTCGGAGCCATTAGCTGTTGATTTCGGCGGAGAGGCTGGCGGCTGTTGTCACGACTGATTTCGCAATAAAACCCGTCAGGCTGTTGTGTGGTAATATTTAACTCAGATCACGGCTAACACATCGAGTATGAAACGGCTTTCGACCGGCATCTCCACCCTCGATCGCCAACTTGGAGGTGGAATTCCAAGCGGTAGCACGCTCGTGTTGTCCGCAACGCCGGCGAGTCAATCCGAGCTGTTCCTCTACGAGCTTATTCGGGCGCGCCCGACGCTATACCTGACAACATTGCGATCAGAAGATGCGGTTCGGGATTCGATTAACCGAGCCGCAATCCCTCCAAACGACCCGAAAATAGCTGAGATTGACGGCGACGCACCGCTGGATCAAGCTATTCAACTTATAAGTACCCTCCCTGAAGAATCCACGCTCGTTATTGATCCCCTTGATCCGCTCGAAGCTACCGATCCGGCCCGCTACCGACGCTTCTTGAATCAGCTTGGAACCCACTTACAAAACACCGATAGTGTCGCGGTCCTCCATGCGTTGAGCGGTCGACACACCGAAGCGACCCGTGACGTGACTGAGTACATGAGTGATATTATCTTCGATCTCCGGACGGAAATCCGGGGAAGCGAAATAGTAAACAAACTCGCGGTTCCGAAGTTCAGAGGTGCCAGCGCACTCGAGGAAACGATCAAGCTGAAGCTCACAGAAAGCGTCCAAATCGATACGAGTCGAGATATCGCGTAGGCTATCAAACAGCCGTCCAAACAATCACAGCGATGGCGACCGCGACAGCGATCGCCGCCCACGGTGTTGCCCGCTCAAACAGTTCTCCGGGAATGGCGTTCCGGCCGAAGAGGTACGCAAAGTACACAAAAAGCGGCGAAAGCTCAACGAGTGCGGGGAGGTCGGCCCCCAGACCCATCCGCAGCACAACGACGAGCGCGATTGTGCTTCCGCCGGCCGCCGCAGCGACGATCGCGTCTTGTTTGGCTTCAGCAAGGTCCATTTATACTCGTCAGCAGCGTCGATTGTGGGTGAGGTAGGTTACTCTTCGGTGAGTTCTTGGGCCAGCTCGTCTGTGTCGAGATCGACATCGTCGAGTGCAGCCTCAATGTCTTCGCCGCCGGCACCGCCGAGGCCGCCAAGACCACCCATCATGCCGCCCATGCCGCCGGGACCTTCGATCGTCTCCTGAACGATTACGCGATCGAGATCGAGCTTGCTCATCACGTCTTGGGCGATTTGTTGTTTCGAGAACATCCACTGCTGATTCATCGTCAGTTGCGGAGTCGCCTCGATGTAGAGCGTTTCCTTTTCGACGATCTCGATTTCCGTCTCCGGTTCGACATCCTCGTCGTCCTCGTCATCTGCGGCATCTGCGTCGTCGTCTGCGTCGTCCTCGTCGGGTTCGACGATCGTCTCCTCTTCGACCTCGTCGGTTTGAATCCACACGTTCGGTGCGGACTGGAGGTACATACCGAGCAGACCGCTTGCCTGCGCTTCACGGTCGTCCACAACGTCGACAATCTCGTAATCGTACTCGAGATCCTCTCCAGCGAGTGGGTGATTAAAGTTCACACGAGCACGCCCGCCGATGATCGTCTCGATGTGGCCTTGCTCGCCGTCAATGGTCACCTGTGCGCCGGGGTAGCGATCGTCCTCACCAATCTTGTCTGCACTGACAGTGCGGACCTGGTCTGGATCGTACTCGCCGAACGCTTCGACCGCGGGGATTTCGACGGTTCCACTCTCGCCGACTGAGGCACCAACGAGCGCCTCGTCAACGGCCTGGAAGATGTGGCCTTCGCCGATAATGATCGTCCGTGGAGAGAAGTCGTAGTTGTCGTCGTCGATGCCTTCCTCCTCGGCGATCTCCTTGTCAGTAGTGTCCACGACGGTTCCGTCTTCGACGGTTCGGACCGTGTATGCCAGCTTGATAAAATCGCCGTTCTGGAGTCCTGCAGATTCCTCGGGTGTCTCCTCTTCCGCGTCAACGTCATCGGCGTCTGCGGCTGCCTCGGCCGCTTCTGCCTCCTGTTCATCGCTCATACCCGATACATCACTTGTTCGGCCCTTAAGGCGCACGGTTCGAACCGCAAATCGTGCCAACCATACCCACTCTGACGACGAAAGCGCGACGATTTATCATTCCCTCCAACGACGATATTGTACAGAGATGTACGAGGTCGAACTCAAATTCCGTGTCGACCACGATCGGATTCGCGATCGACTCACAGCCCTCGGTGCCGAACCAACCGGTCAACGAACACAGACAGACACATACTACGACGCACCGCACCGCGAGTTCGCAGAGACTGACGAAGCGTTGCGAATTAGACGCGAGTCGACACAATCTGAGACAGTCGAAAAACTCACGTACAAAGGCCCTCTCGTCGAAGCGGAATCAAAGACTCGAATCGAACACGAAACCGGCGTCGCAGACGGAGCGGAACTCGATCGGGCGCTGGCTGGACTGGGCTTCTCTCCCGCTGCAACCGTCGAAAAGCACCGAGAGTTCTACGCGCTGGAGGGGTACACCATTACACTCGATGCTGTCTCGGGTCTCGGAGAATTCCTCGAGATCGAAGCTGCGGCCGACGAGGAATCGATTTCGACAGTCAGAGACGGTGCGATCGACCTACTCGCCGAACTCGGCCTCGATCCCGACGACCAAATCAGAACCTCGTATCTCGGGTTACTTCTTACCTCGAAAGACAAATAAAGCCGTGACGGTCGTCCTCATAGCTGAAAATATTGCCAAATAATGTTTGTGGGTTATGAATTGCTGCTCGAAGGTTTCCGCAAGTTATAGCACCTCCCAGATCGAACGGACTGGTAATGGAGCGGAACATTCAGGTTAGCGAACTCGATCGCCGTGCGGTCGAGGACCAGGACGTCGAAATCGTCGAACGAAAGGGGATCGGCCACCCTGATTCAATTTGCGACGGAATCGCTGAGCACGTCTCACGAGCCCTCTCACAGCTATACCTCGATCGTGTCGGAAAAGTACTCCACTACAACACCGACGAGACCCAACTCGTCGCCGGCCGCGCTGCCCCGACCTTCGGCGGCGGGGAAGTTATCGAACCAATCTACATCCTGATTGTTGGGAGGGCAACAAAAGAGTACGAGGGCGAACAACTCCCCGTCAGCGCGACGGCACTGAGTGCGGCCAGAGAGTACCTCGCCGAGCAGATTCCTGAACTTGAATTCGGTCGTGACGTGATCGTTGACGTGAAACTCGGCGAAGGATCCGGTGACCTCCAAGACGTTTTCGGCGAAGAGACTGTCGAGGTTCCGATGGCCAACGATACCTCATTCGGCGTGGGCCACGCCCCGTTGACTGAAACCGAACAGATCGTCTACAACGCCGAACAGAATCTTAACACAACGTATGCCGAGGCACACCCCGAACTCGGGCCAGATGTGAAGATCATGGGCAAACGCGAAGGCGACGTGATCGATATTACAGTCGCTGCCGCGATGATCGACCGCTACATCGACGATCTCGACGACTACGACGAGGCCGTCTCCTCGGTCAAATCATACGTCACCGAACTGGCACGGGAGTACACCGATCGAGAGATCGCCGTGGCAGTCAACACTGCCGACGACTACGATGAGGGATCTATCTATCTCACGGTCACAGGCACGAGCGCAGAACAGGGCGACGATGGATCAGTCGGTCGGGGCAACCGAGCCAACGGACTCATCACCCCGAACCGCCCGATGAGTATGGAAGCGACATCCGGAAAGAACCCCGTGAACCACATCGGCAAGATCTACAACCTCCTCTCAACAGAGATTGCTGAGAGCGTCGTCGCGGAGGTCGACGGTATCCGCGATCTGCAGGTACGGCTTCTCAGCCAGATCGGCCGGCCGATCGATCAACCGCACGTCGCCGACGCGCAGGTTGTCACCACAAGCGAGATCGCAATCTCAGACGTCGAAGCTGACATTCGGGCGATCGTCGACCGAGAACTCGCCAACGTGACCGAGGTCACCCGCCAGACGATTGAAGGTGACATCGCGACGTTCTAGTTGATTCTCACAGAGCACGCTCTTCAAGAGTTGGTCTGAAAATAAGGTCGTTTATTCGGGCCGGATGAGACCCGATATGACCGCCAATTCGATCGTCTCAAGCGACGGTCACGCGAAAGGGACTGGATCAGGCAGCGGCAAGACGGTCACAAGGTACAATCCAAGAACCGTCAGCACGCCTGCGAGCACGGGAAACAGGACGACCGCGAGGTTCGTCTCAGCGAGCAGGTTCTTGAAATCACCGACCATGTTTGCGAGCGATGGTGTGTTACTTTTGGACAGGATTACGAGCTCAAGTCCAAAGAGGATCACCGTCGCTGAGGCGGACATCATACAGAACGGACAGATTTCACCGATTGGGACGAGTTGGAGCCAGACGAAGTACGCCGAGGCTCCGACACCCGTCGCGGTAATGGGCGTGAGGATCTTGATAATAAGGGGGTGTCGGGTATCGAACCACCACAGCGATAGCCCGATTGTAGTGAGGTAGTACGCCGATCCAAGCGTCGCAAGCGGGATGCCAAAGACGTAGGCCCACGGACTCGTAATAACTCGGATACTACCTGCCACTGGTGCATCAGCCGGTATTGCCGGGATCGCGAAGAAATGCACTGCTGTCAAAATGACGGTTACTGTCCATCCAAAAACTGCGACCGCCGTAAACACGGCGAACAACGTCGGTACTCGCGTTGAGTAGTTCCAGTCGTAGTCGAACAGTCCTCTTGTACTGGTTGGGGTCGCCATACACGATTTTGTTTGGGCGGTAGATATTAAAATATTGCGCATTATATTCAATACTATTTGACGCCGATGCTCATCCCGAGTAGGGTGGATGTGGCTCTATGTCGAGACTACATTGTTGTTAAATCAGAGAATAACTCGTTTCTACCCGGCTCTATGCGCACTCCGTCCGGTTGTAGAGCAGATTTCACAGCAATTTTCGACGCTCTGTAGTTACTCAATCTGCCGGCGATTGTATGAGTCTCGCCATAGAGGATTGCTTTAATTATACAATATAATGTCTGGTTGTAGCAATGCTAATAGCTGTCAGAACAATCAAGCTCAGATGAAAAACGAGTAAATTGAGTCTACCGTCGTGGTGAAGATTCCGCTTGAATTCGCGCCCGTGGGTACTCTTTGTGAGCGTGTGTAACAGTTGTGGTATACTACCTGCCAATAGGGGTCTCCGAATCCTGCGATCGGTCAAGCCGGTCGACCCTGGTGAGCCAGCGTGTAAAGTGTTTAGCTGATGAACTTGTTGTCCCGCCAGTTGACGCCGTTCCCCTCAGCACCGCTTTGTCGTGGGCTCTCGACAACTTCGACCGTTGCGGGTCGTTCTTCGCCCTCAACAATTCGAGTGGCGACAAGATCGCCGTCCTCTTCGGTAATCGCAGTCAGGTTGCCTTTCTCGGTTTGCAGTGCGATCTCGCGGAGCACGAGGAACATCGGATACTGCAACGCCGAATTCTGCAAGACCGTCTCGCGATCGCCTTTGAAACAGGCGAATTCGACAAGCTCGGACGGGATCTCTTCTTCTTCGTCCTGGACCCACTGTGGACCGCCCGCACGCGGCGGCTCCTCTTCGTACACCCGAGTCTCGGTGACGCTTGCTTTCAGCTGGGCAGTTGGGGTGTACTTGCTGAGGTTGTTGTCGGTTGAGACCGCTTTGATAATGAGGGTGTTATTTCGTCGGGTGATGTCAACGTCGGCGATTTCCGGGGGCAGTTCCGGATCGCTTTCGAAATACGATGTGACATCTTCGAGTGGCAGTTCAAGCGTTGAGTGGAGACGGTATACACGACCTGTCATGGATGGGTGGGTTGGGTTGGGTACGTCCGATGGGTTCGTCTGTCGAGGCGACAGTACCTACCGTACCTACGTGATCCGAGCATATATGACCTGCCCTTCGTGTTACGATTGCACAAATAACCGAAAACAGCAGATAGAGCGACTTTACTCCGCTATTCTACTGCGAGCGTCGTTTCGAGCTCCCCACGCTCCTCGAGTTCGGCAAGGATGTCACTGCCGCCAACAAACTCACCATCTACGAATGTCTGTGGAATTGTCTCCCAGTCACTGTGTTCGTTCAATGCCGATCGGTAGTGATCAAGCGCGGGCAACACATCGACTGTTTCGAAAGAGTCGCGGTATTGACCGATGAGCTCCAGCGCGCGCGCTGAGTATCCACACTGAGGCATGAGCTGGTTGCCCTTCATGAACAGCACGACCTCGTTGTTCTCGATCGCTTCCTCGACGCGCGCGGCGACCTCGTCGGCGTCCAGATCGCTTTCGGGTTGGAATGCCATGTACACTGATTGGTGACTCTGCGGGAAATGCGTTGCGTCGGCGCTCGCCCACGGCTGAAGTCGTGGGCTTCCGCTATCTTTGTGTTACTCGATCGCATCGGGTGGCCTTGCGATCGCAATCGATTCCTAGTCTGTTGCTGTGAATCGACTACTCTTCGCGCCCCGTGAATCGACTACTCTTCGCGCCCGACTGGCACGACGTTAATCAGCGAGTGAACGGGGACACCATCGATCGTGTCGAGTCCCTGTTTGTCGACGATGACAACACAGGCGACGGGCTCACCACCCTGCCCGCGGATCGCCTCAATCGTCTCACGGAGCGTCGTGCCGCTTGTCACCGTGTCGTCGACGACGTAGCAGTCACGATCGCGGATCGTCGCGAAGTTCCGCGAGAAGCCGCCGCCGAGATCTTCGATATCGCCTTCCTCCCACTGGTGTTTTGCGGGGGCATACGAGCCGATGTCAGTTCCGAGCTCTTGGGCGACGACTGTCGCGATCGGCGTCCCAGCCTTCTCAATGCCGATCGTAAGGTCGACATCCTCGCCTTCCTTCGAGAGCAGGTCGGCCATTGCCGCGCCAAGGTGGGTGAGCCGGGCGCTGTCGCGGCCGATCGCGCTCCAGTCGACGTGAATGTCTTGGGGACCTCTGGCGGCGGTTGTCTCAGGCGTGGGCTCGCTGCGTGCGCCGCTGCGTTCGACGAGCCAGCTTGCGGTTTCGCGAGAGACGTTCAGCTCGTCTGCGATCTCGCCCTTCGAAACGCCACGGGATGCAAGCTCTGCTGCGCTGTCGATCAGGTCGTCTACGTTTTTCATATACTGTCGAATTGAACGGCCGTTTTAATAGTCGTGTCGTCATCGACGAACGCCGTCTCAAACTCTTTGAGATCGTACACACCGGTTATCAACGCGTCGAGGAACGACTGATCCATTGCCGAGAGCGATTCGACGGCCGCCTCGAAGTGCGGGATGTGAGAGTTAACACTGCCGACGATCGCCTTGTTGTGCAGCACAATCTCTCGGTGTAACGAGCCGCCATCGATCTCGAAGGCCCAGTCGCCGGGAACGCCGAGGAGTGCGGCAACGCCGTTGGGTGCCAACGCCTCGATCGCCTCGAAGGCATGCTTGGCGTAGCCGGTCGCCTCGAAGATCAGGTCCGGCGCTTCGTAGTCGTCGGGAATCGCTGCCACTGGTGTCTCGTTCGAGTTGATGTACGTTCCACCGATGGATTCGATGATATCGATCGTCGGATCGGGCCGCTCACGTCGACCGAGACAGTAGACGCGATCGAACGATTCCTCAAACATGGCAAGCGTCAAGAGCCCGAGACTGCCGTTACCGAGGACGACCGCAGATTCTGGCTGCCACTCGAATGCCGATCGACTCGCGCGGGCGTGAGCCACGGCCTTCTCCGTGATCGAAATCGGCTCAACGAGAAAGCCCACGTCCGCCAGCGACTCCGGAATTTCGACGAGATACTCGCCTGGGCTTGTGAAGTATTCGGCCATGAAGCCGTGTTTACCGACGATCCCTCGCTCGTGGTACTGGCCGTCGGGAGCCATATCCGGTTCGCCGCGTTCAAAGTACTCGTTCGGGCCATTGGGCGGGCGACGTACCGTCGGAACGACAATGTCTCCGGCTATAAACGACGTCCCGTTAGCATCTTCAACAATGCCAACGGCCTCGTGGCCGAGGACAAGATGATCCGAACCATCGGGTGCGCCGCCGTGTCCGCCCGCGATCACCTCGTGGTCTGTCCCGTCAACGCCGACCCGGAGGGTTCTGACCAGCACCTCCCCCGGCCCAGGCTCTGGTTTCGGCACGTCAATGAGTTCAGCTTTCCCGGCACCTGTCCTGACCGCTATCGCATCCATACATGAATGGTGGTGATAGACCACCAAAAGATTTATTCTATACTGAGTAAAGACTAACATGTCGGCGAACGCCGATCGGAGTCGGTCCAGCCCCCGATTTCGATCGACCCAGCCACCATCTATTGCGTTCGTCGCACTAGTTCCTCTTTCAGGCGGATCTCCGCCTTTTTGTCGATCGGTTACGTACTGAGTGACGTGTGTACGCTTACGATTGCGTGGCGTGTCTTCGAGGACGCACCGGTTCTCGTCGCCGCCAACCGTGACGAGGCGATCGATCGACCTTCGACGACGCCAGGATACTACCGGAATGAACCACCAATAATCGCACCGCGTGACGAGGAGGCCGGCGGGACGTGGATCGGCTACAATGCCGCCGGAGTGTTCGTTGGGATTACGAACCGATGGGTCGATCGCCCGAGTGGCCGATCGCGCGGCGCACTCGTTGCGGATTGTTTGGCGCAAGACAGTGCCGCGACTGCAGTCGAGTTCGTCGAACGATCGGTGCAAACAGAGACGTACGCGGGCTTTAATCTCGTCGTCGCAGACGCAGAAACGGCGACGCTTCTCGAATACGACGGGAAACTGTCGACTCGATCGTTCGACCCTGGCGTCCATGTGGTTGTGAACGTGGGTGCGGACGGCGCGTTCTTCGAGCCGACCGCTCGGCCAGCGGTAGGTAGACAACAGGGAAAAAACGCCGAGACGCTCCGCTCGGCACTACAACCACACGCGGGAGAAAAAGCTGACGAGTGGCTCAAGCGTGCCGGGACAGCACTCGGCAATCACGACTACGGCGTCTGTATTCATGGCGACGGATTCGGAACCCGATCGGCTTCGCTCATCCGGCTCGGCGTTCCCGATGTGGGACTGAACGATCGGTATTTGTTCGCTGGTGGACCGCCGTGTGAGACGCAGTTCGTCGAGGTTGCTGTGTCGATCGACTCAACGTAGTGCGGATCAATCACTGCTGGCCGACAGCACGACCAGACCGCTGTTGAATTCTGAGTGCCCACACATTGGGATTCTCCTGAATTTCGTACTTCGAGAGGAGATTCGATTGGTACGCGTTACCTGCCATCGCCTCACGTGCGGCATCCCACTCATCAACCGAGATGCGATCGAGTGATCCCGAAACGATCACACTCCGCCAAGAGCCGTCTGGAGTGACATCAAAGGTGGTGAAACTCGCTACGGCGGCCTGTTCTGCATATGTTTCCTTCCGAAGGTCACTGCTTGCCTCGAGAAATAGGAAGTACAGCGTGTCCTCTCCGTCGTACCCAAAAGACAGCGGGACACCGTATGGCACTCCCTCAGCACTCATCGAGAGTACCCCGATCCCCATCTCTGTCAGTACGTCATTAATCTCGACAGCATCCATTTCGAGACCCAATAAGGACTGAAATTCAGACATAGTGTAGACACTCACACACAAGCTTTTAAAATTCGTGAGGAATCTCACCAGTTCAGAACGTCCCCCCGTGATTTTGATCGCACTGAAAGCCAGACTTTATAGAACCTGCGTCCTGTCATATTGGTATGAGCGTCTCCGAGATCGAAGCGGAGCTGTCTGAGGACGAGCACGCCGGGCTAGAGCTGATCCGCGAAACCGGCGGCATCCACCAAAGCGACTTCTGGAAGGAGCTGGATGTCTCCTCGCGGAAGGGGAGCCGCATCGCCGAAGCGCTCGTCGACGCAGAGCTAATCAAGCGTCAGGAAGCAGTGTATCAAGGACACACCACATACTTTCTCGAACCAGCGCCCCGCGACCTCGATTTTAGTCTACTGATGGCGGGAGATATGCTGTCGCCGTTCATCGGTGAAGAGGATATCGACGCCCGAAGCGATGCCTTCTCACAGTGGGTCATGAACCTCGCGTACGATTCGCGCTAAGAGGCGATCGAACCGGGCTGCATCCCGATCGAACCAAATCATAGCCTCTCGAATACCCATCTTGGCAATGACGGATTGCAGGCACGCGAACGATTATTTGCTCCCAGCTTGATACGCCGACAATGAGCTTTGTTTCCGCGATCGAAGGCGTCACCCCACCGCTCGTCACGCCGTTTGCGGCCGACGGTTCGATCGCCGAAGCGGCGTACAGATCGGTTATCGACCACGCGATCGACGGTGGAGTACGCGGATTGTTCCCCTGTGGGACCACCGGCGAGTTCGCAAGCCTCAGCGCTGGCGAACGGATCCGTGCGATCGAGATCGCTGTCGATGCGGCCGACGATCGGCCAGTGCTCGCTGGCGCGGCAGGAACACACGTTGGCGATGTCGTCACCGCGATCGAGTCAGCGGCGGATGTCGGTGCAACCGCTGCGGTCGTCACGCCGCCGTACTTTCACACGGCGAACGATCCCGACGGTAATCTTGCGTTCTTCCGAACGATCGCCGAGCAGTCGCCGTTGCCGCTTTTGTTGTACAATATCCCGTCGTGTACGGGCGCGCCGATCGATCCCGAAACCGTCGAAACGCTGGCTGCTGAGGAATCATACGTTGGAATCAAAGACTCGAGCGGTGACTTTGGGTACTTTTTGCAGCTGCTTCGAAAAACGCCTGACTCGTTTGCTGTCCTTCAGGGATTCGACAACCTGTTGATCCCATCGCTCCAGGCAGGTGCCGACGGCGGCATCCACGCGCTCTCGAACGTGATCCCGTCGATTTTCGCCGAGGCGTACGAAGCAGCCGGCACCGATCGCGGGCTCGAACTGCAGTTCGACGCGATTTCGCCGTTGTTCGATGCGTGCCTCGAAACCGGATTTGCACCGGGAACCAAAGCGGCGCTTGCTCACCGCGGTGTGATTTCCGACACAGCTGTCAGACCGCCGCTTGTCGAACCAGACGATGACATGGCGAACTCGATCGCTGATGCGTTGGACGCCGCGATCGCCACGATAGAGTAGCGACACCAGCACAGCACGTATCGGTACAGACTACTGATCATGGGTATGAAGCAGTTGATCACCGAACACGACGGCCTGCTACTCGCCCGGCTCGAAGCACCCGACCGGGTGTTTGAGGTTTCGATCGAAACGATTGAGCCGACAGATGTTACCCTCCGGCTCAACCGCGACGGCGAGCGGGTCGGAAGTATTTACAATGACGACGGCACCGAACGGACGATGGCGCGGCTCACAACTGCACGAGAGGGGAGCGATTTCATTTCGGTTGCGGTCCCGAAAGCCTTCGTCAACTCTCTCCTCGATACCGCGATCGACTCCGACAGAGTGACCGACCTGCAAAAGGCTGCGGGCTATCGGCTTCGCGTACTCAGCGACGTCGAAGACACGTAGCTCCGATCAAAGCGCCCAATTGTCGTTCCACCGTCGGATGCTTCGAAAGTGGTGCACCGACAGTGTTCCCGTGTTATATAGATCCGAGGAGCATACCCACGACTTCAGTCCTCAGAGTAGTCACGCGAGTAGTTCCTCAACATCAACCCGCGATGATAGTAGCTCGCGCATGAGTTCAACGGTTCGCGCATCGCGTGTGCGACCGCTGTGAACGATCTCCTCGGCTCGATCGACAACTGTCAGCGTGTCGGTGTTCACCGCAAGCACGGGCTTGCCGGCCTCTTCAGCCTTTCCGAGCACGGCGTTTGACGGACGGTGCCCACCGGTTAGGATGAGACACTTCACGCCCGGTGCCTGGATAGCTGCGGTGTGGATATCAGAGCGATCGCCGCCGGTTATGACCGCAGCGTCGCGGGCCCGCCTGAAGAACCGGAGTGCTTCATCGCCGCCCATCGCCCCGACGAGGAATCGCTCGACGTAGGCATCCGAGTCGACATTCGTGAGCGTCTCTGCGCCGAGTTCTGCGGCAAGATCGTCGATCGTCACGCCAGCGAGTTCCTTCTGCTGAGGGATCGCTCCCAACACGGGAATACCGCGGCCCTCCAGATACGGGATCACGTCGGTATCGAGCTCCTCGAAGGCGGTGTCGGCGACGCGGTTGAACAGCACGCCTGCGAGCCGATCGCCGATGTCTTCGGCCGCCGCGAGGACATCGTCAACATCGCCCGGTTGGGCGTACTCCGCGATCAAGAGGACCGACGAATCAAGCAGTTCGGCGACCTCAGGATCTGTCAGCCCGACAATCCCACCCGTCGACAGCGAGCCGCCGCCTTCGATCATCATTAGATCGGTGTCTTCGGCGAGTGACTCGTACTCCGAACGGACGCGCTCTCGAAGTTTGTCGGTGTTCTCCTGGCCGCGTATCGCTCCGTCGATGAATGTCGGCGAGTACACCACCGGCTCCATCTGATGCATCTCCGCATCGAGGTCCAGTAGCTCGCGGGCGAGCATTGGATCTTGGTCGAGTGTCTTACCGACGTTGCTCTGCAGGCGCGTGCCCTTGGGTTTCATGTAGCCGACTGACTGGCCGCGCGCTTTCGCGATCGTGGCGAGTGCAAGCGCAACTGCGGTCTTTCCGGTGCTTTCGTTCGTAGCGGTGACGAGGATGGATTTCATAGTTGGTCTGGGTCAACGGTGAGTCTGATGTCGACGGCCTTCACGCCGGTGCCGTCGGGCGTTGCGACGAGGGGATTGATATCGAATTCGAGGATCGCCGGGAAGTCTGTCACCAGCTGCGAGAGCCGTTGAATTGTCTCGACGACTCCGTCAATATCGACTGGATCACGACCGCGCGCACCGCGCAACAACGGCGCAGTCTTGATCTCTTCTGTCATCTCGGTCGCCTCTCGTTCGGTGACGGGTGCGACTCGGAAGGTGGTGTCTTCGAGCACTTCCACGAAAATCCCACCGAGGCCGAACATCATGAGCGGGCCAAACTGCGGATCGCGGTTCATTCCGACAATTGTCTCGACGCCGCTGTCGAGGTCGATCATCTCTTGGACCTGCACGCCGAGGATATCCGCGTCAGGCTGGTAGTTTCGTGCGCGGGTAATGAGATCCTCGTAGGCGTCTTCGACATCGGCAGTCTCGACGCCGACCTTCACGCCCCCAATATCGGATTTGTGGAGGATGTCCGGGCTCACAATCTTCATGACAACCGGCCCGTCGATCTCGCTCGCGATCGATCGGGCTGCGTCTGGATCGTCGACAATCTCTCCCTGCGGCGTCGGGATGCCATATGCATCTAAGAGGCCCATCGCCTCGACGCCAAGACGGTTGTCGTCACGTGAGTTGACCGACGAAAGGATCTCACGAGCCGCGTCACGATCGACGTCGAACTCTGTCGGTTCGTCGTACTTGCGTGTGCGGATGTCGCTGTAGGCAGCCAGCGAGTCGAGCGCGCCGATCGCTCGAGAGGGATCGAAGTAGTTCGGAATCCCGGCCTCGCCGAGGATGTCCGCCGCAGCGGTTACACGCTCGCCGCCCATGAAACAGGCTGCGACCGGCTTTTTGTGTTTTTCTCGGAGCCGAACTGTCGCCTCTGCGAGCTCCTGGTAGTCGAGTACTGCCGTTGGACACGACAACACGAGCGCCATTCCGACGTTCTCATCGCCCAGGGCAATATCGAGGGCGTCTGCGAACCGATCGATGTCGGCGTCGCCGACGATGTCGACCGGATTGTAGATGTTCCCCTCTGCGGGCAACTGCTCTGAAAAGGCGTCAAGCGTCTCCTGGGTGAACGACGCCATCGACAGCCGAGAATCTCCGACCGCGTCGGTCGACATCACACCCGGGCCGCCAGCATTCGTGATAATTGCGATCTCTTTGTCATCCGGTAGCGGCTGGTTTGCAAGCATTTGTGCTGCATCGAACAGCCCTTGAACAGATTCTGCGCGAAGCACCCCGGCCTGATCGAGTCCGACCTCGTAGGCCTGTTCGCTGCCGGCAAGCGTCCCGGTGTGCGAAGACGCCGCCTGTGCGCCCGCGTCGGTTCGTCCTGACTTGACGAGGACGATCGGCGTCTCCTTTGTCGCCTTGCGGGCAGCGTCAATGAACGCCCGGCCGTCGGAAATGCCTTCAAGATAGCCGATCACGACGTCTGTGTCCTCGTCGTCGCCCCAGTGTTCGACAAAGTCGGTTTCGTCGAGCACTGCCTTGTTGCCAAGTGAGACGACATCGTTGAATCCGACATCCTCGTCGTTCGCCCAATCGAGGACAGCCGTGATGAACGCACCCGACTGGCTCATAAACGACATGCCTCCTGAGAGCGCATTATCGGGGCCAAAGGTCGCATTCATCCCGGTGGTTGTTGACATGATTCCGAGGCTGTTGGGACCGACGACGTTGAGATCGTACGTCTCGGCGATCTTCCGGAGTCGTTGTTCGCGGGATGCACCGTCGCCGCCGGTTTCGCCAAATCCGGCAGTGATAACGACGACATTTTTTACGCCTGCCTTGCCGGCCTCCTCAACCGCCTGCAAGGCGATCTTCGGCGGAACAACGACGACCGCCATATCGGCGTTCGCCGCAGCTATGTCTTCGACACACGGGAGGCCCAACACCTCGTCGTAGTTGGGGTTGACCGGAACCACAGTCCCTTTAAAATCCGCGATAAGATTCGTAGTGACCGCGCGTCCGATCGACCCCTCACGCTCGGTTGCACCGATAACCGCGATGCGATCCGGTGCGAACAGCTCGGTTAGGGTACCCATCAGTCGACGCTACTCGCTGTATGTTCTTAAATCGGGGTGTGATTCTCGTCACATGGGTACTGTGAGCCGATCACGTACACGAATTTCCGTGTACTATCAGGCGATTATCGAATCGAGATCGCCGCCAGATCTCGATCGGAGAGTACGACCGCGGCGATATAACACACCACGCCGAGCATGACGATTGTTCCGCCAGCGGGCAGCCCAGCCTGGTGAGCAGCGACGAGACCAACCATGATCGACGCTTCGCCGATCAACACGGCCAGATACAGCGCTTCTCGAAAGCTTGTTGCGATTTGAGAAGCCGCCGCAACCGGCACGACCAGCATCGCTGCGACGAGGATGACGCCGAGGATCTGCATCGCCCCGACGACGACGAGCGCAGTGAGGACGATGAGGAGTGAATTGTACGCTGAAACGTTCAGCTGGGCGACTCGCGCGGCCTGTTCGTCGAACGTAATGAAAAGCAGTTGTTTGTACTGCGTTGCGACGACACCGATGACGATCGCGCTGAGCACGAGCATGATCGTCCCACCGCTCGGGGGGACGACGCTCACGTTGCCGAACAACACGCCCTCGATGGAGATGCCGGTGAGGCCACCGCCGTAGCTTATGACAAGCGTCCCGAGCGCGAAGCTCCCGCTGAGCATGATCGCGATCGGAACATCACCGTAGGAACTCGATCGCGCGGCGAGATACTCGACGAGGAACGCGCCGAGAATCGCAACGATCAGTGCCGGAAGGAGATAGTTCGTCTCGATTCCCGTCGCGCCGGTGACGAGCAGCCCGATCGCGACGCCAGCGAAGGCGGTGTGGGCGAGGGTCTCGCCAATCATCGCCATCTCGCGATGAACGATGTACATCCCGATGAGCGGGCCGACGATTCCGATCAGCCCACCGATCGCGAGCATCCGCCAGCCGAACCGAAACGACAGCAGCGTAAATCCGGTTGCCTCGGCGATTATCTGTCCAACCGAGACGAATGCGCTGACGAGCCCGCCGTTCGGCAGGCCATAGGTCAAGAGCGTATCGCTCACGAGGAAGGCCGAAAGAATCAGAACAAACCCGAAGCTAACGATCGCCGCCGACCGCAACGCTTGGAGCCGCCGGGTCGAGTTCTGCATTACGTTGGCGTCAGACACGGCTCAATTTAATGGTGGTGATGCACGACTCGACCGGACGCGCCGTAGGCCTCTGCGAGGGCATCGCTTTCGACAAACGATTCGGTGTCGCCATGGTGGTACAGTTCACGATTGATACAGGCGATCCGACTCGCGCGATCGGTGACGACGCCAATGTCGTGTTCGATCAGGACGATCGTGATTCCGTCGCTGTTCAGTCGATCCAATAGGCCGTAAAACGCGTCTCTCGACTCGGCGTCGACGCCGACAGTGGGCTCGTCGAGCGCAAGGAGGTCGGCCTCCGAGGCAAGCGCACGCGCGATGTACGCCCGCTGTCGCTGGCCGCCAGACAGCGCGTTGATACGACGATGCTGTAGGTCAGCAATGTTGACTGTCTCGATTGCCTCCTCGACGATTGCGTGGTCCTCATCATTCAGGCGTTGGGAGCCTGCGTGGGCGAATCGGCCCATTTCGATGACCTCCCGGACGGTGATCGGCATCGTCGAGCCCTTGCTCGTCGACTGCTGGGAGACGTAGCCGATCCGGTGACCCGCCGAGAACTCCTCGATCGGCTCGCCAAACAGCTCGACGGAGCCAGAATCAGGCTCAATCAGTCCGAGCATGATGTGCAAGAGCGTCGTCTTGCCGGAGCCGTTCGGTCCGATTAGACCGAGAAATTCTCCGGATTCGACCGTGAGAGAGACGTCGCTCACCGCGGAGGTGTCCCCGTAGGCGAACGACACGTTAGTGACCTCGATAACCGCGCTTACTCGTGGATCACTCATCAATTACTTGTGGATCAATCATCAATTGCTCCCCGATCATTCCTCAGTGTTGAGTGTCGATTCGAACGCTGGGAAATTAATCGCTTCTATCTGATCGATATAGCCCCAGCCGTCTTCGTTCCACTCGGGGGTGCTCCCGGCGGCAGTGGTCATCGCAACAGTGTCGGTCGCATCGCTCTCAGAGACGATCTGTTCGGCAAGCCGATCGGATTCGAAGTAACCATAGGCAATGTGGGTGATTCCCTCTTCGTTGACGAGTTCGATCGTGTCGATGATATCCGAGCTCGTCGGTTCGTCCTGCGGGGACACACCCTGTGGGGAGTGAACCGAGAAGCCGTAGCGATCGGCGAGATAGCCGAAGGAGTTGTGCCCGGCGAACACGAGCGTGTCCGTCTGGCGGTTCGCGAGCATGGATTCGAGGCGATTGTGAAGATCCTGGAGCTCCGATTTGTACGCCTCAGCGTTTTCGAGATACACGTCTTCGTTATCGGGGTCAACTCGGGCCAATCCCCCGGCGATGTTGTCGACGCAGTCTTGAGCGCGCACAGGATCAATCCAGACGTGTGGGTCTAATTCGTCATCGTGTTCGTGGTCGTCTTCTTCACTGTGGCCATCGTCCTCTTCATGATCTTCCTCGTTGTCGTGATCTTCCTCGTTGTCGTGATCCTCCTCTTCCTCATTATGATCGTCTTCATCATGGTGATCATCTTCTTCCTCGTGACCATGCTCCGCACCGAATTCGAGCATATCGACACCCTCTAGGGCATTGATGAGGACTGTCTCGGTATCCTCGCCTTCGATCGACTCGGCAGCCTCCTGCGCCCATCGCCACTCTGGGTTGTCGAGGTAAACGAAGACGTCGGATTCGGCGATTTGGGTCTGGAGATCCGCCGTCGGCTCCCACCCGTGGCCCAACTCTCCGGCGGGAACCGGATCGACGATCTCCATCTCCTCGCCAGCGATCTGCTGGGTCCAATCGGCGAGCGTGAAAAACGCCGCAAACCCGCCGCGACCGTCAGGAGCTGTCGCTTCTGTATTCCCTGAAGCGTCGTCGTCCTCAGTACCGTCGCCAATACACCCTGAAAGGAAGCCTGCAGTGAGCAAACCTGACCCCTGTAGTACTGCGCGTCGCGTGTGGTTCATAACGACACGTAGTAAATTAATATAGAAAAGTGTTGTTATTCCAAAGGCACGAATTAATAAATTGGTCGAGTTTGTATTCTGGAGTTAATAATCGCTACTGCTCGGCGATCGGCGCGTCTTCGGCACCGGCAATCGACAGGAGCCGATCGGGAGCGATCGGAAAGACAGCATTTGGCGTTCCCGCAGCGGCGTAGACCGTCTCGTAAGAAAGCAGCGTGCGATCGAAGAACACCGGAACATCGCTGTCGTGACAGATCGGCGGGACCCCGCCGATCGACCAGCCGATGACCGATCGAATTCGATCTGGATCTGCCATCTCAGCCGTTTCATCCGGCGATCCCATTCGATCGGCCATGGCATCTAAGTCGACGCGGTTTGCGCCGCTCGTGACTGCGACGGCAAGGTCACCGTCGACCGAGACAACGATACTGCTCGCGATCTGTGCGGTCTCACAGCCGACTGCCGTCGCGGCGGCTGCGGCGGTCTTTGTCCCTTCGGGAAACTCGATCACGTCCAGTTCGACACCGTAGCGATCCGCCGCCGCGTCGCGGAACTCCTCGGCTCGCGGGTGCATACCGGGGCAACGAAGACCGATCGCTTAGCATCACCGGTGGCGGAAATATATTAGCGCACAGGCCGAAAGAGATCATATGGGTTCGATAAACGAACACGTCGCAAACGGCGCTATTTCAGTTGTCGTGAGCCTCATCATCACTGCAGTGGTCGCAAAACGAGAAGACGGGCCGTGGAGCCGCACCGATCTCTTGTCTGCGGTCGCAATCGCATCATTCCTCTCGGGATTTTTCACAAGCTACTACGCCAAGTAGCCGTCTCCGCGGTACACACGAATTAAATATCACTCTCCGGAGCCTGCGCTCCCATCCGCGTCGATTCGTGATTCGTACTTTTCGATCGATTCGGCCAGAGCGGCCTCCGCATCGATGTCGAGTTCTGCACCGAGTGCCAACAACGCAAATAATGCGTCGCCGTACTCGTCGGTGCTGACAGAAAGTGCCGACGGATCGGTCCCGTAGCCGCTTGATTTGGCCGCATCGGCAGCCATCTCACCTACCTCGGCGGTCAGATCGAGAAGCCGGTAGGCGGGCGGCGTGTCAAGCCCGTGGTCGTCGGTGAACGAAGCAACACGTTGCTGGGCGTCGAGAAGAGACATATCGATCGACTCAATCGGCTCGCAGAAATCGGTACCGATCGATTGCGGAGCCGATCGATTGCAAAGCCGATCAGTTAAATAGTCGATTCATTAAAGAGCCGATCGGTTAAACAGTCGATCGATATTTGTCCCGCAAGTCCCAACGGTGGATATCAGCGATCGCATCGCCGTCTGGCACCGGCGGGATCTCCGAACGGCCGACAATGCCGCGCTCGCAGCCGCGACAGCCGACGGCACAGCGTGTCCCGTTTTTATTCTCGATCCAGCCTTCTACGATGACCGCGGGCTGGCGTGTGACAGCCGAATCGAGTTCCTATTCGAGTGTCTGTCTGACCTTGGCGAGCGGTACCGCGAGCACGGCTCTGAACTCTCACTCCTGTTCGGCGATCCCTGTGATCGACTCCGATCGCTCCTCAACGAAGGCACGGTTGATGCCGTGTATTTCAACCGTGAGGTGACTCACGGCCGCGGCCGTGATCGGGATGGCACAGTTGCCGCTTGGCCGGAAACTACCGCGTTCGGAGACGACGGTATCGTCCGTGATCGCCGTGATACGCGCGCGGAGTGGGCCACCCAGTGCGAACAGTACTTCACGGCGGATCAACACCCGGAACCGGGGTCGATGGAGCCGAACCCGATCGCCTCCGAATGTACACTGACAGACGTGCGCGACCACTACGACATCAATGCGACCAAACACGACGTACCGCGAGGCGGGAGAGACGCCGGCAACGCACGGCTCGATCGCTTTGTCGACGTGATCGACGAATATCCTGGCTCGATCTCACCCCCCGAAAGAGCCGAGCGGGGCTGCTCGCGGCTGTCACCGTATCTCAAGTTTGGTGCACTCTCGCTGCGGCAGGTCTACCAGCGCGTGTCTGAAGACGCGATCGACGGTCGCGGGCGATCGATGTTCGAAAGCCGGCTGTACTGGAACCGCCACTACACCCAGAAGCTCGCGGACTGGCCCGGCTGGACCGACCGAAGCCTCAATCCCGTGTTTCGAAATCTCAACCGGAACAACCACGACGAGGGACTCGATCGCGCGTGGCGTGAGGGACAGACCGGATTTCCGATCGTAGACGCAGCAATGCGCGCGCTGGTTCAGACGGGCTGGCTCTCGTTTCGGATGCGGTCGCTTGTGGCCACATTCTACTCGTACGTACTCAAACAGTGGTGGAAGCCTGGGGCGGACTTTCTGTACTATCACCTGATCGACGCCGATCCAGCAATCAACTACACGCAGTGGCAATCACAGGCTGGGCTCGTCGGCGTCCACCCGATCCGGGTGTACAACCCACGAACCCAAACGGAGGAGTACGATCCCGACGGTGCGTACATCAAACGGTACGTTCCTGAGCTAGAGCCCCTCCCGGCGCAGTACCTGGCCCGTCCCGAGAAGATGCCGCTGTCTGTCCAGGCCGACTGCGGTGTCACGATCGGTGAGACGTATCCGTACCCGGTCGTCGATTACGAGGCGGAGGCGACCGCCGCCAGAGAACTGTTCGATCGGCACCACGATCGCGCCCAGGAGGCGCTCAAGACAGACCCAACGCTTCGACGTCGCGCGTCGCTGTCCCGACGAGGCCAGCGCGACCGAGACGGCCGAGACGATGCAGGCAGCCGAGATGATGCAGGCGGTCGATCGGACCGACAGCGCCGCCTCGACGATTTCTGAGTTCGTCGTCGACCAGTAGTTCAGCTGACTTAACCAATTGGTTAGATTCAGCAATTGCTCGACCGATCGGATCCGGAAACAAATTAACCGCCCCCTCCGATCCACCGATATGAGTCTCTCCGATGAGGAACGCGATCGGCTGGCAGACATCGTAGAGTTACAGCCGACAAAAAACAAAGAGTTGCAGGACCGCTGGGGGCTCGAAAGCGGTAGTGACGTACACAGGTATCTCGAAGGACATCTCAAGGAGTTCTACTATCGCGACGACAACAGTCTGATCAGAGCGACAACGGAAGCGAACGATCTGGTCGATGTTGAGCCAGGAATCGTCGACGATGACGAGGATGGAGTGCCAGACTCGATCCGGGTTGAGCCACTTGAGGCCCAGATTTTCGAGGTCCTTGCCGGACCAGACGACCGCTCACAGAGCGTCGTCAGCGTCTTGCAGTCGCTTCGATCGACCCACGACATCGACCCCGACGTGGAGTCGGTTCGCCGCGGTCTGCAGAGCCTCAAACGCAAGGGCGTCGTCGAGGTTATCTATCGGACGGTTCCAACATTCCGGCTGGCCGTCGAGCGTGACTCGATCGAAGTCGACGTCATCGACTGATAACGACAGAGAACGTCCACGCGTGAGCCAAGGATTATAATCGTTCGCGCTGCCGGCGTCGCCGTTCACGAAGGAGCCTGACGACTGATTTGCCCGGACCGCCCTCAATGGGATAGTTTCGCGTTCGCCATATCGGTGGCTCAGGCTCAAAGGCTGGACACGATCCCGAGCATTCCCGCGGCGTCGGAAGCGTCCCCTTCGCTGCACAGGCGGGAAGCAACGCACGGCCGTCGCGCTTGAGTTCGAAATGCCGGCAATCGGGACGCATCGTCCGATGATAGGATCGAAACCCACGGCCGTAGGCCCGCTCTGCGAGCACGAGTCGCTTCGTCACTGATCGCTGCCCGCCTTTGATCTCCCTGTCAGCGTCCGAGCGGATGGCTGTCGGATACCAGTCGACTCGGGTGGAGTCAGCATTGACGCCGTCTGAAAACGAACACGAGAGCACGCCGACCTCAACTGGAAACGCCTTTAGAAGCGCCGGCGAGACTGACCCATCCGTATCGGCGGTCGCGACCCAGACCTCGTCAGCTAACCGTGCGCGAACGTCATGGGTGAGCTGTGCAGACAGCGCTCGCGCCGCTGAAGCGTCCAGATCGGGCTTGTTTTCGATCGCGACGATTCGGTTCACCCAGTCTGGATAGGGGGCGATCCGTTTGATCTCGATCCGGTTGCCGCGCTTTCTCGTCTTGAGCAGGCCGCGATCGGCTGCGCGGTGAATCGATTCGCGGACGTATCGCCACGGGTAGCCCGGATGATCGAGGGCATCACGATACCACGTCCACTCGGCGGGCGCGTGGACAAGCACGTCGAGCAAATCGCTGTCGAGCTCATCCGAGCCAAAGGCCGATCGGGCCGCGAGCCCTACAGGATCGCACTCAATGATAACCGTATCCCAGCGCCGGCGCTTGGTGCCGATCTGGCGGGCGACGATCGCGTGGCCATCGACATTCATCTGGCGCTCCCACGCGAGTTCGGCCCACCGACAGACCCGGAGTTCGAAGGCGAACTCGGAGTCATCCCATCCGGTCACGGCTGTAGATTCGGTCCGATGGACTTAGACGTACTCTTCGTTTTGGTTTTGCAATTCGTCGAGATACTCGTGGGCGTCTTCGAAGATCTCTCGCGGTCCGTCTTGGGTGATCGTGTTGAGCGCCTGTTCGTAGTCGCGCCACTGCAGGTCGCGGTGTTCTTTCGAGAGTTCCGCACTGGCTTCGAACGAGTGTGCAATAAACAGATGGACTGTCTTGTGGATCGTCGTCCCATTCGCCTCGAACACGTAGTCGTAGTCCTTGCGGAACCCGTCGATGAGGCGGAAATCCTCGATGCCCGCCTCCTCCTGTACTTCTCTGATCGCGGTTTGCTGGAGCTCCTCGTCCCCTTCGACACCGCCTTTGGGGAACTCCCAGTCCCCCGGTCGGCTCTTCAGGAGCAAATACTCCCGGTGGCCGCGGGTGTCGCGGAAGAGGATCGCACCAGCACTCACTGCCTCTACCGTCATTAACCACGAGTAAGCAACCCCATCGTAAGAGCGTATCGGAGCACAGAACAGAGATAGATCAGATGACCGGCGTGTGAACCGCTGGCGCGGGTTTGCTTCTCGCGGGCGATCGGGGTATAGTAGCGTTTGCAATTATTTTCTCACTTCGATGTAAGAACCGCTGATTCACGCACTCTCAGACTTCTTTTCGAGGGCTTGGTGCAAAGCGTTGCAAACGTTACTATAGGTGCGTTTTTTACGCTTGCCGACCACAAAACGGATACGACCGCACAATGGCTTTCGTTACAAAACTCCGATTTCAGTCCGGCGACCGTACTGTCCTTGAAAATACCGTAACCGAGATCAAATCGATCGTCGAGCGCAAAGGCGGCGAGTGCAAAGGTCCACACTCTGCGCCGCCCGATCGCCTTTTTGTTCCCCAACAACAGACGCTCGCCCCCGGCGAGAGCTTCCCCGAGTGGGAGTACACTGTCTATACCCGTAAGATGGAGATTCACAACGCCGATCACATCGCCAAACAGGTCGGACACATGGACTTCCCTGACTCCGTACACGTCGAGATCGAGGTCGAACAAAAACGACCGCTCGGACACCGGAATAACTGAAACACGCTGGAAGTGGGGCGATCGATTGTGCGGCTCGCCGACTTCTCACCTTTTATCTCCGCTGGGAGTCTGCATCAACATATGAGTACTGACGTACCCGACGAACTCGTTGCGGTCCGACGACGCCTCCACAAACGCCCCGAACCCGCTTGGCGGGAGTTTTACACCACCGCAGTGCTGCTCGAAGAACTTCGAACTCGGGACCTCGATGAACTACACTACGGCCGTGACATCCACGCTGACGGGACGCGGATGAATATTCCTGACGATGAGGAACTCGAGCTATGGCGATCGCGCGCGATCGAGGCAGGTGCGGACCCAGAAACGGTCGCGGAGCTCGGCGATGGGTTCACCGGCGCGATCGCCGTCCTCAAACGGGGAGAGGGTCCAACAGTCGGCCTCCGTGTCGACATCGACGGACTGCCGATCCTCGAAGCCGACGAGGAGGATCATACCCCGACTGCCGAGGGCTTCCGATCGAAAAACGAGGGCTACATGCACGCCTGCGGGCACGACGCGCACGCGACGATCGGGCTCGGCGTCCTCGATGCGATCGCAGACAGCGACTTTCAGGGAACGCTGAAGGTATTCTTCCAGCCCGGCGAGGAGGCGATCGTTGGCGGCAAACCGATGGCCGAATCGGGCCATCTCGACGATGTCGATTCGCTGCTCGCGGTTCACATCGGCCTCGATCACCCCTCCGGCGAGGTTGTCGCCGGTATCGAGGGCTTCCTGGCAGTCACGCAATTTCGCGCGACGTTCCATGGCTCGCCGGCACACGCTGGCGCACGACCCGAGGAGGGAGACAACGCCGTCCAGGCGATGGCGACCGCGATCTCGAACCTCTACGGGATCGCCAGACACGCCGACGGTGAGACGCGCGTCAATGCCGGGTTAGTCGGCGGCGGCACAGCAACGAACATCATCCCTGAGGAGGCATTCATCGAAGGCGAAGTTCGCGGCGAGACGACCGAGCTGATGGAGTACATGGTCGATCGTGCCGATACCGTGCTCGAGTCGGCAGCGGAGATGCACAACTGCACAGTCGACCTCGAAGAGCTTGGGGAGGCGCCAAGTGCGGTTAGCGACGACGAACTCATCTCGATCGTCTCGTCGGTCGCCGGCGAAACTGCGGGCGTCAGTTCAGTCATCGACCGCGACACGCTCGGCGGGAGTGAGGATGCGACGTATCTCATGCAGACTGTCCAGGCCCAGGGCGGCACCGCCGCATACGTCGGTGTGGGCACCAACCATCCGGGTGGCCACCACACGCGAACGTTTGACGTGGTCGAATCAGACATCCAGATTGCGATCGACGTGTTGACTGGGTCGATCCAGCGAGTTGCAGCGGAATCGTAAGTTAGTATCGAACACCCAGAGGTCTGAAAATACGCTGTTTGGGGATCAATGAGGTTTGGGAATACGCTGTTTGGGGACCAATTTATTGCCACACAGTAGGAACGGTACATAACTATTCGTGTGATGAACCCGTAGATCCACCTGTGAGGTGAACGACATGACTGACACACTACTCGTTGCGACAGACGGCAGCGACGGCGCAGACACCGCCGTTGATCGCGCGATCGAACTGGCCGACGTAATGAACGCTACCCTGCACGCAGTGCACGTCATCGAAGATATTGACGCGATCGTTGCGCCGATGACTGCCGAACAGGATGCGGTTCGCAAAGGGACAGAGGCGTACGCTGAGGAGGTCCTCGGCGACGTCGCCGATCGCGCCGAAACGGCGGGCGTTCCGTGTGAGACGACAATCAAACGTGGAGTGCCGAACGAACGAATTCTAAGTTATGCGGCGGACGTCGGCGCCGATATGATTGTGCTAGGCGCACTGGGCCGATCGAGCCTCGTGGATGTCTTGCTCGGGAGCACGGCCGACAGAGTCAGCAGGCGCAGCGACGTGTCGGTCCTCTTGGCACGGTGACGATCGTAAAATACCGCAAACGGGATCGGCCAGCGGCTAGCGGTTTTTTCAGTATTTCGGATCCGCACCGGTCGTCTCGTAGACTCGATCGAGAATTTCGTCGCGTTGACGCTGCCAGCCTGCCATCGCCGCAGGTGTTGTGGGATAGCGACCGTAGTGGTCGATGAGCTCCTCTGCGAGCTGTTTTGCCCGGTAAAACTCGATAATCTGTTCCCAGTAGCCGTAGCTTTTTTTCGCCGTTCGAAGCGCGAGCCGTGGACCAACTGAGGCTTTTCCGCCGTAGAGTGCCTCTGCGAGCTTTTCGCCGGGAAGTGCTGCGAGCAGTCCCATCAGCTCGTCAACGTCTACCGCAGTCGAGAGAATATTGTACACGTCGAGTCCCGCATACCGGTGCCCGAAGTGTTCCATGACGCGCTCGTTGTAGTGCCACAGTGACGCCTCGCTCACGTCACCCGCTGCGATCGCTCGAATCGCCTGCTCAGCGGCGTACTTGCCGCCGTAGGCCGCGCCAGCGATCCCACCCCCAGTCGTCGGGTTGACGTGGCCAGCCGCGTCGCCGATCGCCATGTAGCCGTTTGCAACCGCCGAATCGTAGGGTCGACGGGTCGGCAGCGCGGCCCCGAGTTTGTCGGTGACGGTCGCGTTTTTGAACTCCGGGCGGTTTCTGAGATCCTGTTTCAGGTCCTCGATCATCTGCATCGGCGCTTCGTTCATCTGAAAGCCGAGCCCGGCGTTGATCGTCGTCCCCGTCCGCGGGAAGTACCACAGGTACCCCGCCGCGCGTTTCGTCGGCTTGAACACCAGCGCGTCCTTCCACTCGACCTCCTCGTCGACCTCGACAATCTCGCGGTAGGCCGAACAGAACTGCGAGTACCGGACGTTCGTGTCGAAGTGTGTGCCCGAAAAGTCTGTTTTGTCCTGCAAGAGCGACAGCGAACCCGCCCCGTCGAGAACGACTTCCGCGTCATACGTGACGGGGTCGCCTTTTCGGGTCCCACGGACACCGGTGACGGTCCCGTCGTCGTCCTGGACAACATCCTGGACGACGGTGTCGTAGTGAATCTCCGCGCCGGCGTTCGTTGCCCCCTCGATGATCCGGCGGCCGTACTCCCAGCGATCGATCACTGCGAGTTCTCCCGGAACCGGGATTTCGAGGACCGTGTCCTCACTCGGAATCTCGAAGCGCCCGTGGTCGACATCCGTGTTAGTAAAGGAGGGTTCGATCTGCGATCGAGGGATCGAATCGGGGAAGTTGCCCGCACCCTTCAGCGCGTCACCGCACGCGATGTGTCCGGCCTCCGTTTCGTCTTTTCGCTCGACAATGACCGTGTCGAGCCCGGCGTTGGCCGCCGTCGCAGCGGCGTAACAACCGGATGTGCCCGCCCCGACGACAACGAGATCGTAGCTGAGATCGCTCATTGGTTGGAATGACCGCCCCATTAGCAAAACTCTTTATTCCCATTGTGATGACGATCGGTCGACGCAATTGGCGGTCGACAGAGCATGGCCTGCTGCCAGCAGCGGTCACTCCTCGGTTTCGTAGTGTTCGCCAGCGGCTTTCGGAATCCGGGTTCGGCCGACGAACGCCAACACGAGAATAACGACAATGTATGGAATCGTTTGGACGAGCGTGTCGGGAATCGCATACCCCAACTGCTGGAGCCGAATCTGGATCGCCTCGAGCCCGCCAAAGAGTAGCGACGCGCCAAACGCCCCGAGTGGGTTGTAGTTGCCGAACAGATATGCGACGATCGCGATGAAGCCCCGACCCTCGACCATTGTCTCTCCAGTGCCACCGAAGAGGCCGATCGTCAGTGACAGTGATGCCCCGCCCATCCCAGCGAAGACGCCAGAGAGGAGCACACCAGCATACCTGATCCGTGAGACGTTGACGCCTGCGGTGTCGAGCGCTCGCGGATTCTCGCCGGCCGCACGGATGTACCGGCCGAATGAGGTACGATACAGTACCACCCACGCGATCGCGACCGAGGCAATCATGATCACGATCGGCCAGTTGCCGATCGTCACGCCCAGACTGCCGCTGTCACGGCTGCCGAAGTACAACGTTGAGGCGAACGGGGCGAGCCCGAGTGCGATTAGCCACACCGCGAGCCCAGCGATGATCTGATCGGCTTTGAATTCGATACAGACCACAGCGAAGACCCACGCGAGAACGACGCTCGCGAGGACGCCCCCGGCAAAGCCGATCCAGATCGCGGGAATGAATGCAATCGTCGTGTCCGGGCCGAGGACCGCTGTGAGGTACACGGCGGCGAACGCCGAGATGATGAGGAGTCCCTCCAGGCCGATGTTGATTACCCCACTTTTTTCCGCAAAGATGCCGCCGATCGCCGCCAGCGCGATCGGCGTCGAGATCCGCAGCGCCTGCACGAGGACGCTCCACCGAAAGACGATCCGCGAAAGATCGCCGGCGACCGACGTTGGGAACAACAGCCCCAATACACCTAATAGCGCGAGAATTCCGGCGAGCCCTGCGAGCACCCGCTTGATGTAGGAGGCATTGGTGAGTCGCGATCGGAGTGATCTGTCGGCTGTAGCCCGCCCGAGGGTTTCATCGTCTTCACTCATCGGCATCACCTCCATCAGTGGTTCCCGCGTCGGGGGCCTGACCGTCGGTTCCCAGCAACCGTTTGCCGATCATCCGGAAGAACTCTGGCATCGCAACGAAGAGGATGATGAGCCCTCGGAGCACCCCGATCAGGTCAGAGGGGACATCAGTCTGAAAAGCGACCTCGACGGCACCGCCTTTGAGCATCCCAAACAGCAGTGCTGCGGGAAGGACGCCGATTGGATTGTTCCCTGCGAGAATTGAGACGGTAATCCCGTCGAAGCCGAGCGCCGGGACTGAAGACTCCCAGCGGGCGGTCTGCATTAACACCCAAAGTGCCCCGGCGATCCCGCCGAAGGCACCCGAAATCGTGAGGCTCCGGACGATCGTCTTCTTGGAGTCGACACCGCCGTACTCCGCGGCCTCGGGCTGAACTCCGCTGGTACGAATGTCGTAGCCGAATGATGTGTGTTCGAGTAAATAATACAGTCCCGCGATCGCAAACACTCCAGCGATAAGCCCGATCTCGCTGAAATTGCTTGACGCCGGGAACGCAAGCGATGGCAGTTGGGCGTAGTCGGGTATCTCGTAAGTTGCGACGACAGAACTCGAGGGATCACGGAAGACAGACGAGACGAGCACGAACGCGATGTTCGCGGCGATGAAATTGAGCATGATCGTCGTGATCACCTCGTTCGCGTCCGCGTACGCCTTCAACAGTCCCGGGATCGCACCATACAGCCCACCAAAAATCGCTCCAACGGCGAGCCCCAATATGATCAAAACCACGCCACCGACGAGTCCAGCCGGCACCAACGGTGCGGCGTACACCATCACAAGTGCGGTCCCAAGCGCGCCGATAACGAGTTGCCCCTGCGTTCCGATGTTGAACAGTCCCGCCCGGAATGAGATGGCGACCGAGAGGCCGGTGAAGATCAAGAGGGTCGTTTCCTTGAGCGTGAAGCCAAATCGGAAGTTAAATACTGACCACGAAGGGTCGATGAGGCCAGGTTCGCCGAGCAGAAACGGACTGCCGAGTGCGCCGTTGAACAACAGGAGGTAGATCTGCACTGGATCGTAACAAAATCCGATCGACGTGAACGGCAGATAAAACGCGGCAGTGCTACACTCAGTTACCCGCCCGGAGATGAGAATGATGACTGCACCGACAATAATCGCGAAAAACAATGACGCGAGGCTGATGAGCGCCCGTTCGGCGGCCGATCGCTCAACGAGCCAGCCGAGTTGCGCACGGATTCGCCCACGGAGGCGATCTGCACGGCTCACGCCTCCACCCCGGATTCGTCCGTTGTACCGTCGGTTGTGTCGCTTGTCCCGTCTGTCCCTGCCAAGGCAGCGTCGACGCCGGCCCCGATCGACTCGCCAGCCATCAACAGACCGATTTCTTCTTCCGTCACAGAGGCGGGATCGACGACTCCGCTGAAGGAGCCGTCGTGCATGATTGCCAGTCGGTCTGAGAGGCTCTGGACTTCCGAGAGGTTCGAAGAGATTAACAGGACTGCCACCCCTGCCGATCGGAGCGCCTGGAGTTGTTCGTGGATGAACTCCATCGCACCGATATCGACTCCCCGAGTCGGATGTGTTGCCACGACAAATTTTGGATCCCGATCGAACTCTCGGCCAACAATGAACTTCTGTTGGTTTCCTCCCGAGAGCGATGCTGCGGTGGAGGCGGCATTTGGCGGTCGAACATCATATTCAGCAATAATATCCTCGGCGTGCTCGGCGGCACGATCCCAGTTGATCCGACCGGTCTTCGCGAACTCTGTCGCTCGCTGGCTGCCAAGAATGCCGTTTTCGACGAGATCGAACGGCATCACCATGCCTCGATCCTGTCTGTCTTCTGGGACGTATGCGATTCCCGCCCCGATCCGATCTCGACGCGACAATGGCTCCAACGGTTCGCCACGGTACGTCATTGAGCCGGCAACGGTCGATCGAAGCCCAGTAATTGCCTCAACCAACTCTGCCTGGCCGTTGCCGTCGACTCCCGCGATACCCAATATTTCGCCTTCGCGGATCGAAAACGACACGTCTGAGACAGCCACGACGCCGCGATCGTCTTCAGCAGCTATCTCGTCGACTGACAGTACGACCTCCCCGGGGTCGTTCGCCGAGAGCTGTGGCTCCATGAGTACCTCCCGGCCAACCATCCGCTGGGCAAGCTCCTCACGCGTTACCGTGTTGGCGTCCATCGTTCCGACGTTTTGCCCGTCTCGTAGAATAGTGATCTCGTCGGCAGCCTCCATTGCCTCTCCCAGCTTGTGGGTGATGAAAATGATTGTCTTCCCTTGTGCGGTGAGCTCTGTGAGGACCTCGAACAATTCGTCGACTTCCTGTGGAGTGAGTACTGCGGTCGGTTCGTCGAGAATAAGAATGTCTGCACCCCGATACAGCGCTTTGAGAATCTCAACTCGCTGTTGGACGCCGACGCTGACGTCTTCGATCGTGGCTGCTGGCTCGACGTCGAACCCATACCGTTCACTCAGTTTACGGACCTCTTCGATGGCCTGCTCGTGGTCGACGAGCAGCCCACCGTACTTTGTTGGTTCGTTGCCGAGCACGACATTCTCGGCGATCGTCATCGGATCGACGAGCATGAAGTGCTGGTGGATCATGCCGATCCCGATGTCGATCGCATCGCTTGGAGAGTCGAACGATCGCTCGATGCCGTTGATGTGAATCTTGCCCTCGGTTGGCTGGTACAGCCCGTACAGTACGTTCATCAACGTTGTTTTCCCGGCACCGTTCTCGCCGAGTAGTGCGTGAACCGTCCCCTCCTCAACAACGAGATCAACGGCATCGTTGGCAACGACCCCCGGAAATCGCTTGGTGATTGTCTCGAGATGGACCGCGGGTGTCATCTGTCCTCTGGTTTTGTTGGTGGTTTCATAAACCCGTGGATACACATTTTGGCCGCTCAATCCGGTACGTTGTGCGCTCTCTGAGCTTTTCGAACCGCCTGAGATTTTATCCGAACCTCGCCTCGGACGGCGGACGGTCGGGTCGAACAGCTACCTCACGGTTCTGTCGGAACCTCGACCTCGCCGTCGATGATCTCCTGGCGAACAGACGCAACCGCATCTTTGATGTCCTGGGAGATCTCGTCACCGAGTTCATCGCCGTAGGCGACCCCGACACCCTCTTCTTCGAGGCCGAGCGTGACAGTCGAGCCGCCCTGGAAGCTCCCCTCGATCGTGTTCTGGATCGACTCGTACACCGGCGTTTCGACGAGTTTGACCATGCTCGCGAGAATAACGTCCGCGAAGTCTGGTTCGGTGAGCGACTGATCGGAGTCAACACCGATCGCGAACCGTCCCTCGTCGTCAGCAGCCTGGAACACGCCGACACCGGTTCCACCGGAGGCGTGATAGACAATGTCCGCACCATCGTCGTACATCGACAGCGCTGCCTCTCGACCGGCACTCGGATCGTTGAATGATCCGGTGTACGTCGACGTGGATTCGACGTTTCCATCGGCGTATTCGACGCCGGCCTCAAAGCCGGCTTGGAATGTCCGAATAAGCGTGTCGTCGACACCGCCGACAAAGCCGACGAGCGCCTCGTCAGTGTTCATCGATCGCTCATCGTCCCCGGATCCAACCGAGAGGTCCGTCTGGGTGAGTTGTGCAGCGAGGTACCCCACGAGGAACGAGCCCTCATTCTCACGGAACAGGTAGTTAGCAACGTTGTCCGAGTCAACAACCGTATCCACGACCATGAACTGCTGGTCTGGGTAGTCCGCCGAGTTCTCCGTCAGTGCGTCTTCCTGTGCGAAGCCGATACACGTAATGAGATCGTAGCTGCCATCCTCGGCGAACTGCCGCTGGAATTGGCTGAATTCGCTGGTGTCGTTGGGTTCGACCTCGTTGTACTCGATATTGAAATCCTCGTCGGCCGCTAACAGTCCCCGCTGGGCAGCGTCGTTGAACGAGTTGTCACCGAGACCCGCTTCGGCGTAGACCATCCCAATATTGGCGTCAATATCATCGCCATTGCCATTGCCGTCGTCGCCGTTCCCGTCGTCACCGTTACCGTTCCCGTCGTCACCGTTGCCGTTCCCGTCGTCGCCGTTGCCGTTGCCACCGTTTCCATCGGATGGGCCGCCGGTACAGCCGGCCAATCCCCCAATACCTGCGATACCCGCTGCCTTGATAATGGTTCGCCGATCGATATTTCTGGACATCTATGTACGTATGATTGAGCATCGGTGTATAAATTCGTCGGTTACGTGCGTATTACAGTTAGTACGGACACATTAGGGCTGACAGATTCGGCGTGTCCGGGTCTTCAGTTGGCGAGTCGAGCAGCATTTCGGCCAGCCGATCGGCGACTCCGTTACTCACACTCCCAACAACGGAGAGTGCTTCATATTCAGGCGATTCAAGAGCGAGCACCTCGTCAAAAAACCGGGCTAACACCAGGTAAGTCTCGTATTCCGTCTCGGCGATCGCAGTTCCCTCGCATGTGAGTGTGGCTCCCTCATACGGTTCACTTGTGACGAGTCCTGCCAATTCGAAACGCTGGATCGTTTGGGTAACCGCGGCAGGGGATTTATCCAACAGATCGGCAATCGCCCCCGGTGGGACGGGCGATCCTGCATCCGCCTCGTAGAGATACATGGCGAGGAGATAGGTTTCACGACCGGTCATCGGTCACTACCGATCGAGACTGGGGTGTGTCTCCTGCTCGTCGGGATGTGGCTCCCCGAAGCGGGCCCGCATCGTCTCGATTGACTCAGCTTCTCGGCTCTGGCGTTCCTCTGTGTCGATCTCTTCACACCCGGGCGGAAGGTCTCGACCACGCTCGGTGAAGTACCCTGCAGGAGTGACCCAGTCGTGATAGAACGGCCGCTCGTCGTCCTCAAGGATCGTCACCGCCACCTCCGCGCCGTGGCCCGCACAGACGATCGCCTGATGGGGTTTTTCGGCCAGCCGACCGGCGGCATACAACCCGTCGACGCCAGTTCGCCCCCGCTCGTCGACATCGACGAACGCCTTCCCACGATCGATAATCCCGAGGCCCTCGATCGTGTCGAGGTAGCCAATCTCGTTTTTTGTCGCTGCGACAACGTAGCGGCTCTGTATTCGATCGCCGGCGTCGGTTTCAATCTCGAACCCCGCCTCGGTCTGCGCTACGGCCCTCACAGTTGCCTCAATGTGATCTGCACCGGCGCGATCGGCCTGTTCGGCCATGAGATCCAACAGCTGACGGGCGTTGACGCCCGCCGGAAATCCGGGGAAGTTCTCTAGATGTGCGTTCCGCCGGAGGATCGACTCGTCCGAATCGACCACGAGCGTGTCCAGCCCGTGTCGGGCGGTAAACGTCGCCGCCGAGAGTCCGGCGACTCCGCCCCCGATCACGACGATGTCTGATAATACCGTGTTTGCCATATTTTTAGGCTTACCTAAATAGTATTAGTTCCATCGGTTGCGTATACTTTGATGAAGAGCTTGTCAGCGGGAACACAGTTAGGCGGGCGCGATCGATGACCGCCGCTGCACTACTGGACTGCCTCGAGAATTACTGCCTCTGCAGCTTCGACGAGATTGTCGACGTCGTCGCTTTCAGCGTACAGTCGGACGTATGGTTCAGTCCCGCTTGGTCGGACGAGCAACCACGAACCGTCGGCGAACGAGAGCCGGACGCCGTGATCGGTCGACACCACGGCATCGGGAAATACCTCAGGGAGCGTCGTTTCGAGTGTTTCCATCGCGTCGGCTTTTTGTTCATCCGGACAGTTGACGCTGACTTTTCGATAGGGTCGTTCGGCGATCGGCTCCCGAAGCGCACCAAGACCAGATTCGGCAATGAGGCGGGTCAGAACAGCCGCGCTCGTCACGCCGTCGATCCAGCCACCAAAGGCGGTGTGGATGTGCTTCCACGGCTCGGCCGCGAAAACGACCTCACCGCCGTCAGATTCTGCAGCGGCGATTCCTTCGTGTAATGCGCCAAGTCGGACCCGTTCGACGCGCCCACCGGCGGCCTCGACACGTTCATCGATCCGACCGGAGGCGTTCGGAGTCGTGACGACTACTGGATCGGCCGCGTCGATCGCCCGAGTGTAGTGTTCGGCAAGAATCGCGAGAACAGTATCCTCGTGGACGACCTCGCCGTCGCGCTCGACGACGACGATCCGATCGGCGTCACCGTCGTGAGCGATCCCCAGATCGGCATCACCGTCGGCGACGAACGCCCGCAGATCGCCGAGCGTCTCTGGAGTCGGCTTGCTCGGCCGGCCGGGAAAGTGCCCGTCGATGTTGCCGTTGAGGGTGACCACGTGTGCGCCCTGCTCACGAAGAACAGGTGGTGTTCCGAGTGCACCCATCCCGTTGCCACAGTCGACGGCGATTTTCAGCCCGTCTGCGGCCGCGCCGAACCGCTCGGCGTAGCCGGCGACGGCCGATCGATACGCAGCCAGTGGCTCACCGATCGTCGTTGACTCCCACAGGTCCCAGTTGGCAGGAGCTGACGGCTCCTCGACAGCCGCCTCAATCGCTGACTCGATCGAGCGATCGACTTCAACCCCGTCTCGAAACACTTTGATCCCATTGTCCGTCGGCGGGTTGTGTGAGGCGGTGAGCATGATCCCAGTCCGTCCTCGAGAGGCGAACGCGAGTGCCGGCGTTGGCAACACCCCATCCCGCTCTGCGGGGACACCGGCTGAGAGTACACCCGCTTCGACCGCTGCGGCGAGCGCCGGTCCAGTCACCCGACCATCCCGGCCGATCACAATGGTTCGATCGTCGACATCGAACTCCTTGCGAACGAGTGTCCCCACGGCGCGGCCGACTGACTGTGCGAGTTCGGGGGTGACCCGCGATCGGGCGTCACCTCTGATCCCCGCGGTTCCGAACAGTTCCATGATTCGGCTAACAGCGTCTATTGATTAGAACGTGGTGTTTCGGCGGCGATTGTGACGTATGAAATCTGGGGTTCTGTTGAAATTCTCAACCGCTGATAGTATGTCTACGTCGTGCTGACTCGATGGAAATTCTGCTATCCCATCGGAGCGTGAATCAACTATGGGACGCAAGAGACCGAGCTGTATTCCGTGCATCAAAGCACGTG
>NZ_SRSG01000019.1 GCF_005543295.1 Halalkalirubrum salinum
ATCCGTTATTTCTTTAGCAGAACGCGGTATTCCTGATTGAGTTCTGAGAGGAGTCTCTGTGTAGCTTCCACGATCACACTTCATTTGGATAGATCGTCTCTGATTGCCAAATCCAGATATGGGCGGACGGAATCGATAGCGTCCAATCCAGTCACCGTCTCTTGTTCAATCTTGTATTCGATTACTCCTGCCTCGGTCAACTTCGGCAAATGAATGTGATAGAGGCTGGTCAGAATGCGTTCATAGTGATCGCGGGAGACGCTATCCTCCCAAAGGGCTAACTGTTCGGCGAGTGCACCAAGTGGCACGCTGCCTGCGTGTCCGGCAAGAAAGTGCAATATGTTCCGACGTCGATTGTGGGCTAACAAAGGGAAAATGTCAGTTGCTGTGAGGTTAGTAGTTGAACTATCGGGTGTGGGTTTGGATGGCGTCTTAGTGGTCATTATCTCCTTTCCTACTCGAATTATACTCGTCGTTTAACACGGTCAGCAGACCCTGCGTCAGTATAATTCAGTCGTTACTCTGATATCAGGTGTAAAAACTGTATCTTAAAAATACATGAATATTCCATGTCTGAGACATTATTCTTTGATGAGAGTTGGTTGATAGGAAGATTCTTCGTCGGAGTAAGACCTTGTTATGGTGACAGTCCAATCCGGTGCATCGGAGATCGGGACCGTGACATGCCACTCACCCTCGATAGCATGTCCATACGTGTAGGCTTCTAAGAGAAATTGTTCGAGGGATTGCTCAAAGGGAATACCTTGGTCTGTTGGTTGTGAGTCCATGATCGGCTTGGAGGCAGAGCAAGGGTAAAAATAAATCCACACTTCTACCTCTAACGCCCTAAGGAAATGTACAATATAAATAGTCATCGGTCAATAGACCACTCCTTTCTTAATTCTGACAGCGCGAATCGTATATCTATCGAGTCTCTCGCCCTACAATCTGGACAAACTGTCTTGCAAGACACGCGCGTTGTATTCAGTATTTGATCCCGGTCATATTTGAAAGAGTTCAACAAAACGCATCAATTATATCCAGGATAGTTTTACTATCAATGATACTTGCAATACATTTTATTGTCAATGTATGTTAATTTCAACAAAGTCGTATTAGCTAAAATGCCAGACCGTACTTTTTCGCTATTCTACGTATCCGAACAGGATTGACAGCACTGCGATGGATCTGCCTACAATCGCTTATGCGCAACGATCGCTGCAGCCGCCAAAAGCGGCCCGATGATCCACGAAACGAGCCCGATCGCGCTCGCGGCCGGCGAGCCGTAGGCCCCTTCGGTCGGCGCAGCGATCGCGATGACAGTCTCGAGTACGAGCGATCGATACGCGCTGTTCGGCACTGCAGCGAACGACCATGAGAGCGACGACGGTCCGATCCACCCATCTGTAACCCCGGCGAGGATCGCGGCGTCACCGCCGACAACCGCCACAAGGACCGCGCCGATCGCCAGCGCAATCGCCGTGCGGAGCGATCGGGCGATGACCGATCCAAGGAGAACGAGCGACAGCATGGACAGTCCGTACAGCGCCGTCAACACGACGAAGCGGCCGAAAAGCACCGGTGAATCGACGCCTGAATGGGTGGCAAACACCCCGGTGTCTGGCGAGGCGGTGAACGCAATGACTGCGCCGGTCGCGACAAGCGGAAGCCCGAGCATCCCGAGCATCCCAACCGATCGGCCGAGATATACCGCAGTCACGTACACTGGCGCGGGGACATCGTAGGTAGTGAAGACTGCGAGCTCGCCGCGATCGAGATCCGCGACGACACTCCGGTAGCCGATCGCGATCGCGAGCACCGGCACGATCACCTCAAGCGGTAGCAGCAGGTCAACAATTGCGGGCGTGTAGCCGGTCGCTGCGCCACCACCGCCAGCGACGAGCACGAACAAAAACCCGAACAATCCCACGGCAAGGAGTGCGTATATCCGTGTTCGCAGGACGGTCTTGACTTCCCGGGCGGCGATCGCTGTCCCCTGACCCAGCGCACTGTGGGCAGTCATTGCCGCTCACCGTCGGTTGGATCGCCGCGATGGCGCTCGTCATTACCGTCGCCGTGGTCGGCTCGGTCTGCTGTGACGACTGCGTGGTAGGCCTCCCGAAGATCTCCCACTCCATAGCGTGTCGCCAGCGTTTGTGGGGCTGTAAGCTCGGTCACCGTGCCGTCAGAGAGGACCCCGACGCGATCGGCGTGGCGCGAAACCAATGAGAGATTGTGGGAGGTGAGCACCACCGCGGTTCCGGCTGCGGCCAGTTCGTCTGCGACCTCGAAGACGCGATTCGCCATTGTTGGATCGAGTCCGCTTGCGGGCTCGTCGAAAATGACGACTGGTGGGGAGCCGACGATCGACTGTCCGACGCCGAGAAGCCTCGTCATCCCGCCAGACAGCGCCTCGACGGGTCGATTTCGAGCGTCTGTGAGCCTGACTCGATCCAAAATGCGATCGGAATCGACCGCCGTCTCGACAAGTGAAGCATAAAACTCGATCGTCTCTGCGACCGTAAACCCCGGCCGGAACGACGGCCGCTGCGGGAGGTAGCCGATTCGTCGGGCTGTCTGGGGCCCCTCGTACGTGACTGCCCCCGAGGTCGGTGCTTCGAGTTCGAGCAACAACCGAAGCAGCGTCGTTTTGCCCGTCCCGTTTGGTCCGACCAGTGCGGTTACCGCGGCGGCAGGGATCTCGATCGAGACGTCTGAGAGGACTTCGACGCTGCCGTAGCGTTTCTCGATCGACTCCCCAGCCAGAACTGTCGTGGCCGCGTTTCGATCGGGCTGTGCCGCGTTCGCGCACTCAGTCGCTGGGTTCTTCGGTTTCATTGGTGTCGAAATGTGAGCGGTTGTTGTCGATTCCGTCGCCCCGAACCGCCTGGGCGGTCTCGATACGCTGGGGATTGTGTGGCTCGACGGATGGATACGGATCAATAATACTCCCGGATCGCAGCCCTGGGGCCGCTCCCTTGAGTGTTCGCAGTCCCTCATAGACGGGTGACTGGTGGAGTGTTCGCTGGGCGGTCGATCGGTGCAGTTCACCCTGGACGGGGTCGGTCGGCGAGTACGCACGCTCGTAGATGCCCCCGGTCGATGGACCGTACATACCGGTCCAGTAGTTGCTAACGCCGTCGGCCGCCCAGATGCGGAGCGGGCCAGCACCAGCACCCGCGTGGCGATCGTTGTCGACGAAGTCGTTGCGGGCGATGTCGCTCGTGGCGATAACGGAGCCGGTCCGCATGCCGTACTCGTTACCCATGAGGACGTTGTGTTCGTACAGCGAGCCGATCGCACTCGTTGAGATCCCGAGTCTGCTGTCGACAGCAATGTTGTGCGCGATGTAGGAATCCGATCCGCTTGTGCCGATCGCCGTCGATGTGTTGGCAACGACGTTGTTCACGATCGCGTTGCGGGCGGGGTCGGTCATGATCGTTATCCCGCCGTAGTCGTGGTTCGCGAATTCGTTTCCGTGGATGAGCGCGTCGGAGGTGTGCATGAGATGGACACCGTAGCGTCCGTCTGTGAAGGTTGACGATCGGATCACAGTTTCCGGCGATCGATGCAGGTACACGCCATCGCGGCCCGCCAGAAATGTCGAATTCTCGACGACAGTCCGCGGCGATCGCATGAGCATCACACCCATGAAGCTGTCTCGCCACACCGCGGTGCCCGTGACTGAGACGTTTCGCACGACCGTGTCCGGCGCGTCACGGACGAGAATCCCGTTCGAGTCGGTGTGTGGTACTCGGACATCCTGGACGAGTGTCCCGTTGGCTTCGACGATCGCGATCGCGGCGTCACCGTGGCCGTAGCCCAGTTCGATATTCGTGTCCCAGTCGCCCTCGGCGGTCGCGTTCGGGTCACGGGTCGTATCGCCTGCGCCCCGTACGGTGACTCCAACGATGGCTACTTCGTCCGCTGAGACCGCGATTACATCACCCTCCCCGCCGCCGTCGATCGTCGTCTGAGGACCCACGAGTGTCATTGGACGATCGATCTCGATCGATTCCTCGTATGTCCCCGCTGGCAACACTACCGTCGATCCGTTCGGTGCAGCGTCGATTCGCGATTGAATCGAGGCTGTGCTGTTCATGTCATTGCTAACGGCTGCAGGCGGCCGGTCGAGCAATCGTTGAGCCGTCCGCAGTCGCGCGTCCGCGCTGCCTTGCTGCGTCTCGACGCGATCACGGACGAGTGACGCGTCGTCGATCGACACGGGCCGATCACGGAGGGCCGTCCAATCGAGCACCTGGCCGCCGTGCCGATCAGCAAAAGTCGTTGCCGCCGCTCGATCGCTGAACGGGACCACGATCGGCCCGTTTGGGGCTCGCGCGTCGCTATCAACGACATAGTATGCCTCTCCGGCGGGCACCCATACTGTTGATCGGTCGGTCTGGATCGTTCCGTTGTCATCGAGTTCGATCCCAGTCCCTGCGTAGTCGGTCACGTACGTCGCGATTGGATAGCCAAACTGCTGTTGTCTGGTTGGATCAGCAAGTGCCGCGGCGGCCCGCTCTAGTCCGTAGTAGCCGACGACGTACTGATACTGCGAGTAGAACACTTGTGCGCGTGGCACTGCGGCCTCGCTGTCGATCTCTCGGTGGACCTCAGAGGCAAAGCCGATCGATCGCGTTTCGGAAAACTCGACCGGCTCCGGCGCACTGCCCCCGAGATCGACCGCGAACAGGCCCACGGCGACCGCAAAGAGCACGGCCACAATGACGAGTACAGCCGATCGCTTGCTCACGGGCACGCTGTCCATACTGGTGGTTTTAGCCGACCGAAGTTATGACGTGTGGTACACGATTCGAAGCCGTTCGACCAGCGTCGATTTATGCTACAACAGATCATTCGAGGCGTCTACACGTGTTTTTTATCGTCTGTTTAGAACAACAGGTTTATTAGAGACAACTGTGTATTGTACAATACACCCAATAACATGAAGGGAGAGTACCAAATCACCGAGACGTTGGACGTGAAAGGCCTCAGCTGCCCGATGCCGATCGTGAAGACCAAACAGGCGATCGACCCCCTCGATGCGGGGTCGGTGCTTGAGGTCGTTTCGACCGATTCAGGCAGTATGAGCGATATCAAAGGCTGGGCCGACGGGACGGGCGGCGTCGAACTGCTTGAACAGTCTGAGGGCACCGAGGGCGGCGACGCTGTGTACAAACACTACGTCAAAAAGATCGAATGAACAGATGAGCACGGATACGCCCACAGCCGACGGCACCGACGCTGCGCTCACGGCGCGCATCGAGGCGCTCGAATCCGAGATTGCGGATCTGAAGGCGGATGCAGGCGACGAGCAAAAACAGATGACGATCGTCGCGACGAAGGGATCGTTCGACATGGCGTACCCGCCGTTGATCCTTGCGAGTACGGCGGCGGCGTTCGGCTGGGATGTCGTCGTCTTCCACACCTTCTGGGGGCTCGACATTCTCCACGAGGAGAAGTCGAAGAACCTCAAGCTGAGCGCGGTCGGCAACCCGAGCATGCCGATGCCCAACGCCCTTGCGGCGCTGCCAGGGATGGACTCGCTTGCCACCCGAATGATGGAAAAACGGATCGAAGAAAACGGCACAGCGACGATCGAAGAGCTCATCGACCTCTCACTCGAAACTGGTGTCGATCTCCAGGCGTGTCAGATGACGATCGAGCTCATGGACTACGACGAGGAGGACTTCTACGACGGCGTCACCACGGGTGTCGGCGCGGCGACCGCGCTAAACCACATGGCTGACTCTGACGTGCAGCTGCTCATCTAACCTCGAAAAACGTAAAAACAGTAAAATTATTTTCGTTCGCAGGTATTCACGCCGATAAGCGAGTACGCCCCACAGGTTCGGGTTGTGGCGGTAACAAACAGCACCACGGAGACAATTCCCAACACTGCGGCCGCAAGACTGCTCGTTGAGATAATTCCGCCAAGGATGGCCAGCGACGCACCGCCGGCGATCGCTCCGAGTGCGATGCGAGCCGTTCGATCGAGTTCACCAACGTTTTGTTCCATATCTTTGTCTTGGGTAGGTAGTCCAATAGAGTTGTCGACTATTTTGACAATGTTGTCCCAAATATCTCTTAATAAATAATACGCGTTCTGTGTTCTTGGGAATATTGAGCACTATTATATGATGTAGTTTCATTAGTGTGAATGTATGTTTAATTGATATTTTATTATATTTGTCGACGTGAACTTCCCGATCAAAGTCATATAAGTCATTTACCCTGACAACATTTGTGAGCTATTATGCTTTCATCCGCAAGGAGATGAATGATGTGATGAGCATCTTCTTCGATTTCAGTAAGGAGTTCTTGTTGGAGATGTGCAGTCCCTGTGTCGTCGGATTGCTGGGCAATACGAGCATCTTCATCTACCGCTGAGAGCAACATTTGGTAGGCGTTCGCGTCAGGCTCAAGCGATGACTGACTGTGGTATACTGTTTCAGCCCAAAAGTGACCAAACTATGTACGGTAGCATTCCCAGTCCTGCGACAGGAACTCCGCCTATTGCAGTAGTGCGCTCAATAAGCGCGTCGACTTGGTTTATTTCTGTATAATAAGTGCTACCGAGGAATCTGTGGATGTTGACGGACTGCGGCTCAACCATGTTCCAGTGGTGCTTCTGTATCTCTTAGTTAAGTACTCGCATGGTGGCAACCAATTCATCTGACACAGTCCGTTCTCGCTGTCGGACAGGTGCACTGAAGATTGTGTTACACAGCAGTTATTCGTATTCTCATCATGAAGACTTGGTCTCATGTGAAGCAGAACTTGGTTGGGTAACTACTGATAGGGATTATCGTAGCCATCCGGAGACTTCGACCCCACTCTTTTGACCCCGTGTCTCGATCTCTTAGCAGAAAATTATGACTTTCTACGATAATCCCTATGAAAACGGCAGGATTTTTTTAGAATATTGACTCCTCCGAGGGAGAATAACCTCAGCGATTTGCTGTCGAAGAATCGATAAGTTCCCAACCGTTGGCCGAGACGATGTACTGGACGGGGCTGTCCATCGGCCCGCAAGCGTCGGCCATCGGGCAGGCCGCACACGCGCTGTCTTCACAGTCGACTCGATGGACGTGGTTCCGGCGGCGCATCGTTTCGAGCATCCCGCGTATGGCATCTTCGCGCCTGTCGAGTTCTACGGCGATGCGCTCAGGACTGGTCCCCTCGGCCAGCAATCTGAGAACTGATAGGTAGGTACTCATTGCTCGTTCTCCTGTGACCAGTAGGCTAGTGCTGACAGCGCAAACGGTGCGGCGACGACTGAGGGCGAGAATGGCGGCCCCAACACGGCCAATATCTCACCGCTGCTGGCGAGCCACTGTTCGGACCCACCTGGAATTGTTTCTAGTAATCTCGCAAGCAGGTCAGTACCAGCGACAATCCAAAGCATAAGACTTCCCAAAAACACGGTCCCCTGAGCGTTCCGTCGGTCGAGTCCTTCGACCACCCCCTGAAGATAGAATGCGCTCGCCGATAACAGGATGACCCCACGCCACAGCAAGAATGTCCCTGAGATTGTCAGCACTCCCAGTGTCGATATTGGGTTAGGGAGCGCCAATCCGAGGCCGCGGACAACCGCGAGCAGTCCCATGAGGCCGACTGCCACTCCAAGTACGCCAAAGTATACCTCATCGACGCGCATGTTAGGCCACCCCCAGAATAATTCCAATCACCCGAAGCAGCCCGCCCCATATAAACAGCGCAGCCACGAGCGTAGCAAGCGCACCGCCGACCGCTCGAATAATGCCACCGCTCGTCCGGCCTTCTTTGATCAGCATTGCAAACGTCGCCACACACGGAAAGTAGATGCTTACCATCACGACAGACATCACCGTCTGGAAGGGGCTCATCGAGACGGCACTCAACTGAGCGATGGCGAGATCTTTGCGCATGAACCCCGCGATCAACGCCGGCACTGTTTCTTCGGGAACGCCGAACCAGCCTGACAACACTGGCTGGAAGACGGTGGCCAGCCAGTCGACAGCCCCGCCGAGATACAGTAAGTTGACAATACCGACACCAGCAAGGACGAACGGAACCGCAGACATCATGAAACCACGGATCCGAACTGAGAGCTTCATGATCACGTTAGCCAACCGTGGTCGTCGCAGTGGCGGGATATCGACGGCAACCTCTGGTGCGGAACCCGGGACGATTCGATTGAGGACCGCTCCAAATACAAAAAATCCAACGAGCAGATACAACAAGATATAGCCCGCATACTGGGGGATGAGCGATAGCATGACCCCTAACTGGGCCCCGCAAGGAATGAACACCGAGAGCAGTGTCATCGTCAGGAAGCGCTGTTTGTTAGTTTCGAGTGTTCGCGTGGCGGCGACGCCCGGGACGTTACAGCCGAACGACAGCACCATCGGGACGATAGCGTAGCCATGGAGGCCGATCCGGTGGAAAGCGGCGTCTAGCAACACCGCCAGCCGAGCTATGTATCCAGAGTCCTCTAGTAGTGCAAGGACGAGATACAGCGCGAGAATAGCCGGCAGGACAACGCCAACCGCGACAAACAGCCCGCTCGTAAGCACGCCGAAGGCCTCGAAACTATTGACCGCTGTCGGATCGCCGACCAGCAGGAAGTAGAGCCAGCTACCTTCGGCCGGGAACGCCGACTGAATCCACGGTAGCCAGTGATCGTCGAACAGTGGGACAAAGTAGCCATCAGTGAAAAAGCCCGCCACCGAACTAAAAAATGCCCACACACCGTAGAGGACGGCGATAGCGAATGGAAGACCTGTCTTTGGGGCGATCGTCAGTTGGCCGAGTTGATCCGACAACGAAGGATCAGTCTCCTGGTATGTCACCACTGACTCGACGATTGTATCGACGATGTCCCAGCGGGCGGCGGGCTCGTCACCGGTGATAATACTGTCGTCGTGGACCTTGCTTGGTAGGCGGTCAGTGATCGACGCCAGTGATGACGAGTTCGCCCGATCGAGAATCGACCGGAGGTCGTCGACACCATCTCCTTCAGTTGCCACTGTTTGGACAACCGGAACACCGAGTCGATCGGCCAACATATCGGCATCGATGTCAACGCCTTTTCGACGAGCCTCGTCCCACATGTTCAGTGCGATTACCACCTCGTAACCACGGTCGAGAATTTCGAGGACGAGGTTCAGTCCGCGTTCGATCCGAGTCGCATCGATGACACAGACAACAGTAGGATTAACCTCCGATTCGAGGAACCCGATCGCGACCGACTCGGCCCGGTCTTTTGGCTCTAGAGAAAAGGTCCCCGGCACGTCAATGATCGGAACGGGTTCGTTATTAAGTCTGAGTTGGCTTTTGGTGTACTCAACAGTCGTTCCTGGGTAGTTTGATTCAGCGATACTCGCACCGGCGAGTCGGTTGAACAACGCACTTTTACCAACGTTGGGGTGACCCATCAACAGCACGGACGCCGATTGGCTCATTGCTCAGTGGTAACTTCCAATTGGCGGGCGTGCGAGCGACTCAGTGAAACGGTCGATCGGCCGACTGAGACAACTACCGGACCATCAAATGGGTGTTTCGTACAGACCGTGATCCGCTTTCCTGGTCGGACCCCCATCGAGTGGAGATTCGGGCGACCGCACTCAACACATTCGATTGTCCCTGTCTCACCACACTCCAAGTCGCTGAGTCGCTTGCACTGCCTGCGGTTACCCTTACGTCTACACCCTCGTCGACAGCTCACTCCGTTGGCCCCAACTGAGGACTGACTCTCCGCTTTGGATTTGTTGTCGCTCATTTAGGCTCACCTAATTCTGTGATATCTAAGATTTGGATGTATCCCCACCTAATAATTTGGTCCATTACCAGAATTTGAGAATCACTGGTCTGCATATCACTAATATTTGTCATGTATTCATTATGTAAATAAATCGATGACTGTTGCTTATGGGTTGAGCTGTGGGTCAAAGTAGCGAGGCGTTCGAAAAGGCCGAAAGTAGCTCGTGGTCGTTCCATATTCTTACAAGAAGGCAATCCAATAACGATTATTATGATGGCAATTTAACCGAACAGAGAGTTGGTTTTGATTCAAATATGATTACTATTCGTCACTTCTTGTCCATTTCAGCCGCCGGGCCGCCGAGGCCGACCCCCTGAACGACTACGCCGTCAAGGTCGACCAGACGAGTGAGGAATGGCCGGTAGCCAGTAACCGATCACAGAAGATCGTCGGCAGCGGCGGTCGTCAGTCGGTCGAGCGTCTGGACAGCCCAGTGGTAGAACGGGGCGTCGGCGGTCTCCTCAACCCGATTACGGAACGCCGGAATCCAGTCGAAGTGGGCCGTATGGAAGGCGGCATACTCCTCGCGGTTGCCCGCCTCCAGTAGCAGGCTGGCGTACTCCAACAGCAGCGAGACGTGATCAGCCGGGTAGGCCGCTGGAACCTCGGCGTCGAGGGCGTCGTACCGCTGCTGCATGTCGCTGGCGGGCGGCCCCGAGAGGATGCCCCGTTTCTCGCCGTCCCACCACGCCTCGTAGGCGGACTCCGCGGGTGGAGCGTACTCGCCGTCGAATGCCTCGAACGTCCGGAGATACGCCTCCCGTGGCGGCTCCTCGAAGGCCGGCGGCGACTCAATGCCGTCGACGCCGAGGTTGGCGGCGCACTCCTGGATCGTCGCCGCGAGTGTGCCGTCGTCGACGGCCTCAAAGAAGGCGTCGTCGGGGTGTTGGAAACACGATGCGAGCACCGCATAGCAGTCGGCGTAAGTATCGTTCATCGGTGAAACCGTATGGTAGCTGTGAGCGTTTCTGCGACACATAAACTGTGTGGTTGGGCTACGTGACGATGATCGGCTGCTGAACCGCGGTGAAGATCAACAGGAGCCGCAGCAGGAACGAGCCGGTGATCACCAGCCCGAACTTCGCGGTCGTCACGCGCTTGCTCGCCAGCGCGCTCTCGCTCCCGAGGAGCTGCTGGGCTGCCGAGATCACAAGCGGGAGCAACAGCCCCGCGCTGATCATCCCGACCAACAGCAGCAGGCCGGTCCCGCTGGTGAGCCCATCAAGCGTGCGGGCTGCACCATAGCCGCCGGTCGTGAGCGTGTACAGCAGCGCCGCCAGCACCAGCGCTTCGGCGACGATCACGGCGTCGTCAAGCAGGCCGAATCGGTGGACGAGGTGGCTATCGAGATCGTTCTGCCAGTAGGTGACCGCGACCACCATGGCGATCCCAGCCGAAAAGCCACTGGCGACGAACAACGGCGGAAGCAGGGTTTCGTTCCACAGCGGCACCATCCAGCTAACCGCGCTCAACAGTAGGGCGGTGTAGACCACCAGCATGACCGCCAGCGCGACGCCGCCGACCTGCACCAATCGCCGGAGCAACCCAGTCGGTCGGGTGCGATCCGCCCCCCAGTCAAGAAGATCGATCCCCCAGTCGACCAGAAGGTTGTTGCCTAGCCGATCGACGACGTGCCGCGGCAGACCGCTGGGGTCCTCGGCGGCCTCGGCTCCGAAGGTCGCCCAGATCATCCGCGCCATGACGACGAGGCTGAAGGTGACGACCACCCAGGTGCCGATAGCCATCCAGGACGTCCAGTTGGTGAACTTCACCGGGAACATGAACGCCCGGAGAAACGGCCCCGAGAGGTGTGCCAGCAGCGTCCAGGAGCCGACAACGATCGTTCCGAACGAGAGCGTCCACCCCCAGCGGGTGATAAAGTCGTAGCCCTCGTGGTCGCTGCGCTCACCGAACCACTCGGCGATCGATGCGACGAGGAACGCGCCCCCGGAGATCCCCCCGAGGAAGAGGTAGATGGCCACGAAGACGTCCCAGTGGCCGACTCCTCCCCACCAGAGTCCGAATGATGTCATCGTTGATCACGCCTCGTATGGGAACGCGTTGGTGTCCTCTCTGTTCGCCTCAACGATCACGTTGGCTGGCTCCTGTTCGAACTGCTCGACGGCCTTTGTCGAGGCCTTCTCCTTCAGCTCGCTGACCGGTCCAGCCTCGATCGCGCCGCCGACACAGTTGTCGACACACGCGGGTTGGGCACCGCCGTCTTCCTGCTCCTCGCGGGGCGGCATCCCGTAGCCGCCGCCGGGCCCCTCGCCGATACAGAGGTTGCATTTCGACATGATGCCACCGTCGTCGTAAGTCGGCGCGCCGTACGGGCAGGCCCACCCACAGTAGTGACAGCCGATACAACTGTCGCGGTCGACGACCACGATACCGTCTTCTTCGCGTTTCTGGATCGAGTTGCACGGACAGACCTTCTCGCAGGGCGCATCCGAGCAGTGCATACACGACATTGAGATAGGCAGCGAGCTCACGTCGGGGAACTCGCCGGTCGTGACGTTCTTGACCGTTCGCCACTCGTCCTGTTCGGGGTCGCGGCCGTGTCGCTGTTTACAGGACACCGAGCAGGCATGGCAGCCGATACATTTGTCCGAGTCGAAGTAGAATCCCCACTGTTCACCCATTTCACTCACCTCCGGTGACTTCGACGGCGAGATGTCTGTCGGGCTGTCCCGTGATCGGGTCCATCTGGGTGTCGTGGAGTATCATGGTGTTCATCCCCTCGTAGTCCTGCTGGGTCGAGCCCTCGCCGAAGCCGTACTCGCTGGTCACAACACCAGGTTTGATCAGCTCGGTGACGTGGGCCATCAGTTCACCGCTTCCGGTCTTTGACTCAACCGTCACTATATCGCCCATCTCGATGTCGCGCGCTTCGGCGTCGATCGGGTTAATATGGAGGTAGTTTCCGCGGTAGTCTTTCTCCTCTAGGTCGTTCTTGCGGGCGAACTGTTCAAGCAGCCGATCGATCCCCTGGTCACTGCCGTGTGAGAAGAACACTGACCGGATGTCGTAGAACTCCAGTGGGTACTCCTCGCTGAGTTCGTCGCCGTAGGTGCCCGGTGGGTGCCACTCGGGTGCGGTTCCCATCCCGGCCTCCTCGGCAGCCTTGGTAAACGGTCCGACTTGGTCAAGGTCGAATTTGAACGCCGGACCGTCGCTGTCGCGCCACTGCTCGTAGCCGTATTCGCCGACCAGTTCGTAGTTTGCCTCGCCGCTTGACAGTTCCTCGAGGGTGAGATCGACCTTCGACAGCTGGTCGTCGATGAATTCCTCGTGGTCTTCCCATGGGAAGTACTCGCCCCAACCCATCGCCTCGGCAATGCCGGTCAGGATCTCCCAGTCCGGCTTTGTGTTAAACTGCGGTTCGACAGCGGCTTTTCCGCCGACGACCCACTGTTTGTCGCTGTAGGAGCTCCACGAGCCTGTGCCGATCGTGTCCTTTTCGAGTTGAGTCGCGTCCGCGAACACCACGTCGGCGTTGCGGGTGATACCGTTCCAGTAGGCGTCGACGGCGATCACGAGCTCCATCTCGTCGAGGGCTTTGAGCCACGCCTCGGCGTTGCCGTCTTTCAGTGGCATGTCGTGGTGGCAGTACATCCCGTTGATGTGGCCGTTTTCGACCATTTCCGGGACAAGGTTGTGGGCGATCCCCGTGATGTGGCGGGCAGGATTATCGCTGTATTCGTCGTATTTACGAAACGCCGGCGTTTTGCCCTCTGCATTGTTTGGTAGGTCGACGCCGATGGTCGTCTCTGTGGCTTTATCATCTGGCGTCCATTCGCAGACCTCGAAGGGGTCGGCGATCGGCGAAGACTTCCAAAATCTGAGGCCACCGGGGCGGTCAATATTGCCGACCAGCCCGTTGAGCGCGTTGATATTCTGGGTTGTCTTCCAGCTGTTGCCTGTCTGGGCGGTTCCCGCCCAGACCGAGATGCCCGCCTGCGGGGCAGCCTCGGCGAAGCCACGAGCGATATCACGGATCGCATCGGCGTCGAGATCGGTTATCTCAGCAGCCCATTCCGGTGTTCGATCCGCAACAGCCTCCTGATAGGCCTCAAAGCCATAGGTGTGGTTTTCGACGAACTCGGCGTCGTACAACTCCTCTTCAATGATGACGTTGGCCATCGCCAGCGCGAGCGCGCCGTCGGTCCGGGGCTTAATCGGCAGCCACATGTCGGACTTCTCGGCGGTCTCGGTGTACTGCGGGTCGATGGTGACCAGCGTCGCGTTGTTCTCCTCGATGGCTTTCAGTATGCCTTTGGCCTCGAACTGGCCGGCGAAGGACTCCAGCGGGTTGCGGCCCCACATGATGAGGTACTCCGAGTTCTGGTAGTCTGGGATCCGGTTGTTCGAACCGATTCCCATCATGCTGCCAGAGACGAACGTCGCACCCGCACAGACGTGGACGCCACGGCCGATTCGCTCGGGCGTACCGTAGAGGTCACGCCAGATTGTTCGGAAAATCGGCGTCTCAGCCCAACTACCGGCATCGAGGAACGTCTCAGCGCCGTATTCCTCGTCGAACGCTTCGAGTCGCTCGGCGGTGTACTCAAATGCTTCCTCCCACGTGGCCTCTCGGAGTTCGCCGTCGACGCGGATGTAGGGTTGTTTGATTCGCTCTGGGTCGTGGGTCTTGTCGAGTTGGCCCAACCCCTTTGGACACAGCGTCCCCTCAGTTCCGGGGCCTGCGCTCCCCCGTGGATTTCCATCGACACCGGTAATGCCGACGACGGTGCCGTCGTCTGTGACTTTCACCTCTTGGGCACAGTTGTGACAGCACATCCAACAGTTGCCGAACGCAGTATTGGCGTCAGCTACGGGCGTTGCTGTTCGGTCGGTAGTGCCGATGCCAAGCTCTGCCGCCGTGTCGGATACACAGCCGCCGAGTGCAGCCATCGTCGCCGCACCCACACCGGCTTTCAGCAGCGATCGACGTGTCAGGCAGTTCTCTGAGCGGCTACTCATCGCGCATCACCGCCGCCGGGCTGTAGTCATCGCCAAACTCTACGAGAAGTTCCTCTTCGTACTTTTCGTGAAATTCTCGTTCGTCTAATTCGCCGTTAGCGACGCGCATGGCGTCGATACCCATGCGCCGACCGAGCTCTTGATCGTACTCGCTGTCGTCGGGGGCGTCGGCTAGGTCGTCAACGAGTTCGAGCGGATTCAGTCCGGCCTCGTCTCGAATCTGCCTTCCCGATTGATCGGTTGGGTTGCTCATATTTATATGCTCACGCTGTACTCCCGTAGCGGTAACTCTCAACGGATGAAGGTTTTATATACTATACCGTGTTTACCGGGATAGACACAGCCGATCGCGCTCTCCGCAACCATCATATGTTAGTGCGTCTTGACTGCCTGCCGACTGGCTATTCCTCTCAGCACTCGAATTAAAATCGCTTGTGGAACGGTGCGACCGAACACGGCGTGCTGGTTCGTTCAGCGTGATAGCTCGCTTAATTACGAATCATACTTAAAACCTTATCCAGTTGAGCAGTAAGACAATGATCAATGAATACATTGCGTTAATTATGACACCGATGCACTCGACGCCTTACAACTACGAGATCGAGTTCGACGTGATCGGAACCTGTCGACAAGCGTATGAACAGTGGCTGGCTGAAAACAGTATGGAATGGTTCACCCATGAAGCCGTCGCCACATTTGATGTTTGGAAGAACGACAAAGGAATGTCTCCGGAAATGAAGTTTATCTTTGGCTTTGAGTCGCTGGAGGCATGGGCGCAGTTCGTCAACAGTGAATGTCACTTGGCGGCCAAAGACAAGCTCAAACAGGTTGTCACAGAGCTCAACGGAACCCTGTGGGAGCGTGGCAGCATCCGGCTCGACGTAATCGAAGCAGACCAGGAACTGCCAGCCGCGATTGACTGCAATCACTTCGCCGCGAAGACGGAGGAATCGCTGTGAGCCACGCTGTCGAGGGTGCTCTACGCGAGGTCATGGTCCCCGGCCCACCTGCCTCCGCAGGCACCGGGTCGGACACTGATCGTGATGGCACTGACATCGTTTCGCAAGGACTTGTTGGCGAGATTACTGTTGACGACGGAATGGCCCATGTGCCGCTGGCGTTCGGCGCGCCGTACTCACCTGCGGAAACGGAGCTGGCAGTAGCGGTTCGCGAAGCGATAGAGGCGGCTGGTTATGAGCCATCGCTGTCGATCGACATCGACGACGACACCCCGGCGGCAGACCCCAACGCACCGATCGTGATCGCGGTTTCATCCGGAAAAGGTGGGGTTGGAAAGAGTACCATCGCAGTCAACATTGCCGCAGGGATTGCCGACCGCGGCGCGCGGGTGGGGTTGTTTGACACCGATGTGTACGGGCCAAACATCCCCCGGATGCTTGGCGTGCAAGGCGAACCTGTACGGGCCGATCAAAACCAACGGATTGTCCCGGTCGAAGCCCACCAGATGCAGCTAATGAGTGTCGGCTTCCTGGTCGATCAGGACCTCCCGGTTATCTGGCGTGGTTCACTGGTCGATCAGACGCTGACTGAACTGTGGCACGATGTCAATTGGGGACCGCTTGACTATCTTGTCGTTGACTTACCGCCTGGCACGGGCGACGCACAGCTGACGATGCTCCAGCAGATGCCGGTTATGGGCTCGGTCGTAGTGACGACACCGCAGGATGTTGCCCTCGACAACGCCCGCAAGGGTGTCCGGCTGTTTGACGACCACGAGGCCGAAGTGTTCGGTATTGTCGAGAATATGAGTGCATTCGTCTGTCCGAACTGCGGCGAGAACCACGAGGTCTTTCGGGCGGGTGGCGGCAGCAAACTCGCTGAAGAGTTTGCTCTCCCTGTTTTGAGCCGTATTCCACTAGATCCGGCGATTGGAGAGGCCGGTGAGGTTGGCGAACCGATCGTGTTGAGCAGGTCGGGGGTTGGCGAGATATTTGCTGATCTCGCCTGCGACGTGATGGATCAGGTCGGCTGGCGTCGACGCCAGTCCCACGCCGCGAGGGCCGATAAAGCGGCGGCGACCAACGAGGAATGACCAGCGACCGATACTGCTACGAGCCGATTGGCGAGATCCGCACGCCGTTCGGGACGCCCGAGGGGATGCCGATCCAGCCGGCCGGCGAAGAAAGCGCCCGCGGGACGGTCGTCGTCGACCCGGCCTACGCGGCCGGCCTCGCGGACCTCGATGGCTTTTCACACTGCATCCTGCTGTACCACTTCCACGCCGGTGACGGTGATTACTCGCTGCGGCCGACACCGTTTCTCGACGAGGCCGAACGGGGACTGTTTGCCACCCGTGCGCCGAGCCGACCGAATCCGATCGGGCTGTCGGTCGTCGCCGTCGAATCGGTCGACGGCCGCGAACTCGCCGTCAGCGGGATCGACGTGGTCGACGGCACGCCGCTGGTGGACATCAAGCCGTTCGTCCCGCAGTTCGACGTGCCCGCCGACACGGCCGCCGGCTGGGTCGACGAGACCGACGCGGGCGTCGCGTCGACGACGGCCGACGACCGGTTCCGCTGAGACTCAGGTGTCGGTCGATCTGAGCTGGTCACAGTCGGCCGGTGCGGTCGCCTCACACCGGGACGTACACGGGAGTGTGGCACAGTCGCCGAGGCTGTCGATCTGGGCCGCATCGAGTTCGGTCGCGATACGGGCGGCCTGTTCGGCCAGCAGGTCGATCCCAAGTCGGTCCGCGAAACACTGCTCGACGGCACACCGCTGCCACAGGAGTCGACGGGCGAGGCGGTCGCCGCGGGCGGTCAACGTGACGCCGTGGTACCGTTCGTGGGTGAGCAGCCCCTCGTCGGCCAGCGTCTTGCTCATGCCGGTGACGCTCGCGCCGCTCACGCCGAGGAGGTCGGTGAGTTCGCGGTTGGTCACCGGTGGGCCGGCCCGCAGGCTCCGGTAGAGGACGCCGCAGAGATACCGCCCTTCGGCGGGCGTCAACTCGTCTTTGGGGGGCAGTTCGGCGGCCGAGTGGTCGCTGTGACACATCGCCTTCTCCCCCGATCAGTCGCCACCGTTGTCGGTGGTCCAGTAGACGACCGTCCGGCCGGTCTTCCGGCGGCGCAACGGCCCCTCGCTAACGAGGTCGTTGAGGTGCTGGCGGGCCGACTCCGTCGAGATCCCCAGTACGTCGCCGACGTCGGTGCTGGTCACGATCGGCCCGTCGACGGCTCCGAAGACCCCGAGGACGTCCTCGCCGGTGATCGAATCGGCAAAGCGGCCGCAGCCATCCCGCTTGCGCTCGCGACGCCGCCGCCGGTCGCCATCACAGTCGCCCGATCCGGACCGGCCATTTCCATCGTGGTTGCCCCGTCCATGCGGGCTATCACCATCGTGGTTGTCTCGACGGTGTGGACCCTCGCCATCGCGTCTGCCCCGACCGCGTGGGCCCTCGCCGCGACCCGGTTCGTTTGCCGCCTCGCCGTCGCCGTTGCTGTTCGGTGCCATGGCGTCGACTACGAACCCCCGGGAGATAAACTATTTGCTAGTACCAATGTGGTACTCACAGAACGGCGTTACAGGTCGACCTGCGAGCCAGCGCCGACCCGCAGGAAGTCATCGCCGAAGGCATCGGCGAGGGATCGCCGGGCGAGCCGGCCGGTGCAGTGGGTGGGGGCGATCCGCTCGATTCGTCCCTCCAGCCACGCGACGATCGGCTCGATCTCATCGGGGTCGGTCGACCGGAGATGCGTCCCGCCGACGACCGTGTGGATCGGCTCCTCGAAGGTCGATTCGGCGTGGTTGATCGTGTTCCGGAGCCCCGCGTGACAGCAGCCGACGACCAGCCCGAGCCCCGCCTCACCCTCGACGACCAGCGACTGGTCGTCCCACACCGGGTCGTCGACCCGCTCGCCGTCGACGACGTGGCACCCGGTGCGGCTGTCGGGGAACTCGCGGGGGATCTCCCCGAGGGCGTGGATTCCCGGCGCGACCTCGACCGGCTCGCGGTGGGTCCGCAGCTCTACCTGGGCAGCGATCCACTCCCGATCGTAGGGCATTCCGATCGGCTCGTCGCCATGGTACTTCGGCTCGAAGGCCGCCGGGTGGCAGTACAACTCGGCGACATCGTCCAGAAACGACGGCAGCGCAGTGGTGTGATCGTAGTGGCCGTGGCTCAGGACGATCGTCTCGAAGGGCCCGACCCCGAGGGTCACGGCGTTGTCGGCGGCAACGCCGGTCTGTCCGGCGTCGAACAGCAGCCCGTCGACGGCGGCGGCGAACCCCCATTCGGCCCGGAGTCCCTTTGGCCGCGATCTGTCGACCGCGTTGTCCGCGAGGATAGTGAGTGTTGGCATGCGACATAACGGTTGGGTGCCCAGCGTCCAATAGCCATCGGAAGCCGCGGCCCCAACCGGGAGCTATGGCGGACAGAACCCCAGGTCGACCGACCGGTGGATTCTACACCAGTGGGAATACCGTACACGATATATTTGTCGTCGGTCCCAGCATCAGATATGAGAAAACAGGTGCTGGTCGTCGGTGGAAACGCGGCTGGAATGAGTACCGCAACGCGACTCCGCCGGCTCGACGAGGTCGCTGAGATCACCGTTATCGAGGCCACCGATCACGTGTCGTATGCGAGTTGTGGGTTGCCCTACCACCTGAACGACACGGTCCCCGAATCGGAGCTGGCAGTGATGGGCACCGACCAGCTGAGCGCGGCGTTCAATCTAGACATCCGGACCGGCGAGCGCGTGGTCGACATTGTACCCGAGACACAACACGCCACCATCGAACCGAGAGATGGTGAGCCCTACGAACTCGGCTACGATGAGTTAGTGTTGGCCACCGGGGCCGAACCGCTGGTGCCGCCGATGTTCGACGTCGAAGCCATAGAGCACTGCCACACCCTCCGAACGGTTGACGATGCAATCGACATCCGCCAGGCGGTCGACACCGCCGAGCGTGCGCTGGTCATCGGCGGCGGCTACATCGGCATCGAAGTCGCCGAGAACCTCACTGAGTCCGGCCACGAGGTCGTCATCGCCGAACTGCTTGATCAGGTGATGCCCAACACTCTCGGCGCGGAGATGGCCGCGCTCGTCGAGGCCCACCTCGAAGCCCACGGCGTCGACCTGCGGCTGGGAACGGGCGTCGAGGACCTGACCGAGACAGATTATAAGGCTGTCCTTGCCACGATGGACGGAACCGACCACGAATTCGATCTGGTCGTCATCTCGACTGGCGTCCGGCCGCGAACCGAGTTGGCCGAGGCCGTGGGGCTCGAACTCCACGATAGCGGGGCGATCCCGGTCGACGAGCGGCTCCGGACCGAAGAGCCGTCGATCCACGCGGTCGGCGACGCAGTCGCGGTCCCGAGCATCTTCGGCGAGCGAGCGTGGATACCCCTCGGCGGGCCGGCCAACCGCGAGGGCCGGGTCGCGGCCAACGACATCGCGGGCCACGACGACGCGCTGGCCCCGGTGTTGGATACGGCGATCGCTAAAGTGTTCAATCTCGACGTTGGGACGGTTGGCCTCACCGAGACGGCGCTGATCGAGGACGGCCGTCCCTACGAGGCGATCTACACGGCCGAACCGGACCACGCCGGCTACTACCCAGGGGCGACCGATATCCATTTCAAACTCCTGTTTGACCCCGACGACGGGACAATCCTCGGTGCCCAAGCGATTGGTGAGGCCGGCGTCGACAAACGAACCGACGTACTGGCGACCGCGATCAGCCACGGCGACACTGTCTTCGAAATCCGAGATCTGGATCTAGCCTACGCGCCGCCGTACTCGGCGGCGAAGGACCCTGTTAACATACTCGGGATGATCGGCGCGAACATCGTCGAAGGGGTCGCCGAGATCATCCATCTCGACGAGTTCCTCGACACGCGTGAGGCGGCAACGGTGGTCGACACCCGCCCGCCCGCAATGCGGGAGACACAGGGATCGATCCCCGGCGACGAGCACGTCCCGCTCGGAAAACTGCGGTCGTGGGCCGCCGATCGCGAGGCTGACGAGGAGGTGGTGACCTACTGCAAGATCGGCAAAAGTTCTTACATGGCGACCCGAATTCTCAACCACGAAGGGATTGAGGCCCGCAGCCTTACCGGCGGATACTACCGCTACCGGGCGGCCGAAGGGGCCGACGACTGATCAGCCGTTGAACTGTCCCATCACGTGCCCCTCGGCGCGGGCGAGCCGCTGGGAGAATGCCGACGTCGAGATGCCAAGTTGGTCGGCCAGCGAGGCCATCGACGGCCGCTCGCCGCCCTCGTAGTACCCCTCCTCGATGGCCAACTCGAGGGCCTCCCGCTGTTTGTGGGTTAGCGCTGAGACGTCGACCTCGTAGATCTCGTCGCTGAGTTCCTCGCCGCTACCGGTGTGGGTCATACTCACCAGCCGGACGGTCGAGCCGATCTCGTTGAGGTCGGAAACGAGGTTAGAGACCATCGCGGAGTTGGGCAGAAACGCCTTGATAAAGAACGACCGGCCGTCGGCCCGCACGAAATGCGGGATGCAGCCGTAGGCCGCAAACACCGAACTCGGGCAGTGGTCACACACCTCATCGGTGTGGTATTTGGTAACTACGCGGTCCTCGTCGGACTCAATGTTGTTCGCTCGAGAGGTGTCGATCGTCGAGTTCGTGGAGCTACTGGGCTCACACACCGTCGCCTCAGTGTGACAGGTCCCGTTGACGACACGGACGTCGATATCGATCACGTCGCCGGCGAGATCGTCCATGAAACAGGGGCCGCCCCGCTCGATTTCGAGGACGACCCGGAGATCGCGGTCTTCGATGGCTGCTGGCTTCGGATCGGCCGGTGTCTCCGATCCATCCGAACGACTCATAACCGTATCTGTGCATGTGAGGAATAAAACCTTTTCTCGGTCTCCCAACCGTCAGGAGTCGACCTACTCGTGGATCAGATCGTCGATCCACGTCAGCGTCGCCATTGCCTTCGGGAAGCCCAGAGTCGGAATCGAAAGGATGGCCACGTGACGCAGTGTTTCGGGTTCGATACCCTCATCGAGAGCACGCCGGACATGGGAATGAACTGCCCCTTCAGATTCTGAGCCGGCTGCAAGCGCGAGTTTGACCAGCCGTTTCGTCTCGTTGTCAACCGGACCTGCCTCTGAGCAGGCTTTGCCCACTCCTGAATAGGCCTCCCAGACGTCGGGATGCTCCTCGGCAAACTCGCCCGCGATCGACGGTAGTTCCTCGGTGTCTTCGACTTTGTCAGCCATACCATCTTATCTCATCGGGCCCGTAAAAACTATTATGCTGACTGTTGGTTGGCGGGAATGGTCAGCTTGGAGATGGTTGGTGCCGACAGCACAGCTATAATAGCGTTTGCAATTATTTTTTCACTTCGATTCAGGAACTGCTTGTTCATGCTCTCTCAAACCGTATTTCGAGGTGGCTATTGCAAAGAGTTGCAAACGTTACTATAGTGACAGCCTGCCACCGAACCGGCGTGGTCCTTGCCAGTGGGTGCTCAAACCACTTCAGCGAGACCGACAAGGCCCTTTCAGAGCTCAACGGTACCCCGAGGTCGCCCGCGTCGCCGACCGGCTTCCGGTTGCAGTCGACCGCCCCGGTGGGAGCCGTTGGATTAGCTCGATCGATTCGCGACCCGGAAGTCAAAGCCAGGCTCGGCTACCTGCTTACCAGTAGTTGGCATTATGACTTAGATTTATATACAAATCCGCTCTATCATAACCTGGAACCGTAATTTACGCGTTCGAAAACAAATAAAGAAGATCACACTGCCAACAACTGTTACGGTCGCAAAGGCAATCGGTGCGAGAAACGGGTAGTCGGCTCAGACCGGCCCGATCGCTTCTCCTTCGTGGATCCAAAATTCAGCGTCAGCAGTGAATCGCAAAAGGGCTCGATCGCCGAGATCCAGCGTTGAGAGTGCCTGCGCACGTGGGTGCTCGCCAAACACGTAGTCGACCCGATCGCTGTAGGGCCACATCCCAAGGCGGCCGTCTAACTCGAGGCGTTCACGCAGCACCGTCCCGTTCTTTTCCGTGTAGCTCACTCCCGACTGACGCCACGGGAGCTGTGGCGGTCGATCGATCGCTATGTCAATCAGGCGCTCGCCGTCAACCCGAACCGAGGTGTGTCGTACCGACCCCTCGTCGCGATGGGTGATCTCAGCGACCTCCTTTGGATAGCCCCAGATATCGACGCCGAGCGCTCGCGCTGGCTCTGTCGTCACCGGGAGGTACTCGACGTATCCGCTCACGCCGTGGGTGAGCAACGACGCGTACGGGACTGTTTGTTTGTCTTCTGGGATCGCGGGGAGCAACACGCCAAACTCGTTGTACGGGTCGATGGCAGTGTCGTAACCAATTCGATCGTACTCGACACACAGGAACGTGATGGCCGCACGGCCCGGAGTTGCGCGAATCGGCTTGAGGGCATTTGGTAACAGCGACGCGACCGCCGCTTTGGACGCCGAAAACACCGCGCCCGTAATCGTCGCGTGGGTCGAAAGCGGCAGCATCACACGGTGGCCGGTGGAGAGAACCGCCGGCTCGCCGTCGGTTCCGCCGATCGCGATCCGCTGGTCTGACATACCCCCGCTATGTGGACTATGAACCAAAGTGTTGTGCCGGTTACTCAAGCGATCGAAGCGTCGAGTTGAGTACGACAATAAGACTGCTCGAGCCCATCGCAAGCGCGGCCAACAGCGGGTTCAGTACGCCGGCGATCGCAAGTGGGATGGCAACTCCGTTGTAGAGGAACGCCCACCCGAGGTTTTCCGCGATGCGCCGTTTCGTGTTGGCCGCAAGCGAGAACACGAACGGCAGCTCTGTAATGTCGCCGTCGACGAGAATCACGTCAGCTGCATCGGTTGCGAGCTTCGTCCCCGTGGCGAGTGCGATCCCAAGGTCTGCGGCCGCAAGCGCGGGCGCGTCGTTGCTCCCATCGCCGATCATTGCGACCTGTCCGCGGGATTTGAGCTGTTCGACGGTGGCCGCTTTCGCCTCCGGTGGCACATTCGCGAACACGGTATCGACGTCCGGGTGCGCTTCGAAGCGCGTCGTCGCCGGCTCGTCGTCGCCGGTGAGTACGACCAGTTCGCGATCGCCCGCCGCGAGTTCAGAGAGCACGCGATCCCACTCGGGTTTTGGCTCGTCGCCGACCGCGATCACTCCTCGGACGACTTCCTCGAAACCGACGACAACCGCGACGTCTCCGTCGGCTTGGATTGACTCTGCGGCGGCGATCCAGTCGTTCGGATCTGCCCAGTCAGTAAACAACGCTGGGTGGCCAACTGCCGCGTCGATCGGTCCGTCTCTGCTGTCCGCACTGCGGACCGTGCCGTGCACCCCTCGATCGCCAAGCTCAACAGAGTCCATATCGGCAGTGACTGCCGCGTTTGCGGGCGCGACCTTGTCTTCTGAGACCGTCGCTGACTGCGTTTTGACCTTCGGGGCGGCCGCTCCGCCGTCGGCTGCGACGCGTTCAAACTCGTCTGTTGCTGGGCCGCTCTCGGCTGCAGCCGCAACGATCGCGTCGGCGATCGGATGCGGAGACGCACGTTCGAGCGCAGCCGCCACCGAAAGCACCAGGCCAGGATCGTCACCGATCGTCTCCGAGACCGTCATCCGACCACTCGTGAGGGTCCCTGTCTTATCAACCGCGATTATATCGACATCAGTTCCTCGCTCAAAGATTGCCGTTGACGCAACGACGATCCCGTGACTCGCCGCGGTTTTGATCCCACGAGCCACGGCCAGCGGGGTTGCGAGTCCGAGCGCACACGGACAAGACACGATGACTACAGTCAGCCCGACAAGGAGTGCAGCCGTCCCGCCTGCACCGGTGGACAGCGTCCAGGCGGTCGCTACAACCGCAGCGACGAGAACGAGCGGAACGAACACTGTCGCGAGTTTGTCGGCGACGCGCTGAACGCCCGGTGAGGAGCTTTGGATCTCCCACAGGAGTTCGACGAGCCGATCGAGCGTACTTTCGGCGGCCTCGCCGGCCCGAATCGTCACCGGTCGATCGGTCACGACAGTTCCACCCCGAACGACATCACCCGGACGCTTTGTTCGCGGGACCGACTCACCTGTTACGAGTGCCTCGTCGATCGCCGCGACGCCGTCGACGACCTCGCCGTCGATCGGAATCCGCTCACCCGGCCGAACGAGCAACTCGTCGCCGGGGGCGATCGCTGCGACGGGGACGGTCGTCCCGTCGACTTGACGTGCCTCAGATACCTGAATGGCGGTCAGGTCAGAGAGGAGGTCTGAGGCGCGCCGTTTGATCCGTGACTCGTAGTAGTTGCCGGCGGTCACCACGAGGATAATCGCGACAGTCACGTCGAAGTACAGGTCCGTTTGGCCGAGGAACATCGCGAGCGTGCTGTAGCCGTACGAGCCGAGTGCGGCGATCGAGACGAGCAGGTCCATGTTCGGCTGGCCGGCAGTTAGGCTGACGTACCCACCTCTGAGGATGGGATAGCCGGTGTAGAACAGCACGATCGACGTCAAAAGCCAGATCTGTGTAAAGAGATACAAGCCGTCGAAGCCGCCGAGATCAACGAACGGCTCGTAGCCGAAGTACGTCGGATACAAAAACAGCGCGTACCACACCATCGTCATCATCCCGAACAACCCGCCGCCGATGAGGAACTTGACCACCTCAATGTCTCCACTGGGATCGGGATCGGGTTCAATCGAACGATGCGAAGCGTCGTAGCCGTACCCTGAGACGAGTTCCGGCAGTGAACGGCGATCGACAGCCGCCGGATCGTAGCTGATTTTTAGCGTATCAGTCGCGTAGCTCGCGGTCGCTTCAGCAACGCCGGGGTGTGCCTGTGCTTGCGATTCGAGGAACGTCTCACAGGTCGAACAGTGCATGCCCTCAACACTGAGGTAGGCGCTGTCACAGTCGTCGATCGTCTCCGACTGTGCATGACCCTCTGTAGCGTGTTCAGTGACTTGCGTGTCAACAATCGTATCGTCGACTGAATCAGCGTCAAGACGTTCAGCTTCTTCGGTGCCGAGCACACGAGCAACCTCAAGACAGCCTTGACAGCAATACACTCCGTCGATCGCCTCGTCAGTGACTGGAGGATCGGGTGTCGAAAGCCCACAGAGGGTACATGAGGACATCTACTCGGATAGTGCGATTGGTTCAGTGTGCGGCTGTCTCGGCAGTCGTATCGTGTTCACTCCCAGTGGGACTCATTGCGAGGTACAACGACCCCGCGATCAACACCACGTTTAGTGCCGCGACGGCGACGATCGGGGCTGGCTTGAACAGGAGGTAGCCGACAACAGCCGGCAACGCAGCCAGTGCAACGAGGCTCGCATGTCTTGGTTCGACCATCTGTCGTGTATGTTTCGTGCGATAGTATAAGTTCGTTTCCCGTCCCTTATCTTCGAGAAGACCCGGGAGATTTATATGCTATATTTTCCAAGACCGTCACACGATGTCCACTGAGACACCGAAGCGGGAGATTGATCACGAGGAATTCGATCCAAAAGGTACGCTTGCTCTCATTCTGATATATTTCGTGATTCTTTCCATACTGTGGGTCTTCATGTACTTCATCGAGTTCCTCGGCAATGACCTGACGGTGATCGGCTAATGCACATTCACAACTACGAGAAAATCTGGCTGGTACTGGCAATGTTGCTTATTGTCGCGTTTATTTCGACGGTCGCGTACGGCGCAACCGCCATGGGCGTCGACATGATCTCCGACGATGAGGACACGATCGACCCCGGCGCGCTCGATGAGGATCCACGATTTGCCGATCCACGCGTCGAACAGGTCGGCGAGGATGAGTATGAGGCGTACGTCGTTGCCCAACAGTACGTCTTCGAGCCCGATCCGATCGAAGTCCCAGAAGGCAGCACGGTAACATTCTATGTGACCTCACGTGACGTAATCCACGGCTTCGAGATCGTCGGAACGAACGCGAACGCAATGGTCGTCCCCGGTGAGGTGTCGACGTTTACTGTTGAGTTTTCCGAGGCAGGCGAATACGGCGTGTTGTGCAACGAGTACTGCGGAGACGGCCATCACGTGATGGAAGGTAGCGTAACTGTTGTACCTGAAGAGGAATACGACGGAGGTGACGAATGAGCGAATCACTCGAATCTGGCGCGCCGAGTTTCCTCGATCAGTTCCCTGCGGAGGCAAAATTGGTTCGTGCAACGCTTTGGAGCTCGTTCACCGCACTCATTCTCGGTGGGCTATTTGGAATTATTCAGACACTGCATCGGACGGACATCCTCCGCGTGATGGACTCGTCGTATTACTACACCGTGTTGACTGCCCACGGGGTATTGATGGTAGTTTCGTTTACGATCTTCTTCCTCGTTGGTGTGTTCACGTGGGGAGTCGTCAGGAGCCTCGATCGACCACTCGTTGACATGCGTTACTCGTGGACGTGGTACGGCCTGATGGTGCTTGGGACACTCATGGCTGTGGTCGCGGTTCTCGGTGGGTTCGTCGATACAACCGAGATGAGTGCTGACGTGCTGTTCACGTTCTACGCGCCACTACAGGCGCATCCGCTGTTTTACGGCGGACTTGCGATATTCCTGATCGGTTCGTGGCTTGCGGGCGCTGACTGGTTCCGGGCGTGGTACGCCTGGAAGCGCGAACACCCTGATGAACGGATCCCACTGCAGACCTTCATGGCGTTGACAACAATGCTGATGTGGTACATCGCCTCGATCGGCATCACGATCGCGGTCGTCGTCTTTTTGTTACCGTGGTCGCTCGGGCTGTTTGATGAGGTGAACGCACTTTTGACTCGAACGCTGTTTTGGTTCTGGGGCCACCCAGTCGTGTACTTCTGGTTGATGCCGGCGTACATGCTGTGGTACACCGTCTTGCCAAAACTGGCGGGCGGCCGGCTGTTCAGCGACCCACTCGCGCGGGTGGTGTTCGTATTGTTCCTCCTGCTTTCGACGCCAGTTGGCATCCACCACCAGTACGTTGATCCGGGGATCGCCGAAGGATTCAAATTTATCGCGATGACGAATACCATGTTCCTGTTGTTGCCGAGCCTCCTCACCGCATTTACTGTCGTCGCGAGTATGGAGTACGGTGCTCGGCGCCGGGGTGGGACCGGCCTGTTCGGTTGGCTTCGAGCGTTGCCGTGGGCCCGTCCGGCATTCACTGGGATGGCGCTTGCGGGATTGATGTTCGCCGCCGGTGGCTTCAGCGGGATGATCAATGCCGGGATGAATATCAACTACCTCGTGCACAACACGCTGTGGGTCCCCGGGCACTTCCACCTCACCGTCGGGACCGCTGTGGGACTTACCTTCATGGCAGCGACCTACTGGCTATGGCCACAACTGACAAACAAACCGCTGTTTAGTCGGCCGATCGGTCTCCTGCAGGTCGTCATGTGGTTCGTCGGGATGGCACTCATGTCGAATGCAATGCACGTTTCGGGGCTGTTCGGTGTCCCACGACGGACTGCCGAACCGCAGTACGAGGGGTTCGACTTCACACCGGCGTTTGGGACGATGAACGAGTTCGACATGCAGATCGCAGTCGGTGGGACACTATTGTTCCTTTCACTGGGGCTGTTCATCGGGAACGTCGTGTTGACGTCGCTTGGCAGCAAACAGAGTGGCCTGGGAGACAGCCTGCCACCGGCGCTGTCCGGCCCGAGTGACTCTCCTGTGGTTCTTGATAATCTCAAGCTATGGCTTGGGATCGCGCTGGTGCTCGTTGTGTTGGCGTACTCCTTGCCGCTCGTGAGCATCATCTCTCGTGGGGGATTGTTCGGACCTGGTGTCGGGACCTACCCAGTGATTATCGACACCTTCTCTGCAGTCGTAGAGTCAGTGGCAACCACAGGAATCATCGAGACGCTTGCCCAGTTTGAAGTGGGGGTGATCGTCCAATGAGCGACGCGACCACAAAGGCAGGTATCCTTGTCGGCGGGGCGGTGTTGTTCGTGATCCTCTGGGAGATCCGAAGTGCGATCGGCCTCTTTTTGGGGATTGACACGCCGGCAACGCCGTACATCGCGGTAACCGTGCTCATTGTCGCGGTTGTCGCTGTCGCGCTCAACCTCGGGTACCTCGGCGGCGGCCGAGCTGCGAGTGGAACGGAAGAAAAGAGCGACTAAGCGCTCGCAAGCTCGTAATGTCTGCATCAGCTTTGCCTGACTTTGTGCGTGATACAACGCCGCTGCAGCGATCTCTCGCGGTCGCAGTCGCCGTCGCGGTCGCAGTCGTCGCCTCGATCGCTGGGTATCTCCAGGCTGCTTCGCCTGCGATCACCGATTACCGATCTCTCGTGTACCCCGTGGTTTGGATCGTCGGTGGATCGGCAGCAACGGTGTGGGTGCACGGGGCCGTTCCTGTTCGATCGAACCGGGCGCTCGCGGTGATAATCAGCAGCGGCTACGTGACGGCGCTGCTTTGGGTGAGTGGACTCATTCGGGCGGGTGCCGGGATGGGTTCGCTGTCGATCTCGCCAGCGATTCCTGGGTGGGGGCCGATCGTCGTATACGAGGGATCGATAATTGGGTTTTCTGTCGTGCCGTTCAAATGGATCGGCTATCTGGCACTGGGGTACATCGTCTACGTCCTCGTCGCTGGTGCCGGCGGATCAATAAAAGCCGCAGCCCTCGGGTTTGTCACGTGTGTGAGCTGTACAGCCCCGCTCGTCGGCTCGGTTGTGGGGGCGATCGGTGGGGCGGGTGCGAGCCGAGCCGTCGCCACTGCTGGATACGATATCGCGACTGTCGTGTTTCTTGTGACCATCGGTCTGCTCGTGTTTGCAGTTGCGCGAACGACTGCTACCTGTTCTGTCTCGGAGACTTCGGTCTGATCGGGTTGTGTTTTTTGCGATATATAAATGTTAGTATTGTACAATAGTACCAAAACTATATGTCTGCTGTTGCCGTATCATCACTCGAGTGCGTATGTCATCACAATCTCAGTTGCCCGTCCGAGCGGAGTGGTACATAACGGAAACTCCTTCAATCGCGCCGGGTGCGCCGGCGAGAGGCACCGGCACACAACCGACACGCGATCGTGACGGAAACCGACGCCGCCGGGGGAGAGGGTAGCATGGAGCTGTTCGGAATCGCCGTGAGCGTGCTCGTGACGTTCGTCGGATTCGGCTTCGTCGTTGGGTTATTGTACGGCTTTTTCGGGATGGGCGGATCGTTCCTGGTCACGCCTGCGCTGCTCGTGATGGGCTATCCCGCACGAGTTGCGATCGGCAGCGCGATGGCGTTCGTTTTCGGGACGGCGATTATCGCCATGATCAAACACCACGGCATTGGGCAGGTCGACTACAAGCTTGGCCTGCTAATGGCAGTCGGACTCAGCGTCGGTATTGAAATAGGCCGAATCGGCGTGTTTTACTTGGAGACACTTGGTGCGGCAGAGGTGGTTATCGGCGCGACGTACGTCGTCTTGCTCGCTGGGATTGGGCTGTTGTTCACAAAGAATGCGATCGAAGACGACAGCGACGAGTCTGACGCGAACGTCGACGAAGATATTCCCGAACTCGCCCGGCAGATTCAATCGTACAATATTCCGCCGATGGTCACCCTCAGCGGCGGCACACGAGTGTCGATTTGGGTCATCTCGGTGGTTGCTATCGCGGTGGGTATCCTCTCTGGTTTTTTGGGGATCGGTGGGGGCTTTATTCGGCTGCCAGCGATCCACTATCTAATCGGGATGCCGTTACCAGTCGCTGTCGGAACGAACCTGGTTGGCGGAGTCATCTCCGGTGGTGCGGGGGCGTTCACTTACGGGCAGGCCGGCGGTGTCGAGTTATCGATCGTCGTCCCGCTGTTGTTCGGAAGCGCGCTCGGCGCACAGATCGGTTCGGCGTCGACAGTCGTGGTTGATGAGGACGAAACCCGAATCTACTTTGGGTTGCTGTTGCTTATCGCTGCGGTTGCGGTCGCGATCGACCGAGTTGGGACTATCCTTGGAATTGGATACCTTGGCACCGTCAGTTCCGTGTTGATCGTTGGTTCCGCAGTCATCGTCGCGAGTATCGTGATCGGGAGTGCGATTCGATCGGTTCGGTCTCGTGGGACTGACTCTGCGATGCTCTCTGATTAAGGGTCGTTTTGCGGTCGATTACGATCGGATACCATCGATCAGTTCGCGATCGATATCAACTGCATCAACAACGGTTCCGCTGTATTCGTCTGCGAACGTAGATGCCTCTTCGGTGTCGGAAAATGGTATGATGTCTGGACCCATCGCTCCGCCGACGTCGCTGCCCGCAACGACGACGAGCGTTGATTCAGGCCGGTAGCTGTCTGTGTTGAGATGTGGTGAGATTGAGCGGTCGCTTTCGCCCCTGATGTCGTACTCAACACGACTGTAGTCAGTCAGGTACGTCACCAATGGTTCCCACCCTTCATCTTCGCGATCGAATCGATACGAGTACGTACATGTCCCGCTGCAGAACCACGCCGGGCCATCTCGATCGAGCCGGTCCTCAGCAAAAAATACCTGTCCGGTCGGCCCCGGGTGTTCGTTGATCACCATCCCACACTCGTCGCAGGTCTGTCCGTCGTCGAGTGACACCGCCTCTGGCGCTTGCTCGTCGCTTCCGAGACAGCCGGCGATCGCGGCCGTTGTTGTGATTCCGATCGCTCGAAGAAGTTTTCGGCGGGATTGGTCCTGATAGCGCTGCCTATTTCGAGCCATACTAGCTAGTTTGAGTCGGATGAGATAGGCCATATGGTACACCCCTCGAATCACGCGACTCAAACTCTTTGAAGACCTGGGTATGAGTTTGGACGCGTGTACCTCGTTCCCGCCGCTTGAGAATCGCCACTTGAGGTTTTATGATATACGTACAATACTCGTGTATGAGCTACCAAACCGATAGCCAGTCTCCGATGATCGGCCCAATTTCCGTGTTCACGCTCATTTGGGCTGTGCTTGTCGGACTCTCAGCAGTGGTTTTCGCCGCGGTCGTGGCGATCCCATTTCAAGCAGAACTCACCGCGTTGTTGTCGACTGCAAACCCTGCGATCTTTGGAACCGCGTTGTTCATGATCGCGGTCGCCGTGACGTACGTCATATCCACGCGTGTGGTTCGGCGATCGGTCCAATAGACGCTGACCGCGGTCGATCGCGACTCGAATTCCGGAATGATTAACTTTCTCATCGGATAACGGGCGTATGCGGGCCGGTGGGGTAGCTTGGTATCCTTCGGCCTTCGGGTGGCCGTAACCGCAGTTCGAATCTGCGCCGGCCCACTTCTCCCGCAACGCAACACGAGGAGCGATAGCGACGAGTGTCCGTTGCGGGGAAGTAGCCACGCAGATTCGAGCAGGGAAGTCGCAGCCCGGGAAGCGAACGAAGTGAGCGACCCGGACCGTCTTCCCGAGTTCGACATCTGCGCCGGCCCATTTTTACCCCACGTCACAACCGTGAGCGATCGTGTTTCCGTGTTCGTCATCTGCGCCGGCCTACCTTTCCCGCATCTAACACCTGTCAGCCGAAGCCATGTCGGTCTTTGGGTGGTTGTAACCGCATCCCCGCGAGCGACGCGAACGGGGGCCAGCGAGACGAGTGGAGCGAGTCTCGCCCGGGGTCGGATCTGCGCCGGCCCATTTTCACCCCACGTAACAACGGTGAGTGATAGCGATTGGGTGCCAGCGAGTCGCAGCCCGCGAAGCAGAGCGAGCAGGACCATTTGGCACGGCTTCGAATCTGCCTTGGCCCACATTACCGCATCACTCTTTCACATACTCCCTGACGGTGCTCAGGTATGGACTAGCAGGTGTAGAGATGCATTTATAGAATCACCTGTGGCAGAAATCGTTCCCTGCTTCCTGGCCGGGGCCGTACCGAAGTTGTGAACAAGAAGGAACGCCCGTAGTTGTTTGGAAACACCTGTATCCATCGCAGTATGACTAATTTATCATATAGAAATACAGTTATATTTATTGGAATATTTGCCATTAGTAGGCTCCACTACACTGTTCACAACTGGGGTATAATTCCGATATACTCCTCGGGAATGAACGAAGTCTGACCACGTTTTGTTGTAAATTCTGCAATACAGGCTGAGAAAGAATCATGCTAGCAGTCAAACTGTACTTAGAATATTCACTTCAGAAACGCACGTCTCGACCAAAATTACCTAATTGCACCGCAGGTTTTCATAGAACTCCCCAAAATCACGATATCGTAGACGCGATCGCCCTGGGCACTGGCGCGGTTCTACGTCGCCAATTTAGTCGTAAGCACAATCTTGATAGTAGGGACAAATAGTGTGAATATTGGACCGCAATAAATATATAGAATAGTAGATTAAACATAGAAAAAGTAATAATCCAAACTGTTTTAACTACGCCTACGCAGAAACCGCGACAGTGGGCGATCGCACTTGTGTACGACACTAATCATCCACTCGACACTCGTACTACATAAGCAGATACAAAAAACAAATGAGAGAAATAGCTTGGTCTCAGCCACCGTGTTTGCGGTACCAGACCACCTCACCGACGGGGGACTCCTCCTCACTGATATCCAACCGGCTAAGGAATAACTCTCGAATCGCAAGCGTGACAACTAGCTCGACCGGTTCGTTGTTCTCGTCGATGACAGTGACGACATAGTGGCCATCCCGCTGATCGACTGCGTGAATCGTCCCGATCGACCAGCGTTCAATATCGTGAGTCGGTTTCCGGGCATGGAGGCGATCATGGTTCATATGAGGAAAAAGATCGCAAGCAGTGTTTACTTTTCGTCTTTCCGTTCTGTCGAAACCGAGGTGAGCCACATAGGTCGATTACAGTGGTAGCGAGGCGAAAGCCACCGGCTTCAACCGTGGGAGGATGTCAATCAGGTCGCCACCGGCCGCCGATCTCCTCCTGTGGGTAGTCCTGATACGTGCCATCAAGATACGTAGTGACACGTCCGTTTTCTTCACTGAGCGTGATTGCCCACAGGACCTTCTTTCGGAGTGACGTTTCCAGGGCACTCATGTGTTTAGTTCCCATCCAGTCAGGATACTCGAGGTACTCAACTGCCGGCACCTCCGTGGGGCTGGGGCTCCGAACGCGAACCATCTATCGTTGAATTGTCCCGTCTCCAGTTACAATGATCGCGCCATCCCGCCTAAATTCGACGTCTTCTGCGACCCGTCGAAATCTCTCGAGTGAGTCGTGTACGATCTTACACCGATCGGTCGGCCAGATATTCTCCCCAAGTGGGTCGGTGTATTCCTCGAAATCGGTTTCTGCTACGACCAGAAAGTACAAACTAGGGCCACTCACGTAGCGATCGTCCCACCTTTCAAATTCCATACTCAACGTCTCAGCAACATACCGGATCTGATCCATAAGATCCTGGCTGGTGGCATACTTTTTCAACACCTGATCGAGTTCGTCCATTTGTCTCTTATTTACATAGATGCGGATCGTTATTAATTCTGTTCAGACCGAACTCACAATACTGTTGAACGAACCCGATCTATCCAACAGCCACATTTGTCAGTTGATACTGAATCCGACACAGCATCGAGTGAGAGGATAGTGGACGAAGACCGAGCGCGAAGTACGCCGCCGATCACTCTTGCAATTATCTGACTGCACTCTGATTGAAGCTTTGCCTTAGCAATCCTGACGAGAGGGCGAAACAGAATCTGATCATTAGTCTGTAGAGGCTACCAGTAACCCGATTCACTCGTTGGGTGATTTCAGGTCATCCGTGAAGTAACCCGGCATCGTTGTTAGTTAATAAGAAGATCGGAATAACGCAGTTAGCTGCCTCCGATGTCTGTTTCAGTAGCGATGTACACACCGAGATACCCCCCGAGCGCGCTCAGTCCGACACTCCAAATGAGCGCAAACACGAATCCAAACAGAAGCACAAAGACGAACCCACCAGGAACTGCCATACCGGTGCCCATACCGTCGCTAATCATAGGGCCCGTCATAAAGAACCCTCCGAACACGAAAAACACCAAAAACAGCAAGAGAAACGGAAGGGCCGCGATCGCACCCGAGAGCGCACCGACACGGATGCCCCCGGTACGATCTCCCTTCTGAAGATAGCCTGCGACCATACCACCCAGAATCGGGGAAAACCCAGTGAATGATAGCACAACTGTAACGACTGCACCGATAACTGCGTTTATAATCGTGTCTCCTTCGCTCATATCTCTCTCCTCTACTGCCAGTGATTATAATTCATCGGCTCTGTTGGTTGTTCGATTGTCGTTGTGGCTCGCCGAAATCAGGCTTCCGTTCTATAATTCTAAAATCGATGATATAACGCTGTTCGGGACCCGCGGGGACACTGTCGTTAGGACAGACGTGGGCGACGTAGTCGCTGGTGGCAACGATGGTTGGCCTTTGATGAATTTGCGAATCGGCACGATTCTGGCGTCGGCCGTTACCGGCCTCACCGCGGTTGACATCCAAATCGGCGGCGCTGTTGAAATACTCAAAGATTGATAGGTACAGGTTACTGAATACAGAGCGCGTGTCTTGCAGAAAGAGCGATGTTCTATCGATCCGCGGATTTATCCAGGGACCGCTTGCACGCTACGTCTTCTTCGAAACGCTCACTGTGACAGTGGGATTCCTGCCGCCCACCCTGCGACGAATTATATCTCACCCCTGCCCTTTATTTTTTGACTTCCCTAAGTCGAACTATGACAGGAGATATCGAGGCCCGCAAGCTTGGCGACACCGATCAGGAAACCACGGTTGTCACGTTCGGCGCCATTGCCCTGAACTGGCTCGAACAGGAGGGGGCCAATCAGATGATCGAACACGCTCTCGATCACGGTGTGAATCACTTCGACGTAGCACCCCAGTACGGCGATGCCGAACTCAAACTCGGGCCAAAACTCCGCCAACACCGTGAGGACATCTTCCTCGGCTGTAAAACTCAGAAACGCGAGTATGATGGTGCTCGGCACAAACTCGAGCGCTCGCTCGACAGACTCGGCATCGACACGATCAATCTCTACCAGGTCCACGGGCTGGAGTATGAGGAAGAACTCGACACCATCACGGGTGAAGGCGGCGCCCTCGAGGCGTTCCGCGAGGCAAAGGCCGAGGGACTGATCGATCACATCGGCCTGACGAGCCATGGGGATCCTGACCTCATCATCATTGGTCTTTAGCTAAGCCTCAGCAGTCGGTTGGATGGTGGTAGCAAGCCGTTCTTGGAGGATTGGTCGCTGCTTGTGGATCTTTTGAGCGTCTT
>NZ_SRSG01000020.1 GCF_005543295.1 Halalkalirubrum salinum
GATGTCTAACGTTTCTCTGAGCAGGTCTTCGAGTTGCATAACCACCACTCACTACGACCTGCTCGCTTCTCAAACTCCCTAAACTAGACAGTGCCAGATGTTGTGAGTGTACTGTATAGTGATATATTCCTCAATTGAGTATCAGTATATGAGAGGCAAATCCCAACTCATCCATGTGTTATTATTATATTGACACCAATGTTTTTATCTACTAGCTTCGATGTGTGACATGATGATGCATCACGGGGAGACGAGGGGAGAAGCCACATCTGGCGCCGTTCGGGAGACGGCCAGGGAGCTGGCTGACCTGATGTGCCGGGGGTTTGTCGCTCACGATCGGGGAAAACGCGAGGAAGCGATTGAGGCGTTTACGACAGTTGATGCGTGGCAGTTTCAACATCTGTCTGCGGACAAGGCGCGATTAGCCGCGACGGCGTACGTCGACGCGCTCTGGGAGAAAGATACCGTTGAGCTTCGTTCGCTTCAGCAGGGTTCTTTGAATACAGACTCCCTCAAGGCGTCTGACTGGAGTCCAGTCGCAGAGCGATTCCGTGCACGGGCAGCTGTCGTTGGGATGGACCCGGCGTATGCCGAACAGAGCACGATCGCGTGGAAGCGACACAAGACAGGGGGTGATTACTGGACACCCATGCAGCGCGCACAGGTCCATGAAATCCGTGCAGCGATCGGAAATGACACGTATCCGGACAAGCCAAAGCACGGCCAGTCCGGATTTGGACCGGAGGCCGCTCGCTACGCGCTCGCGATCGAGTTACACGACATGCACACGAGCGAACACTGGATACAGGCCAAACGAGTCATGGTTCCGTACTACGAGTGTATCCTTCGCAAGCAAACTCATGAGCAAAACTGAGAGTACTCCTCAAATGAACGGTGATTTGTCGTATCTCATCGAAGACGAGATTAGGGCTTCACAGATCAAAACGCTCGTTGTCGACGACGATCGCGACCTTGCAGACCTAACTGCGACGTTCCTCGAGCGCGAACAGGGTGCGTTCGAGACAACCGTCGAGACGACCGTCGCTGCGGCGCTTGATCGTATCGAAGAGATCGACTTCGATGCGATCGTTAGTGACTACGACATGGGCCGGCTCAATGGGCTCGATTTTCTTGAACGAGTTCGTACAGAGTACCCGGATATCCCATTCATTTTATTCACCGGCAAAGGGTCTGAAGAGATTGCGAGCGAGGCGATTTCGAAGGGTGTCACCGATTATCTCCAGAAGGAAACGGGTGCAAGCCAGTACTCAGTGCTGGCGAATCGGCTGCTCAACGCCGTTGAAAAGCATCGAGCGACCGAGACGGTAAAGCGGTCTGAGCGCCGTTTTAGCCGATTGGTAGAAAACTCCACGGACGTCATCTCGATCGTCGGCGAAAGTGGGGCGTTCGAATATGTCTCGCCATCAGCTGAGCGGATTCTCGGTTACCCACCGAGCGAACTCCTCGGAGAGTGGGTGTTTGATTACGCTCACCCAGACGACAGACAAGAGGCGATGGAGAAGTTTTTCGCCGCGGTAGAAAATCCGGAGATTCAACCGACCGTCGAGTTTCGATTTAATGATCCCGATGGTGAGTGGCCGGTATTACAATCTCGTGGACGCAATATGCTTACCGACGAGTGTATTCAGGGATTCGTTATCAACAGTCGTGATATTTCGGATCTCAAGGAACAAGAACAGGCGTTGAGACAACGAAATGAACAGCTCGAAGATATGAAACGGGCGATCTCTCACGACATCAAGAGTCCGCTGAGCGTCGCTTCGAACTCACTTGTACTATACGACGAAACCGGAGACGACGAACTCCTCCAGAAAGTTGATCGATCGATCAGCCGGATTGAGGGACTGATTGATCAGACGATAGCGTTAGTCGAGCAAGGGACTGACGTTACTGATTCCGATCGAATCTCGCTTACGGACGTCTGTACTGCCGCGTGGGACATGGTTAACACAAACGGCGCGGAGCTTCATATCGACAACTCCCGAGAATTTACTGCGGACCCAGATCGGCTCCAGCGAGTCTTCGAGAACCTCTTTCGAAATGCCGTCGAACACTCGGGTAGTGACGTGACCGTCTCGGTCGGAACAACCAACGAAGGAATATATGTCGCCGATGATGGGCCGGGAATCCCTGAAGAAGACCGTGAAGTGATCTTCGAGACGGGGTATACAACCGCTGTTGATAATACTGGATTTGGACTCCCAATCGTCAAACAAGTTCTACTCGCACACGGTTGGGAAATCGACGTTGGTGAGAGTGATGCTGGCGGCGCACGGTTCGATATTGCGGGTGTCGAGTTCGTGTCATCCGTTTACAAATAAAGCAGGCCGCGTGCCTCAGAATTATGCCTTCAGGCAGTTCACCGATGAATATTCATCGGCATCTCGATCACTTGTGAATGGCCGCGGGCGAAACCCGTTAATGGCTCCAAAACCAACCAGTTGTATGGTCGAAGCGACCGACATTTCGGAGCTCAAGCGGGGCACCGAACTTGTCAAACGGGGGTTCGCACAGATGCAGAAAGGCGGCGTCATCATGGATGTCGTCACACGCGAGCAAGCACGTATTGCCGAGGACACGGGTGCGGTTGCGGTGATGGCCCTAGAGGCTGTTCCGGCCGACATCCGGAAACGCGGCGGCGTTGCTCGAATGCCTGATCCGACGAATGTGACAGAGATCATCGAAGAGGTGTCCCTGCCAGTAATGGGCAAGGCCCGAATCGGCCACCACACTGAGGCACAAATACTCCAATCACTTGGTGTTGACATGATCGACGAGTCCGAAGTGCTCACGCCGGCCGATGATGCCTTCCACATCGACAAACGCGAGTTCACTGCGCCGTTCGTTTGTGGGGCGCGAAACCTCCCTGAAGCGCTTCGACGTATCCATGAGGGTGCGGCAATGATCCGCACGAAAGGTGAAGCGGGCACTGGCGACGTGAACCAGGCGGTTCACCACCAGCGGACGATGATGAACCAGATCCGGACGATCGAGGGGCTTGATTTCCAGGAGCGCGAAAAGTGGGCCAGAGAACACGGCGCACCACGCGAACTCGTTCACGAAGCCGCCGAACTCGGCCGACTTCCTGTCGTGAACTTCGCCGCGGGCGGAATCGCGACCCCTGCAGACGCGGCGTTGATGATGCACCACGGCTGTGACGGGATCTTTGTTGGCTCTGGTATCTTCGGGGCAGAGGACCCGGAGACGATGGGCACGGCAATTGTCGAGGCTGTCAACAACTGGGACGATCCAGACGCGCTCGCGGACATCGCCACCGGCGTCGGTAAGGGGATGAAAGGCCAATCCAACGTCGATCTCCCGGAAGAAGAAAAGCTCCAGAGTCGCGGCGTATAGGACACACCGACAACGTATTTTTATTTCGACGACAGCTACTGATCGAGTATTGTCGCTCCTTCACCGACGCGCACACGATAGGCCCGCGAATCGACGTCGTGGGTCGCAAATGTCTCGAGCATCGCGGCGGCGATCGCACGCTGATCGCGCGCATGACACGCCGCGATCACTGTTGGACCGGCCCCGCTGACAGTGACGCCAATCGCACCCGCGTTGAATGCGGCCGATCGGACGTCTTCGTAGCCGGTGATAAGTGAGGCCCGCGCCGGTGTGATAATTGGGTCGTCCATGCCGGCACCGACCAGTTCTGGATCATCTCGGCACATCCCGGCGGTGAGTGTTGCTGCGTTGCCCACCGTTTCAACGAGTTCTTCGATCGACGCACTCTCTGGAACAACACGGCGAGCATCCCGCGTCGAGACCGCAATATCGGGCAGGCAGGCGACGAGTGGGATCGACGTGTCGATCGAGCGGACGCCGTTTGCGGTTGCGATGGTGAATCCTCCGAGAATCGATGGGGCGACGTTGTCGGCGTGTGCTGCCCCGGAGACAACGGCTTCGCCCTCGGCGGCGATTGGAACCAACTCTTCGCGAGTGAGGCCGCGATCGTACAGTTCGTTGAGTCCCACGGCCGCGGCCGCGGCGCTCGCTGCGGAGGAACCCAGCCCCGAGGCAGGTCTGATTCCCTTGTCGATCTCGATGTGTGCTGGCGCGGACAGCGCTTCGACGACTGCACCCACGGTGTTCTTTTTTGGATCCTCGGGGATAAACTGGCTTCCGACGCCCGTTATGTCGATTGTCGTCTCCGCTGCTTTCTCCACGCGGACGATGTCTGCGGGTCGATCGAGCGCGACGCCGAACACGTCGAAACCGCTGCCGAGGTTTGCGCTTGTCGCCGGCGCTCGAACGGTAACCATGCACATCGGTAACGGCAGTCGATTAAAAAAGGTAGCGAAGCGAATCCACCGATTGAAGCGGTTTGAGATCTCCCGTTATATTCAGTTCCGCCCCGTGACGAATACCATCGGCCCGACGACGATCAGGCCGACACCAAGGAGCAACATGTAGTCCGGCATCGTCGGCGACAGCATGAACACCGCACCGAAGGTCGTCACGACGAGGCCGATGATCCGGACGGATTTCAACGGGAGCGTCGCCAGCACGGCCACTACGAACGTGATCAAGAGCACTTCCGCGAGGGTGTAATCAATCAGGATTTCGTCGATGAACTGTAGGGGCAGCATTCTCGTACCGGTAGATGGCGGTGAAACGCGCATTAAAGTTCCGTTCTTCGGCGCACGCGCCCGCTATCGATCGGACAGAGATCGACGCAAACAACAGCTATCGATCGGACCCGCCGTCGCGATCGTGTTCGTACAGTCCGGACGACTCAACAGTATCCGGTGAGTCACGACCCTCGGGTCCGCGGATGTCGATGTGTCTGAGCCACCCAAACCACAACACGAATACCATGGTCCCGTAGCCGGCCACGAAGACAACAGAGCCAAGAATATCGAATCCGGCCTGGCCAAACGCCCAGCGGGCAACACCCGAGCCGCCGACGCCGGCCAGCAATACCAGCGCCAACAGCAGCCGATCGGACTTGAGAAATTCACGGAGACTTGTTTCGCCCATGACAATCTGTACGGCTTGAAGCCATCTCAATGGTTCGGTTCAATCGAGCGAAACGGGCGCGCCGCTGGCAGCACTTTCATAGAGTGCGTCAATAACGCGCATGTTTGCGATCGCTTCTGTGCCATCGGTCCGCGGCGGTACACCTGCGTCAACACATTCTGCGAGGTGTTCGACTTCGAGCCGATACTGATCGATCGGATCGAACGTTTCGACGTTTCGCTCTCCGTCGACCTCGTAGGTCAACTCTAGTGAGTCGTCCGTTGGGGCATCGAAGGCATCTGTAACTTCGAGCCAGCCGTTCGATCCCTCCACGCGGTATCGCTGGATCAATGGCGTGTCAAAGCTCGACGCAATCTGTGCGGTCGAACCGTCGTCGTACTCGAGAATTCCAGTAAGGGAGGTATCGACGCCCGTCTCCCGTGAGTCGTCTGCGTGTGCGTACACGCGATCGGGCTCGCCGAGGAACCGTCTTGCAGCCGAAACGGCGTAACAGCCCACGTCCATGAGTGAGCCGCCGGCCAGCGCTGGGTTCAATCGGATGTCCTCGGGATCACCAAAGAGCGGAAACTGAAACGATGCTGACACAGATCGCACGTCCGAGAGCGCCGAAGCAGCGATCTCGATCGCTCGTTCGGTTCGAGGGTGATATCGATACATGAACGCCACCATGACCGTTATCCCGCGATCGGCACAGTGCTCGACAACCTCGCGTGCCTCGTTTGCGTCGCTCGCAAGCGGCTTCTCACAGAGGACGTGCAAGCCGGCGTCAGCCGCACGCTTCGTCCACTGGGCGTGTAGTGCGTTCGGCACCGGGATGTAGACGGCATCGATCTCGTCGTCCTCGAACAACGCCTCGTAGCTGCCGTAGTATCGCGGAATCGAAAACGGCGCGGCAACCTCCCTTGCTCGGTCGAGATTTCGCGATGCGATCGCACCGACGCGGTGGTCGCTCGATTCGATCGCCGGCAGGACTGCTTTTTGTCCAATTCCAGCCGTACTGAGGATTCCAAACTCCATAACAAAACCAACCGATCGTCACGGGATAATACGATCGGCCACTCACCCCGGCGATCGATCGGCCACTCACCCCGGCGATCGTGCATGGTTTGCGCACACTGACTGAAACGCTTATTTACACGCTCACGTGACATCGAGTGTGGACATAACGGACGACAACCAGATCAGGTGCAGCCGATGTGACGAATACATCTCTCTGGACGATGCGGTTGCGATCGAGAAGGGTGTCTCGATCGTCAAGCCGCTGTGTCACGACTGTCTCGGCGTGATCGGCGTGCCGAAAGGGTACGATCTGAGTCGCGATCTTTCGTATCTCAAGCGGTGAGCGATCTTTCGTATCTCAAGCGGTGAGCGATCTTTCGTATCTCAAGCGGTGAGTCGACCGAGGGACGTCGCAAATGTGAGACTATGTGGGACTGTGCGGTGCGTCGGCTGGATGCATGCGAGCTGATCGCAGGCCGACTGCCTTCCGTGACAGTTAAGTAACGCAGACGAGCACCTATGAGTGCAGATACTGTAGGGGCGGCGTGTCCCGAGTCCGAGAGGGCGACGATACAAACCGCGTGTTGCGGTAGCCAAGCCTGGCCCAAGGCGCTGGGTTGCTAACTCAGTGGCGTAATGCCCCCGGGGTTCGAATCCCCGCCGCAACGCTCGCATCAACAAACTAGCTATGAGTGCAGAAGAACCACAAGACGGCTCGCCGGAGGAGGACGAGGACCTCCGTTACTTCGTTCGGATCGGGACAACCGATCTCGACGGGACGAAGACGGTCGAGCGCAGTCTCACGGAGATGAACGGGATCGGCCAGCGGACGGCGCGAATCGTCGCCGAAACCGCCGGTGTCGACCGAACGGCGACGTTCGGGCTCCTCGACGAAGACGAGATCGACGCGGTCGTCGACGTCGTTGAGAACTTCTCGGAACACGTCCCATCGTGGATGGTGAACCGCCAGAAGGACTTTTACACCGGCGAAGACGACCACGTCGTCGGCTCCGATCTCAACCAGCAACGCACACAAGACATCAACCGAATGCAGATGATCAACTCCTACAAAGGGGTCCGCCACCAGCGCGGACAGAAGGTCCGTGGACAGCGAACGAAGTCCACAGGCCGGACCGAGGGGACGATCGGTGTCAATGTCGAAGAGATCCGCGAAGAACAGGCCGAAGAGGCTGCGGGTGACGACGAATGACCACCGGCAACAACACAAAGAACTACGAGACGCCGAACCATCCGTTCCAGGGCGAGCGAATCGCCGAAGAGAGCGGACTGCTCGGCCGCTACGGGCTCAAAAATAAAGAAGAGCTGTGGCGCGAACAGTCGGAGCTTCGGCGTATGCGCCGAGAGGCTCGCCGACTTATCGGCGACGCCCAGGGCGACATTGACGTGGCTGCAGAGGAAGGCGCGGGGTTCCTCTCGCGACTTCGCCGCTACGGAATCCTCGGCGAGAACGACGAGATCAACGAGGTCCTGTCGCTCGATGTAACTGATCTGCTCGAACGCCGCCTCCAGACCATTGCGTACCGCAAGGGACTGGGCAGCACCCCGAAGCAGGCCCGACAATTCATCACACACGGTCACGTCACGATCGACGGCGCCCGTGCGACGACCCCGGCCCGCAAGGTCGAGGTCGGTGAAGAATCGACCGTCGTGTTCGACGAAACAAGCCCGCTCTCGGATGACCTCCATCCCGAGCGCGCGGAGGCACAGGAGTAACTACCAATGAGCGAATCAGCCGACGACAAGTGGGGAATTGCCCACGTGTACGCGTCGTTTAATAACACCCTCATCACGATCACCGATCAGACGGGCGCCGAGACGATCGTCAAGTCCTCTGGCGGCTCTGTGGTGAAGCAAAACCGAGACGAGGCGTCGCCGTACGCAGCCATGCAGATGGCTGAGTCCGTCGCCGAGCAGGTCAAAGAGGCCGGCATCTCTGGGATCCACGTCCGCGTTCGCGGCCCTGGCGGTAACGGAAACAAGTCTCCCGGCCCCGGCGCACAGGCGACGATCCGAGCGCTCGCACGCGCGGGGCTCGAAATTGGCCGCATCGAAGACGTGACGCCGATCCCACACGACGGGACTCGAGCGCCGAAAAATAAACGGGTATAACGACAGATGAGTGCCGAATTCGACGTCGAGTTCATCGAACGCGACGACAGGAGCGCACGGTTCCTCGTCCACGGGTTGACCCCCGCGTTCGCTAACGGGATCCGTCGCGCGATGATCGCGGACGTCCCGACCCTGTCGATCGACACGGTCCGGTTCATCGAGAACTCCTCGGTCATGTTCGACGAGATGATCGCCCTCCGACTGGGCCTCATCCCGCTAACAACGCCGCTTGCGGACTACGAGATCGGCGAGACGGTCACGGTCGCGCTCGATGTCGAGGGACCGGCGACCGCGTACTCCGGAGACATCACGACTTCGGACGGGCTGGTCGAACCCGCCGACAAAAATATCCCGATTATCAAGCTCAATCAGGGCCAACGCCTCGAATTCGAGGCCGACGCCGTGCTCGATCGCGGGAAAGAACACGCCAAACACCAGGGTGGTGTGTCGGTGGGTTACCGACATCTCCAGCGAGTGGAGGTTATCGGTGATCGCGGCGAGTTTGACGAGGAGGAACCACACATCCTCCGTGGGGTCATCGAGACCGAAGACGGCGAACTCGTCGCAACCGACGAGTTCGACAACGACCTCACGAACCGCTACCCCGGAAAGGAGGTATCGGTGACCGACGTCCCCGGTGCGTTTGTCTTCCACGTGGAGACCGACGGATCGCTGTCGGTCGAGGAACTGGTCGACCGGGCCGCCGAGTCGATCGGCGATCGCGCCGCGGAGCTGAAAGACGCGGTATCGGTCTAAGAAACGAAACACAACATACAGCACACAGAACACCACTATGCCCCATTCGATCCACTCACGCGTCAAGGCGGCTCGCAGGCTCCCTGAGCCGTGCCGCCGATCGGACGCGCGTCGACGGTCGGCAGCGCTCGGAGCCCCGAGCCGGCAGGCCGATCACGGGTGGACCGAAAGTGGTTTTACGGGGCGCGCGGTATCACGGAGTGCGTGCAGGGATAGCCAAGTCTGGCCAACGGCGCAGCGTTCAGGGCGCTGTCCCATAGGGGTCCGCAGGTTCAAATCCTGCTCCCTGCACTCCGTTATTTTCAGATTACTAGAGGTTACACATCATGAGTAGCAACAAAACAAATCCGAGACTGCAGCGTCTCATCGCCGAGCTGCAGACGGTTTCGAGCGAATCGGATGCCCCCGTATGGGCCGATGTCGCCGATCGCCTGCAGAAGCCACGGCGGACGCACGCCGAGGTCAACCTCGGTCGCATCGAACGATACGCACAGGAAGACGAGACTGTCGTTGTACCCGGCAAGGTGCTGGGCAGCGGCGTCCTCCAAAAGAACGTCACCGTCGCAGCGGTCGACTTTTCGAACACTGCCAGAAAGAAGATCGAACAGGTCGGCAACGCGGTGACGCTTGAACAGCTTACAGATGAAAACCCCGAGGGATCGAACGTGCGGGTGATCCGATGAGCCTCGCAGAGTTCGACGCAGACCTCGTCGTTGACGCCCGTGACTGCATTCTCGGGCGTGTCGCAAGCGAGGTCGCCCAACGAGCGCTCGCCGGCGAGACGGTCGCGATCGTCAACGCCGAGCACGCGGTCATCACGGGCAACGAAGAATCCACGATGGAGACCTACCGCAAGCGCGCGGAGATCGGCTCCGATCGCGGCCCGTACTACCCGAAACGCCCCGATCGGATCTTCAAGCGCGCGGTTCGCGGGATGCTTCCGCACAAGACGAAACGCGGCCGCGAGGCGCTTTCGAACGTCCGCGTCTACGTCGGCAACCCGTACGACGAGGACGGCGAGGTGCTCGAGGGTACCTCGTTGGATCGACTGTCGAACATCAAATTCATCTCGCTCGGCGAGATCTCCGAGAAACTGGGTGCGAACGTCACATGGTAACCAACACAAGCGGTAAAAAGAAGACTGCCGTCGCACGGGCAACCGTTCGCGACGGGAACGGTCGAGTGCGTATCAACTCCCAGCCGGTCGAGCTGGTCGAACCAGAGATTGCACGACTCAAGATGCTTGAGCCGTTCCGCATCGCTGGCGACGATCTGCGAAATCAGGTCGACATCGACGTCTCGGTCAGCGGCGGCGGCTTCAGCGGCCAGGCCGATGCGACCCGGACTGCGATCGCTCGTGGGCTTGTCGAGCATCTTGCAGACGCCGAGCTCAGAGAGGCATACATGGAGTTCGATCGATCGTTGCTCGTCAACGACGTTCGCCAGTCCGAACCCAAAAAGTGGGGCGGGCCGGGAGCGCGTGCACGCTACCAGAAATCCTACCGCTGAGGTGATCCAGTTATGATGATACCCGTCCGGTGTTTCACGTGCGGCAACGTGATCTCCGAACACTACGAGGAGTTCGATGCTCGTGCGCGCGAAGGCGATGAGGACCCAGCAGCGGTGCTTGACGACCTCGGCGTCACCCGGCATTGCTGCCGACGGATGATGGTATCGCACACCGATCTCGTCGACGTCGTCTCACCGTATCAATGAAAGGATACTATAATCGATACGAGAAAGCACGCATTCTAGGCGCGAGAGCGCTCCAGATATCCTATGGTGCGCCAGTACTCGTCGAGACCGAGCAAGCGGAACCTATCCTCATTGCAGCCGAAGAGTACGACGCGAATGTACTCCCGTTCACCGTCAATAGGGAAGGCAAATTCAACAGAGAGGGCAACTAGATGACCAAAATAACCGCAGTCTCGCTCCGCCGAATCCTCGATTCGCGGGGCAACCCGACTGTCGAAGCAGACGTACTCACCGAGTCGGGCGGCTTCGGCCGCGCGGCGGCCCCTTCAGGGGCATCAACGGGCGAGTACGAAGCGATCGAACTGCCGCCAGAGGAAGCGATCGCAAATGCCAGAGAGCACGCCGTCCCACGGCTGGTCGATACGGCCTTCGCGGGCAACCAACGCGAAGTTGACGCGGCGCTCAGAGCGGCCGACGGCACCGACAACTTCTCTGAGATCGGCGCGAACAGTGCGGTTGCGATCTCGATGGCCGCTGCGAAGGCGGGCGCAGACGTACTCGGCGCGCCGCTGTATCAACATCTCGGCGGTGCGTTCCGTGGCGAGAACTTCCCGACACCCCTCGGGAACGTGATCGGCGGCGGCGAACACGCAAAGGACGCAACCCATATCCAGGAGTTCCTCGCTGCGCCGGTTGGTGCACCGAGCGTCTCCGAAGCAGTATTCGCGAATGCAGCGGTCCACGGCGCAGTCGGCGACATTCTCGACGATCGAGGCATTCCCGCTGCAAAAGGCGACGAGGGCGCGTGGGCTCCAGCAGTCTCGGACGCAGAGGCGTTCGAGATTGTCGAAGAAGCCACCGATCGCGTGGCCGACGAACTCGGCTTCGAGATCGGCTTTGGGCTCGACGTTGCAGCCGCGGAGTTGTACGACGACGACGCTGAGGCGTACGTCTACGGTGAGGAGACGAAGTCGACGGCCGAACAGATCGACTACGTCGCTGACCTCGTCAACGAGTACGACCTTGTGTACGTCGAAGATCCACTCGACGAGAACGACTACGAGGCGTTCGCCGAGTTGACCGATCGCGTTGGCGATCAGACGCTGATCTGTGGTGACGATCTGTTCGTCACTAACGTTGAGCGACTCTCCGACGGGATCGAACTGGGCGCAGCGAACTCTATTTTGATCAAACCGAACCAGATCGGCACGCTGACTGACGCCTTCGACGCGATCGAACTCGCGGTTCGGAACGGCTACGAGACGATTATCTCGCACCGATCTGGAGAGACCGAAGACACGACGATCGCCCATCTCGCCGTTGCGACCGACGCGGGCTTCATCAAGACTGGTACGGTCGGCGGCGAGCGCACAGCCAAACTGAACGAACTTATCAGAATCGCGGAAGACGCAGTATGACGGACAACGAAAACGAACTCGAAACCGCGCCCGATGACGTTGAGGAGGCCGCAGCCGACGAGGCTGCTCCCGCTGAGACGGAACCGGACGCTACAGAAGACGCAGCGCCCGCCGAAGCGGCAGCCGACGAGGCCGCCGCTGCGGACGAACCAGAGACGGCTGAGGAGGCCGACGACGAGGCAGCAGACGCAGGCCCCACGTTCGACGAAGACGTGATGCCGGACGACGAGGCAGACCTGTTGATCCCCGTCGAAGACTACCTCTCGGCGGGTGTCCACATCGGGACCCAGCAGAAGACGAAGGACATGGAGCGGTTCATCCACCGCGTCCGCGACGACGGCCTCTACGTGCTCGACGTGAGCCGAACCGACTCGCGGATCCGCACGGCTGCGGACTTCCTGGCGAACTACGATCCCGAACAGATTCTCGTTACCTCCTCGCGGCAGTACGGTCGGTTCCCTGCCGAGAAGTTCGCCGAGACGATCGGCGCACGCGCTCGGACCGGCCGATTCATCCCCGGAACGCTCACGAACCCCGACTACGCGGGCTACATCGAGCCTGACGTCGTCGTTGTGACCGACCCGATCGGTGACGCCCAGGCGGTCAAAGAGGCGATCACGGTCGGTATCCCGGTCATTGCGATGTGTGACTCGAACAACCAACTGTCGAACGTCGACCTCGTCATCCCGACGAACAACAAGGGTCGACGTGCGCTGTCGGTCGTCTACTGGCTGCTCGCCAACGAGACGCTCGATCGGCGCAACGCAGGCACGGTCTACGCCCTCGAAGACTTCGAGGCAGACCTGTAGGCAGCCGGACGATCGGACGATTTTGTGTTTTTATACAGAAAGCTGATCGCAGGCTTCATTGTACGCAAGGGTTGCTTGCGCGATCGCTAAATTTTGCCGAGTCGTCTTCCAGGCGCTGAGATCTTCCCATCCGGTAGTTGATTCGGTATCAAGTTTGGGAGCGAGCTCTTCGGGAGATGCCACATCATATCGATCCTCATATTGGCCAATTTCTGACTTCATTCTCCTGATTTCATCAAGTAGCTCATCGCGGGTTACTTTTTTACGGAGTTCACGGATTCGAGACATAAGTACACGGTCAGCACTTCTTTTGTACAGTGTGACCTGTCCGTCTCCCGTTGTCTCGGCAAGCCCTGTGTTCACGAGCGCGTTGCAATGTCGACGGGCGGTTGGCTCACTGACGTGGGCACGCTCGCCAATAGTCGCGGCCGACTGTCCATCGTGGGTTTGCTCGATGATTTCGTATACCCGTTCGAAGGGAGTGGTCTCAGCTTTCCACTTCGAAGTGACATGATCGTTAATATTGCCCCACGTGTCAGCGGTCATACTCCGTAATTCGGCCACGGAAACAAATAGTTGTTTCAGAACCCATCGGTTTCCATGACGCCGAATCGATCGCCGATCGGCCCCTCGAACCACGCGACCGTCCGACCCCCAAACGACTCGGATTCGCCGAGTGCGTAGGCGGAGTGGGCGGCCTCAATCGAGTCCACACCGAACAGACAGCACGCCGGTCCCGGCGGATATCGATCGAGGCGATCGGCAAGGCTAACAAAACGTCCAGACTCGTCTTCAGCACTACCTTCGTTTCCCTCAGTCGACGGCTTCGCAAACGAGATCGGCGCACCCGGAACTGTTCGAAGCGAGAGCCCGGGAGCCGAATCAGCGTGTTCGATCGGCGTCGGAATCCCGAAGAGTCGTTCGAAGCGATCGATCCACCCCGTATCCTCCACGAGTAACACAATCTCTGCAACACCGGTAATCGGCCCTTCATGGGTCCACGCGTCCGGAACGCGGTAGGATCGGGGCGTTCGATCGCGGACGAAAAACGGGAGCATGAACCGATCGGGCTCGGGGCCAACGAACAGTTCGTCCCACTCGATCGTCGTCTCGTCCGGCCGGGTTCGGCCGCCGCGCTGTGGGCCGACGATCGGCTCGCCGGCGTCGATCGCGGCCTTCGCGGCTCCGGTGATATCCTGAGCCCGTAGACACCACGCACACGGGCCTGCGTCAGTTTGGATGTGCGCCGGCCAGCGAACCGTATCACCCGGCTCGGTCGATTCAGTCGGCGCGATCAACTCGAGGTACGAGCCGTCGGCAAACGGGAGCATCGACATCTGTGTCGTTCCGTCGGCGTGGGTTCCGCCGAACGTGGCCGAGAGTCCAACCTTCTCAAACTCTTCGACAGCACTTTGATGATCGCGCCACGCGCTCGCGAGGTGATCGATCGACACGGGTGGAAGCATACACCTGAGTCGATCGGCATCAAAATAAACGCGCGGGAAATCACCGGCAACCACGACGGTTTTGTGAGCGGACGCAGAGCGTAGGAGTATGCTCGAACCGGCGGTGCTGGTGTCGTTCGTGCCGGCGGTGCTTGCGATCGTCGCCACGCCGGGACCGGACTCGATCTACACGCTGACACAGAGCCTCCGGGAGGGCCGCACCGCCGGGGTCGTCGCCGGTGCCGGCACCGCAACTGGGGTGTTGGTACACACCGCCGCTGCTGTGGTCGGGCTGGCGGCACTCCTCCGGGCCACGCCAGACGCGTATCTCGTGGTCACCTACGTTGGGGCTGCGTATCTGGTGTATCTCGGCGTGCAGCTGATCCGTGCAGAAGGGACGTTCGAACTCCGCGATTCGATCGCAGATGAGACCCGTTCACTCGCCCGATCGTATCGACAGGCAGTCATGATCAACGTCTCGAATCCGCAGGTCGCGCTGTTCGTGCTCGCGTTCTTTCCGCAGTTCGTTCCGCCCGCGGCGAACGCACCCGCACAGCTGTCCCCTTCTCGGGGCAGTGTATGCAGGTGTCAGCCTCCTGTACCTCGTCGTCGTCGCAACCTTTGCGGGCCGTGCCCGACATTTCTTGCTCGAATCCGATCGCTCACGTCGGGCGATCCGGTATCTCAGCGGCGGTGTGCTGATCGCCTTTGGTCTCCGACTTGCGGCATCGGGGACCGCGATCGCGTGATTGCCCGTCGTTTTCAGGCCCCAGCGGCCTGTGGTGTCCGCGCATATATATTCGGCGAGGTACTACAGACGCCACTGTGAGTTCTCGATCGACAGCGACGCTGCACAAAGCCCCCCGGAGCGACGCGTTCGTCGACCAGGGGCCGTTTCGGATCCGATTCAATTTCCCTGGCCGGGCTGTCCCGGGCCACGACGACCACGGCTACGGGCCGCTCGCGACGATCGCCGAGTCGTTCATGGACCCCGACACGCTGATTCGGATGCACCAGCACCGAAACGAGGAGATCATCTCGTGGGTTCCACGCGGAGTCATGCGCCACGACGATCGACAGGGAAATAAACTCGTCACCGACCCCGAGCACCTGCTCGTAATGAGCGCTGGTAGCGGCTTCTGGCACGAAGAACGGACACTCGCTGACGATCCGCCGCTGCGGATGCTGCAGATCTTTGTCCGGCCACACAGCCTCGGTCTCGAACCTGGGATTCAACACGAACGACTCCCCAAACCTGCACCGAACGAACCCCGACATGTCTTCGGTCCAGAGGGATCTGACGCGCCGTGTTACGTTCGAAACAATGTGCATCTCTACGACATCAACCTCTTTGAGGGTGCGACAGTTTCGTTGCCAGCGGAGTCGGGCTGGGACACGTACTTGTACGTCTTTGACGGGGCGGTTTCGGCGATTGACTCCTCGATTGAGGCGACCGAAAGCGCAGTATTCGTCGGCAATGAACCGCTGTCAATCACTGCTAAATCGGATTCGCTTGTCGTTGTATTCTCCATCGACCCGGATGCACCGATTACCCGACAGGGGACGATCGGCAGATAAAAATCGACCGTGATCACAGATCCCGCGTGAGACACACGCGGGTTGGTACATTCCCCAGTTCCCTTGTGATCACTGTGGCGGACACCGTATTACCGGCACACCACACTGCGCAGTATATTGTTCCACCGATATAAACATGCCCACCTGAGTACATATTCACGTGGGACAGACTGGAGGGACTGGACAACAATCCCTATTACGGTGCCGAACGACCTGCGCGTATGACTGTTTCAAGCGCGCCGGGCAAGGTCTATCTTTTTGGTGAGCACGCGGTCGTCTACGGCGAACCGGCGATCCCGTGTGCGATTGAGCGACGTGCAACCGTTGGTGTTGAGCCTCGTGAGGATGGTCATGTCCGGGTTGAGGCCAACGATCTCACACTCGACGGATTCGCAGTCGAATATCGTGGCTCAACGAGCGAACGCCCCGATGTCGACGTTTCCTCAGAACTCGTTGATGCGGCTATGGGATACATTGATGCGGCGGTGACACAGGCGCGGGCAGCCGCAGACGCCCCGAAATCGGGGTTTGATATCTCAATCCAAAGTGACATCCCGCTCGGTGCTGGACTCGGTTCCTCGGCGGCGGTTGTTGTAGCGATCATCGACGCTGCAACCCGCGCGCTCGACTCACCGATCGACAAACGCGAAGTGGCCGATCGCGCCTACCACGCCGAGTTCGAGGTTCAAGAGGGGCAGGCGTCTCGGGCAGACACGTTCTGTTCGACGATGGGCGGAGCGGTCCGCGTTGAGGGTGAGGACTGTCGAACGATCGAAACCCCGCGGCTGCCGATTGTCGTCGGCTTTGACGGGGGCGCAGGCGACACAGGTGCGCTCGTCTCAGGCGTTCGATCGCTCAAATCCGAGTACGGGTTTGCAGCCGACACCGTCGAGTCGATCGGGGATATCGTTCGCCACGGTGAGACCTTGCTGGCCGATGCTGATCCAACTGGTGCGCCCCCGACAGAACTGCTTGCGGAGCTCGGTGAGCTCATGAACTTCAACCACGGCCTGTTGTCTGCGCTTGGGGTTTCCTCGCGATCGCTCGATACGATGGTGTGGGCTGCCCGCGAGGCCGAGGCCCACGGTGCGAAGCTGACTGGTGCCGGCGGTGGCGGCTGCATCGTCGCCCTCGATCCGACCCCCGAGACACGGACCGCACTTCGGTTCACCCCCGGCTGTGAGGACGCGTTCCGCGCGGAGTTGTCGATGGAAGGGGTTTGTGTCGAGGAGCCGTAGATGATCGTCCTCAAACTCGGCGGGAGCGTCATCACCGACAAAGACACTCCAGAGACGGTTGATGACGCAGCGCTCGCTGCAACGGCCGATGTGATCGCTGACGTGACGACAGCCCGTCCGCTTGTGATTGTCCACGGCGGTGGGAGCTTCGGACACGTCCATGCGGCCGAACATGGGGTATCAACGACGACGGGGACACGCGACTACGCCGGTGCCTATGCGATACATGACGCGATGAAGCGGCTCAACGCAGCGGTGCTCGCGGCGCTGCACGAACGATCGATCCCCGCCCTCCCGGTTCATCCGTTATCGATCGCCAGCCGCGACACCGAGGGGGCCTTGTCGTTTCCCGTTGGCGCTGTGCGCCGGCTCATAGACACGGGATTCGTCCCGGTCGTCCACGGCGACGTTATCGCCCACGAAGGAGCTGGAGTGACTGTCTTGAGCGGCGACGAGATCGTCACCCACCTCGGAGCTGCGTTGTCGGCTGATCGAGTCGGGATCTGCTCGACGGTCCCCGGCGTGTTCGACGAGGACGGTGAGGTGATATCAACAATCAGTTCCTTCGGGGCGGTCGAATCTGCTCTCGGTGCCAGCGAGTCGACCGACGTGAGTGGCGGCATGGCGGGGAAAGTTCGCGCGCTGTTGGAACTTGAGACGCCCGCGTCTATTTTTGGCCCGCACGCGCTCTCAGCGTTTTTAGCTGGCGAGTCGCCGGGAACGCTTGTTGATCGATCGACATAGCGGGCAGCCATTCCACGCGGCGTTCGATCCGTGGACAACAGCCTTATTCGCCCCGCTGTCGGACGTACGAACATGGATCGCTCGGACGTTTCGGCTCGACTCTCGGAGGTATCCGATCCGGATCTCGACGACGATATTGTCTCGCTTGGACTGGTGAACGCGATCGAGATCGACGAGGAGACACAGACCATTCGCATCTCGCTTGCGCTCGGTGCGCCGTTTGCCCCCCACGAAAATGAGATCGCCGCTGGCGTGCGATCGGCGCTTTCTGATACCGGCTATGAGATCGACCTGACGGCGAAACTTCCTGACGTAGTCGGAGCAGACGAGGCCGTACTGCCCGGTGTAAAAAACATCATCGCGGTCGCCTCGGGCAAAGGCGGCGTCGGCAAGTCCACCGTTGCGGTGAATCTCGCTGCCGGACTGTCGGCGCTCGGCGCGCGGGTCGCGCTGTTCGACGCCGACATCTACGGCCCGAACGTGCCGCGGATGGTCGCCGCCGACGATCGCCCCGAAGCGACCACAGACGAGACCATCATTCCGCCAGAGCGCTACGGCATGAAGCTCATGAGTATGGACTTCCTCGTCGGCCCCGATGATCCGGTCATCTGGCGCGGTCCGATGGTACACAAGCTTCTCACCCAGCTGGTCGAAGATGTCGAGTGGGGCGAAATCGACTACATGGTGCTCGATCTGCCGCCGGGAACTGGCGACACCCAGCTAACGGTCCTGCAAACGCTGCCGCTCACGGGCGCAGTGATCGTCACAACGCCCCAGCAGGTTGCCCTCGATGATGCGAACAAGGGACTCCGGATGTTCGGCAAACACCAGACAAACGTCCTCGGCATCGTCGAGAACATGTCGGGCTTTCTGTGTCCGGACTGTGGCGGCCGTCACGACGTGTTCGGCTCCGGCGGCGGACGGGCACTCGCAGACGAAGAGGGCCTCCCATTTTTAGGTGCGATCCCGCTCGATCCGGACGTCAGAACTGGCGGCGACGGCGGGGATCCGATCGTCCTCCGCGAAGACTCAGAGACCGGCAATGCGTTTCGCGTGATGGTCGAAAACGTCGCGAATAACGTCGGTATTGTCCGCCGGCGGGAGGCCACGCGGGAATGACTCGTGATTCATCAGAAAACGCCGATGAACCGCTAGACGAGGACAGCGAACCGGACGCGATCGAGGCCGCAGGACTCGATCCGATCGTCGCGCCCGACAGCGACGCGGAATTCGAGCCCGATCCAGAACGGATGCGCACACTTCGGGCGATTGCTGACGACGTGCGCGGAGAAGGGACCGAGCGCAAACAGTTGGCAGCGATCCTCTATCGGGTGAGCGATCTGTACGATCCAGACCAGCACACGTCTCCCGAGGAGATCTATCTGAACATGCGACATATTATGTCGATCAAAGCGGCTGGTGGACTCAGGGCAGAAGAGTAAGACCCCAAAACGGGAGACACGACAGCGGGAAATCTCGGCACTGACCGCAAAAAGAAAGACGGCGACACTCACAGATCCGACACACGCGATCGAAGGAATTGGCTCACTCCGGTGCGGCGTTCTGCGTTACCTGTGATAGCGATCAGCCGATCGCCGGGAGGTATCCTGGCCGGTGATAGCGATCGGCCACGAAGCCGAAAGCATCTTACTCGGTAATAGCGATCGGCCGCTCAACCAGAGCCACCTTAGCCGGTGATCGTAACCGGACGCCAGGCCGAGGGCATCTTAGCCGGTGATCGTAACCGGCCGCTCAGCCGAGAGCATCACATCCTGCGTGATACTGCCCATGAGTACTTCTTGCAGTCCCGATCGCTTCCGGCCGCCCATGACGATGCTGTCTGCATCTTTTTCGGCAGCCATATGTAGTATCTTGCGGGCCACCTCGCCGCCGATCGCAACACGTTCGACAGGAATCCCCTCATCCTCGAGGACATCAGCTGCTTCTACGGCCGCCCCGATCTCATCGAATGTGTGGGGAGGTGCTCCCTTGTAGTCCTGATGGCGGAACACGACGAGCACGGTCGCTTCGACCGTCGCAGCCGCTTCGGGTAGCCCCGCAACGTACGCCGCCTGATGCTGTGCGCGATCCGCGTCGGCGTCGACTGGAACGAGAACCTGTCGGATTCCTTCACTTGGCACGGTCGTCTCGCTCGTAATGGTAACCGGGCGATCGGCCGAGAGCATCACATCCTGGACCGTACTCCCAAGCAGCACCCGGGAGACGCCTGAGCGCTTGCGGCCGCCCATGACGATCTCGTCAGCATCGAGTTCGTCAGCGGAACGGACGATCTGTTGAGAGACGCCGCCGTCATCCACGGTTCGTGTCACCGACACGCCCTCGCCTTCGAGAAGGTTGGCCGCCCCGACGGCAGCATCAATGTCCGAGAACTCTACCTCGTCGGCGTTGCTAAACTCCTCAGGGGATACCACGAAGAGGACTGTCGCCTCGACGTTGGTGGTCGCGTTTGGAAGCTGCGACACGTACTGTGCTTGGTGGAACGCACGTTCCTCGCTTTCGTCGACCGGAATGAGTACTCTATACATAACGTTTGATAGTTGTGTTTTTGGATTATAATACTAGTCAATATTCCCACAGAACGAGAACCGATAAGCGCCAATTAGCGTGGCACAAAGCCTGAAAGTCACGGATTTCGACATTCGCTCACCCGTGCACGGAATGTCATATCCTGCGTAGATGTGTCTGTTCACATCGCCGGACCGCAGAACAGTTCTGAGTCTCCCAAGCCAGGACGGGGATTTGAACCCCGGAAGTCTCGATTACAAGTCGAGTGCATGAACCGCCCATGCTCTCCTGGCGCGTTCGTACTCTATCGATTCGGCTATGAATTGTTATTGCTTTCGAATCGCTTCGTCAGTTCGACGCGATGTGGATCGTAGCCCATCCGGTCGTAGAACCGGCGAGCGTCGTGGTTCTCCCACAGTACTTCGATCGTCACCACTATTGCGCCAGCCGACTGCAGCGCCTGCTCTGCGCGATCGAGCAACGCGGTCCCAATCCCCTCGTTTCTGTGTCCGTCCTTCACGAAGAGGTTCGAGATGACCCCGCGGGTCTCGTCTTCGATGTACGATCCAGTGGCGAGTTCGCAGGTGACGAATCCGACGATCGATCCATCCGTCACCCGCGCGACGAACGCGCTGTCGAAAACAATCGCGCGTGCGATCTCTTCTCGGACCTGATCGCGGTTTGCTTCCGTACGAAGCCGCGATCCGTGTCTGCGTTGATCGGTCGCAAGCGAGATCCACGCGTCGACGATCTCCTCGGCATCCGCCGTCGTAGCGGGCTCGATTTGTGTCATCGTTTCAGTATTCGGTCCGTATCTGTCGCAAATGGCCACTCGGTCATTCCTTGTCTCGCAGCAGCGTGCGGACGACGCCCGTCAATATTTCTCGGCCGATCGCGGCGTCGGCCAGCGAGATCGACTCGTCGGCGGTGTGTGCTTCCTCAAGCCGTCCCGGCCCCCATGTCACAGCCGGGATTCCGGCGTCGTTGACGAAGTTCCGTGCGTCGGTCGCCGCCTCGATGCCCCACGGCTCGGCGACGCCACCCCCAGGCCCGACTGCCTCAACCGATCGCTCCTGAAGCAGCCGCGCCAGGGGATGATCTATCGGAATTGACGACGACTCGTACGTCTGTATCCGTTCGATTGTCGCGTCGAGGCCGTAATCGGTTTGGACGCGATCGAGTAGCGCGTGGATCTCCGAATCGACTGCGTCGATCGACTCACCGGGTGGAACGCGCCGATCAAGCACAAGCGTCGCGGTGTCGGGAATGACACCGAGGTTCGAGCCAACTCCAGATTCGAACTCGGTGACCGTCGCCCGTGCCGCTCCAGCGAGTGTTGTGTCGCGACGCTGGAGTTCACGGTCGTAGTCGTCGATCGCAGCAAGCAGTGGGCGTGCCGCGTCGATCGGGTTCTCGCCCGTGTCGGGCTGGCTTGCGTGGGTCGACTCACCGTGGACAGCGATCCGGTAGACAGCCAATCCCATTGTGCTTGTTGCGACCCTGAAATCGGTTGGTTCGAGCACGATCCCGAAATCGCCACCGTACCCGCGTTCGAGCAGTGTTTTCGTCCCTGGGTTTGCGGTTTCTTCACCCATGGCAGCGTGAAAGACCACAGATCCAGGCAGATCCCCACTTCGGAGTTCTGGTGCAAGCTCACGGAGGAGACACATCGCGATCGCGAGCCCCGTCTTCATGTCCGCACTCCCGCGGCCGTATAGCCGACCATCCTCGATTGTTCCCCCGTAGGGATCGACCGACCACCGGTCACGATCGCCGGCCGGAACGACGTCGAGGTGGCCGTTCAACACGACGGTTGGTCCCGCTGCGGTCCCGACGTGTGCGGCTACCTGCACTCTGTCTGGGTCCGGTTCCTCAATCAGTTCGGCAGTTATTCCTTCGCGGGTGAGCCACTCGTGGACGAATCTCGCAGCCGGACTCTCGTTACCCGGTGGGTTCTCGCTTGGGATTTCGACGAGCGCCGCTGCCAGCGATCCGATCTCCTCGATAGACTCGTCTTTGGAGGGTGGTGATCGATCGCTCATGTGCTTATCCCAAGACGCGTTCGATCGCCTGATCGAGGTCTGCAATGAGATCATCGTGGTGTTCGATGCCTACCGACAGCCGGACGAGACTCGTCGGGATCCCGGCGGCCTCTAGCTCCTCGGCGCTTAGCGTCCGGTGGGTCATCGGTGCCGGCTGTTCGATGAGACTCTCGACAGCACCGAGTGACTCTGCGAGTTCGAACAGCTCGGTGTTCGTGACAATCTGGCTCGTCTCCTCTAAGCTCGCGTCAAGTTCGAGACTTACCATCCCGCCGAAATCATGCATCTGCGCTGTGGCGACGTCGTGGTTCGGGTGGTCAGCAAGTCCGGGGTAGTACACCTGCGAAACCGCCGCGTGGTCCGCCAGGAACTCGGCGATCGCCATCGCGTTCTCACAGTGGGTCTGCATGCGACCTGCCAGCGTTTTTGCGCCACGGAAGACGAGGAAACAATCGTACGGACTCAGCGTCGCGCCTTGGTTGTACGCGATGACGTCGACCTTTTCGGCGATATCCTGATCGTCCGTAACGAGTGCGCCGGCCATCACGTCCGAGTGACCGGCGACGTACTTGGTCAGCGACTCAACGACGATGTCAGCGCCGAGTTCGAGTGGGCGCTGGAGATACGGCGAGGCGAAGGTGTTGTCAACGGCGACAACTGGATCGCTTTCGGCGGCTGCACACCGGTCGACGACACCGGAAATGTCGGTGATTGTCAACAGTGGATTCGACGGCGTTTCGAGGTAAACAAGCGCCGTCTCTGGCCGTATCGCGTCGCCGATCGCTGTGAGATCAGTTGCGTCGACAAACGTCACCTCGACGCCAAACGATGAAAAGACGCGAGTGAGAAGCGTGTGTGACTCGGCGTAGAGATTTTCGCCGGCAACGACGTGGTCGCCGCTCGAGAGACAGGCGGTGAATACCGTGTTTATTGCGGCCATTCCGCTGGCGAAGGTCCGTCCGTACTGTCCCCCTGCAAGGTCTGCAATCCGCCTGTCGAGTGCCGTTCGTGTGGGGTTCGACAGCCGCGTGTAGCGGTGCTCGCTGATTCCCTCGCTCGGTGATTCGTACGCATACGTCACGCTGTTGTAGATCGGCGGCACCACGGCCCCCTCGGCGTCAGGTTCGTAGCCGGCGTGGATCTGCCGGGTTTCGAACCGATAGCCCGATCGGTCTGTCATGCTACAGTGCTGGATAAGCAGTCTAATAAATACCTTGTTGTCCGGTTTGTCAACTCGGATTCGACAGTCCCTCAGAGCACTGATGTGATCGTTACTACCTGTAGTGCTTGACATATTCGAAAATGATAGTTGCACTCATGCCACATACATGAGCTCGAAAACTGGTGAAAACAAACGCCTCGTGGCTATTTTGCTTTTTTCGGCGATCGAATGGGGGCAGACTTAATATGAATGACTCTCTACAAAACTCCGAGATGGTACGGAAAATACAACGACGCGACGTGTTGAAGTCGGCAGGCCTTGCTGGGTCCGCCGCGATTACCGGGCTTGCAGGCTGTACTGGTGGCGGTAACGGTAACGGTGACGATGGCAACGGCAACGGCGGTAACGGTGGGAACGGCAACGGCGGTTCGGACGGCCCCGATGTGCTCACCGTCATCGGATATCCAGAGGATGCGATTCAATTGTTCCGTGACTACTACAGCGCCTACGGCGACGACGTCGACATTCTCATCCCGGACGGGCTTCGGGACCCGGACCTTCCGGGACAGGTTGGCGATGACATGTCGAACATCATCGGCACCGCGCCTGCGGCGGGCGGTCCGAACCAGTCGGCGTTCGAAGACCTTTTTCAGGACGAGTATGGCGAGTCGCCTGGTGTGTTCACCTCCCAGTCGTACGACTCGGCGGCGATCGGTATCCTCGCGAACGCCGCGGCCGGCGAAAACTCCGGACCCGCGATCCGCGACCAGATGCGCAACGTCTGTAATCCCGGCGGGATGGAAATCGGTCCCGGAAACTTCATCGAAGGCGTCGAGGCAGCCGCAAACGGTGAAGAGATCCAGTATCAGGGCGCGTCGAGTTCGACGAACTTCGACGAGAACGGCGATCCAGCCGAGGCAGCGTATGCCCTCTGGGAGTTCGACAGCGATGGCGGAACGACAGACATCGAAACCCAGACGTTCGAAGGCGGAGAGCCCGACGGGGCTGGCCCCTCTGCGGACGAGAGCCCCGGTGGCTTCGACCGCGAGATCATGCTCGGAATCTTACTGCCTGAGACCGGCTCGCTCGCTTCGACGGGCGGTCCAATGATTCAGGCTGCAGAGATTCCAGCGATGCAAGTCAACGACTCCGATCTCGATCTCGAGGTGGACACGCAACTCGAAGACACCGAAACGAACTCCCAGTCTGGCGTCAGCGCGGCGAACTCGCTCGTCAACGGGGGGTATCCGTACATCTGTGGAACCGCGTCTTCTGGCGTGAATGTTCCGGTGTGTCAGGAGGTTCTCATTCCGAACGAGGTCGTCGGCTGTTCGCCGTCAAGTACTGCGCTGTCGGTGACGAACCTCGAAGACGACGGCTTCATCTTCCGGACGGCGCCTTCGGACCGGCTGCAGGGCCGCGTCATGGCGCAGGTTGCCTCTGACAACCTCGGTGGATCGGCGTCTTCGACGCTCTACGTCAACAACGACTACGGACAGCAGCTCTCTGAGCGGTTCTCGGGGGTCTTCGAAGACGAGTTCGACGGGAGTATCCTGGGTGAAACTGCGTTCAACCAAGGTGAATCCTCGTACTCCTCGGTCGTCAACGAGGCGATGTCTTCGTAAGTCTGGCGTCGATACGCACCAACGTACTTTTTTTAACCAAGGTCAAGAAGCGACAGGTATCGATCGGCCGATCGACCGACTGCAGTTTGATCGCCGCAGGTGCGGACCGCCCTGTTGGACGATCGCATCGACACGATACTGTTGTGCGAGCTGTACGGGTGGTTCAGCCGCCGAGGAAGTCCTGTCGCACCTGCGGATCGTTCAACAGGGTCAGCCCCTCGTCCTCGTAGCGGTTCTTGCCGTCGACAAAGACGTAGCCGCGATCACAGCGCCGAAGCGCCTTCTTTGCGTTCTGTTCGACCATCATGATCGCAGTTCCGTCGGCGTTGATCTCGTCGATCCGATCGAACATCTCGTCGACCAGATCAGGGGCAAGCCCCGCCGAGGGCTCGTCGAGTAACAATAGCTTTGGATCCAACATCAGCGCACGACCCATTGCGAGCATCTGCTGTTGGCCGCCAGAAAGCGTTCCCGCCTTCTGGTGTTTTCGTTCTTCGAGGATCGGGAATCGATCGAACACGTCACGAAGCCGGTCCTCTGGCACCTCATCGAGGATGTACGCACCCATTTCGAGATTTTCGATAACCGACAGCGAGGGGAACACGTTGTCGTTTTGGGGCACGTATCCGAGTCCAAGGTGGATGATATCCTCCGGTTTGGTTCCGGTGATGTCCGCCCCATCAAAGACGACTGATCCACCCATCAGGTCTGTGATCGCGAACACGGATTTCATCACCGTCGACTTGCCGGCCCCGTTTGGGCCGACGATCGTCACGTACTCGCCATCGTTGACGTCGAGATCAACGTCAGTGAGGATCTGTAGATCGCCGTAGCCGGCGTCCAGGTCCCGGATCGACAGCAGGCTGTCTTCGTAGAGCGTGATCTCCGTCGCAGCCGATGTCGGCTCAGCAGCATCCGTCTCACTGTTCTCAGCGTGGTCATCCGCCGTATTCGCGTCTACATCCGCCTGCGTCTCCTCGTCTGCGCCTCGATCGGACGCGGCGGCGTCTGCGTCGCTCATACCTCACCTCCGAGGTACGCCTCGATAACCTGCTCGTTGTTCCGAACTTGATCGGGTGTTCCCTCCGTGAGGATGTTACCTTGGTGCATGACGATGACTTTACTGCAGTTTTGCATAATGAGGTCCATGTCGTGTTCGACGATGAGGAACGTGTATCCCTGATCACGCAGGTCGTGGATGTGCTCGAGGAGGCGCTCTTCGAGCGTCGGGTTGACGCCGGCGAACGGCTCGTCGAGCAGCAACATATCCGGATCGGTCAAAAGTGCCCGCGCGAGTTCGAGCAGCTTTCGTTGTCCCCCCGAGAGATTGCCGGCGTACTCCTCGGCGAGGTGATCGATGTCGAAGAAATCCAACGTCTCCCAGGCCCGCTCGACAAGTTCGTATTCCTGTTGATTCACGTCTTCGCGGGCCAGCACCGATCGCCACAGCTTTTCGCCGCGTTGGTTTTTCGGTGCGACCAACATGTTTTCGAGAACGGTCATCTCAGAGAGCTCGCGAGCGATCTGAAACGTTCTAACGAGGCCGCGGTTTGCGACCTCGTACGGTTCCAATCCGGTGATGTCCGTTCCGTTGAATTCGACGACCCCCGAATCGGGAGTGTGAACCCCGGTAATGCAGTTGAACGTCGTCGATTTGCCGGCCCCATTTGGTCCAATGAGGCCTGTCATTGTCCCACGCTCGACCTCGAAGCCAGCATCGTCGACCGCAGTGATGCCGCCGAAGGTCTTACGGAGATTTCTGACCCAGAGCGGGATTTCGTTGACATCAGCGGTTCCTCGGTTTGTTTCCAGTTCCTCGTCGGTGCCCGTGTGGGCGGGTTCAGATCGAGACTCAGCCTCACTCATCGGTCTCACCTCCATCGCTCGCGAGTGATTTATTGCTGGCAGGACGATCGAGCGGCACGCTCGAAGCAATCTCTTTTCTGTGACCCAACAACCCGTCGGGCCGGCGGTGCATCAACACAATGAGCACAACGCCCATGAGCACGAGCTGAAGTTGTCGCATATTGTCGACGGTGTACAGGAAGAACGGGACGATGTCCGCGCTGAGGATGGGTGCGACCGCCTGCGCAAAGCTCGAGGGCGCACTCGGCTCGCCGAGTACGGTTTCGATGACGTTTTTCGCGTAGCGTGGTCCTTGGAACAGGAAGGCAGCAAAGATCGCTCCGCCCATGACGCTGCCGGTGTTTGAGCCTGCGCCACCGATGATCAGCGCAATCCAGATGTAGAACGTGATTCGAGGCCGGAACGTATTGGGCGTGACAGACCCTTGCGTTCCGAACCAAAGGATGCCAATGAGCCCCATGAGCGCACAGCCGACCACGAACGACTTGATTTTAAACTGGTTGGTATTCTTACCCAGCGCGTTCGTCACGTCTTCGTCTTCTCGAATCGCCTTGAGGACGCGACCGAACGGTGAGTTCCCCGTGCGCCGAAGCAGGACATAAAATCCACCAAGGATCAACAGCAGTACGGCCGCGTACGCGAAGGTATCAATCACCGATTTCGGGTTTCCTGGAGTGAACACCGAGATGCCGTTGACGATAATTCCGATGTATATCTCCGTCCAGAGGAAGCCGTCTTGACCGGTCACCAGATCGAACGGAAGACTCAGTGCTCGGATGAGTGCCTCAAGCGGATCAGTGAAATCGAGGATGAGGCCATTTCCGCCGCCGAGACCGAGGGTGTAGCCACCAACGGTACCCTCACTGAGGGTATTCGAAAGCAGCGCGAACCGAACAATTTCTGACAGTGCGATCGTGACGATCGCAAGGTAGTCCGCCCGCAGCCGCAATGCCGGAAGCGCGGCGAGAAAGCCGAGCAGCCCTGCCGCGAGCACGCCGCCGACGATGCCGACAGAGAGCGGCAACCCCAATCCACCGACTTGGGCTGCGCTCGTTCCAGTACCATATACCGGCTTCGAGAGGATCGCCGTCACGTACACGCCGGTTGCCATGAACCCCACAATACCGATGTTGAAAAGCCCAGTGTATCCCCACTGGAGGTTGAGCGCGAGTGCGGACATCGCAAACAGCGCGATCCAAAACGTTAGTTGGCCGAGCTGATTGACAAGCCCTCGGACGGGAAATCCAATGACGAAACCCGCGATCATATAAAGCGCGTACGTTGTTAATAAAAGCGCCAACAGCATCGTCCCGTCATTCGGAAACGTGATGCCGAAAAGCGACACTGCCTCCTCGTCGTCGCGCTGTGCGTACTCGCCGTCTGGTTCGGTGTCTGTCATGCTGTCGACCTCCCTGCGAAGATTCCCTGTGGACGAACAATCAAAAAGAGAATCATCACGAAGAACGCGGCTGCACGGGCGAACCCGGAAGGAATCCAGATCACTGCCGTCGATGCGACGATGCCGATGACGAGTCCACCGACAATCGCCCCGTAGACCGATCCGATTCCCCCGAGAATGACCGCCGCGAAGATGAGCAACAACAACAGCCAGCCGTCGTTCCAGCTCAGTGTCCCCTTCCAGAGCACAAACATAAAGCCAGACACGCCGGTCAGTCCACCGCCAATAATCCACGTCGCCCGGATGACTCGCTCTGTCGGAATGCCAGTAATCCGTGAGAGCGACTGATCGTCGGACATGGCCCGCATCGCCTTGCCGAGTTTGGTCCGCTGCAACAGCAGGTGGACGCCGAGCATCAAGCCGCCGGCAACAACAATGAGCGCCAGATCGTGCATTGTGAACACGACGGATCCATCGATGATTGTCGGTCTGATGTCTGGAACTGCCCCAGCAGCGGTCGTTCCACGCGTTCCGGGATCGAACACAAACCGGAGCATGTATCTGATTGCGAAGGCAGCCCCGATACTCGTGATGAGGAGTGGAATACCGCCCGACCCACGGATTGGTTTGAACACGAATCGATCCATAAGCAGGGCAAGTGCGATCGTAAATCCGCAGGCAACGATCAGTCCGGCGACTACTGCAAGCGGCGTTGAGACGACGTTAATTCCAAGCGCTCCACCAAAGACCGAGCCGCCTGCACCGACCAAAAGTAGCGATCCGATACTCGACTCTGCGCCGAACCGGCCAGCGATGAGATACGTCGTCGCCCAGCCGGCGAACGCCCCAGCGGTAATGTAATCCCCATGTGCGAAGTTCGCGAAATTCAGGATGCTATACGTCATCGAGAGCCCGATACCAGCCAGCCCGATCACTAACCCTCGCATGAGTCCATCCCATACCAGAGAAAGTATTCGCGCAAACGTAATATCGCCCGTCGCGAGCTGTCGGACGACGTCAATAATCAACACTACTCCAACGACAATCAGGAAGGCAGCCATCGGATTTTTTGTGACCAGCCGCCGCCCGTTCTGTGCTATGTTTGCTGTCTCCATGCGTACCTCTTACACAGTTCGATAATGATGTGATTATATAAAACTTCTCAGAACGCTTTCGTCGTCGCTTGCATATCAATTACAGGTCGCCGAACCGTGTTGATACAAATTTTGATACAAAACAGTAGACATATGTCCATATCGAATCCCAGAGATTCGAGACTACGAGTTATGTGTTTATCACACGTCGGCACAGTTTGGACACCGCATCTGCCCATTGATTTGCGTCAGCTCGGCGCTCAACGAGCCACAGAGTTCACAGATACTGTGTTGTGGTTCTGTGTCTCCTTCGGTTTCGTAGCTGGGATCGCTCATGCGATCGACTCGGCCATCGCTTACGGCGGTATCTGGATCGCCCACGGCTAACAGGAGGTCCCGTTCAGTGACGACACCAATCGGCCCCTCCCCGTTGACGACAAGTACCGAGGCCACATCGTCTGTCACCAACTGCTTGCGGACTGCTGAGAGTCCGGCGTCATCTGGGACCGTTGGGACCGTTGCATCCATGATCTCGTTGACGGGCCGATCGGCCGATCCGCTCTCGAGCGTTGCGTCGAGTAGTTCGTGAATTGAGACCTGCCCGATCGGTTCGTGTCCCCGCATGACGACAATGCAGTTCGCTGTCTCTTCGACAGCCAGCGAGGCTGCATCCGCGAGCGTATCCGATTCGCTCACGCCAACGAATTCGTGGCGCATCACATCACGTGCTGTGCTATCTGTGTGCATGGTAGTATCTACGAGCCAACGCGCTAAAAACTATGTGCGGAATCATTATATTTTCTGCCGTCGTACATCCATGACGTATGGCGTTTTCTTCCGGTACTCGCAGCGTCCGATCGCTTCGTGACTCTTGAGTGGAAGGTGCCTCTCTGTGTTGTGTTTTGAATCAAGAACGTACTTCACGGCTTCTTGATGTGATAATCTGTAGCTGTACTTCACGGCTTCTTGACGTGATAATCTGTAGCTGTACTTCTCGGTGCGAAAATCAAAAACTGTACCTGCCGTCTCCCAATTTGACTGCAGTTACTCTAATTCGATGGAGCGCTGTGGCGGTCGCCATCGAATCCTTCCCGATTTTTTGGCGAAAAAAGCGCAAATCCGAACCCACTTATCCTGTGATATCCATCCACACGCAATGACAGTACAAGTTGGCATTCTTGGCGCGACAGGCGCGGTCGGACAGCGGTTCATTCAACTGCTTGACGATCACCCAATCTTCGAGATTGCTGCGTTGACTGCGAGCGAACAGAGTGCAGGCAAGACGTACCGCGAAGCGGCCAAATGGCGGGTCAACACGCCGATTCCCGAAGAGATCGCCACAATAGAGGTCGGTCGAACAGATCCCGCGGACGTTTCTGACGACGTTGATCTGCTCTTTTCCTCGCTGCCTTCCAGCGTCGCTGCGGAGGTCGAACCGGCGTTTCTCGAGGAGGGATACGTGATGTCGTCAAACTCCTCGAACGATCGAATGGCCGATGACGTCCCGCTGACGATCCCCGAAATCAACCCTGACCACCTCGGGCTGATTGAGGTCCAGCGAGACAATCGCGGCTGGGATGGCGCGCTCGTGAAGAACCCCAACTGCTCGACGATCACGATGGTGCCGACGCTGGCGGCGCTCGACGAGTTCGGGCTCGATCGCGTCGACGTAACAACCCTGCAGGCCGTCTCAGGGGCGGGCTACTCGGGTGTCACGTCGATGGAGATCATCGACAACGCGATTCCACACATCGGTGGCGAGGAGTCAAAAATGGAAACTGAATCCAGAAAGCTGCTGGGCTCGTTCGACGGCGCAGAACTGTCGATGCACGACGCGTCGGTCAACGCCTCGTGCAACCGGATCCCGACGCTTGATGGCCATCTCGAGAGCGTGTTCGTTGATCTTGCCGACGAACCTTCGCCAGCAGAGGCGCGGCAGGCACTCGCGGCGTACCCCGGAATCGACCTGCCGAGTGCGCCCGACCAACTCATCCACGTGTTCGGCGACGACGAACCCGATCGCCCGCAGCCACGGCTCGATCGCGACCGTGCGGAGGGAATGCAAATAAGTGTTGGCGGCGTCACTCCCACGCCACAGGGGCTGAAGTATAACTGTCTTGCACACAACACGATCCGCGGTGCTGCCGGGGCGAGCGTCCTGAACGGTGAGTTACTCGTCGAGGAAGGCTGGATCTGAGCGCAGCGCCTCGAATCGGTTCTTAGAGGAAGACGTGGATTCCGACGACGAATGCGATCGAGATACAGATCACGAACAGGATAACCACAGCCATCGCTGAGAGGTTCCCGCGATCGCTCGCGGCGACACCGAACCGCAATCTCTCATTCATGTTCTGATATTCTCGTGGGCCGCAGCGGTTGGTCGCTGTTCGACGTCACTGTATTAATAGCGTGCGCGCTAAGTATCAGTAATGATATTCAGACAACTGATCTGCACGGCCGCTTACAGCGCTGATTCGAGCACCGAGATCGGATGCGGCGGCATCGACTCGCCGTCGCGGTCGCCGAGTTGCGATCGACAGGAACCACCAGGTGCGATCACGCGGTCGGCCTCGCTCTCGTCGATCTTCTCGAAGAGGATTGAGCCGATCGCTTGAGAAAGCTCGTAGTGTTCGGACTCGTACCCGAACGAGCCGGCCATGCCACAACAGCCCGAATCCAACGGTGTGATCTCGAATCCAAGCCGATCGAGGACAGCTGGCGTATGGTGATCTTTTGCGATCGCCTTCTGGTTACAGTGGCCGTGGTACGCCAGCCGATCGGCCGGCGATGTGACCGAGAGCCGCTCGTCGATCCGGTGGACATCGAGGAACTCCATGACCCCGTAGGCGTTCGCACCGACAGTTTGGACAGCGTCCCCAGCAAGGAGATCGCCGTACTCGTCCTGAAACATCACGGCGTCGGCCGGTTCGACGAACAGTACGGACCAGCCCTCCGCTACCTTCGGTTTCAGCGCCTCGACGTTCTGTTCTGCACACTTGTGGGCGTCGTCGAGAAATCCGAGTGAGTACGCCGCCCGGCCGCTCGGCGCGAGATCGGCTGGGATGTCGACGTGGACACCGGCGGCTTCGAGGACGCGAACTGCCGCGCAGCCGGTCTCCGGATAGCTGTAGTTCGTGTACGTATCGGGGAACAACAGGACCTTGTGGTCGGCGTCTTCGAGTGGGACCGCTGCGCCGCCGCGTTCGTCGAACCAGTCGACGAGCGTCGTCCGGGTAAACGTCGGGAGTTCTCGATTAGGGGCGATGCCAACCACCCGGTCCATGAGCCACCGCGCGCCAGGCACTCGTGGTGCGACGTTCGAAAGCGGCGCGACCGCGCTTGCGAGTTGGGCGTACCGATCGATGTGCCCGAAGAGGCGATCGCGCAGCGATGAGCCCGACCGCTCATGGGTTGCGTGTTTGATTTCGGCTTTGAGCTTCGCCATGTCAACACCCGTCGGGCAGGCGCGCTTGCAGCCCTTACAGCCGACGCACATGTCGAGGACCGTCTCCTGGAAGCGATCGCTGTACAGCTCTGCCTCGGGGAGATCACCGCTGATTGCCGCTCTGAGGAGATTCGCTCGCCCCCGGGTCGACTGTTGTTCGTCCGCTGTCGCCCGGTAGGTTGGACACATCGTCCCCGAGTCGGTCTGCCGGCAGGTTCCACAGCCGTTACACAGCTCCACAAGGTGCGAAAAGCCACCTTCCTCCGAAAAGTCTTGGACCGTCTCTCGCTCTGTGGTTTCGTAGTCTGCGCCGTACCGGAGGTGATCCCGCATGTCTGTGGGATGTTCGTCGGTGTAGACGACCTTCCCGGGGTTCATCCGCCAGTCAGGATCGAACGTGGTCTTCAGTTCCTGAAAGGCCGACCAGAGCGCCGGCCCGTACATTTTCGGGTTGAATTCTGTCCGTGCGAGTCCGTCGCCGTGTTCGCCCGAGAACGCCCCGTGGTGCTCGACGACGAGGTCTGTTACATCGTCGGCGATCGAGTGCATCGTCTCGATGCCCTCAGTCTCCTTCAACGAGAGGATCGGCCGAATGTGGAGCGTTCCGCTGCCGGCGTGGGCGAAGTACGCCGCCGACGTGCCGTGTTTGTCGAGGACATCTCGAAATGCGTCGACGTACTCGGCCAGTTCCTCGGGCGGGACCGAGGCGTCCTCGATGAACGGATACGGCTTCGCGTCGCCTTCGAGGCTCATCAAAAGCGGGATCGCCGCCTTTCGAAGCTTCCACAGTTCGGCCTGCGCGTCAGGGTCGTAGGCCTCCCTGACGGCGAAGGCGTCCCCGTCGTCAACGAAGTCAGCAGTGAGATCGGCGATCGCGTCCTCGAAGTCGCCGCGATCGGCACTCGCGATCACCTCGTCGTCAAACTCGATGAGCAGCGACGCGGCGGTTCCCTCGGGAATCTGTTCGACGTACTCGTGGTACTCCGCGGAGCCTTCGGCGAGGCGGAATACTTCGTCGTCCATCAGTTCGACGCCGCTCACGGGGTGTGTGAGCGCGACAGGAACTGCGGCCATCGCCTCGATCAGATCGCCAAAACAGTACAGCGCGAGCGCTGTCTGCTCTGGCTTCGTCACGAGTGACAGCTCCGCTTCAACGACGACGCCAAGCGTTCCCTCAGCGCCGACAAACAGCTTTGAGAGGTTGATTACCTCCTCACCCGCGTCGTTCTCGTAGATTACCTTGTGGAGGTTGTATCCCGAGACCGATCGCTTCAGGGTCGGATACCGCGTATCGATCTCGGCTGCGTTGTCCTCGACGAGTCGGCGAACCGTCCGGTACAGTGCCGCTTCACGGTCGTCACCGGCGACGAGGCGATCCCACTCCTCGCTGTCGAGAACGACTTCGCCGGTCTCGATTACCGAGCCATCCGCGAGCACGACCGTGAGTGATTCTGTGTAGGCGTCGGTGATCCCGTAGCGTACGGAGTGTGCCCCTGTCGAATTGTTGCCGATTCCGCCGCCGACGGTCGCCCGTGCCGAGGACGCCGGATCGGGCGCGAACTTCAGCCCGTAGGGTGCGAGGGCGTCGTCGAGGTCATCCTGTACGACGCCCGGTTCGACGACCGCACGCTTGGCGTCCGGGTCGATCTCGAGGATCGAATCCATGTGTCGCGAAAGATCGAGCACGAGACACCCCGGACCGACTGTCTGGCCCGCGAGCGATGTCCCCGCTCCGCGAGCGAGGACCGGCAATCCGCGTGCTGCGGCGACCTCCATCGCGACCCGCACGTCCTCGACATCAGTGGGAAATACGACGCCGGCGGGCTCCGCACGATAGATGCTCCCGTCGGTCGCGTACAGCACCCGCGCGTACTCGTCAAACCTGATTTCTCCACGGAGGCGATCGGCCAATGCCTCGGCTGCTTCGGCCCACTCGTCGGTCTCCAGCGGGCGAATGTGCTCGGAGTCCGTAATATCATATGTGGCCGCATCCTCAACTGCCATATCTTAAATACTGTAATTAATCATTATAAATTTGCGTATCGCTGGAGCTATGAATTCGGCGCACCCACGAGGCGGCATGCGACTGGCACGGATCGACACCCCGGACGGAATCAAGCAGGGACCGATCGATGACGGCGCTGTCGAGAGCGACGGTGAGCGGTACGAGATCGGCACTGATGGGATGTTGGCCGCGCCGTGTACTCCGACTTCGATCTACTGTGTCGGACGGAACTACACGGCAACGCTCGACCAGATGGCGTACGATCGTCCTGACGAGCCGGACTTCTTTATCAAGCCGCCGGGATCGATCGCCGCCCACCGCGAGAAGATCTCATACCCCTCGTTTACCGAAGAGCTGACCTACGCCGGCGAACTCGCTGCCGTAATCGGTGAACGCTGCCATCGTCTTGCGTATGAGGAGGCCGAGTCGGTCATCCGCGGATACACGATCATGAACGACCTTGACGCGCTGGATCAGCAGGGCCGAACAGCCCGCAAGGCGTTCGTCGGCTCAGGCCCTCTTGGTCCGTGGATCGAAACCGACCTCGACCCAACAGCGATCGACATGCACACCGAAATCAACGGCGACAGAAGACAGGAGTCGAACACTGAGTTGATGTTGTTTGACCCCTTCGAGATCGTCTCGTACCTCTCAGCGCGATTTGTCTTCGAGCCCGGCGATGTGATCGCCTTCGGGAGCCCGGCGAACCCGGGGACCGTCGAGCCGGGCGATACGATCGAGATTACTTACGACGGCGTCGGGACGTTATCGAACACGATCGCCGAACCAGCCGACTCTGCGGCTTCGTGGAAAAAATAACGCGACTACGCTACGCGGTTTTCGAGATCTTCACCCGAGTCAAGCGCCGTGACGTTCGCCGCGAGGATGTCGCTCAGCCGTTCGTAGTAGTACGGCGTGTGGCCCGCGTTGTGTGGGGTGATCTGGACGTTGTCGAAGTCCCAAAGCGGGTGTCCCGGCGGAAGCGGTTCGGGATCAGTGACGTCCAACACAGCGCCCCCGAGGCGGTTCGATCGGATCGCAGAAACGAGCGCATCGGTGTCGACGACCGGACCGCGGGCGATGTTGACGAGCGTCGCGTGCGAGGGAATTGTCAACAGCGCGTCGCTGTCGATCAGTCCCTCGGTCTCGTCGGTGAGCGGGCAGGCGAGGACGAGATGATCGGTCCGCGCGAGTGCTTCGTGGAGCCGATCGAAACCCATCACTTCGTCAGTTGGTCCACCCTTTTCGGGAGAGTAGCGGACGCCGATCGTTTTGACGCCGAAGGGTTCGAGCCGCTCGGTGATCGCGTGGCCGATGGCACCGAGGCCAACGATAGTTACCGTCGATCCCTGTAGCTCTCGCGTCTGGAACGACCGCCACTGGTGGTCCTCGGCCTGCCGAATCGCTCGAGGGAAATCACGCGCCTGCATGACGAGCGCGCCCACAACGTACTCGGCGATATTCGGTCCGTGGACTCCTGAGGCGTTCGTCACGGCAACGTCGTTCGCTTCGAGTGTTGAGATTGGGAGGTGACCGGTCCCAGCGTAGATGCACGCGAACAGATCGAGATTCTCAGCCCGCTTGAGGTCGTCTGTGTCCAGATTAAAGCCCGTGGCGATCCGCGCGGATTCGAGGAACTCGCGCTCTTCGCTCGGCGTTCGGGCGATTACGACCTCACGATCGGGCAGGCGCTCACGGATCGCGGCGGCGTATTCGCCCATCGCGAGGCCGTGGATCTTCTGGCGAAGCACGACGATGTCTGGATCCTGCATGCCCGTACGCAGATACTGAAATCCAAAGAAACCACCCTTCCCGGAAAAGCCCGAGCCGGATTTCGACACTGATCAAACGCCGATAGCCGACGACGGTCCGGAGCGTTTAATAGCTAAACGCGGCCCGTTGAGGGTATGGAACGGACAGACGTGGCAATCGTCGGTGGCGGCCCCGCCGGTTCCTCCGCGGCGCATGCGGCCGCCAGCGCCGGCGCGGATGCGATCGTCCTCGAAAAAGGGGTCCCGCGTGCCGATCGCGAGGGACTCGGCCCCGATTCGACGGACGCGGCCGGCATCTTGGACTACTGGGTCGACATCATGGATATTGATCCCGCAGAGTTTGACGACGGGATCATCCACCAGACGCTCGATCGCGCGGAGTTCATCGGACCCACTGAGTCGGTGACGCTGCGATCGACCGGGATCGACTCTTCGTACGATCACTTCGGGTACACCTTCTTCCGGGCGAAGTTTGACGACTGGATGCGCGACAGAGCCGAGGACGCGGGCGCGGAGTACCGGGTCAAGGCGTCAGTCAGAGACGTCGAGACCGATCTTGACGCCACGGGTGCGGACCCGCGACACCTGGTGGAGGTCGCAAACGGCGATCACATCGGCGCGGACTACCTGATCCTCGCAGACGGCCCACAGCGGACCGTGACAAACCGCGTGCTCGATCGATACCTCCCGGACGGCTCGAAGGCCTCCGAGCGACTCGCCTCACGTACCGTGAACCACATCGCGTATCAGGAGTACCGCGAGTTTCCCGAGGAGGTCTTCAAAGAAGTCCAACACGCGATCAAGTTCTGGTGGGGCGTCATGCCCGGCCACACCGCGTATCCGTGGGTCTTCCCGAACGACGAGCCGATCTGTCGTGTTGGGTTGACGATGCCGATCGGCCTCGACATCGACGATATCGAAAATCGGGATGACTACGAACTGTTGCGCCCCGATGACGACCGAATCCCCAAAGGCAGTGAGTACATTCACCGTCTGCTCGAATGGGAGTACGGCGACGAGTACGACATCGAGTCGGACTTTCCGATCGTCGAGACCCGCGGCAAGCGAAACGGCACCGAGACGTATCCGATCTCCTCGACCAAGCCGATCGACTCACCGGTCGACGCTGGGATCGCCGTCGCCGGCGGTGCGATGGGAACGACGTCGGCGTTCCACGAAGGTGGCGATCACGTGGCCATCCGGACCGGCGCGATTGCCGGCGAACTCACAGCGAAGGGCGATCTTTCGGGATACAACGATGCCTGGAAGGACGCGATCGGCGACGAAATTCTGCGGAACGTCACCTTTGCCGAACTCGCTCGTGGCTACGGGCCGGCCGACTGGGACCGGACGTTCAAAACGACGGCAGATATGCTCGGCGATGGGGGGCTTCGATCGTTCAACAAGAAGTTCACCGCGAGCGTCGGTGGGATGAAGATCCTCTATCGGTACAAAAAACAGAAGCGATCGTTCCGCAAGAAGGGCTACACCCAGCTTACCGAAGACGAATACGTCTACTGAACCTCCGAACCGACGATCGAACCACAACACTCAGCGGAACTGCATCCCGCCGTTGAGATTGACAATTTCTCCCTGTATATACTCGGTTTCGAGGAGATACTCGATTGTCTCCGCGACCGTCTCTGGCTGGCAAGCGTACGCTGGAAGGTGTGTATCGATGTTCTCGTGTCCTCTGAACTCAACTGCCTCCAGATATTCGAGAATCTCGTCATTCATGGCTGTCTCGACAGGACCGGGCGCAACCGCGTTGACCTGCAGGCCCTCCTCGCCGTACTCGCGGGCAAGCGCCCGAGTCAGGCCGTGAAGGCCGGCTTTGCTCGCGGCGTAACTCGCGTCGACGGTCCCAGCAGTGCCGCCGATCGAGGAGACGAACACCACGTTCCCGCCCGGAAGGAGGTGGTCGATCGCCGCGCGGGTGACGTAGAACGCACCGGTGAGGTTCGTCTCGATCACGCGGTGCCACTGCTCGTCGGTCGTCTCGCTTGTCCGTGCGGGATCGACGATGCCGGCGTTGTTCACGACCGCATCGAGGCCGCCAATCGCCTCGACAGTCGTTTCGACCATGGCGTCCGCTGCGGCAGAATCGGTGAGATCTCCCTGGACGGCCACCGCGTTCGAACCCGCGCGCTGAGCCTTCCTAACGACCTCCTCCGCGGCTGCAGCGGATTCGTTGTATCCCACCGCAATGTCATGGTTTCCAGCCAACTGTCTCGCCGTTGCCCGGCCGATCCCGCTGCTCGCACCGGTTATGAGTACTCGCATGATATTAGTAACTAATATATCCAACTAATCACTTCTGGTTTTGCGCTGCTGGCGATCGACAGCGCATCAGCTCGACGACGAGGGGTGACAGGCGAAGCTACGCCAGGAACTAGACAGTCGCTGCTTTCTTTCGGGTAATGTACCCGGCGACGCGGTTTCGGACGCCTTTCGACTCGATCGTCGTGAGCTGGCCGACGTTCTGTTTGTTCGTTTCGAAATCGGTATTGAACGCCTGCGGATAGCGCTCGAGGAGCGCCAACGCGAGCTGTTTGATGTATTTCGGCTTGATTGCCATACCGTCAGGTACCCTTGTCGAGCACTAAAACGATTCGTTCTGTGGTTTCTCTTCGGTGTCCAGCGAAGCCGGCCTCACCCGTTCAAAGCGACAATCCGCGGATTGACACGCCTGCCCCAGTTTCGACCCGGCCGATCGTCCGACCGTCGGTCTGTGCAGCGAGCGATTCAGCAGCGTCCGCATCGGCGATCGCGGCGACAAAACCCGTTCCCATGTTGAACGTTCGGTGCATCTCCTCGTCGGAGACGTTGCCGCGCTCCTGGATGAACTCGAACACGGGTTGGGCGTCGAATGGATCGTCGATCGCATAGTGGTGCTCGCCAAGCCGTTCGAGGTTCGTCCACCCACCACCGGTAATGTGAGCGGCCCCTCGGACGCCAGCCTCGCGCATTGGATCGAGCAGGTCGGTGTAGATCCGTGTCGGCTCCAACAGCGCCTCGCCGATCGTTTCGTAGCCTTCGAAGAGACACGGATCCGTGTAGGAGCCGTCATCCATTGTCGCCGCTTTGCGTGCGAGCGTGAGACCGTTCGAGTGAATCCCTGAAGACGGCCACCCGACGAGCGTGTCGCCCGGCTTGGCCTCGCCGTCGAACAGCGCGTCCTTCCTGGCCAATCCGGCGCAGGCCCCAGCGAGATCGAGGCCTCGGACGACCTCCGGCATTACTGCGGTCTCGCCCCCAACGAGTTCGATACTCGCGGCCGCTGCGCCAGCGGCGAGGCCTTCGCCGATCTGTTCGGCAAATCGTTCGTCGGGTGTGTCGATCGCCAGATAGTCGACGAACGCAACCGGCCGGACGCCCGCCGCGACGAGATCGTTGACGTTCATCGCGATACAATCGATGCCGACCGTCGAGTAGTCCTCGAGTGCCTCGGCGACGAGCAGCTTCGTGCCGACGCCGTCGGTCGCGAGCGCGAGATAGCGATCGCCGATGTCGAACAGCCCGGCGTAATCGCCCGTCCCCTCGCCGGCTGCACCGACAAGCGCCGCAGTCGCCGCCTCGCTGGCGTCGATATCCACGCCTGCGTCGGCGTACGTTAACTCCTCGTCGGCTGTGTCGCGCTCTCCAGCGCCGTTTGCGTTATCCGGCGTCTCGCTCATGGCTCAGTTGGGTTCGCGATCGGACAAAACCCTACTGATTGTCGCAGCGGATATATCCATCAATGTGGGTATTTGTTACCTCACAGTCGAATTAAATCTCACAATCGTGTATTTGCCGCTCCAGAAATCTAGAGGCCGATCGTCGAAAGCGCGAGCAGCGTCGCGATCACGCTCGGAACAAACACCGCGGCCCAGATGAGTTTGCTCCACGTGAGCACCGTCTTGCCGTCCAGTGGGCCGTACGGGATCATGTTGAACGCCGCTAAAAAGAGGTTGATGACGAGCCCGTAGGCACCGATCTGCCCGATGATGCCACCGATCGAAGAGCCAATGAGGAACACTGGGACGAAGACGACCGCGAGCACGAGGTTCGTCACCGGGCCAGCGATCGCGATGATGCCGTTCTCGCGCTGGGTGATGTACCCACGGTGGTGAACCGCGCCAGGAGCGGCGAAAATGAACCCCAACATCGCACTCATAATTGCGAGGAACAGCATGCTGTAATCGGCCCGGAACGCCGCAGTCTGGCCGAATCGAACTGCGACGACTTTGTGCGCCACCTCGTGTAAGAGGAATGCGACACCCGCGGTGAGCAGGCTCACAAACAACAGCGGTCCCGCGATGATCGCCCCGATCGCGCCTGCGCCGCCGCCGAAAAACAGCGCGAACGCGAGGCCGAGCGCCACCCACGCGATCGCGAGATCTTTGAGTTCCGAATTGCTGAACTGGTAGCCAGCGATGGTGTGTCCACCGCTCATCGCACCAGCCCCCAGATAAGTTCGGCACTATTTCTTGCCCCGTCAATCATCAACTGCGAGACGCCCTCGATGCCGCCGAGATCAGCCGCAAACAGCGGCAACACATACGTTACGAACAAGACACTCGCGATGATGCTGCCGACGTTGGTAAGCGCAACGATCATGATGAGCTTGAACAGCGGGACGTCGAACATGTCCGAGAGAATATCACCGACCGGACGGGTCTCGTCGGACAACAGCTCGTTGAGCGTTGAGATGTCGCCGATATTGACAGAGAGATGTCGAAGCTCGAGGTAGCCGGTGAACCACCCCGGTGCCAAAAGCGGGTTGATCGAGGTCATCCACGCGACCGCACCGCCGACGCCCGCCGAACTCCAGCGTGCGCCTGCGAGCTTCGCCAGCCCAGCAGCGAACACTGCGTTGATGAGGAACCACGCGCCGAACAATCGCAAGAGGAAGCCGTTCCTGACGCCGGCCATCGCCAACAGGATGAAAAACGAAATGAGCGCGATCGAGATACCGTATGCGACGAGTTTGCCCCACGGAATCCCGCGTCCTCGCTCAGTCCCCGTGATCGATTCCATCGGTGGTAGGGATGTCGGTTCGGCGAGATACCCTTCGATCCCCTCGCGGTGGCCTGCGCCGACAACCGCCAGGACATTATACCCTGCTTTGCGCAATCCGACGAGCTGGTGGGCGATGTAGGCGTCGCGCTCGTCAATGAGCGCTTCGGCTCCGCCCGGGCTGAACTGGCGGAACTCCTCCATCATCATCGTCACCACGTCGGCGTCGGTGAGCTCGTCGATGTCCAACTCGTCGATTCCGCCGTGTTCGGCTTCGGTCGGGCCACGGAGCCCGATCAGGCCGGCTGCGAGCACGCCGACTGCGACGCCAGCAGCGATACCCAGCGTGAGGCTGCCGAGCACGGTGATCACAAAGTCGCCGAGAAATCGAGTTACGATCCCATCGGCGAGCCCGAACCCGACGCCACCAACAATGCCAACGCCAACTCCGCTCGCGATCGCCGCGTAGAGGCGATCCTCCCCGGAGAGAAACGCGCCGCCGAGGGTGTCGACGGCGATCGCAACGACGCCACCCAACAGGAGGCCGCCAGTCACACTCGTCAGCAAGGCACTCGAGATCCCGAGTGTCCCGCCGAAGATCGCGATTCCCGGTCCGGCGAGCAATCCAAGGATCAATCCGACCATGATACCGACGACCCGCCGATCGGTAATCCCGAACGCTAAGCCGCCGATCATTCGAAGCTTCTCGAGGACGGTCATCCGCGCCCAGAAGCGTTGGATTGTCTCTTGGATGTCACGATCGACAAGTGCGACGTCGATTCCGTGCGCTTCAGCGGTTTCGATTGCCGCGAGCATGTCCGCGCCGGGTTGGACGTCGAAGCGTTCGCCGAGGCGGGTCTGGACGTACGAGAGCATCCAGTAGGCGAGGAACTGAAACACCGTATTACCGCTGAGCAGATCGCTTGCGTCTAGATCCTCTGGATCCTCGCCCTGCATCTGTCGATACCGACCCTCATCAAGCTCGACGGCGACGATGTCGGGTGACTCCTCGCCGATCGCCGATTTCACCTCATCGACGCTCTGTTGGGAGACGTGTGCGGTGCCGACGACAGTAACGCTGCCGGCTCCGTCCGGCTTGGCGGTTGTCGTGTCCGCGGGCGTACTCATTGGGCCAGCTACACAGTCTCGCCGTTTACTTGTGTCGAACTACGGTCGCAGCTATAGTAGCGTTTGCAACTCTTTTCAGCAGCCATCAGCATATCTGATTCGAGAGAGGCTGTTCCAACAGATTCTGAATTGAAGTGGGAAGATAATTGCAAACGCTACTATACTCATCGCAGTCCCCGTCTTTGGATGCTACACAGACGAGAAAACAGAAGATTTGTACGTCTGCGGGCCACTCTATGGCGATATGGCGAAGCTCCTGCCCTCCCTCTCCGACGTGCCGCCGGCGACGAACGAGGAGCCTCGCGTTGTCGGTCTCGACAGCGAGGATGCGGACTCGGTCATCAACGCCCTCTCATCAGAAACCGCTCGAACCGTCCTTCATGCACTCCACGATCGCCCGGACACTCCGGCCGAACTCGCCGATCGTGTCGACACTACGCTCCAAAACGTCCAGTACCACATCGGAAAACTCGAAGATGCAGAGCTGGTTGAGGTTGTCGATACGGTGTACTCCGAGAAGGGTCGTGAAATGAAGGTCTACGCTCCCGCTGACGAACCACTCGTGTTGTTCGCTGCCGCAGAGTCCGATCGAAGCGGAATCAAAGAGACGCTCATGGGACTACTCGGGGCGATCGGACTGCTCGGCGTGGTGAGCCTATTGATTCAACGATGGGCTGGGACCGAACAGGCTGCACAAACCAGCGATGGTGACGTCGGAGCAATGACCAACGAAGAAAGTGACCAGCCCGAGGCCGCTGACGACGCCGCGATGGACGCGGATGCGACGGCTGCTGACGAACCAGGTGTGATCGAGCAGATCGTCGATTTCCTTGCCAGCGCACTCACAGACGTGATCGACGCGATCGTCACCCTCGAACCCGGAGCGGCATTCTTTCTGGGTGGCCTCTGTGTGCTGCTCGTCGGGTTCGCCGTGTGGTACCGCGCTGGAAGTATGTGAGCCTCACGAGATTTCCCCCTCGATGCGTCGAGAGGAACAGCTATTCATACCCCCAACGTATATGTGTGAACATGGAACATACGGCCCGCATCGAGGGAATCGGTATGGGCGTCGGTCCAGACGGCGCGAGCGTCCCTGCAGTGATCCTCGAAGCCGAAAACGAGTACGTCCCGATTTTCATTACTGACGATCAGGCACAGTCGATCCAGCTCGCACTCGAGCGACAGTCCTTCGAACGGCCACTCACCCACGACTTGCTGGTCGAGATGGTCACGGAATTCGGCGGTGCGATCGATAGCGTCCGGATCGACGACCTCGCAGATGGAACGTTCTTCGCAAAGGTAACGGCCGAACGGTACGAAGACGGCGAACCCGAACCCTTTACATTTGACGCGCGCCCGAGCGACGCGCTCGCCATTGCTGTTCGGATCGACTGTCCGATCGTGATCTCAGAAGCTGTGTTGGATGCCGCAGGCCGCCCGCCGTCGACGATCGACATCTCGCCCACCGACGATGCAAGCCACGAACACGCGCTTGACACCCGCGAAGATCCCGAACACGAACCAGACGGCCACTGAGACGCACCGCTGGCTCTCTTCGGCACTGGTCTCATTTCTGACGTGGAGGGCGTGCTATCGCCGATCGGCCGACGCCCCCTGAATCAGCCCTGTTCTTTAGCTTGCGCTTCGGCCACGAGTGTTTCGCCCTCATCAGTGCCGACAGTCAACTCCGGAACTGCAACAGGCGTATTGTCTTCGTCGATAGCGACAAAGACAAAGTACGACTCGGTCGTCTGCTCACGCTCACCATTGGTTGGGTCTTCACCGTAAGCCCGCACGCGAACTCGGATACTCGTGCGGCCGGCCTGGTAGACATACGCCTCTAAAAACGCGATATCACCGATCTGGAGCGGTTGGGTGAAGTCAACTGAATTGATATGGGCGGTCACGCACGGTTGGCCCGCAAACCGCATTGCACTCATCGCGGCCACTTCGTCCATCCAGTGGAGCACCCGGCCGCCGTGGGTTGTCCCGTAGTTGTTGGCGTGGTGTGGCTGCACGCGGTTTCGATCCTCGATGAAGGTATCCATCAGTTCAACCATTACTCGTCAGTTCGTCGGGGACAGTAACAAACCCACCGACGCACCAACGTGGTCTTGGTTCGTACGATCGACGGCGTCTGATTGAGCCAGACGACCACGACCAAGACCACGACTACGGCCAATCAGGGATCGGGCCGTCGGCCGAGCGTGACGGTCTCCACCACTTCCTCGCCGTCACGGCGGACCGCCACGTCGACCCGATCGCCCGGCGACGTTTCGAGTGCGAGATACCGCGACAATGACGACTGATCAACGATCGGCACATCGTCCAGCTGGCGGATTACGTCGCCACCAATCGGATACTCTGTCCCGTCGATCGTATCTGACTCGGGGGCCCCCTGTAATATCCCGGCGGAGGGACCGTCGTCGGGAACCTCGACGACCATCACCCCGCGGGTATCTGGCAGCTCGTTCAACTCTGCGACCGGCGGATCGACCGGGACTGACCTGATCCCAAGCTGCGAGTGGTCATAATCGCCGTCAGTTGCCAGTGCAGGGAGGACGCGTCGGGCCAACGCCGCCGAGATGGCGAAGCCGATGTTCTCGCCACTCGTCGCCGAGACAACTCCAGCGACCCGTCCGTCGGTCGTGAGAAGCGGCCCGCCGCTGTTGCCTGGATTCAGCGCCGCGTCCGTCTGCACGGTGTCGGCGATCGAGTAACCGAGCGGACCCGGAAGCGATCGGTTTCGACCGCTTATTACGCCCTGGGTGATTGTCTCCGGGAGGTCGAGCGGTGCGCCGATCGCGATCACTGCCGCGCCAATTGGCGGAACGCGATCGACGAGCGACAACGAGACTGCGTCGTCGGGCACGCTGTCGATCCTAACGACAGCGAGATCGCTGTACGGGTCTCTGCCGACGAGCGTGCCCTCGTACCACGCGCCCTCGTGAAATGTTACGTTGATGTCCGCGTCCTCGGGGATGACGTGGTCGTTCGTGACGAGCAGTCGATCGTCCGCACCGTCGACGTCGGCTGGATCGATGAGGAATCCCGATCCCTGTCCTCGCCCCGTACGGTCGGTAGTTTCGATCTGTGCGACGGCAGGAACTGTCGCCTCGTAGAGGTCTGCGTATCCGCCTGAATCGATACCGATAGAGGCGTTTTCGACAGCAACGGTTGGTGAACTGCTCGTCGACTGCGTCGTATCTGCAGATTCGCGTGTCGTGATCGGCGCGGCACACCCCGCGAAAATCGCACTCGCGGCGATCGAAAGAACCCCGCGTCTGGTCGGCTCCATGCGATCGGTTGGCAGCGGGTGAACAAAAACGATCGGTGTGGCCGATTGCAGTCTGCGACGAGACTGCCAACGGTGTCCAACTGCGCCAGTTACTGCGGCCAGTTGCACCGATTGCAAGGTTCAAATGCCCCCGCCCGTACGATACGTATATGAACGGCAATCGGTTTGGGCGTCTGTTTCAGGTGACGACCTACGGGGAGAGCCACGGGAAGGCGATGGGTGTGACAGTCAGCGGCTGTCCAGCGGGCCTCGAACTCGACGAGGACGACATTCAGTACGAACTCGATCGCAGAAAACCTGGCCAGTCGATGATCACGACAAGCCGGGGTGAGCCCGACGCGGTGACGATCAACTCCGGCGTTCAGGACGGCTACACGACAGGCACGCCGATCGGAATGGTCATCGAGAACAAAGACGCCCGCTCTGGCAAGTACGAGCCCTACGTCACTGCGCCACGACCGAGCCACGGCGATTTCACGTATTCGGCGAAGTTCGGAACACGAAACTGGGGCGGCGGCGGCCGATCCTCGGCTCGGGAGACGGTCAACTGGGTCGCTGCGGGGGCGATCGCGAAACAGATCAACGAGAAACACGGTATCACCGTCAAGGCCCACGTGAACCAGATCGGCGATGTTCGGGCCGAAGACGTGATGTGGGAGGATATGCTCGAACACACTGAGGACAACGAGGTCCGATGTGCAGATCCGGATGCAGCCGAACGGATGCGAGAGGTCGCCGACCAGTATCAAAAGGAGGGCGATTCGATCGGCGGGTCGATCTACTTTGAGGCTCGTGGTGTCCCGCGTGGACTCGGCGCGCCGCGGTTCGATTCCTTTCCCGCACGGTTGGGTCAGGCGATGTTTTCTATTCCAGCGACCACTCACGTCGAGTTCGGGCTCGGCAAGGAAGCCCGGACGTGGAGTGGCAAGGACAGAAACGAGGACTGGGAGTTCAACGAAGCGGGCGATCCGGTCCCGAAAGGCAACAAACACGGCGGGTTACAAGGTGGAATCACGACTGGCCAACCAATTTGGGGAGAGGCGACGTGGCATGCGCCGACTTCCATCCCGAAAAAACAGGAGACTGTCGACTGGGAGACCGGCGAGACCAAAGAGATCCAGGTAGTCGGCCGCCACGATCCAGTACTCCCACCGCGAGGCGTTCCTGTCGTTGAGGCGATGTTGAACCTCACGATCCTCGACTTCATGCTGCTCAGCGGACGGATCAACCCCGATCGACTCGACGACAATCCTGGACAGTATGACACCGAGTATCATCCGACTAGTCCAGTTAACGAATAAGAAACGCACGAGCGCTTGCTCTCCGGGAAAACCGAGAAGTGAACTCGAAATCAGATCCTCTTACGCTGCGTAAGATCTTGTTTATCGCTGTTTTTTTGATCATCGGTATCATTCGAATGTCCTTATATTCCATTACCTATGAAACGTTCGTGTATTATGAGGGATGTACTGCTGAACAAATACATCTCCACGACAAATAATGGACAATTGTCTATCGAACTCCTTTCTTAATGATTGTTCCTTGCGAATGCATAGCAAAGTCTTTTACCACGTCATCGTAACGTAAGAACACTAGTGGCCCACAGAGGCCGTGACCGTAATTATGACTGACGACGAACTTATCTGGCGAATTGCAGGCGGTTCTGGCGACGGGATCGCCTCGACGAGCCAGAACTTCGCAAAAGCACTGATGCGTTCAGGGCTGGACGTATTTACACATCGACACTACCCGTCACGCATCCGTGGCGGCCACACGTACACCGAGATTCGCGCGTCGAGCGAGCCAGTCACGTCCCGTGGAAACGGGTACAACTTCCTGCTCGCGCTCGGTGACTCGTTCGCACGGAACCCACAGGAAGGTGCGTACTACAAGAACGAGGAGATCAAACCGCTTTCGGAGAACCTCGACGAACTCCGCGAGGGTGGCGTGATCGTCTACGACTCCGGACTGCTCGACGCCTCCGAGATCGAGGACTTCGACGAGCGTGTCGAAGCGAACAACTGGCACGTCTACGACATCGATCTCCGATCGATGGCGCGAGACGTTGGTCGAGAAGTCATGCGTAACACCGCCGGTGTTGGCGTTACGTGTGCGCTTGCGGGTATTGATACCCAATATGTCGAGGATCTGATGACCGACGCGATGCCCGAGAAAATCCTCGAACCAAACCTCGAGATCCTCGAGCGCGCGTACAACCACGTCCTCGAAGAGTACGACGCGGACGCCCACGACGTGACCGCTCCGACAGGCGAACACGACGAGGAGCAAGTCTTGTTGTCTGGGTCGGACGCGATCGCCTACGGCGCGATCGACGAGGGCTGCCGGTTCATTGCCGGCTACCCCATGACGCCGTGGACAGAGGTCTTTACGATCCTCTCACAGAACTTCCCGAAGATCGGGGGCGTCTCCGAGCAGGTCGAAGACGAGATTGCTGCGGCTGCACTCGCGATCGGCGCGAGCCACGCCGGTGTCAAGGCGATGTCCGGCTCATCCGGTGGCGGCTTTGCGCTCATGAGCGAACCGCTTGGACTCGCAGAGATGACCGAGACGCCGGTCGTCCTCATCGAGGCCATGCGCGCTGGGCCGTCGACCGGTATGCCGACCAAGACCGAACAGGGCGATCTCGAACACGTCCTGTACACCTCACAGGGCGACTCCCATCGGGTCGTCTTCGCACCCGGGACCGTGAGCGAAGCGTACGACCAGACTCGACAGGCGTTCCGGATCGCCTACGAGTACCAGGTTCCGTCGATCATCCTCTACGATCAGAAACTCGGCGGCGAGTTGATCAACGTCCCGGCGAGCCACTTCGATCGCGAGCCGAACCCGGACCTCGGTAGCGTGCTAACCGAAGCAGAGCTCGAAACCGCGCCGCACGCGGAGACGGGCAAGTACCAGCGCTTCCAACACGACGTCGAAGACGGTGTGAGTCCGCGATCGATCCCCGGCCAGGAGAACGGTCGCTTCCTCGCGACGGGGAACGAACACACGCCAGAGGGGCACATCGCAGAGACACCCGAGAACCGGGTTGCGCAGATGAACCGTCGGCTGCAAAAAGCCGAAGCGATCCGCGCAGACCTCGACAGCCGCGAGGAGACCCACCAGACGTATCACGGCGATGACGAAGCCGAGTACGGACTCATCACCTTCGGTAGCCAGCAAGGAACCGTCGAGGAAGCTGTCGACGTCCTCGCCGACCAGGGATACTCGGTCAAATCTCTCGGTGTGAGCGACCTCATGCCGTATCCTGCTGAGGAAGTCTCGGCGTTCCTCGACAGCGTCGACGAGGCGCTCATCGTCGAAATGAACGCTTCCGCGCAGTTCCGCGGGCTCACGCAAAAGGAACTCGGACAGTACGGCGAGAAGCTCTCGAGCCTGCTGAAGTACAACGGGAACCCGTTCGAACCGGCAGACATCGTGGAGGGATTCAAAACGACAATTATCGAAGGCGACGAACTCTCCGGTCAGGAAACGACGTTCGTGCCTGCGGCAGGTGACTGATCATGAGTGCATTCAACGCAATTGACGGCGGACGTGAGGTTGACAGAAACGACTACACACCCGGCATCGAGCCCCAGCCGACGTGGTGTCCTGGGTGCGGTGACTTCAGCGTGCTCAAAGCGCTGAAAGGTGCATCCGCGGAGTTGGGCAAATCGCCTGACGAGATCCTGCTCACCACGGGGATTGGCTGTTCGGGGAAGCTCAACAGCTACTTTGAGAGCTACGGCTTCCACACGATCCACGGCCGATCGCTCCCGATCGCCCGCGCGGCGAAACTCGCGAACCCTGGCCTCGAGGTCGTCGCCGCAGGCGGCGACGGTGACGGCTACGGTATCGGCGGGAACCACTTCATGCACACCGCCCGCGAGAACCACGATATGACGTACATCGTGTTCAACAACGAGATCTTCGGGCTTACGAAGGGACAGACCTCCCCGACGAGCCCGAAGGGTCACAAATCCAAGACCCAACCGTCTGGCAGCGCGAAGGATCCGATCCGTCCACTGTCACTGGCGCTGACGTCTGGCGCCTCCTACATTGCCCGGACGGCAGCGGTCAATCCAAATCAGGCCCAAGAGATCATCGTCGAAGCGATGGAGCACGATGGATTCGCCCACGTCGACTTCCTCACGCAGTGTCCAACGTGGAACAAAGACGCCAGACAGTACGTCCCGTACGTGGATGTTCAGGAGTCCGATGACTACGACTTCGACATAACCGATCGTCGCGAGGCGATGGACATGATGGCCGAAACCGAGGACGTCCTCCACGAAGGAACCGTCCTTACCGGTCGCTTCTACGTCGACGAGGATCGCCCATCCTACCAAGAGGAGAAACAGGCGATCGGCGAACTGCCTGAACAACCGCTCGCCGAGCGGTACTTCGACGACTCCTACGAGTGGGAGCGATCGGCTGATACGTTCCTCGACAAGCACAAGTAATCCTCCGCATCGCTGCGGGTTTCTGTGGGCCTAAAATCGGTTATCGGTTCGCAAGATATTTTTTGTTCCGACGGAAATATAGTGTATGAGCACGACGTCGACGGCGAATCGAATCCTTTCTGTCCTCGAGGACGACGCGAAGGCATCGTACGGTGAAATTGCCGAACGTGCAGGCGTCTCGAAGCCAACCGTTCGAAAGTACATCAAAGAACTCGAAGAGTCTGGGGTGATCGTGGGATACTCGGCTGACGTCGATCCAAAAAAGCTCTCCTCACAGTCGATCGCGTTCGTTGGCATGGACGTCGACAGCGGCCGATACGTCGAGGTCACTCGCAAGCTAAAGGCGTTGCCGGCGATCGAATCGCTGTATACCTCTTCTGGCGATCACATGCTAATGGCAGAGGTGCGTGCGGCCGACGGCGACGAACTTGGCGAGATCATTGCCGAGGATATCATGACCATTGATGGCGTTACGGCGGCGCATCCATCGTTCCTGCAGGAACGGCTCAAGTGAGACAATGGTCATGTCCGCTGTTGATGTCGTGATGTGGTCACTGCACACCGCGTTCGCAGGTGCATGGACTGGGAGCGTGTTGTTCTTTTTTGCTGCGGTGCTTCCCGCGGCATCGCGTGGCTCGATCGACGGGCCGACACTTTCGGCGATTGCGACGAAACTTCGATGGCTAACGCGAGCGGGAGTGGTGGTGTTCGTGGCGACCGGCGGGCACATGGCCGGCACACGATATACATTTGACTCTCTTCTGGGGACGGGTCGGGGGCACCTCGTGCTCACAATGCTCGTTTTGTGGTTCGTGTTGACTGCCTTGGTAGAGATTGGCGGCAGTCGGATCGAAAGCGCCGACTCAAACGGGCAGGATGCGGCCGCAGCTGGGCGACCGATCTTCCTTGTGGCAGGGATCGTCGCCCTCGGTTTGTTGATCGACGCAGGGCTTCTTGCCTCTGGGCAGATTGTCTGATTGAACTGTGAGGTGAGTGCAGTCAGAAAAAATACACGCTAGCGCCGATCGTCGAAGAAGTCGATCGCCGCCCGGTCGAACGCGCGGCGGTGCTCGGCGAATGCGCCGTGGCCGCTGCGGCGGAATAAAAACAGTTGCGCGTCGGGAATCGTTTCGGCAGTTTCGATCATGGTTTGCTCATCGAAGAATGGGTCCTCATCGCCGCCGATGAGCAGCGTCGGCGCCTCGATATCGCCAACTCGATCGCAGGCGTCAAACGTCGAAAGCGCGTCCAGCGAGATCGACACGTCTGCAGAAACTGGCGGGTCGCCGAAGACGCGATCCGTTGGGAGCCACTGAAGCCTACCGTAGAGCGAGCCACGCCAGTCAGAGAAGGTCAGATCGGCGGCTTCACTGTAGAGCGCCTCCCAGTCGTGGTCCGATGCGAAGTCTCGCCAGCGTGCCGCGATCGCTTTTCCCTCCTCGCTGAGCCGGCATGCGGCGGTCCCGACGACCAGCCGCCGAACTACGTCTGGGTGAGCACTCGCCAGCTCTTGGGCGATGCAACTCCCCATCGAGATACCTAACACGTCGACAGGACCGTCGAAGCGCGATGAAAGTGCCGCCGCGTAGCTGTCTGCCATTGATGCGATCGACGCGTCCGCAGCGAGCCCTGTTGGCCGTCGGACGAGGTACACCCGTCGATCGGGGGTATACCGCCGTAGTGACCACCGGAGGAGCCACGTACGAATTCCGTCGATGGGGCCGACAAGACTGTCGGCGAGACCCGGTATCACGACGAGTGGCCGATCGCCGGTTCCGAACTGGACGTACGGATGGGTGTGATCGAGAGATCCTGTTGTCGTTGGCATACTAACGCGTTGGAGCGGCGCTAACTTGAGGATGTGGACTCACCTTGTCGATTTGTCTGATCGACCTGTTCGATCGCGTTTCGGCTACGGAGAAATGACGATCGGCTCTCTTTGTTGCTCTACGAACGGCGCTTGCCGGCGCTCGATCCGTCGGAGCCGCGGTGCAATCGTGTCGATCGCGGTCTCAAGATTCACTACTGAGCGCTCGAGTTGTGTCCGTGTTCCTCGGGTACGGTCTCTGCGGTATACCGCGATGTCAGCGGTAGGTTCGGCGTTTTGCGCCGGCACGAGCACGAACTCGATCGGCACTGTGGGATGTGTACAGATCAACACCTGCGTGAGCGCCTCCTGACCGTACTGGACGATGTCCACTCTCACATCCCAATCGCCTGGTAGTCGCATCGAATACCATCCAAGATCGACCACGTCGGCGATCGTTTCGATCTCTCTTACCTCCTCGAGGGAACGGTTTTCTACCCCGAACAACCACCGATAGACTGCGTGTAACATGCCCCAATTATCTATGTTGATATTTCAAGACGCGAACGCAGATCGTGTCTTGCTCCCACACATGATATTGAATTGATGTATATTAACCGTTTCGCCGGCGATACCGATTGGATGGCGACACTTATTTGCGACCGCTGCTCCCGATTGTAGGTAATGAGCGATGGGATTCGGGCGGAGGTGTGTCTGCCCACCGTTCCGGATCATCCGTTGGCGTCGTTGACCGTCGACGGGCCACCGATTCGATCGGTGACACGGTGTGTTCCATCTTCGGACGCTGAGGAGGCAGTTTTTGAGTTTTTATTCGACACCAATGCGGTCAATTCCTCGAGCGATCGCCTCCAGCGGGTGTTCGAATACGGGGAGAAAACGGCGCTACGGATTCGTGAGTCGGACCTCAAATCGAGTCCCCACGCGATTGTCGAACGCCACGATTCGCCAGTTATCGAAACCCAAGCTCGAGAGGGTTCACTGTACCTCACCTTTCACGCGGTGGACCTCCCGACGCTGCGATCGATCCTCGAGGATATCCGCGACCAGTATCCAGATATGCAGGTCATCCGCCTTTTGCAGTCCTCTGGACAGCCACAGGAGACCGATGTGATCTACATCGATCGCAGCGAACTGACCAAGCGCCAGCGTGAGGTACTGCAGACCGCGTACGATCGTGGGTATTTTTCACATCCGAAGGGGGCAAACGCGAGCGAGATTGCGGACGAACTCGGAATCGACCGATCGACGTTTGCCGAACATCTCGCGGCCGCACAGCGCAAACTTCTCGGCTCAGTAGTCGAGTGATGGGTTTCGTCGGTACTCAAGACACGTTCTCGGGGGGTGAGAACGCGGCCAGCACTTCTTGACAATTGCTACTGTGTACTTCCATATGGCTACCTGTGAGAAACAGTTCGTTTGTCCGTCCTGTGGACAGGCGTTTGTGGTCACCGAGGGGATGGCCGCCACACTTCGTGAAACCGGCTGTGTGGCCTGTCGGAGCGACGTCTCAGCCGATGATTTCGTTCGTGCAGAAGAGTAGCTGTTCTCGTGGGATTTATTACCGGTGTATGCGGACGTAGCAGTACATGAGTATCAGTCGCGAGGTCGAGATGTCGGTGGCAGACGTCGACGCATTCTTAGGAAGCCACGAGACCGGCGTCCTGTCGCTTGCTCGCGGAGCCAAACCGTACGCGATCCCGATCTCCTACGGGTACGACGCAGACGCGCGCCAGTTGTATCTGCGGTTAGTCTCGACCCCCGAAAGCGAAAAACGCGAGTTCCTTTCGTCGGATCCAGACGGCCGAATTGTCGTGTACGATCAAGACGGCGACGTATACCGGAGTGTGGTCCTCACGGGGGACCTCAAGCGGATCGACCCAAACGATCTGACTGTCGAGACGATCGAACAATACGGCGAGACGCGTCGACCGCTGTTCGAGATATGGGCACAGGGAAAGGCAGATCTCGACATTGAGCTGTATCGATTTGTCCCCGAAACGATCAGTGGTCGAAAAGTAACTGTCAACAGAGACGAGTAGTCTGACGGATACACGGACTCCGAAACTGACACTCACTCCCCAGCGACGAAGTCGTCACCTGAAACCGTTGTCGTACACACTGGACACCCTGTGTTGAGAATTGTCTCCCGCATACTCTCGTTGACTTCGATCGTCTGCCCGCACGCCGGACAGACAAACTCCAGACGGTGCATCACTGTCGGCGTTCCTCAGACGTAGAATGTGCAAGGAGGATTAAAACACCTCCTGTTTCTGGGCTAGAGATCCGGCCAAACCGTTATTACAACACTGTGTGAGTGTAGATACGCCCTGAAATGGCACCTATTCCCTCCAATCGAGCTACCACACAGAATACGCTCCTTATTGTAGTTGCGTGCGCAGTCGTAGCCGGTGCATTCGCCGCACCGCTCGTCTGGAGCGCGACGACAGGACCTGACGGTTCTGTGATGGTTGTTTCGGTTGATACGACTCTTACTGACGCAACGACTGATGAAATAACAGCTGATCTGCGAGAGGCCCGGAACGATCCTGACATCGAGGCAGTCGTCTTGCAGGTGAACAGCCCCGGTGGATCGGTCACCGCCAGCGAAGGCCTATTCTTCGCAGTCGAACGTACCGCCGAGGAGATGCCAGTGATCGCGCAGGTGCAGTCGACGGCCGCTTCCGGCGGATACTATATGATCGCGCCTGCCGACGAGATCTACGTCTCACCTGGCTCAATCGTTGGTAGCGTCGGTGTACGAGCGACATATGCCGATTCTCCATCTGTTGACGGGGAAATCACAACTGGACCGGACAAAAACGGCGGATTTACTGAAGACGAAATCACGAGACAGGTCGACTCGATGCAGGACACCTTCATCGATTCGGTGACAACGCATCGCGGCGATAAGCTCGCACTCTCTGAGACAGAACTCGCGAACGCGAAAGTATATGTCGGAACTCAAAGTGTGAACAATGGTCTCGCCGATTCGATTGGCGATCGCGATATCGCGATCGATCGTGCTGCCACTGAGGCGGGGCTTGATAACTATCGGATTGAAAAACGATCACATACGGTGACCGGCGCACTCGGGCTGCTCGGTGGCGCAAATGAAACCAAGACAGACGGAGTAACAGTCGAGACTCCCACATATCTTGCGCTGTACGGTTCAATCGCTGATTATCAAGCTGAAGGATCGGCGTCTCCTGACCATGTCGCGGGGAATAATCAAACTGCGGTCGCTGATGGAGGTGAGTCGAATGGACGATAAAACTCGTACAATCGGTGTTTATGCTGGCGTGTTCGTCGGGATAATCCTCGCAATCGCTCTCGCGGTGGGTGTCGCGGGCTTCGTTGTCGGTGGCGGCCCCGCCGATGTCACCCCGATAGCGGACGATCGCTATGCGGACAGTACCCCTGAGCCTGTTTCCGAAAATGGGACAATCGAAATCGATCAAACCGCCGAATCGAAGACCGTCTTGATCGATCGCGGCCACAACAACGACTTCACGCGCGAGGAGATCGAACCGATGGTGACCGCGCTCGTGTCTGCTGGTCACGAAGTTGAATATCACGAACCGACCGAAGACCTCACGGCCTCATTACAGGAGGCCGACGCGTTTGTCGTGATTGAGCCAGCCCAGCCATTAACGGCTCGTGAAGCCGACGCTGTCGAACGGTTTGGCGACGCAGACGGCCGTGTCGCGTTCTTCGGCGCGCCAGAGCCGGCTGCGATTGGTCTGGGTGGATTGCTTGGTAGTACCGCTGGGACAGGTCCCTCCCCAGAGGTCGATTCTGTCACCTCACCATTCGGCATTGCGTACGGTGCTGGGTACCTCTACAATATGGAACGTAACGCGAACAACTTCAAATCAATATACGCACAGGGAGGCGACGGTGACCTCGCTACTGGTGTTGACGAGGTGGTCATTGACGCTCCCGCGCCGATCGAAACCGATCGCGGGACGACCGCCCTGACAGCTGCTGGTGCTACTGCATCGGAAACCAGAGCAGAAGACGACTACTCGGTCGCCGTCCAGAATGGCCCGGTCGCTGCGATCGGTGATGCGGGAATACTCGCTCCAAACGAGTACCAAAAGGCAGACAACGAGGTGTTCATCGGAAACCTTCTGACGTTCCTCACGGCTGGTGACAAGACCGAAGGCGTACCTGAACCATCGGAGGACGAAGCCGGACCAGTGCCGCCGAGTGAACCCGAAGAACCGACACCACCAAGTGAGCCAACAAATCCCGATGAACCGGGTGATGGAGCGAACGAATCGGAGGCCGGTGGGTCGGACTGATGGACGCCCAGAGACGCGACCTGTTGGCTATGAGCGGGTTGACGCTCATCGGTACAATTTCGATCCCAGTCCATCAAGCGTCCGCATCGAAGCGATCCAACAACACCGGCGATAGCCTCGACACAGTTGGTTCGCTATCTGTGAGCGCCAAAGCAATCGATGCTATTGGATCGGCGGGATATCCGTCACTGATTGAGCGAATGCATACGGCCGGACAAATCGACGTCACATCGATCGAGGGAACTACCGGGATCAGATCTGACGGGACTACGACCGGATTGTTCACTGCCACCGGTTCGTTCGATCCAGTCGCTGTCCGATCAGCCCTTCGAGCCGAGGGGATCGAATCAACGGTGGTGCCCGACGCCTCTGACGAGAGCGGTCACGAACGGATGCTCCTGTCTACGTATCCGCTTGCGATTGAGGTCAAATCGTCGACCATGATAATCGCCCGAGACCGATCTGCCGAGGAGGCGGTGTCACTACTCGTTGATAATCCGACAAGCGCGGCGACGATCGCCTCGCCCGACACCGAATTTGATCAACGGCTCTCTGGAGCACTCGTTGGAACGGTCTCACTCGGGTCGATCGGTCGATCTCGCCTCATTGATCGACTTACCCGGATTTCCGAACCAGTCGCCACAGTGATCGAGACGGCTCAATCGATCGGTATCGAGGTGAGTATCGATGACAACACTGCTACTGCAGAATACGGTGCTATCGTCGATCCGACGGCGATTTCGGTTTCGTCAGTTCGAGCCTCGATCGAGTCACTGTGCTCTGATTCGGCAGTCGAGTTCACCTCAGTTGAGCTCTCTGAACAAATACTCTGGACGACGCTATCGATTCCCGTCACTGCAGCTGTTGAAACACACTCGAAGCTCACCGATAGTGTCGGCACAGAAAAATCGTGAAAGCCTGACAGCGCACTAGATCTGCGTGTAATAATACTCCACGCCCGATCGATTCTGCAAGTCTTAAGCGGCCAAAGCACCGATCCGAATGTATGAGTGAGGAGTCGGCAGATCTCGAAGAATCCGATGTCGCTGAACCGACCGATGCAACGGACAGCGAGCAAGAATCGGACGCCGAGACCCCTGCCAACGAGGTCTTCGAAGTTGATCCGGAAGCGGTAGTTGTGGAGGTCCGCGATGTTGATGAGGACCTCGGCGACGCCGTCGAAGCCATTGTCGATCGACTCGCAACCGCCAAAGCGACGATCGATACCCACGAAGAGACGATCGATACCCACGAAGAGACGATCGATACCCACAAAGACCGAATTGAGGAGCTCGAACGCAAACTCCGTCGATCGAAGGCAGACTTTCAAAACTACAAAAAACGCAGCAAGCGAAAACAGGACCAGATTCGCGAACGGGCCACCGAGGACCTCGTTGCGAGGCTCACGAAAGTCCGAGACAACCTCGTTCGTGCGCTCGAGCAAGATGAGGACGCCGACATCCGTCCGGGTGTTGAATCGACACTCTCGGAGTTCGATCGGATCCTCGGAGAGGAAAACGTCGAGATTATCGAACCTGAACCCGGCGACGTGGTCGACCCAGAGCGCCACGAGGTGATGCTCCGGGTCGAAAGCCACCAGCCGGCCGGATCGATCGTCGATGTCTACCAGCCGGGCTATGAGATGGCTGAGAAGGTCCTTCGACCCGCACAGGTAACGGTTAGCGACGAAGAGTAGCCCCACAGAGCAGACAGAACGGTCTCATTGCGGTCGATTTAAACCCTCCGACAGAGGGTACTTCAAATTTCAAAAAACCGCTATACGCCGACGAGATTCTTCTCACGTGTGAGTTAGCATATCTAGTAACCTTTAACCGACACAAGCCGGTAATTGAAACCAAGATGACGAGCAACAAGATTCTCGGTATCGATCTCGGTACCACCAACAGCGCGTTTGCGGTCATGGAGGGTGGAGATCCCGAGATCATCGTCAACTCGGAAGGTGACAGAACCACGCCGTCGGTCGTCGCGTTCACCGATGACGCCGAGCGACTTGTCGGTAATCCGGCGAAAAATCAGGCAGTCCAGAACCCCGATCGGACGATCCAGTCGATCAAACGCCACATGGGCGAAGAGGATTTCGCGGTCGAGATCGACGGCGAGGAGTATACGCCCGAACAGATCTCGGCGATGATCCTCCAGAAAATTAAACGCGACGCTGAGGAGTATCTTGGTGACGAGGTGGAAAAAGCTGTCATCACTGTCCCAGCGTACTTCAACGACAAACAGCGCCAGGCGACGAAGAACGCCGGGGAGATCGCGGGCCTCGACGTCGAGCGGATTGTCAACGAGCCGACTGCCGCGTCGATGGCATACGGCCTCGACGACGACTCGGATCAGACGGTTCTCGTGTACGACCTCGGCGGCGGAACCTTCGACGTGAGCGTTCTCGACCTCGGCGGTGGCGTCTACGAGGTTGTCGCGACGAACGGGGACAATGACCTCGGCGGCGATGATTGGGACCAGGCGATCATTGACCACCTTGCCGACGAATTCAAAAACGATCATGGAATCGATCTCCGCGAGGACCGACAGGCCCTCCAGCGGCTCAAAGACGCCGCAGAGGAGGCAAAGATCGAATTGTCGAGCCGAAAGGAAGCGAAGGTCAACCTTCCGTTCATCACAGCGACAGATTCGGGTCCAGTCCATCTCGAAACGTCGATCACGCGCGCAACGTTCGAGTCGATAACGAATGATCTGATCAAGCGGACGGTTGGGCCGACAAGACAGGCGCTGACAGACGCCGGCTACAGCACCGACGACATCGACGAGGTCATTCTTGTCGGCGGCTCGACCCGGATGCCACAAGTCTCTGAGAAGGTCGAAGATATCATCGGCAAGGAGCCCAAAAAGAACGTCAACCCCGACGAGGCGGTCGCACTCGGTGCGGCGATCCAGGGCGGTGTCCTTGGCGGCGAGGTCGACGATATTGTTCTGCTCGACGTGACGCCGCTGAGCCTCGGGATCGAGGTCAAAGGCGGGCTCTTCGAGCGGCTGATCGAAAAGAACACGACAATCCCGACTGAAGAGTCGAAGATCTTCACGACCGCCGCAGCCAACCAGACGTCCGTACAGGTTCGGGTCTTCCAGGGCGAACGCGAGATCGCCGAGGAGAACGAGCTGCTCGGCGAGTTCATGCTGGCAGGTATCCCGCCAGCGCCAGCGGGGACTCCACAGATTGAGGTCTCTTTCAGTATCGACGAAAACGGGATCGTCAACGTGTCCGCGGAGGACAAAGGCTCCGGAAACCAGGAGAACATCACGATCGAAGGCGGTGCGGGCCTCTCAGACGAAGAGATCGAACGTATGCAAGAGGAGGCCGAACAGCACGCCGAAGAGGATGAAAAGCGCCGCGAGCGGATCGAGGCCCGAAACGAGGCCGAAAGCGCGATCCAGCGTGCAGAAACCCTCCTCGAAGAGAACGAGGAGAACGTCGACGACGAGTTGCAGGCAGACATTGAGTCTGCGATCGAAGACGTCGAGGGGACACTCGAAGACGAAGACGCAAGCACCGAGGAACTGCAGGACGTGACAGAGGCGCTCTCGGAGTCGCTGCAGGAGATCGGCAAGCAGATGTATCAACAGCAGGCCCAGCAGGCACAGGCTGGCCCCGGCGGTGCTGGTGCCGCTGGCGGCCCCGGTGGAGCCGACGCGGGATTCGGTGACGCCGCGGGCAACGCAGACGGCGACGAGTACGTTGACGCCGACTTCGAGGACGTCGACGACGACGAAAACTGACCAGCCACACAACCAATTCACACATGAGACGGGATAGCCCGAAGGAGCACGACCGATGAGCGAGGACTTCTATGAGGTGCTCGGCGTCTCGAAAGACGCGTCTGAGGACGACATCAAAAGCGCGTACCGGAAGAAGGCTGCACAGTATCATCCGGACGTGAGCGACGAGCCAGACGCTGAGGAGCAATTCAAGAAGATCCAGAAAGCAAAGGAGGTGCTCACCGACGAGGAGAAACGCCAGGCGTACGATCGCCTCGGCCACGAGCGCTTCGAGCAGGCTGAAAAGCGCGGCGGCACCAACGGCGCCGGCGGCGGCTTCGGCGGTGCGGGTGGTTTCGGCGGCGCGTCCGGCGCAGGTGGCTTCGAGGACCTGTTCAATCAGTTCTTCGGCGGCGGTGGCGGTGGTCGCTCACCCAACCGTCCACGGCAAGGTAGAGACCTTCGAACCTCGATGTCGATCGACCTCGAGGATGCCTACGAGGGCGTTACAAAGCAGTTCTCTGTCACTCGTCCCGAGACGTGTCCTGACTGCGACGGCAAGGGCTACCCGCCGGAGGCAACCGTTCAGACCTGTCCGGAGTGCAACGGACAGGGGCAGGTCACCCAAGTCCAACAGACGCCGTTTGGCCGCGTTCAGCAGTCGACGACCTGTCGGCGCTGCGGCGGCGATGGCGAAATCGTCGACGAGCAGTGTTCGACCTGCTCGGGGCAGGGGCAGGTTCGATCGGAGGCGAGCCTCTCGGTCGAGGTTCCGGCTGGGATTCGAGACGGCCAGACGCTTCGGATGGAGCGCGAAGGCGCACCCGGAGAGAACGGCGGTCCTAATGGCGATCTGCTGATCGATATCGAGATCCGCGGCCACGAGGACTTTGAGCGCGACGGTGATGACCTTCGGTACGACTGTCCGATCTCGTTCCCACAGGCGGTCTTCGGCGCGACGATCGAGGTCCCAACGATGGATGGCAAGGTCGAGTTCGACGTTCCCGAGGCAACCCAAAGCGGCGAAACGTTCCGACTCCGTGGCAAAGGAATGCCGCGGCTCCGCGGACGAGGACACGGCGATCTGTATGTGACTGTTCAGGTTGTCACGCCAGACAGTCTCAACGACGACCAGCGCGACGCGCTCGAAGCGTTCGCCGAGGCCGGTGGCGAAGAGGTCGACGTCTCGGAAGGCTTCTTCGACAAGATCAAAAAGTCATTCTGAACTTGCCTCGATTTCGGTACGTTCACCACGCCGCCGTGCAAAGAAATAATCATGGAGACGCTACCGGACCTGCTTGCCCGTGAGCGGCGATCGCCGACGGCGGCAGTGCGATTTCTGGCGACTGATCGTGAGATGAGCTATCGAGATTTCATCACGACTGCCTACAAGTCCGCGAACGTGCTGCGATATCTCGGGGTAAGCGAGGGTGCAACGGTCGCGATCGATCCCCGTCCGGCCCCAGAAGCACTCCTCGCGTTTTTTGGTGCTGCACAACTCAGCGCAGTCGCGACATTCGATCTTGCGAGTTCGTCTCCGCGGGTTGTGCTTTCGCACGTCGATCGTGAGGCTGACTTCGACGTCGAACCGGGGACACGACTCGCGGTGTACAACGGACCACCGACCGACTCTGCGACAACCCACTGGGAAGCAGAAGTGTGGAGCGAAAATCCAGCAACACCACCCAGCGATGCGACACCGGATACTCCGGTTCTCGTCGGCGAGGATTCGACGTACACCCACGGAGCTCTCCTTTCGGCTGCAAGTGATGTCGTCGACACACTCGAGCTAACCGCTGACGAGACGCTTGCCGTGTTGACGCCGTTCAGCGATCCCCGAACGATCGCCGCAGGGGCGATTGCCGCCCTCTCGGTCGGCGCGACTGCAGTCTTTGTCGGCGACCGACAGGCAGTCGACGACGTCGATAGAGCAACCCTTGAGAGATCTGACGCCATCATCGCGGACCCAAACTCAGATCACCCCACGTTCGGGATCGATCGAGCCTATGACATCTCCGACAGTCCGCTCAACTCGTAGCACCTTTCGGGCGCCATCACCTCACCGTGCGGCTTTGATCGCTTCGAGCGCCTCTGGGTTTTCCATACTGGAGAGGTCGCCGGGATCCTCACCTGCGTGGGCGGCAGCGATCGCCCGACGGATTATTTTGCCGCTTTGGGTCTTGGGGAACGCCGAGACGAACAAGATCTCCTTCGGACGGAAGGGCTTGCCGTGTTCTTCACCGACGATCGAACGAAGCTCCTCACGGAGATCGTCACTGGGCTCGACACCGTCTTCTAATACAACGTAGGCAACGACCGCTGTGCCCGTCGTGTCGTCGGGCACACCGACTGCGGCGGCCTGGTTGACGGCCTCGTGGTCGATCAATACGCCTTCGATCTCTGCGGGGCCGACTTTCCGGCCGGCGACGTTGAGCGCATCGTCCGCACGGCCGTGGAGGAACCAGAAGCCGTCCTCGTCTTGTTGTGCCCAGTCGCCGTGATCCCACAAATCCCTCCACGTGCTCCAGTATTCCTCGAGGTAGCGATCGTCACCGGACCAAAGCGATTTTGACATCGACGGACAGGAGTCCCGCGCGACGAGGTAGCCCCGCTCGTGGCTTTCGCGGATACTGTTCCCGTCTGCGTCGACGATGTCAATGTCCATTCCGAGTCCTGGTCCACCGAGGGTGCACGGCTTCAGCGGCTGGGTCGGCATCGGCATCAAAAAGCAGCCGCAGATCTCTGTGCCGCCGGAGATGTTGATGATCGGCGCCTCCCTGCCTCCGACGTGCTCGTAGAACCACATCCAGGACTCGGGGTCCCACGGCTCACCGGTCGATCCGAGCAACCGCAGGCTCGACAGATCGTGGCCCTCCAGGATTGAATCACCGTGTTTTCGGAGTGCCCGGATCGCAGTTGGCGAGATTCCAAACGTCGTAATTCCGTGGCGATCGATCATTTCGAAGAGCCGATCCGGCCGCGGATAGTCTGGTGCCCCCTCGTACATGAGTACCGTGCCGCCGAAGGCATGATTGCCGATGAGTGTCCACGGCCCCATCATCCAGCCGATGTCTGAGAGCCAAAAGAAGCGATCGTGTGGCTTTTGATCGAAGCCGAAGTGGATCTCCTTTGCACATTGTGTGAGTACCCCTGCGTGGGTATGAACGATCCCCTTCGGCGTGCCCGTTGTTCCGGAGGAGTACAACAGCATGGACTCGTGATCCGACGGGACTGATCGTGTTTCGAACGCGTCCGATTGGCTCCCGACAGCGTCGTCCCACCACACGTCCCGATCGTCATCCCACGGAATCTGTTCTGTCTGCTCGGTTTCGTCGCCGGTAGGCTCGTTGCCAGTGTGCTCGAGGGCGGTTCGCGAGCCGAGTCGATCGTAGACGATGACATCGTTGACGGACTCAGTTGCGTTGATTGCCTCGTCTGCGGTCTCTTTCAGATACACCGGCGAGCCACGGCGGTAGAACCCGTCGCCGGTGAAAAGCACTGTACAACCGCTATCTCGGATTCGCGTTGCAACCGCCTCTGTGCCGAATCCCGAAAAGATTGGGACCGCGATCGCACCGAGCTTGAAACAGCCGTACAGGATCGAGATGACCTCCGGAACCATCGGCATATACAAGCCGACCGTATCGCCGGGTTCGATCCCTCGATCGGTGAGGGCGTTTGCGACCTGATTGGACTGGCGGGCCAACTCGTGGAAGGTAATCTCGCGGGTGTCGCCGGGCTCGCCCTCCCAGATACAAGCGACACGGTTTCGATTTGGATTGCCGGTGGCTGCGTGGCGATCGACGACATTGTGCGCAATGTTGAGCTGCCCACCTGGATACCACCGTGAAAACTGCGGTCCCTCGCTGTCGTCGCGGACGCGATCGTACGGTTCGTCGAACTCAAGCCCGAGGTATTCTGGGAGCTCGTCCCAGAACCACTCAACGCCCGACTCCTCGACACCGTCGATTCCCGGCCCACACCGCGTGAGTAACTCGTCGTAATCTGCGATGTCGTACTCTCGCATGAACGCGGTGACATTCGATCGCTGAACGAAGTCGGAATCAGGTTTGTGAACGGTCTCGTCGAATCCCTCGTAGTCACCCATACGTACTGATCGACGCGCAACCTACATAATTTTTCAGCTCTGTTCGACAGCCGGTCATGCGGTACGTCTGTCAGTGACCGGGGAACGTTTTTGCACGCGCCAGCAGTACAATTGGACATGTACGTCCGTGACGCGAAAAACCGGGACGAAGTCTGGCTGCTCGATCACATCGAGGCGATGGGACTCGACGAGGAGGCGTTTCGCTCACGAGACTATGTGATCGCAATGGACGAAGCGTCCAACGAACGCGTCGGATTCGGGCGGCTTCGGATTCACAAGGGCGATCCGGACGTGTGTGAACTCACCGGTATCGGGGTTCTCTCAGGATGGCGCGGTCAGGGTGTCGGCGCGCACGTTGTCGAGCGACTCGTGATGAAAGCCCGCGACGAGGGATTCGAACCAGTATATTCGCTTACCGACGAGGCGTCGTACCTCACCCAGTACGGTTTCGAGCCAATCGACGATGCTGACCTTCCTGACCCACTCCAGGATCGCCTGGAGACGAAGCGGGAGGCTATCGATAAAGACGTGATCGGTCTTGTGCTTGAGGGCGAGTTCGAAATGCCCGAGAGAGCTCGCGAACGGTTCAAAACAGCTGTTCGAACCGACTCTGAGAGTGATGAAACCGAAGAACGCCCCGAAGACTTTGGAATCGATCCCGACTCGGCAACCTACAAGTACGATACTGGTCGCTGACTTGGTTATCTGAGACATTCTATCTCGATCGGCAAGCACTCGATCACAAACTGCTGTCAGATCAGCGATCGTCCAGAAAATCAGTGCTGAACACAATGTAGGTCAATACCGTACAGAAGAGAATTGGTGGTAACAACAAAAACCCCCACAGCGGTTCAAGCCCCCAGCTGAGAATAAGCACGACGTTTCCGAGTCCCAAAAGCAAAAACGGCAGCGAGTACAGCGCGGCCCGGCGGCGATTCCGCCCGGAATCGATCACCTCGGAGGGAGGATGCTCGTCGGCGTTGTCGGCGTCGTTCGTGGCGGCGACCATACCGTTTGTACGATCGGAGTGGGTAAAAGCAGCCGGGATCACGTCGGTTCGTCGGCGTGGGTGTCAAACTGAGCGGCGAACGCGACCACGCCAAACAGTACGATGAGCACTGTCGTGGTCGCAGCCATCGCGTACCCCGCGACCCAAAGCGGTGTCATCGGCACGGCAAACAGGTTGAACACGACGAGCTCTGTCACTTGATCGGCACCCAGCGCGCCAACGAACAGCCCGAGAATTCCGGCGGTCAGGACGACTGAGATACCGACCATGATGAGGATTGTCCGCCCTCGCATGCTCGGGGCGTCTGCGTCGGAGGGGCGATCGTCCGTCGCGGACTCGGTCTCAGTTTCGGTCACACGTGCTGTACGAGCGGCATTCGCTTGGCCGTTTCCCTTCGACTTCTCCACATCCCGACCGTGGCTCTTCGGTGCGGGAGCCGAAACCTACTCGGCGATCGCCACCGAGTTGCTCGTATGGTCGATTTTGACGAGTTGATCGCGGCCGCTCGCGGCGTGTTGTCGGATGCGTACGTCCCGTACTCAGAGTATCGCGTCGGAGCCGCACTCCAAACCGCTGACGGAGACGTCTACACCGGCTGTAACATCGAGAACGCCAACTACTCGAACAGCCTCCACGCGGAGGAAGTTGCCCTCGCGGCGGCGATCACCGACGGCCACCGCGAGTTTGCAGGCCTCGCAGTTACCTCCGGCGTCCGTGACGGCGTTACCCCGTGTGGGATGTGTCGGCAGTCGCTTGCAGAGTTCTGTTCGGCGGAGATGCCGATCGTCTGTGACCTCGGTGGGGACGATCGCGCGGAGTATACCCTCGGCGAACTACTGCCGAACACGATTTCGCTCGAAACGCTTCAGGATGCAGAATCCGTCCGCGATACGTAGTCCGATAGCAATCGACGCGACAGACATTTGTTCTGGCGTTGAGAATCCCGAAATCATGCCCGGAGACAGCGAAGACCCGAACGCGGACGTGCAGTACCATATCGAACTTTCTGCGGGTGACGTTGCGGACACTGTGTTGTTACCGGGAAATCCCGAACGTGTCGATAAGGTCACCGCACTCTGGGAGAAGGCCACCGAGGTGGCACATCACCGTGAGTACAGGACCGCGACAGGGACCTACGACGGCGAACCGATCTCCGTTACCTCTACCGGTATCGGCAGTCCGTCGGCGGCGATCGCTGTCGAGGAACTCGCCCGTGTCGGCGTGGACACCTTCATCCGCGTCGGCTCCTGTGGTGCGATCCAGCCGGAAATGGCCGTGGGCGATCTGGTCATCACCTCTGGAGCCGTTAGACAGGAGGGCACAAGTAGCGAGTACGTCCGTGAGGATTACCCTGCGGTCGCGGACGGCGAGGTCGTCTCCGCGCTTGTCGCCGCCGCCGAACGACTCGGCTACGACTACCACGTTGGGATCACAATGAGTGCTGACAGCTTCTACGCCGGACAGGGTCGGCCGGGATTTGCGGGATTTACTGCGGCGGGCAGTGATCGGCTCGTCGAAGAGCTTCAGGACGCCAACGTTGCAAATATCGAGATGGAGGCAAGTGCCATCCTGACGATCGCGAATCTCTATGGATTGCGTGCGGGGGCAGTCTGTAGCGTCTACGCGAACCGCGTAACCGGCGAGTTCCGCACCGAGGGCGCCTCCCGTGCAGCCGAAACCGCGAGCCTCGCGACGAAACTGCTCGCTCGGATGGACGCGATCAAAGCCGAGGCAGGCGTCGATCGGTGGCACGCCGGGCTATCAATCGAATAGCCCACGTGGGGTCGATTTGTGACCAAGGCGGTTCCAAAGGCGATTTATCCCTTCGTTGCGCATACGAACACATGAGCGATCATGTCGTTGTGATAGGCGCTGGCTATGCGGGTGCTGGCGCGGTCAAATCGTTTGAAGAACACGTTGAGCCAGATGAGGCACAACTTACGTGGATTTCTGAACACGACTACCATCTCGTCCTCCACGAGGTCCACCGTGCAATTCGCAAACCAGGGGTCGAATCTGAGATCGCGATCCCCGTCGACGAGATCAAATCCGATTCGACGAACTTCATCCGCGATCGCGTCGTCGGGATCGACACCGACGAGCGGACGATCGATCTCGAAGACGAGGACGTTCCCGTTGAGTACGACTACCTGCTCGTTGCTGTCGGCAGCGGGACTGCCTTCTTCGGTATTGAGGGCCTCGAAGACTACTCCTTGACGCTCAAAAGCCTCGACGATGCGCGAGCGATCAACGAGTCGATTCGATCGGCTGCAGCCGACGCAACCCAGAGCGATCCCGCAGAGGTCATCATCGGTGGGGCCGGCTTGTCGGGAATCCAGACTGCCGGTGAGATCGCTGAGTACCGCGACGATAACCGCGCACCGATCAACATCAAACTGGTTGAGGGACTGGACGAAATCTTCCCCGGACAGGACCCAGAGGTCCAGGGTGCGCTCAAAAAGCGGCTCCTCGAACGAGATATCGAGATTCTAACTGGCGACTTCATTTCTGCGGTTGACGAGGACGCCATTCACATCGGAGACACTGAACTCGACTACGACGTGCTTGTCTGGACCGGTGGCATTACCGGCCACGACGAACTCGCAGACGCGGCTGTCGACAAGGACGAACGATCGAACCGAATTTTTGCCGAGTCGGACTTCCGGACGAGCGACGATCGCGTCTTCGCAATTGGCGACTCAGCGCTGATCGATCAGGGGACCGACGAGGTCGCGCCGCCGACCGCACAGGCTGCCTGGCAGGCTGCTGACGTGGCCGGTGAGAACCTCGTTCGAGCGGTGCGCGGTGCACCGCTGAAGTCCTGGAAACACACAGACAAAGGGACAGTCATCTCAGTCGGAGATGACGCAGTTGCTCACGATGTGGCGTTTGTTCCGATCAACACCTTCGGTGGACCGGCGGCGAAACTCCTGAAAAAGACGATCGCAACCCGATGGATCGCGGATATTTCCTCTGCCAAACGAGCCGCCGGTGCGTTCGGCGACATGTAACTGTCCCCGGGTAGATTGTTTTAGTGTGCTGGCTCTTCGGCTGGCGCTTCCATGTCGTCGATCTGGAGGATGAGGATGTTGTTCGTATCGTCTTTGCCATCAAGTGTACCGGTGATGACGAGTTTCGACAATGGTGTCGGCCCAACGACAACGGTATCTCCTTCGTGGAAATCACGGACCGATCCCTGCAGGTGGATCTCGGCACGGCACAGTTCAGGATGGTGGACGCTTGAGAGATTAATTTCTTCGACGTTCGCGTTTTTGACTTCCGCTCCGTCGTGATACATCGGAACGAACGCCGGCTCATCCATCTGTTGGACATCGAGGGCTTCGTAGGCGTTTGCTGTTGGCTTGTAGCCGCCTTTTGGCCCCGGAACACCCTCAACGAGTTGGAGTGCTTTCAGACTCTGCATCTGGTTTCTGATCGTCCCGGGGTTTCTGTTCACCTCTTCGGCAATGTCTTCGCCCTTTACTGCATCTTCGGTCTCACGGTGTAAGTTGATAAGTGCCGTAAGGATCGTTTTTTGACTCGATGTGAGCTCAATGGATGACATAGCGAATCGTTCGTGAGGAACGTTCTTAAAGGCGATGGAAGATCGACCTGGTTTCCAATTAGTATAGAGACATATATAGAATTCACACGTTGTCTTCGACAGTGTCTGTACGAGAACAAACAATGTAAGTATCACCGGTCGGACCGTCCGGTATGTCCAGACAGGTCAGGATCATCGGCGCACCAACCGACTACGGCGCGAACCGACGTGGTGTCGACATGGGGCCTTCGGCGATCCGCTACGGTGGACTCGCCTCTCGACTGCGCGAAGCTGGCGTCGAACCGATCGACAGCGGCGATCTTCTCGCGCCCCGTGCAGAGGAGCGGGATCCAGATACTACCCAGCCGCCCGCTGGCCAAGCGAAGTTCCTCAAAGAGACCGCCGACGTTTGCTCGCGGCTCGCAGACGAGGTCGCAAACACACTCGAAGAAGGTGCCACGCCGCTGGTACTCGGCGGTGATCATTCGGTCGCGATCGGCTCACTCCGAGGCTCGGCACGAGACGCAGATATTGGCGCAGTCTGGTTTGATGCGCACGCCGACCTCAACACACCGAAGACCTCCCCGAGCGGCAACATCCACGGCATGCCGCTGGCTGCTGCGCTTGGCATTGGTGAGTTCGCCGACACAGAGTGGGCGAATGCGCCGCGGTTTTCGGAAACGAATCTTGCGATGGTTGGGCTTCGGAGCGTGGACGCAGACGAGCGGGCGCTCTTGGCCGATCGCGGTATCACCGCCTACTCGATGAACGATATCGACACCCGCGGCATTGTCGACGTGACGAGAGCGGCACTCGAAACCGCCTGTGAGGGTGCAGACGGCGTGCATGTCAGTCTCGATCTCGACTGGCTCGATCCTAAAGAAGCCCCCGGTGTCGGCACGCCTGTCCGTGGCGGTGTTACGTATCGAGAAGCCCACGCGGCGATGGAACTGGTCGCCGAACGCGAGGAGCTTCGCTCCCTCGATCTGGTTGAAGTGAATCCGACGCTCGATCGCAACAACGAGACCGCAGCACTCGCGACCGAACTCGCCGCCAGCGCTTTCGGAAAAACCGTGCTGTGACTTGCTTGTGAGTCCAATTACTGCTCGATCGGCTCAGCTTCAATTTCGGATTCGGACTCAGCTGTGACCATCTCTCTCGGAATCACGTCGACGGATGCCACCGAATCGCCCTCACTGAGATCCATTACGATGACACCCATCGTGTTCCGCCCGACCGTCGAGATTCCTTCAACGGGCGTCCGCATGATCTGACCCGAACCACTCATTACCGCGAGGTGATCGCCCGTGCCAACGGTCTCGATCGCACACACGTCGCCGTTTCTGGCGTTCGTCTTGATGTCGATGAGCCCTTTGCCATTCCGTGACTGCACGCGATACTCCTCGATGTCAGACCGCTTCCCGTAGCCATGTTCGGTCACGGTCAATACCCAGCTGTGTCGATCAGTATCGACGGCCGCGACACCAGCGACGGTGTCGCCGCCGGTGAGCGTGATTCCCCGGACCCCACGGGCGCTTCGACCCATCGGTCTGACCTCTGACTCGTCGAAGCGGATTGCCATCCCTCCGGCGGTTCCGATGACCAGCGTCCGATTGCCTGTCGTCACCTCGACGTCAACCAGTTCGTCGTCGTCCTCCAGTCGGAGCGCACGGATTCCGGTCGAGAGGATGTTCTGGAACTCCGACACCCCGGTTCGTTTGATGTACCCGTCGCGGGTCACCATGGTGAGGTACCGATCGCCATCGATCTCGTCGGCTTCAAGCTCTTCGCAGTTTACGACCGCTGCGAGCTCTTCGTCATCATCGAGATCGAGGAGGTTGACCGCGGACTTCCCGCGGGCCGTTCGCGACATCTCTGGGATCTGGAAGGCCCGGAGCTTGTATATCTGGCCCTTGTTGGTGAAACAAAGCAGGTAGTCGTGGCTGTTGGCAACGAAGACCGAGGAGACGGTATCATCTTCTTTGAGATCGGTCCCGATGATCCCCTTGCCGCCGCGATTCTGCGCGCTGAATCTCGAAAGCGGCATCCGCTTGATGTAATCGCCTGCAGAAAGCGTTACCACGACATCCTGTTCGGGAATCAAATCGGCGTGTGCGACCGATCCGGTGTCCTCGATGAACGCGGTCCGACGTTCGTCGGCGTATTCGTCTCGTATTTCCCGGAGTTCGTCTTTGATCACGCCGAGCAGCTCCGACTCGTTGTTGAGAATTTCGGTGAGTCGTTCGATCGTCGCCTGCACGTCCTCGTACTCGGATTCGATCTCTTGGGCCTCCATCGAGGTGAGCGAACCGAGCTGCATCGAGACAATGTGATCGACCTGCGCTTCCGAGAAGTCAAACGCCTCCCTGAGGGCCAGCTTTGCGTCATCGCGATCCTCGGCATCCTGGATCAACTCGACGACCTCCTCAACGTTATCGAGCGCGACTAACCGACCTTCGAGAATGTGGGCGCGGTCTTCGGCGGCCTCGAGATCGTACGCCGATCGTCGTCGAACGACCGCTCGGCGGTGCTCGAGGTATTCTTTGAGCGTCTCTTTGAGGTCGAGTACCTGCGGCGTCCCGTCGACGAGCGCGAGATTGATGACGCCGAAGGTCTTCTCGAGGTGGCTTTCGAGCAGCTGGTTTTTGACGACCTCGGCCATTGCACCCTGTTTGAGTTCGACAACAACCCGGATGCCATCCCGATCGGACTCGTCACGGAGGTCGCGAATTCCCTCGATCGCACCCTCGGTTACGTCGTCTGCGATCCGCTCGATCATCCGCGCTTTGTTCGCCTGATATGGGAGCTCCGTAATGACGATCTGTCCGGCTTCCTCGTCCACCTCGAATTCAGCGCGGACACGGAGACGCCCGCGCCCCGTCTTGTACGCTTTGTGAACCCCGTTCCGGCCGACGATATTCGCTCCCGTCGGGAAATCTGGCCCCTTGACGTGGGCCATGAGGTCTTCGATCGTACACTCGGGATTGTCGATCAGGTGGATCGTCGCGTCGATCACCTCGCCGAGATTGTGTGGCGGGACGTTCGTCGACATCCCGACCGCGATCCCCGAGGAGCCGTTGACGAGCAGGTTCGGAATCGCCGAGGGGAGCACCGCCGGTTCGGTCAACCGATCGTCGTAGTTCGACTGGAAGTCGACGGTGTCTTTTTCGATATCTGCGAGCAGTTCCTCGGCAATGGGCGACATCCGCGCCTCGGTGTAGCGCATCGCTGCCGGCGGATCGCCGTCGACGGAGCCGAAGTTGCCCTGCCCGTCGACGAGCGGATACCGCATCGAGAAGTCCTGTGCCATCCGCGCCAGCGTATCGTAGATTGCGCTGTCGCCGTGCGGGTGGTAATCACCCATCGTTTCCCCGACGATCGAGGAGGACTTACGGTGACTTGAGCCGGCAGTGACGCCCGACTCGTGCATCGCATAGAGGATCCGCCGGTGGACGGGCTTGAGCCCGTCGCGCACGTCCGGCAGCGCTCGCCCCGCGATGACGCTCATCGCGTAGTCGATGTACGACTGCTCCATCTCGTCTTCGATTCGTGCGGTTTCGATCCGCGCGGCCGGTGCGTCTTCTGTCGGTGTGTCTGGTAGTTCTGAGCTCATTCGTCGCGCTTAGATTTAGATATCGACCCACTCGGCGTCGGTGGCGTGGTCTTTGATGAACTGTTTTCGCGGCCCGACCGCATCGCCCATCAGCACGGAGAACATGCGATCGGCCGCCGCGGCGTCCTCGATCGTGATCCGTTTTAAAATTCGGTTTTCGGGATCCATCGTGGTCTCCCACAGCTGGTCAGGATTCATCTCGCCGAGCCCCTTGAACCGCTGGACCTGTGTGGGGTTGCCGTTGCACTTTTCTTCGACGATCCGATCGCGCTCGGCCTCGGTCATCGCGTCGTAGGTGTTGCCACGGTACCGAATCCGGTACAGCGGCGGTTGCGCCGCGTAGACGTACCCTGCCTCGATGAGCGGCTTCATGTGCCGATAGAGAAGCGTCAAAAGCAGTGTTCTGATGTGTGCCCCATCGACGTCAGCGTCGCTCATCAGGATTATTCGGTGATAGCGTGCGTCTTCGATGTCGAACTCCTCGCCGACCCCAGCACCGATCGCCGTGATCAACGCTCTGACCTCGTTGTTTTCGAGGATGCGATCGAGGCGGTGTTTCTCGACGTTGAGGATCTTCCCGCGGAGTGGGAGAATCGCCTGATTGCGGCGATCGCGGCCCTGTTTGGCGCTGTTGTGTACAAATACCCCTGCTTCGAGCGCAAAGTTGTGCGTTTCAGGGACTTCTATGTCGTACACATCAGCTGTCTCATTGAGTCGTTCAATTGACTTGACGGCGTGATTGTGTGTTTGGACTGTTTCAGTCTTATTCTCGAATCCACCGTCAGCATACATTCTCCCTTCGAAGGCGTATCGATCGACCTGTTGGTGGGTTGATTCTTCAGATCCACGCTCTCTGGTATCGTCCAAGAGCTCCAGATAGAGCGGCATAAGCGAGTCGCCCGGAGAGAGATCCTGAGCTTCGACGTAGGAGCCATCTCTCCGCATGAACTTGTGATCGGGCGTACACCTAATCGACTCATCGTTATCCAGTGTCACCTCGACTAACGCTGCGTCTTCCTTGGTCACTCGCGGGTTACGAATCTGCTCGATACCAATCTTACCGTTGTCAGTAACTGTGTAACAGTAGTGTGTCTTTCCTGCGTTCCGTTCTGCAACCAGTTCCTCAAACGATATCGATCGGCCAGATGCAAGCGCGATCTCTGTATCACCGGTGAAACACCCCCCGGCGCTGTCGCCTTCCACCACGAACAGCTCGGACTCGCGCGGATCGCGCGATTGGCAATCCGCGAGCTTTCCGGGCAGCGACGTCGATTCGAGCGCAGACTTCCGGCGGGTGAGCTCTTCGGCCTTCTTTGCGGCCTTGCGGGCACGCGCTGCTTCGGCGGCCTTGCGGACGATCGTCCGGCCCACCTGTGGGTGCTCTTCGAAGTACGTCGAGAGGTTTGAGTGTGTTGCGCTCTCGACGATGCCGCGGACCTCGCCGTTGCCGAGTTTGGTCTTCGTTTGCCCCTCGAACTGCGGATCTGGGTGTTTGACCGAAACAACGGCGGTGAGCCCCTCGCGGACGTCTTCACCTTTGAGGTTGTCGTCGAGGTCGTCGATCAGCCCGTGTTCGTTGGCGTAGTCGTTAACGACACGCGTGAGGGCGGTCTTGAACCCTGTCAGGTGGGTGCCGCCCTCGCGGGTGTTGATATTGTTCGCAAACGCGTGGATCGATCCCTGTAGCTCCTCTGTGGCCTGCATCGCGACCTCGACGGTGATGTCCTTTTCAGCGTCTTCGAAGTAGATAACGTCGTCGTGGAGGGCGTTTTTCGTCTCGTTGAGGTACTCGACGAACTCCCGAATGCCACCGTCGTACTGAAAGACGTCTGCATCATCCGATCGCTCGTCTGTGATTTCGATCCGAACGCCAGAGTTCAAAAACGCGAGCTCGCGGAGGCGGTTCACGAGCGTCGAGTAGGCGAACTCCGTTGTGTCGAAGATCTCCGTATCGGGCCAAAACCGAATCGTTGTTCCAGTCTCCTCGTCGGGCTCCATTGGCCGCTCTTTGGTGAACGCGTCGGGCTCTGGCTCCCCACGATTGAAGCTGTGGGTCCAGACGTGGCCGTCGCGTTTGATCTCGACCTCAAGTCGTTCAGAGAGCGCGTTGACGACACTCACACCGACGCCGTGGAGCCCGCCTGAGACCTGATATGATTTGTTGTCGAACTTCCCCCCGGCGTGCAGTACCGTCATGATGACTTCGACGGCGGGGCGATCGTACTTCTCGTGTGTGTCGACCGGAATCCCCCGTCCATCGTCGGAGACAGAAACCGATCCGTCGGCGTGAACCGTCACCGAGATATCGTCACAGTAGCCCGCCAGTGCCTCGTCAATAGAGTTATCAACAACCTCGTAGACGAGATGGTGGAGGCCACGGGTATCCGTGGATCCGATGTACATTGCCGGACGCTTTTGGACGGCCTTGAGGCCTTCAAGGACCTGAATTTGTCCGGCCCCGTACTCGTTTTCTCCTGACATAGTAACGTAGAATATACTAGTTGTCCACCCGGCATAAAGCCTCGCACGCGCGGGCGCGATGACCCTACAAAAAGTCGGTGACGGCAAGGATAATTTTGTATTCTTTATAGTTCAGTTGTCGAAAGCCAAACCCGGGTTCTGTGGCGGTAACATTCAGGCGCGCGTGAGTACAAGGCCATTATATTGACCGCTCGGCGATCCGCGCACGGGTCGGCGGATACTGCTTTACTTTCGGTCCGCTGGCGGTGAGGTTTTACCCATAGGACGGAAACACCTCCGCGTATAATGACGTCCTTCCAGTCGACGCTCGGCGAGGATGCAGGGATCGCCGACGAGCTGGCCCAAAGCCAGCGGGAGATCTCCATCGCCGAGTTCTTCGAGAAGAACAAGCACATGCTCGGGTTCGACTCGGGCGCTCGCGGGCTCGTCACCGCCGTCAAGGAGGCGGTCGACAACGCGCTCGACGCGACCGAAGAAGCCGGGATCTTACCGGACATCTACGTCGAAATCACCGAGGTTGGCGACTACTATCGACTCGTGATCGAAGACAACGGCCCGGGGATTACGAAAGAACAGGTCCCCAAGGTGTTCGGAAAGCTCCTCTATGGGTCACGGTTTCACAAGCGCGAGCAGAGTCGTGGCCAGCAGGGAATCGGGATTTCGGCGGCCGTGTTGTACTCGCAGCTAACGAGCGGCAAGCCAGCAAAAATAACCAGCCGACCGAAGGGCTCTGCGGACGCTGAGTACGTCGAACTCATCATCGACACCGACACGAACGAGCCCGAGATCAAAACCGCCGAACGGACAACGTGGGATCGCACCCACGGCACCCGAATCGAACTGGAGATGGAGGCGAACATGCGGGCTCGATCGCAGCTTCGTGGCTACATGAAACACACCGCGGTCGTGAATCCGCACGCTCGTCTCGAACTCCGCGAGCCGGGGCTCGAGGAGCCGATGAAGTTCGAGCGCGGCACCGACCAACTGCCGGCCGAAACCAAAGAGATTCGCCCACACCCACACGGGGTCGAACTCGGGACGCTCATCAAAATGCTCGAAGCAACCGAGTCGTACTCTGTGTCGGGGTTCCTTCAGGGAGAGTTTACTCGCGTTGGCGGGAAGACCGCCGAGAAGGTGTTGAACGCGTTCCGCGATCGCCACTTCGGCCGTGAGCTCTCGTGGTCAGTGGCCGCTTCTCACGAGGCCGAGATCAAGGATGCGATCGTCGACGCCGTCTCGAACAAGGGCGCAGACGCAACTGAGTCGTTCGCAAGCGGCATCGTCGAGGTGCTTGGCAACCGCGAGCGGACGTGTCGATTCGAACTTGCCGAGATTGTCGACACCGTCGCCGATCGGGTCGAAGACGAAACGGGGCGGACGTTCGGTGACACTGTCAGAGAGAACGCGATCGAAGCGGCGTGGGCAGCGGTTGTCGCGTTCGACTCGGACGCTACAGTGTCAACCAACGAGGCTGTTGCGGCCAACGGCGACGCAGCCGGCGCGGACAGCGACGGCCGCGATCGGCTCACGTCAGATCTGTATGTGATCGTCGACGAAGCGACGAGCACCCGCAAGGACGATGCGGTGATCCACGGCTTCTCTGAGCGACTCGCCCGGCGACTTGACGCCGACGCTGGTGAGGAGCGCCGCTTCCGGTTCACCGCCGACGAACTCCACCGGGCGGTCGAAGACGCAGCCGATGCGACCGTCGAGTACGACGAGGTGAGTTTTGGCGATACCGCCCGCGAGAACGTTTTCGAGGCGCTCTGGGCGGTGACCCGGACAGTTCCCGACGACCTCCCGAAAGTCAAGACGGTTGCAGCCGATCGCGACACGGCGAGCCAGCTTCTCGAAGCGATGCGCGAAACCGACATCCTCGCACCGCCGACCGACTGTCTCTCTCCGATCACCGACACGCTCGTCGAAGCAGGACTCCGCAAGGAGTACGACGCAGACTTCTATGCCGCCGCGACGCGGGATGCAGAGGTCCACGGCGGCGATCCGTTCATCGTTGAGGCCGGTATCGCCTATGGCGGTGAGCTGAAATCTGAGGGCTCGATCGACCTGCTTCGGTTCGCCAATCGCGTCCCGCTCGTCTATCAGCGCGGGGCGTGTGCGTCGACCGACGTGGTCAAACAGATCGGCTGGCGCAACTACGGGCTCGACCAGCCAGGCGGCAGCGGGATGCCAAACGGGCCTGCGGTGCTCATGATCCACCTCGCGTCGACGAACGTCCCCTTCACGAGCGAATCCAAGGACGCAATCGCGAACATCCCGGCGATCGAAGACGAGATCGAACTGGCAATTCGGGAGGCCGCCCGCGAGCTAAAATCGTATCTCAACAAGCGCCGATCGATGCAAAAGCGCCGCGAGAAACAGGACGTGCTCGGCCGTATCCTTCCGGAGATGGCTGAGAAGGTCGCGGAGGTGACGGGCCGTGAACCCCCGAACATCGACGGTGCGATGGCGCGGATTATGAACAACCTCTCGGTCGATCGAGAGGTCTCCGGAACCACGGTGACACTCAGCGTGGAGAACTACTCCGATCGGGCCGAACAGCCAGAGATTACCGATATCCTCTCGGCGGAGCCGCAGGCGCTCAACGGCGACGCAAGCGTCGTCGACATGGACGGCGAGTGGTTCCTCCAGTGGTCACCGTCCGTGTCGGCTGGCGAGGAGGCATCGATCAGCTACGAGGTCCCCGAGGAGACAGATTTCGACGTGAACGTCGACGGCGTGGACGCCGAAAAACTAACCGTGAACGCCTAACACATCTATGAGCTCAGAGACACAGAACCCAAACGAGGATGCACGCGAGCAGCTGATCGACCTTGCCGCGGACTTTTATGACCAGTTCGCTGGTGGCAAGATCCCCGAATTGACCCTACCGACCCGGACAAAGCGCAACATCGAGTACGACCCGGACTCGGGGGTGTGGGTGTACGGCGATCGCACTTCAACCCGCAGCGCAAACTCGGTTCGCGGGGCCAGAAAGCTCTTGAAAGCGGTGTACACGATCGACTTCCTCGCCCAGCAACTCGACGAGGACCGCTCTTCGACCCTGCGTGAGTTGTACTACCTCTCGGAGTCGTGGGACAACACCGAGGCGCACTTTTCGGATCAAGACGAGTCGAACCAGATGATCGAGGACCTCGAGATCGTCTCGGAGGTCACCCGTGAGGATCTCCACATGCGCCCCGAGGAATCTGGGGCGACGCTCATGGGGCCGCTCCTGCTCAGAGAGCAGACCCGTCGCGGCGAACGCGAGATTCACTGTCAAAAGGACGTTGGCGAGGGCGGCTATCAGATCCCGAACAACCCCGACACGATCGAGTTCCTCGATCACGAGATCGACTTTGTGTTATGCGTCGAGACCGGCGGGATGCGCGATCGCCTCATCGAAAACGGCTTTGACGACGACTACAACTGCCTCGTCGTCCATCTTAAGGGCCAGCCCGCCCGAGCGACTCGTCGGATCACCAAACGGCTCCACGACGAACTTGGCCTGCCGGTCGTAGTGTTTACTGACGGCGATCCGTGGTCCTACCGGATCTACGGCTCGGTGGCGTACGGATCGATCAAATCCGCACACCTCTCAGAATACCTCGCGACGCCGGATGCTGCATTCATTGGGATCCAACCAGAGGACATCGTCGAGTACGATCTCCCGACCGATCCGCTGGCAGATTCAGACATCAACGCCCTCGAGTCGGAGCTGTCCGATCCGCGATTCCAGACCGACTACTGGACCGAGCAGATCGAACTCCAACTCGAGATCGAAAAGAAGGCCGAACAGCAGGCGCTGGCCTCCCGTGGGCTGGATTTCGTGACCGATACGTACCTGCCTGAGCGACTCGATGCGATGGGCGTTATCTGAAGATGAGTCGTCATTCTGAGCCAACAATGCGGAGAATCAGCGGTTATCGGCCAACCCCTACTAATGGTGTTCTGACGACTTATTCATGCATTTTCAGTTGATCACATCGAGAACCTCAAGACCTCCTCCAGTAGGTGCTGAATCTGCGTCTGCGGTGGCTGGCTAGCCTTCAACAAGACGGTGACCGT
>NZ_SRSG01000021.1 GCF_005543295.1 Halalkalirubrum salinum
CCCACGGGTCAGGTGTTGAGCAAATCAAAGATTTGCGAAAGCCGAAAACGGACGTTTTCGGAAACCCGTGGTACTCTGCCTCGAAACCGTATAGATAGAGATTATGAGATGGGACAAAACGATCGCACCGTCCGGGGTGCTCGGGGAAATTGATCGTCGGCTGGAGATATCAGCTTCGACAACCGGCCCGAGTCATTTAAGTCACTACTGCGAAATGCACATCCATGAGCCAGGGGTCAGATACCGAAGAGTCACTGACAGTCTCGAACGACGGTGTCACCGTTGAAAAAACGGTAACCGCAACAGAATTTCCGGTCCCGGCGGTCGTGTTTACCCTCCAGTCGAACGCGTCGACGAGCGTTCACGTTCGACTGACGGATCGGATCCCAGAATCCTTCCCGATGGAGCGGGTTGGGTTCCACCCGGAGTTCGAAAGCGATCGCTGGACCGCGTACAAAGATCACCGTGTCGAGTTCGAACGAGACCTCGATCCCGGCGAATCTGTCAAAACAGTGTATGGCATCCGGGCAGACGACGGCGATGATCTGACGACGTTCTTGACTGAACCCGAAATCAAAGAGGTCGCCGCTCGCGAAACACAGGAAGCCGCAGACATCGAAGGCGTGCTCGGACCGGATAACAGCCAATTGATCCGCGATGTCTTGTCGGGAGAACGGTCCTCACTCCCCGGTATCGATGAAGATGTGGATGACCCCATTGTGGGTTCTGAAGCTGACGATCCACTTTCTACGACAGAGGATCCACTCTCGGAGGATGAAGACTCATACGCAGAGGAAGCGCTCGAAGGCGACCAGGAAGAGGAACCTGAACAGCGTGTAGATCCCACCGGCGATGACGAATCTGATCTGGGGGAGGTAGATGGGCTGTTAGATGATGATGGCGAGGAACCGTTGAACGCACACCATGGCGAGAGCGATCCGTTAGCCGAACACGGAGAGGTTGACGCAATCGCTGGTGAATCCGACACAACACCAGACGGTGATGAACCCGACGCAGTGTCAGGAGATGGTGCACCTGGCGAGCCAGTAGAGCAGGAGGACGAAATTACCGAGACCACCGCTGACGAACTTGATGGTGAGGCGACAGCCGTCAGTACTGCTGGATCAGCTGGGGAGATGGCTGAAACTGATGAGGATACGGCTGAAACTGATGAGGATACGGCTGAATCTGATGAGGAGTCAGATGACATTCCGATACAACCCGCCGCCGACGTGAAAACAGAAAATACACACACACCCGAGGACGGTTCGTCGCTAGTCGCTGTGCAGGGCGGTATCGCCGCAGTACTCGCCGCAGAGATCAGAAACGACAATGTCTCCGAGGAGGACATGGCGCTGCTTAAAAAAGAACTCGGAACTGACGTCCCCCGAAGCGTCGAGGTTCGTCTCAGCCGGCTCCAATCACAGGTCGAGACGTTTGCAGCCTACAGCGAGGCACTCGAGTCATTCATCGACGAAAATGGGACTGCCGACGAGTTATTGGCTCAGGTCGACAACGGTCTCGATGCGCTCGAAGAGACAGTCGACGATCTTACGATCGACGTTTCCGATGCCGCAGACGAACGCGAGGCACTGTCAGGGGACATTAGATCGGTGAAAACGACTGCCGAGTCGACGGCCGATCGGGTCGACACTCTCGAAGCCGATCTCACCGACACAACAGCGCAAATCAACGGTGTTGACGACGACCTTGGATCGCTGATCGAAGACGTCGACACGCTTGATTCGTCGGTCAAGACGCTGGGCGATGATCTCGAGGACGCCTTCGACGAAATCGGCACCGTGGCAGAGGACGTCGAGACCGTCGAATCCACGATCGACGCGACAGCTGAGGCGATCGACGACGTTGAGACCGAATTGACCGAGACAGCAACGACTGCTGGCGAAGCCGCAGCTACCGCCGATCGAGTCGAACGTGCCGTTGGCGAAGTCGAATCGACCGTCGAATCGATCGAAGCAGATGTTGGCGGGCTCCACGAGGCAGTCAACAGTGTCGAATCAGATGTTACCGCGCTGGAGGAGGAGCTTTCAGCAGTTGCCGAGTCGCTCCGATCGGAGCTCTCGGATGCGACAGCGGCGCTCGAACAGATCGACGAGAAAGCAGATCACTCGACGGTTCGCTCGTTGCAGCGACGGATCGACGACCTCGAAGACGACGTCGAGACCGTCGAAGAATTCCGTGAGCGGCTCAGCGGCGTATTCATGGGTAACGGACCATCAATGGACGACACCGCTGAGGACACAGAACAGTAGCGACACGAAACGGAATCGGTTTACTCGTGTGGGCAGTCATTCGAGCTAATGAGTCGAACGGTTGCGATCGCGGTGCCCAGAAAGGGCCGACCTCTCGAGGCTGTGCTCGAACGGATCGCGATCGTCACAGGCCACGAGTCACTTGCGGACGAGATTATTTCGACGCTACAGTACGAGAAGGCGCTGACGAAAGGTCACCAATCCACCAATCGTGGGCCATATGATCGGCTCACAGCCTACAGCGATCCCACAGAGCCAAGCGCCCCAGAGTATACGTTGTTGCGCGACGACCGAGACGGGTATCCCCGACGGATCGTCTTCGACAGCGTGACCCTCACAGTCAAAGGGATCGACGTTCGACTGGTCGGTCGAGAAGAACCGTTCCGCGCGCTCAGAACCCACGAGTTTGCACTCGGATTCGACAGCGCAGACCTCGTGTTAGAAGAGGTCGTGACGCTTCGTGAGGAAGGAGTTGCAACGCTCGCAGACGTCAATGCGCGTATCAACCCGCGCGACACCGATGTCCGGGTCGTCGCAGGCCTCGGCGATACGGTGTATCACGCATTGATGGCGAGACCAGAACTACTGGGCCCTGGTGAGACGCTCGATCGATCGTTCGTCGCCGACTACGAAGGGCCGCTTTGTATCTCGCCGCGGTACGAACGGCTCGTCTCAGCGATCCTCGGAACTCGTGCAACTGACGGGACATCATTCGTCTACCCCACTGATGAGGCCGAAGAGGAGCGCGCAATCGCCGAAACCGGGCTCGGGGTGTATCTGACGATGACGGGAGCAACTGCCCGTGAATACGGACTTATTCTCGGAGAAACGCTGTTTCCCAGTGAAACCGTGCTGATGGAAAACGCGGCTGAGACAGACGCGAGCACCGAAACAGTTCGGCAGGCACTCATCGAACCGCCGCTGGACACAGAGCTACGCATCGAGCACGTGTAGATATTTTTGGCACGCCTAAAATTCGAAACACCTTTGTAGAATTAGGCTAGCCGAAATATATGGAACACCCGCTGGTCGCGATCGAGCAGCCTATTCAGCGAGCGAGAGAGCGGGCCGAACGTGAGCAGACAGCAGTGAACGCGAAGGCCAAAGCGATCGGCCAGTTTCGATCTCGCGTCGAGGCGATCACTCCGACATCGTCGTCCGCAGGGACCGCCCAGGCAATGGCAGGGGCTACCTCGCTGCACACGAGCGCATCTCACGGCAATCACTCCAGGGGATGCACGGCAGTTCGGGAAGCGTTTGCCGAAACGGTGGCTCCACAGAGTACCGCGGACATCGACAAGTCTGAGCCACTGATCCTCACGATCCGCGAAGAGCTCGGTGAAGCGGTGGCGTTGGCGCTGTCAGAGCGGACAGACACCCAATTTACGCCACCAATAAAACGAGCCGTGCTGACGGAAACACAGGGGCTTCGTACCGAGACGCGGGTACTACAACGCGCGATCGAAACTGAGCGCGAGTCGCTCGATCACGCGCAGACCGAAGTAGCGCTGATACTGTCACAGATCGCTGAGGCGAACAATCGATCGCTGCTGGGGTGTACATTTTCTGAGCTTAGATCGCTCCACGAGGAACTTTCCGAACTTGAGGATCAGTGTGAAGCGATCGCAGCCAACAGACAGTCGACGATACAGACGACAACGAGCCACAACGCCGCCGCAGGGCTGACACATCAAGCGGTACTTGGATACCTATATGGCAGTTCCGACACCCAGTACCCCGTGTTGACAACAGTATGCCGAGTAGTGTCGATCTGCAGGGAGTCCAAACGAGCCGTCAGGGATCACCTCTGTCGACGGATCTGAACCGCGGTATTTATTTTTAGGGCCGCCTAAGTCAAGGGTATGGAGGACGCACCATCCACAGAGCCCGAGACGACAGACGAAAAGACAGATCGAGCAGTTATCCGAGCAGGTCGGGATTTCGAGACAGAGTACCGTCTCAGCGCTGAAGCGGTCGGGGAGTTCCTGATCAAGCTTGGAACACAGCTCAAAGACGACTCAGAGCTGACGATCGTCGACGAAGGGTGGGAGCTGCCGTTCGCCTTCGGCGAACCGATCGAGGTCGAGATCGACTACGAAGGTGTCGGCGAAGAAGAACTAGAAATTGAGATCGAAGTTCCGGGAGCCACTGACGAGCGCGCGCCCGACGTCGTCTAACGGTTTATTCGCGGAGTTCAGTTCATCGCCGACTCGGTGACGAGCGTGTCGTCTTCGAGGTAGTGTGCGATGTGGTGGGCGTGTTCTTCGATCGTTTCGATCTGTTCTCGGAGTATCTGACCAGTCGCGTAGTCACCGAGATTCTCGGCGAGTTCGATGTGCTGGCGGTAGCTCTCGATGATGTCACCCATCATCTCAACGTCGTTTGCGAGCGACGTTCGGATGTCGTAGACATCTTCATCCTCGGCTTCGACAGTCGCGGCCTCTGAGAGTGCGTCCATGCTCGCGTGCGGAATGCCGCCCAGCGCCTGGGCCCGCTCAGCGAGTTCGTCTGCAGCCGCTTCGACGTCCTCGTAGACCTCTTGAAGGAACACGTGAATATCGTGGAACTCAGCACCCTCGACGTTCCAGTGGTGCTTGTGAAGCTGATGATACAGGACGTACGCGTCAGCGAGGTCGGCGTTTAGTGCGTCGATAATCTGCTCTGCCTTGTCGGTCTCGAGTCGGAGAGCATTCTCTTCGACTGAACCTTTCGCGCGACGTGCGGACTTTTGAGTACTCATTGCATCCTAACATACGCACTCGACTAACTTATAGTTTCCACTCGAAAAACAATTTTTCACATAACCTAAAACAGACGTGGTGAGTCCGCTACCGGTGGATGCAGTGACTACCGCGTCAAACGGTGCGCACAGCTACCACGCATCGAGCGCATGCCGACCGTGATAGCGAACGAGAATCGCGAGGAAAGCGATCGCTCCGGTGATCGCGAACGCACCACCAACATAAAACACGGATCCCATACTCACCTCGACCATGAGCCAGCCGCCAAGCAACGGCCCGAGGACGCTACCGGGGCGCCAGACCAGTTCCCGAATACCGAACGAGGACGCGACGCCGCCCTCCTCAGTTCCCTCATCCGCGAACAGCGCCATACTCGCGGGTTCGCGGAACGAGTCGACAATCCCTAACAGCGCCGAAAACCCCACGAGCGGGAGGAACGCTGGCGGAAACGCACCGAGCAGCGGAAACGTGGTGGGCGCGCCTATAGCAGCCCCAATCGCGGGAGAGAACGGGATGAGTACAGCCACAAGTCCGTACGCGCCGCCGCCGGCGAAGACGAAGCGCGATCGGCCATACGTATCCGACAGTCGACCGGTGAATAACTGGCCGAGCATATTGGTGAACTTCTCAGCTGTAACTGTTACCGCAACCGCGAGAGAGGCGACGCCGAGTCCGCCTGCGGCGGCGGTTGTTCCGGCGTAAATCGGCACCCACGTCCGGACCATGGTAACTGACAATGCATACTGTGCGCGGAAACTGGTGATCGTCAGAATCTTTCGATTCACTGCAAGATCGGAGAACGGAAAGCCTCGCACCCGGGTTTTGTCCGCGGGAAGAAACGCACCGAGACCGATCGTCGCCACGAGTGTGACAAGTACGATGAGCATAAAGATTGGCTCGAAGCCGAATCGATCGTACAGAAACCCCGCCGAAAGACTACCGACGATCGACGCGGCGAAGCTCGCGGCATTCGCCCGGCCGATGTGTTTTGCCCGCGATCGGTAGTCAGCGAGTTGTCCGACGAGCGACAGTGACATCAGCCCCGCACCAGTGACCGCAATGCCCTGGAGCGCTCGGGCAGCAATAAACGTCCCACTGGAGTTGACGAGCGGAAATACAAGGTATGCCACGACGGCCAACAGTAAGCTTCCGACGAGGACGGTCCGTTTGTCGAAACGATCGCCAACCCACGCGATCGGGATCACTGCAGCAGTCTGTGCAAGCGTAAACCCAGTCGTGTACATCCCGATGATGAAGCCCGCGCTGATCGTAATTCCGAAAATCGTCGTCGCAGCGGGATCGAGGACGTTGATGTAGGTCGGCAACAGCGTGATCAGCGTGATGAACCCAAAGCCCTCGGCGAACCGAGTGAGATAGAGCGTCAAGAACTGTCGCCGATCGTCGTTCACACCGGATCTCTGCGAAACGGTTCAAAAGGAGTTTCGATTCGTATGCCGCACAGATCAGTGCAGCAGCGTGCAGAGTGCTTCAGAGATCCGAACGAGAGAACGCAGTATAGCCGATCGCGAGCGGGATACAGAGCCACGCAAACAGAATGACGATGCCAACCGCGGGGTCGGCGTAGAACGCGTCGACACCGCTGCCCGGAATCGGCTGTCCAGTCCCGCGGGCAACATCTGGAAGCAACGCTGTGAGTCCGCTCACGTACGCGTCACTCGGAGAGAGCTGTCCCAAAAGCGGATACCAATCCGGCTGACTCGTTGGAATCGAAAAGCCCGAAACGACAAATAACACCACGAACGGAACGACGTCCCAGAGGAACTCAAATAGCAGGAAGAATCCGATCGAGAGCGCCGCCGCTCGGGTCGTCGACCCCGTCAGCGCCGAGAGACCGACGATGATGCTGACATACGCAAGCGCAAACACGAATGTCCACAGGAGAAAGACGATCGCCGGCTGCACGCTTCCGCGGCCAATCATGAGGATGCCCATCGCGAGCCCAATCCCAAGCCCAATGCTCAACGGGAGTGCCAACACCCCGGTCCGGCCGATAACCTTGCCCAACAGGACGTCCGATCGCGAGTGTGGTAGCGAGAGCAACAGCTTCATACTGCCAAGCTCAGCTTCGCCAGCGATCGACCGATAACAGAGCACGAGAGCCGTCACGGAAACAAAGGTCCCAACGATGCCGGCTAAAAAGAACACGAGGCCGCCGATCGTTCCCTCGCCCCCAGCCAGCAGTGGGACCTCAGCGTACGCGTAGGTGAGGCCGATCGCAAGAAGAATAAAAAATCCCGACAACGCCCAGATTGTTCGTGACTGGACCGCGTCGTCGAAGTCTTTTCGAGCGACCGCTGCCCAACTCATTCGGCCACCTCCGAGGCCGCAATATGGGCCTCTGGCTGGGAGGCCGCTTCCCCGTCGCCGGTGAACGCCGCAAACAACTCCTCGAGTGAGGACTCTTCGGTAGTGAAATCGACAATCGAGTACCCTGCCTCGTCAATCGCGCGAATTGCGTCGACCTTTGCCTCGCGCGTGACTGCAATCGAGACGACAGCCCCGTCACGGACGACAGAGGAAACGCCTGAGACCGCTCGGGCGGCATCGATCGCGCCGTCATCAGGTGATGCGAGCGTAACCTCCAACCGAGAGTCCGTTTTAAGTGCAGTTCTGAGCCCTCCGATCGTATTGACGGCGACAACCTGTCCATCGTTGAGGATTCCGACACGATCGCAGACCGACTCGACCTGTTCGAGGATATGGCTCGAAAAGAAGATCGTCGCGCCGCGATCGGCCTCTTCGCGGATGATGTCACGCATTTCACGCGCGCCGTTTGGATCCAGCCCGGTCGAGGGTTCATCGAGAATGAGCAGTTCGGGCGCACCTGCCAGCGCCATCGCGAGCACGAGTCGCTGGGTCATCCCTTTCGAGTAATCGCCGGCGCGTCTGTCAGCGGCATCGGCAATGCCAACGCGTTCAAGAAGGTCAATCGGCCGTTCGTTACCATTCTTTGAGTTGACCGCGAACGCAACGTGTTGCCGTCCCGTGAGGCGATCGTAGACGTGATAGCCGTCGGGCAAGACGCCAGTCTTCGATCGGACCGCAACGCTCTCGGCTTGTGCATCGTGACCGAGTACTGTCGCCGAACCGGTCGTCGGGCGAACGAAATCCAAGAGGATATCGATCGTTGTCGATTTTCCGGCCCCATTCGGCCCTAAAAAGCCGAATATCTCGCCGGACTCGACCGTGAGATCGACGTCCTGGAGGGCGGTGACCGATCCGAAGCGCTTCGTGACGCCGTCCAACTGTATGGCGGCCATAGAAGGAATCGAAGCGGCACTGTATAAAAAGCCACGACACGAGTTACACTCGTTTCGGGAGCGGGCTGGGCGCGATTTGAACACTCGATCGCTCCACTCGCTCTCGATCGTTTCGCTCGCTGCGTTCAAATCGGTAGCCGTTTGACTCCTCGCGTAAGTGTTCGGAGCAAAAGCGGGCTGGGCGCGATTTGAACACGCGACCGACGGATTAAGAGTCCGTCGCTCTCCCTGACTGAGCTACCAGCCCTTACTCACCGCTACACGGGAGGGAATAAAAGGCGTTTCCTTCTCGATCGTCCAAGGAGGTCACCAAAACGAACGTGGTTAAGTGTCGCGGGATCACAGTGTGAGACGAATGAGTGCTGGGGCAACTGGATCGTCGCAATCATCGTACGCCATTCTCGGCTGTGGGAGCGTCGGCCACGCAGTCGCAGAGGAACTCTCCTCAAGTGGCAACGATGTGTTGATCCTCGACAAAGATGAAAGCCGGGTAGAGGCGCTTCGAGATCAAGATCTCGACGCCCGCGTGCAAGATATCACCGACCCAGATGTGTATACGGTGATCGAAGATCGCGACATCGTATTGATCCTCGCTTCCAGTGTCGAGGCGAACAAAGCGGCCGTGTCGGCAATTCGCGAGCGCGGCGGTGATCAGTATATTGTCGTCCGTGCTTCCGACCCGGTCAGTGAAGACGAACTCAGAAACCTCGGCGCAGACGTCGTCATCAATCCTTCGACAGTCATCTCCGAATCCGCGCTGCGCAGCCTCGAATCCGGCGAGCGCCAGTATAAAGCCAGACAGCTCGCAGACATCCTCGAAACAGCCGACGGGAAAATGGCAGTGTTGACTCACGACAGTCCCGATCCAGACTCTATCGCCAGCGCAACCGCCCTCCAGGCGATCGCAGCAACGTTCGATGTCGAATCAGATATCGTCTACGAGGGTGATATTGGCCATCAAGAAAATAGGGCATTCGTCAACCTCCTCGGGATCGAGTTGCACTCACGGGCAGAGGCGGGTGACCTCTCGTCGTATGACGTCGTCGCGCTCGTTGATAATATGAACACCGGTGAGATCGACGACGATATCCCGATCGACATTTTTATCGATCACGTCGAACCAGAAACCTCGATCGAGGCCACGTTTATCGACATCCGCACCAATGTCTCCTCGACCTCGACAATTCTAACAAAGTACCTCCAAGAATTTGATCTCAGCCCTGAAGAAGCCGTCGCAACCGCACTCTTGTACGGAATTCGGGCTGAGACGTTGGATTTCAAGCGGGATACGACACCAGCGGACCTGACCGCCGCAGCGTACCTCCACCCATTTGCGAACCACGATACACTAGAACAAGTCGAATCGCCGTCGATGTCGCCCGAAACGCTTGATGTGCTCGCCGAGGCGATCCAAAACCGGAAAGTCCAGGGGAGCCACCTGTTTTCGACGGCGGGTTTTATCAGAAACCGTGAAGCCCTGAACCAAGCAGCCCAACACCTGCTCAATCTTGAGGGAATTACGACGTCCGCAGTGTTTGGAATTGCTGACGACACAATTTACGTCGCGGCGCGATCGAAGGACATCCGCATCAACATTGGCAACGTGCTCGAGGATGCATTCGATGGCATTGGCGAAGCGGCCGGCCACTCGACGCAGGGTAGTGTCGAAATTCCGCTTGGGATCTTCACGGGTATCGAAACGAGCGAAGACAACCGGGATACACTGCTTTCGCTCACCGAAGAGGCGGTTAGACGAAAGCTCTTCGTGGCGATGGGTGCCGATGGATCGACGGAGTCGACAAACGGCTCTTGACGGTACGACCTGCTCAGGCGACGACTTCTTCGGTCTCGTCAGGCTCTTTCAATCGTTCGATAATATCGTTAACGAGGACCACGTCTCCGACTGCCCGGACCCATCGGTACGGGAGGATAACACCGTTTTCGGGTTGGACTGTGCCTGCGAAAAGTTCACTGTTTAGTTCTCCGAGCGCGAGGCCAGTGACTGACTGTTGATCAAGATTCAATCGGACGTCCTCAATTTCACCGACGAATACCCCATTGTTTGAGTACACTTCACGGCCGACCAGCGCCGTAATCTCGTCCACAGATTCACTCATACACATGTGGTCGAAGCGTTAGCTAATAAGGGTTCGTGGTCAGATGACGGACGTCAGACGAAAGCGACAGGTTGCGATCACGATCGTCGATATCGCCGAGATAGATGTCTGGCGGCACGACAGTTGACAAACGTATCCCGGTAGAAGTACTGACATTCTCACGTCTGAAGAGCGACCAGGAGAATTTATGTACGACCTGTCCAACAGGGAGCTATGTCATCACCGAGCATCCCGGCGGACACGGATCCGTCGGACGGTGACGGATCGTACAACTACGTGAGCGAGCAGGTCGATCGCCCGGACCTCGTGGCTGCGCTCGAAGCGCGCGTCGACGGCGACGTTCGCTTCGACAGCTACAGTAAACAGCTGTACGCGACAGACGCCTCGGCGTACGAGGCGACCCCGATCGGCGTCGTCATGCCCAAGTCGACCGCCGACGTCTCGAACGTTGTCGCCTACTGCGCTGAACGAGAGATCCCAGTATTGCCGCGCGGCGGCGGAACGAGTCTCGCGGGGCAGACCGTCAGCGAGGCTGTCGTACTCGATTTTACCCGCTATATGGATTCCGTCGTCGACATCGATCCCGACAGCGCGACCGCAACCGCCGAGGCCGGGACTCGACTCGGCGAGCTCAACGCCGAACTCGGTCCCCACGGGCTGAAGTTCGCTCCTGATCCCGCGTGGGGCGACAGAAGTGCCATCGGTGGGGCAATAGGGAACAACTCTACCGGCGCGCACTCACTAAAATACGGCAAGACCGACTACTACGTCGAGTCCGTCGAAGCAGTCCTGGCTGACGGGACGGTCACCGAGTTCGGCGAGACCGATATCGAAACGATCCGCGAAGCGGCCGATCCCGACGCCGATTCGCTGTTGCCGCGGATCTACGCCGCGGTGGTGTCGGTCGTCGACGACCACGCCGAGGAGATACGCGATCGATACCCCGATCTCAAACGGAACGTCTCGGGATACAACTTCGACATGCTACTCGACGAACTCGAAGGGAAAAAACGACTTCCGGACAACTCCGGGATCGACCCCGACAGCCAACCAGGGACCGTTAACCTCGCGCGATTGCTCGCCGGCAGCGAGGGAACGCTCGCGATCGTCACCGAGGCAACGGTCTCGTTGGAGCCGGTTCCGGAGACAACCGCTGTCGCACTCTTGACGTATCCAGACATCATCGACGCGCTCTCTGACGTCGCGCCGATCCTCGAACACGACCCCGCGGCTGTTGAGGTGATGGACGACGTACTGTTGGGACTTGCAGCCGACACAGCGGAGTTCGAAGACGTTGTGTCGCTTCTGCCCGAAAATACCGATTCGGTGTTGCTCGTTGAGTTCTACGCCGACGATGCAGAGCACGGCAGACAGCAGGTCGCAGATCTGTTGGCCGATCGGGTGCCGTCGGTCGATCCAGCCGGAACTCCTGGCGAGCGGGCCGCCGAGCGAACCGACGACGCGATCGTCGCGATCGACGCGATGGAGGCCTACGACGAGGAGACGAAAGCGAAGTTCTGGAAGATGCGAAAGTCCGGGCTCCCAATTCTTCTATCACGGACGAGCGACGAGAAACATATTGCCTACATCGAAGACACGGCGATTCCCGCGGAGAATCTCCCGGCGTACGTCTCGGAGTTCCAAGACGTGTTGGATGGCCACGATACATTTGCGAGCTACTACGCCCACGCGGGGCCGGGCGTGTTACACATCCGTCCGCTTGTGAACACGAAGACAGCCGAGGGGGTCGAAACGTTCGAGTCGATCGCCGACGCGGTGACAGACCTCGTCGTCAAGTACGGCGGATCCGTTTCGGGCGAACACGGCGACGGCCGCGCGCGAACCCAGTGGAACCGCAAGCTCTACGGCGACGAGCTCTGGGAAGCGTTTCGTGAGTTCAAACGCGCGTACGATCCCGACTGGATTCTCAACCCGGGGAACGTCTGCGGCGACCACGAGATGGCCGAAAATCTCCGGTTCGATCCAGACTACGAGTTCGACACGGGCTTCGACACCGCACTCAACTGGGAGAACGAAAACGCCTACCAGGGAATGGCCGAGCTGTGTCACGGCTGCGGCGGATGTCGAGGCGATCAGGACACCGTCGGCGGGGTAATGTGTCCGACCTACCGGGCGAGCCACGAGGAGATCCAATCAACTCGCGGGCGCGCGAACATGCTCCGACAGGCGATGAGCGGCGAACTCCCCGAAGAAGAGCTACTGTCTGAGGAGTTCAAATCGGAGGTGCTCGATCTCTGTGTGAGCTGTAAGGGCTGTATGAAAGACTGCCCGAGCGGCGTCGACATGGCGAAGCTGAAAGCGGAGGTAACCCACGCCCACCACGAAGAACACGGATCGTCGCTCCGTGATAAGTTGTTCGCGAATTTTGACACGCTAGCAGGGCTCGGGAGCACGTTTGCGCCGATCGCCAACGCCGCCCCAAAGCTGCCCGGCTCGCGGGCGATCATCGAAAAGACGGTTGGTATCGCGGCAGACCGCACGCTGCCGGAGTTCCACCGGAAAACATTCATCGACTGGTTCGACGCGCGCGGCGGCGCGGCGATCGATCGCGAGGATGCCCGCCGCAGTGTGGTCCTGTTCCCCGATACGTATACGAACTACAACCGACCGGTGGCAGGCAAGGCAGCGGTGCGGGTGCTCGAAGCAGCCGACGTGCACGTACGGCTGCCCAACGAACGAATCACCGATTCGGGTCGCCCCCCATACTCGAAGGGCTTCATCGATATCGCAAAAGAAACCGCCCGTCGGAACGTCGACATTCTCGCACCACTCGTTGAGGATGGCTACGATATCGTCGTCAACGAGCCCTCAGATGCGGTCATGTTTCAGTCAGATTATCTCGATCTCCTCTCTGGTGCCGACGTCACGGCACTGGCGGCGAACAGCTACGGCGTGTTGGAGTATGTTGACGCCTTCCGACTCGACGAGCACATTAGCTTTGACGCCTCGGCAGCCGATCGATCCCTCACCTACCACGGCCACTGCCACCAGAAGTCGACAAAGAAGGATCACCACGCCGTCGGTGTGCTCAGACGGGCGGGCTACGCGGTCGATCCCCTCGATTCGACCTGTTGTGGCATGGCTGGCTCGTTCGGCTACGAGGCCGAACACCGCGAGATGAGCCGCGCGATCGGATCAATCCTGTACGATCAGGTTGATGCGAGTGAAGGCGATGAGGTCGTTGCTCCCGGTGCATCGTGTCGAACCCAACTCGTCGACAAGCCGGGCGCGACCGAAAAGCCAGCCCATCCGATCGAGCGGGTTGCCGACGCGGTCAGTCGGTGAGGTCTACACACCGGCCGAATCCGATCGACGGAACGCAGACCGTGAGCATATGAGTGACAATCGAATAACAGGTGGATTCAAGAGGGTGGCCTGTAATTATATATTTGCCGGGGTGCCTCTGACATACCGGCATTTAGGTCGTTTGGACTACCTAAGCGGCCGCCTCGACGGTTCTGCCCGGACCGTCGATCGCTGGGTGACTTTGCCCGGGTCACCCGGCTACGCGCCCGGTCGGCTACACAGTGGCCCTCCGGGTGTTTTCTACTCTCCCGAGCGATCGCGCCCGTGGATGTGTGTCGTTCGATCGGAAGGTTTGACAATACTGCGCCACGTGGGGCCTGTATGGCATTCACTCGATCGAGCGGTATATTTTTGCACGTAGCCTCATTGCCGAGCGAGCACGGTATCGGCGATCTCGGTGCAGGCGCACGGTCGTTCGTCGACTTTCTGGCGTTAGCCGACCAAACCTACTGGCAGTTCTGCCCGCTCGGACCTACGGATCCAGGGTTAGGAAACTCCCCGTACCAGTCGTATTCCGCGTTCGCGGGCAACCCGCTTTTCATCGATCTCCACGACCTCGTCGAGCGAGGATGGCTCGAGAACGACGAACTCGGATCTCCGGAGTTCGATCCCCATAGCGTTGACTACGATGCCGTAGAAGCCTACAAAGAGCCACTGCTCGCCAGCGCAGTATCACGGTTCGACGAGGCGGCTAGCGAGGACGAACTGAACGCAATCGATGCGTTCGTCGAGGAGAACCAGTGGGTCGACGAGTACGCGACGTACATGGTACTCAAATCGCGCTTCGACAGCCAACCCTGGCCCGAGTGGCCCGAGGAATATCGACTCCGCTTCCAGGGGGCAATGGAGGACGCACGCGAGGAACTCGCCGCGGAGCGCCGCTATCACATCGTGACACAGTACTGGTTTGACCGTCAGTGGGCGGCGCTTCGCGAGTACGCGGCCGATCGCGGGATCGAGTTCGTCGGAGACGTCCCGATTTACGTCGGCCTCGACAGTGTGGATGTGTGGGCGAATCCAGCGGCATTCCAACTCGACGAAAACAACCAACCGACCGCTGTGGCCGGTGTGCCGCCGAATCCCGGCGACGACGGCCAGCGATGGGGAAATCCGTTGTACGACTGGGATCGGCTGGCAGAATCGGAGTACGGTTGGTGGCTCGATCGCATCCGGCGGCTGTTCGACCTCGTCGACGTTACCCGTCTGGACCACTTCCAGGGTTTTCACGAGTATTGGGCGATTCCAGCAGCGTCGGACAACGCCGGCGACGGCGAGTGGCGCGATGGCCCCGGCGCAGCCTTCTTCGAGACGGTTGCAGACGAACTCGGTCGCGTGCCGTTTATTGCCGAAGATCTCGGCTTCCCCGACGAAGAACTGTTCGCGCTGATGGATCAGTTCGATCTGCCCGGAATGCGCGTTCCGTTGTACGCCGATTGGTGTCAACAGGGGTCCATGCACCAGCCGATCGAATACCCCGAGAACGTCGTCGCTTACACCTCGACACACGACACGAACACCGTCGTCGGCTACTATGAGACGCTCGGGGCCAGACAGCGAGAGTGTCTGCACTACAATCTTGGCACGGGGGGGAACGATATCGCGTGGTCGATGATCGACGCGGTATGGGACTCTGCGGCCGTGATCGCGATCACACCGATGTGGGACCTGCTCGGCTTGGGCTCGGAGGCACGGTACAACACGCCTGGAAGCCTCGAGGGCAATTGGAAATGGCGCTGTACCGAGGAAGGCTTCGATCGAGCGATCGCCGACCGACTCGCCGAACTCACGCGACGACGCAGTCGCTGAGTGGCCATCAAACAGCTAATCCGCACAGAGCGATCGCTGAGTGGCCATCGACCACCTGATCAGCACTGCGCGATCGACGAGTGCCGACACGCGAACACCAATAATCCTGGCCGCTATTGGGACCGTATGGACGCGCTCTCTTCACTACAGGCGGACCACGATCGACTCAAAACCGACATCGAGACCACCGCGTCGTTCGGCGCGATCGAAGCAGAATCGGGTCGCGGCCGAACCGTCCTCGCGGGGACACCGGCGAATAAATCGGCCCGCGACTATTTTGTCTCGCGGCTCGACGACGCCGGCCTCGACGTCACGATCGATGCGATCGGCAACATCACTGGACGGTGGTGTCCCGACTCCACAGATCCGGACGCCGACCCGATCGCGGCGGGGAGCCATTTGGATTCGGTACCCGAGGGCGGGATCTTCGACGGCCCGCTCGGTGTCTACGCAGCGCTTGAGGCGGTGCGAACGCTACAGGACGCAGAGATTGAGCCAGCCCGTCCGATCGATGTGGTCTCGTTCACCGAAGAAGAAGGCCAACGCTTCAGCGACGGGTTGCTCGGTTCGTCTGTTGCCGTGGGCGATCGCTCCGTCGAGGGGGCACTGGCGCTGACCGACCACGAAGGGACGACCCTCCGAGAGGCGTTGACAGAAATTGGTTACGACGGGACAGGGCTCATTGACCCAGCGGGGTGGGATGGGTGGTTCGAACTTCACGTTGAACAGGATACCGTGCTCGAAACGGCCGACGTACCAGTTGGCGTTGTGACGACGATTACCGGAATCGCTCACTGTCACGTGTCGATCGCTGGTGAGGCGAACCACGCCGGCGCGACGCCGATGGGCGATCGAACCGACGCACTTGCAGCGGCCGCTGAAGTGGTGTTGGCCGTCGAGTCCGCAGCGAACCAACTCGTCGCCGACGAAAGCGAATCCGCAGTTGGCACAGTCGGATCGTTGTCTGTGTCGCCGAATGCGACGAACGTTGTCCCCGGGGAAGTCTCACTTGGCGTCGACATCCGCGACGTGCGGTACGCGTCAATAGAGTCGTTGGTCGAGACGACGAAGGAAACGCTGGATCAAATCGAGCGCGAACGCGGCGTCGAAACAGCGATCGAACGTCCGTTTGACCTCCAGCCGCGGCCGATGAGCGATCGCCTCCGGACCTTCGCCCACGATGCCGCGGAGGCACTGGAGATTGGTGCGATCGACCTCCATTCTGGGGCGGCCCACGACACGATGTACATTGCAGACGTGACCGACGCAGCGTTGTTGTTTGCGCCGTCGCGAGACGGCATCTCACACAATCCCCGTGAATACACCGACTGGGCGGACTGTACGGCCGCGGCGAGTGTACTCGCAGGGGCGATCGGGCGGGCCGCAACCGAGTGAGCCGATACAGGCCCTCAACACCGATTTCGAAAGCCGAATACGTCAAGAACACTTGAAACCAAACGATGGAATGCGGGGAGATCCTGATCGACGAGCTGGCTGGCGACTTTGATCTGCAGTCAACGGTCGAAAGTGGTCAGAGCTACCTCTGGGATCGCCCAGATGGCCAGATGTACACCGAATCTGACGTCCATGGTGGGACCGCGTGGTACGAGACAGTCGTTTCGCCAATTCACGGCGTCACCGAGGAGCCAGCCGTCGTTCGCGTCCGCCAACACCACGATCGACTCGAGTGGGAGTCGACGACAGACGCGGTTTCGATACTCACCCATATTCTCCGGTTAGACGACGATCTGGACGCGATCGAGAGGGCGGTTCCGGCTGATCCGATGATCACGCGCGCGTTCGATCGGTACCCCGGCATGCGGCTCGTCCGCGATCCCGCGTTCCCAAGTCTGATTTCGTTCATTTGCTCGGCGCAAATGCGCGTATCGCGAATCCACGGCATGCAGCGATCGCTCAGAGAGACGTACGGAATGGCCGTCGAAATGGACGGACAGACGTATTACGCCTACCCGACGCCCGAGTCGATCGCCGCCAGAACTGAGGCCGAACTACGCGGCCTCAGCCTTGGCTATCGAGCTCCGTACATCCAACGAACTGCCGAGATGGTCGCCGGAGGGGAGGCCGATCCGCGGGACGCCGCGTCGCTCCCCTACGAGGATGCTCGCGAGTACCTCACGCAGTTCGTCGGGGTCGGCGAGAAGGTCGCCGACTGCGTGTTGTTGTTCTCGCTTGGGTTTACCGAACCGGTTCCGCTCGATACGTGGATCCAGACGGCGATCGCCGACTACTATCCTGACTGTGCGTGTGGTAGCTACGCAGAAACCTCGAGATCGATTCGCGATCGCTTCGGCGGCAAATACGCCGGCTACGTACAGACGTACGTGTTCCACCACCTTCGCAACGGCGGGGAGTGACTGGCTCCAAGGCAGCCACACATATGAGGTTCGTTAGTTGAGCCGAACGGGAGAAGTTTCATACCAGTTGGTGTGATATCTATAAGCACAATGGACTGCCGAGTCGTCGTAGAAGCAGCCGTGCCGGTGTACGACGTGGAGACCACGGACGAGGCCGTCCGCATCGCAATTTCGAAGACCGGCGAAATGCTCAACCCAGATTTGAACTACGTTGAAATAACCATGGGCTCACGAACGACCCCCGGCGGCGAGGAGCTCCCGCCGGCGTTCATCGCCGCGGACGAGGCACTCGTTGCGTTGGAACTCGAGATGACGGTGTTCAATGTCGAGCGCGATGAGCACGCTTTACGGATCGCCCGAAAAGAGATCGGCCAGCGACTGCACAATATTCCGCTGAAGGTATTATTGGTCGAAGAAATCCCGGATGACAAAGACGACAACGCTGACGAGCAATCTGATGAGGCATCCGAACCAGCGGATGACGATATGCTCCCAGATGTCGACGATATGATTGAGTGAGCTATAGTAGCGTTTGCAATGATGTTCTCACTTCGATTTAAGAACCGCTGATTCACTCTCTCTTAGACTTCTTTTCGAGGTGCTTGGTGCAAAGAGTTGCAAACGTTACTATAGTCGAACGGCTACTTCCTGAGCAGACCACACAGACCACACACCAGCGCGTTTTACAACCCGACGCATGCTAGCGCTATCGCTCGAGAATACGTGGCACTTGGGGATGTCGTAGAAATTTTAGTCCGCAGTCGGGGCAACGGGTTCGGCTTCGGAGTATGCCTCCTCCATTGATCCGGTAATTCCTTCTGCGAGTTTAAACACGGCAGCTTTGTGGTCTGTTTTCGATTTGTGGATCGATGTCGGCTTTACTCCCATTGTCTCGTATGCGGTCAGGTCGAATTCGCCTTCCCACGCTTCGCACTGGTTTCGTACTTCCGAAAGAAGACCGTGCAGGTGAATGAGCTCCTGTTTTTTCATAGGCGAACAAGAGTAACGTCTGGAGGGTTATAGTATTATCCTGAGATGAGTTAGCATACGGCGACCAATAGAGGCAGTGAAACGGCCGAATATGGCAGATTTCGCCACGAGATTCCGAACGGTTGATCATGAGTGTTAGGTTGGTCCTTCACGGATCGCAAACTTCTGTCGGAGTTTACAGGGGCTTGAAGAGAAAGCCTACGACTTCAGTCGTGGGAGTAGTCACCATCCCAACGCTGTCCGAGCACATATCGGCCTCGAATACGAATAGCGAATATGCGAGACGAATCCGAAATTCGAGCGCAATACGAGTTCCTCGCCGAAGAGTTAGCAGACGAAGAGATGAGCCACGAAGGCGTCAAAGCGATGTTTACCCACTACAAGCGTGCCCTTGGATGGGTGCTCGAAGAGGAACACATGTGAGTACAGACAAGTGTAGTTACTGTATCGGTGACAATTTGACTGTGCAGTTCGTAAAACCCGTTACGTTTAATACAATTGCTCAGATATGACCAATTGACGCTTCGATCTGGAGGGCCGAAGCGTCAGCGGGGACCAATTCAGGGCGGCAAGCATCCACGCGAGTTTCGCGTGGCTTGCTTTCCTTTTCAAGTACCTATTCGATAGAGAGCGATCCACCGCGTGTCGGTTCACCGTCTCCATTTTCGTCCCATTCGAGTTCAAACTCAACAGAGAGTTCCGCGCCCGACGAGCCAGTTTCACGCTCGGCTTTAACCTCGAACGTGGGTCGTGCAGGGATCTCGAGCGTGACGTCTTCGTTGCCTGCGCTAAGTGTAATCGGCTCGCCGGAGTCGAGCTTGTCGGCGACCGTTCGAAGATAGGCAGCGATCGTCTCACGATCTTCGTCAGATTCAGTGACAAACAGGGTTTCTTCAGGCATGTCTTAGCGTACGAGTGGCGTCAACATAATAATAGCGACTACTGAATAGCTGTCGACACACCTGAGAATCATGTTGATAATCAATTCAGCTTTTAGTACTTTCCAGTATTGATACATTAACTTCTGAAACCGATCGAAATCATCACCCACAGACGGTCTGTCGTGACATATAGTTGGTTCGATATACTTAATAATATGCGGATCTAACGAATAAGCGGATATTACCGATGCACGACTTGACAGGGTTTCAGCGGGATCTCTTGTACGTGATTGCTGGGCTTGAGGAACCGCACGGACTAGCGATCAAAGAAGAGCTTGAAGAGTATTACGAAAAAGAGATTCACCACGGGCGACTGTATCCAAACCTCGATACCCTCGTAAACAAAGGGTTAGTCGAGAAGGGAGAACAAGACCGGCGGACGAATAAGTATATTATGACGCGGCGCGGTCGCCGAGAAATTGAGGCACGCACAGAGTGGGAAGCACAATATATCGACGCGCTGATCGCAGAGTAGCTGTCGATCGACACACCCGGTCACGCAATATTTGTTCAAGGCGTAAGCAGATATAACAATTTATCACGCCTGCGGCTGTAGCGGAGACATGAACCGAGAGACGGCGGAGCCATCAGTCCGATCGATACCGGGCGAAAAGGCATCGAAATGGGTCGAAAGCCACGGATCGGTCGCCGCGCCGAGTACGTACGTCTACGAGTTTGTCTGGGATCTCTCTGGCGACGCGGAAGGGCCGTTTTGTACCGACATCGACGGGAACGTGCTCTTAGATTTCACGAGCCACGTCGCTGCTGCGCCGCTGGGCTACAATAACCCAAAGATCATGGATCGCCTCAGGGAATTCGATCTGGTTGATCCACTAAAAATTGCTGGGCAGGACTTCTACGTATCGAGTGGTCAGCCGCCCGAAGACAACCCGCTCCCGGGACCAACCGCGCTCATGCAGCGACTCGTCGATATCACCGACGCATATGACATGGACACAGTGTTTCTGTCGAACTCCGGCGCGGAGGCTGTTGAGAACGCGATCAAGATCGCCTACGATGAAAGCGGCGGCGCGAAGTACGCACTCACGTTCGAGGGTGCGTTTCATGGACGAACCCTCGGCGCACTGTCGTTGAACCGATCGAAGGAAGTCTATCGCCGACGATTCCCGGAGATTCCATCCGTTCAGGACGTTCCCTTCTGTGAGGACCGAAACTGTAGCGCCGAAACGTGTTCGTGTGGCTTTTTTGCTGGCGGGGAGTCGAGGCTCCGTCGAAAACTTGATCCAGAGCGCGGGTACATCAATCCCGAGGAGGTCGCCTACATCATTATGGAGCCGATACAGGGCGAAGGCGGCTACCGGTTCCCAAGTGAGACCTTCATGAGCGAGATCGCCGCGCTCGTTGATGAACACGACATCACGCTGATCGCTGACGAGATTCAGTCGGGGCTGGGTCGGACCGGAAAGATGTGGGGTGCAGACCACTACCCGATTGAGCCGGATGTGATCACGTCTGCAAAGGCGCTGCGCGTCGGCGCGACAATCTCACGATCGGACGTATTCCCAGAAGAGCGAAGCCGGCTGTCTTCGACGTGGGGTGCCGGCGACATCATCGCCTCACTGCAGGGCGCATTGACGATCGACGCGATAGAGGAGCACGACCTGCTGTCAAACGCGGTCGATCGCGGGCGGCAGTTCCGCGAGCACTTCGAAGACGCTGCTCCACCGGGCGTGACCGACGTCCGCGGGAAGGGGTTGATGCTCGCCGTAGAGTTTGACTCGAAAGAACGCCGCGACACCGTGCAAAAGGCAGCCTTACAACGCGGACTGCTGGTTTTGTCCTGTGGACACAACGTGATCAGAGTGTTACCGCCCCTCGACGTGACCGCGCGTGAGATCAACCTCGGCGCGCAGTTGCTTCTCGCGGCGATCGATGATGCCGTGTGAGTGAGCGCGATCACAGTAAGTGACAGATCTCGACCGATCGCTGTCGAGAGGGCTCACATCCGGTATCGATTGTTTTCGTCGAGCGAGGGAAGATTCGATCCGCCGGTCATCTCCTCGTAGGTCATTCCTGCGAGATATTCGTCGTAAGTTACGTCGTAGGTCGTTCGGAGGTGAAAGTCGAGATCGGCCGTGTCGACCGACAGTCGGAAGAGCTGGTGAATCGCCCGCGCGACGATATCGTCGGGCCCCTCGTGGTCGAACACTGCCTGAAGCATCGCGAGTTCCGTCTTTGTCTCCCGATCGAGGTCAACGCTCAGTTCATCGTCGAGCGCTGAGTATGCGTCCTGTACATCGTCGTTGAGTTCGTCCAATCCCATAGCTGGGGATACGCGCCGGGACGCAAACGGCTTGTGGAACGAGACTGATCAGCACGCCTAAACCGACCGAGCCGGTACCGCTCTTAATGGCAGACGAGTCGGAGCAGTCGCCCCTCCCGTCAGATCAGTCGGCCGTACAACGAGCGCTGATCAAGTGGTACGAAGCCGATCATCGTGAATATCCGTGGCGTGAGACCGACGACCCATATGCAATCCTCGTCTCAGAGGTGATGAGCCAACAAACCCAGCTCGATCGCGTCGTCTCCGCCTGGAAAGACTTTCTGGATGAGTGGCCGACCATCGAGGCGCTTGCGGCGGCCGATCGATCGGCGGTCGTCGCCTTCTGGAGCGATCACAGCCTCGGGTACAACAATCGCGCAAAGTACCTGCATGAGGCTGCCCAACAAGTACTCGAGGAGTTCGACGGCGAGTTTCCGCGATCGCCCGAGGAGCTACAATCGCTGATGGGCGTCGGACCGTACACTGCTAACGCAGTGGCATCCTTCGCGTTCAACAACGGCAACGCGGTCGTCGACACGAACGTAAAGCGGGTGTTGTACCGCGCGTTCGGTGTCGAGGACTCGGACGCAGCGTTTGAACAGGCCGCAGCAGACCTGATGCCCACAGGCAAGTCGCGCGTATGGAACAATGCGATCATGGAGCTCGGCGGTGTCGCCTGTGGGAAGACGCCGCGATGTGACGAGGCAGGCTGTCCGTGGCGCGAGTGGTGTCACGCCTACCAGACCGGCGATTTCACCGCACCCGACGTCCCCACACAGCCGAGCTTCGAAGGGAGCCGTCGACAGTTCCGCGGCCGTGTGGTTCGGCTGCTCGGTGAACACGACACAATGGAGTTAGATACGCTTGGACATCGGATTCGTGTTGACTACACTCCCGACGGTGAACACGGCAGAGAGTGGCTTCGAGGGATTCTCTCGGATCTTGTGGATGACGGCCTTGTGCAAATCGAAGAACAGGGCGATCGAACGATCGCTCGGCTCCGGTAGGCCAGTTCAACCGTGGTGGAGACGTCGATTAGTTGTTACCACCGTCGCGCGAAGAGTTAAGTCGGCTGCGACCAAACCGTGTCATGAGATATCATGCCACTATACGATCGGATTCTGGTCCCGACGGACGGATCCGACGAAGGGCGGCGGGCAGTCGAGCACGCCATAGATCTGGCCGTCGTCCACAAGGCGACGCTGCACACCGTGTACGTCGTCAACACCGCGAGATACGCGGGCTTGCCGATGGAGTCATCCTGGGAGGGCGTTGACGAATTACTCCGATCGGACGCCGAGAGCGCCGTCGACTCGGTCCGAGAGCTCGCAGCTGACGCCGGGCTCGACGTCGAATCAGCGATCGTCGACGGTGCCCCGAGCAAGCAAATCGTCACGTACGCAGAAGAAGCTAATTGTGACCTGATCGTTATGGGGACACACGGCCGCGGTGGGATCGACAGACTGCTTTTGGGTAGTGTGACGGAAAAAGTCGTCCGAAGCGCAAACGTGCCCGTCTTGACTGTTCGTGTCGATGGCAACGGCGCTGCCGCGGTGCCAAGCGCGACCGGCGAGGTCCAGTCGGATTGAGCCGAGGCTATCGAGACCAACAAGTGAAAACGGCAGGCGTCCCAAGAGTCACAGGCTATCGTTGTGCCGATCGTTCGGCCGGAGGTGTTCACAGTCGCCCGCGTGGACGGTCTCGATGCCCTCACCAGTATCAATCTGTAATGCCCCGGGCATGACGATGTCTTCGGCGATTCCAGTGATAGTGTCGGTGTGGGTCTCGACGCGGACAGGCATGCCGAGCGTGACCGATCGATCGCGCCACGCGTCCAACACTGAGTCGAGAGTAGTAATCTGTTGATCAAACGCCGCAAGCATCGCCCGAACAGTCTCACCCCGATCGACCGGTCCGTCGATCTCCGACCGAATACTCGTCGCGTTGTCGGGAAGCTCAGCCGCGTCTATGTCGGCGTTCAGTCCAATCCCAACGACAAGCCAGGAGATGCGATCGGCCTCACCTTCCATTTCTGTGAGGATGCCACAGAGCTTTCGGCCGCCGTAGCCTGCGTCGGGATTCTCGGGAACGATCACGTCGTTTGGCCATTTGATTGCGGCGTCAACGCCGAGTGAGCGTGCGACGTCGACGGTCGCCACTGCGGCCGCGAGGGTAAACAGCGGCGCGTGTGCCGGGGGACGATCGGGCCGCAAGAGGATCGACAGCGAGACCGCGCCGTCAGGCGACTGCCAGGGTCGATCGAGTCGGCCCCGACTGTTAGTCTGTCGACCGGCAACCACGGCGATGTTCTCGGCCCCTTCCGCGGCGAGTTCGCGAGCGCGTTGGTTCGTACTGGAGAGTTCGTCGTAATAGCGCACCTGGTACGGCGCGGTACGGCCGTATTCGATCGCCGCTGTGGAGCCGTATTCTGGGGTGTCGGTCACGACGTACCCATCGGCCGTGCTGTCGATCGAAAATCCCTGCTGGCGGAGCGCTTCGACGTGTTTCCAGACCGCAGCGCGCGAAATATCGGCCGCGGCTGCGAGATCAGGACCCGATGCGGGACCGGCTTCGAGCGCCCGGAGGATCGATCGGCGCGTCCGGTTCATACCGGGTCTCTGAGGGCCGGAGACAAATACCGTGGGGTCTCGGCTGGATGCAACCGTAAACCTCGGAAGTACGGGCAGCTGCGAAGGTAGGATACAAATCCAGGGGCCACAAAAGGCAGCTATGGTTACGTTTCTCGCTGGCGGGACGGGCACCCCAAAGCTCCTGTCGGGTGCGGAGTCCGTCTTTGAGCCGGCGGAGATCACGGTTGTCGCTAACACCGGCGATGACATCGAACTCGGTGGACTCCTTGTCTGTCCGGACATCGACACGGTGCTGTTCGATCGCGGCGGCGTATTGGATCGCGACACATGGTGGGGAATCGACGGAGATACCCACGAAACGAACGAAGAGCTGTTCGCAATTGCCGAGGCGGCGGGGCTCGCTGGCGGGCCGCGATATCTCGACGCAGCCGCACAGACCGCGGGTCGCGACCTCGCCCGATGGCGACGCTTTTCGGGGATCGCGGAGTTCATGACGATCGGCGACCGCGATCGAGCGGTCCACATCACACGAACCAGCCTCCTCGATGAGGGCCACACCCTCTCCGAGACAACCCGGACCTTAGCGGACGCGTTCGGGCTGACGATCGATCTCGTGCCGATGAGCGACGATCCAGTTGCGACGATGATCCACACGCCAGACGGCGTGATCCACTTTCAGGAGTACTGGGTTGCAAACCGGGCTGAACCGGAAGTCCTCGATGTCACGTACAAAGGTGCTGATGACGCAGCGATGACACAGTCAGTGCGCGATGCGCTCGCAGATCCGGTGGTGATCGGCCCCTCGAACCCAGTGACGAGTATCGGCCCGATGCTCGCAATCCCTGGCATGCAGGCGGCGCTCGAATCGACGCCGGTGGTTGTTGTTTCACCGTTTGTCGAAGAGGAAGTATTCTCAGGGCCGGCCGCGGAGCTACTGGCCGGAATCGGCGCAGAGCCCTCAACGGCCGGCGTCGCCGACCAGTATCCATTCGCGGACGCGTTTGTACTCGATCGTGAGGACCGAACGACGCTTGATCGACCAATCGTGCGAACTGATACGCAGATTGAAACCGACGCCGACAGCGAGCGGGTCGCGACGGCTGTCGAGACGGCACTCACAGAGGTCCACACCCAATGACCGACCGCAACTTCGGAGCCTCGTTTGCTCCCCGGCTCGCTGCGGCGAGTCTCAGCGGTGAGTCCGACGCGGCATGGGCCCAATCACTCGCGGATCATGTCGGGTGTGCGTTTATTGGCGGCGTGTCGATCGACGAGCGAACGCAGGCGGCATCTGCGGCACTTGTCGATCGCGATCGCAACGAATTCCTCACCGAGCGTCCGATCAAATTCATCGACGACCAACTCAGGTCGCTCTCAGAGACAGAGACGGCGATCGGGGTGAACGTCCGAACGACGCGGGTCGATCGACTGCGCGAGGCCGCAGCTGTCTGTCGATCCCACGGTGCGATCCTTGAGGTGAACGCGCACTGTCGACAGCCGGAATTGACCGCGATCGGCTGCGGCGAGTCACTGCTTGCAGACACCGATCGCCTCGAGCGATACGTCGCTGCGGCCGCAGAGATTGGCGCAACTGTTGGGGTGAAAGCCCGTGCGGAGGTTTCGGGAGTCGATCTCGGGGACGTCGCAGCGGCAGTCGAATCGGCCGGTGGGTCGATCCTCCACGTCGATGCGATGGATTCACCCGAACCGATCGCCACGGTGGCCAACAAATCCGAGCTGTTCGTGATTGCGAACAACGGCGTTCGCGATCGCGAGACTGCCTACGAGTACCTCCGGCTCGGAGCGGATGCAGTCAGCGTTGGGCGGCCAACCCGCCAGCCGGAACGACTCGATTCGATCCGGACAGCGGTCGACGCATGGTTCGCGGAGGTGACCGCATGAGCGCCGGCGAGACGTTGGACCGGGATCGATCGCCAGCCGAGAACGCCCAGTTGGCGCTGTTGCTTGAGGTGGCCGGGACGCCAAAACCAGGCAACGTCGATCGCCACCGCGATCTCGAATCCCTGCGGTTCGAGCACTTCCTCGCGGGAGCGATCGGCTCGGGAGCTGGCCTCAGGACCGCCCAGCAGGGAGCGTCCGTGGGCGACGCGTTTGAGACGGCAGTCGCCGGAATGAGCAATCAACGCGGTGGGAACACCCAGTTCGGCTGTTTGTTGCTGCTTGTGCCGCTCGTCGCGACGGCCGCAAGCGGGGCGCTCACGCCAACGCGAGCGAGAGATACCGTGGAATCGACGACCGTCGAAGACGCGGTCGCGTTCTACCGGAGCTTCGAACGCGTCGATGTCGCTGTTCGCGATCCACCGGCAGACGTCGATGCTCTCGATGTGCGACGCGGTGGCGCAGCCGCCGAGGCGATACGTGATCGCGAAATGACACTGTACGACATTATGATACTCAGCGCGGAGCCGACAACGAACCGTCCGGCCGACGGAAACGCCCGCGAGTGGACGACGGGGTTCGAACGATCGTTCCGTGCGGCCGATGAACTGCTCTCGGACGAGGGGCCGGTTGGCGATCGGATTGCACGGACGTTCCTTCGGCTCTTGGCAGAGGAGCCGGATACGCTGGTCGCAACAAATCACGGGACAGAGACAGCGAGAGACGTCTGCGATCGGGCGGCGGCGATCGGTCTGGATCTCGACGCTGCAGCGCAACTCGCGGAGACGTTTGTCGACGGGGGAATTAACCCGGGGACGACAGCGGACCTTACGGCTGCGGCGGCGTTCATCGCACTGGAACGGGGGCTAACAGTATGACCGCAGAGGATCCAGCGGGGATGCATCTCAAGGGCTGGCCGGTCGCGCTCCGCGGCGTCACAGAGTCGATCGTCGCGACGCTCGGCCCGAACGAGTTGTGGAACATGGCTGCACTGGGACTGCATGCCCCCGAATCGCGCGAGGATCCCGTTACTGCGACCACCTGGGGCAACACACGGACGAAGCGAAACTTCGAGCGGCGCGGTGGTGGGGTGGTACAGTTCACCGCCGATCCACGAGCGTTCGTCGACGCTGCAGCGACGATCCGCGAAGAACCAGAATCGGTTCTGCCAAGCGCAGCCGCAAGCGTCGAGGTCACCGCCGCAGCAATCGACCAGGGAGTCGATGGCGGGACCGAGTGGACGACGTGGACGATTGAACCAATCGAAGAGACCGCAACCGTCTACGAGCGGGTCGTCCCCACCATCAACCGTGGGTTTGGGGCCGTGATCGACGCAACGGTCGCCGCCTCGCGGCTCGACGTCGACGCCTTCGAGACCGAGGCGCTCCTCGATCGGCTTCGATACTTCGAGACCACAGTCGAGAAATGCGGCGGCCCTGCCGAACGAGCAGCCTTCGAGCGGCTCAGCGAGGTGTCTGAGTGGCGATCGCATCCCGAGGAGTAACGGTCCGGTGGTCCGTCTCGGGTGAGAACCCACCTACGACAGCTGTGCGGCCAGGTCTGCCTCGGTGATGATGCCGATCGTCTCACCGCCAGATGTGACCATGATCGCCTTGTAGTGGTCGAGTAAGTTCCGAACCTCATCGACAGTGGCGTCGCGAGCGACCGTCGGGAACGACTCGCTCATTACCTCGCTGACTGGCAGTTCGCTGACGTCGTCGCCCGCATGGATCACGTCGCTTTGGCTGATCGAGCCGACCGGAATGCCGTTTTGTAACACTGGCAGCTGTGAGTACGCCTCTCGTTCCATCCGATCGACCGCCTCTCGGACGGAGTCGTCGGGTGCGACCGCGATTACCGTCTCATTCATCAGATCCGCAGCCCGGACAACGTCGCCTTCGGCCTCGTCTAACGCGTTGACAATTCGCCGGAGAGTCGACAGCCGTGGGTCGACGTCACCGCCCTCGATTCGCGCGATGAGCGGCTGGGAAACGCCCGCTGCCTCCGCAAGCGAGCTCTGGGTGAGTCCGAGCGCATTCCGACGCTCGCGGAGATCCTGTGGTGTCGGCAGTTCCATACCCGTGTGATTACTTCGGGTTATATGAAAACGTTTCGTCGTCGGATACACTCGGTAGGGAGTCGTCTTTAAACTTAGGCGGAGTCGTCAGGATTGTCTTTAAACTTAGGCGGAGTCGTCAGGATCGGCTTCGGTTTCGATGACTTCGATGACAGAAAGCGGCACGTCACGCAGCGCACCGCCGACCTCGCTTTTGGCGATCCGTGAGGCGTGTTCTTCCCCGTCGGCGTTGAAAATCTCGATCTCAAGAAGTAGTCCGACAAGCGCGGTGTTCGCAGCGATATACGCCGAATCAAATGGCTCGCCACAGGCCGGACAGCCCGTCGCACCGACCTCAACTTCGACGTACTCTTTGTCCTGTTGGTTCAGTCGCTTGCCAGCCTCGCTCACCGCGACGCCGATCGCATCGTCAATATCCTCTACGTCTCGGACCAACCATGCCGCTTCCATCGCGACGAGGTAATTGCTCATACGTGATCCACGCGTCACAGCACCTCGTTTCTTGTGGTTCACAGTGCCGAAGCGACACGACACCGTGTCACACGCCAAAGGAGCGACCAAATTAGTCTGCAGCACTCCACAGACCGGAGCCACCGGCGATATCATCTCGGCGTACGACAGGTGAGAGATTCTCATAACGTATGAGAATTCAGTGGGTCGATGATCCGATCGATTCGGGAGTATCACCGATCTTCACAACCGAATTTGTGTTTCGAACAACTCCAATAGAATCGCCAGACAGCAGCCTGATCTGTCGGTCGGCCGTTCCACTAAGTATTTATACATGGACGGCTGGAGGACAGGTATCGAATGATCGAATCGGCCACCCGGCTCACGCTGTTCACGCTGTACCAACTGACCGTCGCGCTCGGGATCGTGATGCTCCCGATCGCGGTCCTCGCGCGCAGGGTTGGCGTTACCCTGCCTGTCAGACGAGCGATCGACGCGACCGAACGAGCCTACGAGCAGAAGACAAAAAACTAATCCTGCCAGCCGTTGGTTTGCTGCACCTGCCTGCTGAGCGACAGCGCCGGTATCGGGGTTCTTTCCCTGAAAGGTTGCATTTATCAGCGACGGAGCGTAAGTAGACACAATGCGAACTCCAAACAGCGGTTTCTCCGAGGGATCAGGCCAGTTTGATAGCGATGTCTCGCGTGTCTTCGGCCCCGAACTCGGTGAATTCCCACAGAACGGGGCAAAAAGCGCCGAGGACGACGAAACGCTGAAGACGGGGACAACGACTGTCGGAATCAAGGCTGAAGACGGCGTCGTGCTCGCGACAGACATGCGCGCAAGCATGGGATACATGGTGTCGAGCAAGGACGTCCAGAAGGTCGAAGAGATTCACCCGACTGGCGCGCTCACGATCGCCGGGTCGGTCTCGGCGGCCCAGAACCTGATTAGTTCGCTGAAAGCGGAGGTCCGATTGTACGAGGCCCGCCGCGGCGAGCACATGAGCATGAAAGCCCTTTCGACGCTCACCGGCAACTTCCTCCGATCGGGAGCGTTCTTCATCGTCAGCCCAATTCTCGGCGGTGTCGACGACGAGGGGCCGCACATCTACAGCCTCGATCCGCTCGGTGGGACGACAGAAGAGGAATACACTGTCTCGGGATCTGGCAGCCAGTACGCTCTTGGCCTGCTCGAACAGGAGTACGAGGAGGACATCAGCGTTGAAGACGCAAAGACCGCGGCAGCCAGAGCGGTCAAATCTGCCGTCGAGCGCGACCTAGCCTCCGGTAACGGCATCAACATCGCGGTCGTGACCGACGAGGGTGTCGACATCACCCGCTACAAAGACTTCGACGACGTACTGTAGGCCGACTCTCTGAGCGGTTCGTCGCGCAGTAAGCGCTTGTTTTCGCGTGTTCACGCCGGGGGGCGTGTCCAGTCTGCGAAGGACCCGTCGAGTAGCGTCTCCTGTTGTTCGTTGACGTAGCGGCGCTGCATCGTTTCAATCGCCTCACCCAACGACTGTCCCGCGTCCAGTTCAGCAGCGACGATCGATCGCTTCCACGAGGCAGGCGTCTCCCGGTTTGTGACCCGCCAGCGAAGTGGCTCGAGATACCGGCCCGCTTCGGACTCCGAGAGTCCGACAGCGGTGAGCCCGGCCTCAGCGTAGTCGAGTAACTCCGAAAAGACCACGTCGGGATCGCTCGTTTCTGTCCCCTCGGTAGTGATGATTCGTTGGCCGCTATCGAAGCCGTCCTCGGCGGCTGCACGGAAATTCTGGCGTGCATCCTCCCACGGGAGGGTACAAAGCGGATGGTCGTGTCGCGTTAGTCCCTCCATTAGCCCGGCAAACGCTGCCTGGAGAGCGATCGAATCCCGAACCGTTGGCTGGGCGGCAAGCGGGCGGAACTCAATGCGGGCATTCGCCGACGATCGCGTCGCACCGTCGAACACCGGGCGAACCCATCGCCAGTAGGTTCCGTGTTTGCGACGCAGCGTTGCGAACGAGTCGTCGAAGCGCTCTCCGCGATCGACCGGCATCGGTACCATCGTCTCATCGTCGACTACCCGGTGGACGGCGTCTTCGATCGAGTCGAGATCTCTGGGGAATCGAACCTTGTCCGAGTCTGTTGCACTGTTGAGGACGGATTCGAAGATGGTAATTCGATTCTCGTGGTGTGCCATCGAAAGGATTTCTTTTGGGGGTGCGTCGTCGTAGAGATCAGCGGGGAAAAACGGCGAGTTCACACCGAGTGCGAGGAGCGGACCGGCGATCCGCACCGCATAGTTGAAACATCGCGGGAGGTCTTCTGCCTGTTGCACTTGGTAGTGTGGCTGGATCGAGGTGATGAGCGATTCGGGCATCACAGTATCGGCCTCGATCGAGACGTGTGGCACGTCGATCCGAAACAGTTCGGTCGCGGCCTCGCTGTTTGCCATCGCGTGATAGCGGACGGCGTCTGTCATGTTGGTGGCGATCCGAATGCCGTCGTGTTCGATACTGTCCGTGAGGTAGCTGCGGGCGGTTTCGCCGGCCGGGGGGACGGTCCACAACCCGTCACTGACGAGTCGCATCCCCTCGGGAGTTGTACAGTCTAAAGCCGCCTGCAGACGACCGCGAACCTCTGATTCTTGTGCGCGAAGTCCATGTTCGTTGAATGGCTGCGGGCTGGTGGTCATTTCGGCGTTGTGGAGCCCGAGTTCTTTTTCGAATCCAATAAGTTCGAGCAATCGACGAGGAACCCGACACAGCGAATACGCCTCGTCACCGCCTCCGTTTCGCCAGCGTCCCTCTGAGACAGCGTAGAACTCGTATTCGAGGCCGATGATCGACTGGTGGTTGTCGAACGTTCCGTCCCGAAGCTCTTCGATGACGGCATCGCCATCAGCTTCGGCGGCCGTACGAAACGCGTCCAGATCGATCGCCAGCACGTCCTGGACGGCGTCGGCCAACTCGAAGGTAGTCATGCATATTCGATTGAGGTTCTGATACTTCAACATTGGCGGCCGAGGACAGCTGTGAGTACCAACCACACGAGACACGCCAGAGAGACCACCAGCACAACACACTTTCCCTTCGGCCGCCTCTGACAGGCATGGAACGCTCCCGAACGGACGCGACAGCCGCGGGGTTGCTTTCGGCGATCGCCGACCGCGGCTGGACGCTCGAAGACGGACCGCGACGGGGTCCTGCTGCGATCGGTCGGCCACCAACGGGCGGATCGACGGCCGTCTCAGAGGAGCGATCGACACTCACGACTGGACCGGTCGCAATCGAGCCGGTCGCACCAGCCGACGCTGACCCGACGACGATTATCTCACGGGTCGTTCATGCGGATCGACACGACCGAAATATCCTGTTTCTGACAGGCTCAGATGAGGTTGCCGAGCAGATCGAGGCCATTGTTAGCGATCCACCGTTGGTTCGTTCGTCTCGATCGGGACTGCGAACCTTCTACGCCGGTCCAGATCGGATCCCGATCGAGGCAGGCGGCTACGCACTGGTGAAATCTCCACAGGAATCACTTCGATGGCGCGAGACGCGAACCCCTGCCGGTCCGGTGGCTGGCGATCCAACGGGTACACGGGGACCACGAGTTGTCATAGAGATTGACGACACAGTTCGCGCCGTGGTGGCAGACGCAAACGCACTTGCGAGCCCACCGCCGGAGGCGTTTCCGTATCGCTACCAGCGAGATCCGGACACCAAGCGGTTCTACGTCTTTTCGACCCGGGACGGACCGACGGGACCGATCGAGGATTATCCGGGTGTGAAGGCGATCCGCGCGGGTGGATACACCCCGGTTCCGATGCCGATCGTCCCCGAGCACCTCTTCGAAGGAGAGACGCCAGCGATCGGCATCTACTCGATCGAGCGCGATCGGATCACTATCGCTGAGCCCCGGACGTAATAATAGCAACGTTCTTCCGAAGTCTCAACACCACGCGAGTCGATCGACCAGATATGACCGTTCGATACGGCCCGCTTTCGATCGAGTGGCTCGGCTACGCAACTGCCCGAATCGAGACCGAAGATGGCACCGTCGTCTACACCGATCCCGGCCGCTATGGCGTGCTCGACGGGCAGTATCCGAAAGACGCAGATCTCGTCGTCGTCACACATAACCACCACTACGACAGCGACGCGATCGGACAGGTCGCCGACTCGGACGCCACGATCGTGGTCTACGAGGGGGTCGACGCTGCTGAGATCGATCGCGACGTCACGCCAGTTTCGGAGCTCCCGTTCGACGTGATTCGTGTGACCGACGACGATCACGTCGCAGTCGAGACGGCCGTAGAGACGATCGACGTCTGGTCAGTGCCGGCGTACAACGAACCTGACGGCCCCTGTGCGGACGCCGACGGAACCGTCGTTCACCCCAAAGGACTCGGCTGCGGCTACTTGATCGCTGTCGGCGGCGAGCGCGTCTTCTGGCCCGGCGACTCGGATGCCCTCGACGGATTTGCAGAGCTTGACGTGTCAGTCTTTCTTGCGAACATCGGCGGAACGGTTGTTTCAGATGCTGAAGCCAGCGCGGATCTTGCCGATCGGATGCGGCCCGAACTGGTCGTGCCAATCCACTACAACACCCTCGAGATGCTCGAGGCCGACAGCAAGGCATTCGCGGCTGATGTCGCCTCGCGATCGATCGCGGTTGCACTTGATGAACGCGGCGTCGATCGGTGAACAACTGGACGCAGTAAGATATGCCGTCCCGTATCGGCGATCGTGAAGACACACGATTGGGAGACGCCCGGTGTCGTCCTGATCACTGGAGCGAGTTCTGGGATCGGCGCCGCAGCGGCTCGTCGGTTTGCAGACTCCGGGCGGAACGTAGTGCTTGCCGCACATAATGAAAAGCGGCGTGGTTATGCGTGTCGAACCCAAATTTTCCGCGTGAACTGGACTGCAGTGCTGCACGGGACCGCGACGGTGGTCGCGGGAGTCGGAGTGTTCGCTTTCGAACAACCGGTCACGATCGGACTGCTTGTCGTTGCAGCCGTACTGTTCGTCGGCGGTATCGTAGTGGCTCGCCGAGACGACAAAACGGGGGAGTAAAGCGTCCGTATCAACCGTCCGCGTTCGGTTCGTGTACCGCAGCGATAGAGAGCTACAGGTTCGGTCCCGCGGTTCCCAAAATCAGTCGATCACATCGGATTAGAGGAAGTGTCTGCTTGGACGTAGTGTGAAACCAAACCAAGCAGACAATCAGATCGAAGAAGAGCATCTCCTTA
>NZ_SRSG01000022.1 GCF_005543295.1 Halalkalirubrum salinum
TGTCACAAAACCCTCCTGAACGTTCGTATAGACCGTGTTTGAGGGCCATGTGACTCTTGTACCTTCGCTACAGGTACTAGTAATACTTTCGAGTATAAATCATACCATTAGATACTGTTTACTTCTACTTTTTGTAGCTGTTACGCAACCCTGAAGCTCATCGTTGGCTGGCCTCGGGGTCGTTTTATAATATTCTTAGGTGTGTCCCGAAGTATCGTCTTCTTCAGCGTCGGTAATCTCGTCTGTGTCGGATTTATTCGAGTCAGATTCGTTACTAGCTTCGGCGTCAGTCTCAGCTTCGGTAATATGTGCGTCGGCCTGTACTCGATCGAGGTCGATATCGAGTTCTTCAGCGATCGCAGTGAGTATTGCCCGCTGTTCGACGATCTCTGATTCGAGCGTCTGTACCTTCTCGCCGGTCGTTTGTACCGTTTGTTGTGTGCTTTCGACCTGCACGCGGAGATCATTAAGCCGTTGGTACATCTGTTCGGCGGTGTCGGCGATCGACTGAATCTTTTTTGTCGTGCTTCCAAGCCCCATACTCCTATTGTCTCGGTGCTCCTTTGTGTTCCTTCCGGGTTTACTTCGGAGACCGCATGGAGGGTTATTTTTCATTTTCAGGTAGCGGTGTGTTTTTTATCCCACCGTGCAACCGACATACATGGACGATCCTCGGATTCTCTTGACTAACGACGACGGTATCGACAGTGTCGGGTTTGCGGCCACCTACGATGCGCTCTCTGCGGTCGGCGACGTCGTTGCGGTCGCCCCGCTTGACGATCAAAGCGCCGTCGGCCGGTCGATGTCTCACGAAGTACGTGTGCACGATCATCGCCTCGGCTACGCAGTCGAAGGCACCCCAGCGGACTGCGTCGTCGCAGGCCTGAGTACCCTGACACCGGACGTCGACATAGTCGTCTCAGGCTGTAACAAGGGAGCGAATCTCGGTTCGTACGTGCTCGGTCGGTCAGGAACGGTTAGTGCCGCTGTCGAGGCGGCGTACTTCGGTGTGCCAGCGATCGCCGTGTCGCTGTATATTCCCAGTGATCAAGATTGGGAATCGGGAGCAATAGAGCCAGAGGAGTATCGGAACGCGACAGACGCTGCGGCGTATTTTGTTCGACAATCGGCTTCCCGCGGCGTCTTCGAGCAGGTTGACTATCTAAACATCAACGCACCGTTGTACGACGGCGAATCCGCGCCAATTGCGGTTACCGAGCCTTCTGGATTCTACGATATGGGCGCAGAACGAGACGGTGACGTGATCTCGATCGAAGACCACATTTGGGGCCGAATGCGCAATGGTAATTTGCCCGACCCAGAGGGGACCGATCGACGCGCCGTCTACAACGGAACGGTTAGCGTCTCACCGCTCACCGCACCACACACCGCCAGCCACCACGACGCGCTTGACGAACTGGTCGCAGCGTACCATGCGTGAGACGCTTTCCTCGATCGATTTGCGTCCGATCTGGCGACTCGAACTGTGAACTGATTACCAGCTCGATCAGTCTCCGCTCGTCGGTGCGCAGCCTTCACACTCGCAGTATCGCTCACAAACGGGATTGTCACAGTCTGGGCTCCGCGCTGAACAGTACGTCCGCCCGTGGCGGATCAACAGCACATGGAGCGGATAGATTAGCTCGTCTGGAACGAGTTCGTCAAGTATGTCGTGTGCTCGCCCGTTCGAGGCGGATTCAGAGACGAGTCCGAACCGCTTTGAGACCCGCTCGACGTGGGTATCGACCGCCATCGTCGGCTTTCCGAAATGAAAGTTTAACACGACGCTGGCTGTCTTCGGGCCCACGCCTTTGATATCAGTCAGCCAGTCTTTCGCTTCGGCAGTCGGCATTGCGTCAAGGAACGCAAGCGAGTAGGCCCCACCAGTCTCTTCGCGGATCGCCGCCAGCGATCGCTGGATTCGGCGGGCTTTTTGATTGGCAAGTCCGGCGACGCGGATCGTCTCTTTCAGCTCCTCGTGGTCGGCTGCCTCGATCGCCGCAAAGTCATCATATCTGTTAAACAGCGCTTCGGCCGCGCGGGTCGTGTTCTGATCTGCAACGTTCTGTGAGAGGATTGTTGTCACCAACTGCCGGACGCCCTCTCCCGGATCGGCGGTCGGATCTGCGCCGTGTTCGGCTACCCGATCGACCGGCTCGTACAGCGATACGAGATCGTCGTGCAGGGCACGAATCTGCGTCTCGTCACACATCTGAGACATGCAATTACTAGACCTGCAGGCGACTTCAGAATGACGGCTGTAAGATACGCGCAATTGTACTTACGACTGAAGGGTGACTATTCATATCCGATCGTGCGATCAGAATCTGGGCCCCGAACAATGGCGAAAAACTGATTGTCAGATACCGTAGTTATTCGTCTTCGCCGTCGTCCTCATCGCTATCTTCGCCCTCATCCTCATCACTGTCTTCGCCGTCGTCCTCATCGCTGTCTTCGCTATCTTCCTCATCGCTATCTTCGCCATCGTCCTCGTCGCTATCTTCGCCATCGTCCTCGTCGCTATCTTCGCCATCGTCCTCGTCGCTATCTTCGCCGTCGTCCTCGTCGCTGTCTTCGCTGTCGTCCTCATCGCTGTCTTCGCTGTCGTCCTCATCGCTATCTTCGCCGTCAGGATCTTGATCTTCCTCTTCGGAATTTTCTTTGCCGTCTTTTTTGTCCTCGCTTTCTCTGTCTTCCCCGTCCTCTTCACTCTCATTTCCGTCATCCCCTTCATCATCCTTCTCTTCGCCCTCTAGGCCATCACCATCTTCACTCTCTTCACTCTCTTCATCATCGCCATCTTCACTCCCATCTCCGTCCTCTTGGTCACCTTTGTCGCGGTCTTTTTCATCGTCCTTTGTTCTATCTTCGTCATCATCTTCTCCCTCCAGGTCTTTGTCAGCTTTTTCACTCTCGTTTTGGTTACCCTCTTCGGCGTCTGTTCTTTGATCGGCCTCTTCGGTGGGTTCGAACGAATCGTTTGTCGAGAACTGTATATCAGTCTGACCGCCATCAGTCAGATACGACACGGTACTGGCACTCCCACCAAACGCAGCGAGAAACAGAATCACCGCTACGGCAATCACACTGATCATCGTGCGGTTCATTTCGGTGCCTCCTCTCTATCCCAGTCCTCTCTCTGTTCGACGACTTCACTGCTCTCCGATTCCTCCTCAGTAGCACCTGCCGTAAAATCGACGCCTCCATCAGTCGTCTGGGGACTCTGCTCTCCGGCAGCTTGTTCTGCAGGTCTCTGCCGATCGTGGGGCGCCTCAGTAACGTGGTCTAAATCAGACCGACTACGTGACTGCATCGCATAGAATATTGACGAAAGACGGACTCCCAACGCGATAAGGAACGTTATCGTATTGCCGACCGCCACACCGATCGTCAGGGCGGTCGTCACATTGAGCGCGATATACACATTGTATCCGGCGAAGACTCCGAGTATGAGTGTCGAAACCGTGAGATCGGTTGCGGTTATTGTCAGCTCATTAACCGAGTCGTCGGCCTGGTGTTGGTCTGATTCTACGGGCGTTGGAGCGACCGTCACCTGCTCGGCAGACGGTTCGTACGTGGGTGCGCCGAGGGGTGCCTCGCCACCTACGTCAGTTGGACTGCCGCCTATCGGAGAATGCGGTGGGTCGACTCCAGCCGGCCGATCGTCATCTGCAGGTGGTACTGATTTGGTGCGCTCGCTCGATGTGGAATCGCTCGATAAACCTTTGTTTCGCACGATCGACCAAGCCTCAGTGATCAACAAGAGGCCAAACGGCACCACGACGAGAAGCACGAACCCCAGAGTCGAACTGGCAAACTGAGTCACGTACCCGATGAATGGGATAGTGAGAATTACCGCACCGATGAGCTGTTCAGGTGAAACGGTCCCCGAATCGGGGTCGTCGTTGGCGTCCCCTTGCGTTTCGAATTCGGGACCGTTGGTGGTTTCCTCAACGTCAATAACGCGGTGGGTTGTGGGTGTGTTCTCATCTCCACGATAAAACGTAATAACATCACCCTCGGCGATCGTCGCGGGATCCTGTTCAGCAACGATGACGACGTCACCGGGAGAAATCGCTGGCGTCATGCTCGCAGTGAGCACGACGTAGCTCGCATCGGCACCGATCACCCACGGAGCCGCGTAAATAACGAACGGAACCACCAGTGCAATCAACAGCAATACTCCAATCGTTTTGGTGATCTTCGCGTGATTCATTTCTTTGATCCCCCAGAACAGCTATTTTTCGCCGACGGAGCTACCGAACAGAGCGAATTTCCGTCGGTATCCGCTGCTGAGACGACAGTCAGTGTGTAGGTATTCCCATCGTGTTCGCCTGTGATCTGCAGTCCCGGACCGAATGGCGCAGAACAGCTGATATGGAAACAGGCGATCGTCTCTTGCTCGGCGATGAAATCGATATCTGGGCCATAGTTTGTCTCGCCATGGAAATCAGCAGTAATCGTGTCACCCGACGAAACAGTTTCACTGAGCACCGAATCTCCTTGACTAGCCCGTTTACCCTTCCCGTTCTTTGAGCCCGTACTCCCTTGGGCTAACTCGACAGTCGTCTCAGGGCCATCGTATTCGAAGGCCGCACGAGCGATTTTATTCCCGTCACCCTCGCCGCATTCCAGACACGGTTCTTCGCACGAAGACGCGCCGAACGGATTCATCCTCGAGTCGTTGTGCCGACACTGCTCTGCGCGGAATTCGAACCGTGCACTCGTCTCTGTGCTTTCGAGAGTCGAACGCACCTCGTTGGGAAGGTTGTACTCGATCTGTAGTCCGTACTCGTCGTCAGCAGTGAGACACTCTTCACCGACGGGGGTAAGCTGGACGCCGTCGGCAAGTTGTTTTTGAACCGTTGATAACGATCCCTCGACATCCTCGCCGTCTGGATCTTTGAGGACATGGCCATCGAACAAGAGGCGTATCTCCACATTGTTCGCCAGTCCCGCAGGGTCGGGACAGGCCGTCCGAAGCCACACCCAGCCGTCATTGTCTTCGACAGTGATCGTAACGGTCTCGTCTCCCGAATCTCCGGGCGTGAGATCAGAGACACTCAGCACCACCGTCCGCTGATCTATGCCGCAGTTTTCGCCCTCACAATCGAGTGAGAGCCCAAACGTACCGGTCACGATCGAATTATCGTCAAAACGCTCACGATCGAGAAGGTTCGCACCCGTGGCCGCGCCGGTCAACGCGCCGGCTGCACTGGCGCTGCCGACAAGCCCGAGAATTTGTCGTCGGCTCAATCCCGATGAATCCGATCCAAGAGGGCTCATGTGTTGTCTCCGTTGTTGAAGGGGCTGGTTTGGTCCTCACAGTACGTCAGTCCGAAGTCCAGGGCAAAGTCGACGCCAGTGCCCTGATAGTCGTTCCCAACTGTCTTTGGAAGGCTCCACGTGAACCCCAGACAGAGCCGCTCGTCCGCCTCAAGACAGGCAAGACGTGCTCCGTTGGACAGGTCGGTAGCGGTAAACACCTCTCGGAGCGTTCCTGAACTGATCGAATCGTCTCCGATTCCATTCTCGCCGTCACACCCACCAATATCTGCAAAGCCCGTGTCGTACCACAGTTCGACTTTGATGACGTTGGCAAGTCCACTCACGTCAGTCAACCGAGGACGGAACCACGCGGCGACCTCGTCGGTCTCGTTGGTGTCATCGATCTCAGGAGTGAGGCCGACGTGGAGACTGCCATTGTCGCCAGGAAGGATGTTCGATTCGTCGATCGCCGGGCCGTTTCGATCGGGTATCTCGATCGGTGATTCAGCCCAGTTGTCGGTCCCGTTGTGTGCGTCGTCAGGAGTCTCGCTCACAAGCGCGCCGTTGTACTCCTGTCGCCACGCGATCCGCAACGATGGATTACTTCCATCAGAGTCATCCCCGTCAGATTCCGTTTGGGCGTACGTATAGTGGGTGTGCGTCGGCTTATTCGCAGAGACCTGCGTTAGCAGTGATGTGCCGCCGTACAGGAGTCCACCGGCTGTCGCGGTTCCCAGCAGTTGGCGGCGAGTGAGTGGCGGTTCCCAGTCAGTCATCGCTCTCCCTCCGGTTCAACGCAGGTGCCTGCTGACCGACAGTCCGCGATCGCGGTCTCATTCATTCGTTGAACTGTCTTGATATCGTTTAGGTAACAACTGCCTTCTGGATCTACACCCCGGTTCAGGGCATCATTGTAGCTGTTTAGCATGTGTCTAAAAAGGAAAAAAGACGACCGATCAAAGCCGTTCTTGAGGGCATACAGCACTGGTGTGCGATTCATATCGGTTGGGTTGTCTGGATGTGTTCGGTGGAATGTCTATTTCCGAGCAGATCCGTTTTATCAGGGTTTGAGTGCAGGTGCTTCGATCCTAGGTGGCGTTGTTCCGGGAATCGGAGTATTGCGGTCAGTCACTCGACGGTCCACTTGGATCGTCGTTGTGGCGACACTGCTCCGTATAGAATCCGACATCGAAACTCAGCGAGTCTCCCTGAATCTCGTTTTCGACATCTCTTGGGATCCACCACGCGAAGCCGATATACCGGGTGAACCCGGGTTGGAAGCATTCCTTGATGCCGAGGTCATCAAGCTGAACCCCATCTTCGAGCGCATCAAGATCGTCTCCAAGCGTTCCTCCATCACCGACTGTGAATTCCTGTTCACAGAGTGCTCCGGTTGTCAGGTCGCCGTAGGTGTGATCGGTGAGATCGCCGTCAAACTCGTAGCGCTCCTGGACTGTCCCGTCCAGATCGAACTCGATGATTTCAGTATTTTCTGTCACAGATGCGACAAAGTTACCACGCCCTGACTCACTGATCGCCAGCCCCGTCAGATCTTCGCCGGTTTCGAGTTCGGCGACCTCGATCACATCTCCGGTCAGGAGGTTCACAGTGTAGAGGGCGTTGTCAGCGTTTGTGTAGAGGTACAGTTGCCCACTGGAGGCGAACACGTTGTCCGCGCCCTCAATATCGATATCCAGGTCAAACTGATCGGTTACCTCGACGGTATCTGCGTCTGGGTCGGCGATTTCGAACAACGTATCGTCATTATGACTTCCGATCCAGAGCCGTCCGTCGGTATCAACGGCAGCCTGCGTAATCTTGTTAAGCGCCTCATCGCTATCGATCGGCACATACTCCAGGTCGCCGTTGTCGGTATCGTATCTCGCCAGCCCCTCACCGGACTCCGCAACCGCGTAGATCGTCGCCCCGTCAGTCGAAGCCGCAATGTGGGTCTTCGCGAAGTCGAGATCATCCGCATTTTTGTCGTTATCACCAAGATCCACCAGTTTGTCTGTCGTTGCTGTTGCGATCCCGTTGTCGACGGCGAGTTCCACCTTGTACAGCGTCGAGGGGTCATTCGCGCTGTGATTGGTCATGTAGAGAACGCCCTCGCAGTCCGTGCGGTTGAACACGTTGTCGCCGTCGTCGTACCACCAAACGGTCTGAACGTAATCGGCGAGGTTGGCTGTATTATCCGAGTCAACAGCCTCTTCGGGTTCAGTCAGGGTGCCACCGTCCTCATCGACGAGTTCGCCGGTGAGCCAGACGTACCCCGGATTGTCACAGATGTGGTAGCTCAGTGTGAGTTCACCGAAGTCACCCGGTTTCACGTCGTCAAGGTGGACAAGGGGATGGCGCTCTCCGTCGCTGTTTGTATCCGCGTTGTCGGTTCGCCCGATCCCATTGCTGTCCGGTTCGAGATCCTCCGGCAGGTCTGCGCCGTCTCGGCAGGGATCGAACACGTCGTGCTCGAACGCGTCGCCCACGATCTCCTGTCGCCCGTCGTCGTTCGGGTCCGGGAATGCCTCGATCGCGGTGTTGGTCATGTAGTCACCAAGATCGTCCTTGTGAATCCACAGCAGCGGATCGGTGGGATTGGGAAGACCGACGTAGTCCTCGTCGTCTCCCGGTTCCGATCGACGGACGTCGAGCCCCTCTGTCGGATTATCGAAGCCGTACAGCTGTGGGTAGTTGTAGTGTTCTTCCCAGTCGACATTGAGATCGAGCTGGCCGGCTTCGAGCGAGTTGTCCTCAAAGGACTCCTCGTCGCTGAAGTACGCACTCGTTCCCAATCCGGCGCCCGTCGAAGCGACACCGATCGCTCCGAGGCCGCCGAGTAATTTCCGTCGTGATAGTCCGTATTTGCCGCTTGTCATGTGTGTTCCCCTCCTGGGGAAACCCACCGACGGAATCGAACCGCCGAAGCACCAGTGCTCCACGTTATCCGCGGGGCCGGTACGCACCAGCGTGGGTGGAAGTGATCGGAAGGCCGTGTGAGCGTGTCAAACTAGTTATCCGCCTCCATATCCCGGGGATCCGGATTGTCGTTGTGGCGGCACTGCTCGGTGTAGAACGATAAGTCAAACATGACCGAGTCGGTCTGGATCTCGTTGCCGACGTCAGTCGGGACCCACCACTCGAAGCCAATGTAGGCGGTTGTTGAGTTCAGGAAGCAGCGATCGCCGTTCTCAACGGGTGGAATCTCGCCGTTGTCACCGTTATCGCCGTTATCTCCGTTTTCACCGTCTCCGACCGGACAACAGACATCGATGTTGCTGATCTCTTGACCGGTCGGCGTCGAAAACGTCACCGTGTCGAGGATCACAGGCTCGTCGAAGAGATACACGTTTTCGCCCTTATTGCCGCCCTTTACGCTAACGACGCGAACCGGGCCGGCCGTGGAGAGCGTAATTTCGCCGTTTTCTTGATTGAAATCAGTAACGGTGAAATTTGTACAACCGCTGTAGGTCGTCTCACTTTCGAGATTCCCCGCTTCGACGGCGGATCCGACGAGATCGATGCCGAAAATCGACTCGTAGTGTCCGCAGTCGTAGTTTCGTGGACCGCCTGCACCGGAGATATCCGAATCGGTAAACTCCTCGTCGTCTGTTGTCACATAAAGTGTGTAGTTGTCCCCGTCGAGGCTTTCAACGACGTTTGTATCGCCGTTGTCTTCGACGCCCTCGTCGGCTTCTTGAATTTTTGACGCTGACATCGGCTCGGGGTCGAGCATTAACATTTCGTTTTCGAGAACCGAGAGAACGCTACGCAGGGACCCACTCGCCAGGACGAATTCACCCGCCCCGAGGACGTTATCGCCTTCGCCGGAGTCCTTGTCATCCGGATCGGCTCCGTAAGCGCCGTCTGCTCCCGTGTCGTACCAGACGGCGGCGTGGATTTCATCGAGCAATTCGACGACATCCTCTTGTTCGTTCTCACTTTCGCCCTCGGGTTCGGTCACGCCGTTCTCACTGGCGTCCTCGAGTGCACCGGTCAGCCAGACGTAGCCGGGGTTTCCACACAGGTGAAAACTAAGAGTGGCCTCGCCGAAGTCGCCGGGCTTCACGTCGCTGATGTTGATCAGCGGATCGCCGGCCACGGTGGTTTGGGGATTCGGGCCGTCGCCGAGGGTGACCCCGCCGTCGACTCCTGCACCGGTGCGATACGGATGACTCAGAGCATCGTCGAGATCGGCCGGTAACTCACAGATGGAGTCGTCGAGGAAGACCTGTTGGCCGTCGTAGTCGTCGGCTTCGATCTCCTCTGGGGCTTCCTCCGGGTCGAATTCCGGAAACGCCTCGATCGCTGTGTTGGCCATGAACTGAGCCGAATCGTCGACGTATATCGTCTTCTCTTCGTCCGATGCCGCCGACGGAAACCCGATATATCCGGAGTCCGGGTCCGTACTGATATCGACGCCATCCGTTTCGTCATCGGACCCGTCGTAGTAGTGCTCTGTCCAGTCGACCTTGAGATCTAGCTCTCCAGCGGTCAGGGTGTTGTTCTCGAATGACTCCTCGTCGCTGAAGTAGGCACTCGTGCCGAGCCCTGCACCCGCTGAAGCGACGCCGATCGCTCCGAGGCCGCCGAGTAGTTTTCGCCGAGACAGACCGAATGTATTGCCGTTCGTCATTCATGATCCCCTCTAAGGGAAACCCACCGGCGGAGTCGAACCGCCGAAGTTCCGGTGTGGGTTAGTAATTGGTCAGGAACCGATTCCAATCAGACGTCGACGCGGAACCCGAGTTCCTCACGCGAGGGCTCGTCGTCCCATTCGAACGTCACGTCGCCGGAGATGACGTCACCTTCCTGCAAGGTCGCACCTTCGAGGATGATGTGGTTCGTCTCCTCTTCGGCGCTGACGCTCGTCGCCCCTGACGGGGTGCTCCCGTTGACCATGATATTCTCAACAGTCACGATCGCGTCTTCCTTGGACGATTTAGCCGTCACACCGACGCCATCTGCCATCGGGATCGGGGCATCCTCGACTGTGACCTCGTTACCGTCGACGCTCCAGATCGCGTCGCCGTTTTCGATCGTCAGCTCGAACGGTACATCTTGGCTGTTGGGCCACGCAAAGTTCTCGTTGCCAGAGTGGACTGGCGTGTCGTCAGGCAGCCGGATATCGAGCTCCCGGTTCGCCGCACCGCCTCCGTCGCCGTAGATCCCACGCGCGTGCCAGCTGGCGTCCTCAAGCTCGTCTTCAAGCTTGGCGAAGTCTTCACCTTCGCGGCCAGTAACGCAGGGATTGTTCGTTCCGTCGTTGTGCCGCGACTGCTCAGCGTAGAACGACAGATCGAAGCCAACCGAATCCGTCTGGATCTCGTTCCCAACTTCTTCGGGGTCGATTTCCCAGTCGAGTAGAACACAGATATCGTTCTGTTCTCCGTCGGAATCGTTGCCCTCGAACGGGTTGCGATCATCGACCGGATTCTCGGCACCCTCGCCGTCGAGTGGAACACCATTGCGGAGTGCAAGCAGTGCCCCCCGGAGCGTCCCGTCGAAGATTTCACTCTCTTCGGAGTCACCATCCTGGTCATAATAGTACAGCGTCGCTTCGATCGAGTCGGCGAGTTCGCCTCTGCCTTCGCCGGGGTCACCGCCTGTGTCGTCGACCTCCGCTTCCGGCTCAGTTCTGCCGTTCTCGTTGTTCTCCGTCAGCTCACCGCACATCCACATGTACGCGTCGTTATCGACGATCGAGAAGGAGAACTCGAGCTCACCGGAATCGCCCGGTTTGACGTCCTCCAATCCGTAGCTGACAGACGCTCCGTCGGACTCATCGCCTTGGACCGTTCCTGAATCAGTGTATTCACCGAGTTTCTCGCCCTGGTCTGCATAAAAGTCGTAGTGGACGTACAGGTCCAACTCCCCGGCCTCTAAGCTATTGTCCTCGAAGCTCTCCTCGTCGCTGAAGAACGCCGTGGTGCCCATCCCCGCTCCCGCAGAGGCAAGGCCAATGATTCCGATTCCACCCAGTGCTTTGCGCCGTGATAGCCCATATCTGTTGTCGTCGTTCATGGTTTGGATTGCTCGACGGCTCGAACAGGAATCGGTCCTGCTGGCCGTCGCAGCACACTTCACCCCCAGTATCCCCACCCATATTAGTATAAGATGGCTGAAATGTTACTGTTGAGTACACAGTCGATCGTAACGTGATATCAGCCGATCAGCGGGCAGTCTGAGCGGATCTTCGTGGAAAATAACGACATCTCAGCGGTATTTTTCGGGTTTCAGGCTTACCCTGTAGACGTCGATCCGCCGGTAGCCAGATGTTTCCAGTATCTTGACTGTCTATAAGACTAACCTATAGCTTCAAGAGAAAATTCAGCAAATACATAACTAACGGTCCTTGACTAGTACGGTCGTTCGTGATCAAGGGTGTACCAGACATGGGGCTCAAGACAGTAGAGACGATCAGTCTTCCACAGTTCAAGGTGTATGAAATCCTGGGAAACCGACGGCGGTTCGAGACGGTCCGCGTCCTCGAGGACGCTGGCGGGAGCGTGTCGGTCGCCGAACTCAGCGAGGCGATCGCCGAGGCTGAAGCCGACGGCGAACCGCCATCGAAGTCCGCCCGCGACAGCGTCTACTCTTCGCTTCACCAGACGCACCTTCCAAAACTCCATGAACTCGGTATTATCCATTACAACCGCGACGCACGAACCGTCAAACCGCTTGATCGCGCGCGCGATCTCAGCCGATACATGGAGGTTGTCACCTACTTTGGGCTAACGTGGGGAGAGTATTACCGGGCTGTTGGTGTCCTCGGACTGTTGACTGTGCTCGCTTCGCTTCTCGAAGTTCCAATTTTTGTACTCATCGACCCGATTTTGCTCTGCAGCATCGTCTTGGGGATCTACGCGATCTCCAGTGCGCACCAGCTGTGGAGCCACCCGATGGAATTCCGTGTGCGTGATCTCTGGAGACGCTGACCGGCAGAAATTGACACTCCGGGATGCGTGTAAATGACCACGGATCGAGTGTTGAGCAAATTGAAGATTTGCAAAAGGCAAAAACGTTCGGTTTCGGAAACCCGTGGAACTCTCGCTGTTATCTTTCGACCGATGTGAGTCGACGCGACAGTCTGAGACGAACCACTATCTGGAACACGAAGGGCAGGCGCATGACGCAATAGTCTTTACTGACTCAGCCGTATCCATGCCAGTGACCGGGCGAATTTACAGCATCGACGCCATGCGAATTATCGCGATCGTTTTCGTCGTTGTGATCCACACCGATCCGTTCCAGGGTGTTAGCACGTACGGAAATATGATCAACTTTGGAACGAAGACGATCTCACGGTTCGCCGTTCCCTTCTTTTTCATCACGTCGGGCTATTTTTTCGCGATCAAAACTGCCGATCGGAATCCCGCAACGTACCTCAAACAGCGGGCCGGCAAACTCACCTCGTTGTATCTCTTTGGGTTGTTGCTCGCGGCACCGATTTTCTTGGCTGGCCGATTGGCCAGAGCAGAGCTTACCGACGAATCGGTCTGGACGACGGCGATCAGTAGTGCGCGTGAATTCCTGAACCCTGCCGAACTCCTCTACTACGGCACCTCGGTCTCTGATATTCTCTGGTTCCTCCCCGCGTTATTCTTTTCACTGCTGTTTGTTTCGCTCGTCGATGAGGTCGGAACCCCAAGCTACGTTCTCCCAGTTGCGCTGGGATTTCACCTCATCGGACTCCTCGGATCGACGTACACCATGTTCGTTGACATCCCATTCGAGACCCGAGATGCCCTGTTCTTTGGCTTTTTTTATACGAGTCTGGGCTACACTATTCGTGTCCGCGACTGGGTGCCAACAGAAAAAACAAGCCGTCCTCTCGTCGGTCTCATCGGATTGTTCATCGCCGTTCAATTCGTCGAGTTCTATCTCCTCGGATACCCACTCCGTGGTGAAGCGTTTGGATCGTACGTGTACGCCCCGAGCTACGGAGTGTCGACAGCCTTGTTGAGCACCGCATTGTTCCTGTATCTCCTCTCGCGGCCGACACTCTTCGCCGAGACACCAGTTCCCAACTGGGGCATCTATGCAGTGGGCATCTACGTTACCCATCCAACTACTTTTGCAATACTCGAATCTATCCGCGAGGCGCTGGAAACAATGGGCTATCCGATCGATTCTCTGGTCAGTTGGCATCTCTTTTTAACACCCGCAACGATCGCTGGCGCACTCGGACTTTACGTTCTTGCACACAGAATTGGACTCATCGAGATCGGCGGTAGCCATTTGCCTGGGGCACCATGGCTCAGGGCCCGTCGATCTGATACAAAATAACGGCTTCTGTCGAGTACTACGAACCCGCCTGTATGAGTGGTAGGCGTGAATAGAACACCGATCGAAACACCATTGACCACAAAAGTTAACTAGAGGCTTCGTTCCAGTCGATACCTGTCGATCGTTCGAGATACCGGTCCACAGTGTCGTTCGCCCACGAAACGACGGCTGGGGTCGTACTTTCGAGCAGGCCTTGGGTTTCTCCGTTCTCGTTACACAAAAAGAGGTGAACAATCTCGTCAAGAACCAAGAGGACGAACCCGATCGGTTCGTCGTACTCTCGCACCGTTGACGAGCCTTCAGCGATCTCTTGCCAGCGTCCTGTTGACTCCTGATCATCGCCGAGCGCCTCGAGATACGAAGCATCCAGCACGCACTCCGCAGTAAACCGACCCGTCACGACACCCTCGTGAATCGCCGCAACGTACTGTGGCGTGGCAGTCCGCGCAACACAGCGAAATTGCGTCGACTCGTGGAGTTTTTTGATGCCGTAGTTGAAGGGCGCGATCGGGTCCATTTTTGTCGGAGTCACGAACTGTGCGTCCGCGAAATCTTTGACGGTGAGGTCCGTCTCCTCCCGTGGAAGGAGTTCGATCGCATCTCCGAGCAATTGGACTACAGTGATGGTGTCGAGAAGTGGAACGAACTGCTCGACGAGGAGCGAACCTGCAGTTGTTATGTTGTAGATGCGTCCGTTCTGTTCGATCCAGCCACGTTCTTCGAGTTCGCGAAGGGTGCGGCCGAGTGTCGATCGGGGTGTTCCCGTCACAGTCGCAAGGTCTCGCCGCTCGTGTGGGCGCTCCGCAAGGGTCTGTAAAATACTCGCCCGTGTCTCCGATCGCGCTACAAAGGCGACGTCGTCGATCGGCGAACCCATGGCATGATATTCATGTTCTCTAATATAAATTTCCCGCCGATCGAGCATCTCCTACGCCGTGGGAATTTCCCGGCAATTGCACTCTTGATGGTTCTCTTCTGTATAATTGGTATGTCTCGAAAGACTGAACCAACCGCAAATACACCCTGGGAACTATTCCGACGAACGGCCATCAGTGCACGAAAAAGCGAGGCTGTCGTCGATATCCGACGCAACGAGCGATTCACCTATCGAGAGCTGCACGAGCACGTCTGTGGATTCATCGGCGCGCTGCGCGATCGCGGAGTCGGTCACGGGGACACGTACGCGACCGTCCTCAAAAACGGCCTAGCGCAGACCAGCGCGATCCTCGCCCCGAGCGCGCTGGGGGCGGTGGTCAACACAGTGAACTACCGACAATCACCAAACGCGATCGCGCACATTATTACCGATTCAGCCGCCCGTGTCGTTGTTTTTGACGAGGCAAATCGCGAGACGATCGCCAAGATACGAGATGACCTCAAGACAGTCGAGGCGTTCCTGTACGTCGGTGATGACCTGCCGGCATGGGCCGACGACTACGACGACGCCGTGGCAAGCCACATCGACGAGCGGCCGCCGTCGCCAGCGTTAGGTCCGTCTGATCCGGTGTACCTCGTGTACACCTCCGGGACCACCGGCGCGCCGAAGGGGTGTCTGTACACGAACCGTCGACTCGTCGAGACGCTCTTGCAGGTCAAAGCACAGTTCCGCCAGCAAGACGAGCGGGCGCTCTCGATCGTCCCACAGCCCCACGCGGCCGGCAGCTTCGGGGGCGGTACGACACCCGTGTTCTTCGGCGGCACAATTGTCACGCTCGCGGACTTCCACCCCATTCACGCCTTAGAGGCGATCGAGCGGGAGTCGCTTACCTACATGCTTGCCGTGCCGGCGATGTTGCAGGCGATGATGGACGCGGGCCCGTCGCGGTTCGAGACAGACTCGCTCGATCGTGTCGTTTCGTTCGGCTCGCCGTTATCGGCGGATCTCGCCCGTCGCGTCGACGACGCCTTCGAGTTGACGTACTTCGGGAACCACATGGGTGCGACCGAAATTGCGTGGTTCTTGACCCAGGATGTCCGCGAGGATCGTGGCGGCGCGGCTTCACCGGGAACCGCCGCAATCAACGTCGAAACGCGTGTTGTCAGGCTAAACGAGGACGGTGACGCTGGGGATCCCGCCGATCGCTGTGCGCCCGGAGAAACTGGAGAGCTCATCGTGAACTCGCCGTACGGCATGGATCGATACCTCAACAGGCCGGATGCGACTGCTGAGGCGTTCCGCGATGGCTGGTACTACACGGGCGATCTCGGCCGGGTCGACAAGGACGGACGGTTCTGGCCCGAAGGGCGAAAGACGAACATGATTATCTCCGGTGGCATCAACGTCTCTGATGTCAATGTCGAGCGTATTCTGGGACAGCATCCAGCTGTCGTTGACGTGGCGGTTGTCGGCGTCCCAGATCAAAAATGGGGCGAGAAGGTCGTCGCGTCGGTTGTCCGAGATCCAGACTCGTCGCTGACAGAAGCGAAACTGCTTGAGTGGTGTCGGGATCGTGACGATCTCGCGGACTTCCAGCGTCCTAAATCGATCGAGTTCGTCGACGCACTGCCGCGGTCGGCCACGGGAAAAGTCCAGAAGTTCAAACTCGAGGACGCAGCCGCATTGTAATCAATGGCTGAAATCGACGATCGACGGGTTGCAGCCGAGATGGAGGACGATTTTGTCGTTTTCCGCATCGGAATGCGTGTTCACAAACTTTGGAAGCTGCATCGGTGGCTCCCGATCTTCCGAGCGATGCCGAAGATGCTCGACGAATTGGAGTCTGACCCGGACAGTGGGTTGCTGGCGTACGACACAAACCTCGGGATTCGAAACCACGAGTTCGTGCAGTACTGGCGATCGTTCGACGATCTCCGAGAGTACGCGCTCGATTCGGAGGCCCATCACGCTCCTGCGATGAAGTGGACGAACCGAATCCTCAAGGAGAGCAACGCGGTCGGCATCTGGCACGAGACGTATCTGATCGGAGACGGCGAGTACGAAACCATCTACCACAACATGCCCCGCCAGGGGTTGGCGAAAGCAGGAAGCGTATATCCCGCAACGGTGGGCCGAAAAACTGCAACTAGACGACTCGAACAGAAGTGAGAGTCGTGAAATCGCAACGAGACAGCTCGAACAGATGTGAGAGTCGTAAAATCGCAACGAGACAGCTCGAACAGAAGTGAGGCCGCAAGTCGAGGCAAACACCTAATTCAGTGTAGTCACATTCTGCGAACAGTCCCGAGTAATGCTCATTTACAAGAACACGGCGAGGGGGTTCCTCCAGGACGTGGTGCAAAATCGAATCGTTGACCAAATCCTGGCAGGCTTCGAAGCACAGCGGATCGGCGGCGTCGCACGGAATGAGATACGTGCGTGGAGACATTCGCTGCAGTATATGGCGAACCTCTTTTTTGAGCAGGAGCTGCCGGACGACGCGGAGGTGGCGATCGAGTTTCAGATCCCACTCACCTCCCGACGCGTTGATTTCATGATCGCCGGACGGGACGCTGCTGGCGAACGCACGCTCGTCGTCATTGAACTGAAACAGTGGGGCGGTGAACGAACCGAACCGGTTCCACACAAGGATGGGATCGTGACGACCGTTTTGGGTGGCGGCCTCCGTGAGACGACTCATCCGAGCTACCAGGCGTGGTCGTATACCCAACTCATCAAGGACTTCAACGTTGCAGTCCAACGCGAGAATATCCGGGTACACCCGCTTGCGTACCTGCATAACTTCGATGCGAAGTACCGCGATCGGATCGATAACGAGATTTATCGACCCTATACGGAGCGCGCGCCCGTCTTCCTCAAACAGGATGTTGATGAACTCAGCGAGTACCTTGCATCGAAGATTACAACGCCAGATACCGGCGACCTGCTCCAGCAGGTGGAGGATGCAGACCTCAAACCCAACAAAAAACTACAGGATTCCCTCGAAGGAATGTTGGAAGCCAACGACGAGTTCACGCTTATCGATTCACAGAAAGTCGTGTTCGAACGGGCCGTTGAACTGGCGAAGCAGGCCAACGAAGAAGACGAAAAGAAGGTACTCATCGTCGAAGGCGGCCCTGGGACCGGCAAAACCGTCGTCGCAGTCAACATTCTCGCCGAACTGATCCAGAACGAATACACGACACAGTACGTTTCGAAGAATCGGGCTCCCCGGGCAGTTTACAAGCAAAAACTCCGTGGCGATATGCTCGTCAAGGAGATCGATCATCTGTTTACCGGGGCCGGGAGTTACGTGTCGACACCGCCCAACCAATATCCGGCCCTCGTTGCTGACGAAGCCCATCGGCTCAACGAAGAGTCGACCTTCTTTGGTCGGGGCGAAAATCAGGTTATGGAAATCATCAACGCTGCCAAATTCTCGGTGTTCTTTATTGATGAAAGCCAGCGTGTGCACATCGACGACATTGGGACAAAACAGGAAATCCACAAGTTCGCTACGGAGATGAATGCGGATATTGAGACAATGGAATTGGACGCGCAGTTCCGCTGTAGCGGCTCTGACGGATACGTCGCCTGGCTCGATGACGTCTTAGCGATCCGTGAGACTGCCAACGCCGACGGCTTTGATCTACAGTTCGATGTCAGACTCTACGACGACCCACAGCGGTTACACGAAACGATCGAAGCCAGAAACACCGAGGGGCAACTGTCGAGAGTCGTCGCAGGGTATTGCTGGGAGTGGGACAAAGACGGTCGCAGCGATCCAGCCTACCATGACATCGAAATCGGCGAGTATCGTCGGAGTTGGAACCTCGATGGCGGCGATCCGTGGGCGGTCGACGAGGGATCGATCGACGAGGTCGGCTGTATCCACACCTGCCAGGGATTGGAGTTCGATTACGTCGGCGTGATTATCGGGCCAGATCTCAAATACCGAGATGGCGAAATTATCACCGACCACGAGGCACGAGCGACGACCGATCGATCGCTGTTTGGCATCAAGAAAATGCTCGATGAAGACCCCGAGCGGGCACGCGAGATCATCGACGAGGTGATCAAAAACACGTATCGGACGCTGCTCAGCAGGGGGCTCAAGGGCTGTTACATCTACTGTTGTGACGATCAGCTTCGAGCGTACATGCGAAAACGCCTCTCGAACATCAATGGGACGATCGACTACTGAGACTGCGCCACACAGTAGTGTGGTTGCTGATCGTATTCTGGAGGCGAGCGGAGTAATGATATTTTACGAGCAATCAACCCATGGGTAGGAACGATGACCAAAGACCTGGACTCTCTCCAGCGGCAACAGGAAGCATTCATTCGATCACGAGACTGGGAGCAATTTCACACCCCAAAGAGCATTGCAATGTCAATTTCTGTCGAGGCGAGCGAACTGATGGAGGTGTTTCAGTGGCACGACAACCTCCCAGCAAGTGCGTACGACGACGATCCAGAGATACAGACCGCTGTCGAGGACGAACTCGCAGACATCCTCATTTACGCACTGAGTATGGCTTCGGTGTTCGAAATCGACTTGGGAGCGGTCACCGCACAGAAATTGGAGGAGAACGTCGATCGGTTTGATGAACAAACAGCGGCAGAGATACACCAGGAACTGTCTCAGTGGAAATCGAATGAGGACTGCTGACAGTGGCGCCTCAGTGTATTATTTGTGCATTCATATTAAAATGAAGATACCCACGATCGAATCCAAATATAACGGCGTAGTCCGTCAGTGGAGGACAACCCGCTTCGATCGACCCACAGAAACAGCAGCGTGGTCAAAGCGGGTGGGCAGCCGAACGTAGTCAATCAATCCAGATAGCTGATCACGGATACGCAAGCCAACATGAGTCAAGATACTGTCACCGTTAAGACAGACGACACCGGACCGTTAGACACCTTCCGGCAGTTCTTCGCGCTGCAGCGGGATGTGCTCGTGTTGTCGATCGCGATGTTCGCGTTCAGTCTGGGCTTTCAGATGACGAACCGGTTTCTCCCCGAGTACATGGTGGCACTCGGCGCGTCCGGCTTTGTCGTCGGGCTGTTTGGGACGTTCGGCAATATCATCTCTGCGCTGTACCCGTATCCAGGTGGTGCGGTTTCCGATCGAATCGGGTCGCGATACGCACTAACGGTATTTGGGTTGATTTCGACGATTGGCTTTGGCGTCTGGTTGGTCGCACCCACGCTCGGCGCGTTCACCGTTGCGGGCGTACCGATCGAGCCGTGGATCTGGATCTTCGTCGGGCTGATCCTCGCACAGGCGTGGAAGTCCTTCGGCCTCGGGGCGACGTTCGCCGTGGTCAAACAGGCGACCGATCCCTCACGGCTGGCCGCGGGCTTTGCCAGCACGGAGACGTTCCGTCGAACGGCGTTCCTCATCGGGCCGGTTCTTGCAGCAGTCCTCATTGGCCTGCACCCACAGTTCACCGTGAGCTTCCAACTCGTCCTCGCGGTCGCAGTCGGCTTCGGGGTGCTTGGGACGATCGTCCAGCACCTCCTCTACGATGCAAGCGATGACTCGTTCGGCGATTCGTTCGCAGGCGTCGATCAGATCCGCCAGGATCTCAAGGAGATGCCAGAGCCGCTGCGGCCGCTGTTAGTCGGTGACACCCTCGTTCGGTTCGCCAACGGCATGGTGTACGTCTTTTTTGTGTTGGTTGTGACGCAGTTTTTCGAGGTTGGGTTCGACATGACACTAGCGCTGGGTGGGTTCTCCTACGAGGTGAGCCTCTCACCGGCAGCGTTCTTTGGGTACCTGCTTGGCGTGGAGATGCTCGTCGCCCTGTTGATCATGGCACCAGCGTCGAAGTTCGCCGAACGGGTCGGCCTCAAGCCAGTCGTTGCCACCGGCTTTGCCGTCTACGCCGTGTTTCCGGTCGTGTTGATTTTTGCGCCGGCGATCGCCGGATCGGTGCTGCCGCTGTCGATGGTCATGATCGCCGTCTTCGCGTTCTCTGGGATTCGGTTTGCCGGGCTTCCCTCACACAAAGCGCTCATTGTCGGCCCAGCCAAGCGCGGGGCAGGCGGACGGGTCACTGGGACGTACTACCTGCTCCGGAACACAATCGTCATCCCGAGTGCGGCGATCGGCGGGTATCTCTGGGACTTCGTCAGCCCAGAGGTCGCTTTTAGTATCGCCGCCATCATCGGCATCATCGGAACTGGCTACTTCCTCGTGTTTGGCAAGGAGTTTGAAGCGTACGCGTGATCGCCAGCAAAACAAATTCGACTGATCGCTGTCGGCCGCCCGTCAGTGCAACGCTTTGAGGTTGTGGACGACCGAGAGCCGATTGATCAGTTCGGCGGTCGGCGCGAGCGCCCGTTCGATCGCCGCAGTGGGTTTGTACGCCATCGGCGCTTCGTCGCGGACAGACGGGACAACCGACTCGGAGTAGATTCCCTCCATCGCCGCCTCGAACGCATCGATCGACACTCGATCGAAGGCATCACTCCGGCTCATCGTTCGGCCCGCGCCATGTGGTGCGCTGTGGTTGTATTCGGGGTTGCCGAGACCGCGAGCAATGATCGAGCCGTCGGCCATGTTGAACGGGATGACGAGCCGCTGGCCGTCCCGTGCAGGCGTCGCGCCTTTGCGGATCGTGAGGTCTCGAAAGTCGATGTAGTTGTGGATCGACTGAAACGAGTCGATCGGCTCCACGTCGAGGGCGTCACAGATCGTCTCGACCATGAGCGTTCGGTTCCAGCGGGCGTACTGCTGGGCGAACAGCATATCTACGTAGTAGCCGTGGGCCTCTCGTCCCTCAAGCCAATCGAGGCTGTCGTTTCGGTCTTCGGCTCGGTCAGCCGGCCGCGCGAGTCGATCGAAGGTATCCTCGATCGCCGAGCCCTCGAAGTCCGCTCGGATCCGATCGCCGTCCAGATGCGACTGGCCCATCCCGCCAGTAACCCACCGATACAGCTCCGCGTCGCTGACCGCGTCGGGATCGAACTGCAGGTACCGGTCGTAGCCGTCGGGAATCGCCTCGCGGATCGCGTCGGCCGAGCGGTAGTCGTTGGCGTTGCCCTGCCAGAACTCTGCGACGGACTTACCGAGATACCGCGAGCCGCTGTGGATGACGAGCCAGTACTCGCCGGAGTTCTCTGCGCGGGCGAACTCAATGAAGTGGTTCCCGCCGCCGAGGGTGCCCGCACTCTTGATGACGTGTCCAATTCCCTGACGCTGGTCACGGAGTACCCGATCGCAGAGCGATTTGAAATACTCCCCGTCGTAGCCGTCGAAGTTGAACTCAAGCGGGTCGATCGGCTCGCCGAATCGGTCCTCGAACGCCGCGTTGAACCGCTCGAAGACTTCGTTTGCTCGATCGAACGGAAACTCATCGATCAGGTGCGGCGCATCGTCGTAGTCATGCACATCCCGACCCATTGGGACCGCCTTCCGGACCGCGCGTTCACGATCGGGGCCCGACAGCGGCAGCGTCTTGCCGAGATTCACCGCAGCCATCCCGCAGCCGACATCGACGCCGACGATGTTCGGGACAATTCGGTCGGCAAGCGACATGGTGAACCCGACGGGTGCACCCGCCCCGAGGTGGGTGTCGGGCATCATCCGTATCGGCTCGGTGAACGCGGGGTGATCGACGAGCGTTTGGATTTGCTCGCGGACATTCGGCTCAATCAACGACTTGTCGTCGGTCATCACGTGGGCGGTGGTGTACTCGCCTTGAATTTCGATCGGCATGGTGAGAGCGTGGCGGACGGCACAGGACCGTCCCATCAGATAATGTGGCTACGTGGTTCGGTCGGATAGCGTCGTTGGTTCGATCCTCGTCGCTACCCCAGTTGCCGTTGTTGGATCGGTGCGAACCGCCGCGGTGATTTTTTCACCGTGTCCCCCGAAGTTCAACCAATGGTTCGGCTCCCCTGGCGGCAATCGACACCCGACTCAGCGGTGGAACCGGCCGACAGCCAGATCGACGGCGAGCCGATCGTCTCGTGTTCGTTTCAAGATGGGACGCTTGAGGTGTACGAGTCCATGGTGTCCATTTCTCGCCGATCGGCATCGAAATTCGAGGATAAACAGATCGCGATGAGCGAAATCACGGATGTCACGCATACTGATCGACTCGTCATCAGCTACCTCCAGATCCACCAGCGGGAGTTTGAGACCGACGAGGCGAGTCTGTTGTCCTCGCCGGTCGACGAAAACACGCTTCATGGCGGCCGCGGCGTGAGTGATTGCGCCAAGCGAGCCACCGAGGCGATCCGCGATCGGATGGGAGAAAAAGCGTGACACCCTCCAGTCAGAGGTTCGATCGGTCGGCGATCGGCTACATCAAGCGACAGGCGATCGAAACAGCCGAACAGCAAGCGATCGACTGCACCAACCAGAAAGTGATCCGTCACACTGACCAGAAACCGATCGACCACTCCGAGACACAACAAACCGAAACAACCGATGTTTATGATTCGCCCGCGGCAAACAACGGTATGATCAGTACGTCGGTCCGGGTCGCGGAGTGGTCCGCATGAACGCGCTCCAGCCGCGGATCCGCATTTTGTGGGTGGGTAGAGCGATCATTAGCGCCGGCATTGTCGGGGGTGTCGGATACGCCGCCGCGACGTACACGGACGTCCCGGTTGAGTGGCCGATCGCGATCGCCGGCCTCCTGCTCGTCGTTGGCGTGCTCCACGCCCTGTTGCGCTATCGCAACTGGCGCTATGAGATTCGAGAGGATTCGTTGTATCTCGAGCGAGGGGTACTTACTGAGGTCCGAACGGCCGTCCCACTCGTCCGGATCCAACACGTCGACTCGCGTCGGAGCGCGCTTGAACGTCTTGTCGGGCTTGCGAGCACAGTCGTCTACACGGCCGGGTCACGCGGCGCGGACGTCCGGATCCCGGGATTGACACCAGATGATGCGTCGGCACTCCGCGAGCGGCTCAAGCGGCTCGCGATCGAAGCCGACGGGGAGGATGCGGTGTGAAGCTGTCGCCGATCTCTGTGCCCTACCGGGCCGTACAGAAGGGCGGTGGCCTGCTCTTCATGCTCGTGTTTTTCAGTTCGACCGGGGCGGCTGGCCCGGGTGGACTCGTATTAGGCCTCGGAGCGATCGCAATTCTCGCGGTCTCGATCGGCTACGAACTACTGTACTATCGTCGCTTCAGCTACGAACTCACGGCGGATACGCTCGATCTCAGCTCTGGCGTGTTCAACCGCCGCGAGCGAGAGATCCCGTACGGGCGGATCCAAAACGTCGACGTGAGCCAGAATATCATCCAGCGCGCGCTCGGAATTGCGGCGGTGAACGTTGAAACCGCCGGCGGGGGCTCGACGGAGGCGGTGATTCGGTACGTCTCCGCAGAGACGGCCGAAACGTTGCAGACGGACGTCCGCGATCGCAAACGAGGCCGCGATCGCCGAGAAGGCGTGATCGCTGACGAACCCGCGACTGAACCCGAAGCGCTGTTCTCGATCGAACCCAGCGAACTTGCGCTCGTCGGCGTGTTGTCGTTCGATCCGCGGGTCCCTGGTGCGATTCTCGCACTCCTCACTGGCTCGGTGCCGTTTGTCTCGCCGATCCTCCCTGGCGACGTTAGTGGCATCGGGCTGACAGTGCTCATTGTCGTGGTCGGGGTGGCGATTATCGCCCTGTCGTGGATCGTGGGTGCGATCTCGGCAGTCGTCAACTACTGGGGCTTCCGACTCACTCAGACCGAGGACGAACTGCAGTACGAGCGCGGGCTGGTACAGCGATACAGCGGAACAATTCCGTTCGATAAGGTGCAGACGGTAACGATCGAGGACAATCCGTTGAAACGACGGTTCGGATACGCAACCCTCGGCGTTGAAACGGCTGGCTACGCGCCAGGACAGGCCAACGGGAAGGGAAGCGAGGCAGCGGTCCCGCTGGCATCCGTCGATCGCGTCCACCGACTCGCCCACGAGCTGGAAGCATTCGGTGAGCCCGAATTTACCCGACCCCCCAAACGGATTCGCCGCCGGTACGCCGTTCGGTACTTGTTGGCGATCGGTGCACTGACGGCGATCGCGTTCGCAATCACGCGGTTTTACACCATCCCGTTCCCGTGGTACGTCCCCGTGGGTGCGGCCGTATTGACACCGATCGCGGCCCACTACAAGTGGCTCCACCGCGGCTATTGGCTCGGCGAGGACCACTTCGTCGCTCGCAGCGGCTTTTGGAACCGAGAGGCCAAGGTCGTCCCCTACTACCGGATTCAGACGGTGATCGACACCCGAACAATCTTCCAGCGACGCTGGGATGTCGGGACAGTCGTCGCAGATACGGCCGGGTCGCTGTCAGTGCTCGGGAGCGATGCCGCCGCCCTCGATATCGATCGGGCTGATGTCGAACGGGTCCGTGAGGAACTCACCGATCGACTGCAGGCCTCGCTGGAGGAACGCCGCCGCGATCGAAAACCGGCGAGCGGATTTGCGTGGATTGACACGGTCGAAGATCCTGCGCTTCCGAATCCGGTCGACTTCGACTCGCTCACACCCGCGATCACAGCGGCCGGGAGCGAGGACGCTGATCGGTCGATAGGCAGTACCAAGGCTGATCCATCGCCCGACTCTACAAAGGCTGATCGATCGCCCGACGCTACCGACAGCGATCAGCCGGATCGTCCTGAAGAGTAGTCCGTCACTGAATCAGTCCAGAAACGCCTGACACTCAACCGTCCGACCGTCAGGATCGGTCGCAAAGAACTGGTAAATTCCGTACTTCTCGTTGTAGTGTGGTTCCTCTGTGGCCCGATCAGCAAGCCGTTGATAGAGCTCATCAACCCCCGTTTCGTCCTCGGTGACGAAGGTGATGATCCCACAGCGATCGGTTCGATCGCGCGCACAGAAGCCGAACAGGAGGTTGTCGTACTGGAGAATGGTACAGTCCGGCTGCTCGCGCCAGACGGTCGCGCCGATCGTTTCGGTGTAAAACTCGACAACTGGTTCGAGCGCCTCGGTCTCATAAAAGACAATTCCGGACATGGCGTTTTGATTGAGATTACTCGCGGGCTGCGTCGACGGTTTCTGCGAAGGCGCGAGCCGTCTCCGTGATCGCCTCGAAGTCGCCGCGTTCGATCGCGTCGTCGTCGACAAGCGCCCCACCGACGCCGATCGAAGACGCACCCGCTTCGATGAACGACGCGGCGTTGTCCAGATCCACGCCGCCGGTGGTCATGATCGGCACCTGTCCGAGCGGGCCTTTGATCGACTTGACGTGGCCGGGCCCGAGCGTTGAAGCGGGAAACACCTTCACGACGTCCGCACCAGCCTCGTAGGCGGTGATGACCTCTGTTGGCGTCATTGCGCCGGGGACGACAACCGTTCCGTAGCGGTTGCAGAGTTCGATCACGTCCTCGTGGAGGCTTGGGCTCACGACGAACTCCGCGCCGGCGAGCGTCACCGCCCGGGCGGTCTCGGCGTCCAGGACGGTCCCAACGCCGATGATTGTCTCCTCGTCGTCGAACGACGCGGTGACGTTCGAGAGCATGTCGGTCACGTTCGGGGTATCGGCAGTGAGTTCGATTGCCGTCACGCCGCCTGCCTTTAGCGCTTCAGCCACGTCGATCACCGTGTCCGCATCTGCCCCACGGAGGACAGCGACCACGCCGCTATCGTTGATTCGATCGAGATCATCCTGTTTACTCATATGTTAGTAGTCTCTCAGGGAGGCTCTTAAGCGTCGGCGATAACGATCGGTATACGACGAATTCGATCAGTCGAGTCGTCACTCCGTACTATCTCGGATGACCATCACTTTCACCCGACGCACGCCATCAAAGTCACGGAGGCGGTACGTGAGTTCTCGGACCGCTTCGGCGTCACCCCGACAAAAGAGTGATTCGAGACACCACTCGCCCTGGTGGGTATGGCTCGTGTTGAGAATCACGTCTTGGTGGGCGTGTTGGACCGCGTGGAGTTCCTGTATCACCTCGTGGTGGCGATAATCGAAGGCAACGAGCGCGACAACGGTACCGCTCGTCTCTTCAAGCCGAGAGTGCGATTCAATATACTCTAACATTGCTTCTCTGACCGCCCGCGACCTGTTTTCGAGGGCTTGTTCCTGCCAGACTCGATCGAACTCCTCGACGATTTCATCAGGAATGTTGAAGCTCGTTCGCATACCAGTAGGCTCGTCGCAACACTACAAGAGTCCCCGTATCAGCAGTTGGCAATATGACCCATTTTATATACGAATCCGACCGAATAGGATCTGCGGCATTACACGCGTTCCGAACTGAATAAAGACAATCAAATTACCAACAACTGGTATGACGATTCGCCCAGATCGGTATTAACAACCATTATTGGCGTCGTTGGCCGAGTTCTCTGCAAGGATGTTACACGGCGATGCACTCGGCCTGCTGCTCGGGGCGATCGCACTCGGCGCCATACACGGCATGGAACCGGGCCACGGCTGGCCCGTAGCCGCCTCGTACGCGCTCGATCAGTCGAACAAGTGGGTCTACGGCTTCGCCGCGAGTTTTATCCTCGGTCTCGGTCACCTCATCAGCAGTATCGCGATGGTTGGGGTGTTCTTCTACGCGAAAAACTATTTCTCCCTCACTGAGGTCAACGAACCGATTCATCTCGGCTCAGATGTGTTTATTGGCGGGCCAGTCAGCCTGGTTGCTGGCATTTTGCTCATTGGGTTGGGAATCCGTGAGTACCGACACGGCCACAGCCATTCGCATGACCATCATCACGATCATGACCACGACGACACGCACACCCACCAAGACGATACTCACAGCCACCAGGACGATCATAGCCACCACAACGACCACAGCCACCAGGACGATCATAGCTACCACAACGACGACACCCACTCGCATGACCACGACGACAGTAGCGTGAGCTCCCGGCTGAAAGGGATCATCCCGTTCAGTGGTGAACACTCACATGCAGATATCGATGATGCGGCCGATCGTGGCCTCCTCGGGATTGCGTGGTTCGCGTTCCTCCTTGGATTTGCACACGAAGAGGAGTTTGAGATTATTGCACTCTGTGCAGGATCGAACTACTGCCTCGAACTGATGAGCGCGTACGCGATCACCGTTATCGTGGGGATTGTCGGATTTACCATGCTGTTGATCGCAGGATACCAACACTACGAGGAGCAAGTAGAGCAGTACACGCCGTACCTCCCGGCGTTCTCCGCAGCCGTTCTCATTATTATGGGCACCGGGTTCATCATCGGTGTGTTCTGATCAGTTACACTACTCTGTGTGTGTTCTAACCATGTACGCTACTCTGTGTGTTCTAATCATGTACGCTACTCTGTTCTCGGGATCGCGTACGCCCCCGCGAGGAAGAACACCGCAGCAAGTCCCGCGAGGATCGCGATCGCCGGCACGAGCGTGTCGCCAGCAGGTGGGTAGGTCACCGCACGGACTCCCCGCGAGAAGTACGTCAACGGCGACAGTTCGATCGCCGGCACAAACCACTCGGGCAACAGTGACAGCGGAATGAAGGTGTCCGAGAGGAACAAAAGCGGCAGCGCGATCGTGTTGCTCGCGGCGATCACGCCGTCTTGGGTCTCTGAAACCCGCCCGAGGATCGCCCCGAAGCCACAGAACAACACCACCCCAAGGACGACGAGCGGTCCCAGCCAGAGCAGTCCGATCGAGGGGGCGATCGTCGCGTCAGTGATCGCGAGTACGAGTCCGAGGATGAGCACGCACGCAATGCCGATGATGGCAATGTTGACGATCGTCTGTGCGAGGAGCCACTCGCCACGAGTGAGCGGCGTCGTCGCAAGCTTCTCGAATCGGTTGCCGTCGCGATGGCGAGCGATCTCGCTGCCGATCCGCGACAGCGGTGTGAACAAAACGACCGTTGCAAGGTAGCCGGGGATGTAGTACGCGCCCGGCTCAGCGAAGAGCCCGCCATCTGTCGGCTGGGTCCGAACAAGTGCGCCGAAGATGACGACGAGGATTACCGGGAAAAAGAAGGTGAAAAACACGGCTGTCCGCCGCCGGAGAAACGAGTGCCACCCAGCAGTTACTTCGGCACGAATCCGACGGGCGCGGCTCACGCCGATCCCTCCTCAGCCGAGACATCAACTGCGTCACCGTCTCGATCGATCGCGCCCGCACCTGGAGTGCCGACTCCCTCGAACGCTTCGCCCGTGAGTTCAAGATACACGTCTTCGAGTGTCGGTTCAGTCCACGTGAGCGACCCGTACTCGATGCCGGCGGCCTCGATCGCCTCGACGATTGCCGAGATCTCCACCGGAGAGACGTTCTCGACTACAACCGCCTCAAGGCCACCAGCCGCGTCGAAGCCGGCCGCCTCGATCGCCGTCTTCGCCGCTTCGATGACCGCTTCTGCAGTGCCGATCACCAGTCGACTCGATCCGCCGTGTTTGGCAATGAGATCAGTTGGTTCGCCGACGGCCACGATCGATCCCGCCTGTATGAGGCCGACGCGATCGGCGAGCCGCTGAACTTCTGTCATCGAGTGGCTCGTCAAAAAGATCGTCCGCCCGCGATCGGCGAGCGATTCGAGCAGCCGCCACAGCGATCGCCGTCCCGCTGGGTCGATCCCCGTGGTCGGTTCGTCCAAAAACAACAACTCGGGGTCGTTCACGAGTGTGATGCCAACGCAGGCGCGTCGTTTCTGCCCACCAGAGAGATTCTCGTACCACGTCTCCGCCGCCTCGGTGAGCCCAACATCTTCGAGCACCGCGTCGGTGTCGCGGCGATCGTCGTACAGATCGCCATAGTAGTCGATCAGCTCTCGTGGCGTGAGCCGATCGGGCGGCGAAAACGACTGTGGCAGGAGGCCGATCCGCGCGTCGTCGACCGCGTCGGCCGCGTCACCGAGCAGTGTCACCGAACCCTCGGCATCTGTCGTCCCGGTGAGCGCGCGGATGAGCGTCGTCTTGCCCGCACCGTTGGGGCCGATCAGCCCGAAGATCTCCCCACGATCGACTGACAGTGAGACCCCGTCGACCGCGATCGTTCCGTCGTACTCGCGCCGAATTCCCTCGGCGACGAGAGCGTGTTCCATACAAAGTGGTCAGGTCGGTCCACTCGTAAGGATTCTGTTTAGGGGGTGGGTGGGCGATGCTTCCTTGCTTCCAGCACGATCGCCTTCGATTCCGCCGGGAGATGTACTACCATCCCGCCGAGAGATGTACTATCATTCCGCCGGGACCCGTATACTGAATAGCCAAACGGGAGTACACCCGATCGACATGGACTATCGAACCCTCGGCGCAACAGGAACGAAGGTATCGGAACTGTGTTTCGGCACGTGGCGCTTCGGTCGAAAAACCGGCGGCGTGCTCGAAACCGACGAGACAGAGGCCCACGAACTGCTTGACGCCTTCGCCGATCGTGGCGGCAACTTCATCGACACTGCAAACGTTTACGGCAATCCGAACGGAATGAGCGAAGACTGGATCGGCAACTGGCTCGAAACCCGCGATCGCGAGGATTTCGTGATCGCTTCGAAGGTGTATTTCGGCTTTGATCCGGACAATCCCAACGGCTCAGGACTCTCACGCACGCACATCCGAAACCAGATCGAGGGCACGCTCGATCGCCTTGGCACCGACTATCTCGATCTGTACTACATCCACCGCTGGGACGAGGAGACACCGATCGAGGAGACCCTCTCGACGCTGACTGGACTCGTCGAGGACGGCAAGGTGAACTACCTCGGCGCGTCGACGATGGCCGCCTGGCAGCTGACGAAAGCGCTCTGGAAAAGCGAGGTCAACGACTACGCGCGCTTCGACGTCACTCAGCCGCTGTTTCACGCCGCCTACTACGAGGACGTAGCGGACTATCTCGATGTTTGCGCGGATCAAGACATCGCAGTGTGTCCGTACTCGCCGCTGGCAGGGGGCTTCCTGACGGGCAAATACGAGCGTGCTGATCCAGACGACCCCAAATCCGTCCGTGCACCCGACGGCTCACGCGGGAGCTTCGACGAGCGATTCGAGAAGTTCTATCTCTCCGCGCGTGGCTGGACCGTGCTGGAGGAGATCAGAGCGATCGCCGAGGAAGTCGACGCCACGCCCGCGCAGGTTGCGCTGCGGTGGCTGATGGATCAGTCGCGGTTTACGTGTATTCCGATCGTCGGCGCGCGAACAGTCGGCCAACTCGATGAAAACGTCGGTGCAGCCGAGGTTGACCTCAGTGAGGACCAGCACGATCGCATTACACAGGCGCGCTATGACGAGGACGGCAACATCATCAAAACCGGACAGTAAGTCCGAATAGTCACTCGATCTCGTTTTGATCAGGCGGTCGGAAGTACCTTCGCCGGGAATCGTTCGCGCTGATCGATCGACGAGCTCTCGGTCGCACGTGAGTCAGTACTACTCGAAGCGAACCGTGTGTCCCCCTTCGGCCGCTTCGTAGGCCGCAAGCGTCAGTTGCGTCACCGCAAACCCGTCTGCTGCTGGGATCTGCAGATCGGCGGTGCCGCGGATCGCATCCACCGTGTTCTGCAGCTTTCGAGCGGTCAGTTCATCGAAGCCGATGTCTTTCGGTTGTTTCGTCGTTGTCTCGCCCTCGGCAGTGACATGGATCGTCTTCCCGTCGAAGCGGATCATCCCATCGGAGCCGAGAATCCGGATCGACTCGCCGGGAGCCGGTGTCGACTGACCGGCCCCGCTCACGCTGATCGAAGCGGTGATCTGTGTCCCGTCGCGATCGAGTGTGGCCGCAAGCGCACTGTTGACATCGACATCGAGGCCGTAGTCGTCGACCATCGCCGCAACGGCAGTCGGCTCACTGCGAGTCGTCCACAGGACAGCATCAAGCAGGTGTGAACCGGAGTCAGAGAGCTGTCCGCCGCCGGAGAGCGATCGCTTGCCGCGCCAGGAGTTGGCGGCAAACTCGTGCCACCACTGTTCGAGATGACACGAAACGGTGTGTGGTTTGCCGATCGTCCCCTCGTCGATCAGTTCACGAATCGTCCGATACCGGGGATCGAAGTGGCGCTGGTAGCCAACCGCGAGGACGAGGTCGCGTTTCTCGGCGAGATCGATAACTTCTCGTCCGTGATCGATCTGGGTCACGAACGGCTTTTCAACGTGAACGTGGATGTCTCGCTCTAGACACGCCTTGATCGCCTCGTAATGAAGCGTGTGTGGTGTGACGATATTTGCGAGATCGGCGTCTGTTTTCGCGAGAAGTTTACCGTGAGTCTCGTAGGTCGGAACGTCATGGTCGGCTTTGAACGCGCTGCGTGCGTTCTTTGCGGGATCGGCCCCACCCACAATTCTCACACCGTCGATATCGGCGAGCGCTGTCGCCTCTCGGCGACCGAGTTCGCCCAGTCCGATCGCGATAGCGTCCATCAGTTCTTCCCTACGTGCGCGCGGAGTTCGCGTACGATCGCGTCGACGTCGTAGTCGTCTTCAGTCTTGTCGAAAACGACTGTGTCGTCCGCCCGGACAACGAATATTCCGTCATCGCCGGTGACGAGTGAGACTCGATCGACTGCGTCACCGTACTGTCGTAAAATTGCTTCCTGGACGTCCTGGGCGCGATTCAACATCCCACACGGGACGCAGTATTCGATCTCGATGGTCGTCATAGGCTGGCGTTTGCCGTGGTCGATAAAATACCCCGCGATCCCGGCGAGCGAGAGTGCGGTCACCAGCCGGGCAGTCGGTCGGCGCTCAGCGACCGCCAAGCATCGACGTTAGCGTGGGCCGCCAGTACAACAACACGACAGTAAGCAGGAACACTGCGGTTGAGAGCTCATAAGAGAGCTCCAGCGCCGAGGCAGCCACGATCGACCCGCCGCCAAAGAGCGTCGAGCCGACAACCGCGATCACCGGCCACGAACAGGAGATGCAGGTAAACAACCCGAGGACGCCGGCTTTCGCAGAGCCCGCAGTATCGACGATCGCCGCATAGACGAGCCACGCAAGCGCGATGTAGCCGAGCACATACGCCGGCAACAAAGTGATGTTGACGTAGTAGCCGCTGTACAGCGGAGCAGGCCCCCAGCCTGGCGGCAAGATCGCGAGCCGAAAGCCGGTCGCCGCCTCGCCAACCCCCGCACTCACGAGACCGCCAGCGACTGCGAGCAAGAGAAAATATCCAGCCGAAAGTGCGATCGCTCGACGGCGAAGGCGATCGGTCGGCGGTTCGACATTGACTGTCGACAGCACCCAGACGGCGACGTTGATCCAGACCAGTCCCAGGAGCAAGAACCCGTACGATTGGATTTCGCCATCAGTGTACAGAACGTAGCCGAGGACAGCTAACAGCTGGGTGTTGAGAAACAGCGTCCAATACAGCGCCCGTGTGCTCGGGATCGGGATCGAGAACGCAGCCGAATCAGAGTGTGCCATGAGCAAAGTGCGTACGGTTCAGAACGCGAGTCCTTCGAGCACGATCGCGAGCAACACGACGCCGAGGTAGGCGTTCGACGCGTGAAACGCCCGAAACGCCGCGCGTTCGGTCTGTTCGTAGTGCAACCGGATAACCGCCCAGAGGAACACTGTCCCGACAAGGACCCCGCTGACGCCGTAGAACCACCCGAGCGTCCCTGAAGTCGCGAGTACTGCTGCGGCGATGAGCGTTGCGCCGAGATACCAGACGATGTGTCGCCGCGTCGTCGTCTCCCCACGGACGACTGGCATCATCGGGAAGCCGCCGCGCTCGTAGTCCTCTTTGTACGCTAACGCGAGATTGTAAAAGTGCGCGGGCGTCCACAGGAAGATCACCGTTGCGAGCCCCAGTCCGCCGAGCCCGATCTCACCGGTAACCGCGGCCCAGCCGATAAGCGCTGGCAGCGCCCCAGCCGCCCCGCCGAGCACTGTGTTCTGGACGGTGTTCGGTTTCAGGATGAGCGTATAGATGACGCTGTAAAAGGCGATCGCAACGAGTCCCAAGACCGCGGCGAGCAGGTTGATCGTCGCGAACAACCCCACAGAAATGACGGTCAACGCCAGCCCGAACGCGATCGCATTTCGAACGGGGATTAGATCGGTGACGATCGGTCGATCACTTGTCCGCGCCATCCGTCGATCGACATCGCGCTCGAGGACGTGATTGAATGTTCCGGATGCACCGATCGCGAGTGAGCCACCTATCAGTGTCGCGGCCACCGTGTAGACGGTGAGTCCTGGCCCGCCTGCCAGCGCCATCGCGGCCGCGGCGACGAGACAAAGCAGCCACATCAGCCGCGGCTTCATGAGTCTGAAGTACGCCGCCGCAGTCTGTTTGACACGATCGAGGCCGGTTGCGGTCTCGGCGATCGATGGGCCGGTTGGTTCGGAACTGGCGATTGGCTCGGCGGGTTCGGACGGGGTTCCAGTTGGTGTTTCGTCTGGATCGCCGGTGTCGGCCTCCAGTTGCCACGCGAGCGCAGCCAGGAGCGTCCCGAAGATGACGATCCCAACCGCGAGGTGGAGCCACGAGAGGGTGGGCGGCACAATCGCAATCGCTGTTGCCGCGCCGATCGCAGCCTGAATCGGGTAGAGGGCGAGCGCGATCGTTGTTGCTGTTTTGACGCGTCGCTCAGTGTGGCCTTGCCAGGCGAGCACCGCAGCGAGAAGCACCGTGAGGCCGACGAGCGCTGCCGCGATCCGGTGGCCGATCGCGATCGCACCCGCGGTGGTTGTCGGCAGGGACCACCCGTCACCACAGGCCGGCCAGCCCGAGCAGGCCGCTGCGGCGTCAGTGAGCGAGGTGACTGCACCAACAACGAGGAGCAAATACACCCCCATCGCGGCGGCCGCAAGCACGCCAGGGAAGCGTTGCGGTTGCTTCGATCGCTCCTGCGTGTGATCAGAATTCACTATCAGTGGTTTGGGAACCGCGCTATTTATCTCCCGCGTTTGTTGCGTCAGTGACCTGCCTGCAGTCGGTGGATCGATGACTGGCGATCGATCGAGTCAGTAGGTATTTAGGTGCCGATTTCTAAGGGTCGATAACATGAGTGCAAAGCGCGTCCTATTCGGCTCGTTGCTGGCGATTCTCGCGCTCGCCGCGCTTGCCCAGCCGGCAGTTGCGCAGTCCACGTCTGCGGAGCTAATCAACGAACTGGACAATAAGCTACTGTTTGTCGCCGTTCCCGTAACGCTCGTCACCCAGTTTTTCCTCCTGTATGCGGTGTTGAAATTCCGTAACAACGACGACCCGAAGCCGACCAAAGAGAACCGTCGTCTCGAATTGACTTGGACCGTCGCAACCGCCGTCATCTTGCTTTTTGTCGGTGCCGCCTCCTACGGCGTCATGGCGAACGAAGCCGTCACCTACTCCGGCGACGAGGTTGCGCCCGATGAGAACGACGTACTCATCGAAGCTGAGGCCTACCAGTGGGGCTGGAATATGTACTACCCAGAACACGACCTCGAAGTCGGCGCTGACGAAATCGTGGTCCCTGAAGGCCAAGATGTGTACTTCAGAGTATACAGCGACGACGTGATACACGGATTCCACGTGCCCGAACTCGGGTTGAAGACCGACGCCTTCCCCGATCAGACTTCCGTGGTTATGACTGAGACGAACGAACAGGGCACGTACCAAGGCTACTGTTCGGAATACTGTGGCCTTGCGCACTCGCAGATGTACTTCTCAATCGAAGTCGTGAGCCAAGAAGAGTACGACCAGTGGCTTGACGAACAGCTTGAAGACGAGTAGCTCAAAGGCATATCGCTGAAACCTGAGCTGACTGGATCGATCGCCGTTGTTTTTTATAAATCCGATAGAATTGGGCAGCCACTGGTACTCAACAATACCGAGACTTACGAACCTGATTCAGTCACTCCGCCGTTCAAGTATTCGATCGATAATTTTGCCAGTCGAGAGAATCTCGTCCTCATACGCGCGCTCACGCGGACCGGCCCGTTCGATCGTACAACTGATGCCCCGATCGGCCAGCGCAGCGGCGATTGATTCGGGATCGTGGTGCTGGTCGTGTCCGAGGACGATAACGTCAGGATCGATCTGCTCGATCGGGATAAAAATGTCTTCGGTGTGGCCGAGGTGTGCTTCGTCGACGATCGACAGCGCGTCGACCATCTCACGGCGCTGGCGGTCCGAAATAATTGGTTTTGACTTGTGGGTGACGTTTTCGCGCCGGGCGATGATAACGTGGAGTTCGTCACCGTAGGCGGCCGCCTCCTCAAGATAGTGAACGTGTCCGGGATGAAGAATGTCAAACGTGCCCTGTGCGACAACGCGAGCGGGACTTTTGTCCGGCCGATCGCCGTCTGTCCCGCCGGTCATAGCTCGCGATCGATATCTTCTTGGGTAAAATCGAAGAACTGCTCTTCTGGAAGCTCAACATCAAGGACGTCGAGCGATCGGGGCTCGCCGTGGCTATCAAATGCCTTCCAGTCGCCCCAGCCGTATGGCGCACCAATGATGATGTGAACGTTCCCCTTCGTGAATGTTCCAAGGTCAGCATTGCTCGGCCGGAGCACACCGTTCGGATGTGAGTGCACTGATCCGACCGCCTTGATGTCATTCGGGACCAGATTCGACTGAACTGTCGCGCTGACGGGGTTCGACTGGGTCCCAGGGATGACGAGCACATCCGTGATGACCTGCCCTTTTCGATCGAGCCCCAGCGTTCGGGAATCCTGCGCGCGGAGAAAGCCCATGTACTCGTTCGGGTGCGTCTCCTCGGAGGCCTCGAGCGCGAATCTGAGCGTGTCGCGCGCGATACCGAGGATCTCGCTCGATCGAAACAGGCGCATACAGGGTTTCGGTTCGGGCAGTGCCTAAGGCTTCCGGAACGACTGAACGAAACCGACCGAAGGAGGCTGATCGGTCGTGCCGATCGGAGATAACAAGCTTAACACGTTGGTCCGTCTTAGCTGTGCCCATGACAGCTAACTTCGCCGGGGATTCCGGCGCTGGAGACGATACGCGGCCGATCGTCTTCGACCTCGCTCCCGAATGCGGCCTCGATACAGTCGAAGAAGGAGCCAACTACCACGCAGTGGTAAATGGGGTCGTCGACTACGGCGTGTTCGTCGACATCTCCGACTCGGTCTCTGGACTCGTTCACGAAAGTGCGCTTCCAACGACCTACACGGTCGGCGATCGTCTCGTCGTCCGTCTCGAAGAGGTCAAAGCCAACGGTGACCTTTCGTTTTCGGTCCCGGACCTCGATGCGTACACCACTGAACCGATCGATCATCAGCCATCGATCGACACTGTCGCGTCGCTGGCCGCAGGAACTGAGGCGACCATCGAAGGCGAGATCGTTCAGATCAAACAGACCGCAGGCCCGACCCTCTTTCATGTTAGCGACACAACCGGTATCGTCATCTGTGCGGCCTTCGAGGACGCCGGTGTTCGGGCGTACCCAGACGTTGCGATCGGAAATATGGTCCGTGTTAGCGGACGGATTACGACTCACGACAGCGCAATACAGCTCGAAGCCGAGTCAATGGACGCATTGACCGGCGAAGCAGAGAATCGCGCACGCGAGGAGCGTGAGGCCTCGATCGAAGAACGAGCCAGCCCTGACGACATTGAACCGTTGATCGACTGGCCGGCGTTCGAGCCGATTCACGAAGAACTCCGATCGGTTGCCACGATGCTTCGACAGACTATCTTCGAAGGACGTCCAATCAGAGCGCGACACCACGCCGATGGCGACGGAATGTGTGCGTCGATTCCGCTTCAGCTCGCGATCGAAAATCTGATCGCCTCAGTTCATCGCGACAGCGACGCACCACAGCATCTGTTCAAACGGCTTCCGAGTAAGGCTCCGTTCTACGAGATGGAAGACGTAACACGGGATCTCAACTTCGCATTAGAAGGGCAGGCACGACACGGCCAGAAGCTCCCGTTGTTGTTGATGCTCGACAACGGCTCGACTGAAGAGGACGTGCCGGCCTACGAGAACCTCGCACACTACGATATTCCAATCGCTGTTATCGACCACCACCATCCTGATCCGGAGGCTGTCGAGCCGCTACTCGACGCGCACGTGAACCCCTACCTGCACGGTGAGGACTACCGAATCACGACCGGCATGATGTGTGTCGAACTTGCGCGACTCATCGATCCGTCGATCACCGAGGATCTCGAACACGTCCCTGCAGTGGCAGGGCTTTCGGACCGATCGAAGGCCGACGCAATGACGAAGTATCTCGACCTCGCTGCGGACGCAGGCTACAGCCGATCGCACATCGAGGATATCGGCGAAGCGCTCGATTACGCCGCACATTGGCTACGATACAATGACGGCAAAGCGCTCGTCAATGATGCGCTGGATGTCGACTGCGACGATCCAGATCGTCACCATGAACTCGTTGAGTTCCTCTCGACGCGGGCGGCACGAGATGTCGATCGCCAGCTCAACGCGCTCGAACCCCACGTCGAACACGAACGGCTCGACTCTGGTGCGCATTTGTACCGGATCGATCTGGACGACTTCGCCCACCGATTCACCTACCCTGCGCCCGGGAAGACGACCGGAAACCTTCACGATCGGAAGGTCAAAGAAACTGGCGAGCCGGTCATCACGATCGGCTACGGCCCTGACTTTGCGGTGCTTCGATCCGACGGCGTCCGTCTCGATATCCCGAATATGGTCACAGAACTGAACCAAGAACTGCCCGGATCGGGCGTCTCCGGCGGCGGTCATCTCGTTGTCGGCTCGATCAAATTTGTCAAAGGCCGACGCGCGGCAGTGATCGACTCGCTCGTCGAGAAAATGGCAAACGCTGAACTCGACGAAGAGCTGACGACGACACTGACGATCGAAGACTGAACGGATACGCGGCGGTCAAAACCCGTCGGTCATTTTCTACGACGATCAGTTCGCGACATTCTACGTGCAGATCACTCTGCGAACGTGAGGCGTTTTCGCGCAGCGACTAGGGTGATCGTGGCAACCGCGCCGACAAGTACGACCAAACCGACCCGTTGATACTCGAATGAATCGTCCGACTGTTGTTCGAAATCACTATCGAACACGCCGCGATAATACGCTGCCGCGTCGGATGAGTTGATCGCCACCGCAACTTCTCGATTATTTTGTGCGGCGTTGTCGTTCCAATTCATACTGCCGAGAATCACCGTGTCGTCGGCGATCACCCCCTTTGCGTGGATGCGGCGGTAGTGATCGCCAGACTCGTCGACGCGCATCTCGAAGGATAGCTCTCGATCCGCAGCGTAGCCGTTGAGTTCTTCGGCTAGCGCGCGGTTTTGATCAATATCATACCACGCGTCCGAGACGAGTATCCGGACAGAGACACCACGCTCTGCCGCGCGCAAGGCAGCATCGGTAAACGCCTGATCTGGCCCATCGATCGACGGCTGGATAACCTCGACACGTGAGTCAGCGGCCTCAATTCGATCGATAACTGCGTTTTCAGCGTTTCCGGGGGCAGTCAGCACCGTTACGTTTGCCCCGTCAGTCTGCTGTGGCCGATGATTAGTTGGATAATCGCCAACCGCCGGGCGTTGGTCCGTCGTTTCGATCCGGGTTCGGTACTGCTCCCACGAGGTCGTGTCTTCCCACCCGCCGTCGTGACGAAACACGGCAGCTAGTTCCTCGGCAGTCTCTGGGGAGTCCACAACCACGCCCCACCCACGGCTTGCATTACCGCCCGTCCCAGACGGCTTCCAGTTTTCGGTGAGAACGATCGCCCGATCGTCGACCACCGCGTACTTTGGATGATGGAACGCGAAGCGTCGCTTTTCGCCTTCGATAACCTGCACATCTACGCCGTTTTCGATCAGCCTGTCGAGTACGGCTGCCTGGCGATCGCTAATGCCACCAACGGGTTCTCCTTCGAGCACTACCCGGACGTCGACGTCTCGTTCGTGTGCGTCGATAATCGCCGTTGCGACTCGCTCCGAAGAGAGCGTATATCCACCAACGTACACCCGATCGGTCGCCGATTCGATCGGTTCGATCGCTGCTTCGGGCGAGTCCGGGAGGACGAACGTGGTGATTGTGGCCGATCCTGTCGGCGCCGCACTACGGAGATTGAGCCCAATTGGAACCCAGTGAGGGTCCGCGCTTTTGACCCACCGTGAGCCCTCTGGGGCACGGCCGTAGGTTACCTCGTCGATGATTGATCCGTTCTGTTCGAGGCGAATCGTCTCACCGCCCTGTGAGAGCCGAAAGCCATCCGGCGCATCAATCACCGGGACGTCAGTGAGTGTGCGTGCAACGGTTGGATCGGGACTGATCGCGATCGGCCCGCTGTGGTTTTTCGGGAGCGGTAGGCTCACCGTGTTGTCCCGAACTGTCCAGTTTCCTTCATCTGTTATTGAGACAACGAGAAATTCGCCCTCGTTCCCGTGGCGGTAGGTGTTTGGGTAGAGTTCGAGAATTCCCGGCTCTGCGGCGGTCGTGTTCGACTCGGTCGTTGCGTTGGCGTGTTCACTATCGTGTATAAACGCATTGTGTGGGTGCGCTGGATTTGCGTCGTGGTTGAGGTCGGAGTCGGGACTCGCTGCACCGATCGGTGAAACAGCGGCTCCGAGCAATACACAGACGATCGCGATCGATCGAAGCGCGTCCCAGGTTCGTGACACGCAATCGCTGGGGTCGGCTTTGTATAAAAAGGTGGTTCAGGCGGACGCAGCAGCGGCGTTGAGCTCTTCGGTGGCTTTCTGGATCTCTGTGTCGACGATGAATGCGCTGTCAGATTCAAGATCGACGACCCGTTCAAGCGCGCGCTTGGTGCCGATCTGTCGGAGCGCCCACGCGGCACTCGCGCGGACGTTGTCGTTCTCGTCAGTACGGAGGGTATCCGCGAGCGGATCGATCGCTCGCGTGTCGCCAATCAACCCGAGTGCACGGGCCGCGTGCGGCCTGACGTTTCCGTTATCCATGACGAGTTTGTCCGCGAGTGGTTGGGTCGCCGATGCGTCGCCAATCTCGCCGAGGGCTTTGAACGTCACCTTCTGTAAGGCGGGATTAGAATCCTCATCGACATACTCGACGAGTGTCTCGACAGCGTCCTCTGCACCCATTTTGCCGAGGATTCGGATCGCCGGCTTGTCGCGTTTGTTCGCTCGCTGGAGCATCGTCTCGATCGCCTCGTCGGTCGCCGCGCGCTTGCCCATCCGCTCGAGCGCTTCGAGACAGTGACGCTCCATGAAATCCGACTGGAAGCTCTCGAGCGCGAGGAGGATCATCTCGACGTTCCCACGGGACTCGTATTCTTTGAGCGCAGACCACTCGGGGGGATAGTCCTTGTAGTGACCCAATATGTCGTAAAATCCCTGTGCCTGAAGCTGTTCGCGGGTTTCGAGGTCGTCCCACTCTTCGGCAGCCTCAAGATCGTCTTCGAGGGTTCCGGTGGCCTCGAGTAGTGATGCGATCGTTTCGGTGTCCTCGTCAGCGTCGAGATCAGCCGCCTCGATCGCGTCGACTGCGCTCGAAAGCACCTCGTCTGTCGCCGCAAGCGAAGAGACATCCGTCTCGATTGAGGCGTCGAGGGTCTCCTCAATCTCGGCCGCGAATGTCGCTACTGCCGCGATGACTTCGTCCTCGCCAGTGTCCGTCCAGCGAGTATCGGTGATAGTTTCGGCGGCCGATTCAACAGCTTCGATCGCCTCAGAGGCGTATGGGCCGCGCTGGGATTCAAGTTCATCGCGGAGTTCAGAGAGGCGTTCGTCGAGTGCCTCCGCAGGGGACTGTTCGTCCTCGTCGTCCGGTTCGGGCAGGTCCGCGGCCTCAATGTCGGTCTCGATTTCGTCGAGGTCCGCTTCGATCGCGTCGAGGTCAGCCTCGGTCTCGGCAGCCTCGAGCGCCGCCTCGGCGTCGTCGAGCCGCTCGGTGAGGTCCTCCTCGGTGATCGCTTCGGTGGCCGAATCAGATTCATCCTCGGCCGGCGTCTCCTCGTCGTCGCCGTTGCTCATATGTACACACGTCGGCGCGATACTCCTAAGAGCGTTTCCCTTTCGCAGCGATACAAGCGAGACAGAACAGCCGATTCAGCGCTCTACTGATCCGAACACAGCGAGTTACCGCCAGAGTTCGACAGTAAAGTCCGTCGAAATCCAGCCGTCGCAGTTTCCTTCTTCAGTAAAGACAGTTCGATCCGGCGAGGACCGAAGCGCGGAGACACAGGGGGGTTCCTCGGCGGTATCACCGACAGTTCCAGCATGTCGAGCAGCCATACTTGAGCTTAGGCGACCCTAAAGTTATATAGGTTTTGGTTGACCTAAGCCAGACCGAGGGTCTGCGATCGCCGGCAAGGCCCTCCGGGGACCGCAGCGGTATACCCACGAGGGATCTATCGCAGGTAATGACGGAGACGCTTTTTGACCCGATCACGCTGGCCGACACACACGTTCGAAACCGGATTACCGTTTCGCCGATGTGTCAGTACTCTGCCGAGGAGGGAATTGCGACAGAGTGGCACCGTGTCCACCTCGGAAGCCGCGCAGTTGGCGGGGCGGGGATCGTCCTTAGTGAGGCAACCGCAGTCACGCCTGAAGGACGGATTTCCCCGCAAGATCTCGGGATCTGGAGCGACGAGCACGCCGAAGCGCTCGAACCGATCACGTCGTTCATTCGCTCACAGGGCAGCGTTCCGGGTATTCAACTCGCCCACGCGGGCCGAAAGGCGGGCACGTATCGTCCCTGGGAAGCCGAGAGCGGTCCGATTCCGCTGGAGGAAGGCGGCTGGGTGCCAATCGGGCCGAGCGATCAACCATATCCCTACGAGGGTAGCGATCGCGGCGTCACGAAGCTGAGCCTCAAAGATATTGAGGACCTGATCGACGACTTTACCGCGGCCGCGAGGCGATCGCTCGACGCGGGATTCGAGATCGCAGAGGTACACGCCGCCCACGGCTACCTGTTGCACGAGTTCCTGTCGCCGATCGCGAACGATCGCGAGGACGACTACGGCGGAAGCTTCGAGAATCGAGTTCGTCTCCTCGAGGAGGTTACTGCGGCGGTTAGAGATATTTGGCCCGACGATAAGCCGGTGTTCGTTCGGATCTCCGCAACCGACTGGATCGACGATCGCCCGTCGTGGGATCTCGAACAGTCTGTACGCCTCGCCGACCGGCTGTGCGACCTCAGAGTGGACTTGATTGACGTGAGCTCAGCGGGCATCCATCCGGATCAAAATATCACGAATACCGGTCCGGGCTATCAGGTGGAGTTCGCTGAACGGATCAACGCTGAAACTGACATTGCCGTCGGAGCGGTTGGTGGGATCACCGACGCGACACATGCGGATGCGATCGTCAGGAACGGCCGCGCTGATCTTGCAATTGTCGGCCGTGAACACCTCCGAGATCCCTATTTTGCGCTGCATGCGGCGGACGAGCTCGGGGTTGATGTCGAGTGGCCGCCGCAGTACCGCCGCGCGAAGCCGCGGTGAGCCGCGATAAGCGATCGCCGTGTTTCCCTCTCAACCTGCGTCCGCTATTCGAGGTGATCCTCAATCCACGCCGTGAGATCGTCTCCCGAAATAAATCCCTCCGCACGTGTGGCCGCGATCTCCCCGTCGATGACCAGTACGAACATGGGGACGCTTGTAACGGTGAACCGATCGATGAACTGCGGATCGCCGCGGGCGTTTGCCGTCGCGACGGGAATATCGACTGCCTTGGCTACGTTTGCCACAACCGGTTCCATGCTCGAGCAGATGCCACACCCCTCGGTGTACAGTTCGAGCAGGGCCGTCCCGTGTCGATCGATGAACGACTCCCAGCCTGCAACGTCTGCGATCGCCGTCGGCCGAGTGCTGTCGGGTGTCGATGACTGTTGTTCCATTATCTAGACTACGCGTTCACGTAATAAATATATTGTGTATTTCTCACAAGACCGTCTGCTGGGCATGCTTTGTCATCACTCACCGGCACTCACCCACAACCGATCGGCACCCTCCACTGCCGAACTCGGTCGACCATCCGTCACCACGCTTAACCACAATCCGGTCCTAACAGAGTGTATGAGTTCTCGTTCGCCCCGTGACGACGAGTTGGCCGATCGCCTCGACGAGTTAGAAGAGACGCTTTCAGCGCTTCGCAGCGAACTCCGATCGGATTCTGCCCGCCGACCGCCGCGGCCACCCTCATTAGGCGAGCTGCTTCGGTTTACCGAGCAGTACACCATTCCAACGCTTATCGCGATGCTAGAAGCGACGATCAAGTCGCTTGAACTGCTCCGGCGGACGATGCGGCTGGCGGATCCAAAACGGGCAGTCCGCGAGGAGACGTCTGGAGCGCGAACAGAGCTCGATCGCCTCGGTTCACAGGCCAGCGAAGAGCTGGCTCGTGGGCTTTCTGAGCTCCGAACCGCTCTTTCGGAGGCAAATCTTCCGGAAAACCCCGAATCGCGTCGACTGGTCGAAGACGCACGATCGCTCACCCGCGAGATCGAAGATCGAATCCGTGAGGCCGAAGGCGACGTCCGAGCGAGTCGCGATCGAACAAAGCGCGATCAACCAACACAGTCAACCAACGAGATCGATCGATCCCGAACGCGCGACAGCGATGGCGGCGTCTTCATTGACGTCACCGACGACGACAAGGCTGCCAATTCCACAGAGACTGATGGGAGTAGCGGATCGAACGACGAACAGTTGGACGATCCGACAGCGATCGATGTCGACGCTGAGCTGGAGGCCATCAAGCAGGATCTCGACCCGGAGGAAGATGTCGACGAGGACGACTCAGGGAGGTCTGAGAGCCAAGACGAGGCCAGCGCGGACTCCCACGGAGCTGATCAAGATGAGACTGGCGAGACCGAGGGGGCTGATGAGACTGGCGAGAATGATGCGGCTGCTGAGAGTGGTAAGAATGATGAGACTCCTGACGATCGGAAAACAGAGTAACGCGTAACGCAAACAGTCGATCCTGGGTCGCAGCTGCTATTTGTCGTCCACTGGACGGAGCCGGTAGCCGTCCCACGCCTGACTTTCGGGTTCTCTGATTCCCGCGTCAGGATCTCGGAGTTCGTTAACGTACACCGCTTCGACACGATCGCCGATCGCAACGTCGTCAGTCGTGAGCTGTCCGATCGCCCGGACCGGTTCACCGTCAACATCGAACTCGACGATTGCGAGGTGATTCGGTGCGCGTACGCCCGGTGGGGTCGCCGTGGACGTCGTCCACGTGATGATCTCGGCATTATAATCGCTGAGGTCGATCGTCGATTCTGCCTCGCTGCCGTCTGGGCCGCGCGGGTGTGGTGGGTACGTGATCGATCCGTCGCCGTACACCGCGGCTTCCATGGGTGGATGCTCGTCGGTCATTAGTGTGCCTCCATGATCGTCGTCGTAACACAGTTGCCGAACCCACCGACGTTACACGCGAGGCCAACGTCGGCGTCGACCTGGCGGTTCCCTGCGGTGCGGGTGAGCTGTGCGTAGATCTCATACACCTGTGCGACACCGCTTGCGCCGAGCGGATGGCCCTTCGATTTGAGTCCGCCTGAGGTGTTGATCGGCAACTCGCCGTCGCGATCGGTCCGTCCCTCTTCGACGGCCTTCCACCCGGTTCCTTTCTCGAAAAACCCAAGATCCTCTGACTGGAGGAACTCGAGAATAGTGAACATATCGTGGAGTTCGGCGATGTCCATGTCGTCGGGGTCCATATCAGCCATCTCGTAGGCGATCTGGCTCGAATCGACGACACCGCCCATTGTCGTCGGATCCGCGCGCTCGTGAACGACGTGGGTGTCTGTCGCGCCGCCAATCCCCTCAATCGTTACATAGTCGTCGGTGTACTCGCGGGCGATCGACTCCGGACAGAACATGAGCGCTGCTGAGCCGTCGGTAATCGGACAGAAGTCGTACAGCCGGAGTGGGTCAGCGACGATCGGCGAGTCGAGCACGGTGTCGAGGTCGACTTCCTTTTGGAACTGTGCATGTGGATTGTCGACGCCGTTTGCGTGGTTCTTGACGGCGACCTTCCCAAGGCTCTCTCTCGGTGCGTCGTAGGTGTCCAGATACAGCCGAGCGGTGAGTCCTGCAAACGACGGGAGGGTGACGCCGTGTTTGTACTCAACGGGGTGAGTCAGCGACGCGATCACGTCCGTCGCCTCTGCGGTCGATCGGTGGGTCATCTTTTCTCCGCCAACAAGCATCGTCATGTCAGACGCTCCTGAGGCAACCGATTGCCAGGCGGCGTAGACGCCCGCCCCGCCAGATGAGCTGGTCTGGTCAATCCGGGCAGTGTACGCCGGCATCGCGGCTAGGTCGTGCGCGAGAGCATTCGGGATCCCGGTTTGGCCCTCGAACTCCCCGCTTGCCATGTTCGAAACGTACAGGTGGTCGATCGCCGTCGGTTCGACTCCCGCATCGTCGAGACACGCGAGTCCGGCCTCCGAGAGTAGCTCTCGGACCCAAGCGTCTCGTTGCCCGAACTGGGTCATCGACGCGCCAATGAGTGCAACGCGTTCCATAGCGAACCCGCGTCTGCCATCGGTTTACCCGTTTCGACTTTTTGTAGTAATGCGCCCGAGTGACCGTGCCCGCGGCCGAAACGACCGGTATTTAACACCGATCGAGTTCAAGAGCATGTACGATGGATCTCGCCCGGATTGTGCCGTACATCGGTGCGGTGTCGTGTCTCGTTCTTGCGATCGTGCTGTCGGCTCCATACCTGCTTGTCAACTCCGAAGCCATGTTGCTCGGGTCATACTATGGGGCTGGGCCAGTCGGCATTGCCGGTGCCGTGTTCCTGTCGCTTTTGGGCGTCGTAATTTTTCTCTCCGGCGAGCGTGGCCAGGCCGACCCAGAGCTCATTGCGGGAATCATGGCTGTCGTCGGCGTTGTCCTCTTTGGTATGACGGTGTTGTGGGCAGTGAGCATTACCGATACGATCGTGTTTAGTTTTCCGTCCGAATACTCGTGGATCGAGTATCATCCCATGTTGAGCGCGGGCACGTCAGCGATCGTCGCCGCGACCGGCGGACTCTACGCGTGGGCTGTCCTCCGGTAGTAGCCCCATGGAGTCGGTAGACTACAGTGAGGAGTGCTTGAACGCAGCTGATAGCAGGCTTTTATCAGCCGTAACTGGCCGATTGCACCCTGACGACCGGGGGCGGACGATCGCCGGACGAGAAGGTGGCGAGTCGAAAGGCCCTTATGTGACTCGGGTGTACAATCTGACGGACTAGGCCGGGCAGTTAGGCCCTGCTCGAAACCCGCCATAGAGTCTTTAGCGGGGGCCGAACGCCCTGGGCGTCCGGTCAGACCGACGCGGGCCCCAACAGCCAACAGAGAAGCCTCGTCCGACGGGGACAGCGGTCCGGCGGCCGCGTCCGAAGGGACGCTTGTCGCCGGTTCGCCGGCGGTATTGGGTCAGGCACGGAAGTGAGCAGCCCACCACCGGACGTGCGTCGCTCGTCGGGTCGCGGGGTGGAGGAGGCAACTGGGACTACCCACGTCGGCACGCCGGGCAACCTCGGCGACGTCCACATTCATACGACATTTCCTTTTACAGCCGTAGGCTCGACTAATTGATCACTCCGCCAGATACGGGTTATCCTATATCACTCTGACGCATACGGGTTCTTGGGTGTTTGTGGCGGATTTTGTACTCTGATATATGGCGGCTCACTGATGTATTCAACGAGTGATGTACTGCCAACAAATCCGCACGGTGATTTTGGGAGAGAAAGATACTGCAGCCCATCAGGCTTAATCCAAGTTTTCAGAATTTGTTCGGCAGCATCGCCGTAGAACGCGTTAATTTGATCATCGACAACGCTTGCATTCGTAACATGAATCAACATATCATCCGGAGTGAGCCAGTAGGTTTCATGATATCGGAATCGACGAGCGTCTGCCGCACCAAGGGCGTGGATCACTGCGTCAGCATTGATCAAACAGAACTGTTTTTTATCAGAATCGCGTCGGATTGACCCCATTACATTAATGAGTTCATCCGCAGTCCCTTGGGGTCCATAGACGTTGTCGACCGTCTGGTCCCACGCACCAATGAGATCAACAACATGGAGTCTCTCAGTTTCGAGCAGTTCCTCTAAAGAGATATCATGGCTTGCAAGCAGCGCCTCAACGCGGGTTTGTCTGAGTTCGATCGTCGGGACCAGCACTATCGAATAACCGTTTCTAATCGCGAAAGCAAGCAGTTGACTAAAGAAGGCACCGAGATTAGCACGGCCATCGTGCTCGAGAAGAACACCTGAACCACGGACAATACCGCCGCCTGCGAGGTTATCAAGCCCTTCGATCCCAACCGGTTCGTGGGCGTGATTTTTCAATTCGGGTGGTTGTGACCGCCGACTCGGTGCGCCTCTGAGGCCTTCTGGGGTAAATTCAATCTCGACCCGTCGGCGATCGTGATCGACTCCACGCATCTTTTTAATCGAAAGATAACGATGTGGATCGTTGTTCACCAACTCGCGATCGAGTTCGATGACGCCGTGGGTCGTAAACTGGAGGACGCTGGTGTGACCATATGTGTCCTGATCTCCATGATTTTCTGCGGTCAACAGTGCGGTTGCCTCAAGTTCATCGGTAAAAAATCGAATCAGATCGAGTGCGATCCGCCGATACCGGTCTGGCCCGTCGGTTATTGTCGCAAGTCCTGAAGCACTGTCCAACACGATACGGTCACACGGTTGATACCGTTGTAAGTGCTCGTGAATATACTGGCTGGTGAACGGGATATTAAATCCCTCTCCAAACCGCTCACCATCATTTAGTGTTTGCAGGACGAACTGCTCACCGTCTTCCAGTGTTTCTCCTGGCGTCGCATGGATGGAGGCAAACATGAGATTTTCATGCGCCAGATCAAACTCGAAACTGGCGAACGAATCTGTGAGCTCTTCTATTGTCTGTTCAGTACTGATGTAGAGACACCGATCGCCTGTATCTAATCCGGCTTGCAGAAACTGCATCGCAAGTGTTGATTTACCAGTCCCTGGACCGCCACTGACAAGAGTTCCACGACGATACGGAAGGCCGCCATCTAACATTGTATCGAGAACTGTAACGCCCGTAGAGATTTGTTCCGGTGGCTCCGGGGACATGTATAATGTGGTAACATGACTCGATTAACTTAAAATGGGTGCAGAAACTATCAACACTAATATTTACACAGACCACGACGTACATGGGGATCGATATTTGACAGCTACGCAGGTATCGAACCGACAGTTTCGATTACGTTGAGTACGTACCCATGGTATGACCGACTCTACGGAAACCACCGGGCAGATTGATTCAACGTACACCGAACGCGACGGTGAGCGAGTGTTGTCTTTCTCGGGTCAAAATGGATCGGCTGCGATCGCCCAGAACATCGACGGGTACGCGATGGTGAAGGTCAGACCGACTCCAGACGGCGACGAACTCGAACGCTACTACGGTTTTGACATGGCGCTCGATCATGTTGCGGAGCTACTCGGCGTGTCTGTTGACGACCTGCCGATCCCTGAGTCAGCCGCAGACATGGGGATGTGAGTGACGCAACTGTCCCACTGACCGTCACAATCGACGTTTGAGCGCTCCCAATTGGGGCGTTTCGACGCGAGTACCGTCGACCAACTCCAAAGTCACGAGCGTCGTCTGAGTGGGCCCCAGTTCAGCCCGTCGCGCCAGTAGTAGATTGGCGACAAAGAAAGATACGCGAGCGAAAGTACCAACAGCGCAACTGCGAAGTCCCGTCCAACCCAGCCGGGTGCAACGACTGCGACCGCTTGGACAACACCCATCACCAGTGCGTCCTGTGTGTGAAGATCGGGGTACGTCAGCGTCGATACCATGAGTCCAGCGAGCAATCCGGTGAGCGCGAGCAAGAACCACGGGTCGGTGTAGCCCGCGAGCACGCTGGCCGCAAGGATCGTCGCCGCGAGCGTAGTCGGTGCGCCTGCAGTCTGTTTGACATCAGTATCATACGCCGTATAGAGGCCGAGCCGCGTGACCGCCATCGCGACAAACAGCGCGCCGATCGCCAACCCCATCGCAACCATCCCTGGCTCCGTCTGTGGGTCCCACGTGTCGAAGGTCACTGCTGCGACCAATATCGCCGGAGCCATCCCGAACGAGGCGACGTCCGCAAGCGAATCGAGGTACGGTCCTGCGGCCGTTCCGCCTCTGCGTCGTGCGATCACCCCGTCGAGCCCGTCGGCGATCGCGCCCAACAAAATAAGTCGCGAGGCGAGCCCCGTATCGACGATCGCAACAGCACCGGCAAGAAAGCCAAGCGCCGCATTACCGACCGTCACCGCGTCGGCGAGCCCAAGGCGTCCCAGGAACCGAGGCTTCATACCTCCGCCGATGGACACGATCGATTTACGTGTTGTTATCCAGTGCGACAAAGCCCGGCCAGTGAGAACAATCGGATACCATAAATTTCTCCGACTCTTAGCCATCTGTATGGATCGACGCCGGTTTTTGCAGGGGATGGGAGGGACGGCAATCGTGTCGGTCACCGGCTGTGTGACGCTTCTCGATGGTGATGACGACTACGACATCGGCATGACCGCGAGTGCGTATACGCCGGACCAATTCACAATCGAAGTGGGCGACACTGTTGTCTGGGAGAACACAAGCACGCGAGCACACACGGTGACTGCCTACGGCTCACGGATTCCTGAGGATGCGGCGTTCTTTGCAACAGGTGACTTTTCAAACACGCAAGATGCCCGGGATGCATGGGCCGAGGATGGTTCCGGTGGAATCGATAACAGCGAACAGTTCTCCCACACGTTCGAGGTACCCGGCGAATTTCCGTACGTCTGTATCCCCCACGAGCAGGGTGGAATGATCGGCGAGATTCTCGTCGAAGAATGATGTCAAAAAATGAATGTCTCGATCGTCGATAGCGAGCGTATTACTCGTCGACGGCGACGTCGGATTCGTCAACGTCAACGGCTGCTTCCTCCTCTGCAGCAACCTCAGACGGTCGCGCACGGAGGCTCAACTTTTTGATCTCGACGCGGCGAAGCGGGTAGATCGTCTTTGCTTCGCCGTAGATCGCCGAGGAGAGTCGTCCCTCGATTACGCTATCGACGAACTGTTCGAAGGTCCGCTCGGTGCCGGCCTCCTTGACGAGGTCGATCATGACGCGGCGGATCGCCGCCTCTTGGCTCCGATCGGCCTTCTTCGTCGTGAACGCCACCGGCTGCACCTGCAGACGGTAGTCGTCCTGTGTCAAGACCGTAATGCTCGCGTCGACCTTCGACGCACCGCGGCGGACGAGGCTGCGGAGATAATCACGGGTGAGTTCGTGTTGGACGAACTCAGTGTAGGCACTGTCGCTACCGACATCTGTGATCTTGAACGTAAGCTTCGTGTTGTTCGCACCGGCGTCACCGCCGAGTTCACCAAGCGTCGTTTCAATCGTTCGACCAAGGACTTGGTCGGGCTCTTCTGCGACGGTTTCACCGAGTTCCTCGCGATCGAACTGCTCGGGCGCGAGTACGGTGTACCATCGCTTTCCGCGTTTCTGTCGTGATACTGATCGTTCACTCATGGGTTTCGTATGTGTTGTTGGGTTGGTTGTCAGTCGGTGCTCCGTTCTCGTTGTGTGCCCCCACAGGCCTCGCGTGTAGCCGTGCAGTCGCTGCGACCGTTTCGGCGACGCCCAAGTTGACAAGGTAGTCGTCAACGGTCGAGGCAAGTCCGCCAGTCGTGTCACGTTCGATCGCGGTCCGAACGCAGCCACTGGCAGCGTCGGTACGGATCGATGAGGTGTTGTCCGGCCGAAGCGCGGCCGCAACCGTCACAGGATCGTCGCTTGGCGTCTCGATCGTTGCCGACCGCCCTCCGTCCGTCGGTCGCACAGGTTCGCTCATGCGATCGCCTCCCGAAGTGCAGCAATGAGGTCGCTGCTTCGGTCTGACTCTGTGTCGATTCTGGCCACTGCCGCCGTTTCTGAGCCGGCCGCGTTGCCGTCGATTGACGTCGCAGCAGATCGCAGCGCCTCGACGGCGTCGATCGGACCATCCGAGTAAACCGCTGCGTGCTGGCGACCATCGATCGGCGATCCCTCGATCGCTACCACGATCGGTTCCGGCGAGATCGATGTCCGTGCCAGGCGAGCGATTGTCGGCAACGTTTTCGGGTCGTCGAGGGCTGCACGCAAGACAAACAGGCCGTCGTATCGGCCCGTGTGTCCGGACTCAATCGCGGCGTGGGCCCCTGTCGCGATCGATCGCCAGCGTTCGAGTCCATTTGATCGAATCCCGTCGCTGGCGGGCGAGAGCCCGATCGCGAGTGTCATTCCTGGGTACGCGGGTGCGAGCGTCGCGAGTACATCGGCAAAGCCGCCGATCGTCGCGAATGGATGCTCGACGGTCGCGTACGGGTACAGCGCACTACCGATCGATTCCGCCGATCGTGCGGGGGAATCAACAGTTGTTCGATCGGTGACCGCAAGGCTAACCCGACTCGCTAGCCGGGTCCACGCATCCCGGTCAGGCTCGGCAGGCAGATCCAACGCCGCGAGTAGCGACGTTGTCGCCGCCTCGTCCCCCGAAAACGGCGCGTGAAACAGCGTCGCGTGTGCGAGGCCATCTGTGAGATCGCGCGTCGCAATCGAAACGCCCGGACGACGCACGATCGCCTCTTGTTCTTCGATGAGCGATCGGGCCGCTCCGGGGGCGGAATCTACTCCACCGGCGGCGAAGCTTCCAGCGAGCGTTCGAATCGGATCGGGCTCGACCCCAAGTGACTGGACGATCTCGAAGGCCGTCGCACTCGCAGGCGTCTCTGTTCTCAGCACTGCCAGGGTGTCGATCGATCCTCCGTAGGCGAGTGGACCGACGTAGACGTCGACTGTGTCATCTTCGGCTGGGGGATGATCTTCATCCACATCGACCGCGATAGGATCGATCGCTCGTGCGTGAAACGGCACGCCAACGGCGTCAAGGCCGTCGACGAGGACGCCAGCGGCGGCGATCGAATCCGCATCAGGTGCGACCCGCATCCGGACGAACGGCGCGCTCGCGAGTGCCTCAGCAACGCTGCTGGAGCCGTCGGGTTGCGTGCCGGTCGTCGAACGGGTGTCGGACATGTGCGAGTGCGAGTGCGTGTGGGTGTGTTCGGGTTACTCGAGGAGTCGAACGGCAGCCTCGTACGAGTAGCTGAAGTCCTCATCGAGGACGTCGCCACGGTAATAATTAACCAGGCGGCGAATCTTCGATTCGGTGTTCTGTAGGGCGCGTTTGTTCTGATGATCCTGGCCGTTTTCTGCGACGTGCTCGCGCAGTCGGATGGCCCGTTCCATCAGGTTTCGGAGGTCCTCAGGAATCTCCGGCTCAGCGTCGTGAGCTTCGAGTATCTCGGTAACCTTCTTGTCAGTCGCGAGCTTGACGTTCGGAATCGGGACACCTTTGACGCCTTCATCGCGCAGTTTGAGCCCGATGACGCTCGGGTCGTGGCCCTGTTCGGCGAGCTCGACGACGCGAGCCTCGATCTCCTCGGCATCTACGTCGCTCCACTCCGGGGGTTCGTCTGCCACCGGTCGGTCCGAACCGGACGAACCGCGGCGGCGGGTATGCATTCGTGCCATTGTTTGAATTGGAACGGCACAAGCCGCAAAACGACATGTTCGCCTGTCGAGACCCAACCGCGATCGGTTTCCGGCCGTTCGACAGGCGACGCACTATCGTAATCCCAAGCCCTCGTGGGCGAGTCAGAGTTACGACTGTGCTGTTCCCAGTCACGTGTGAGTTGTTCTGGGGTTTAACGGCTTTCATTTCGCAGGGGCGTGCAACTGGGTCACACCCGATCGCGATCGAGTCGAAGGGCTTAATATGTGGACAGGGGAAGAATCGGGTGCAGCAAGGGCCCGTAGATCAGGGGTAGATCACTCCCTTGGCATGGGAGAGGCCCCGGGTTCAAATCCCGGCGGGTCCACTTCACTTCGTTTTCGCTGACCTCAAACTCGTTCAGTGGCCCCGCCGACCTTCGCAAACCCTTCGGGTTTGCTCAGTCCCGGCGGGTCCATCGCAGCGATCGAGTTCTACTAGGAAACGAAAATGAACTAGCCGAGTGAAGCGTGGATTTGTTTCTACTGACGAGTTTTAATCAAGTTCGTGCTGATTCCTGGATTCTGGGAATTCCCGCCCTCAAATCCACCGCTCATCGAATGAAGGAAAGTCGGGAAAGCCGATCATTTTGCAAACAACCCACAGGCAGAAGACTACAATATACGCGAGGGATTTCGCCATTCACACACGAATACCCACGAAGTAGGATTCCGATAAAAACATTCACAACAAAAGCTATCTCCTAACATAAATTTACTATTAACATTTCATAATATTAAATACACTTAGTTACAATCCGGTACGTAGACAACGGGTTCGGGGATGGGAAACAACGAGGCACGAACGAGGGCCGACGAGCGAATTACCCGACTCCACGACGCCGTACCGGGGATGCAGTCAGCTTCCAGCGAGACAGCGATTTACGAAGCGATCGTCGAGACCGTGGTCAGCACGCTCGGATTTGATGCATGTGCAGTCTCCGTTCCAGACAACGGTGTGTTCGACGAACGAGTAGTGTCTGAGTCTGCTCCGTTCGATGAGGGAACCCGCTCGTTTCGAGTCGATGAAGTATTATCGGCACATCTTTCCAGAACGGTGAGAGTGTAATTGTTGAGAACGCGTTTGAAAATAGGGAGGCAAAACCGAGCGACCAGTCGATCGTATCGGGACTTACCGTTCCACTTGACGACAGAGGGGTGTTTCAGGGATACGCCTCAGAACCCGGGGCGTTCGACGAGCGCGATCTTAAAGTCACAGAGCTTCTCTGTGCCCACGCAACCGCAGCACTTGATCGTCTTGAAAAAGAGCAGGAGCTAAAACGAAAAAAACAACCAGCTTTCGCAGTGTGCCAACTTTGTCAGCCACGACCTCCGGAATCCGCTCGCCGTTGCCAAAGGTTATGTATCTCCTGAACGGGACGCAAACGACAGTGAGCAGCTCACAAAAGTGAGTCACGCGCTCGATCGGATGGAGACACTGATTGACGTGCTGTTGGCACTCGCACAAGCTGGGAGCCAGCTCAACGAAACCGAACCCACCGTTCTGGCTGCGCTTGCAGATACCTGCTGGCAAACCGTCGACACGGCCAACGCAACACTCACACTCCAGACCGAACAAACCGTCAACGCCGACCGAAACCGGCTCAAGCAACTATTCGAGAATCTCTTTCGGAACGCGATCGAACACGGTTCGACAGACGCCGATACACAGGGTCTAACGGAAGTAGGTAATAGCAATCCGAGCGTGACGATCGAGGTCGGTGATATAGCAGATAGTGGCTTTTATGTTGCCGACAATGGTCCTGGAATCCCAGAAGACGATCGAGCGAACGTTTTTGAGAGCGGCTACTCGACAGCTGAGGACGGTACTGGATACGGTCTAGCGATCGTCAAAGAGATCGTCGAGGCACATGGCTGGTCGGTGACTGTAACAACGAGCGAAGAAGGAGGCGCACGGTTCGAAATCAAAACGTAGCCCAGAGTCACGATCGACACGGTTGCAAATTCCAGTCGTTGAGAGATCTGATCTATAGGGGAATACATAGCACGTGAAATTCAGTCTGCAGTAGTTTCTTCGCCGGTATAAAGAAATAAAAAAATATACTTTTAGTATTTTCTTATATATTTGATATATTGAATTGGTTCGGATTTTGTTGTGTTTGTATCTGAGATTGAGACTGTGTCTCACCCAGACGCACTGCAACGGGTGTGGTCAGCTGCTAAGAGAGATGGCGTTGTCGGGGAGCGATGCGTATCCTTTGCACTAGGGATTGCTACGTGACGGCATCTACATTGTGATTCCCACAGTGGTCGATAACGGCTCCAGAAGGCATTATTTTGGTCGTCACTATTCAGACTTTGCACAGAGCAATTCGTATATTTCTGGATCAACAACGCGGTATATATGTTGCTGCTTGTCTGCGAGTTGGGCGACAAGGTCGTCGGGGGTGCTGTGATCATGATTTTGAGCTCAGGCATGTAGATTAGTTTTGTAGTCATGAGTATGGGCAGATGATCGAGCGTATTAGAGAAATATATCAATCTAAAATATTATACTGAGAAATGGTATATTTTGTCTATGGCCGAATACGAAGTTTACAAAAATCGTTGTCTCACTTCTCGTTCAACAGGAGCGACGTATCTGATCGATACTACTGCTGAGTCGTGGGGGTAGTTTTTATTCAGAAGACACATTACCTCACTCTGACACTCAGTATCTAGCCATTATCATCGGGTGTCCACACTGTAGGTGGATCCGAAGCCTGCTAGAGGAGATGTTAGACTCCAAACTGCGTCAATTGCGCTACAGATGACGGAGACGGTTGTGCTAGTTGGCGATCGGTTTCGCGTACTCCCGGGCAAATAGATCGAGTACGATTTTCGCTCCTCCGAGGACCACAGGGCCGATAAAGAGGCCAATGGCTCCAAACACGATGAGACCCCCAAAGATGCCAACTACGATAGTCGCCGCATTCATCGCCCCGCTCCGACCGATGATTACTGGCCGGAGGTAGATGTCAGAGACACTAATGATCGACCCGTACACCAGTATCGCGCCCGCTGCTAGGGGTCGATCGATCAAGAACAGATAGGCTGAAGCCGGCACCCAGACACCGAACGCACCGATGAGCGGGAGCAACGTGAGGACGAAGGTTGCAACAGTCAAAAAGACCACTCCCGGCATCCCAACAACTGCGAGACCGATCCCCAGTAGTACGGCTTGGATGCCCGCGACAATGACATTACCCACGACAGAGGCCCACATCAGGTTGTCGAGTTTGACGTACAGATCCCGCTGGACACGATTGTCGATCGGGACAACAGATTCCACCCACGAAACGAACCGATCGCCGTCGTGTAACAGGGCGAAGAGAACGAAACCGGTCACCGTGAGCCCGATCAGCACGCCCGGGAGGCCGCCGATAATCGAAAGTGTGCCAGTGGCAAGTCGCTGCAGGGTCTGTGTAATCGTCCCTTGATACGTTGAGTACAGCAGGCTAAGATCGACGGCGAATCCCATGGTCTCGAATTGGTCTTGGATGTATTCTGGACTGAATGCTCCATCCTCAATTGCGGAGATAAGCGCCAGGCCTTGCCGAAATGCGATAGAGAGGACGTAGACGACCGGAATGAAAAACACGACGATCGACATCGTGATCGTGCCGACTGCGGCCACCTTCGAACTCAGCCGCTGTTCGAGTACCTCTTGGATGGGTGCAAGAACGTATGCGAGTACGATCGCGAACAGGATGTACTGCAAATATGTGAAAATGAGCAGTCCGGCAAGCACTGTGCTTACTACTGCAAAGATCGTGAGTGCAATTCGGTGTGAAGACTGTTGGGGTGAGTTGCTCTGCGTGGTCATACAGTTCTCTTACACGTCAGGAGTTATTATCTTCGTGTCGTCGTTGATTCGTCACATGAGCCAGCAGATGAAATTCAAGCGGAGTGATATGTTTGAAGCTGTTGTATTCGTTAGCAAATCATAAACCGAAACCCACGTAGTAAATACAGAGTCCAGATTAATGATGCTATCGAGCAAACAATCACAGACGTAATCGCGTATCTGCCGACACTCGTTTCGGTACTCGTCATCCTCGTTTTGGGTATATTATCGGTCGAATCGTCGGGAGTGTTGTTACGCCCCTTGTTCGTGGGATCGGGATCAGTGAGTACGCGAGAGGGACCGCAGTGGAGAATGTCGGGAGCGGTGATGGCGATGCTATCGCGAAAGCGCTTGAGATGGGTGTCGCGTACTACATCTACTTCATGGCGTTGCTTGACGCGGCGGATGTGCTGGGGATTCCACAGCTCACAGAGTTGCTTTCAGACTTGGCGACGTTCCTACTGATCGTCTTAGCCGCGCTCGTCGTGCTTGTCGTCGGCTTCGACATCGCCATTGCCACGAATCTATTCACCGCCTTCATCGCGGCCTTCTTCGGCGCGCTTGCGCTCGCGGTGGCGATCGGAATCGGCGTGGCCGTTGGCCTTGGCGGACGGGACTATGTTGCTGAGAATATCGACGAGTGGGTAGACTCAGCCGTCAGTGCGATCAAAGAGGACAACGTTCCCGAGATGGAGTGAGACCAGTCCGTAAGCCGACTGGATCTCTTACACGAGTAGGGAAAGATCACCTCACAGAGATATTATTATAGGATAGTTGAACCCCTGTAAAGTGACAGAGTAGAATCGGCGGACGATTATTGGTGAAAAGGTCGGAGGAAAGAACGCTACTTAGACCTCTTCACTGACGGGCTCCCAGATTGAACACCAGTCTTCGACTGCAATGTATCCCTCAACCTTCGCACAGCCGCCCCACATGTCGTCGTTCTTGTCGAGAATAAATTCTGCACAGTTTCCGCAGGACTGTCCTGGTTGCGCAGGCCCGTCTGCGATCGCCTCGACAGACTCCATCAACAGTACATCCTCTTGACTTTGAAGATCATCAGGATCCCGCTCTTCACCAGCCTGTGAGGTCGCCGTCCGGTACTCCGCTGGAAGCTGGGCTGTGGCCAACTCCGCTTCGGACATCCCTTCGGGGACGTCAGGTTCGGGTAGTACCTCATAAATTACACACCAGTCCTCACCGTCGACGTACCCCTCAACCTCCGAACATGCACCAAAGGTGTCACCGTTTTTGTCCACGATGTAGTCTGCACAGTTCGCACAGCACGTCCCCGGCTGGTGTGCGTCGTTCTCCTGTGCTTCCTCGTACTCGGAGAAACGAACGTCAGCTTTGATCTCCAACTCGTCGGGATTGCGTTGTTCACCCCCAAGTGACATCGCAGAGATGTACACGTCGGGTACGGGGCCGCGTTCGAACTCCTCCGCTGACACCCCCTCCGGGCGTTCCCCGTCTCCATCCCCATCGTCGGGGTCGGTTGTCCCGTCTCCATCCCCATCTTCGGGTTCGGTTGTCCCGTCACCATTATCACCGGCACATCCGCTTAACGCTGCGATACCGACCGTCGCCACGAGGTAATTCCGACGACTCCACATGTCGTAGTTCGATACTCGGTTGTACAGGGAAGTCTCATTGGACATACTAGAATAGCCAACTCTTGTATGTAAAATCATTAAGGATTTTCTCACTAAGTGAAAATTCCTCCCTATTCAGAAACAGAGTTATCAAAAAAAGTACGTTAACTACTGAGGATACAACGACAATGACCACACTGTTGGTTGATACTGCGACAGCGCTGTCCATCATTCAGGTGACAGCGACACGAAAGCGCGATCCGAGAATTACGTCCCGAGTCGTGAAACAGAACACAGCGACAATCCTGTCCTGAGTAGGAACAGAAGATACGACGACTCAAAGCTCCAGCAGTTCGCCCCTAGCCCCGATATTCGTGCACGTATCAGGCACCGAGAGTTCATCCCACTCAACACGACCTAACACCAGTCACATGACTACGATCGAGATTAGTGGGGAGGCAGTCGATCGACCGTACACGACTGACCTGAACGGTTCATCCCGTACTCAGATCGTCAGAAACCATATCAACCACGCAACGAAAGAACGCCAGCAGACGAGACGATCGACCGGATAGTAGCCCATAGATTTATTCTCTGTCCTTCTGATTTTGCGTACGGAGCAAACAAATATGACAGAAGTGACACTGGAGACAGCAAAAGCGCTCATCGCAGCGGCAGAAGACAAAGCAGTTGAGATCGACGTCCCAATGTGTGTTGCGGTGGTGGACAAAGGTTGTAACCTCGTCGGCTTTCACCGAATGGATGAGGCACTCATCGCGAGTATCGATATCGCACAAAACAAAGCCTACTCGTCGGCATCGTTGAAATTAGACACACAGACCATCCACGAGGTGTCACAACCGGGAGAGTCGTTATATGGACTGGGGAATACGAACGACGGGCGGATCGTAACGTTCGGCGGTGGATTTCCGCTCAAAGACGAGGATGGCACCGTCGTCGGAGGTGTCGGCGTCTCTGGGGGCAGTGTCGAAGAAGACAGGGAGGTCGCACAGGCCGCCGTCGACGTCTTCGAAAACGCATAGCCAATTGCCACTGTTTCGCCGGACGGATCGATACTGACGTCAGATTCCGTACGTCGATCGATAGAATGACATCTGTCGATCGAACCTCGCGTGTACAATTGTCCCAGTCAGGGTGGTAAAGCCGATCACGACTGTGCAGATACTAGATTACAAGATCCGCGTCGGCAAACGTATACGATTTTCATTCAAGCACCTCGGTACGATACATTGAGAACGGAGGGTAGTGTCCAGAGCAACTCAGTAACGAGGTTCGACACCGCTTTTTCAGGCACAAACACGAACCGAGTGAAACCAACGTCTCTGCAGACTGAATTACTGTGCGTGTACCCACCTACGTGATCGACTAGGTCCGGACCTAGTCGAGAATTGGTATTCGTCACGCAGTTCAAGATCGGAATGTACAGGATTACGCAGATACAATTATACAACTGGCTGTCGTGATCTGAGGTGAGGGCCGATGCCAATAGAAAATATCGTAGAAACAGGAGTACTCACAGCTCAGCGGGATCGACCGGCGGGGAACGAAGCCACGGTGGTAAAAAAAGAGAGTCTCGGGAGTGTGATTAGTGATCGGAATCGTTACCGGGTCCGCAATCTGGGCAGCCGAACTCAAAGGAACGATTTCGTTAATAGAGGGGAGAATCCATGAATTTCGACGAGTTCACAGGAGAGATACAGCACCGACTTGAACTTCCGGGTACCGGTGAGACAGTACGCGCAATACGGGCGACGCTCCTGACTCTGGGACAGCGAATCCCGGAAGGAAACGCCGAGGACCTTGCCGCGTCACTTCCGATGGAGATCAAATGGTACCTGACCGGAGCCGTCCACGAGCACGGCCAACGATTCGACTGGACGGAGTTCGTCTCTCGAGTCAGTGAAATAGAGGGAGCCGATCGACCAGATGCGGCCTATCATGCCCAGGTCATTATGGATTTCGTAGGGACGCTTGTGCCCCCATCAGACCTACAACAGCTCAGGGACCAACTCCCGGAAGATGAAGACGACGAGAACTGGCAGAAACTCTTCGAGGTGATCGATGCCGGGGGCTGGGGAGACGCACAGGAAGCGCAAACGGGTGGAGGACCACAGCAGGTCGATGAGTAATAGTGGATTCTGTATCAAGAGGCGGAAACAAATCGAAGCCAACGGAGTGATCCATCGAGGGTTCCTTTGATCGACCTGGGTGACTCGCTCAATCAGTGAGCAGACTCATGAGGCGTACTGACGACAGTTATCCGAGGGATGCGCTGCGGAATCGATCGAGTCGTCTCAAACGATCGACTCAGGAATAACTACCGCGGTTCCAACTCAGACAAAAACGTCACCCTACAGTCGAATGAGACGTACTCAAATTCGTCAACAAGCGCCAATGTTTTGAGCCCCACACTGTGGTACAGAAGGGCGCAACGGTTATACTGTTTACCAGCTTAAACGATCACACGACAATGAGCTCCGCGAATAGAAAAATATCAGGAGAACCGATTGCGCCAAGGCGCGCAGTCGTCGGTGGTATCATACTTGCACTCCTCGGGGTGTTGGCGATCATGTTCCCGTTCGTTACCGGGTTGTCACTGTCGATCCTACTCGGCGGTGTGCTGATGATCGGCGCACTCGTGCATGCTGCCCACGCTTTCGGGCGCGATCGGACTCGAGGGTCGCGGCTCTTGCAAATCGTCCTTGGCGTGTTGTATGGGATCGCGGGCATCAGCTTACTTGTTAACCCTCTGTTCGGGCTCGTCACGCTGACGCTTCTCGTTGTCACTTTCCTCTTTCTCGACGGGATCGTCGAGATCGCATGGGCGATACAAGCGCGCGGCCAACAGCACTGGGCGTGGCTCCTCGCCAGCGGCGTCATCTCGCTGGTTGCCGCCGGCCTGCTCTGGATGGGCTTGCCGAGCACCGCGATCTGGGTGGTCGGCTTCCTGTTCGGTGTGAACTTGCTTGCAACCGGGATCGCTATGGCAGTTTACGGGCGAGGCGTCACAGCCGTCAGCATTGACGATAGGACTTCGATCAGCGGCTAAATCGCGACGACGGATTTTGAGAGTAATAAAAACTACTAAAATACCGCACGAGACAGAGAGGCGAGTGTCTGGCTACCAGGGTGCTACTTCGTCCACCTGATCTCGTATTCGAGTTCGTACCGTTGGTCTCCAGTTTCCGAATCAGTGAGGCGTTCGAGTTCGACTTCGAATTTCGGATTCTCCGGGATGCTCACTGTCTCTTCGTCGGTATTGTTCGTGAGTTCGACCGTTCCCGATTCGATTTGATCTGCAGCATCGCGTAACGCTTCTGCGATCTGCGTTCTTGTTTCCTGGTGTTCGGTTTTGTACAGGACTTCTTCTGGCATTAGTTATCAGTACTCCGGCCGCTGGGCTCTAATGATATTTCCGAGGTGCTGTTGTTCGTCGGCGAGTAACTCAGTCATGTCATCAGCAGTAATGATTCCGACGAGAGAATCACCTTTACAGACTGGAAGCCGCCGGACTCCGTGTTCGGCCATTAGACTAGCCGCTTCGTAGAATCCAGCATCGGGTTCAGCTGTACAAAGGTCAGTGGTCATCACGTCCTCAGCAGTCTGACTTGCCAGATCGGCTTGTTCTCCCAGGATACGAACGGTCAGATCTCGATCTGTGACGATCCCAACTGGTGTGTTACCGTTCGTAATGACAACACTTCCGACCTTCTCTTCGGCCATGATCGTGGCGAGATCGGTGACCGGCGTTTCAGGAGGCGCTGTTATGGCATCGCTTCGGGCAAGGTCTTCGATAGGCATTTTGATTCACCCAGTTGAAAGTTCGAGGTGAACCGTATAATAGATTATTATAGTTCCTGTTTTGTGAGAACTGCGAGGCCTACAGCTGTAGCTCATTCGACGACATCCGCCGACGGATCGAAACCGTGGACGAGCAGGTTTTCTCACGGAGTACTGACCAGTAAAGGATGGTAGATCGATCCGCTGGCGAAGAGATGCATGTAACTATTCTATTAGGTACCGCTATTACTCCTGCTCGGGTGGGGAAAGTCCGACAAACTGTGGTAAGTATTTTATAATATGAGCCGACTGGTCGAGTCATGAAGGATGTGTTAGTCCCACTGGATGGGTCCGCAGCATCGGAAGCAGCCCTCACTGAAGCGTTTGAACTCTTTCCCGAAGCGAAGGTTCACGTGTTCCACGTGATTCAGGTTACGGAGTTTCCTCGGGACAGAACTAAATCCGCGTACGAGCTTGCAGCTGAAAAGGGGATAGAGATACAGGAGAAGGCTGAACAGATCGCTGCAGAGCATGGGCGAAATATCGTAACGGACATGACCGAAGGTAATGCTCCACGATCGATCGTACAGTACGCCACAGAGAACAACATTGACCACATCGTTATGGGCAGTACTGGTCGCTCTGGACTCTCGAAGGTGTTACTCGGGAGCGTTGCTGAGTCAGTAACACGGCGGGCACCCTGTACCGTAACGATCGTGCGTAAACGGTAATGCGATAGCAGAGCGGATATAGCGGCTAACATAGGGTTGATTCACATTCGACTTTCAACGACAATGCGCCTCAGGGCTTGTCCTGAATACGGTTCACCATGGCAGGTAGCGTATCGTTTTGTCGTCAACTGTGGGCGAAAATTATTATAGTGTGCCTCAGATTGCATTGCCAAGTGCACCAGTTAGAACGAGTAACACCGTACTTACCGCAGCAATCGTGATAGTATTATCGAACAACCCAAGCCCAAAGCCACACACCCGGGAAGTACGAATGGTTGCCACGGTGGAATTCGATCAGGGACGACCCCAGTGTGTAAAACATCCTCCCAAAGATTGGTAAAAAGACTCTCATGAGAGTGCCTGCAGCGTCACCGGCTCGGAGTCTGGGATCGTTAATTGCTCCAGCACCACGGTAAAGAGACAGTCTGAGAAGAGATAGGTACTGTAAGACATCTACGAAAACAAGATCACGCATCCGTGGTAATACAAGATTACTCACACTACTCTAGAGATTACATAGATATGTGTGTAATGGAGTTAGTTTTCAATTAATCGGGTTTACAAGCTGCTTATGTCAGACGAAGATTAAGTGGCCTTTGTGTAAGTTGGGTAAAATGCGTAGAGACTTGCTCAATAAGTTTTAACGAGACGTAAAAGTAACATGGCAAAAGGAACAGGCAGCCGTTGGCGAGACGTAGGTGTCTTGTTGTACGCCAGAAATCGGTGATTTCGGGATATTAGCCAATTGTATCACTTTAGTTACAATTCGGTTATCCATTCTGCAGTCGATTGCCGTTTATATATATATATTTTATTTAATATATACTGAAATATCATTTTTATATTAATTTTTCATAGTACACAGCAAAGTATATTATTTGATTCGTATATCTCGCGGCACTGTCTAGTTGAGCACCTCCTCAGCAGGAGTTCGTCCATCTAATGCCTGGTTCGGTCGATCGTGATTGTAGTGATATCTGAACCGCCGCAGC
>NZ_SRSG01000023.1 GCF_005543295.1 Halalkalirubrum salinum
GTTGAAGAACGAGAGATGCAAAACCGTCCAAACAACTTTATCGTTAGCGGTGGTTGGTTGAGCCAGCAGAATTTCCATAGGTGAATACAGAGCGCAAGTCGGTCACGACCAACAATCGACAATTTCGTGCGTGACGGTCACGGGATTTGGATGCTCAACACGACGAATACAATCTTATCGACAGCTGAGCCAGTCTGTCCCAGTCTTTATCACCGAGTCACGGAAAATATCCGTTGATTGGAATATGACCGACTATCTAGGGGTGTCCCGGCGAGATGTCGGGGCGGGCCTCGCGGGGGGCGGCTCGGCACTACTCGCTTCCGTTCTGATCAACCCCGAACCGGTTTCGAAGACGTGGTCCAACAACAAACGCGACGAGCAGTGCGGAGCTGATTCCAATAGCCAATCCGGCCGCGTCACCGAACAACGCACTGCCAGCGATCAGGGTCACGACAAAAACGACCGCCGCAATGAGCACGACCAGCCACCCACTCAGCTCCATAATAGCCCACCCTTTTAGGCCTGCTACGAGTTCTTTGAGTAGACTCATATCTATCACTCAAAAAGTCACTGTAACAACTTTTTGGTCGCGTCGCAAAGAGGTCTAGAGTTTCGAGTGGTGGTTGCGTAGACTACTCGGGCTGCTATTTCTAACGCTCTCAAATCACGTACACTTGGTGCACGCCATTCTAACGCAGTATTTTCAGTTGTACGAAGTGCTGTCGAGACGCTCAGCGGCAAACTCTAGAGGACTTTGCGACGCGACCAATCGATTGCTGAATCTATCCTCTGTATCTCGCACGCCAATCCTATCAATACTTATGGATTTTAACATAGCCTATTGTCTCTCTATCTGGTTCGATACTGAGCGTACTGACTGATTGGCCGACGTTGATGTAATACACTTCGACAGTGCCTTTGGTCGGTGTCGTCAGGTTGGTGCTATTCTCCGGTGTGGTATCTTCGGGTGTTCCATTACTGTGCAAAGGAACCCGTAATCGGTACGTATTGAATTGCTAACCTTCCAAACAATTATTATTAGTTGTTGAATTGGTAAAACAAAGAGATGGATGGTTCTGATACGCCTCAAGAAGACAAAGAAGATTCTTCAATAGAAAACATGATGCAGCATCTCCCTGCTGCGAAAGAACGGAAGAAATCAAAGTCCAATACGGGCTCAAAAAAGCCACGTCGGACGGGACTTCAAAGAAAGGTTCGCCAACATTCCAACGTGGCGATCCTGTCAAAAAACTTCTCAGATCGTCTTGACGAACTTGTTGAGTCCGATGCAATTACCCATCGCTCAGGTAAAAAACTAAAATCCGCAGAATCAGCTGTCGACGCCCACGGGCGGCTTCCAATTTATTATCGGAGCGGCGACACTGTCACTCACATCGGTGTGATTACAGATATAATCATCAACCCAGATCCAGATTCTACAGCAGCGAAAAAGTTTCGTGACCACATTAGTAAGGCCGATACCTACAGCGAGTACAACGACGAGCTTGACACTACCACCTATATTGTGAAGAATGGGAAGAAACTCGATGAGCCATTTTCGATGACCCAATTAAACAAAGTAAGCGACAACGAGCCTGTAGATGAAAATTTCTGGCGATCACCAGCATATGTATTTCAGCGAGACGGTGACTTTGATTCGGTACTATAGTAGAGCGTGTCATAGAACTCTTCACGCACTATGATCGGTCTGATCATCAGTATAATATTAGATCAACAGTGCGTCTGCCCAGTGCACGGAGTTCAAAATGGGTTAGAAAGTATCCTTTCGTTTTGGCGGTGTTCAGATAAGTATGAAGAGTGAGGCGGTGTGTTTTCTGAGTGATTCATGCCCGAAAACACACGCCTCAGCGGTACTATCGACCAGATCGAATTAGGTTTTGTGGAACGAGAAGCGACACCGAGATTGCTGATAAAGCTCGGTATTCAGCTCCATCTTGCTGGTCTATCACTTTCGAATACCGTTTCTATTCTTGAAATATTCGGTGTCAAACGTGCTCGATCAATCGTCCATAATTGGGTTCATAAGGCCGATCTACAGCCCGAATCGGGTCGGTCTCCGGATCACATTGCGGTTGACGAGACTGTGATCCGACTCAACGATGAGCAATATTGGCTGTATGCCGCCGTCGATACTGAGACAAACGAATTGCTCCATACAAAGCTTGAACCGACGACAACAAAGGTTCTCGCTCATTCGTTTCTGACGGAACTCTCCGAGAAACACGACGTCTCTGACGCCGTGTTTCTCGTCGATGGATCGCACTCGTTACAAGATGCGTGTCAACGCAACGGCTTCGATTTCAGATACGAAAAACACGGAAATCGGAACAGCGTTGAACGTATCTTTAGAGAGATAAAACGTAGAACTATCTGTTTCTCAAACTGTTTCAGCAACGCCGAAGCAGAAACCGCCGACGATTGGATCAGATCATTCAGTTTCGCATGGAATCAGCTTATCTGAACACTACCTTCGTTTTCGAATAATGATTTTTTGCACAGGTTCAATGCGGTTCTTGGATTGAACTATGCTGTGAGGATGGCTTCGCTGATTTCGTATAATAGGCCCGCCCAACTGAATATGCCAAACCACGTTGTCGAACCTATTGAACATCCGTCTTGAGAGTGATCGACGACTTCATTAGGAGCGTATCGCCGGCGGGTTAGCCAACAGACCCGGGCAGAAATTAGAGTATGTGTTGGTTAAGACAGCTGCTGATTAGAACGGCACGCATCGGCGAGACATACATAGAGCGTGAGAAGTAGTTACCCCAAAGAGTCGAGAAAGCGATTCCGACAGCGACCGAACTTCTGGACGCTAAGAATCATTTGCCCCGGGCGAACGGTGCCGGGGTACTCACCAGTCCGGTCGTTGAATCCTCAACAAAAGCTCAATCAAACGTTCCTAAGTGATTGATCAAGTAAATAACGACGATGAGAAGGTACGATACAACGCAATTTTTAATTTTGCCCGAGTTACGAAACAGTATCTTGAAGATGTCTAACCGGCGATTCCATCGTTGCCAGACGAAGACTTCGAATACCGGTGTTAGAATGCGTGCTGGGTGCTGAGGTATGTTGAGATGGAGTTAACACGTCAGTAGCTCGATTGATTTAATGTGACTTCCATCTCGTAATGATATAGCGTTAATTCCTGAACCGCAGACATCGCATATTCAAGTTTTTCAGATGACTCACTCACAATGAGTCGTCCTTCGACCTCGGCATCAGTGCTTACGCCTTCTAAATCTTCGAGGTGGGCACGAACCCAGCCGACGTAGCGAAGAAGTTGGCCGACTGCCCGATCGCTAGTTCCGCTCCGTTTTAATTCAAGAACACAGACACGCGCATCCGACGTGTGCGTTAGCAGTATATCTGGTCGACCAATGCCAGTTGAGAATTCGACCCCTGCCTGCGGGTCATCCGCGTCAGAATATATTTCCCACTGCTCTGAGAGTCCCATTCGATCCCAATGGTTTACGAGATATTGCTGTAAATGCCGCTCTTTGACGAACTCTCCGGTTCCTCCTACGTCCTCCATTGTCTCATCATCATCAGTTTCCTCACTTTGGACGAGATATCCAAGTAACGCGTCTAGATCCCAGTAATCAAGATCCAATTCGGTGCTGAGATCCTGTAGGACCTCATGCACGCGTCCATACCGCTGGCCAAAATCACTTCCGTACTCGAAATCTGGCCAGAGATCTAACTGTTTGAGAGCCTCTTCGGATCGGTTGTTCCATACTCCATAATCCTCAGGATACGCAGTTACAAGAATCGCAGAGATCGTCGCTTTCCCCATCCCATCGACCATATCCTTGGTTGTCTGAACACGTGACCCAAGATCCCGTTCCTTGTCTACGAGGATTTCTAAACCTTCTCTGAGTTGTTCCATATCTTCCGTCATCATAGAGCCCTTCCGATGTAGCCCGGTCCAGTGACGGTTGTTCTCATATAGTAGGAACTGTTTGAATTCTTGTTCGGTGAGGACCTCAATCTCCTCTGGTTGAAAGAGAGATCGATAATCGGCAAGGGCTGAATCTTTGTGCTCAATAGCGGCCGGTGGATCTTCACTCATTTTGATCTCTGCGGCCCGCAATCGCTCAACTGCGGAATCAAGGCTCATATCACCGTGATATTGATATTTAGCTGTATTAATACCTCAGGTGGTATGCTGCACCCTTACTGGTCATACGCTACACTCGCCACACTAACTAAGCGTCTACAAAATTCTGTGCAAATAATATGTCCAACACAGGATCTATTCTGTTAGCACGAAATCCGACTACTTTTTTCATTATAATCGATGTTTGAATTCTATTCGAAAAACACCCTATCTGACGAATATCACCACCACGAAATAGTACAAAGATCGGTGCCTTCGTGAGACATGATGGCGCGCATTTGGTTACAAATGGTACGCCTATGGCACCGGGAATACACGGACTAAGCACACGCCTTGTCAAATCCAAGCGTATCTGACTCGGACACGAGACAAATAGTAGTCGATGGAACCACAGCAGATCAACAATATCAGTTATGTTGGTTTAGTATTATATTCCAGTATGAACGACTTAGAGCGTGCAATTGACATTGCGTTGACTGCGCACACTGGTGACACTGACAAGGGAGGAGCGACATATATCCGACATCCACTTCGAGTGATGGAACAGATGGATTCCGAAACCGAGCGAGTCGTTGCGGTTCTTCATGATGTTATCGAGGACGCTGAGTACGAACTCGATGACATCCGCACTGAGTTCGGATCGGATGTGCGAGACGCTGTCGATGCACTAACGAAACGTGACGATGAGGCGTATCTTGCGGAGTTCATTCCACGATGTGCGCAGAATAAGATTGCTCGCCGAGTCAAACGGGCAGATATTAAAGACAACATGGACCTTACGAGGCTTCCGGAGGTTACCGAAGAGACCGCACGTCGTCAAATAAAGTACCATCGAGGGCTCCAACGACTCGAATCTCCTGAGAACTGATACCGATCGATATTGGCTGTGGACCGTTCACAAACTCCCGGGCTCCTCAAGAGGCAATGATGCGACTTAACGAACCCTGAACCGAGGGGAAAAACAAGTGACCCTCACCCCCCGTTGTCGATGTGTAAACCCATACTCATCGGCGCTAGTGCGGATCTTGTATACCTTCTCTATCAATATCTTAGTGTTCGCACCGAGATCAAACCGATGTGCTCGACTGTCGTGTTAGCGGCGATCGGGGTGTTCGTGTTCAAAAAAATGTGGCGGGCGTCGTAAGCCGCTTTCAGCCGGCCGTGGCGTGCCTCCCAGCGTGGATTGATACGATCGACCTTTGAGGGTGAGTCGCCCAGAGGCCGTATGATTTGTGAGCTTCGTCGACCGGAACAATCTCTAGGACCTGCACCTCCTTTTTATCTTCTAACACGGTATAACTCAGAGAGAGGTGCATGAGAAACAGATCTCGACAGCGGTCGATCGGGAGCTTTTCTTTGTCTCCCCGGCCACAGTTTGGATACAAAATCGCTTCGAGATCGCCGAGATAGAAATTTCAATTTGATCTGTCTCGGCAACTGTCTGTTGCCAGATACAACAGTTAATGATCATCCTCTACACAGAGTAAACCGTTTCAACAGAGTGATTATGCTAACTCTTCTGTATCAAGCGCGCTGTTGTCAATTTCGAAGATATCTTCGGGTCGGCGACACATCGATCATGCAAAAAATTACCAGTGGAAATACCAACGCTCCTGCAATCGCTATCGGTGAGCGCGTAGCTGAGCTAATTACAGAACATTGAGGAGAAATCCCACGACTTCAGTTGTCTGGAGAATGTCAAGGCTGCACATACAAATTGTCCGATCAAAACCGAGTACCAACGCGAGTCCGACGTAACTACTGTGGCCTAACCGGGTCACCGCACTGGGAGCATTCTGCAAAGAGTCTCTTTTCACCATTTACCTCGTATTCGATGAGTACTGCAGTGTCGGGGACCGCAGCGCTGCAGAATGGGCATGTTCCGATCGTGGATGCTGCATGCGACATGAGTGTTGTGGGAAGGAACTTGGAGCGTGTGACATTGTCCAAGTTCCATGTATTCGTTTGTGTTCTGGAGTGAAAAGCGCCAGCCAACCGTAGTGAAAGTGAAATCGAACTGGCTTCGCTTTGTCACCGATAGACGGCTGAGTACAGAAGATCACGGAGAAAACCCACAACATCAGTCGTATGTGGGGTCACTTTTCGAATCTAAGATCGACCGCGATCGATTCTGGTGCACAGGGGAGCTGGTTGTGTTGCCAGCATTAACAGTATGCACCTAAAAAGTACGGCTGAACGAGAATTGAGCACTACGGTACAGAAGTTAGCTGAGATCACCAGCACCAACCAGTACTGGCACCAACAGTCCGTTGACTGATTTCTGTTCTTCTTTTTGCTTGCCGAGCATAGCAGCTCGGAACATCTCGTTCCGGACGGCAGCTTTCTGTGCCTCCGCTGCAGTGGCCACAGCAGCGCCCGATTCAAACGCATCGTCTGAAGCCGATATTGGCATGAGATAATCCATCTCGACAAATTCCGGATCAAGATGGCCGAACACGATCTCGTCGCCATCGCGGCAGTAAACTCCCGCAATCATTGCCTCTTCGATCCGGTCGGTTGTCGGCGGTGCCTCACTGTTTATTTTGAGTCCAAAAACTAGCGTCGCACTGGTCTGTGTCGGCAGTTTAGCAACCGCAGTCCGGGCCGTTCGCAGTGGCTCTTCGAACATGGCGTGCCACTCCCGTGGTTCAAAATCAGAGAGTAACTTAGCGATACTTTTTGTTAGAACAAAATCGTCTTCTACGAGGTGAGTTACCTTGGCTGGAATCGAGAACTCACCGGTTACTTGGCTGATAGCAAGCGTGTCGCCTTGATGTTTGAGTGATTCAGGATGAGCCAAAATCATCTGTTCACGGCGATCGGCAAGATCAATTTCATCTGCAAGCAGGAACTCAGCAGCCGTCAAATCGGGATCGATGGCGAATCGGGTCTCATCGAGCGTCGGTTCAACCAGAAATTCCGTTTTTTCGAACGTGGTCTGTCCGGTAAATCGTGCATCGCTGAAGTCCGGATGGCCAGCAAACGTCGCCTCATCGAACCAAACTCGGTTACCGAAGGTACTTGATCTAAAAAGTGCCTTTTCTGTGAATTCAGCCCGGCTGAAGTCAGCCTTCTGGCGAACGGTAGCCGAGAATTGGAAATGCTTGAATGAGGCATCTGTACAGTCACAATCTCCGCCGATGGTTGAACCATGCAAAAAGAACTGGCCAGTCGCTACGACCTTTCGAAGCACCAGGTCACCTTCGAACGCTGCATCTCGAAGATGAGACACCCCATTGAAAGTTGCACGCCCGAAATCTGCCCGCTTGGCAATTGTTGCGTGTGTGAACCACACCTCGTCATCGAACGTTACCTCTGTGAAAGATATTCGACCATCCGGGACTGTTAGCGTCCCAAAATCTGCTATCGAATCGAATTGTGCGCCATCAAAATTGATTGTGGTCCCGTCCACAGTTACATCTTCGAAGCTTGCTTCCGATTCAAAATGGGCATCCACTGCGGTGAGATCCTCGTTAATTTTAGCGTGACCCCAATCAGTATCTCCTCCTACGTTGATTTTCCGTAGCTCAACAGCACCGTCAACAGTTGCAGCGATACAGTCAAACTCAGCATCAATTTCAGCGTCGTTCGCAATCAAATCACCCGCTACGGAGAGACTTGTCGCATCTAAACTCCAATCAAACGTCGCTCCTTCGAGAGTCATATCGCCTCTGACTGTTGCTCGCGCCAAGACAAGATTCGACGCAAACGAGGCTCCGTCTAGCAGGAGTGGTCCATCGACAGTAATACCACGCGCATCGACATAGCCCGCGTTCAAATCGGTCCCAATTATTCCACCTTCGACGGTCGCTCCATACCAGTAGATTCGCCCACGGATATCACACTTGGTAAGACTTACAGGTGCATTGAAATCTGTTCCCTCAGCGTAGATTGAGCCAGTTACTGCCGCGCCGTCAAGCAAAATCGGCACTTCGATGGTTGCGTTCGTTAGGTTGAGATCACCATTGATCAGTACCCCGCGAAGGTCAATTACCTCGCCACCTGCTGTCTTGACTGTCTTTCCTTCGAGATTCAGCGTTTCTAGCCTACCACCAGCGAACGTAGGTGAGACAGCTTCGTCTGCGAGAGTCTGCAGGAATTGTTCAGTAAATCGCTCATTTGGATACTCTGTGTTACCTGCATGAAACAAGCATCGCTCTTCATCAGGATCAATCGCTTCGTGCGGACACTGCTCGTAATCAGGGCGATGGAGTTCCACGGGATTGTCTGGCCACGAAGATTCCGGCGGATCATAACGGTATGTACACTGACGGGATGATTCAGTCATGATATCGTGTTATTCATGTTACAATATAAAAACAATCATCGATCAGTGAAGCACTCTCGCCTGAAATTGCACCGATCGTGTCACGGTGGCGGTCCACTGGCGACCAAACACGCAAAAAATGCGATCGAGAAGTACTCAGTATGAATCGGCCCACAACGTACGAATGTGCTACGTGTGTCACAGGCTTTTCGAACACGATGCCCCACACCGAGATCGTACGGCGTGATTTCGTTGACGTTCCGCAATCGTCTCGCATCGAACGGCTCTGTTGAAAGCCTCGACAAATGATCGATTCTAGCAACCGTGCTGAATAAACAGTGTGAACGTAGTATTTTGCTAAAGAACTTCTTGACCGATATATAGTGTGGAGAACCGACTTACCGAATCCCCGAAAAGAATAATTGCCGCTATGTCTCAATGTTAGACAGATATCAACTCTAATACCTGTACCGTAACCACGGGATCCGCATGTACTGTAGCTAAAGCGGTGTCGAGTTCTTTATAATACTTTCTTTCTTTATGTGGATCACTCCTTTCGATTCGAGACTCTGAAGTGCTTCCTCCAGTTCCGAAGTGGGAAGGTCAACTCGATTCCGTAACTCGACTTTCGAAAGGGAGTCGTCAAACGATTGAAGCACCATCAGTTCTCGATACACTCGCTCGGTGATCTCCCCGACGATATCCGAGAGGGGCGTCGAGATGTTGTGTCGCTCTTCCAGTTCCGTAAGAGCCTCGTTCACGTATGTGACGAACAATTCTTGCTCAAGTAGCTCGATTTGTCGCCCCAGTTCTACCTCGACGACATCGAAGTCCAGGCCAGTTTGAATCAGGACGAACATATCCTCAACGTCGTCGGTTCGTCCGGCAACCGCCTTGAACAGGAAGATGTCTTCAGTGCTCACGAGAGCGATCGACAGACCACCGACGTTGAGATAGGTCTGGCTTCGCTCACGCATCCCCTCCGAGAGAACAAGTTTATCCACGACACGGCGGTTGAAGATGTCGATTCGACATCCGTCCTCATTTTCGAGAATCCGTGTCGCGCCTAGGTCATCATACTCCGCATTCGGCTCTCGGACGACGTCGTACCCATTTGCTGTTAACACCCCTTGCAACGCTTGAAGATCCTCGCCATCGGTAACGACGAGATCGATGTCCTTGGTAGTATCCTTGAGTCCGCGGAATGACATCGCTCCACCACCGATAAGGTACGCGGTTACCGAAGTTTCGAGTTCGGCCCCAATACGCTTCAGCTCTGACTCGATGTAGTCGCTGTCGAATCGGTCTCTCATACGGTCACCCCGTACTCGTCGGCAAGATCACGGAACTCGGTCCAGCGCGGCAGACTCCCAGATCGTTCTTCACCCTCACTATCGAGGTACGCGAGCAAGTTTTTGACGATTTCCTTTACGTCGTATCGTTCCGCGGTCGTGAGTAGGGTTTCACGGTCGAAGCTTACCTCGTGAAGAAGGAGGAGGCAATAGGACTGCGAACGGGTTCCGTCGTCGATTACCAGCATGTGGCAGCACAATTCAACCGGCGATATTTCACTGGCTGACTCCGAGTAGAGGTAGTAGCGACGTTGCCGTGCCAAGAGTGGTAATCCGTAATCCTGGAATCGCTCCGGTCCCGTTAGGTGAAACCGTTTGTCGTCGATTTCTTCGTCGGTTTGAACGAGTACTTCATCAAGCGACTCCCAGAGGATAGTGTAGGACGTGACCTGGTCGTCCACACGCTCCCGGTTTCGGAGATGAGAGAACGACTGAGCGAGAACTGAAAGGTCTTCGAACTCGCCGTTGAGAGCATACTCTCCATTGATCTTGTAGACAATACCCCGGTTTTCGAGTGGAGAGAGGGATCGATGGACAGTACTGAGGTGAACATCGGCTTGTTCGGCAAGTTCTGTCGCAGACGCTGGGGAGTCAAGGTTGTACAGAATTTTGAGTGTTGCCCCGGACAGGAGTTCGGGAAACGGGATATGGGTGTAACGGTGGACGAATCGGTCGTACAGTTCGATAGCGTGTGCGTCTGACCGCTGAATGCGCTTCGTTTTTCCTTTCGAGGAGGTGTGGATGAGGCCTTTCGACTCCATCCGCGTGACGAGTTCGGAGGTGTAGCTGAGGCTCCGCTCAAGATTGTCAGCAAGATCGCTGACTGTTGGCTCATCCTCTATTGTCGCCAGCGCACGAAGTTCGGCCTCGCTGTACACAGTATTGCGATAATACGAACTGTATATAAATAAGTTCGTGTTTTCGCAATTCTATTGAGCGATCTGAGCTGAGAGACGCTTATCGACCCCAACTGGTCAAAATGGGTCTGGAATACTTGTGTGATGATCGGATTTTTATGATCTTACAGCAATATTTTCGTATGCTCAAGCAGTTTCGAGAAGAATTGACTGACGGACCACTCGGCGAAGTATGGTATCGTACCAAAAGCCGGACCTCTTGTCGAGAGCGAATCGCTGTATTCGTTGTTGTTCCAGTTCTTCTCCTAATTGTTGCTGCACTCCCTCAACCCGTCAAAGAGGCGTGGACGTTGCATCTCGGCACCCCCTCGCTTATAGAAGCATACCTGACGAATTTCGTTCACGGTGGATTGATCCATCTCGGTAACAATCTTCTTTCGTACGTCTTCCTGATGGCTGTCCTTCTTCCTCTGGCAGTCTTCGCAGATTGGAAGCGAGAGCTGTACGTGACGAGTTTCTTTTTTATCGCTGTTGTCCCCTTCATCGTCTCCTACTACTCCGTGTGGACGCTACAGGGGACTGGAGTTGAGACGACCGTGGGGTTCTCCGGTGTTGTTGCTGCTTTCCTCGGGCTACTCCCTATCCTACTGTTTGCATTCTTCCAGCGAGCAGTCAGCTCGAATATCCGTCTTCATCATGCCTTGGCTCTCGTCGCTCTCGAACTGGCAGTTATCTTCTTTTCTTGGTATGGCGTCTCGACTTCCGTGATCGCTCTCAGTATGCTTGGCACGCTCGGGCTCGGGTTGGTCTGGTGGGATACTCGTGGCGATTGGAAACCGCTCGTGTCCTCTAATGCGAACCTGCTTCTCGTTTTCACCACGATTCTTGTGTTCACCTACGTGTCATACAGCATCCACGCTAATACCGGCCCAAATGTCAACGTGTATGGCCATTTCATCGGATTCGTCTCCGGGTTCATGTTCCCCGGCTTTCTGTCATTGGTGCTGGATCTCCGCGAACGGTTCACCTGGATTGATGACCGACTCTCCCTCGCGGTTTGACACAGTGTGATGGTCAGACTGGCGAAGCAATAATGCGCATCTATTTCATCTTATCAGGTGTCCGTTGTCACGGTATCTTCTCCACAGCGGTACGTAGATCATCTGGATCAGCCCATGGAATACATCGATCATGAAGCTCAAAAAGCCGGAATTCGTTCAAGTGAACCCAACTATACGACGTGAGGTCTGGACCTTCCTCTTCCCGCTCTTCGATTCGATCGTTAAGCTCATCAATTGAGATCTCGATTCCATTTGAGTTGGCATTCTCAACGAGTGCCTCCAATTCCTGTTCGATAGTCTCCTCTTCAGTATCTGGATTCAGGGCGATTCGAACAGCGGCAGCGAACACATCCTCTTTGGTTTCTAGGTTCCGATCAGTCATCCAAGCGTAGTCGCGCGGCAGCACATACGAATGCTCGAAAAACGGTGTCTCGCTGATTTTCCCAAGCTCAGTCACTTCTCCGCCAGCATCTTGCTCGTGGACCGCTGCAATCGTATCAGCGTACGGGGCTATGATGTAAAATCTGATGCGAAAGGTCGGGAGTCGAGGAATCTCGATGTCTCGTAAATCTCCAAGGACAAACGCGTATGTGCTGACTCGTTTGTTTAGTTCATTCTCCACAATACGGAGGCGGCGTTCGTACGGTGATCGGAAACTGCCAAGAATAAAGTATGAGGTTTCAGGCGTCTGAAGGTGTGGAACCTCTTCGTTTGCGAAATTCAATATTTCGGATGTCTCGTGTGGATCGAGTTCGAGTCCGTGTAGAGCTTGATCTACGTGTTCTTTAATGTCGGCTGCGTTCGGTGGAGGCCCGGGGGATGCCATCATGCAGGTTTAACTGACCTACCAATAAAGCCGTTTCGACCAATCTGGTTTTCTTAATCTAAACCATATCAGTTCACCCAAAGTATTAACCGCTTCTCCAGCCAAGCCCTACATGAGTCCAGATGAGCAACGCAACAGAGAGGAACAAAGGCGGCCCCTTCGAGGAACAGCGGGAGATTTACCAATTGCTCTCCCAGGAAACCCGCCACCTCATTCTGCAGTACGTTCTGGCTCACCCCAAGCACCTCCTTTCACTCGACGAGCTGGCATACCTTATTCCAAAGAACAAAGCCGCTATCGGCGATCAGCTCCAGCGTCTTCAGGAAGAAGACATACTCAATCTATACGAATACCCTCCTAATGAGGATTCGCGTGACCTGCCGTCCCAGTTTTATGGACTTACGGAATACGGGATTGAAGTCCTCTACGAGTACAACTACCTCCGAGGACTCCCCGTTGCAAGGGCATTGTATGACAATACCCGCCTCTCAGAAAAGGCAGAGCGGCACCGGGACGCGCCTCGTCCAGAACTCCCTGAAGCAGTAGAGGAGGCACTTCAAATCGGCAACGAGGGTGAGTCGGTAGATTTCGACCGACTTGTCTCCTATATTCAGGAGAGGAAGGACCATACGCACAGTCTTGAGGATCAGATTACTGTTGCAAAAGCCTTCTACAGAAACGATGTCGGTCCGGATCATGAAGGCCTCAAACGTACGGAAGTAGCTGAGCAGTTAGATGTAGATATTCAGTACCAACTTCGGACCATCTTGCTACATTTAGTAGAAATCGAGATCTTAGAAGAGACAGAGCCGGCTGGTCCCGATGTCTTTGCAATAAGCGAACGAGTAGACGAGATTGTGAATGGTCGAGTAGGAGAAGAAGCAGAGGAGAACCTTGAGGCGCTTATTGAACACATTGACGATGAACTTCAGACAGTCCAATTAGAAGAGGATGCCGCAGAGTGGTCTGAGCAGGGTACCCACGTAACCTCACCATCTGTTGCTCTTGCTGACGGTGCTGGCAGGACGATTAGGAGCATCCTTGCGTCAGAATTTGATAGAAACCCAGAAGAAGTCACCAAATTCCTTCGCTCCGGAAACCCCGTAGACCGCCTCAACGCAGCTGTCGAGGCGATTGAGTCATCAGAAGAAGTGACGAAGTCGGAGGACTACGGAAAAATCCTCTTTGTCTCCCCTGCATATCGATACCGCCTCACTCAGACTGCTATCGATCTCTTCTAATCTTGTACAAGTAATCATTACGTGTTGATCTACTGTCGGTATCTTTCCTACAATCTGATCAGTCCAGTAGATAGCTGAACAGTTCCAGCATCTGTTCCCCTTCCTCCGTGATCCAGACCTGCTTCTCCTGCCCGCGACGTTGTTCTTTGATAAAGCCGCGATTTTTCAAAGGTTCGAGGATTTCCTTGTTTACTGGTCCGTATAGATTTTTGAGTTCCTGCCGATCATACTTGGACAGAAGCGGGAACTCCTCTTCCTGCACAAACTCCACCACCTGCCCCTTCGCAATCTGGCCTTGGTCCTCAAGATACCGTAGCACCTCAAGATACTGCTCATCGGGCAAGCCAATCGGATACGCGTTCAGTGACACAGCCTCTCCTGCTCCCTCAGCAATCGTTTCACCATGATATCCTTCCGCCATCACATAGTATGGCGTAGCTCCGGTCGCCATGCACGCAATCATACCGCCAATAGCAGTGATTTTGCTGCCTGTTGAGAGATTCACAAACAGGTTCTCTTCAGAATATGTTTGGACCGTTTCAGCGAATGTCCACAGCGTTCGGTTGAGATCAAAAAAGTCACAGGTTTTTTCTTCCACAGGGATCTTTTCTGCCTCTAATAACCCAGTGGCTGTGTCCAAACAATCGATTCCTTTTTCAGTGTCTTCGTCATGGACAAGCAGCACAACCCGATCCGCATCATGTTCAATCGCCGGTTTAGACACCCGCTCCGTCTCATAACCTTGTGGGGCAATATGAACATCTTCTGGTCCGCTCAGTGTCATTACAATTCGATACCATACGGTGTCTAAAGAGGTTTGCTACTGCATGTCACAATCGCTAGAAAGGTCCAGACCTTATAGACCGGTCGGAATCTACTAGAAATATATAGGAATATTGTTATTTTAAACCCACCGGCCTACAAGCTTACTGTATGCTGTAAAGTCATGGTTGAATGCAAGATCAGTGGTATGGCAGGTATCCGCCCGATCCAGCGAGCGGATGCTGCCCCTGAAGGACTGATTGGGTTTCGTCTGCGTCCATTCAGACACTCAGCCAATTACTACTTAATTCCTTCGGGAGAGATGACGCGCGTCAGACATTCCAACTTGCTGAATGACCGAAGACGAACTTGAAGAATACATCCGACACGAGAAGCACAGTACAAAAAGCGTTGACGAGCAGATCCAGATCACTGTGGCGATGCTGGACGAACCCATCGGGCCACTACACGATGGTGTAAAACGGGCCGATCTAGAGGATTATCTGGGTCTCGATCTCGAATACAATATCGGCACGTCGCTCTTCCATCTGGATGAGATTGGTATTGTTGAAGAGTTCCTACCGCCTGGGCCAAGCGGCTACGCCATCAGCGAACGGCTGGATGAAATCGTCAACGGCCGCGTCGATGAGGTCGCGGAGGTTGACATCGAACACCTCATTGACCACATCCAAGATGACGACCCGACCAGCAGCGACGGTGATGTTGCTGTTGCCGACGGTGGCGGGACTACAGTCCGATCTGTAGTGGCCGACGCGTTTGACCTCGGTCCAGAATCGGTGGGAACATTTCTTCGGCGGGGGGACCAGGTCGAGAAGTTGAACACGTCAATCGACGCCATTGAGGAGAACGAGAAAGTTGAGAGACGCGATGAGTACGGTCGAGTCGTGTTCAGGAATGCAGCCTACCGCTACCGACTCACCGAGTGGACCATTGAGATAGTAGAACGGTAACCCCCCGATTCTCTTTGTGGTCGTAAGCTCAAACGCAGTATCTTCAACCGAAAATGGTTCAATGAGCTCTTTATGTGCGTAGATAGTCTCCGATGGTGCCCCTCAGAGGTTGTCCAAGTATTCTCGGCGCTGTTCCATCTTTTCACGCTTCGTTCGTCGGTCGTAGTGCTGTTCGAGTACCATTTTACTCACATTTGCTCGATCTGAAGTTGCATTTTCGGGCATATCGCTGTTGAGTGAGTGCGTGATGCTACCTCGTCGAATCGCATGTGGGCTCACACTTGATGGACATTCGAACGCTGCGTCTCGGTGCGTCGCATCACACTCATCGGGGTCTCGGTCGTGTGGACACTCCTCTCCATACGCACACGGTCGGGTGACTCGATAGCAGTAGCCTCGAAGCGTAGTTCGGTGAGCGCGTCCCTGCACTGAGGCGAGTAGTGGTTCCCGCCCGTTGTCGTCGGTTACCTCCGGTCGCTTGTTTTCGATCCAGTCATCAAGCAGTTCACAGATCTGCTCAGACAAGGCAACTAGGCGTTCCCCGTCTTCTTTGTTCTTGATCGGCGTCCCAGTTTCAGGACGGTGACAAACTTCGAGGTATTGTTCGTCCGGATGGTAGTCATCCAGATCGAGCGCGTGCGCAGCTCCGACTCGCATCATCGTGTGCCACAGAAGAGCGACGGTAACGTGTCCGAAAGTCGCGTACTCGTACTTTTCGAGATACGCGAGTACTTTCTTGGCCCGTTCCGTATCGAGCATCACGTGTCGGGTGTTCTGCTCGGGAGAGAGCGATGGTGAGCGAACCTTCGTGCTGAGGTCCTGCTCGACGCCATCCACCTGCTCTAACCATCGGACGAACACACGAAGGGTGTCCATCTGCGTCTTCTCTGAGGCGATCGAAAGGTCTCCTTCCTCGCGTCGCCATAGGCGGTACTTGTGGAGTTGGCGGCCGGTGAGGTTATTGAGATTATCTATTTCTTGGTCGTCGCACCAGCGGACGAAGTGGCCGAGTCGTGATTTGTGAGAGTACAGCGTGGCTTCGGTCAGTTCGTTTTCTCTGTCTGCGAGGTACAGTTCGAGTGCGGTCTCTGGGTCGATTGGTTCGAGTGACATAGTTGCCAGTTTGGGTGCGAATCCCTCACCGGCAATCGACTGGCCCGTGCGGAGAGAGCGACTGCTACCGTCACGTTGTCTGTTGAGATTGGATCGATCAGAAGGCGAATGAGGCGCGTTGAAAGTAATTTGTTCAGGTGCTGAACCGATGCCTGCAGCGCCCATATTTTGAGAGATGTAATCGCCCGAAAGCACCGGGTATCCCCTAGTTGAACGCGACGCCGTTGCTTTCGTTCGATAGCTGGTGAGGCGAGTGGTGTCCACGGGAATTCGCGTACAACCTAACTGATCGGAGCGAAGAAAATCAATCGTTGATTGACACGAAACCTTCCTTTTCTGTCAGAATTCGCGTGCTGAATGTAGAGGATGTAGTCAGCATTACAGCTGTGTTTGTTTCACACCGAGACTGCTGATCCAGCCGCTCACTACACGCGTGCAAATTAGTGTATTAATCGTCGTATGATGGAATCTACAGTTGGATAATAACAGTCTTTATATAAACACGCCAACGAATTAGTATTGTAGTGTTTGGACAAGATAATTCGGCAAGTCGGATCGGCTCGCTCACTCAACTCCAGTGGATTGCAATCGCGTTGGTCGTCATCACGGGCGTTCTTCACGTGTTTGCTGGCGTCGTCGAAGGGCGGGCACCAGTGGCACTTGCAGGCGTTGGCTACGCCGGTGCACTTGTGCTTTTTTTCCTCGACTACCGGCGTCGCCTGCTCTACCTCATTGGGATTCCGTATACGGCCGTGCAATTCCCCCTCTGGATTGTGGCAAAGTCAGAATACGGGATAATCGACTACGTTGACAAGGCGGTCCAAGTCGTCTTGATTCTCGTGTTGATCTATCTCTATCTAAACACGCCGTCGGAGTCAACCGGAAACGCGGCAACGGCAGCGGACTGAACGAGCGAATTCACGAGCAATTCGCGCGCTCAGTTTATTCAAATCACTATAATTTTCACCTGGCTTACGCCGTCAAAGTCACGAAGTCGGTAGGTTAATTCGTGACCGCGTTCACCGATCCCTTGACAGAACAAGGACTCCAGATACCACTCCCCTTGGTGCGTGTGACTCGTATTGAGGATCACGTCCTCATAGTCGTGTTGGACGCCGTGGAGTTCCACGATAACCTCGTGATTTGAGGTGCGTGGCGAGAACTCGGAGGCAATGGTCAAGTTTCGAGATTATTGTCACAAAATATATTTCGATAGCGATTACCGCCGTCCACGCCATGTTGCCGATCCAAGGAGAGGGCTACAAGTTAACCGAGACGCAGCGCGAGGCGTTGGTGTGAGCCTACGTGCGCGGATATTTCAACTCGCCGCGCGAGGTGTCGCTCGAAGAGATCACCGAAGAACTCGGGATCTCCCAGCAATCGCTTTCCTCACGCCTTCGACGCGGGCACCGACGCCTCATTACAGCGACGCTCTGCAGTTTCTCGTGATTGTTCGTGCGGACAGTGAATTTAAACCCTGTGTATGGTCAGATCCCTATTCAACCGACACAGACGGCTACCACTAGCCAAGATGGACGCAACCGGATTGGGATTAGCGTTGAAGCGGTTGAGCACCCGCTGAGGTCTGGGACTGTTCGTACCCAGTTCGATGAAAAAACACCTGCGAGTATGACGATTATTGCAACGCTGGCAGACCTACTGGATACCGACCCTGTTGCACTGGATCCGCTCTATTCAACTGACGATCCGGATGCGCTGGACGCACTCTTTAGTGTTCGGTACGGGACAACTGGAGATTTCCACGTTACATTCACTCATGAGTGCCACGCGATAACAGTATACTGCTCCGTTGTATTCAGCATAGATGAAAAAAGGACCCACGGCGAATACCTACGAAACTGACGCCGGGAATGACTTCTGAGGATCTCCCGATTATGTCAAAAGTGCCGTTGAACGCCGAAGTAAAAGCGCTTCTTCCGAGAATCTACGAGCGTTGAGTCATCGTCGAGGGCCGATTCAACTGTCGGGATGGGGCCGGCCATCCTGCATGGAACGTGATTGTCACGGACGTAAAAAAAGCGATCGCACAGCGAGACCGACAATGAGAGTCGGTCGATCGGAAATAGATTTTTGAAATAAGCACACTCTACGGATGATCGTATCGAACAGGTGCTCGAAGCCCAACAGCGGCGAGTATTATAGTAACGTTTGCAACTCTTTGCAAGAGCCACCTCGAAATACAGTCTGAGAGAACGTGAACCGGCAGTTCCTGAATCGAAGTGGAAAAATAATTGCAAACGCTACTATAGATGCGCTCCTAGACGAGCGTGCGATGGTTGCAGATCCGATTCTTTGTGAGGGAGAGACACTGGACTCAGCGGAGTACCTCACGATCTGTTATGAACTCCATCACAATCTACTCCCCGAGTTAGCCGATATGAAGCTTGTCGAGTTCGACAGAGGCGAAGACGAGGTACGCCGAGGACAATGATTCGACGAGTTGCGCCAATCTTTCGAACAGATCGCTGATGATCTTGACAAGTGACTTGGGCTCGCAACCGCTTCGGCACACAACCCGCCAGATGGTTGGTGGGTGGAACAGTTGAGTAGACGGTTGCTGCATGGAAAAGAGCTGAAACAGTGCGTTCGAACGCCTGCGGTAGGTGTGATATCGGCTACCCATCCAGGAAAGCGTTCCTGCAGGCTGGACGGTTATCCGAGAGAACGGCTACCATTGATGACCGCCAATCGAGACGATCGCGCCACAGCGAGCACATTCAGAGACTTGCAACGGATCCGATCGAGAGTGTCGTACGACAACGTTGTCACCCCGGGTGGGACTGTTGCACCGCTTACAGACATCTGGCCAATTTTCTATCATTAGTAGTACTATTCCTCAGATGCTCTGAGTTACCAACAGTCATAGCCTTACCGGCGTATATTATGATTCTATGACAAATCAGCAGGTACGCGCCTACTACGTGCATACGGCCCCCGGCCACGCCCCGCTTGTGACGTCACCACATCAGCAAAGCGGACTACAGTTTCAGTCTACTATCGCTCCTCTATTGCCACCGTTTATTGATGGTACTAAGATTGGACTGATGAACTCCGCAGGCAGCTGTGTGCCAAGGGTGGTCAGCGTAATCTGGTTTTGCTGTGAGTCCCAGGTGAGAAGTCCGGCTTCGGCCAGTTTTGGGAGATGCATGTGGTAAAGTCCGAGCCTGATCGCGGAGAAGTCCTCCTCAGTAGAACCATGCTCCCACTCGAGGAGGTGTTGTGCCACATCCTCGAGTTGCGCCTTTTGCATGTGTTGGAGATATCGAAGCAACTCACGTCTCTCCTCACGGGCCAAGGCTGTATAGATCTGGTTCCAATTCTTCTGGTCAACTGGTGGCATTATTTAAGAGTTCGATGCCGCCTATAGTGAGCCTTCACCTGTTATGTAAGGCAATATAAATCCGTCTGTTGAAATACTTCAGCAGTGACATATGGCAGAGATCATATTTCGCCCCGTTAATTGTGAGATCGCTAGTCCCGGTTATAATCGGTGGCTCAGCCAATTGCACGGATCAAAGCGGCTTTGTCCACAGAATCACACGTGAACTCTATTCGGCTAAACAGACATCATCGCTGCCCCAGTAAGACGTTCTTTAACACTTTGTTGGCCCCTCTTCGGAGGTTCTCCGAGGCAGTCTGTTCGGTGATTCCGATTTTATCCCCGACCTCGCCGAGTGTCGTTCGACGAGGCACTTCGAAATACCCATCTCTCACCGCCTGGAATAGCGTCTCTCGTTGTGAATCGGTCAACTCGAACTTCGGAGGCGTTCCACTGTCTGTCAACGAATACAAGTTGTGCAGTTTGACAGAGATACTGTGTCGTCGACAAAAGGTATTGAACGCAGTAAGTTGTCTGTGAGAATCAAAACGGATTCGAAAGAACCACTTCTCTTTTCGACGGGCCTCTAGAATCGTTGCGTTAGTCTCGATTATCCCATCAATGAGTCCTTCCTGTTCGTCCCCCCACTCGATGCGATACAACGCACTGTCGTCTGTTTGATCTAATTTTGTGAGGGTTTCGACTTGCTCGCTGTCGCGGATGGATGACTCTGTTTGATCAAGTCCGTTCCCATATATCCAGACATATGGCATTATCTGACGACTTGCCGGGACAACGCACTCCAATTCGAGGTGGGCAACTGAGTCCTGCGAAAAGATTTGTCCGAGGAGGAATTCATCGGCATCGATGGTGAACTCTGCAACGACACTCATACCTGATCAAATGGTGTTATATGATATGAATACGCGCTAGTCAAGATGGTATATGAATATGCGATAGTCACCCCTGCCTGTCAGGCGTTGAAAATGTTTGTACGGGTTCTTTCGCGTCTTGCCCCGTCGCATTAGGGGCCAATCTGCTCTATCATCGGGTTCGCTCCCGCCCGCTCTCTCCCGCTCGAATCCGTCCGCCCTCTCCGGTCCTGTAGTGTATCCTCGCCGGTGGCGTACTTCGACGCCGTACCGCGGTTTGCAGTCAATTTGCGGGGTGACGGGGTCGACGACACCAGTTTATCCTTTGGCAACCTACAATAACTTATGACACAACGATCCCTCCTCGTACGCGCGCTGTGGTTCGTGTTTGTCGGCTGGTGGGCAACACCGGTCGTCGTCAACACCGCATGGGCGCTCAATGTCACGGTCGTCCTGATCCCGATCGGAATCAAGCTGATCAACCTCGTCCCAACAGTGCTCACCCTCGCGGAGCCGCGGTCGCTTTCGGAACCTGAATCCGAGCGAGGCCAACGCTCGCTCCTCCTTCGAGCGATCTACTTCGTCTTCGTGGGATGGTGGCTGAGTCTCCTTTGGGCGAACATCGCGTCCATTCTGGCGATCACAATCGTAGGCCTCCCGATCGCGATCTGGATGCTCAACCGGCTCCCATACGTCACGTCGCTGTACCGATTCCACGGGTGATCGTGGCGGTCACGGCTTGATCATTGCTGTCGGCCGTTATTCCTCGATCACTCCAACATCACTAGACAGCTTGTACCTCGCGTTTTATGTAGGAGACTGCGTGTCGACCACAGAATTATGCCGTTCGATCCCGATATCGAACGGGATGGCAGACACAAAAGAGGGGCGCGAAAACCAAGCCGATCGGGAAGAAAAACGCCAGCAAGAGCGCGAGATGGCGGAGGCGCGCACCCGTGCGGACGAAGTCGAACCACCTGTGGAAACAGTGGATGAGACTGAGGGAGCTCACGGTAAAGATGACGATAGCCCAGACTCGCCGCGTCAGTGCCACCGCCGTGGTTGCGACGAACCGGCGACGTTTGCGGTTCTTGAACGGTACCAAGAAGAAACAGGTCACGGTGCAGTTGAGGCAATGGCCGTCTTATGTCAAGACCACGCAGACGAAGAAAGCCCGACAAATCTTGATAGCGCCTACGAAGACTACGTGTTCCAGGTCAAGCCGCTTACACCGACGAGCGAGCCGGACAGAGTGTAAGCAAGGGCGAGCCGGACAGAGTGTAAGCAAGGGCGAGCCGGACAGGGTGTAAGCAAGGGCGAGCCGGACAGAGTGTAAGCAAGGGCGAACTGGACACTAAATGAGTGTTACGAAACGTAACACTCTTCGAAAACATTCATAAAACCCAGACAATTCGACCGATACAGCGGCGTACAAGCCTGCATGTGTTGACCTGAAACCGGTGAGATGCCCTGAAGTATCTTAATCTATCGGGTCGTACCATCAGAACATGTACGATACCATTCTTGTTCCGACAGATGGGAGTCAGGCAGCAGAAACGGCAGCCGACGCGGCGCTTGTGCTCGCCCAACGGTTCGATGCCTCAATCCACGCAATCACGGTCACTGAGCGGGATAACGTTCCACCGGGAGTCGAACTAGATGCGACCGAGAAACTAACCCAACGTGGAGAGGAGACACTGGCGAGATTCGTCGAACAGACAACGGAAGCTGGAGTCGCGATGACGACTGACCTCATAGAAACAAGTGAGCCAATACACCAAGCGATCAACAACTACGCTGCAGACAACGACGTAGATCTGATCGTGATGGGGACCCACGGAAGAACAGGGCTGAATCGGTTCGTCCTTGGGAGCGTTACTGAACGGACGTTACGCGTCTCGCCAGTACCGGTTCTCACTGTCCATGAAGACGCCAGCCTTGCTCCGGGGTTCGAGACGATTCTTGTGCCGACAGACGGGAGTGACGCAGCAATTTTTGCTGCAGAGCACGGGATATCGCTCGCAGTGGCGATCGGTGCGTCAATGCACGTCGTTCATATCACCGACCTGACCCCATTTTATGCAGAGTTCGGGAGTGCTGAGGTTCTCGATGCGTTAGAAGAGGCGGGGAAAAAGGCGGTCGATAATATTCTCGACAGTGCTGACGAGGCGAATGTGCGATCCGTTGAAGCGTCAGTTCTCAGCGGAGCGCCAGCGAAAGCCCTCCTCAATTACGTCAACGAACGCGATATCGATCTCATCGTAATGGGGACACACGGCCGAACTGGGCTCAACAGATACTTACTCGGTAGTGTCACCGAGAAGATTGTCCGTCTCGCAGATGTACCCGTCTTGACTGTGGCACCACCTGAAGACGACTGAACGCACGGCGGAAGCGATCGGCTGTCAAAATTCTATCCGATCGGACCGATACTACAGGAGAGGAGCGAAACCCCACCGATAATCCACAGTAGCTGCCGGTACACATCGAGATGACGCCGACGGTGAGGAGAACAACTAGAAATGGACTGACCCCAGTCAGCCCGCGGCCGCAGCCTGTGACGCCGGTACACCAATCCCGCTCGCTTTGCTCTTCCACTGTCGACACATACCGAACTCGATACTGTCACGGCAGTCCGCAAGCCAGCACGTGCAATGATCGAATACGCTGACGACCACGACACCGATCAAATCGTCATGGGCAGCCACGGCCGCTCAGGAATCGACCGGACTCTCCTCGGGAGCGTTGCCGAGACAGTCACTCGTCGAGCACAAATTCCTGTGACGATCATCAGCTGAGTTGTTCGGACAAGAGGGATAGTAAGGCGCGCCGAGGTGTCGAGAACCCGCTCTCGTATCTCCTTAGACAAGGACACAGTAACATACCTCCAATGCAAAGTCAACACAAACAGTTTGGAGTGATCACGTGACTGTTACTGAATCTCCTCCGTTATCGACGTTTACCATCGAAATCGAACGAAGAGGTGGTCGTGGCGAAGCAGGGGCGCGAGCAGTCGAACGACACCTCCGGGACGCACCTGGCGTCCACGATGTTGACGTCTCGTTCCGAACGGGGAGCGTTCGGATCAGCTACGACGAGAGCGCCACCTCAGAGGAACGGCTTCGAGAAGCGGTCCGCGACCGCGACGTCTCGATCCGGGACGAACCCGACACGGCAACCAACGAGGTGGCTTCCCGCTCGGAACTCAGACGTGAAGCCGTATTCGTCGGTCTGACGCTGCTCGGCATGGTGACCGGTCTCGTAACAGGGTGGCTCGATGGACCACCACTACTCATCTGGACTGGCTACGGTGTCGCATACGTCTTCGGCGGCTGGTACGGACTCAAAGGCGCAATCGAGACGCTCCGCCACCGCGCAGTCGATATTGACCTCTTGATGATCGTTGCCGCACTCGGTGCGCTCTCGATTGGGGCACCGTTCGAGGGTGCGATGCTTCTCTTCCTATTCTCGCTGTCGAACACGCTACAGCATTACGCCATCGGGCGCTCGCGCCGGGCGATCAAATCCCTTGTCGGGATGCGACCGGACGAGGCGCAAATCTTGCGCGACGGTGAGGAAGTCACAGTCCCCATTGACGAAGTGGCCGTCGGCGACGTGTTCGTCGTCCGACCTGGTGACCGAATTCCGCTGGACGGCGTCGTCACGTCCGGTGAGGGGACCGTCAATCAAGCGTCGCTCACCGGCGAGTCGGTGCCCGTGCCGAAGGAACGCGGCGACGATGTATTCGGTGGGACGATCAACGAGAGCGGGAGCCTCGAAATCAAAGTCACGCGGCAGGCTCACGAATCGGCAATCACCCGCCTTATCCACATGGTCGAACGCGCACAGAGCGAGAAAGCACCGACCCAGCGGCTCATCGACCGCCTCGAACAACCGTACGTCATCGGGGTGTTCGCACTCACAATCGCAGCGATTGCGATCCCCCTCGCGCTCGGCGGCGAGTTTACCAGCACGTTCTACCGTTCGATGACGCTCATGGTCGCCGCTTCGCCGTGCGCAGTCATCATCTCGACGCCTGCGGCGGTCCTTTCGGCGATCGCGTCCGGCGGCAGACAGGGCGTCCTATTCAAAGGTGGCGAGCACGTTGAGGCGGCAGCGACTATCGACGCGGTCGCATTCGACAAGACAGGCACGCTCACGAAGGGCGACACGCAATTGACCGACGTCTTCGTCCGCGAGGGCGTGGATGACGGTGCCCTCACTGACGACGATTTGCTCTCGCTCGCAGCTGCGGTGCAAGCCCGGTCGGAGCATCATCTTGCTCGTGCGACCGTGACGGCGACCGAAGAGCAGTCGTTGGAGGTGCCTAGTGCACAACGATTTAAATCAGTCGCTGGGAAGGGGGTCCAAGCGGATGTTAAAAACGGAACCATCCACATTGGGAATCGAAGTTACTTCGAGACCGTGGTAGGAGACGCACCAATCGATGGCCTCCAACTAGGGGTAGACCGGCTCCAAGCACTAGAGGCAGAGGGAAAAACAAGCGTCCTCGTCGCCAGAGAGCAGGATGACGACATCATCGTTTTGGGATGGCTCGCGTTCACTGACACGGTTCGACCGGGCGCTGCCGAGATGATCGACGACCTCCGCTCGCTCGGGGTTGAGCACATCGTGATGCTGACAGGCGACAACGAGCGCGTCGCACAGCAAATCGCTGACGAGGTCGGCATCGACGAAGTACAGGCTGAACTCCTCCCGGGCGAAAAGGTGACTACCATTGAGGACTTGATCGAACGATACGAGAACGTAGCGATGGTCGGCGACGGTGTCAACGACGCACCGGCGCTCGCCACAGCGACCCTCGGCGTTGCAATGGGTGGGGCGGGGACAGACGTCGCGCTCGAAACCGCCGATGTGGTGCTAATGGGCGACGATCTCAGTAAGATTCCATATGTCCTCGGACTGGGACGGAAGACTCGCTGGACACTCACTGTAAATCTCGCCATTGCGTTCGGGGCGATTGCACTCATGGTCGGTACGATCCTCATCTGGGGTATCCCGCTCCCGCTCGCAGTGGTCGGTCACGAGGGCTCGACAGTTCTCGTCTCGCTGAACGGCCTTCGATTGCTCGGCTATCGTGGGTGAATACTCTCTGACCGGATACCGAACTCGAAGTAGTTGGATCGATAGCTTTGGAAGTACTGGTTTAATATAGTAGCGTTTGCAACTCTTTTCAGCAGCCATCACCATATCTGATTCGAGAGAGGCTGTTCCAACAGATTCTGAATTGAAGTGGGAAGATAATTGCAAACGCTACTATATTGCTCTGGGTGAACTCAAGTATAAAGCGTTGTTGTTCACTCAGACCACTGTAGTACGCCACTCTGCTCAGCTTTTTTGTTAAATACCTTTGAGTATAGTATTCACTTGTTACGTTCCCGCAGACGATCGATGCGATCCTGTAATGGCGGACGGCTTTTGAATATCGTCCCAACGCCACCTGATGGGATGTCGACATTCTGTTCTGTGGCCATCCGCTCGAAAGCGTCAGCGACAGTCGCTGCGCCCACTTGGTCGGCGGCGTAGTCGTCTCCGCGTCGGACCGCCTGCCGCGCTGCCCACAGTACTGGCAGCCAGCCGATGAGTGCACTCCCGATCATAATCGCATACCACAGTGCTGATCCCCACGCGAACGTTGCGATGCCAACGATAAGGAATCCGAACAGCGGATAGAGCTTGATCGCCCGGTAATGGTGCGCAATACCCCCGACATTCGCCGCCAGTACTGCACCCAGTGCTTCGTCGTCGAACCTCTCCAGCCCGAATACTGAAATGTACAGGTGGCGTCGTCCCGGGAGTCCGCGCAGGTGGATCTCTAGCGTCTCATCGGCGTCGGTCAAAATCCAGACGCCGTCCACGTCTAGACCAGCACGCTCACACAACGATTTGAGGCGATCGCGCTCCTCGTGGGTAGGTTCACGAACAGACCGGAAGACACGAAGCAGAGCCGGCGTCACGAACGGGAATGCAAATATAACCAGTATAAGCGTCACTGGAGTGAATCCTAGATTCTCTCCCATTACGATCCGTTCGAACGGGACGAACAGGATCGTCAGAAACCCCGTGAGGACGAGGGCGAACCGGCCGACTCGACGAATCGCTGTCCACGTCGAGAGGTCAATCTCTCTTGTCTCTCGGATCGCGGGCACAGTGACGGCATACGCAGCGAGTGTCATACAGGCGGCCGAGAGAAACAGCGTGAACTGCGCTGCAACATCGCCCACAGTCGCAGTCACTGCTGTCGGGATCGCAGCCGGGAAAAGTATCGTGACGGCCTGCTGTGCGACTTCTCCGGTCCCGGCGAATCTGGATAGAAGATACGCGAGTGCCCCGGCGGGAATAAGAGTGATGAGGAGGCGACGAAGCCAGATTGTCGGGGCGGACGTTCGGAGACTCACTCGGGCAGCCACCCAGTACACTGGGAGCGTCACGAGTACAAACCCAAGTGCAGTCCCAATTTGGAGGGCAAGGGACATAGATGAGGAGTTTATAATCCGGGAGTGTAACATATTCGTTTCCGGGCCACGATTACAAACGTCAGCAGCAGGCCGTTCACGACCGTCTTTTCCTGTGGTATTGATTTGCCTTGGTTCTCCTCTACGGCCCCAGAATTTCCGGCAGTCTCCTGGTCAGACCGAGGCAACATCCCGCTACAGCCGGCGATCCACGCCAGTAGTCCGACGACCCCGGCACCCAAATACTGGCGTCTTTACATAACGGAGAGATGAGAGGATTTCACATATAAAATCGGAGTAGAGTCAAACACTCCTTTTATGAAGCTGAACGTTTTTGAGGTTCACAATCTTCCAGCGAAGTAGTGATCCCCGCTATTGACCCCATACGAATACATAGAACAGGCGTCAGTCCCAACGGAGGCTGGCCGAAATAGCGATGCGTCGACGAACGTTTCTCGCAGGCTCTGTCGGATCGATTGCCGCAGTAGCGGGATGTCTCGGCTTCGGAGATTCTGATCGAGCGTTGCCGGACGATCCGACCGGTCAGTGGCACCAGTATGCGTTCGACAGTCGAAAGCGCGGTGAGAGCGATGTCACCGTTCCCGATCGAGGAAATCGGGCCTGGAATGCCGGTGACGCACAGTCTGCGGAACCGCTGGTTGCCGACGGTCTCGTGATCTCCGCCGCAGATAGCGTCACCTCCCTTGATGCGAAAACCGGGGAACAAGAATGGAAACAGGAACTCGAGGGAACGACAGACGAAACGCCGGCGATCGCTGACGAGCAGGTACTTGTCGCAGCTGACGACCACCTCGTGTCGTTGGCCATCGAGGATGGCTCCGAGCAGTGGTCAGAGTCGCTTCCGCGCCGTGCGAATGATCCACTCACGACCGATGGTTCGCAGGTTGTGGTTCCGCTCGAAGCTCGGCGCGATGGTGTGGGGCTCGTCGCATATGACGTCACCGACGGTGCGCAACTCTGGACGGGCCGAACAGTCTCCGCAAGCACGGTGGCGATATACGAGGATGTGGTGTACACCACTGGATACAAGCAGGATGGCGATACAGGGGTGCTGCAGGCACTGTCTGCGACGGACGGTTCCCAGATATGGGAGGTCGAACTCAATCAGCCAGACACCTCGCCTGTCGCTACTGATTCTGGTGTTCTAGTGTGTGACGGCGGTGTGCTCGCTATCCATGACCACGATACCGGTGAACGGATGCGTCAGCTTGGAACTTTCGGTGATCGGATCGCCGAACCGCCTGCCGTAGCGGACGGACTCGTGTTCATCGGATCGAACGACCCGGCGCTCGTCGCCGTCTCAGTCGACGACGGATCGACCCAATGGACCAGTAGTATGGGCGTCGCCGCGAGACCGAGTCTCGGCCGCGAGACGATCGTCGTTTCCGCGGAAAGTCTTCCTGAGGCGAACGCGGCGGGTATTGCTGCGCTCGACCGATCGACGGGCGATCTGCGGTGGGAACACTCGCTTGAAGGATTCGACGTCTACCCGTCGACTGCCCCGGTACTAGCGGACGGTGCAGTCTATTTCGTGAGTAACGAGAGCAGCGGCGTTTCTACCCTTGGTGACCTTCCGTCCGAAGAGGAATCGTGAGCCGAACGGCGGAGTCGCAATCAATTCCGCAACTGCACCATCTGCCCGGCCTCGGAGTACCTATCGCGTTCCTACTCAATGAGTATGCAGTACCGAATTTGGTCTCGTTTTAGACGCTTCTGGCACGCCGATCGAACGAGTCGACCAACGAGATGCGCTACACTTACGAGAGCCATCAATGCTCCCGCAAAGGCGAGGAAAATGAGCCACGTAGGTGAATCGGTACTCGGGGGCAAGACGAGATGGTAGCGGAGTAATTAGTCCCATTAAAGTCGTGGGAATGTTATCGAGCTGTTGACCGGTGGCCACGTACAGTACTCGCTCAACTCCAAACGTCAGAAGTGTTCTCGCGCCTAAGAGGAGAGCCAACACGTGGTTATGTGTTAAACAGGGATAGACCATTTTTGGAGGGATTCGGGGCTTCCATAGGGGAAGTGCTGAACTAGTAGATGATAATAATTCCTCCTACTATGAGTTCCTTTACGACTCTCATTTACATCAGACGACCGGTGCAACCTGGACGATAAATTCGAATGCGAAGAGTGCGGTGACGGCCGTCCAAATCGACTTTGTCCGCGCGTAACCCGCTGCAGCGGACGTGAACGCGACGACGTAGAAAAGTTCCTCAATAGGCGTGTACGGATCGACTACCAGCACGAATAGGCCGACAGCAGCTACCGCATACACCGGTACGAACAGTGGCGAGACAGCGATCATCACGTCCCCAGCGTCGACGGCGCGATAGATGACGCCAACGGCCGCAGCAATGCAGCAAGCCGCGACGATGCCGAACGCAATCAAGGCGAACTGTCTTGGCACGATCGACGAGAGCGATCCCACGCTCAACTGGGTAATCGTCTCGACAGAGACAGGGAAGAATCGGAGGATAACGATGACAGCGGCGGTGAGAACGAGGGCGTCACGGTCGGATAGGCTGACGCGTCGACGGATAGTTTCGTAGGCAACGCCGCAGACGATGAGAGCGTACCCTGCGGCGAACCACGCTGCATTGGAGGCGGCACTGACAATGATGTACCAGTCGGGGACTACCGGGGCGAATCGGTTCGAGGAGAAGAGTTCCGAAACCACATCAATGCCGAATATCGCTCGCGCGAGGATACCGATCGCGATGACGGCCAGCGGAGTGAGAATCGAAGCCACGCCGGCGGTTACGTGGTATGGGTGCCCCGCGTCGACGGAGAGATTTCGAGACCGGACGTAGACGAGTGCCGCGACGACCACGCCACCGACATACGTCACGGCATGGGCAGCGTTGAGGACGATGAACGGCTCTGTCGGGGGAATGAACGGAAGGAGTATATGACGGATGACGACAGACGAGATGCTCGCCGCAAAACAAACGATCACCACGACGTTCAGTTCAACGGGCGGCGAGAGCGATGCAGCGAGGCGATACCGTTGTGCAGAGAGAGGCACACCGACGAATCTGACTGTTGATGATATAGGTGTTTTGAGTGCTCACCGCCACCGACCGCACGTTACGACGGTCCGGTCACTGCCCGCAATGTCTTTCCAATAATTTCGAACGAAGAAGTCGCTAATGCTCTCGTACCCTCAGGATACGACATCCAGCAGCGTACGCCGGTTCCAGCATCGATGCGATCGTACATCGACTATCCGATGGAAACATTCGATATATCTAAAGGAAACAGCGAGGGTTCCACGGGTTTCCGAAAACGAACGGTTTCGGCTTTCGTAAATCTCCAATATGCTCAACACCTGATCCGTGGGCGAAAGACGTTGTGTAGACGTTGAATCGGTTAATTACCGGACTCACAAAATCCAACCGTTGGTTCGGAAGGTGAACCTGTCTGGGTCGAGGCGCTCAGTAAACCGCCCATCCTAATCCCGCGAAATCGCTTCGCATGGAGTGGTCTTGGTGTAGGCTGAGGGAACTACAAACACCACGGGTCACCCGACCCGTGATCGTTTACAGGATTTGACAAAAGCAGGGCTGCTCGATCGTGAGGCTTACGACGAGGTCCCGCCTCGCATAGAATACACACCGACGGAGAAGACAGAACAGCTGTTCCCCGTATTCGCGCACCTCCACCACTGGGCGATCGAGTACGAACTTTAGCTTCGATTTCTGTAGTAACGAGGGTGTCCTAGAACTATTCACAAGGGGCTGTTTCTATCTCAACAGGAGCCGTCGTCTACGATACTGCCTGTTCTTTCGTCTGAAACATTCCGCTCTCGGGACCACAGGTGTACCGATGGCTGTACCACACAGCCGTTACTCTGCCACTCGGACGACCTGTTTGCCGATGTTTTCACCAGAGAACAGGCCGAGAAACGCGTCCGGTGCGTTCTCTAAGCCGTCGACGATCGACTCGCGGTGGACGAGATCACCGTTCGCAACCCATGTCGTCAGTCGCTCGTTCGCTTTTTCGAATCGCGTGGCGTAGTCGGTAATTAGCAATCCCTGTACTTTCGCACGCGGTGCGATGAGCTGCGGCAGCTTTCTGGGGCCCATCGGCACCTCCTCGTCGTTGTAGTGCGCGATCTGTCCACAGACCGCCACACGAGCATCGAGATTGAGTTTTGTAAACACCGCGTCCGTGATCGGGCCGCCGACGTTATCGAAGTAAACATCGACGCCCTCCGACGCAGCTTCCTCAAGAACAGCGCCATAGTCGTCGGTTTTGTTGTAGTTGATTGCTGCGTCGAATCCCAGTTCGTCAGTAAGCCAGTCAGTCTTTTCGTCCGTCCCGGCGAATCCCACGACCCGACAGCCGTTCAGTTTGGCAATCTGTCCAACAACCGATCCAACCGCCCCTGCAGCTCCGGACACGACGACAGTATCACCGGGCTCAGGCGCTCCGACCTCAAGCAGGCCAAAGTACGCTGTCCGACCAGGCATCCCGAGTGTGCCGAGGTACGCCGGCAGCGCAGCAACGTCGGGATCAACGGGGGCGACATCGGCAGCATCGAGAACGCTGTAATCGGCCCATGTTCCTTCGCCGGTCACGAACTCTCCTGCGTCGTAGTGGTCGCTGTTGCTTTCGACGACTTCGCCGACGATACCGCCTTTGAGTATATCGCCGACAGCCCACGGCTCCGCATACGACTCTCTGTCTCGCATCCGGCCACGCATATACGGATCGACAGAAAGGTACTTGACACGAACGAGCAACTCTCCTTCGCTGGCTGTTGGAACCTCTCCGTCCCGAAGTTCGAAATCGTCCATGTCCGGTTCCCCTGTTGGTCGCTCTGCAAGGTACCATCCGCGATTTGTCTCTGTCACACAACTAGTCCACCCGTGACGTCAAAGAGTGTTCGGGGTCTGTCTTAATCCATCGACCGTTCCAATTTTCAGTAGCTTTCAGTAGCACACCGTATAAAACGGGTACACTGTTGGACGACTGGGCCACGTCCATCACTACCATCCGCATTCGACTCGGGCACGGCGACAGCGGGCGCTATGACAGCCGACCCACCACCAGCGGTCGCCGCTGCTTGGTCGGGTTCGTAGGCGACGATGCCAGACCCGAACGTGAGCCGCGTGCCAGCGTCAGAAGCGAGTTCTGACGTGGATCGCGAAGCTGCGCTTCGCTCACCAGCGGAACGGCCAGCTAGCACGGTTTCACAGTCCCCCGTGTAGGAGGATGTGAAACCGTGGTCTAGCTCATCCGTGTCGCTGAAGAACACACGGGCGACGTTCAGCGCCCCGATGTAATCCCGGTCGCCTTCGAACCCACACCGGGCGTTGTCACACCGGAAATGCCCGCCCCACCAGTGTTCTTGCTGGTGGTCGGGCGATTTGCATGTGTGGCCGGTTGAGCCACACCGGGGACACGACCGGCTCGTCCCCTGTGGATAGACTCGTTCAACAGCTACTCCAGCGCAGTCTGCTCGGTATTCGATGTTCTCGATGATCTCACGCCGCGCCCACGACGACAATTCCCACGACAACGTGCCTTCGTCACCCGGTGGGGAGAGCGACCGCAAATCCTCGTGGACAATCGCGTTCACGTCGTAGGTGAGCGCAAGTGCGAGAACCTGGTTGGCTACATCGTGCGTCAGTTGTTCGCGCTTGTGCCGAATCTTGCTGTTTACCCGTTCGTATTCGCTCTGGATGTGCGCGAACTCATCAGTATGCGAGCGACCATCACGGCGCAACGCGGCAAGGCGGTCGTTCAGGCGGGTTCGTTCACGGTGGAGCCGTCGCATCCCGTCACGGTCAGTGAACTGGATGAAATGTGGCTGAGACAGTTGTTCGCCGTCGTCAGTGACCACCACGGCAGTCATATCTTTCCGCATCCCAGCGTCGAGGGCTAGCACGCAATCAACGTCGTCGTTCGTCTCTATCTGATCGACTTCGACGGGAAAGGACAGTTCGTAATAGGCGTCACCGGTCTTTCGCCGGGAAAGTTGGAACTCAGGAGCCGAGAGATCACCGTAGGACAGTAGCTCGTGAAACGCTTCGTAGCCGTCGCGCTCGTACTCCGTCCACGACCAGTCCCCTCGTGTCTCCGGCGACGGCGTGTCTGGCGTCTTGAGCCGGATGATCAACATCTCACTGTCGGCGTCGTACTGGTATTTGACGGCTTGGCCGCTCGTTGGGCCGTCGTCCGCAGAGAACGGCAAGACGCCGCTATCGTACTCAGGACAGTCCTGCATTTCGAAGTACGTGGCTGGATACGCCCCGTGACGGTCGTAGTAGCTGGTGAGTTGGTCGATGAGGATGTCAACGTAGCCAGACGAGAGGTAGTCACCGTCATCCCAGAGTTGTTCTTTGATGCGACGACGGTGGATGCGTCGGATTTTATGCTCGGGCAACACGCTCTGGATAGACTGGAAGGCGTCTCGGCGGTCGGCGTGACTGCGGAGCGTTTCCCCGACTTTCTGCAAGATGCACCGTCGAAACCGCGAGGGGAGATACAGGTCGAGTTCTTCGAACGGTTCGTGTTCATCGAAGTATTTCCACGCCTGATGCGATGCGTCAGCAATCCCGTCCAGATGGACTGGCGTCCAGTGGTCTTCGAGGACGTGGTTGGCGACACGCTGAGTGAGTATTGCCAGTCGCTCGAATCGGTTGTCCTCTTCGTCTGGCAAGCGAATTGGGAGTGAAAGGTGGTCACTCATCGGGTTTCACCTCTGATTCGACGGTATTGACGACCTGCTGTTTTTTATTGGAGCGCATTCCGTAGAGTTTGCCGCTGAAGCTGGCGACGAGTTTGATGAGGTCATCAACAAGTTCTTCCTGTGCAGATTTGTCCGTCTCGTCTTCGGTGACGGTGATGGAGACGCCGTAGCAGTCGAAATACCGTTCGAGATACGAGAAGCCAAACCGAGTGAGTCTGTCCTCGTAAGTCACGAGCATGCGCCCGTAGTCGGCTTCTTGTACGTCATTGAGAAGGGAGTTGAGCCCACGGCGGTCTTCATTGAGGCCACTTCCAACGTCGGTATAGGTGTTTTCGACACTCCATCCGTGGTCGTGAGCGTATTCTGTGAGTCGGTCGAGTTGGCGGTCGAGGTCGCCGTTTTCTTTCTGGCCGTGACTTGAGACGCGGGCGTAGAGTGCAACACAGTCTGTTGGGCGGGTGTCGCCTGCGAGTCGGCGGAGTTCTCGGTGTGGAATTCGACGTTCACCGCCGGGTGTTCGGGTGTAGTCGAGATCGTCGTTGCGACACCAGCGTTTGACGGTTTGGACGTGAACACCGAGTTCGTCCGCGAACTCACCAATCGAGTACGACCGTGGCATCCTGATGTTACTGTTTATTACTGGTAGCTACTTATAAATACTGGATTTTATAACAGTTACACTACCCCACCGACACGACTTCATATATTCCGCGGAAATTAAAATACATGGCTGAATCAGCTGTCTCTGATCCACACCCGCTGGATACGATGCTGGCCGTCTCTGACGTCATTCAAAAAAACCGGTTGGCGCGTCTGTACGCCAGGGTACTGAAACTCGATACCCCGACTGTCGAGGAACTTGCCAGCCGTTCTACGAGCTCCCAAACCACTGTCTACGATGATGTCAAGCACCTCGTCGAGATTGGCGTCCTCGAGCGCGTGACCGATTCCCAACCGCACCGCTACCGAGCTCGTCGGGTTGATATGACCATTCAGACGGGAGAAGAAACATTCCAAATCACTCCAACACTCCTCGTCGCCCTTGCTCAACGCGATTCGTACGAGAATATCGAGCTCTACATCGGACGTCACGGAGTGAGTGGTCTGGCGACAGCCATCGAATACGCTCGGGCCTACACAAAATCGGAGATGAATGCCCGGATAATGGCTCGTGAACAGGAGATTCCTGTCCTCGAAGCCGAAACAATCCTCGATGAACTCCAGGAAATTCTCTTGGATGTAGAGGATGAGAGCTTGACTCAACTCGATATCGAGGCGTTGGATGCAGCAGTAGACGAGGCTGTCGACGAGTAAAAACCGTGCCGGAGCAACTCTTTCACGATGTCGAGAGCCACCTCATCGACACGAACCTCTTCATTCGATTCGAACGCCACGATACAATTGGCCTGCTTGAGCGGGCGATGACCGAACACGATATCGTGCTTTTACTCCCTAAACGAGTGTATGAAGAACTCACGCCAGAATTCTATCCCCATGGCCAACCGCCAATTGACGATGCGATCGAAGCCGGCTGGGCGTAGGTCTTAGAGGAACCAGACTATTCGAATCCCGTTGTTTCTACCACGAGGGATATGGTTCGACACTATATTTCTGCTGCCACAGATCGTCCCGAGCACACGATAGAGCAAGCGGAAGTGGGTGGAGCAGCTGCTACACTTTTCGAAGACGGGTGCACAAATTCGATCGCGATCGATACGAATGACAAAGCTGCATTCCGCGGCATTGAGCGAGCGCTCTCCCAACACAACTACGAGAATCACGTCCAATTGGTCAACGCGTTCGATTTTGTCAACACTATCGAAAAGAGATACCAGTTCACCGAGTGACTGGATCAAGCGACTTCATCGAGAAGTCGGATTTCGAGCAGTACCGTTCGGCGACGTCCAGCAGCGCCCGAGTTCGCCGAATATCCCTGTCCTGATTGGACTTGATCTCCTGTTGAGGGTATCGTCGTCTTCTTGCTGTCACGTGCCTCGAGTTCCGATGTGGAATAACGGGCCCAATGACCCTTCCGGAGCGTTCTCGGAGGATTTCTGCGATGTATAATCTGCTTCCATCACACTGGCAACAACTGTTATGTGGATTTGTCCGGTACGTCTAGGTGGATTATGACGATGGAACTCACGTGGCACGGCCACTCGACGTGGTACGTCCAGGTAGACGACACGAGCCTGCTCATCGATCCGTTCTTCGACAACCCGAAGACGGATCTCAAACCCGAAGATATCGACAATCCAGACTATCTACTGTTGACTCACGGCCATGCCGACCACATCGCACACGCCGGCGCGTTCCCCGACGCGACGGTTGTGGCGACGCCGGAACTCGCGTCGTACGTGAACGACGAGTTCGGCCTGGAGAACGCGATCGGCGGGATGGGCATGAACCTCGGTGGAACCGTCGAATGCGGCGACGCGTACGTCACGATGGTTCGCGCAGACCACAGCAACGGCATCGAAACGGGCTATGATACGTCTGCGGGCATGCCCGCTGGGTTCGTCGTGAGCGATACGAAGCCGACACAGATCGCTGATGAGGATTCGACGACGTTCTATCACGCGGGCGATACGAGTCTCATGTCGGAGATGCGTGACGTGATCGGACCATATCTCGAACCCGATGCCGCGGCGGTTCCGGCCGGCGACCACTTTACCATGGGGCCGTGGCAAGCCGCAATCGCTGTCGACTGGCTTGACGTCAAGCACGCGTTCCCGATGCACTACGACTCGTTCCCGCCGATCGAAATCGACACTGAGGACTTCGTTCGCGAAGTCAAAGCGACCGGCAGCGATACCGAGGTACACGTTCTCGACGGCGACGAGACGTTCGAGTTGTAGCGGCCAATCGAGGCGGCTGCTAGCTCAGTTCTTGAGGGCAAACGGGGGGGAAGGTCACTCGTGCGCGAGGGCCGACCAATGAAGCAATCTTTAGGACCGTTCCGACCGTCTCTTTGAATGCAATGACGGATATCGAAACCACCACAGTTAGCGAGGAAGGGTTTGCAAGCACGAGTCAAGTCGGGGAGTTCGAGCTATCGATCGACGCACTCGATGAGGCCGGCCCGAATCCCAACGCCGTTCTCGTCGCCGATTATGCGTCCTGTTTCTTGCCGGCGTTCCGCGTCGGCGCGCAGAAAGAACGCGTTGACGACCTCGGCAAGGTACAGATCGACGCCGAAGCCGATCTCGACGACGAGGACGACCTCTCGGCGGTTCGATTTACGATTCACGTCGAAGCCGATCTCAGTGACGAACAGTTCGACGCGATCACCGAGCGCGCAGAGGGTATTTGCCACGTTCACTCGGCGTTGAAACCCGAACTCCACGCCGACGTGACCGTCCACGGCGGCGCGTTCTGAGACGGTCTCACAGCCCGAAAGGGGCGACGCAGTTCAAAACGGCTTACTTTTTGTGGTCCAACAGCAGCATATGAGTCTCCACGACGACGCCTATCGTGCGCTTTTTGAGCAATCTAGCGACCCTCTCGTCGTATTCGATCCCAACACAGGGGAGGTGCGCGAGCGCAATCGTCGTTTTGATACACTGTGTGGAGACGAGGAAGGTAATATGGGGCCCACGTCGATCGAGTCGCTATTTAGCGATAATGCCGGGGATGGCAACGTCCTTACAACGCTTCGGGCGGCCGCTTCGGACGCAGAAAGTATCACCGTCTCGCTTGAGACGGCATCTGGGGCAATGCAAGTCGACACTGCCCTGTCGACAGTTCAGACAGCTAAAGACAGTCTGGCGATCGCACGAATCTGCTCGCAATCGCCCTGCGCAGCCAGAGGGAAACTCAAAAGCCAGGTTGTTGACCACGTACCGATCGGGATTCTCCGAACAAAGTTGTCTGACCTAAAGTCAGTTGAGTACGCGAATCCGACTGCGCAGTCGCTTTTTGCTGTTGATTCTGTGGCGACCCTGCGTGATCGCGGGATCGATACGTTCTACCTCGAACCATCGAGGCGTGAGAAGGTAACGGAATTAGTAGAACGCGGTCGCGAGCGTGTCCGATACGAGGCGGTGATCCAGACGATGGCGGGTGACACGAAAGACGTGATCGTTACTGGCTTACTCGTCACCGACGACACGGGAGCCGAATACTGTTATGAGGTATTTCAGGATGCCACCCGCAGGAAAGAGTACGAAAAACAGCTGCGACGGCAGCGCGACAACCTCGAGATTCTGAACGAGATGGTCAGACACGACATCAGAAACGATCTGCAGTTGGTCACGGCGTATGCGAATATGGTTGCAGATCACGTCGACGAGGAGGCACACTCCTACGTTGAGATTATCCAGAAATACGCTACACACGCCGTTGAGTTGACTCAGACCGCCCGTGACATGGCCGACGTAATGCTCTCGACCGAAAGCGATCACAAACCGATCGATCTGTGGAGCACGCTCGAAGGCGAACTTGACGCGATTCGTGCTGAGTATCCGAACGCCGCGATAACCGTCGAGGAGACGACGGGAGAGACCACTGTCATCGCAGACGAGATGCTCGATTCGGTGTTTCGCAATCTCCTGTCGAACGCAATCCAACACAACGACAAGAAGGTGCCGACAGTGACCGTCTCAGCAACACGAACGGACGGATCAGTACAGGTAACGATCGCTGACAACGGCCCCGGAATACCGGACGATCAAAAAGAAGACATCTTTGGCAAGGGCGAGAAGGGTCTCGAGAGCGCAGGGACAGGGATCGGGCTATACCTGGTCAAGAGCCTCACAGAGCTATATGGCGGAACAGTCTGGGTGGAAGACAATGACCCAGCGGGTTCGGTATTCGTCGTTGAGTTGCCGATCGCTGATGCCGACGATCGAGAGCGGCGTTGATCGATTGTTCGCTCGATCAGCCAAGCACGCAATCGATCTCACTGATCGAATCCAGCACGTAATCGGGCTCGATAGGTGAGTCTGCCAGTCGACGATCGTCGGTGATTCCGGTCTGGACGAGAACAGTAGTCATCCCGGCCCGATCGCCAAGGAGAATATCGGTGTCGAGACGATCGCCGATGACAAGACAGCGCTCGGGTGCAGGATCTCCGAGGCGATCGAGTGCCATCGATGCGACGTGCGTGGAGGGTTTGCCACAGATGACGTCGACCGATCGCTCGGTAACTGTCTCGATTGCGCCGATAATCGCGCCAGATCCCGGAATGTTGCCCGTGTCGGTCGGGATGACGATATCGGGGTCAGTTCCAATAAACGGGACCTCCGGATCTGCGAGCACTCGAAGCCCCTGTTGCATGTCGTCGTAACTAAACGCAAAGTCGATCGACGCAACGAACACGTCAGCATCAGTGGGGTGATTGGCCACTGTAATCCCCGCATCGGTGAACTGTTCGGCCAGTTCAGCCTCGCCAACGAGGTAGACCGTGTCACCGTGGTACTCTTCGTCTAAGTACGATGTCGTTGCAGTTCCAGCAGTGATGACCTCCGCTGCGTCGACATCGAACCCCGCACTCGTGAGCCGGCGCTCGTACGCTGGGGGGCGTTTCGTTGGATTGTTCGAGACGAACAACCGATCCAGCCCGGCACCGTCGATCGCACTGAGCCCGCGATCGGCTCCGTCAATTGGCGTATCGCCACGGACGATCGTCCCGTCGACGTCAATAATCGCAGCCTGATAGTCCATACCCATAGTACGTGATCTCTGTAGTTGTATTCGCCGATCGCTCATTTGCATTGGCACCTGCCGGGCTCATTCCGCGAATGTGACGCCCAACAAAAACGGAAAGACACTACCTTGTGCAAACCGAACCAACGTGTACTGTGACGAGAACCCAGTTGACGCTCATCCAGATCGACAACTACGGACCGTGGACGGTCACGCCCGAACCACGCCGGGAGATGGACCTCCAGACCTTGCAATCCCGCCTATTTGCGGACATCGCTCAGTTTATCGGGAGTCGGGACGGCTACGTCTTTTTTACACGGTTTGACAACATGATCGCGGTGACGAATGGGATGGACGAGCGCGATCACCGGACGCTGCAAGAGAGCGTGCGGAACCGCTATCCGGTGACGATCAGCCTCGGGATTGGTGTCGCCGAAACGCCTGCCAAAGCGCTATCGGCGGCCACAGAGCGTCTGCAGGCGGCGGGAAGTGCCCAGGACGCGAATCGGACAGAGGTTCTCGGCGGCTCATATCTCTCTGCGGTGGCACCGAATGATGTTTCGATCGCGCATTTTGACGTCAATAACGCGACAGATAAGTACACCGATAAGCTCAATGAGTTTGACTCGTTCATCCATATCGAACGAAGCTACGCCTCGCTCATGGAACACATGCGGCGCGAACACGGCGCGCTGTCGTTTTTTGTGGGCGGAGACAACATCATCGCGATCTGTCCGTCACTCGATGTGGGCGCGTATCGGGCGGCGATCGATGCGGTCCGCGAAGACGTTGGCGTCGAGCTAAAGGTCGGCGTCGGCCGCGGAGAGTCCGCTCACGACGCGGGGATCGCGGCGAAACACGCCCTCGAGGACTGCCGGTACGACGGGACGACAGTCGAGTTCGCCGGACAACGCGCACACGCAACGAGTGACTGATGACCGCCAGCCGTCGATCGCTGTTTTTCACCGGCCCGCGATCGGTGTCGATCCGCGAGCGATCGGCTATCGATCTCGCTGCAGATGAACTGCTCGTCGATACCGAGTATTCTGCAATCAGTCCTGGGACAGAGCTACTCGTCTACCGGGGCGAAGCACCCGACGAGATGGCCGCCGACACGAAGATTGACTCGCTTTCGGGCTCGCTGTCGTATCCCTTGCAGTACGGCTATGCGGCGGTTGGGTCAGTGCGTGAGACGGGCTCGGCGGTGTCTGATCGATGGCTCGGCGAGACAGTGTTTGGCTTCAACCCGCACGAGACGCACTTTAGCACTGAGCCGGATGCAGTGGTGGCGATTCCCGACGCGATCGATCCGGCCCACGCCACGTTGCTGCCGACCATCGAGACCGCTATTTCGCTTGTACACGACGGCGCACCGATCCTCGGAGAGCGAGTGGTCGTTTTCGGGCAGGGGCCGATCGGGCTCGCATTGACCGCGGTTCTCGCTGGATTTCCCCTCGAGCGGCTTGTCACCGTTGAACCGCTCGAACAACGACGAGCGATCTCAATTGAGATGGGTGCAGACTCGAGTGTCCACCCAGATAGTCTGGCCGACGCGATCGACCCACCGACGGGCGATGCGGATCCCTCAGGCGCAGACCTCGTCTTCGAAATCTCCGGGAACCCAGAGGCGCTGGACGACGCGGTCGGTGTGACGGGATACGACGGCCGCGTGGTCCTCGGGTCGTGGTACGGCACCAAGCCGGTCGAACTGAATCTCGGGGGTCGGTTTCACCGCAGTCGAATCGAAGTTATCTCGAGTCAGGTGAGTACCTTCGATCCATCCTTGCGCGGACGGTGGACACGGGATCGTCGCTACGACGCCGCGTGGGAGCAGCTTCGATCGATCGATGCGGATCAGTTACTGACCGATCGGGTGCCGTTTTTACACGCTGAGCGCGCGTATGAGCGACTCAACTCGACGCCAGAGCAATGCGTCTGCGCATTGCTTGAGTACGACGATACCACGCTACCTGACGTGTGAGATCAGTCTTGCGTACGGCGACGCCACGTTATCGGACGTATGATACCAGACTAGTGCGCGACGACACCACATTATCGGACGTGTGAGGTCAGGCTGGTGTACGAGAACGTCACGTTGTCCGACATATGATCCAGACTAGTCTGTGTTAATTAATTTACTAGCGCCGCTAATACTCCACACACACACATGTCACCGGATACGCCGAACAATGTCGGACGTGAATCAGAAAATACTGCAGTAGGTCCCAAATCGGACGACTCGGCCGCCGGAGGTGAACGCTCCGGGACGTACACTGTCTCTGTCGAGCGATCGTTCATTGCGCAACACTACCTCACTGTTCCGAATCCGGGTCCAGAAGGAACCCTTCACTCACATCAGTTTACCCTTGACGTCACGTTCAGTGGACCCTCGCTGAACCAGTTCGGCTACCTCGTTGACATTGATGCGGTCAACCAAGCGATCGATTCGATCGTCGAGACGTACGCCGACGAGACGCTAAACGATCTACCGGCCTTCGAGGGGCTAAACCCGAGTGTCGAGCACTTCAGCCGGATCGTCTGCGAGGACGTCCTCGATGATACCGAGCTTTCCGTTCCCGATCGGCTCACCGTTCGGATCTGGGAGGACGACAGCGCGTCAGCCTCGTACGAACGAGCGATCTGAGACAGCGCGCCTTCGGACCAGCAACTGCGTCACGGTGGTCACAGCGGGAACCACCAGTCAAAAGAGCCGAACATATACCCGGCGGGCCCGTACAGACGCTATGGCCGACCGTCACGGCACGGACGAATCGCCCGATCGTGATCCCCACGACTCATCCGATCGTGATCCCGAGAACTCTCCCGCGAGTGAGAGCCAGCCGGCGATCGACATCGACGCGGTATACGACGTGATCGAGGACCATGAGCGGCCGATGGTAACCGCGAGCGAACTCGCCCGAGCGTTCGAGATCACACAGGCAGCGGCGATCGACCTCCTGGAATCCTTCGAATCCGACGGCGCTGTCGATCGGTTTGACGTCGAGTCCGACCCGATCGTCTGGTATCCGACTGATCTTGCTGCGGTCGCCCGCCGCGAGCGGATCGTCCTGTTTGACAAGCGACGGGAGATTGTCGTCGATCAGCCCACCCAACGAACCCGGGCCACGCTGTTTCAGTTCGCGCATCTGGTCGATTCGACCGGGACAGACCCCGGGACGCGTGGGTACCTCTACCGGATTCGCCCAGAGGATATCTGGGCGGCCCCCTTTGAGGAACTCTCGGCGCTGTTGCGTTCGGTTCGATCGGTACTGCCACGTCGGTCCTCGTATCTCGAAGAGTGGATTTCTGATCAGTGGAACCGGGCCCACCAGTTCACGCTACGGACCCATCCAGACGGCTACGTCGTTCTCGAAGCGGCGACTGAGAACTTGATGGGCAACGTTGCAAGACAGAAACTGTCGGAAGATCATCTCCACGCGCCGATATCGGACACTGAAAGCTGGGTCCGCGAGGAGGCGATCGGCGAGATCAAGCGGACCCTCTACGACGCAGGGTATCCAGTCGTCGACGCCCGAGAGCTCGAAACCGGCGATCCGGTTGATATCGAACTGTCCACGTCGTTGCGACCCTATCAGGAGGAGTGGATCGAAACGTTCCTCGATCGCAACGCCGGCATATACGTCGGCCCGCCCGGCAGCGGAAAGACGATCGCTGCACTCGGGACGATGGCTGCGATCGGCGGGGAAACGCTCGTGCTCGTACCGAGCCGTGAATTGGCCAGCCAGTGGCGTGACGAACTGGATAAACACACCACAATCGATCCGGCAGACGTCGGCGAGTACCACGGTGGCGAGAAAGATATCTCGCCGGTAACGATCGCCACCTACCAGACGGCCGGAATGGATCGACACCGCCACCTCTTCGACTCGCGAAAATGGGGGTTGATCGTCTATGACGAATGCCAACACATTCCAAGCAACGTGTTTAGACGGAGCGCCGACCTCCAGGCGGTCCACCGGCTTGGTCTCTCGGCGTCACCAGTCCGCGAGGACGACAAGGAGGCTGAGATATTCACGCTGATCGGCCCGCCGATCGGGACCGACTGGTCGGCGCTGATCGACGAGGGATTCGTCGTCGAACCGGAACTAGAGATCCGCTACGTTCCCTGGCGCGACGACACCGCGCAAAATGAGTATTCCAGCGCGGATGGCCGCGAACGGTACCGGCTGGCAGCGATGAACCCTGCAAAGATCGAAGAAACCAGATACTTGCTCGCGCGGAATCCTACCGCGAAGGCCCTCGTCTTCGTCGAGTATCTCGAACAGGGCCGCGAACTCGCCGAGGCGTTGTCGGTTCCGTTTCTCAGCGGCGAGACACCCCACTACGAGCGCCAGCGGCTGTTAGATGCGTTTCAGGACGGTGAAGAGCGAACCCTCGTCGTCTCTCGGATCGCCGACGAGGGGATCGACCTGCCGAACGCCGAGTTGGCGATCGTCGCCTCAGGGCTTGGCGGCTCTCGTCGACAGGGAACCCAGCGAGCTGGCCGGACGATGCGGCCAGCCGGAAGCTCGATCGTCCATGTGCTCGCGACGCGAGGCACCCGGGAGGAGGACTTCGCCCGCCGACAGCTTACTCACCTTGCTGGCAAGGGAATCAAGATCAGAGAGACAAACGTCGGGTGATCACCGAGGTGGGGTTGATAATTCGAGGTGCGGTCGATCGTTACGACTCGATCGCGGCTCCGACCGCATCCATAACCCGATCGACCTTCTCAATTGTCGCGTTGTAGCCCATGTGACCGATTCTGGGGATGTCGTCTTCCATCTTGCCGAGCCCGGTTCCGAGGACGATATCTGTCTCCTTCGCCACGCGTTGTTGGATCGTCGTCGCCTCCCCAGGAAGGCTGAAGGCGGTCACGGTTGGGGATGATCGCTCTGGCTCGGGATACAGTTCAAGCCCAAGCTCCGCTCCGCGAGTGCGACAGCGCTCGGCAGCCTCGCGGTGGCGATCGTAGACGGCGTCGGTCCCCTCTTCGAGAATGCGATCGACCGCGACCGACAGCGCCGCTACGAGCGCGTCGAGGTGGGTGTACGGAAAGCCCTCCGAGACATCTCGCCACGGTAAGAAATTAGTGTACAATGATGTGGGGTCTCGTTTCTCCATTCGCTCCCACGCGCGATCGCTGATTGCGGCTGTCGTCAGTCCCGGCGGTGCGCTGAAACACTTCTGTGAGCCCCCCAGACAGACGTCGATCCGATCGGTCGGGACTGGTGTCCCGCCGAGCGAGGAAACTGCGTCGACGACAGTGAGCGCGCCGTGGTCGCTGATTCTGTCCAAGACAGGATCGAGATCGTTGAGCGTTCCAGTCGGGGTCTCACAGTGGACCATCGTCGCGAAATCGAACGGTTCACCAGCCGCCTCAGCATCTGCGATCGCTCGATCGAGGGCCTCAAAATCGTATCCCGCGTCGTAGTCCGTGGTAACCAACGTTGCGTCTCCGTCGTAGGCGTCAACGAAGTCCGCGAAGCCGTCGCCGTACAGCCCGTTTGAGACACAGAGGACGCGATCGCCAGGGGAAACGAGCGAGGCGATCGCCGCTTCCAGCCCGAGGATTCCCTCCCCGCCGGGGACGACAACATCGTGATCGGTGCCGTAGATCTGTGCGAGGTTGTCGGTAAGTCGATCGTAGCGATCGGCGAACGACGGATCCATGTCTGGGTTCGGCTGTGGCTCGGCCATCGCTTCGCGGACCTCCGGTGGGACCGCGGTCGGTCCCGGGGTAAAGAGCATACGCCACGATCGGGCGGTCGCAAACCTAAAGCTGTCTCTCGATCAGCCGCCAATGTTCACATCACTGTTGCCCTTGTCGCCGTCGTCGAAGGCCGGCTCCGTCCAGCGATCGTCTGGCTCGACTGCTGAGACAGCGTGTTCGATTTCAGCTTCGGTGTAGTCGATATCGCTCAGGATCATGTTCAACCGCTGCCAACGCGCGCTCAGTTCGGACTCGCCCTCTGGACCGACCCGCGCGCCGTGACGCTTGAAAAACCGCGTCCCGCGATCGCGCTTCGACCCTTCGCCAGTATGGCCGTCAAAGATCACATCGTAGCGTTCCTCAGGTTTGAGGTCACCAACCGGGAAGTCGATCGTTGGCTCGCTCCCATCTTTGTGGGCCTTAGCGCGTTCCTCTGCGACAGCCCCGAAGAACGCGTCGGCATTGGCCGCCTCTCGTGTGGAGGGCGCACGGGCGGCTGCCAGAGCGGCGTGGATCGCACACAGTCGGCCTCTCCAGGAGTCGGGCTCCCAGCGATCGGTCGCCAGTTCCTCGTAGCGTTCGATCGTCAGCGCAATCTGCTCGCCGGCTTTGAGATCCTCGACGACGTAGAGATTCAGTCGATCCCAGAGGTTCCACGCGTACCCCGATCGAGCGAGTTCCCAGGCGGCCCAGGCGGCGATTTCTTCGTCCGATCGCCGTACGGCCTTCTGGAGAAGACTCGACACCGCATAGCGGCTGTAGCCGCCGTCGGTCTCGTTCGGGGCTTTCTCCTCGCCGAAATCGTTCGTTCCCGTCGCCTCCGGTGGCGTATCTGTCTCCACGGAGCCGTCCGTCCCAAAGGTCGCCTGGCGGGTCCCGCGATCGTCGCTCATACCCCGCCGTTCGGGTGTTGTGCGCAAAAACGCTTGTCCGTCGTGGCTGTGTTGTGGGCGATCGCCTTGCTATGTGTGGGTGTTACAATCAAGGGACGACGATGCGATCGAATGAGAATTCTTAAGTCAGTTCAAGCGGCTATCTGCATGTACCCGCCCTTAGCTCAGCCTGGTAGAGCAGCCGACTGTAGATCGGCTTGTCCCCCGTTCAATTCGGGGAGGGCGGATCCGAAAAAAAGCCGACGGCACCGCTGTCGGTGATTCGAATCATCCTAACCGCTGTCAACACTGCGACAGCCATGTAACCACCGATTTCTGCCGAGTCTACGGCGATCAAAACGATCGCGTACACCGCTGCACAGCGTGTGACTCGCTGATTCGACTTCGCGAAGGCAGCGCAGCCGGCCTCGACGTCCAAACACCCGATCCTGAGACGTCACCAGGTCGGCAAGGATCAGAGCGATCGAGGTGGTCACGGTGAGTTCACACTCAAAAAGCCGATTGCCCGCTTCGAAGCGCGGCGGATTCAACGCTGAGAGTGCGGTGATCCAGCTCGTCCCAGAGCTTGATCCTGTCTCAGATACCGATGCAACTCACTACGATGCACGGGTTGCTGACGTCTTGTCTCCCTCCGATCGGCTGCCGTTCTACGGCATGTGCGTCCTCGAAGTCGGGACTGTCGTCGAGATCAAATCGACGATGGCGGTGTCTGGATCTAACCAGCGCCGCGGCCGGTTCCATCTTCGCCGGACACAACACGAGCACCTCGTCGAGCAGGCTGGGGTGTACCTATTCGCCGTTTGCGAGCCCACGCCAACCCGCGATCTGATCGCGGCGAAGATCGTCCCTGCGACCACGATCGGCGGGCTCGTCGAATCGTGGATCGACACCGACGACCGCCCACCGTTCAGCAAGATCGCCTGGTCGCGGATCTTCAAACCCAGCGAGGTTGAGCGATGACGGCGATCGATCCGTCGCTGCATCGTGCGATCGCCCAGCTCACCAACAAGCGCCAAGCCTCGAAGATCCTCGATATTCGATCGAGTTCTCTGCTCGTCTGTCGGAAACCGGGCTATTCGGTCTACATCGGTAACTGCGGCGAGTGTCACGCGATCTGGTTGCATCGAGGCACCTACTGTGACGATCGCCACATCTCGATCCCGCAGCTGCTCGCGATCGGACAAGGATACGATACCGTAGACGTCGATCAGTCACCCAGCTCGAAGATCCGTCGTATTTTAAGTGAGTGTGGGGTGGACCAATGAGCCCCGATCCTCGGATTCTCGTCGGCATGCTGGTCGATTTCGCCGCCCTGTGGGTCGCAATTTCGGCCATCATCTATGGATTCGCCTACCTCTTCGCGAAGGTTCTCGCGCTGTTGGGCGGGGTGATCGCATGAACCGATCGCACGTCGAGGCGATCGGAATCTTCGGAACCCACGGTGTGCTCGATTGCCTGAGTACGCTGTGGCTCGCTGGTGAGTTCGGAGCGGCTGCCGAAGGCAATCCCTTCGTGAGAACCCTTCTGTCCACCTCGACAGCGCTCACGGCCGTCGTGATGCTCTCAGCGGTCGCTGTCGTTGCGATCACCTGGGCGAAGATCGGCGAAGACGTCCGATTCGGCCGGCCGTTCGCTGCCGTAACCATCGCGATCGGCGCGATCGTCGTCGCTGGCAACGTGGCAGTAGGTGCGGGGTGGTAAGATGGCTCACATCTCCACCCACCCGCACGAAGTGGAAGGCCACCTGCTGTATACTGCAAGTGACACGGATCGGTTTGATGGACTCGACCCGTACTGGTTGCTCTCATCGATGCTAATTAATGATTTCGACGGCTACAGCCGGAAGCTCGAAACCGAAATTGTCGGGCAGACCTGGGAGATCGAGCTCACGTACTACCAGAGCGGGATCGCACCACGGCCATCTGATTCGGTCGACGAGCGGTTGCTCGGCTTTACTGTCCGCGGAAGCGGTCCAGGCGAGGCAAAAGCAACCTTCCAGATCGAACCACGGTTCCCTGACATGCGTCACTACGAAAGCGGCGATGAGCTGAATATTCCGTGGAATATCACGGACGCAAACGGGAACACGAAAACCGGAATCGATGCTGATTTCCACGGCTCGAACATCGAACCGGAAGCATATCCGCTGTTGTTACGCCGATTCGTCGAAGAATTGGGGGCTGCGGCCGGTCGATCGATTCGGTCGGGATACTTCGAAAACCCACACTCACAAAGCAATCTGTACACCTACGAGCGCTACGTTCGGATCAAGAAAGCGTGCTCCGACGAGATCGTGCGATCGAGCGGGTTGTTCATGCGGGTGATCCACCTGTTGACCAATGAGAAGGGGGTAAAATGGGAGTTTTTGGGCGATAACGAAGACGTGGTCGGGAAGATGCACAAGCTGCGGCTCGAACCCGCGGCCGCGCGGAAGCTCGTCCCGATCCACGAGTTCGGCAAACAGCTCAAACACTACCACATGAAGAACCCCGATGCACAGCAGGGACCGACGGAACACCCGAAATTCGGGGTTCTGGTTACGAAGCGATTGAACGGTAACGAAGCGATCGCGTGGGACCGTCACGAAGAGATGAAGCGCGAGATCGAGGAAACGATCATCAACACGCTCGAATGGGCAGGGCTGGATACCGATCCGTCGAGCGGCGCGTTCGTCGAGGACAAGCACTTCGCGGTTGTTGAGTCGGACGTCGAGATCTCCCGGTTCGAAGATCCAACGCCAGAGCTCGAAGCAGAGCAGGATCACCTCATCATGCGGGTGTTGTCGGATCTCACGACCTCTGCCGACCAGGTGGCGAAGACGCTCGCGACTGACGGCGGTGACGGCGTTCACTACGGCGATCTGGCCGAAGAAACCGGTTACTCGGTCAGCCAGATCTATCGAGCGATCGAGGAATTGGGGGATCTAGTCACCTCGGATAATGGGCTCGTGACGTTTTCGAGCAAGAAGATCCGCCAGGAGGTCGCGGCGCTCGTCGATGGATTCGAAACAGAGTTGAAATCGACAGCCGATCGATTGGCGCACCTGTGCAATGTCGATCTCCGCGGCGCCGCAGATTCAGCGCTGGATTTGTGGATGTCGAACTACGGTGTTGAGTTCGTCGAGGCTGCTAACGACCTGGAGGGAACCGTTCGCATCGATACGCTGCTGACTGAACTGCGATCGCGATCAAAGCTCACGAACCAGGAGCTCCTCGAGGAAGCACTGCGGCGCGGTGAAGAAGCCTGGGAGTCCGCCGGTCGAGACTGGAAGCGCTTCCGGCAGCTGCGGTTCCGTGCGACCGTCGACGGCGAAGAACGGGTCGACACGATCGGGAAAATCCTCGGCTGAAGCGGTCCTCGTGAGTGGCTACACTGGTTTTTCGGTGATTCTTTTATAAGTGTGTGTAGAAACCAGGATTTCGGGTGGAACCCTGCCAGACTTTTTTTCACGATCGACACGTCGAAACGGCGATATCCCGATCGAGGCGTTTGCATCGAACGGGAAAACCCCCTTAGGGAGTGTGCCTAATGGCACAGGGCGGAAAAAATACTCCGCCGGCTTCGCAAATGCAATCGATCCATCCGAACCGAAGGTTCGCGCGAAAAATTCAGACCAGCCGATCGGCGCGTACATCCGCCTGTGGCTTCCAGCGCGGCGCGGTCGGCGCGTAGTACTCGACACGCTCGTGGACTACATGAGCCTCGACACAGCGCATCCTGTCGATCCTCACGCCGTCTCGACGCATCGTATAGACTGCGAAGACGTACAACCCGTCGTTCTTCACCAGCGCCTCGGTTTGATCCTCCCACATCCGAAAGCGCGGATGTCGACCACCGGCGCGGTTCTTCGCCGTTGCTTTGATCTCGACTGGCCGGCCGTCCTGAGTGATCGCGTCCGCTCGAACCCCCGGTTCGATCTCTGCGAAGTAGGGATCGAGGTTGTACTTCTCACGAGCCCGCGCCTCGACGAGATTCCCGTAGCTCTTGATCGATCGCTGCCTGTTCCAATGTGGTTTCTTTGGTCTCATTGGCATCGTTTGTGTGAGTGTATCCGCCTCGATCGCCGGCCGATCGCCACCGATCGCTCGATGAACCGGACGAAATCGACCGTCGATCGGTCAAAATATCCTCTCATTGCCCCCCGCAGCAGCGCGTACTAAATATACTGGTCGGTCGGGGGTGTGCACGCAGGATGATCAACCCGATCGTATCGCGGTCTCTCAGGTTCGATACTCGACTCATCATACCTCGATCTCGATCGCCAGCTCACCGTTTCGGTACTCTTTCATTCGATCGCCAACCCAATTTCGTGAGTAACCGACGATCTCGCCGACGTCTTCGTACGTCATCGAATCGTTTGATTCGTAGAGCTTGATCGCCGTTTTGATCGCTTCCTCGCGGCGAAGAGTGTCCTCGTCGACTGGTTCGGCTTCCTCATCCTCTTCGCCGTCGACGAGGATCTCGAAGTCGCTCGGATCGTACTCATCGTACGTCTCAGCCGTGTCGGTGAGTCCCTTATACGCTTGCAGCTCGTGGAACTCGTCGCTTTCACCCTCACTGTCGAGTAGCCGGGCTCGACCGGGATCGTTGCGGCTTGGCTTCTCGACGGCGAAGGAACTCACTTCTCGAAGCGATTTGGCGGTCTTCTTGCGGGTGTGGCTGACCATAATCACCGATCCTTTCATCGGCTTCGGTCCGAACTCCTGCTTTCGCTTTCTGATGTGCAACAGGCTGTTCGAGAAGGCTTCTGCCTGTTTGTTCTTCGAGCCGAATCCGCTCAGCTCCTGGGCAACCTCGTCGATCAGCGCGAGCACTGGACCCTCGTGCGTAGCCATGTACTCGAACATCTCTCGATCGCTGTTGAAGTGCGCGTCTGCACCCTGCCAGTTGACATTCGCGATGATCCGACCGCCGCTCATCGCTTTCCACACCTGGCAGATGTCGAGCGTCGTCGAGGACTTCCCGCTGCCCGGTACACCGAATACCAGACAGATCGATCCCTCCATCGTCAGCCGATTCGCTGCATCAGCGTACAGATTCGCGCCGTCGCTTTCCGATCGCTGTTTTGTGAGCCCGACTGCTCCCTTCATCTCAGAGATCGAGCCGTGTTTGATCGCTCGATCCATCACGTCGGTCGCTTCGTTTCGCAGGATCAACCGTGCGAGTTCGCTGTCGAGAAAGTCGTCTTCGTCCTCGAACAACCCAGCGTAGTAGTTGAGCAGCTGCAGGGTATCGTCGTGCTCAACGAGCCCAGCGAATTCCCTAATGAGGTCGTTCGGTTTGTCCTGCAGATCGTTTCGAATGAATTCACGTGCTTCTGCTGCGACGTATTGGGCTGATCTATCTGCCATATTCACACTCACTCATAAATATCGCCTCGTTGGCCGATCATCGGTTCCTCGTACTGATCCCAACTGATGATCTCGTCGTCTCCATCACCGTTTGTCATCGCGTCTTTGTCCGTTCGTTTGCTCTCCGGTATCAGCTCCTCCGGCAGCACTTCACGGATCACGTCCGAGATCGTCGTCGAGCCGTCCAACGACGGCGAAACGTGACCCTCCAACACCTCCATCTGATCGCGAGCCCGCTGTCGATCGAGCCGACGAACGATCGAGGGCAGCCGTCGCTGTATCCACCGGCCGCGGCGAGCGTCACGCTCGTACGATCCTTGAAGATCGTCGATCTGTTCGAGCGCCTCGTCGACGGTCGCGTGTTGAGCGAGCTTGCTACCAGGAACCCGCCAGTTCAGGACCGCGTGATTGCTGTTCGGATCGTACGATCGAACTTCGTAGGTTGGTTTCGCGGAATCCCACTGCATGAGCACACCGTCTGCAGGTTCGGTCGACATCGCCTCGAATTGATCCTCGGTGAGCTCGTAGACTGTGCCACCCGTCTGGGCTCCATCGAACGCGACGACCCAGATCGGAAACTCGTCGGGAAACATCGCCATCACTGCACGAGCAGCGACGATCCCCACACCGAACGCGGCCGCCCCGATCGCCAGGAAGATCGGCCAGTATCCCGGTGGATCGTACTGGATGTACCCGCCCGAGTAGGCGAAGAACCCGACGGAACCGATCAGGATCAAGAGCTTCTGATTCTCGTCCCAAAACTCGCGAATATCGTCTTGTTCGATCATCGGAGCCGTCGCACCTCCATCTCATCGCTTTCGCGCTTTCGCTTCACGATCTGCACGGTCGCGAGCGCACCGGCACCCGCCGATCCAAACACGAACAACACGCTCATACCGAACGGGATATCCGGATAGATCCGACTGCGATCGTCGGCGTTGAGAAACGCAGCGCGTCCGTCTTCGATCCCGTCGGCGGTCGAGACGATCATGGCGGGATGGTGCTCGGGTCGCACCGTAACCTCGGTCGTTCCTTCGCGAACGCGCAACTGCTCAATCGCGATGTTCGTCGATCCTTCACTGTCGAAGGGGATCGCCTCGACGACCTGGACGGTCTTGGTTCGCTCGGCGGTGATCTCGATCGTAAGTCGCTCACCATCCCAATTATAGTCTGAGACGGCTGTTTCATCATCGATCTGCGCGACGATCTGGGTCGATTCGTTCGTTTCGGTCGTGTTCTCCTGGGCTGCGACAGGCACCGCAATCGCGGTCATCGCGAATACGAATACACACACTAACACTAACGCTGGAAGACGGGTTTTCATGGATTTAGAAGGGAATAATTGCATCTCTTGCGAAGTCGATCAACCACGATTCGATTATGCTGAGCGGGTCGTATCCGAGGTAAATCAACACCGCGAGGGCTACGAACACGTAGAAGGCGATCCGAAGCCCATCGGTCGCGATGTCGAAGGCTTCACCGACGAATAGCCACCAAAAGAACAGCATCGTCAATCACCGTTGAAGTAGAGTCCGACACCGGTCACTGCGACGAGCCACCCGATCACCGGGATCCCGTAGATCGTGCTCGAAAGGAAGCCCTCTGCACTGTCAGTGATTCCACCAGCGAACAATCCGCCACCACTATCGAGATCTTCCGCTGCTTCTTGTTGCTGTTCAATCTGATATTCTCTCACCTGCTTCAGTTGTTCTTCGATGTTCTCAACATCAGCAGGGTCGTACTCCGGTCCAGATTCAAATTCCACAGAATCGACGCTTTCGCCGTCTTGATTGGTCGCCTCCAACACGGTGAACGGTTCTTCCACGTCGAAGTAATCCGTTGTCTCGGTGATTTCGCCGTCTTCGTTTTCTTCGATGTACGTACCTCGCATCCAGATCGCGGATTCGATCAACGGCGTTTCAGATTCGTCGATTGGAACCGTGTTGCCGTCGCTGTCTTCCTCGGTATCAGCGTCATCGAACTGTTCAATATCGGTGTAGTAGGTCGTATCGACATCGAACGGCGTATGCTCCTCCTCGATATCGCCGTAAATCGATCCTTCGATTTCGATTTGCGATTCTTCGAGATAGATCAACAGCGGTTCGTCCCCGCTTGCCCGAGGTATCCCGAGCGATCCCGCCGCATGAGCACCTCTAAACGAGCCATCATCGATCTCGTTTCTAAACTCTGTGTGAGCAGTGAGCGGATCGACGATCTCCGCAGTGTCGATCTCGCCGGGTTCATACGAGGCGTAGAGATCGGAGACGAACCCAGAGAGTTCGCCGTACACGCGATCTCGTGAGTCCGTTATTTTACTCCAAACATCTCGAAATCGAGCCGCATCATATGTTATGATGGCATCATCGGCGGGCAAAGATTCGCCTCTTAAGTCCGTTGGTGCGGTGAAGGTTTGAACCGGTGATCTGTCCTGTGGACTTGAGTGAGGATAGGTAGACCACGTACCTCCTTCAGAATCATCCAAACTCGCGAACTCTACAGTATAGGTCGAACCATCTGCGAGATCAATATCATAAGTATCAACGTCGAAAGCTGGGCTGTCGGGATCACGTCCATAGAGCGCAAGCACATTCTCATCCCTCAAACCACCACCATCAGGGCTATCAAGATCCAATACATCTGTCGGAGTAATATCAGTGTCACCGTCCCCAGCTGAGAAAGAATTGAGAGCAGAATAGAAGCTTTGTAATTGATTGTAAATATTATCGTGAGAGGTTAGGATATCTGTCTGCACATTAGTATAATACTCATCGATCGCTTCCTCCATATCGGATTGTGCGGTCTCTTGATCTTCCTCAGCATCGAACGCCTTAACGACTGCCTCCATTCCGATCGGAATCGCCGCGTTATCGGCAAAATCAGCAGTGTTCTCAAGACCGCTTAAGATTTGTTCGTTGTTCGCTTCGAGTGTGAGCGATTTTTCTTCGATCGAGGTATGTAGTGCGTCCGATCCGGTGTATCCGCTTAGGTCCTCAGAATCGCTAAATAACCCTGATATTGTCTGTCCGAGCCATGCCGCCGTAGCATCTGCCCGATCTTTGGTATCCTGTTCGTCCTCATCGCTCAAGAACGCGGATGCTGATCCGATCGGTCCTCGATCCATGTGATGCGCTCCGGCTCCGATCCCTACGACTGTGGTTACCCCCGCTGCGGATCGGCGCAAAAACGCTCGTCTATCGATCCTTTGTGAGTGTGTGTCTGTATTAGTCATCTTTCAGGTACATGTAGAGCACTCCGCCGAATCCGAGCACCAGGAGTCCAGTCATTCCGCCCGGTATCATATCGACCCACAATCCCGATCCAGAGCCCCCACCGACACCGGAAACCCGCTCAGTTACGCCGATTTCAACCGATTCGACGGATTCAGTATCGTCAGTTCCCGACGAAATCACTACGTCGTACTCGCCGTTTTCCAGATCTAGCGAATCAACATCCCAATCGAACGATTCTGTCTCGTCGTCCGCGAGGGTCGCTGTTGAGTTGTCAACGAGCTCGCCGCTCTCGTTGAACACTTCAACATGGACATCGCCGGTGTAGTCGGTGGCGTTGTCTGCGTACGTCAGATCGGCGTAGATCGTCGCTGTATCGTTTGTGACCGTGATTGTTTTGTCGTCGATCGATTCCGCACCGCTCATGGACCCATCGCCGTCGTAAGCTGCGACCATACCCGCGAAGGGAGCCATCAGCACCGTTAGTGCAACCAGCAGCAGTGTGAGTTTTCGGATCATTCGAGCACCTCAACCGACAGGTAGGTTCCTGCCGCCGCGATCGCGGCCATACCGAGCCCGACCGCCATTGTTTCGTTCGTCGCCAGCGGGATCGATTCCCACAGGCCGCCGTGCAGTACCTCATGGGCTGCGTAGCTCGCGAGCCCAGCAATGCCGCTGAGTGTGAGTGTGTCGTTCATGGAAGGACCTCCTCGATGTCGATCGCGCCGAAACTGTCCGCCAGCGACAGCGCTGCAGCGATCCCGATCACGCCGAAGACGACTGTCGTTGCTTGTGTGCCTGTGCCGAGTAGCTCTGTCACGAGGTTCACGTCGAGGAACTCCACCAGCGCCCAGTTGAGCGCGGCAATCTCGACGACAACCCACGTCAGAGCGACGAAAAACGGCTGTTCGTTGAATATCATTAGTTGATGTATGAAACCAGCGTGAAGCCGATTCCCTGCACGATGAAGGAAGCGATTCCTGCCGGTGTGTCTGCAATTGTTTCGGCGAACGTCGGGAAGAACGGCGGCGCGATCACGAGCCCGATCGTCACGTAGACGATCCAGACGTCGAGGCCGTTCGTATCCGAAAAGCTCACGTCTCTGTTCACGAGCACCGCGATCAGTGACCCGATCGCGAGCAATCGACCGATCGTCATCTCGATGTTACCCGTCTCGAACAAGACCTGTCCAAAGTCGAGCAAGCCACCGAACCAGACCGCATCGATCAGTCCCAAGCTCGCTGCTGTCCCGACCATGAAGATCGGTCCGAGCAGATAGAGCTCGATATCTAGCTGGTTTTGAGCCATTTGAGCCCTCTCCAGTCGATGTTTTCAAGTGTCATACGACGATCGGAGGGCCCTCCGATCGCACCTAACACTCTGCATTTTGTCTATGGCGTATCAACGCGGCTTCATCGACCCGTAATATTATATGGTATAGGATGGCCCGCCTCTGTGTCGATGTTTAGACGACTCATCAACAACTCCGGTACGCCAACAGTATCGTTGGATAAAGACGAACTACAAATGGACGGGATTCTCGATAAAGACGGTGAAATCCCACGCGAACAGGAGATGCACGTCCAACGGCTCGGTCCGCGAGCGTATCTCGTCCGCGCAGTCGACGAAACGGGAATTCCTGAGCTGGATGAGGTATTCGAATGAACCGCAGTATCCTCGTGGAGAGGGGTTCTCAGCACGGACCCCGCGGGGTTACGCTCAGATGTATTCACCCGACCCGATGTATGCACACTCACAAAGCAAAATCCCGATCGACCGTGCATACATTCGGCCGCGATCGCGCCGGCCGGCGCGGTGATCGAGGCGATCGAGAAGGTCCATTTATAATAGATCGGCCGTTCGGTACCCCGAGATCGACGGGTTTCACCGGTCGGTCATACATCGAGGGATAAAATGGGTGCCAAACGAACCACGATTCGACTCAGTGACGAGCGGCAGCTGCTCCTCGATCAGGCGAGTGCGATCGTTGCGAGTGGTCCAGATGACGATCCGCCGACGTCCGACGTGATCGATGCTGCACTCACCCACCTGATCGAATCCAAAGAGAACATCGAGGACGCTCGCGGCGATCTCGATCCGACATCGATCCAGCGGTTCAATACGTCCGTTCTTGGGCTCCGATACAGGACAAAAATTCAAAGTGAGTGGAGATAACCGTCTATGAACTATCGGTTACAACTACTTCATCAGTTAAAATGATACTGTTACTTGGATCGTGACGAATCTGCAGTTCAACCTCGGAACCGTCGCCTGGATCCTCTGAAGTATCTGAAGTATTGTATGTCGTTGTCTCACCAGCAGATATTGTTTCTCTATTAAATGGTTCGTCAGCATCCACTGCAGTACCATTAATTAGGATTGTTAATTCAGAGGTATCGATGTTGTCTCCACCGTCGTGTTTTAAATCAAATTGCACTTCGCTTGAAGTACTGCTTGCGTTTTCAGTGATAGTCAGTTGGGCGTTCGGCGTTGAATCCCCGATGTCATCCCCTAATCCTATCACAAAAGTCCCGATCACTGCGGCTAAAATCACGGTGATTGCGACCATAAGTATCACACCTATGACAGGTGACACGGCTCGATCCTCGACGAATAGTTCTTTAATATTCATGTTTAGTTGTTGTCGACAGCGCACCAGTAGGAGGCTCGCAACCCGAACCGTGGGAACCTCCGTGTAGATCAACTGTCGTTGTTGGTGATTATCCTCGACACATATATAAAACCTAGCATACAGTTATCAAATATGAAAAAGACGACACAAGAAATTACCCTCTCTATCACCGAGTTGGAGCTGATCGCGACGTACGATCCGGTGAGTGACGTGGACCCTCGCGAAGCCGTTGCTCAATACCGTCGAGTGATGAAATACACTCACAGACACCCAGACAAAGGCTCCAGTGCTGTTTCTACAGCTGTTGAGCTTCCACGAGGTCGGATCCGATCGTGGGTCGATTCTGGTGGCAAACCCGATGCTGTTCGAGCGATCGAGACGGCAGCATCTCTGGGCTGGCTCGACGCAACCGAGATCGATCGTCAGATCGCATTTGCGACCCTGTTAGCCGGCATTTTCAGCGGCGGATCGATCGCAGAAAGAAATTTCAACCCGTCATGGTCGACAGACGATGAGACTGTGGATACGTTCATCGAGAAAGCATTGACCGATCTCGGCTGTGGCTTTACAGTCCGTCACGAAGACAGCGATACTCGATCGACAGAGATTGTACCGGCAGAATATACGTCTCTCCTCGGTCGAGTGTTGGTTGCAATGGGTGCACCGATCGGTTCGAAGGTCGAGGACACTCTTTCGATCCCCGATCGGCTCGTTGAGGCCGCTGATCCAGTCCGTGAGAGGTTCGTCGAGATCTACCTGCGAAACCGTATCGGGATCGTCGACGGCCGAAACGCTGCATCGATCCTCGAAGACCGACCATCGTCGTTCCGGCGTGAGCTGGCCGCGTTGTGTCGAAGCGTTGGCGTAGAAGCCCACAACCGCGATCGGTACGTTGTTGTCACGCTTGATTCGATCCCCTTCGCGATCGAAACCTATTGAGTTAGCGAACCGATTTTAATTCTATTTTAATTCTGATGGATCAACGCTACCAGCCAGAAAAGATCGACCTTTTTCAGTTAGACCGTACAAACCAGACTCATCTTTCCTAAGAAGATCCACTTCTGCGAGTTTTCTACAGTTTTTGCTGGTGTACTGCCTGTCGTAGTCGATATTTACCGCGATCACCTTTGGCGATGCAAGAATGTCGTGGTTCTCAAAGAACATGAGGATCTCGTAATCGACAGGAGAAAACCACGACACTCGTTCTACCATCTCTCGAAAAAGGTCTCTAATCATAAGGCAAAAGATTGGTCTATCTAGTTTTAATCTGACCATATACGTAGTTAAGATATAACTACGAACGTCGTTAGATTTATGTAGTCATTCTTCTTTGTGGGAGATACAGAAGCACTTCGTGGACCCGCCGCTCAGCGTTCGGGTCTGATTAGAAGCGGACCCCGAGTTAGGGCTCGGGCCCGCGCGGGCTTCTGTGGAACAAGCACAAAAGCCATGTTCGCAATAGTTTCGCCGGGGGTTAATTCTCCCGATCGGCGGCAGAAAGCACAGCAAACCCGACGAGGGCGATCGAGTCGAGCGGAGGATTACTTTCAGTTTCACTCTGCGCGTCTGGATTACCGTTTTTATACCCCCGTCCTTCGGGATGACATGATGGATTCGAAGAAAGTCGTGCGAATTGAAGACCGGCAGGACAGGTGGCGGTACGTGTGTCCCCGCGGACATCGATCGTGGGAACCGACGAATCACCACTTCTGGTGTCAGAAGTGCGCTGCTCACCCTGAAATGGATGGCGTATTCCACGAACTCCGCGATCGGAAAACCGACGATCTCCTCGATCGCTCGCAGGTACGGTTACTCGATCGGGTTGGTCCGTATGATATCGATCTCGACAGTGAGGTGGCCGAATGAGCCAGATCTGGGTGTGTCGAGGCTGCGATCGGGTTCGAGAGGTCGATGACGACGGCCATTGTGTTGAGTGTCGTCGAGCCCAACAGCGCCTCGTTACCGATGGTGGCGAGATCGACGAATCTGGCCCCAGCGGGACGTTGATACTCAGCGACGAGCCTGCAAGGCCCCTACGGTGGCATCACTCTGTTGAGTTCGACGGCTACAAGCACACCACGGCGTGCAGCCGAGTGATCGATTGCGACGACATCCGCGACGTGTTTTTAGATCCTGTCGACGAGTGGAACAAACGAGTCAAACCGGCGAATAGCTGCCCGACGTGTCATGATTCGGTTCACCAGCGAGGCGAGTTCAATGCCGAGTGATCGACCTGGAGACGACGTCGATCGCGAGGTGGATATCCTCCAGTTGTCGAGCGACCAGGCGGCCGCGTTGGGCGATGGGCGGCCGGTTGCGATCCATACTGGCGATCGGTCGATCTTCCTGGTGCCTGAGTCGGTTCGTATCTTTGATGCGCTCGCGGAGATCGACGCGGAGGTGTCGTTTGAGTTTGCCACCGATCGCGAGGTGCTCGATTGATGCAGCGTGATCTGCAGTCGATCGGTCCTCGGGAGGCGATGCGATTGTATCTCGATGATCGGGTTGATCTACGGTCGAGATCGGTCGAGGCTCATAGGTACCGGCTGCGGCAGCTGGTGAAGTGGCTCGAAGCGGAGGGTTTTGATGATCTGAATGATCTGACAGGGCGTGATTTGGCTCGGTTCCGTCATTACCGTGTTAGTGAGTGTGGGGTTGCACCTGCGACGTTGCGGGGGAATTCGTACACCTACAAGGCGTTTTTTGATTTCTGTGAGTCGATCGAGGCGGTTCAGGATGGCCTTGCAGCAAAGGTTCGGATTCCGTCGTTGAATGAGGATGATCTGGTTCGTGATCATGATTTGCATCCTGATCGGGTGCGGTCGATTTTGGATCATATTGGTCGTTTCTCGTACGCTTCGCGGACTCATGCGATGTTGGCGTTGTTTTTCCATGTCGGCTGCCGATCGGGTGCGCTTCGGGGGCTTGATATTCGGGATGTGCATCTCGATGATCGGTATGTGGAGTTTCGACATCGGCCGGAGACGGATACGCCGTTGAAGAACGGTCGTGATGGTGAGCGTCCGGTGGCGTTGGCGGATGAGGTCGCGACGATTTTGGGGGATTATTTCGAGGTGAATCGGGTTTCGCAGCGTGAGTCGTCGGGTCGGCGGCCGTTTTTCACGACTGCTCAGGGTCGGGTGAGTCAGTCGTCGATTCGTGAGTCGATGTATCGGGTTACTCGGCCGTGTATGATGGGTGATTGTCCGCACGATCGAGATCCTGAGACGTGTGAGGCGATGGAGACGGGGTTGGCGTGTAAGTGTCCGTCTTCGAGGGCTCCGCACGATATTCGTTCTGCGTCGATTACTCGGATGCTTCGGGAGGATAAGCCCAGAGATGCGATCGAGAAGCGGGTGAATGCGACCGAGGAGGTCATCGAGGAGCATTATGACGAGCGTACGCTGGAAGAACGGCGAGAATTTGCTCGGAATCGGATGGAAGAACGTCGTGATTATTTTGATGAAATCTGACACTCACAAAATGAGCTTACAAGACTCAATTCGTGCGATCTCAAGTCAACAACTTGATTGTTCGCAGCGGGGAGGGCGGACTTTCTTTCTGACCGATTCCGATTCGTAATTGACTGTAGATCGGCTTGTCCCCCGCCCTCGTGAGCGGAGCGAACGAGGGCTCGGAAGTGTGTTTTTTGTCCGGATTTACCAGGAATCGAGACTCAACATATCAGTTCACCTGTCAGAATAAATAGCAGTGCGTGTGTCAGAAATTCGAATTTGAGCTGAACGTGAATTCTACTGATAGGGCCTCGATTTCACTCGTGGGTTATTGAGCTGCTTGGCAGACTCGAAATAATCGATCGAGTAAGGGCAGGCTCGAGTCCACTATCCCGGTATCCTGCTGCCAAGTTGACGTCGACAGCCCAATACTGGTCCTCGGCATCTCTGACAAAATCAACTCCGACACCTCGGAGATCGAACCGTTCAACGAGTTGGCGAAGAGACGCTGCAAGTGCGGGTCTGACCTGTGTGTCGCCGACGAACTGTTTCTCGCCATAGAGTTTCGAGGTGACGCGTTTCCCTGCGATGTGTATCCGTTTCCCGTCATTAACCGCATAATACTTGTAATCAACCGGCTCCGTCGGGATCAGCTCTTGATAGAAATCTCCCTCGCCGTTGAGTTCGGGTTCGCCGTCCCAGATGTAGTAGCCTTTTGCGACGTACTCGATCGTTGGTTTCACAAAAGAAACTGCAGGTGTGCGAAACCCCATCTCCGAAAGCGCTCGAAGACCGACCAGCCGTGAACTGAACAAAATCGTTGCCTGAAGGTTGTTCCACAGCGGCGTTCCCTCCCGATAAGCCTGCCGCAGAGCCGGGAGTGCGCTCAGGAGTGTCTTTTTGTTGACAATCACCGAGAGGCTGGCGATCTGTTCTACTGAGAGCTGAGATTGCGGATCGAAGAATCGAACTCGAAACCCTTCGTTCCGAAGACGATCGGCCACCTCCCTGAACACTGGCTTGTGCTTTTGACACAGGATGCCGATATCACCGCTTTTTCCCATGGTCGGAATCTACATTGCTGTTCAAGCGCGGATCTGAATAGCATTCGGGTGCGTAATTGAACGAGTTCACCAACAGTCCGCCTGTGTCGTGGAAAATCAAAGGCGTTGGAAGTGTGATACGCACCGAAAAGTTCTATTCAATTTATTATCGCTCGTCGTATCGGATCGGCAACGATTCCACGCCGTAGATGAACGAACTCCGGGTTGGTTGGAGGGGTGCCTCGGCGAGTTGTACGTTTTCGACGCGATCGAGTAACTCCGACAGTCCGACTTTGGCTTCGAGTCGGGCCAGCGGCGCGCCCAGACAGTAATGTGTCCCGTAACCGAACCCGAGATGCTGGTTTGGCGATCGGTCCGGTCGGAACGCATCGGCCGCTTCAAACTGCCGTTCGTCGCGGTTCGCGGAGCCAAGCCAGGCAATGATACGATCACCTGCACCGATAGTCTCTCCATGCATCGTCACGTCTTCGGTGGCGACCCGGCTCATGGCCTGGACTGGCGATCGATATCGCAGCACCTCTTCGATCGCGCTCGTGAGCGCGCGATCGTCCCCACGCAGCTCGTCGAACAAGTCGGCGTCTACCTCGGCGAAACACCGAACCGCGTTCGCGATGAGATTTGATGTCGTGATGTTCCCTGCAACGAGCAGCAGGATACACATTCCGAGCGCCTCCTCCTGGGAGAGTCGTTCCCCCGAACTGGACTCGGCGGTGACGATAACAGAGAGGAGATCTTCTTGGGGGTTCTCACGGCGGTCCTCTATCATCTCCAAGAAGTACTGTGCCATCTCCATCTGGATCTGCTGCTGGCGGTCCGCGAACGCGTCTACGCTCTCATCGTCGCTTGCGGCTTCGACGAGCGTGTCCGACCACGTCTTGAATCGATCGCGGTCCGACGACGGGACGCCGAGCAGTTCAGCAATGACCGTTACCGGAAACGGATACGCGAGGTCCTTGACGATATCCAATTGCTCGTCTGCCCCAACGGCATCGTCGAGCAACTCGCCAGCCAGCTCGCGGAAGTGAGGTTCGCGATCGGCGAGGGCACGGGGTTGGAACCAGTCGTCTACGACGCCTCGAAGCTCGTCGTGGCGGGGCGGGTCCTGGAACAACATCGTATCGAAGATCAATCCCTCTCCCGGCCGTTCGGGTTCGACAAAATCGTCTGCCTCCCGAGGGTTTACTGAGAACACAGCGTCGTCGTCCAACACGCGCTTCACGTCTTCGTATCGGAAGATGTCCCACGTACGACGCTCCGGATCGTATCGAACTGGGGCCTCCTCACGCATCCGCTCGTACCACTCGAAGGGTTCGAGCCATGACTCACGATCCTGCAGTTCTTTGGGGACGGCTTGGAGTCCTTGTGGGCCTGCTGAACTCATGGCTTTGAATTTGGGGACGAATATTCTAAAACTCTCCGTCGGTTATTCGATCGAACGTCCTGGCTCTCTTCTTTGCCTCACTCTCACAGGGTGGAACTGTTCGGGCTGACAGAACTATAGTAGCGTTTGCAATTATTTTCCCACTTCGATTCAGGAACTGCTGGTTCACGCTCTCTCGGACTACATTTCGAGATGGCTGTTGCAAAGAGTTGCAAACGTTACTATAGCTCCTGACCGAACAGTATTTTCGAATGAGAGATCCAGCGGAATAAACGCTGGGCGGACTACATGCGCCTATGGAAGTCTTGCACCGGAGAATTACAATTCACTGTACTCTGAAATCTCGTTTGAAAATTGTGAATACTTAGATACCACCGATCGGTTGAGACTACCCAATAGCGATTTCGCACGCATCGATCGGATACTGTCGCTCTCCGATTGTTGCGTTTAGTGCGTCGATTCAACGCGCTCTCCTCGTATCGAGAAGTAAATTAGTATCCCGAGCAGGCCGGGAACCAGACCCGCTAAAAATAACAACGCGATGCCAACGCCCCATTGCCACGCCCAGTCACTCCCTCGAGATTTCGCATCTTGGTAGACCCATCGACCGATTAACCCGAAAACGATGAACAGAACCAGGAGGACCATCAGGACGAAAATTAGTAACTCTGGACCGAAAGGGAACTGCAATATATGGAGTGGCATAATCTGAGGCTTTCTTAGAATTATTTAAATTTTTTCACCGAAATTGGTGCGGTCTCTATCGACTGTGCCGAGAATCGTCCGTATTGAGGTTCGATCGTGCTTCACTGAGGAGACACCACAAGCATGTAGCAGAATATAGAGACACATCCCAACCGCGTTTTTTATTGGAGAGCTATCGCTTTTGGTAGGATGTATATGAACGACGCTCCGGTAGTAACTTCGACGAGATTTGTTCAAGGATCGTTCGGACACAGTCAGGATACTGGATTTTTCTCACAGTAATGGGGAAGCAACTAGAGCGCGATTTGGGTCTTCCAGCAGTAACGGCGATTAGCATCGGCGCGATGGTCGGCAGCGGCATCTTTATTCTGCCTGGGTTGGCGATGAAAATGGCTGGGCCTGCGGTCGTGTTTGCGTACTTTCTCGCGGGCGTACTCGTGTTGCCGGCGGCGCTGAGCAAATCCGAGATGGCAACGGCGATGCCCGAGGCTGGAGGGACGTATCTGTATATCGAGCGAGCGATGGGGCCGCTGTTCGGGACAATTGCCGGCGTCGGGACGTGGTTTTCGCTGACATTCAAAGGCGCGCTCGCGTTGGTGGGCGGTGCCCCGTATCTAGTATTGTTGTTCGACCTCCCGGTGACACCCGTTGCGCTGGCAGTCGCCGCTTTGTTGATCGTTTTAAATATCGTCGGGGCGAAACAGACCGGACGGATGCAGATCGCGATCGTCGCGGTCATGCTGGCCGTAATGATCTGGTTCATTGTCGTCGGGGCCCCAAGCGTCGAGGGTGCCCGATTCGAGGGGTTCTTCGGCAGCGGATATGAAGGAATCTTGGGCGCGACTGGATTTGTGTTCGTCTCCTACGCGGGCGTGACCAAGATCGCCAGTGTTGCCGAGGAGGTAGAGAACCCAGATCGGAATCTTCCACTGGGCATCTTAGGCTCACTGATTATTACCGCAGGGATCTACGTCGCGATCGTGACCGTAATGGTCGGTGTCGCAGACGAGGCAGCGCTCACCAACACGGATACGCCGATGCAGGTCGCGGCTAGTGCCGCGCTACCCACAGTCGGCGTCGCAGCCGTCGTGGTCGCTGCGCTGCTTGCCTTGATCAGCACTGCAAACGCGGGAATTCTCTCCTCGTCGCGGTATCCATTCGCGATGAGTCGCGACGGGTTGGCCCCCGGCATCTTCGAGAGAGTTAGCGATCGATTCGAGACGCCAGTCAACGCGATCACGATCACGGGCGGAGTGTTGCTCCTCCTCATCGCGTTTGTGCCGATCGACGACATCGCCAAACTGGCCAGCGCGTTTAAGATTCTCGTGTTCATCCTGATCAACGTCGCCCTCATCGCCTTTCGTCAGGGATCGATCGAGGCCTATAACCCCAGTTTCACGTCGCCGCTTTATCCCGTCCCGCAACTGGTGGGGATTGTCGGTGGGTTCGTCCTGCTTCGGTACATCGGATTTGTTCCGCTGGTCGGAGCCGTTGTGATCATTGCCGGCTCAATGGCGTGGTATTACGCATTCGTCTATCGTCGCGGCGGCGTTGCCCGCGAGGGAGCGATGACCGACGCCCTTCGTCGCAGTGTCGGCAGAGACGTGGTCGAACAAACTGAATCAGAGATTGAAACCGACAGCAACGAGGTCCTTGTGGCGGTTACAGAGCAGACTGACCCTGCTGTCGAGCAATCATTAATCGACCTTGCGAGAGACCTCGCGCGAACTCGAGAAGGAGGAATTCGAGTCGCCCAGTTCGACGAGATACCCGATCAGACACCCCTTCCACAGTCAGCCGCGACTCTCACAGAGGCTGATCAGGCGTTCGAAACTCGAATGACCAATCGGGCAACCGATTCGAAAATTCCGATCCGCTATGGTGAGGTCGTCAGCCACGACACTCGACACGCTATCGTCAACTACGCTGATGAAGTTGAGGCCGATACGCTACTAATCGAGCGATCGACTGGATCAAAGACGCTCCTCGGTCGCGACACAGACTGGATCGAAGATCACGCACCCTGTGATGTTATCGAGGTTTCGAATTTTGATCACGACACCGTCAAGCACATCGGTGTCATCACCGATAAGGGACCATTCGATCCAACCAAGGTTGCGTTGGCCGATGCACTGGCGACCGCAGTCGGCGCCACGATCACATTCTACTTCGCTGTGGATGCAAATGCACCCGAAAGCCGGCGGAACACCACTGCGGATTACCTTTCGGAGTTGGTGGCACTCTGTGAATCACCGGTCGAGACTCGGATCCTCGAGTCGACCACTGATGACGCAATTGAACTCGCGGCCAACGATTCCGACGTCCTCGTCGTCAGCGGCATACAAAACGACCTCACAGATCGACTATTTACTCGAGGGTCGGATCCTGTGACGGCTGGAACCGAACACGGGACACTTCTCGTCTATGGAGTGAGCCAACCGGGACGACTGCGCCGAGCAGTCGAACGGCGACTGTTCTAACTGACGATCTGTACCTATCTACGGTCAGGATCTCACAAACGTGGGTCCGATCTCACAAACGTGGGTCAGAAGTTATCCCAATTGGATCTCGACAAGCGACATCTCATCTGAACCGAGTGCATCTCCCAACATTTCCTCAAGTTCATCCCAGTTCTCGGGGCGATATCCCTCGATACCGAAGCTCTCGGCGAACGTCATGAAGTCGGGATTCGTGAGTCCCGTTCCAAACGACTCCCCGCGATGGGCGCGTTGTTTCTCGGAAATCAGCCCGTAATCGTCGTCGGAGAAGAGGAGGATCGTGTAGGTACACCCCACTCGCGTTGCGGTCTCGATCTCCACGCCGTTCATCAGGAAACCACCGTCGCCGGTGGCTGCAACGACCGCTGCGTCGGTCGCGAGGTCCGCAGCGATCCCGCCCGGGACCGAGATCCCCATCGACGCCAGGCCATTCGAAATAATGCACGTGTTGGGTTCGTACGTGAGGAAATTCTGTGCGATCTGCATCTTGTGGCTTCCGACATCGGAGATCAGGACATCCTCGGTGTTCATCACATCCCGTAACACCGGCAGCACCGTCCGGACAGTAAACGGACCGTCTTCGGACGGATCGGCGGCGATATCCTTGAGAATATGCTCCCTGAGATCCCGATACCACGTCTCGTCGAACTCGGTCTCGCTTACGGCCATCAGATCGGTGAGTTTCGCAAGTCCCGTCGAGAGCGTACAGACGAGTTCGAGGGTTGGATTGTACGCCTCGTACACCTCTGCTGGCTCGCTGTCGATATGCACAATAACGGTGTCAGTGCCTGTGTTCCAACCCGCCGGATCGTGTTCGGCGATATCGTAGCCAACCGTAACGATGAGATCGGCCATCTCGATCGCATCTGATGCCTCCTGGTGGTCGCCGGAGTCCAGAGTCAAAAGCGACTGTGGCGATCGATCCGAGATCGCCCCTTTCCCCATATACGTCGACGCGACGGGAATACCGGTCGTCTCGACGAACTCGCGGAGTCGTTCCGTGGCGTTCGTCCGTACTGCGCCGTTCCCCGCGATAATTAGCGACCGATCGGCCGCTTCCAGCAACGTCTGAACTTGTTGGAGTGATTCGGCGTCCGGGGGTCCGAGTCGAACCCGTTCGCGAGCGTCCATTGGGGTGGTGTCGGTCGCAAAACCCGCGACGTCTTCGGGGAATTCGAGATGCGTCGCGCCGGGTTTCTCGTATTCTGCGACCTTAAACGCCTTCCTGACGGATTCGGTGATGATGTCGGGGTCGTTGAGTTGGGTGTTCCACTTCGTGATCGATTCGAACATGCTGACGATATCGAGTGCCTGGTGGCTCTCCTTGTGCAGGCGCTCTAATCCGCCCTGTCCCGTGATCGCCACGAGGGGTGCTTTGTCGAGGTTCGCGTCCGCGACGCCAGTCATGAGATTCGTCGCACCGGGGCCGAGTGTTCCGAGACAGACGCCCGCATCGCCGGTGAGTCGCCCGTGAACGTTGGCCATGAACGCGGCACCCTGCTCGTGGCGAACCGGAACGAACGTGATTTCTGAGTCCCGAAGCGAAAAGAGCAGGTCTTCAGTCTCCTCGCCGGGAACACCGAATACGTGCTCGACGCCTTCGTTCTCAAGGCAGCGTACGAGCAGATCCGATGCGATCATTCGGTCGGCACCTCGTCTTCGTCACTCATTTTTGGCTGCTGACGCCAGATTGTCTTTCGATTGACGAACTCCTTGATCCCGGCTTCCGAGAGCTCGCGGCCGTAGCCGGAATCTTTCACGCCACCGAACGGAATCCGCGGATCGGATTTCACCAGTTCGTTGATGTACGCACAGCCAGTGTCGATACGACTGGCGACCCGCTCGCCGCGCTCAAGATCGTTCGTCCAGATACTGGCTCCGAGGCCGAACTCGGTGTCGTTTGCTTTCTCGATAGCAGTCTCCTCGTCGGGAACTCGGTAGACGGCTGCCACGGGGCCGAACACCTCCTCAGCATCGACAGGACATCCCCGTGGAACGTCTGTAAGCACTGTTGGCGGATAGTACGCCCCGTCGCGATCGAGTGGCGCACCACCCGTGAGCGCCGTTGCACCCGCGTCGACGCTCTCGATTACCTGTTCGTGAATTCCTTCCATGAGATCCTGTCGTGCCTGCGGTCCGACGTCCGTGTCGTGGTCCATCGGGTCACCAACGGTGAACGACTCGACTTCCGCGACGAACCGATCGATGAACGCCTCGTAGACGGCGTCGTGGACGACAAATCGCTTGGCAGCAATACACGATTGGCCACCGTTGAGGTTCCGCGCCCAGGCCGCAGTCGTCGCAGCAACCTCGATATCCGCGTCATCGAGGACGACGTACGGGTCGCTCCCCCCGAGTTCGAGGACTGTCTTTTTGAGATTCTCGCCGGCCGTACCAGCAACAGCTCGCCCCGCTGGGCCGCTCCCAGTGAGCGTCGCCGCTTTAATACGCGGATCCGAGAGGACTCCCTCGACGCGGTCAGACGGGATCAGTAGTGTCTGGAACGCGCCTTCGGGAAACCCGGCATCGCGGAACACTTCCTCGATCGCGAGCGCACACTCCGGCACGTTTGAGGCGTGTTTGAGGAGGCCGACATTCCCCGCCGTGACGTATGGGGCGGCGAATCGAAACACCTGCCAGAACGGGAAGTTCCAGGGCATGATCGCGAGCACAGGCCCGAGCGGTTCGTGAACCGTCTTCACGGTCGATCCCGGCGGACTCGGATGCTGTTCGTCCTGGAGGTAGCGTCCCGCGTGTTCGGCGTAGTGATCACAGACCCACGCACACTTTTCTACTTCGGCCTCGGCCTGGGCGATCGGCTTGCCCATCTCTTGAGTCATTAGTTCGGCGTACTCGGTCGTCCGCTCCCGGAGCAACGTCGCCACCTCCGCGAGTTTCGTTTCACGTTCAGCGACGGACCACTCGCGGAACGTTTTGAACGTCGATTCGGCCTTTGCAAGCCGCGCTTCGACCTGCCCGTCGTCGTGTTCGTCGTACGTTTCGATCGTCTCGCCGGTCGCAGGGTTTGTTCGTTCCATTAGTGTGTTACTCCCGTGTCGCTGTGTTCGCTCTGGTGGCCACCTCTGGGACCCCTTCGACGCAGCACCCCACAGATCGAGACGAGCCAGTTTCACTCCGTTCTAAGGCGATCTTTCGCTATTTCCGACACTCAGAGAACCATCAGCAGTTCCGTTTTTGGGTTTCAGGCGAAGCCACCTCTTTCCAACTGTCGGAGGCTATTACGACAACTCACACTTCATCGCGGATTCACTTGAATACCGGCGGTAGAACACCTCTAAAGTGGTGAATATAGCATTGAGAATTTAGCGATAGAACCTCCATCAATTTCGATTGACGAGGTTGATTCGTGCGTGCGTCCGATTCGCTCTTGGATAAAATCTGAGTGATTCCACTCCTGTGGGACTTCTCAGATGATTTCGATGCCACGGAGTTCGTCACCGTAGATTCCAGTTGAGAAACACGCTGTTGGATCGAGTTCAGGACCGGTAGTGATCGTAACTAGGAGACGAACCGGCTCACTCAGCGAGGTACCGAGGGGGTACAGAATTCACAGATCCCTCCGTAATCCATATAAACGGATTATATAATTAATATATAGACCAATACGGGTGCAGGTGGCTTGTTCCGTCACATGGCAGCAAAAACCCGTGTCGATGATCGAGAACGCGCGATCGACCCAGAGCGATACCTTCCCGTCGGGACCACCCCGCCGGCCGAAGCCAGTCACCTCGAGCGTCTCTGGGGACACCTGTTCAACCACGGCGGAGACACACGAAGTAGATAGTAATGTCTGGACGCCAACACCACTCGAACCATCCCAGTATCGACCAGTCGGATCGCACCATCCCAAGAAACCTACGGCAAACAGGCGACGCGGACATCGATCTCGTGATTTCGACGCGGGTCCGGAAGTCTCCGTTTTGGCACCTCTCCGTCGAGGAAGGCTGTCACGAGGCGACGATATACAACCATATGTATCACCCCCGGGCGTACATTGATCCCGAAGACGGGGGGTCACAGGCCGAATACGATCTGTTGGTCAACCACGTAGCCCTGTGGGACGTCGCAGTCGAGCGCCAGATTCGTGTCGAGGGCCCCGACGCCGAGGCATTCGTGAACTTCGTCATCACGCGAGACGCGACTGACATTGAGCCGATGCGTGGCAAGTACGCCATCTGCTGCAACGAGGAGGGCGGCATCCTCAACGACTTCGTCCTGCTGCGGCCCGACGACGACGAGTTCTGGTTCTCTATCGCCGATTCAGACCTCCTGCAGTGGTTACAAGGGGTCACGGTCGGGAACGACTTCGATATCAATATCGACGAGATCGACGTCTCGCCGATGCAGATTCAGGGGCCGAAATCCCCCGATGTGATCGAGTCGCTCATTGAAGCCCCGGTCGAAGACGTTCCGTACTACGGACTGTTGGAAGCGACTATCAACGACATCCCGGTGTTGGTGAGTCAAACGGGCTTCTCCGGCGAAGCGGGCTTCGAAATATACGTCCGTGAGGCAACGACGGCCGGCGAAAAGGTATGGAACCCGGTCCTCGAAACGGTCAAAGACCACGGCGGTGCCGCAACGCCGGTAAACGGTCGGCGACGGATCGCTGCCGGCATCCTGTCATTGGGGCAGGATATGGATCACGAAACGTCGCCGTTCCAGGTCAACCTCGGCTACCAGGTTCCTGATGACAAGGAGGCAGACTACATCGGCAAAGCCGAACTGGAACGACAAAAAGAAGCCATCGAAGACGGTGCGTATCCATTCACCCACAAACTGGTCGGACTGAAAATGGCCGGCGAACCGATTCAAGAGTGGGCCTCGGACTTTTGGCTCATCTCGGACCCGGAGACGGGCGAGGAATGTGGCTACCTGACGTCGGCGGGGTGGAACCCGGACCTCGAGGCCAACATCGGCCTCGGATTCGTGCCGGCGGAAAAACTGCAGGCCGTGACCGACATTCCACTTAATGACTCGATCTACGACGCGGACCTCGACTTAGAGTTCGAGGTACACCTCCCGGACGAGTATACCGAGGAACCCGGCGAACCGGTCTATGCGACGCTGGCGAAGGTTCCGTTCAAACCGTCGGCCAATCCCAGTGCTCGCGAACAGGCCAAGATTCACGACAAGGACGATATGGAGGAGTAAACGTCGTTTCTCCGTGAAGTACCTCGGGGTCAAGCCCCGAGGCACTCGCCTTGCTCATCTGTAGATACAATACTACGAGAAGGGGAGTTCGTGTCGATTAGCCCAAAACCGATCGATTGTAAAGCTCGTCTCGTTAACGGGGTGGAATTCGTGTCTCCGAACACGATCGGTGCGTCCCGTGGACGATAGAAGCGGAACTCCGAACTGCGGTTGAGGAACTTCCGTCACCGACGCCACGTCCAGAGTGGGAAACGAGTGAGGAACGGTGACCTATCCTGCGCTACTCGGTCGCTCGTACACAGACGGGAGTGTGTCGGTCTCGGCGGTTGCCTTTGCGCTACTCTACGGGGCTATCCTCGATCGACCACTAAGTCCTTCAAATAGGACTGCCAGAAACCAACCTAATTCACGCACGGCAGTCGTTACGGTAACGACTCGCACGCAACCCCATCCCCGTCTTGATCGAGATTGTGCGGATCGCCGTTCGTATTTTCGAGCACATACTGCGCTTGGTCTTGCGTCTCGAAATCATCACAGTTGTAGTCGCCGTCTGACGGGAGTGGTGGAATGTCAAGATCACCGTCATCGTCGTCTGGATTCAGTTCACTCTCGGAGTCGCTGTAGTCCCACAGGCCGACCTCATTAGTCTGTGCCCGCGTTTCGACCGCAGCAAATTCATCGTGGAGGCTAAACCGACTGTCGTACATCCGGGCGTAGCCATCAGACAGCAACTGCTCGTTGAAATTCTCGTCATCGATGTAGATGTATACAAGCAATCTGCCAAAGTAACCGCGCCGATCGGACTCCGCATCGAAAACGATTCGCACTTCCTCACCGCTGAGTTCGTCCTCAGCAAACGTGGTCGCCCGCTCACCCCACTCGAAAAGGTGATCGCGGCCTGCCGTTGAATCAGGAATACCTTCAAATTCATCGGGAGAAACGCGCGACAGTGTCGTTTCGGGCGTGTCGACGCCCAACAGACGAACGGTGTCTTCGGTGCCGTTCGCGTACGTGATTTCCATCGTATCGCCATCGATTACACGAGTTACAGTGACCGTCTGTTCGTCAGCTACGTCGGGCGTGGTAGCCGATCCCGTGTCGCCTCCACTGAGATCGCTGCCAAGTCCTCCAACACACCCAGTGAGGGCCAAAAGCATGAGCGCAGCAATGAGGAGCGGTAGCCGGGACCGTTGCATACAGTCATGTCGTTCTTATGAGGGATGAATCGCCCGGTTGATTTCCTTATGTAAAACTACAGTACGTTTTGTCTTGTGTAGTTCACGCGGATTAGGAGGCAGGATACATGGCCCGGTGTTTATACTACACACTGGCCGCCGGACATTGGATGATCGATTCAACCTGCAGTGTAGATACTCCTGAAGTGGGAGAGGTGGCATTCTACTGTTCATTTGAATGTTAAAAAGCACGCAAATGACTCACGTGCGTCGTATCGAACGCCGGTTCACTTGAGCGGTGGTTACTCTAACTGATGGTAGTCCAATTCGTAACCTAAATCGAGTGCCGATTGAACTGCCTTACTCGGTGGCTCAACTGAAGCGGTAGACAGGCGCATCCGTCCAATATCTGCTCGCTCAAAACAGATGTTGCGTTGCCAGTCGTCGTCCACGTCTGGATAATCGCTCCGGTAGTGCGCCCCGCGAGATTCGGTTCGTTCGAGTGCACCACTCAGGACAGCCTCCGCAGCCGTCAACATGAACCCGAGATCGATCGCCAGTTCGAACGATTCGTCGGTACCGTCCCCGATTCGGATATCAGCCGCCTTTTCGCGGAGCATGTCGAGCTGATCGAGACCCGCCTGAATGGATTCCTCTGTTCGAAGAATGCCCGCATGATTCCACATGAGTTCTCGGAGCTCAGCGAGAACGCTATCCACATCGTACGTGCCGCTTCGGCCGGCGGTGGTAGCGAGGTCCGCAACGTGTGGCTCAAACACGGAGTCGATGACTTCCTCCGGTAGGACTCCTGGGCCGTCGATCCGATCGGCGATCCGCTCGCCGGCAACGACACCGTACGCGACTGTTTCAGCGAGTGAGTTCCCGCCGAGCCGGTTGGCTCCGTGAACGCCGGCCATCGTCTCACCGATCGCAAATAGCCCCGCAATGTCTGACTCGCCGTACGCGTCGACACGAACACCGCCCATCCCATAGTGTGCTGTTGGAGCGACTTCAACCGGCTCCGCAGCCATATCAACGCCCAGTTCAAGGAACCGTTCGTGCATTCGGGGGAGCCGCTCTTTGATGAACTCGGCGTCTCTGTGTGAGATGTCGAGATAGACGCCACCGTTTTCAGTGCCGCGGCCCTCTGCGATTTCTTTGGCGATCGCTCTGGCGACAACGTCGCGCGCATCGAGTTCCATCTGGTCCGGCGAGTACCGCGCCATGAACCGCTCTCCATTCGTGTTGTATAAGCGCCCGCCCTCACCACGAACGGCTTCGGTGACGAGACGACCACTCCACGGTTCCCAGTTAGGATCGCTCTCATCTACGGCCATCCCAGTCGGGTGGAACTGCACGAACTCCATATCCATGAGCGTCGCACCGGCATCGTACGCCAGGGCGGGACCGTCACCGTTGTTCTCATCGTCCCGCGAGGTGTGCCGATTGTATATCGCAGCGTAGCCTCCGGCCGCGAGGACGATACAGCCGGCATTGAACAGGACGAACTCACCGGTGTCCATATCGAATCCGACAGCGCCGTACGCTCGAGTGCCATCTGAGAGAATCTTCGTGATCATCACGTTCTCTCGGTATGGCACATTGAGTTCCTGTGCCTTTGCGACCAGCGTATTGAGCATAGATTCTCCGGTGTGATCTCCTGCAAAGGCCGTCCGTCGGAACGACTGGGCGCCAAAGTAGCGCTGATCGATCTCGCCGTCGTCGGTCCGCGAAAACGCCATTCCCCACTCGTCTAGCTCACGGAGCCGATCGGGCATCTGCCTGGTAACGGTTTCTACCTTCTCGGGGTCGTTGACGAAGTGGCCCTCGTTGATCGTATCCGCCGCATGGATCGCCCAATTGTCTTCGGGGTCGTGGGTTCCAAGGGCGCCGTTGATTCCGCCACGTGCCCAGGTGGTGTGTGCGTCTCCGTGTCCACGCTTGCCAAGTACGAGGACGTCATCTACGCCGCGGTCGGCGAGTTCGATCGCTGTTCGAGCACCAGCAGCTCCAGCACCGATGACAAGAACAGAGACATCGACACGGTCATAATCCGGAATTGGACGCGAATCGCTGTTTGCCTCTTGATCAGTTTTCACAGGTGGATATAGGTGCTCGAGGTGTATGAACCCCACGCGCGCGTGCGCGCGAGCAGGCAATGAGTCAATTGCCAGTCACTGAATGAGTCAATTGCCAGTCACTGAATGAGTCAATTGCCTGTCACTGAGCTACCAGCGCCCTTGATCTTCCACTGAACGACCTGAGGCGACTTACGATTCGATGAACTCCACAAGCGTCCCATCAGGGTCACGTACAAAGAAAATCCGCGTGCCGCTTTCGGTCGTTTGCGGTTCACTGATTGGCCCAACTTCATCTTTGATTTCTTCGTAGAACCCATCTATGTCGTCCACAGCGAGGCCAACGTGCGTCCCGCCAGGTCGATTGATCGTCCCCGGCGTCCGTGCTTTGCCGCAGGGTTCGTATTCGACGAGTTCGATTCGGGCACCGCCAGCATCGACGTGCGCGAACGAGCCAGTTGCCCCGTCGACATCGACCGCCGTTGCGAACGCTTCCCCGGATACTGAAAATCGAGTCAGAATGTCGAGGCCAAGCGTCTTGCTGTAAAAATTGATCGCCCGTTCGAGATCCGCTACCGTGATTCCAATGTGATGAGCAGACGGTTCCGTCATGGCAAACACCGCACGCCGGAGAGACAAAATGAATGCGATCGCAGCCGCAGCGCTCGAATACACAAACGAATTCGATCGCACCCACACAGCGTGGATACGAGTACGATCACGGTCACACGACGTAGTTTACTCTCGATCGCCCCACACGCGCTTATCCTCAATCAACCAGACGGTCATGTCTCGATCGACCGTAATTTGACACGATAGCCGAGGATATCCAAACCGATCGGCGAGCGCATCATGCCAGTGGTCGGCCTCGCGGTCGACCGGATCGACGAGCCGGACGCCACAGGTCGCACAGAGCCCACGGCCACCGCAGTTAAGCCGCTCTGTGAGCCGTGTGTACGGTGACAGCCCCGCCGCAATGAGCACATCACGGAGTGGCTCACCGGGCGTGGCTGTAATTTGCGTCGGTCCGTCCGAGTGCAGAACGGTGACGATCGGCCCCTCATTTACTGACGAGTCGTCAGTGAGATCGCCCTTCGTCATCCTTGCCGTCCGTACATTGTCCCGCGGACCCATCCGGTTGCCCCGCTGGGAAACGCCTCAGACTCGGTTTCGGCCTGTAGCGTTCCGTCGGCTTCCCGGGCTCTGACGACGACCTCGTGTTCGTCGGCCCGCTCGTACTCGTATTTCCACATCCGCCACGCGTCGCGGGCCTGCTCAACCCCGTCAATGCCCGGAAGCGGGTCGGTGAGCTCGGTGTCGACCCACGTTTCCCCGCCGTCAGTCGACACTTCGACTGTGGAAATCCCGCGAGTCCCTGCGTAGGCGTGCCCGCCGATCGTCACCTGATCGCCGTCACGAGATTTGTGGTGAAGCTTTGCGACTGTCTCGACCGGCCCGGAGCCGTGCCATCCTCGCTCTTCCCAGTAGCCGGTTGCTGGCTCCTCGCGGATCTCGATGTCAGTCAGCCACTTGACGTTGATTTCGCCCCAGTGACCGGGGATCAGCACCCGAACCGGTGCACCGTGAGCCCGCGGGAGCAGATCGCCATTCATTCCCCACGCCAAAAACCCGGATTCGAGTGCGGCACGCGGGAACGCGTGGTAGTAGCCGTCTTCGGCCGCCAACCGGACACAGCAGCGATCGCCAACACCGGCGTCGTCGAGGATCGGCGCGATCGGTGTCCCGGTCCACAGTGCCGTGTCCATGTACCGTCCGTTGAGCTCGTCGCTCACGCAGCGAAGCGTAATAAAGCGGTGTTCGACCGGGTTATCGAGCAACTCCTTGTAAGATAGCTCGGTCGGGGAGTCGACGGCTCCCGCAATTTTGAGCGACCATTCGTCGGTCGTGATCGTCGGATCGCCGGTGAGGTTGATGTCGACCTGATAGAACCCCTCCGAGACGAGCGGTTCAGCGTCTGAAAGTTCGAACGACTGCTGTTTGGCCTGTGTGAGCAACTCGTCGATTACCGGATCGTCGATCGTGGCGCGAGCGCGTGCGGAGGGGCTCTCAGAATTCTCTGTCGACTGTCCGGAAGAATTGAGTAGCCATCCAGCAGCTGCTGCTCCCGCGATAACCGCGCCGCTCCCGAGGATGTCACGCCGACGCGACCATGCACTTCCAGCGGCCGAGTTAGTGTCACTCTGGTCGCCTGTATTCGTGCCGTTCACCGGCCGCGTGAACCACCAGATAACGATCGCTCCGAGCGCACCACCGACAAGCCCTGACCAGAGATCAGCAGCGACGAGCCCGATCGCCCCCAGTTGCAACCCGAGTGTCGTCCCTGCTGAAGCGATTCGATAACGCGAAGTGCGATCGCCGATCGCCATCGCGGTCCACGCCAGCACGCCGAGTGCCAACGCTGTTCCGACGGTTGCCGACGCCAAAAGCAGCGGCCGTGCGAGTCCACCGAGTAGCGGAATGCCGATCGCGAAAACCTGGTCTGGAAACCACTCAAGCAGCGTCTCACCGATCGCTGCACCTACGAATCGATCTGATTGTCCAACAACGAGAAACGAGCCACAAACTGCGGCGATCCCGCTGAGCAGTGAACCGATCGCCCCAATAGCCCGCGTCGACGGCTCCGAACGAACCGACATAGGGTATCCATGCGACGAATACACAAGGATTTGTCGGCAGGGGTGGTCACTCTCGCGTTGTGGTGGTTTCGTCGTCGAACCGCAACCGCTATGAAATCAGTTACCGCATGAGGCGATGTGTCCCGTGATCCGATCGTCCCGCCGATCGCCGCGGTGGCTGTTGCGATCTTTGCAGTCAGCGGCGGGGCGATTCTTGTCCGACTCAGCGACGCGCCGAGTGCGGTGGCGGCGTTCTATCGCGTGCTGTTTACCACGCTGCCGCTGGTGCCGATCGCCGCTTTCCGGTATCGAGCGGCGTTCAGCCGGGTCTCCACCCGGGATCTCGGTTTTGCGATCGTCTCCGGAATTGCGCTCGCGATCCATTTCGCCGCCTGGTTCGAGAGTCTCGAGTGGACAAGCGTCGCAGCGAGTGTCACCCTCGTGCAGTCACAGCCGCTTTTTGTCGCGGTTGGGGCGTATCTGTTCCTCGCAGAGCGGCTCACTCGACAGATGGTCGCCGGTATCCTCGTCGCCGTTGTCGGGATGGCAACGATGTCGGTGGGGGATCTGCTCTCGGGGGCAGCCCTCGTCGGGGCGGATCCACTGTTTGGCAATCTGCTCGCGATCGTCGGCGCGGTGATGGCCGGGGTGTACGTGCTCGCGGGGCGATCGCTTCGCCAGCGACTCGCGCTGGTACCCTATGTGACGATCGTCTACGCGGTCTGTACAGTGGTGCTCCTTGGGATCTCGGTCGGCCAGGGCCACGCGTTGACCGGCTATCCGCCCCGCGAGTGGGCCATCTTTGCGGCGCTGGCGATCGGCCCCGGACTGCTCGGCCACACGGTGTTGAACTGGGCGCTCGGCCACCTCGAATCGAGCGTCGTCAGCGTCTCGCTGCTCGGTGAGCCGATCGGTGCGAGCGCGCTCGCGGTGCTCGTGTTTGCCGAGTTTCCCACCCCGTCGACGATCGCCGGCGGCGCAATCGTCCTCATCGGCATTGTGCTCACCGCGAGAGATCGATCCGCCGAATCACGGGTCGACGAACCGACACCGTCCGACTGAGTACCCTGCAGGCAGACCTAGATTATCCGCGAAAGTCCAGACTACGACTCAAGCGCCGCCTTTGTCCGGCGATGTCGATCGCGGAACATCCCCTCGAAGCCGACCCGTGACACGGGCAATCCGGCGCGACCGATCGCCCCAAAGGGCAACTCGTACTCGACCGTATCGACGAGGATCGTCTCGTCGCCGTCACCGTAGAACTCGTGGGTGTGGATCCACAGCTCAAAGGGCCCGCCGAGCATGTCGTCGCGAAACATCGCGTAGCCGTCGCTTTCGGTTCGATCGACAATCCGTGATGTCCACCGCTGCCGTGGTCCGACTCCGAATGGACGCATCGACATATCCATCTGGGTCCCTTCATAGAGTTCCGCTGGATCGGCCTCGCCGTCCGGTCCGGTGACCGTGTGGATCTCGAGGTTCATCCAGGCCGGCGTGAGCGTTCGTAATCCATCGAGCGTCGAGTGAAACTCCCACACTGCTGAAAGCGGCGCAGCGATGCGAGTTCGCCGCGAGAATATAGCCATACGTCCGTTAGGGGGTGGTCGAAGAAAAGCCTGTTACCACGGACCGATCGATCGACGACCGTCATGACGAGCCGACCGATGACCGCCATGACGGGCCGACCGACGACCGCCGTGACGGGCCGACCGACGACCGCCGTGACGGGCCGACCGACGACCGCCGTGACGGGTCGACTGACCGGCGCTCCGCTCAGATCGAGAACCGCTCGACAGTCGTACCGGCCGATCGCAGGTCGGCGCCGGTGGCCGCGGCGACACTGACGTTCGTTTCGCCGCGATTGATCGGCACTGCGAGTTCGAAACTTCCGCCAGCGTCGGTCTCGATCGCCGTGTTCTCGCCGGCTTTGACCGCGAGCACGCTCCCGTCGGTCTCGCCGGTGACGTGCAGTTTGTCGTCGATAATCCGCCCTTCGACGCGGAGTGAGGGTCCGTCGGGGCGATCATTCTCAACGTACCGCTGTCTGACCGCTTTGGGAGTTTCCACGGGTTCGCCAGCGTCGACGCCGTGGGCAAGCCGAACGAACTGTGCCATACTCCACGACAGCGGCGTCGCCGAGCCTGTGCCCTCGGCAAACTCCCAGTTGTAGTCGGTACTGTGGCCGCGATCCCACACCTGCTCGGCGAGCATCCGGCCGCTGTTTGCAAAGCCAGCCATCGTCCGGAGCAGCCGATCGGGGGCGAGTTCGCCCTCCGTTGTCCCGGCAAATAGTTCGTACTCAGCGCGCTCGCCGGTGAAAATCGGCCACAGTCGGCCCTTGCCTTTGGTTTCAACGGTCCACGGTGCGCCCTCGTCTTCGACAGCCTGTTCGCCGTAGCCGTCGCCGTTGTAGCGATAGAAGGCAGGGCCAATGGGTGTATCGACGCGGATCGTGTTGTCGACTTCGGTGATCGAGTTTTTGATTATCGGATCGTCGGCTGGCTTCATGCCGAGCCGCGTCAGTTCGAGGAATCCACCGTCGATAATCTCACGCTCGTCGAGGGTCGGTCCGGCGTTCGCAAGCGTCCGGAGGTGCCCTGCTTCTGGATTGCCGTCCCGGGTGACGCGCACGTAGTACGGCGTGTGGGTGTGGAGTTTCGTCCCTGTACTCGTTGCACACCACTCTTCGACCCGCTCTGTCCACTCGTCGGCCAGCGCTAGCCAGACGAGCGCGTCCGCAGGTTCGTCCTCGTCAATCGCGAGGTCGGCTGCACAGACGAGGCCTGCCACTTCGGCGGCGATCGACGACGGCGAGTACCCTGCCTCTTCTTCCCAGCGCTCTTGGGCGGTCGCTGGGCCGTTCTTTGCGACGTAGTCTGCCGACTGTTTGACGTTCTCGAACTCGTAGCCGACATCATCAAACGTGAGTCCACGCTGGGCGAGCTGGTAGGCCATCACCTGCGGGAACGAGATATTGTCCATCTGCTCGCCGCCCCAGCGGGTCCGTCCGTCGACGTAGGTATTCTGTGGAATGAACCCATCGTCGTCCTGTTGGCGGGTGTAGATGTATTCCAGCGCGGCGTGGGCGGTCTCGAGGTCGTCGATCGCCTCGAAAACGGTGAACACCTGATAGAGGTCCCTTGACCAAACGAAATTGTAACCGTATCCTCTGGCCTGCTCGGAGACGACCTCTTCACCCCACGGCACTGACGGCGAGGCAAGCCCCGCACCAAGGAACGTCTTGTCCTCAACCGCGCGCAGTGCCATCAAACTCGTCTTGTACTGCGGCTCAAGCGTCTCGTCGCCGGCCACACTGTTGGGAATTGGTGCCGCATTGAGCCACTCGCGCCACGTCTCGACGTATGCCGATCGAACTGACTCGTAGGGTCGCGTCAGCGATCCTTCCGCTTCTCCGAGCGCAGCTGCGGTGTCTGCATCCTCTCCAAAGCCGATCGCAACTGTCTCCGAAACCGTCGAATCACCTGCCTTCGAGGCAGTATTCAGCTGGCCGACTAACACGACGTTGTCGTCGTCGACCCGTCGCTGAGAGTCAGGGCGGATGCCATCAGTAAACAGCTCGGTAAGGTAGCTGCTCCCGGCGACGCCGACCGTCGCCCAATCGAAGCGACCAGCCGCAGCCATCGCGACCGCGACGCTGTATGGCTCGCCGTTTTCGTCGGTCAAAAGCGAATCGGCGGTCTGATCGTAGGCGTCAGAGTCTCTCGCAACCAGATGGTGTCGACCCCGCTCACCGAGTGTCAGCCCGCGATCGGCGGTACCGGTGTTCGTCAAGGCGGTGTCGGCGATCGCGTATAGTTCGTACTCGTTGTCGTCGTCAGCCTCGAACTCAACGGCGGCGAGGACCGCATCGTGATCGGGGTCGGCCGCGTACTCGATAGTGAGCCGCCAGGCATGCCCTCGGCCGTCGCCTTGCTCTTGAATAATGTGCCGAAACGCGAGCGCGTCGTCCTCCGTCGGCTCTACGCGGCGCGAAACCGTATCGGCGTCATCATCGGTTCGGGTTTCGTTGTACGTACGGGCGGTGTACGTGGAATCTTCGGCTGCGTCAGCAACGAGAAAGTCGACCGTCCGAACGTTCATCAGATCGACCCGTGGGAACCGAAGTTCGGTCAGCGCGCCCTCGGTGAGCGTAAACCACACCTTCGATGGTTCGGGATCTGTGTGATCGGCGACTGTTCCGACGCCGTACTTTTCGCCGGTCGTCCACGTTGGGCGATCGCCCGGCCCAGCCGGTTCGCCGCCGTGGACCGGCAGCGCGTCGTGTTCGCGCAACAGCGCGGTCGCATACAGCCGGAGCGCGTGGGACCAGCCGAGTGGTGTCGCACTGTCGTGGGTACCGTCGTCGAACACCTGTTCGGCCAGATACCCCGCGTCTGTCGACAGCGGGCCATCGGGCAATAACAGCTCGTAAAGCTCACCTGCTCGAAAGAACGCGTTCACAGCAGCCGTCTCGAGCTGTTCTTCCTCATCATCGTCTTCGGCTTGTTCGGTAAGCCGCTTCAACAGCGCACCAAGCGTCGCATTGGCAGTCGCGCCCCACGCCGTCGAAACTGACCACACCTTTTCATCGGATTGGCCGTGGGTGCGCCACTTGTCGCCCTCGAATCGTGTGAGTCCAGAGACTGGCCCATGCGGATCGCGGAACAGCTCCGTCGAGAGTGTTTCAACGTGTGTCGTGAGCTGATCGATCGTCTCGTCGTCGAGATCGGCAATCCGACTGTACGCGTCGAACGCATCGACAAGCGCGAAGCCCGCTGAATCGAGCCGATCGTCAATCCAGCCGTCGCCGCTCGTGCGCATGATATAGGCCTCACGATCCGACGACCACAGAGCTTCGATCGCCTCCGCAGTCGCCTCGGCTTGCGTTTCCGCGTGGTTGGTGAGTTCATCAGGAAGCGGGGCGGCCGCGACTGTCGCGTACGCCGAGAGATACGTCGCAGCGGTGTGGAGGAACTGCCCGTTCATATTCTCCCAGAGATTCTGACACCGCTGTGGAAGCCCGTTGTCAGCGATCGTCTCCTCGAGCGCGCCAACCGCGGCTTCGATCGTCTCGACGATCGAGATTCGGACGGCTGGATCTATCTCCTGGCCGTGTTCAGCCACCAGCTCTGCGAGGAACGCGGTAACGCTCGCGGTCTGGTCGGCCTGATACTCCTCGGAATTACCGCCTTCGAGGCGTCCGTGGGCCCACCCGGGCGCGAGCGATCCGTCAATCGCCCACGCTCTGTGCGACCAGCTCCCGTCGGGCAGTTGCGTATCACAAAAGAAGCGGGCAGTTTTGACGTGCGAACCGTTCATTTCGAGGTCGAGCAATCGATCGGCCGTCAGGAGGTATCTCGACGTTTCTGACTCGTCGCGGAACCACGTGTAGCCGTAGCCGCCGGTGTGGGTGTAAAACGGATCGAACTCCGGCGCGGCAATATGGACGCCCGTCGGTGCCGTCAACAGCGAGAGCGATCGAAGATCCTGTCTGACGATCTGCGCGTTCGGCGCGCTCTTTGGGACGCGGATGTTCGCTCGATCTTTGGCCGCCTGCCTCAGTGCATCCGCCGAATCGTGGTTGATCGCACAGCTCCGCAAGTCCGCAAGGGCGTCCTCGCGATCGAGTTCGCTATGATCGGATATCTGGGTGACGAGCGTCGTCTGGGCGGCCCGTCCCGATCGCTCCAGCGGTGCGCTCACGACGACGTCTCCGCTGAGGTGGGTGTCCTCGTAGTTTTCCAACACGGCCTCCCGTGGGAACTCCAGCGCGTGCTCTGCGAGGATTTCGTCGAAGCGCTCTGGGATCTGTCCCCGGACGTTCGAGATCCCCGTCGAGGCGGTAACGTAATCGTGTTCGGTTCGATGGAACACCTCCACGGCCTTCGAGCCGTCTGGGCCGCCGTCGTTGTGGATAAGCCGGCCGACCTGACCTTCCTTGCCCTCGGGAGCGAATGTGAGGAACGCGGTCAACTCTGCGTCGACAGGAATCGCCCCCCGTAGCTTGATGTGTGTTGTGTGCGCCCGCCCAAGCGTGAGATCGTACTGGTGGACGGTGAAATCACCCGCGTCATACTCCGTTTCGACGAGATTCGTCTCCCGATAGTAGTGCTGTCTGACCGTCTCAAACTCGTCGAACCACCGGGTCCCATCGTTCGTCTCAATGCCAAGTCGCGACCTATCAAGCCCGTAGAGTCCGGAAAGAGATGAGGAATAATCCCGCAGCTGCCCCGACGGATCGACGTGAACGAGCCGATCGCCGTGCGCAGAGAACGCCCCTTCGGTTGTCGGGCGCTCCTCAGGGAACGCAGATCCGTGGCGAGATTTGTATTCGTTGATTGCAGTACGCAGTCGCATATACTTCCAGATGAGTGTGGAAGAATAAGTATTACTGGCTTTTCGCAGCATTCACCGCCGGATACATTCAATCAATTCACAAGTACGGGAATCTGTTCCCGAAAGATAGCGGTTGTCTCCGAAAATCGTCCTACGACAGGCTACTAGATCATCTATCATTGATTATTGACTACATCTGTAAGAAATACTTTCGAAATACACAACACCAAAGTAACAGAAGTCGTTTGTAGAGACATGCACCATCCTGGTCCGCCGCGGTTCATTGCCGTGGGAGACGTTGTAGAGCTCGCACCGCGTGATCCAGATCCAGAGGCGACGTACGAGTGGTCAATTCACGATGCGCCGATCGCAAGTACCATCGAACTGCCCGAGGGCGCGGTTATTGGTTTTACCCCGGACGCGGCCGGAACCTACCGGCTCGAACTCGATGCACCCGACGGGACCCACAGACAAACCGTTCGAGTGTTCCCCAGCGACAAGCGCCCCGCAGACGTGGGCGCCGCAGCCGCAGGCCGCAGCGGGTTGAGCGGCTTTAGCGGATCGGGCTCACTTAGACCGAGCGGCAGAAGCGGTCGAAGCGGCCAAAGCGGCGTGAGCGGGTCTGGCTCGGGTGCGATCGGCGAGTCACTTGAGCTGCCAACCGGCCGCCCTCGGATCCGTCTCGACGGTGGAGTCTCCGAGGATGGCGAGCGCGTTGTCGTTCGCGCGACGCCGACCCCTCACCCAGACTCTGCGCGAACCGCAGCTGATCTCAGCGTGGAGTTCGTCCTGGACGATCGCGACGGGGTTTCCCGAAGCGACGTAACGGTGACCGATCGAACCGTCGAGATTCCTGCAGCAGTCCTCGCCGATGTTGATCAGCTCCGGGTACATGGGGTCGCCGTTGGCGACAGTTACAGCGTTGCTGACGCGGTGAGCGTCAGCGCATCGGTCGACGCGGTACACGACGGTGACGGCTTTGATGTGGACGCCGTCGACGTCCTCCGGCTGAACGATCCCCCAGAGTGGGCAACGGATGCGACCCTGTACGAGGTGTACGTCCGTGGCTTTGCGAACGGTGATGATGAGGCAGATACGACCTTCGAGGCGATCGAAAACCGACTGCCATATCTCGAAGAACTCGGTGTCGACACCCTGTGGCTCACGCCCGTGCTCCAACACGACGGCAAGCCCCACGGATACAACATCACGGACTTCTTTTCGATCGCCGACGACCTGGGCGATCGCGAGTCGTACGAATCGCTCGTTGCGGCGGCCCACGACCGTGGGATGTCCGTGCTTTTCGACCTCGTGTTGAACCACTCTGCGCGCGATCATCCGTTCTTCGAGGATGCCTACCAGAATCCGGAGTCTCCGTACTACGACTGGTACGAGTGGCAGGACTCTGGCGAACCAGGGACCTACTTCGACTGGGAGCTGATCGCGAACTTCGACTACTCGAACCTCGAGGTCCGCAGGCACCTCCTGGACGCAGTCGACGAGTGGGCCGCGGTCGCCGACGGATTCCGCTGTGACATGGCGTGGGCGGTTCCCGACTCCTTCTGGCGAGAAATCCGAGAACGGGTCAAAGCGCGCGATCGGGACTTCCTGTTGTTGGACGAAACGATCCCCTACATCGAGGACTTCCACGAGGGGATGTTCGACGTCCACTTCGACACCACGCTGTACTTCACGCTCAGACAGATCGGTCGCGGTCACGAGCCTGCAGAAGCAATGCTAGACGCGATCGACGGCCGCACCGAGAGCGGCTTCCCGGATCACGCGGCGTTCATGCTCTATCTGGAAAACCACGACGAAACCAGATACCTTGTCGAGTGCGGTGATGACGCGGCATTTGCCGCGGCGGGTGCGCTGTTCACGCTCCCGGGAATTCCGATGCTGTACAGCGGCCAGGAACTCGGCCAGCGCGGGCGTCGTGACGCGATCGCGTGGGAACACGCCCGCGACGACGTCCGGAGCCACTACGACGACCTGATCGAACTTGAGGCCGAACACGAGGCAGTCGGGTTCGGCGGCGAACTCGAGCGGATCGACTACGGTGTGACAGTTCCAGACGACTCAGCGGCCGACGCCGACGATGCGGTCGCGTTCGTCCGTTCCGATGACGAGGAGACGCTACTCGTCTGTCTGCACTTTGGCCCTGACACGGTGGAAGTCGGCGTCGATCGCGACGTCGATGCGACCGACCTCGTCAGCGGTGACAATCGGGCAGCAGAAAACGGATTGACTGTCGAAGACGTCGCCGTCTTCGAGATTACCGAGTAACACCGCAACTGCAAGGCTGTCGTCGAACTGATGGCGCTCTTGTTTCGATAAAATACGACCGATTGATACACCCCCGAAAAATAGCTATCCCCGCGGATATCCAGATACGATTGCAACGAACACCAACGGCGATCGACACCAAATGACGACATCTACTATCGTATGACGACAACTGATACTCCGACGATCGACATCGAGAGAACCGAGAAACTGTGTGCGTGGCAACGACGCCAACAGACAACTGCCGAAACCGAATTCGACGCTGCTGCGGCGATCGCCGAGCGCCTGGGAGTGGATGTAACTGACGAGGAGGCCGCAACGATCGGCGTCTGGACCCCAGAACTCGCCGACGCTGACGTGGACGAGACCGATGTGTTCCTTGAGGTATACACGCCGATCGAGTCAGTCGATCCCGGACGCGACGCAACCGTCGAGTTCCAGCGTGATCGCGTCCCAGTCCGGCGGGAGGGCGAGTACACCTGGGCGGCGATCGAGGGGATCAAGCCCGGCACGCGTGAGACGCTCGGAACCCTGTACCAGCTGATCTACCGCCGCCCAGAGCCGGGCGAAGCACTCGGTCGGGAGTCGGACCTCGGCGACGAGACGTGGGGTGTGATTCCCGATCCGCTGGCAGATTCGGTGCCATTCGGTGTGTACGCGCCCGCTGAGATCTATGATATGGGCCGACTCGACGCTGAGCGGGCCGATCGCGACTACTTCGAGGCGCTCGGAACTGCGGCCGAGCGTGTATCGACTACAGAAGACGATGGCCTCCCGCGGGTCGATCCAGCGGTGAGTATGCTCGAGATTCACCCTGGAACCGCCACAGAGGCCGGCAGCCTTGGCGGACTCGCGCGGTGGTATCGATCGATCGGCGAGAAACAGCGCGCAGAAGAACCGTTGACCCCCGCCGAGCGGAACTTCGTCGGCTACGACGCGATCCAGCTCATGCCGACTGAGCCGATTACTCAACACCCAGATCGGCATGCGTGCTGGTCGCCCCAGTCGATCGATCGCGCCGCAGAATCAGAGACGGTTACCGTCACTACCGAGTCGCCCGACATGATCAACTGGGGGTACGACATCGTCGTCTCGGCGTTTTCAGCGACGAACCCCGCGATCCTCGAAACCGGTCGGCCCGACGAGCTCGTCGACTTCATCGCGGCGTGTCACAACCTTCCAGAGCCGATCAAGGTCGTCTTTGACATCGCGCTCGGACACGCCGATAACGGAGCGATCCCGCTCTTGACCGATCACTTCTTCGAGGGGCCGGGGATGTACGGCAAGCATCTCAATTATACCCACCCGATCGTTCGGGCGATTCTCTTGGAACTGCAGCGCCGGAAGATGGACTACGGTGCAGATGGAATTCGCGTCGACGGCGCACAGGACTTCCGGTACTGGGATCCCGATCGCGAGGAGATGGTCCACGACGACGACTTCCTCGCGAGGATGGACGCGGTGACACAGGAGGTCGCAGGCACCGAGTACCGCCCGTGGATGATCTTCGAGGACGGCCGGCCCTGGCCACAGGAAGACTGGGAGCTCGCGTCGACGTACCGGACGCTGATCGAGCAACACCTCCACACCTTCCAGTGGTCGCCAGTGACGTTCGCCCACAACACGCCGGCGCTTTTGACGTTCTGGGCCACCAAGTGGTGGCGAGTTCGTGAGGTCGCCGAGTTCGGCAGCCAGTGGATCACCGGCGTTGCGAATCACGACACGCTGCGGCGAGGCACCCAGACGGAGGTTGGTGACGCGTGGAATGCTCCACAGGAGAACCCACATCTCGCCGATAGCTTGCCGGAGACGATCAACGAGGCGTACAACAGCCCGGCAGCGACCATGCTGTTTTACTGTTTCATGCCGGGTGTGCCTATGGACTTCATCGGCGCAAACATGCGATCGCCGTGGGGGTTCATTCGTGACACTGACCCAACGTGGAACGTGAAAGTCGTCGCCGAGGAGGCGTACCTCGTCGACTGGCAGATCCCAGACGATATCTATCCGGACGATCGGTTCTTCGACGGCCTCAAATCGCTCGGATTCACCGAGAAAGAGGATCTGCGATCGTTCGTCCGCGCGCTCGCCGCGACGGTCGAGACGACCGACTACGATCTTGCGGCGATGGCGACAATTCTCTCGACGATCGACTCGCCGCTGGGCGATGACATCTCTCCTGAGGATCTTGAGGCGTTTGCTGACGCGTGGATGGAAGATGTCCATGAGTACGCGAACCTCGCTCACTGGACAGACGAACAGAGCGACGAGCGGACCGCGTTCGATCGCTCCGTCCGGCAGTTCCGCCACGAACGACCGTGGCTCCGATCGGATGTCGATATCGAAGATAACGAAGCATACGGCTACAGGCATCCGACAGAGGGGACCGTCCTGTACTACGGGCTCAGGGAATCTCCAGACGCCGACGAGCAGTTGCTGTTCGCAGCGAATATGGAGGGGACACCAATCGACGTATCGCCCGAAATCCTCGCCGCCGAGATCGACGGCCTGCCAACCGACGGCTGGGAGCCCGAACTGGCTGCGCCAGCGGTTTCGACCGACGAAGAGCCAATAGAACTCGGAAACGTGCAGGCGATCGTTTGGTCAAGGCAGAAGTAGTGTATTTCACAATTTTAAATATAGTCAAACAAACATACAATAATTTCTAGTTGAGCTAAGCTATTTACAGTGTAATTTCGTAATACGGTGTATGCCAACAACAGATAACTCTTCGGCGCCGATACCACGGTGGGGTGATCCCGACCATTGCCCGTTCTGTGCTGACGAATTAGCCGACCCTGGTGCGGGATTCATCGATCATCTCGACGAAAGCCCCGAGTGCGCGTCTGGGTTCGAACAGTGGCGCGATCGCGTCGCCGGCGACATGATGCGCGGTTGGGGTGGGTAATCGATCAAAATTGCGTGACGCCCAACTGAGGATCCGTGGACGGATTTACTGAACAAATTTTCAGTAGTCCGGCTTACAGAAATATCATTCTGAATACACTTAACGGCTCAGAAGCCATTGGTGTATCCATGCAAGCGAGATCACACACGATCAGGTCGCACAGCCGATCGAGGCCGACCCACCTCGGTCCCACCGAGATGATAGGATACGATCACCCTTTAGCCGAGGGACGTTCGAGCGTCGCCGGAATCGTTGGATACCTCGGCGTCCTCGTCGGGTTGTTGGCATTTGCGAGCGCCCCACAGCTCGTCGGAGCCGCGCTCGCGGGTGCGATCGTCGCGAGATACGCCGGATGGGTTATCTGTGGACTTCGGGAGGCGATCGCGGGCAGTTATTTACGTGTCCGGCGAGCACGTCCCCAGCATGACGTCGCCACCGGACGATGAGGGGCCAGCGTTGACGCCGGACCAGGCGTTCAGCGCGCTCGGGAACACGACTCGGATGGATATTCTTCGGACGCTGGCGGATGCAGACACCCCGCTTTCGTTTTCTGCGTTATACGATCGGATTGAGCTCTCTGACTCAGGGCAATTCAACTACCACCTCAACAAACTCGTCGATCACTTCGTTCGAAAACGCGACGACGGCTACGAGCTCACACGCGCGGGCGAACGGATTATCGAAGCGGTCCTCTCGGGCGCGGTCACTGAGCATCCGATAATTGAATCCACAGAAGTCGACCAATACTGTCAGTACTGCGGTGCGCCGATCGGAATCTCCTACAGCGACGAACAGCTCTTGGTGTTTTGTACTGAGTGTCCTGGGACGTACGGTCGTCAAGAGTTTACCGGCGAGTATGGTCATCTCGGGCGACTCTACCTCCCACCAGCCGGGGTTGGCGATCGCTCGCCCGACGAGGTCTACAGAGCCGCACGGATCTGGGGCGGCTTGGAGACGATGGCGACGGTCACCGGCGTCTGCCCGCGGTGTTCGGCCTCGCTTGAGGAGTCACTCGACGTCTGTCCAACCCACGACCCTGCCGATGGCGTCTGTCCTGCCTGTGGGAATCGCTACGCCGTGTCGATCGACTTCTCGTGTCCGAACTGTATCTACAATCGCAGCGGACTGTTCGGGGTGAAACTCACCGCTCACACCGAGATGCTGGCGTTTCTCGCCGGCAACGGGATCAATCCAATCGCGCCACTCTCGCACGCATCGATTGGGTCTGCCATGAACTACACCGAAGATATCCGCTCAGTCGATCCGCTGGATGTGCGATTTATATTCGAAATTGACGGCAAAACAATCACCTTCAGGGTTGACGACGACCGAACCATTCACGTCGAGTGATCGCCCCGTTCGTCTTTTTGCACAGACAGCGCCCGTAGCTGCTCAACCGCCGGTGCCTTCGAGAGCGGCTCGTTTGCATTCCCACACTGGGGAGACTGTACACACGATGGACAGCCGTCCGCACAGTCACAGGCGTCGATCATATCCGCCGTCCGTGTCATTAGCTCTTCGACAATCCCGTATCCTGCCCGCGTGAGGCCGACCCCGCCGGGGTAGCCGTCGTAAATGAACACTGTCGGCCGATCGGTGTGGGGGTGGTATGGTGTCGAAATCCCACCGATGTCGCCGCGATCGCACAGCAGGCTGAACGGGAACAACGAGATCATCCCGTGTTCGGCGGCGTGGATACCGCCGTTGAAGACGTCGTCGCTACGGTCCGCGCGAATAGCAACCTCCAGATCCGGCGGTAGCGTGTAGTACAGTGCTTTTGTCCGTAACGTGGTTTCGGGGAGATCGAGCATTCCGTCACCGATCGTGTTCCCGGTCCGACGATCTTTGCGTTGAAACCCGGTCACCCGTTCTGTCATCGTTACGTCTGCAAACCGAACGCTTGCGTCAGGGTGACCCGAAAGCGACGTTTCGAGCAGATCGGCGTTCACCGTCATCGACTTGTCGGTCAGCACCTGCGTATAGTAGTCTGCCCACGTTGGCTGGAGAATTGCTGTATCGCGATCGAGATCCAGCGAAGACACTTCGTAGGTCTGACCCTGCTGATGGTAGATCGCCCCTTCATGGGCGTCTCGTAGGGCGTCGGCGAGCGGGAGTGACGCAATTGTCTCGTTTGAGCGGCCATCGAGCAGTTTGATCTCGCGATCGCCGATCGTTCGGAGGCTCATGCGGTGTTGGGGACTATCTCCGCCCGCGTAGGTCCAGCGGATCCCATCATCGGTCGATCGGCGTTCGAGCTGCCCGTCGGATTCGAGTCGCGAAATGATGTCAGGAAACGGTCCGCCGAAGTGCCGTTCGTCGTCGACAGAAAGCCAGTTTTCAGCGGCAGCCGCGGCGACGTGGTCCGGAAGGAGCATTTCGTTTTCGGGATTCGAAATTGCCCGCTCCGGATCCGCGTCGAAGAACGCATCCGGGTTGCGCATGAGATACTGATCGAGTTGGTCCTCACCACCGATCAAGACAACAAGCGCAGGATCGTCGCCGCGGCCCGCCCGTCCAGCCTGCTGGAACGCCGACATTCGAGTCCCCGGGTAGCCGTCCATGACAACCGCATCGAGGCCACCCACGTCGACGCCGAGTTCGAGCGCGTTCGTGCTCCAGACACCGCGGAGTGTCCCGCTGTGGAGATCGGCTTCAATTTCTCTTCGGGTGTCGTGTCCCAGCGCGGCCTGGTACGCCCGTACCTGTCCGGCCAGGTCATGCTGGCCGCGATCGCGCAGCTCCTTGGCACTCTCAGTCGCGTACCGCTCAGCAGCTTGCCGGGCGCGGGTGAACGTTAGCGTCTGATACCCGGCGGTGAGCAGATCACAGAACAGCCGTTTAGCCTCCGTGTGGCTCGATCGCCGTCGGCCAGAGCCGCGCGCTTGCCAGTCGTCTTCGTACTCGGGTGGATTCCAGAGTACCCACTGCCGGGGTCCGTGGCCGCTCGTGTCTGTGTCGACGAGCTGGAAGCTGTCTGGGTCGTGGCCGGTGATCCGCCCGGCGTGTTCGACCGGGTTGCCGATCGTCGCCGAACAGCACACGAACTGTGGCGACGAGTCGTACCGCTCACAGAGGCGGTTCAGCCGGCGCATGAGGAGTGCAACCTGCGTGCCGAAGACGCCGCGATAGCTGTGTACCTCGTCGATCACGACCAACTCGAGCGAGGAAAAAAACCACTCCCACAATCGGTGGGCGTGCGGTAACAGCGCGTAGTGCAGCATGTCCGGATTAGAAAGGAGCACCGTTGGGCGGCGATCGCGGACGGCCCGTTTTTCGGATTTCGACAGCCGACCGGTATACGACGCAACTGACACCCGGCTTCCGAATCCGAGCCCCCTGGCCAGCTCTGACAGCGACGATTCCTGATCGGCGATAAGTGCGTTCTGTGGGCCGATGTACAGCGTTCGGCCGCCGTGGGCCATCGCGTTCTCGAAGGCCGGAACGGTGTACGCCAGGCTCTTGCCGCTTGCCGTTTCGGTCGCGATCACCGCGTTGTCACCATCACGGATCGCTTCGATCGCGGCCGCCTGGTGTTCGTAGAGACGGTCGATCCCCTCGGCTTCGAGCGACGATCGGAGCCGCGGTTCGAGTTCGATGTCTGCGAAGGAGGGCTCGCGGGCCGGAACCGTTCGATCGGCGACGATCTGGCCGGCGTAGGTGGGGCGATCGCGAAGCCAACTGAGGATGTCGTCCACAGGGATACTCAGGAGTCATCACTGCTAACGGTTTCGGCGAGACAGAGTGCCCGATTTTACTGGCGATAACCTATGTGCTAACATTCACCATTAAATCAGTAGGTAAGCTTCCATGAGGCGTTTATTGAGGAGACACCGTTTGCGGACGGCGATCGGCTTGTATACGTCCAAGCGTTCGCCCCGGAGCAGTGCTACAAATTGGAGCTGACCGAAGCGCCGTTCATCGCTGAAAATGGGCACCCAGTTGTTGAAACAGCCGTATCCCGGACCGCGTCCGACGATGACGTGTGCGAGGAGTCTGACACGGCCATTAGACTGCTCGTCCGGCTATCGTTCGATGCTGACGGTCCGCCGGCTGATGTCGTGACCGTTCGCGTCTCCGGTGCAACAGACAACAGAGAAGAAGGCTTTCAGATTGAAGCCGAACGGTAACTCGAGCTAAGTATTGGGGCTTCATGTTTGCTGAAGTTACGACACTGGGAAGAATACTGGACAGAGCGACCCACCGACGTCGGGCGTGGGGTCGCGATCGATCGCCGTTTCGAGTTTCTCGAAGCGATCGTTGAGCACTCGGATTTCGAAGTTCCAGATCACATATTACAATCCCAGATCGGACTTTCAGTCCCAGATTGGGTATCAGAGCCCCCAGATCGTGGCAATACCGACAGTTGTCACGACCGCAAGCATAAATTGCAGGGGACCGCCGACTTTCAGAAAATCCGTAAACTCGTAGTCACCAGGGCCGTACACCATCAGGTTCGTCTGGTATCCCACGGGCGTCATGAAAGACGTCGCGGAGGCGAACATCACGGCCAGCAGGAATGCGAATCCGTTCGCGTCGAGTCGCTGTGCCGCTTCCACTGCGACTGGGATCATCAAGACGATCGTGGCGACGGGTGTGATGACGTTCGCCAACAATCCAGTCACAATGTAGAACAACAACAGGACTGCAAGCAGGGGGAGGACGTCAGCCGTGGCGACCAATGCCGCCGAAATAAGCGCGGCTCCGCCGGTCGCCTCCATCGCGAGTCCCAGCGGGATCACACCTGCAAGCAGGAAGATGATATTCCAGGAAACGGCGTCGTAGGCGTCGGGCGGTGAAAGACACCCGGTCACGATCATCAAAAAGACGCCTCCAAGGGCGGCGATGACGATCGAAAACACATTCAGTGCTGCCGCGGCGATGACCGCAGCCATGATGGCGACGGCGATCGGTGCCTTGGGTGACAGCGGTGCGACTTCCTCGATGCCGTCTTCGATCAGTCGATCGAAGGCGTCCTCTTCGATCAGCACGAGGTCGCCGGTCTCCCTGAAGTATCGGATCGCGTCTGGGATCGTCTGCACCAACAGCGTGTCGCCCGCTTCGAGTTCGATCTCATTGAGGTCGGTACGTATCAACTCACCCTCCCGTCGGATGGCCAGGACGGTCGTGCGGTGAAACTTCTGCAGACGAGCCACCGCGAGCGTTTCCCCGACGAAGGGTGAGATCTCAGGGACAACCGCCTTGGCGAGGGTATCAGATGAAAATGACGCTCCGAACGTCTCTTCTGTCACGTCCTCACGGAGGAGATGGCTGAGTTGCTGTTTTTCCCTGAAGCGGTTCAATGCCTGTAGCGATCCGTGGACGATCAGAATATCATCATGCTGTAACCGCTGATCGGTGTCTGTAGCGAGAAACACCTCGCCATTGCGTCGGATCTGTAGAATCGTCACGTCTGCTTCGGTCACCTCGTCCAGTTCGTCGACGGTGAACCCGATAACTGCAGAATCCTTTCGAATGCGAAGTTGCGCAAGATGGTCTTCGAGGTCGAACTCCTCGACTAGATCCGCATCGACGGGGACACGGGCTGGCGTAAGCCACCGACCGACAGTCATGAGATAAACCGTGCCGATGATGAGGATCACTACTCCGAGGGCGGTGAATTCGAACATCCCGATCGGCCCGCGGGGAAGCAGTGTGGCGGCGAGCTCACTCGCCAGCAGATTTGTCGACGTACCGATGAGTGTCAATGTTCCCCCGAGGATGGCTGCATAGGACAGCGGCAACAACAGCTTCGACGGGGAGATACCGCTCTGTCTCGCTAGATCCGAAATCATTGGAATGAACACAGCGACGACAGGGGTGTTGTTGATGAACCCGGCGATCGGCCCAGTGGTGACGACAGTGGCTGCTAACGCCCGGGTCTCACTGCCCTTTGTGAACGCCGCCAGATGGAGGCCAAGCCGCTGGACCAGCCCCGTGTCTTGAATACCGGCGCTCAGCATGTACATGGCGACGATGGTGATGGTCGCCGTGTTTGCGAACCCAGAAATCGCCGCGCGTGGCCCCACCTGCGTCCACGGTTCAAGCGCTGCAAGCGCGAAGATGATGCCAATCGCGGTGATGTCATTCGGGATGATCTCAGAGACGAACAGGATCAACGCGACGCCGATCAACGCAAAGACGACCAGCGCGCCGATCGGGATCCCTGCGACTACCATGGAGTGTTCAATACGGTGGTTTTGTTTAATTGTTGGTCAAGTAGTGGTATAGAACTGACAATTCCTGGTCTGCTGGTCGTTTCAGCATGAGAGCCGATCAGTCCTCATATCCGCCCTCAAAACAGCCGTGACTGCTCGGATTGCCCGCAGATCGCGAGGATGTCCATCCCCTCCCTGAGCGCAGTTTCCTTCTTAACACGATAATTTCCGCCGTCGGTCCGGTACAGCTCTGTGGGGTCAAAAAAGTACCATGCCTCGTGATCGAATCGCGCAGCGACGATCGCCTCCGCGCCAAACGAGTCTGCAAAGTAGGAAAGCGACTCAATCTCGTCGGCGTCGAGGTAGATCGGTCGCCCGCTCGAGGCCTTCGCTTCGATCGCGTAAAACCGCTGGCCGTCCCCCGCGAGGACATCCGGCAGATCACGATCGGTCGCCGCACCGCTGGCGGGCGCGCGCATGACCGCAAATCCGTGTTCGTCGAGGAGATTGACCAGTTCGCGCTCGCGGCGATCGCCCTTGCGGCTCGGCACTCACCACCACCTCATAGCGTGAGGAATGCCGCGATCGAATATAAAACGATTGCCGTTGTGTGAGTATCTTCGGCGCAACTCGAAAACACTTAACCGCGCTCTCCGGCTTCGAATTCGTATGAGCGAGATCGCAGTCGTCCTTCCGGACGGATCGAATCTCTCGGTCCCCGAAGGATCGACGGTCGAAGACGTAGCGTTCGAGATTGGCCCCGGACTCGGACGCGACACAGTCGCCGGGAAGATCGAGGGGGAACTGGTCGACAAAGCCACGCCGGTTTCTGACGGCGATCGCATCGAGATCGTCACGGACCAAAGCGACGAATACCTCGACGTGCTCAGACACTCCGCAGCGCACGTCTTCGCCCAGGCCCTGTTACGATTGTACCCCGAAGCAACGCTGACGATCGGCCCGTGGACCGACAAAGGGTTCTACTATGACATCACGGGTGTCGACCTCGATGAGTCGGATCTCGAGGCGATCGAATCTGAGATGGCCGAGATTGTCGAGGAAGATTACGACATCGAGCGCCTGGATCGATCCCGCGAGGAGGCGATCGAGCGATACGAGGAGGCAGACAACCCCTACAAGCTCGAAATACTCGAGACGGAAGCCGCCGACGAGGAGGAGATCTCCTTCTACAAACAGGCAGAGTTCGAGGATCTCTGTAAGGGCCCACACGTCGAATCGACGGGTAAAATCGGCGCATTCGAGCTGACGAATATCTCTGCGTCCTACTGGCGCGGCGACGAGGAAAACGAGACGCTCACGCGAGTCAGTGGGACGGCATTCGAAAGCGAGTCCGACCTAGAGCAGTTCCGCGAGCGCCGCCAAGAGGCCAAAAAGCGGGATCACCGCCGGCTGGGCCAGGAGCTCGAGATCTTTTCGATCGACGAGACGACCGGCCCCGGTCTGCCGCTGTATCACCCAAACGGCAAGCGAATCCTCACCGAGTTGAGCGACTTCGCTGAGTCGTTGAACCTTGAGGCGGGCTATGAGCCTGTTGAGACACCGCACCTGTTCCGCACGGAACTGTGGAAGAAGTCCGGCCACTACGACAACTACGTCGACGACATGTTCCTCCTCGACGTCAATGACGAGGAGTACGGACTCAAGCCGATGAACTGTCCAGGCCACGCGACGATCTTCGATCAGCGATCGTGGAGCTACCGAGACCTGCCGGTCCGATACTTCGAGGACGGGAAGGTCTACAGAAAAGAACAGCGCGGCGAGCTCTCGGGGCTCTCGCGGGTGTGGGCGTTCACGATCGACGACGGGCACCTCTTTTGTCGCCCCGATCAGATTGAACGCGAGATCAACACGATCATCGACAACATCACGACCGTCTTCGAGACGTTCGGGCTCGACGCAGAGGTTGCGCTCGCGACTCGTCCGGAGAAATCTGTGGGCTCCGACGAGATCTGGGAGCAGGCCGAATCACAGTTGGAGTCGGTGTTAGAATCGAGTGGCTTCGAGTACGATCTCGAGCCGGGCGATGGGGCCTTCTACGGCCCGAAGATCGACTTCGCGTTCACCGACGCGCTGGGGCGAAGCTGGGACGGCCCGACCGTTCAGCTGGATTTCAACATGCCCGATCGCTTCGGGCTGACCTACACGGGTGAGGACAACGAGGAACACCAGCCGGTGATGATCCACCGCGCGCTGTACGGCAGCTACGAGCGGTTCCTCATGGTGCTCATCGAACACTACGACGGCAAGTTCCCGCTGTGGCTCGCCCCCGAACAGGTCCGTATTCTGCCGATCTCGGACGACGAACTCGGCTACGCTTACCGGCTCCGCAACGAACTCACCGACCAGGGTTTCCGCGTCGAAATCGAGGACCGATCGTGGACGCTCGGTCGGAAGATCCGCGAGGCTCAGGAGGATCGCGTCCCGTACATGCTTGTCGTTGGTAGCAACGAACAGGAAGCCGGCACGGTCTCGGTACGCGACAGACAGGAACGAGAAAAACAGGACGTCGAACTGGAGACGTTCCTTGCACACCTGCAATCCGAACGAGCTGAGAAGCGACAGATGCCGGACTTCCTTGACTGAGTACTCTGCTGACGGTTATAGCGAGTACTCCACGCACAGGTGGTCTGCGGCGGCTTCCCAGCACAATTTTCGACAACCATCGCGTTTTTATTTCCCACAATTAATCAATCGATATGGTCGAGAAACCAGCCGTCGACGAACTGAGGCCGCCGGATCGTACCCTGATGGGCCCGGGACCGAGCGACGTCCATCCGCGGGTGCTGAAGGCGATGAGTACGCCACTCGTCGGACACCTTGATCCGTCGTTCATCGAGATCATGAACGAGGTCCAGGACCTCCTGCGGTACACCTTCCGCACGGACAACCAGTGGACGATCCCGGTCTCGGGGACCGGATCGGCGTCGATGGAGGCTGCGATCGGCAACCTCGTCGAGCCGGGCGATACGATGTTGGTACCGACGAACGGCTACTTCGGCGGGCGCATGGAGAGCATGGCCCAGCGCGCCGGCGGAGAGGTTGTCCACGTCGACGCGCCGTGGGGCGAGCCGCTCGATCCCGCCGACGTCCAGGAGGCGTTTGAGGAACACCAGCCAGACGTGTTCGGGTTCGTCCACGCCGAAACATCGACTGGGGTGTTACAGCCGGGTGTCCCCGAACTGACGTCGATCGCCCACGATCACGACGCGTATGTAATCGCAGACTGTGTCACCTCTCTCGGCGGCGTCGAGATGCGCGTCGACGAGTGGGACGTTGACGTCGCCTACTCGGGCCCACAGAAGTGTCTGTCCTGTCCGCCGGGTGCAAGTCCGCTGACGCTGTCAGATCGCGCAATGGAAAAAGTGCTCTCTCGGGAGACACAGCCGCGATCGTGGTACCTCGACCTCTCGCTGCTGGAGGGCTACTGGGGCGACGATCGATCTTATCACCACACCGCGCCGATCACGAACGTCTACGCAATCCGCGAGGCGCTGCGGCTCGTCGCCGAGGAAGGCATCGAGAACCGCTGGGCGCGCCACCGCGAGGTAGCCGGCGAGCTCAAATCCGGCCTGCAGGCGATCGGGCTCGAAATGAACGCCCCAGACGAGTACTGGTTGCCGAGTCTCAACGCCGTGCGCGTGCCCGACGGCGTCGACGACGGCGCGGTCATCTCGTACCTCCTCGAGGAGTATGACCTCGAAATCGCGAGCGGACTGGGCGATCTCGCCGGCGACATCTGGCGGATCGGGTGTATGGGCTACTCTGCACGGCCGAAGAACGTCGAATACGTACTCTCGACACTCGAAGAAGCGTTAGCTGAGCAAGGATACGAGGCCTGATCACGCTCTCGGCGCGATCCGCGGTACCGTATTTCACACACGCTTTTTTCAATCGCACGTAACCGACCGACATGGGAAATAGCGTCGAGCCGGACGCGTTCGGTCGGGCGGTGTACGACCACTACCGGGGCGAACAGGCGGGACCGCTCTGGCAGTGTGATGGGCCCGATCGACGCGAGCACCCGATCGAGGCGTTCTACTTCGAGCCGTACGATCCCAAAAGCCATTGTGGATCATGGATCGACTCGCAGCTTTCAGGGCCACTCATCGACATCGGGGCGGGAGCGGGACGCGATACCCTGTACTTCCAAGAACAGTTCGAGACTGTCGCGATCGACGCGAGCCCAGCACTCGTCCAGACCATGGACGATCGGGGTGTCGAGGACGCCCGTGTGGGAGACATGTTCGGTTTGCGATCGGAATTCGATCGCGATCGGTTCGCCGCAGCACTCGTGTACGGCACCCAACTCGGGCTCGCCGGCTCGATCGCTGGCATTCGATCGTTTCTGTGCGATCTCGCGTACGTTACGGAGCCAGGTGCGACCGCGGTTGTCGACGGGTACGATCCAACGGCGATCGAATCTGGTGACAGGCTTGGATACCGCCGAGATCCGACGCCGGGACTCGCCCATCGTGTTATGTGGTTCGAGTATGACGGCGAGGTGGATCCAGTCCTCCAGTTTCGGCTCTTCTCTCCGGGGCGACTCCGCGAGGCGGCGATCGGCACAGGGTGGGAACTCGCTGATGTTACCCGTCGCGAGCCCGGCGCAGCCCACTACCTCGCTGCGCTTCGATTGCGGTGATGAGGCAGATCGGCTGTGAGCGCGAGAAAAAACCAACTGCGAGTCTACGAGAAACGCAAAGTAACGCACGTATTAAGTCTGAAAAACCACCGGTGTGGTGGTTTGTGGCGTGTAGTGACAGAGAGGTTGGGACCAATACTGCACTACCCGCCATATTTTGCTCCGTGCTGCACCAATATAGAAGTATTGTGATTAAGTGGGTGAACGAATTTTCAGAACTGATTTTTATATGCCCAGAGACGCATTTCTTCGCCATATTGTGTGATGTTTCGAGTGACACTTGTTTGGGGCGGGGCGACGTACTAAAAACCTAGGGGACAAAGTGAATTATAGTGGACGAGGTTGGGACCAATGGACAACGTTTCAAATCAAAATCAAGCAATCGAGTTGCTCCAGCAACTCGGACTGAAAGAATATGAGGCTAAATCGTTTGTCGCGCTTGCGCGACGGCAGTATGGAACGGCAAAAGACATCAGTGAGACCTCTGAAGTACCTCGCACGCGGGTCTACGATGCGGTACGCGTGTTAGAAACAAAGGGACTCGTAGAGACACAACACTCGAATCCCCAGGTGTTCCGAGCGGTCTCGATCGACGAAGCGGTCAATACGCTCCAGTCGGAGTACGTCGAGCGGACAGAATCACTCCGGGGAGCACTGAGCGGACTCGAACCGAGTGACGATGAACACACAACAGAAGCGACCCACGAAGTGTGGGTGCTCTCGGGCGATCAAGGGATCACGAGTCGAACACAGCAGTTGATTGAGGGTGCCACAGACGAGTTGATTCTCGTCGTGGGCCATGAGAGCATTTTCACCAACCGATTAGCCAAACAATTAGACGCCGCTCACGAACGTGATGTGGACGTCATCGTTGGGACGATCGACGACGTACTCAGAGATGAAATTCAAGACGCGCTCCCGGACATCAACGTGTTCGTCTCGGGATTGAACTGGTTGGACCGATCGCCACTCCCCGGTGACGACACGGAGATCAGTCGGTTACTATTAGCCGATCGAGAGGCAATTTTGGTGAGCTCGTTCACCAAAGCGAACGGAGATAGCCGCGAACACGAACAGGGTGTGTTCGGTCGTGGCTTCCATAACGGCCTGGTTGCAATCACCCGGCGGCTGATGGCGACGGGGTTGCTATTCCAGGACGATCCCGGCGAGGGAGATACGCTTGTGAACGACTAGTCCGAATGCGGTTGACCCGCGTATAGCGGACTCACAGTTTGAGGGCGTCGTAACGGCACCTTACTCGCGCTCTTCGATCGTCCTGTACTATTTGTGCTATCATAACTAAAAATTGTGGACAATTAGCTTCCGTCGCTGGAATCACAGTATTATGAGCGACCAGGAAACCGGTATCGGCGAGTGGCACTCCCTAGGCGATGCTCCTGTCAGCGATAGTGATGCTGCCGTGGTATTCGCCCACGTCAGCGACCTTCACGGGCAGCTAACGCCGCGGTATCAGGTCTACTACGATAATCCAACGTCGGAGCCGGACTTCGACTTCGGTAAGGACGATCGCATCATCGAGCGCGGCGGCGGGATTCCCCTGCTCGCAGCCAAACTCGACGAGCTCCGTGAGGCTCACGACGTTTGTACGCTCATGAGTGGAGACACGTTTCACGGCTCTGCGGTGACCACCTACACCGATGGGCGAGCGATGCTCGATCCCATCAACGAACACCTCGCGCCGGACATCTATGTCCCGGGAAACTGGGACTATTCGAGCGAAGCCGCCGAGGTGGGCAACTTTGTGGAGCTGATGGACGACCTCGACGCCCCGATTCTCGCGAACAACCTCTACGACTACGAGACAAACGAGCAGTTATACGACGCGTACCGCGTCTTCGAGATCGGCGGACTCTCTGTGGGCGTTGTCGGGATGACGAACCTCTACGTCGATCGGATGGCCCCCGCGTTCTACGAGGGGAGATATCGCTTCGGCAAGCATCCGACACTCCTCGAAGAGTCCGCACAGGCTGCCCGTGCGGACGGCGCGGATGTCGTGGTCGCAGTCACAGAGATCGGCCTCCCGTGGATGGTCCAAGCCGCCAAAGACTGTACGAGCGTGGACGTGATGTTCAGCGCGCATACCCACGAGTACACCTACGACCCGATCGTCGTCGAGGAGACTAACACGATCGTGGTCGAGTCCGGCATGGGCGAGGCGCTCGGGCGTGTGGATCTCCGTGTTAGAGATGGGGAGATACAGTTCCGACACCACCTCTACTGTCTGACCGAGGGTGGCGAACACACGCGGGAACCTGAGGTCGATGCGCAAGAGACCGTCGAAGCCGTACGTGCCCCCTTCTTCGAGGACGATCCGGGATTCGAGCGAGGTGCGGGCACACTCGATCGGCCGCTGGATACGGTCATCGGCCGGACAAAAAAACCACTCTACCGCCAGTCATTCCTCGAGAGCGCGTGGAACACGCTATTCAACGACGCGCTCCGAGCCCACTTCGACACCGACCTCGCTGTCTCGCACGGGTTCCGGTACGGGACTGCCATCCCGCCCGGCGACATCACACTCGGGGAACTATACACGTTCTTCCCGATGACGACACCTGTCGCTCGCGGCGTGGCCTATGGCCAGCAACTCACGACTCACATGGAGCGGTTCCTTGAGGACAACTTCACGCCCTACCCCTACGATCAAGAGGACGGCCGCGTCAGGAACTTCTCTTCGAACGTCGAGGTAACCATCGATCCGACCGCAAAGCGCAGCCGTCGCCTCGTCGAGATGCAAATCGACGGCGAACGGGTCGATCCAGAAGAGACGTACTCGGTGGCGACATTCCGTCGTCCTGGAGACCCAGAGCGTGATCTCGGCAACTGCGGGTTTCCGTTTCAAGAAGTCGAGGTCGACGACAGAACAGTTCCGGTTGACATTATCGTTGAGTACCTCAAAGAACACTCCCCTGTCGACTACGAAGTGATGGGACTAGTCCAGACCGCAGTCGACGGCGGCCGTGCGCAGAACACGCCCGCAGACGGGCCGTACCCGTTCATCCAACCGGGCGTCGACTATCAGGACGGTGAGGCCTACTGTGAAACATCCATGATTCCCCGTGAGAACGCCTTCCCCGAGGAAGGACGGAATCGAACGCGTTAGACAACCTCGCACTCGTGACCGCTCCGACAAACAGCGACCCAGACGTGACACTGATAATAGACAATGGTTAAGAAAATCACTGCGCAACAGCTTGCGGACAAGATCGACACCGACGAACAATTCACGCTAATCGACACGCGTCCGGAAGACAGCTTCGAGGCCTGGCACGTGCAAGACGCTGAGAACGTTCCGTATGACCCTTACGAGGGCTTGCGTGATGACCAACTGAACGAAGTGAATGCACTGGTCGACGGCGGACCGCTCATCGCGATCTGTGGGAAGGGTTTGACATCGACGCAGTTTGCGTTCGATCTCGACGAACACGGCTACGAGGACATCTCGATCGTCACTGACGGGATGGAGGGGTGGAGCAAGCTCTACGAGGTCGTCCCTATCGAGACGTCCACTGACGACCTCATTGTTCGACAGGTGCAGCGCAGAGCAAAGGGCTGTCTCGGCTACGTGATCGGCTCGAAAGAGAGTCAAGAAGCCGTCGTTTTCGATTCGACCAGACAGACCGACCAATTCAAAGTTGCTGGCCAGGACGCTGGGCTCTCGATAACGCGCGTGATTGATACGCACGTCCACGCCGATCACATATCAGGGGGTTCGGCACTTGCCGACGAGATCGGCGTCCCCTACCACCTCGGCGAACCAGCCAGTGAGCGCGGTGTCGAGTACGAATACGAACCACTGTCAGATGGTGCGGTCATCCAAGTCGGGAATGTCGAGATCGAGGCACTCCACACACCAGGGCACACTTCGGAGATGATGAACTACCTCGTCAACGGCGAGCTCCTATTGACGGGCGATACACTGTTCGTCGACTCTGTCGGGCGGACGGAACTCCAGTTTGGCGAGGACGACGCCTCCCGTGGAGCGGAACTGCTGTACGACTCGCTCCACGAGACGATCCTCGATTTCCCAGACGACACCATGATCCTGCCGGGTCACCTGACCGTCACGAGCGACGGACGCTATGAGAACGGCACGCCCGGCGAGCCCCTTGGAGCACAGCTCGGGGACCTCCGCGACGAGCTCGACTTTCTCGAGCTGGACCGCGACGCGTTCGTCGATCGCCTGACCGAGGACGCACCGGAGAAACCCCCGAACTACGAGACGGTTATCGCGATCAACACCGGCAAAGAGACCGTCGAAGACGAGAGTGAGGCGACAGAACTCGAAATGGGGCCGAACAACTGTGCCGCCTAACCAGTAGCGCCCGCGCTCCCGCCGGAGACTTCCCGAGCTGACAGAGAGGGCCATCTCGATGCGGGGATAGCGCGAGTGATACGATCTGGCGAGTGAATCGATTGCGACCCGCTTTCGGGTCGTTCATACTGTCGTTTCCGTGGTAGTAATCCTCATTCGAAAGAAGCGTTGAGCGCCAATCCGGTGAATTCGAGCCGGATGAACGGTCTCGTCCCTAAGAAACGATTAGATCGGCGTAAAAACGTTCTCGAACGTTCTCATCCGTGGGTTCACACCCATGATGATAACTCCGGAGCAGGCCTACGAGTAACTGAGGAGAAAAACAATGACTGAAATCAAATTCGGCCGCTGGCTACTCGTGGCGTTCGCGATCGTCGGACTCGCGGTCGCCGCGCCCGTGGTCAGTGCCCACGGCAACGACACGACTGCTGACGACGCGCCTACGGACAATGCCACCGCCGATGACTGGGCCACATGGATGGAGGTGCAGATGACCGAACACATGGGCCCAGGGAGTGTCGAGTGGATGGAGTCGCACATGGGTGTGACCGTCGACGAGATGGGCAAAGACATGGCTGACGGTGAGCACAGAGGCGGGATGTACGGACAGGGCCACTGCTCAGGACCCTGACCGTTTCGATCGCTCCAGCTGAACATCGCGATTCACCAACTCAAGATAATGACGCTACTTACCACTCACATCGGACGCACTGCTCGTCAGCTGACGATACTCGCTGTCCCACTGCTTGTCGTGGCAACCGGGACGATCGTGGCGACTGGAACGGCTGTTGCCCATGATGGTGGAAGCTACGAAGGCATGATGGGTGGGAGCGGTTGGGGCCTCTTCGGCGGAGTGATGGGGCTTTGGGGACTTCTCTGGATGGGACTTCTCATCGCTATCCCTCTCTACATCGTCTATGCGCTTCTTAATCGAGAGTCCACAGGGAACGACGAGCAGGCGCTGTCAGTTCTCCGCGAACGCTATGCTCGCGGCGAGCTCTCTGAAGAGGAATTCGATCGACGGCGAGACAAACTCGAACGTTCCAAGTAACTGGCAAAGTACCGCTCATGATCAAAATTACTCTGTGGCCCGATCCACAAACTGTTGATTTGGTTCTGAACCACAACCGCAACTGATCTCTCTCGATGGGTTTGATCTGGGACGCTTTCGAAATATCTCGGATGTCGCACTCGTCGTCCACTAAAACGTACGCCCCGAGTTGAGTTTCAGTTCTGTCCGTTCGGTCGCTCGATATCTTCTGCGGCCTTGATTTCGTCTGTCTTCTCGACTTCGGCGAATAGCTCTCGGTACGCATCGAGATCGAAAAGCTTGTTCCGATCGAACAGTTCGCGGGCGGTGTCCGTAAGCTGAAAGAACCGGTATGGCTTGCCTCGTTCGAACCCTTGGCGATCTCGTTCGATGGCCTCGATCAGTCCAACCTCCTCCAGGCGGATGAGGTGGTCCGTGAGCGTCGACGCGGCAACGCTCGGATTGTAGTATTCCAGTTCTTTCTTCGAGGGCGCACCTTTCGGATGGCCGACGATCGTCCCGATGATATTCCTGCGGGTCGTGTCGTCGAGGACACTCAACGCTGCGATCGGATCGAGGCCGATCGAGTTCCCGGCTGGCGTGAGCGAGGCGACGTCAGGCCGGGACATTGTGTATCCGTTCTTGGACCCCGATCGAATAATCATTTCGGTGAAATTCGAATTGGTAGCCAGAATGCTTCCGTATTCCACTTTTGATCGTATTTCCGTACTTCTAGGTGTCGGTGGTAAATGATGCCAGCATTACTAACGACGGCGCTACCCATGCCGTCATCGACAAATTAGGTGACCAGCCGGGGAGACGCTCACACCCGAACAGGTCGAGGAGATCCAGACCGCGATGCACGAGAATCTCGGACGATTCATCAACAACACGTCCTACTTCGTTCTCAGTTCCTACGGTGAAGAGGAGCGGCCACGATTGGAAGCTGTTTGCGACCAACTCGCGAGCGGTGCCGCAGCCTCGAATTCCGATGACAGGGTCGACTCGTTCCTGATGGACGATCTCCTGGATATCTCGGAGTTCTTCACGTCGAAATTCAAGCTGCTGGTCAGCTACGCAGATCATATTGTGGGGGTGTACGAACACTCCTAGGGCGGGCACGCGTGGGAAGCGGGCTACATCGATCAGCCGACCGATCGGGATCAGACGCAAGCGTTCTATCGAACTTACGTGACTGAGGAGGAACAGTATGCAGCCGACGACGGGATGTTCGCACACTATCTCCTCTGGATAAAGTGGGTGGACCGTGCGTTCTCGTGGACGACGCCCGAGGAACTTCGTGACTATATTGAGGATGCTTACGCGTCCGATTGATTGGGGATCCTCAATTCACACAAATATCCCTACGGTCGCCCGGTGCGTCCCGCGAGAAGCACGAAAATAGAGAGTAGCACTGTAGTGAGGCCCAGCCACTCACAGCAAAACACTGCTGATTGCTACCGAAAATAGGAACGGTCATCACTGAATTATCTCCCATACTGACTCTAATCGGTGTTACCAGATTAACAACTTCTATGTGGTGAACATATATCTCAATAGATGCCGCGCGACAGTATGGACAGACCACAGTTCGTCTGATTGTAGCTCGATAGATTACGGCTCAACGGATCGGGAGCCGTCGAGTGCGACTAAGACGGCAGTTGCGCGGTTGGTTGTGCTATATTTGCGCCACTTTCCGTCTTTTCGTCGTGTGAGGAGCCCGGCCTCTGTGAGCTGGGAGAGTGCATGGCTAATCGCACTGTCGCTCACATCAAGCAGTGAGGCGAACTCACAGACGCACAGCTCCTCACCAGCCGTGTGAATAATTCGAACGATTTTGTACCGCGTTTCGTTGGCCATCGCTGACAGTAGGTCGACATCCGATTCGAGATCAGGCCCGCCGACGGCCGCATCCAACTCTTCAAGTTCCTCGAGTCGCTCTCGAAGCGCGTCGTTCGTACAACTCCCTCGTTCGTCGGTTAGATACCGCTGGAGTCGATCGCTCGCTGACATACAGATAGTTGACCAACAAATAAATTAACTCTTTTGCAGTCACTGTCCACTCTACAGTCACACCTACAACATATTAATTTAGCCTTTACTAATACGATTTTTGTATGATAATCTATACGGTCCACCGAGAGACGACGTAGTCGACATCGCCAGTGCGAGAAATAGAGGCGATAGAACAGGTGGTGCACTCCAACCCTTTGAGATAGAGCTGATGTCTTACATACGAGTCTACTACAGTGCGCTCGCCTCCCGATGTATCGCTACTGCTGAAACGAACGACGACGACGGTTCGTGATCTGGATCTATCCAAATGAAGTGTGATCGTGGAAGCTACACAGAGACTCCTCTCAGAACTCAATCAGGAATACCGCGTTCTGCTAAAGAAATAACGGATA
>NZ_SRSG01000024.1 GCF_005543295.1 Halalkalirubrum salinum
TGTCACAAAACCCTCCTGAACGTTCGTATAGACCGTGTTTGAGGGCCATGTGACTCTTGTACCTTCGCTACAGGTACTAGTAATACTTTCGAGTATGAATCATGCGATTAGATACTGTTTACTTCTACTTTTTGTAGCTGTTACGCAACCCCAAAGAGAGGGGGTTACGCTTGTCGTGACGCTTCTCGTTATTGCAGTTGGTGTCGAGGGGCTCGTCCGTGCGGCCCTCTCGCTCGGAGCGATCTTCGGGACGTCGAGTTTTCTCTGGGGATTGACTGTGATCGCCGCTGGAACGAGTCTGCCAGACGCATTTGTCAGCATTCGTGCGGCACAGAACGACGACGACGTCACGAGTCTCACGAACGTCCTCGGGAGCAATATCTTCAACCTCTTGGTCGCGATCCCGGTCGGTGTCCTCCTGGCAGGGTCTGCCACGATCAATTTCCTCGCAGCGATTCCGACGATGGGATTTCTCTCGTTCGCGACGCTCGTGTTTATTGTGTTCACTCGGACTCGTCTCGAGCTCACAAACCGCGAAGCATACGTCTTTCTCGGGTTATACGGGATATTCCTCCTCTGGATGATCCTCGAATCCGTGGGGATTACCGATACTATCCGGGGAATCTAGCAACCAGGCAAACAGCAGACACTGACGCCCAACCGACCGGTGTGAGGATCTACAGAGAAAGCAAGGTGTGAGGATCTACAGAGAAAGCAAGGTGTGAGGATCTACAGAGAAAGCAAGGCGAGTGCCTCGGGGTCATACGGAAGACGAAGTATTCCGTGATGACGAGAGACGAAGTTTCTCGAACCACTTGACCCCGAGGCGGTTCACAACGGGAGGGTAAGACAGATGTTCTCGACGGTTGGTGCCATCGAGATGACCTGTGTTTTCCGTTGGAGCTCGCGGCGGCGCTTTTCGATTCGCTGCTCGAGTTTCGAAAGTCGGTCCTGTTGGTTTCGAATCGCAATATCCATATCCGATCCTTGCTTTGCTTTGCGTTCGTAGTCTGCGATGAACAGCTCAATGCGTTCGCGCTCAGATTCTGCGTACGCTCGGAGATCGTCGATTTCCTGCTGTGTCTCCTCGTTGCGTCGTTTCTGAAGTTCTTCTTGTCGTGATGCGACACGCTGGCTGACGTAGCGCTCCGCAGCCGACCGTATTTCGGGCTCGTGTTCGAGAAGCGCACGGACGCGATCGCCATCCGGTGAGCCAGTAATCGTGTTCCCCTCGACGATCTGCTGACCGAGGCGGCGGTGTGGATCCCGGTGTGTCGCATCCACGAAAACGGGAAGAACCTCCTCGCGAATCACCGCACCCGTGCCGTCTTCGAACCTGACGCGGTAGTTGTATGTGATGCCGGGATTCTCAACGAATGGGAGCAATTTGAGTCCAACGGTGCCGTGTTCGGTGTCGAGCACGTGTTGCATCAGCTCTTGGACCACGTCGGCGTCAGGCGAGATGTACTCGAGTTCCTCGTGGTCCATCGCGAACGCTCGATCGAAGGTAAACGGCCCGTAGGACCCGTCATCTCGTGATCGTCGAAGTGAGTTGGGGAGCTCAGCGCGGTAGCGTTGCTGCCCAGTCTGTTCGACGTGCCCGCCGAGCGCCGAAATACCCCGCTCGAAGAACGCACGAATGTCGGACTCGCTCCCGTAGGCGTCCGCAGAGTGATCCATCACCGCTTGAATTTTCTGACGGCTCTCCTCGTCGAACGTGCTGGTGTCGATGAGGCTTCGCTCGTACCACTCCGCGAGTGTCCGCTGGCGCTCGTGGATGAGTTCTTCGAGTTCCGCCGTGGTCGCTCTCGCTGGTTTGTCGTTCCGGATCGACTCCATGATGAGCGAGTCAACGTTGATATTATCGAGCACCCCCAGCACGTCTGCGGTGTTCCCGAGCTGGCCGCGGATGCTTTCGACTTTGTCCTGGAGCATCTCGAAGATCTCACCCTCGCGGGTATCCTCGAACGTGAAGTTCCAGACCTTCACTTCCTGCGCTTGACCGTATCGGTGGAGCCGCCCGATCCGCTGTTCGAGCCGGTTGGGATTCCACGGTAGCTCGTAGTTGATCATAATGTGGCAACTGTGCTGGAGGTCGATCCCCTCGCTCGCAGCGTCAGTCGCGAAGAGCAGCCGGGACTGGCCGTGGTTAAATTCGTCTTCGATCTTCGCCCGATCGTCTTTGTCGACGTCACCGTGGATAACGAGAATCTCGTCGGCCCACGGTTCGTCTTTCACTAGCTCGAGGAGGTAATCGAGGGTGTCTCGATACTCGGTGAACAGGAGTATCTTCTCGTTCGGGTTCGCTTCGAGTAATTGCTGGATGTAGCGGCGGACTTTCTGGGCTTTTGAATCGACTGGGATTCCTTGGGCAAGAGAGAGGAGGTCACGGAGCGTTTCGATTTCTGCTTCGAGCTGGGCATCGCTCTCGGTGATGGTGAGGCCGGCGAGTTCTTCTTCTGCGTGTTGTTTGTCTGCTTCGTCGAGATCTTCGCCTTCGAGATAGGCCGTGGCCGCTTCTGAGAGCGATGTTGTCGTGGATTGCTGGTCGACCATCTTCGCCAGGCGGCGGCTGAGGGTGGCGTTGATCGCGCCAATACTACTCACGAGGCGCTTTTGCATCAAGGCCATTGCAAACCCGACTGCGGGCTCGTTGAGCTGCTCGGAGCGATTGTAGACGTGTTTGACGTACTCGGTGACGGCCTCGTAGAACTGCCGCTCTTCGTGTGTCCGCTCAACGGGGATTGTTCCAACGTCGCGATTGGGAAAGATCCGTTCGCCGTTATCGTCGTAGATCGTTTGCTTGCCGCGACGCATCATCACCCGATCAACAGCCGCTTTCGAGAGCTCCTGGTCCGCAGCGACGAGGAACGGATCGATGTATTCGATGAGTGAACGGAAGGCCTCCCCCTTGCCGTCGTGGGGTGTCGCACTGAGGAGCAGTAGCGAGTCGGAGTTGTCGGCGACCCGTTCGACCACCTTCGAGGTCTTGCTTGGGGACTCGCCTCGTTTGGCCGCTTTGTGTGCTTCGTCGACGACGACGACGTCCCAGAACGCGTCATCGAGTTCGTCTCGAAACTCCGCTTGCCGGAGGAACGCCATGCTCGTGACCAACTGCTGGTGGGTTTGTTCCCAGATGTTCGCTTCCTCACCGAGCCGGCGGCGCTCGCCTTCGACCCACTGTCGATCGGCGGGGGTGAGGGTGATGTCGAAAAACCGGTCCATGTCGCGAATCCACTTCTTTTGGAGGTGCGCCGGGACGACGAACAAGACGCGATCGGCGCGGTTGCGTGCGGCGAGTTCTTTGAGGATGAGCCCCGCCTCGATGGTCTTGCCCAACCCGACGTCGTCGGCGATGAGTGCGCGCTGGCGGAGCTTCTGCATCACCCAGTTCACGCAGGCCAGTTGGTAGGGTTCGAGGCGGACGAGGGAGTTCGAGATGCTGAGCAGCTGCCCCTGCTCGTGGGCGATCTGGAGCTGGAGCGCCTGCGATCGGAGGTCGAACCACTCGGCGGAGACGGATTCGTGTTTAGGGTGCAGTTGAGACGCAACTGCAGGTTCGAGCGCATCCAGTCGATCGCGCTTGCGCTCAATTTCGACATCGTCGATACAGACGGTCTTGACGCCGACGTTCTCAATGTAGGCTCTGAGATACTCGAGATCGCCGACGGCGTAGGTCTTGATGACCTCGGCGGGCTGGTTATTGAGACGGATCGCGTCTCCGGGTTCGAGATCGTACATGGGTGGTGTTATTCTGGTGTGATTGTCACGAAGTTCAACACGAACTCCTGCGGGAGGACCCCTCCGTGGTAGAACCGAGCGTCAGGGAGCCCTTGGTGGCGAAATCGCTGGATCGGATCGGCGAGAATGCTGATTTTGGCGTCCTCGTCGAGATACCCCAGATGGCTGTCCTCGTCGAGTAACACGCCCGGGGCATCGTCATCGAGGTCCGTGCCGGCGATCCACCGGCGAGTTACCTGCTCGGCTTCAGCCGGGGGGTGGAGGTCGTCAATATCGACGTGCCGTGGGAGCGAAACGAAGCCGTGATCCGAGAGAATGTAGGCGCGATCCCACTCGCCTTTCCGGAGCTTCTCGCAAATGATCCGCGAGAGGGCGTCGATCCGATCGCTGAATAGCTCCTCGAAGTTCGTGAGCTCCTTTTCGCCGGTCTCGTCGATGTCGTTCCAGTAGTAGGCAACGCGGGTGTTGCTCCAGCCAACCTCGTCGGCTTCGTCCCGCACGATGTAGCTCCAGCCGTCGTTCTCTAGGAGGGTCTGTCGGCGGTAGTTGGTGATCTTGCGTCCGTTGCGCTCGGGGACTACCGCGCCGTCGACGAGGTCAAGGGCGAAGCTGAACTTGCTTCCGGGGGTGAGCGCGGCCTTGCCGAACTCGGTATCAGAGGGGAGGGTCCCGACCCATGTGCGCTCTTCAACTTCGAGTCGGGGGAGCTCGTGGCGGATCGACTCTGCGAGTTCGTGGGCGAGATCGAACCGCAGCGCGTCGATAATGAACAGCGCAACGCTTTGGCCGCTCTGGAGGTGCGCTTTTTCCTCTGCGAAGAACTGATGGGCGTGTTGTGCGCCGACGAACGGCGAACCGGCGTTGATCTGGTCGACGACGAGATCGCCGAGATCAGCGAGGTACTTGAGGTACTGCGATTCGACTAACCCGGTTCGGAGCGCATCGAGCGTGGCGGTCGCTGGATGTGCTTCGGGGAGTTCCGTCTCGGGGCGTCCCGAGACGACGAGGTTGAACACGGCGTTGTCGATCTGCCAGGTTCCCTCCTCAACGTCGCCGTAGAGCTCGACGACATCGCTCGTATCACCGCGATCGTCCCACGTTTGGAGTTCGTCCGCGAGCCTCGCGACGTCGATCGCCTGCTTCCAGACGTTCGTCCACGGGACGGCACCGTACGTGGCTTCGAGGCGATCGTAGCGCGTCTTCGCGTTGGAGACACAGGTCTCGTAGTCGCCGCTGTCGAACGACTGGGTCCACTCCTCGAAGAGGCGGTGTTCGAGGGAGGCAGCAACAGGGCAGCCCGCGAGCGCCCATGGATCTTCGTGGGTGCGGAAGATGTCGTGATAAAAGCGCTGGCTCGGATCGAGATACCGAGCCGCCAGTTCGGCCGTCCGTTCGGTCTTGCTCAGCACCGATCGGAGCTTTGGCCTGGTGATCCCGAGGCCTGATTTCGGTTCGGGGCGGTACGCGTCGGGGAGCATCGACGGGTCGAGGCCCTCGTCGACGAGCCACTCGGCGACCCCCCAGCGGCGGGTTCGTTCGACGATCGTCTGCGGGTCCGATTCGCCGTCGACGGCCGCGACCCCGGCGTCGACTAGCAGGTCGCGAATCCGCACCAGCTTCTCGCCCTTTGGGAGGGCGTGGTGGTCGTGTTCGAGGACGAACTGGATCGGATCTTCGTGGCCGTCAAGGACGATTTTGGTCTGCAGGCCCTGAAGCGTGGGGAGTCCACCGTCGCCGTTGAGTTCCTCGTAGAGCGTTTGGGCGACTTGCTGTCGGTCCTCGGCGTCCTCGTAGGCGGTGCGGATCGTCGCGGCCTGGAGGCGATCGTCCTCGAAACAGCGGGCTGCGAGCTTGCCGATGTGCTGTTCGATCGCGCCGCCGGTGTGTTCGACGTCTTTGAACCAGTCGACGTCGTCGCGTTTGGCCTGTGGGACGTACCAGACGGTTCGCGATCGCGGTGGCTCGGTGCGGAGTTCGAGCGGCGTCTGTTCGGCCGCCCGGAACGCACAGTCGAGTTGGCGGCCGGTCCGTTCGACGATGTCGCGGAGGTAGCCGCCGTCGTCCCACCAGAGGACAGTCGGCTCGTCGTCTGCGGCGTCGTCAATCGCGCGTTCGATCGCCTCGCGGGCGCACTGGGGGAGTGTTTTCGTTGCTGGCATGGTTACAGGACTTTGTCGTCGACGGTCTTTGGAACGATTTCGGCCTGTGCGAGCGGTCGAATGTTGATTTCGACGCCGTGTTTGTGGTTCGGTTGGTAGCCGGCCGTTGTGATCTCCGAGAGTGCGCGATCGCTCCAGTCAGAGGGAAGCGCTGAGGAAAGCGCGTCACAGTCGTCGGCTATGGATTCGCCAAGCTCGATATACTCGTCAAGATCGCTCGCAAGCTGTGAGATCAGTTGTCGCTTTCGGGAGATGCCGGCGCTGTCAAGGCGGGACTGATCGGCCTGTTCGAATTTGTCGAAGTAATACGTCATGTAGAGGATGCCGTTGCTCGCGAAGTGCGAACTCCCGAGAAGATCGTTGGTGTAGTAGTTGAACAAGTCGTAGCGGTGCGCTTCCACGGGTTGGTCCGGATCTGCCGCGTAGGCGTCGAACGCGGCTTCGAGGTCGTCCAGCGCGTCGATCCATTCGTCTCGTTGGCCCTCGATTTTCTCGTAGAAGTTCCCGGTGAACAGTTCGCCCATGTCGACGTCCGCCATCGCGGCGAGTTCGTCGACAATGTCGAGGCGTTCTTCGGTTCGACGGCGGAATTCGGCAACACGATCGGCGGCTGTGTCGGCGGCCTGTTGCTCCTCGATCGACCACGGTCGAGGCTCGGATTGGGCCAACTCGGCGAGTCGATCCTCGAACACGGCGATTTGTTCGAGCCCGCTCTCACAGCGGGCGTACGCTTCGGCAGCCTCGGCTTGTTCGCTCGTCGAGAGCGAGTTGTCGCTTCGGCGTCGATTTGCGGCGCTCCGACGCTCGCGCAGGAGGCTCTTTCGCGGTTCGAGGTAGCGGTTTTGGAGGCGATCGAAGACGCCCTCATCCAGTTGGTGGTAGTCGACCAGACAGCCAAACCCTTCTCCCTCGGCGTCTGAAACGAGTCTCTTGGTAGTGAATCGCCAGAGGATCGGCGTCCGATCGAATTTCGAGATGTGGTAATCGAAGAGATCCTCTTCGAGCCACGTCCGAAGATTAGGGTAGGCCTCCTCTGCGGCGCTCTTGCTCCCAAGCACGTCATCAACCTCTGCGAGGCGATTGTCGGCGTACTCTCCCCAGACGCGATCGAATTCGGCCTCAACATGGGCCAGGAGGTCGTCCTCGCCGTCAACATCGGAGACGGGGATGGTGCCGTCGTCTTTTTTATCGACGGAGCGAAGGACGAAGTGTAGGAGGAGGTCTTTGACCTGCTCAGGCAAGTCTTCGGAGGGTTCAGTAATGGAGTCCGGATCGTACTTTTTTTGTTCGCATGGGTCCTCAATGGTTCGAAGTGCAATCTCTTGGAGAATAGTCTCTTGTTGATCTTCAGTGATGTCGAAGCAGTCAAATACTGCTATGTCGATTTGGTTGGCACACGATTGGAGATTCTGTTCCACCTGTTCAAGATGTCGTGCCGCCTCGGTTCCGAGCGCTTCGAGCGCCTCCGACGGCGAGACAGTCTCCGGAGGTTCGTCAAGATTGAGATCTTCGCGCAGCTCATGGTGGGGATGGTTGTATTGGGAGAGCTGATCGTCTACGCTGAGGGCTTCGAGAAGCACCGGTCCGTTGTAATGTGGCGAAATGAAGTCGTACTGCCGCTTCGAGACGAGATGCCCGACCGCCTCACGCGAGAGGGTGGCAAGTTCGTCTCTCTGTTCGAGTTCCTCGCTCCACGGGGCTTTGGAAACAAGACCCACCTCCCAATTACGTTCGGAAGTCTGTGCAAGCATCAAGTAGGTGAACAAGTGGCTGTTGGTGTATGAGAGAGTGTTCCATATTGCTTGATTTGGTATAAATACGGAGCCCATATGTGCAAATATAGAGGAGTCGTGAAGATAGCCGAATCGTCTCCCACTCCGCTTCGACATCGTATAAGTAAGAGCCTCAGTAAAGTACCAATCTTCATTTCGTGGATAAGAGCCGTCAAATCGTTTCACCTCCCTCCCCTCTGCACCCCACAAGAGCATACGGGTGACCCTCGGGAGTAACCATGCGTCTGAACCACCCTTAGAGAAGGGCTTCCAGTTCTCGTCTCCGGGTACCTCCCAAAAACGGCTAATGAAACGACTATCATCTCCGGTTTGTAGTCCTACTTTTGCCCTTCCATGACTATCGCGTTCGATCCGGCCGTTTTCTGCGTCAAGTACGACCGATGAGGAGTATAGCTTACGCAGCTCTTTGGAAACCCAGTAAGATAAGGGTGTACCAGGGACAATTCTGAATTCAGATAGATCACGTTCGTAGTATCGTTTGATGCCGGAAACCACATTATTATCGAACGCCGCACTGAGGAACTTCGCTTCTTTATTTGCTTTTACCACATCGGGAAGACGAATGAATGTACCAGTCTGACCAACAGCGGATTCGGACCTAACAACAGTGCCAACCGTTCCAACTGTTGCGTTGTCAAGAATATTGTAGCCGAATTCAGCAAAGAAATCGAATCCTCCCTTTCCTCCGATGAAATCTTGACGGAAATTCTCGAAAGACCGACTAAACATGAACGACCACGGAACCAACATTCCGACTCGGCCACTTCTCCCTACCAATTGATCGCACATCTCAAAGAAATTTATGTAGTACTCCTTAGTGTACTCATAGTTTTTTTCGACATACTCCTGTACGTCGTCGGGCATTCGTCCCCCCGATCCATACGGAGGATTCATTAGCGACACATCGTACTCCTGAGTCAGCACGACCAGTAGATGGAGGAAGCTTCGGAGGTTCTGTTCACCGAAAGAATCACTTGTCCGGTCCTCGACGGCTCGGCGGAGCGCCTTCAGAAACGAATTGAGCGACTGATGTGCAGCCACATTATAATCACTGAGTTCGGCTTGCGTCTTACTTGAGTCGAACGACTCCTCCAGAGTCCCGCTCACGTCCAGCAAGCTCCCGAGCGCCTCTGTGTGCTGGAACGTCTCGATAACCTCTTTCAGTGCCTCCCGCAGATCGCTCCCTTCGCCAGTGATCTCGTCCAGCACGTCGGCTGCTTCGTCGACTTCGGCGACGCGGGCATCAGCACAGACGATACCAACGTTGGGCATCTCGAACTCACCCGCTTCCTCCTCAGCCCGCGTTCGAGCCTTCAAATACAGATTAAACGCCGAAAGCTGGCACGATCGCAGATCGATATCGATCCCGTAGAGATTGTGCTCCAGCACCTTCGCCGGGATCTCGGCACGATCGAGATCGGTCTCCGCCCACCAAATGCGCTCCAGAATGTCGAAGGCGTACAGCAAAAAGTGCCCACTGCCACACGCCGGATCGATGACACGCAATTCTCGCGGGTGATCGAACTCCGGGGCATCGCCGTGCTCCTCGTCAGGAATGAGGTACGTACAGAGCTCCGGAACGCTGGGCGCGTCCGCCGGCGTGACCAAGCGCTCTTTTCGCTCCACTGGGGAGAGGGCTTCCGGGTCCGGGACTGCGTCCGCTTGATCGGTCGCTTCGAGATAGAGCTTTCCGAGGCTGTTGTCGGCAAGCATCCGGACGACCCAGTGGGGTGTGTAAAACTGGTTCGCTGGGCCGACGTCGTCCGGTTCGAGCGTGTTCTTCGCGTCGAGCGCCTCAACGATCGGGCGGTTGTAGTACTCGTATATCCACCCGAGCACGTCGTCCGCCCGCCAGACTTCATCAGGAATCTCGTCGAGCATCCCACAGAGTTCTTCAAACGTATCGTCGTCAGGATCGACCAGACTGTACGCCGACTCGGGATCGAACAGGATCTCGATTTCCTCGGCCAACCCTTCACACGCGTTTTGGTACGCTTGGAGGATCGCCTCGTCCTCCAACAGGAACGCATCGTAGACGAGCGTTTCTGCGGCCGGCGTCAACCCGTTGTCTTTGAAAACGGTGACCTCTTCGTCGATGAAGTTCCGGACCTCCATACAGCGCAGTGCGGCGAGCCGGTTGACGATCGTGTACCCAACACCCGTGACGTACTTTTCGAACGCCTCCTCCCACGCGTGGCCGTCGACCCCCTCGAGGTCGATCGCCTCGACGAGCGACGACGTGCCCTCCTCGAGCGCGTCCGTGTCAGCAGGCTTGGTGTCGAGACCCTGCTGTGTGAGCTGGAATCGGACGTTATCCTCGACGCGATCGCGCATTTCGGTGACGACGTCCTCGAGATGTTCGCGTTCAGCCTTGTCCAATTGCGCCTTCCGTTGAGAAAGTCGATCGCCTTCCATAGAATGTAATCCAGTATGCTAACACCGACTGACAGGAGTGTCTTTAATGTTGCCGAAGGCCGGGGGAGTTCCTGTCGTAGAGGTAGCCTGCACTACTACTGCTGACGTGCCTACTCCTCGGCATCTGAGTCGCCGATTATCGGCCACACAGGCGCATCAGGACGGGGAATTTCGTCGACGAGTTCTTTTTCGAACTTCGAGGCCCGCCACGCGATGACGTTCTCTTTCCGCTGGACGTACTTCGGGTCGGTCTGCAGCCAACGAGCGATCTCTTGGTAGCTGTGGCCAGCGGAGAGTAACACCAGTAGCGCGAAATCGAATCTGTCGAGGTTGCTCTCGTTCGCATCTGCATCGACGCGGTCGAGAAGTGCATCAGCAGCATCACCCACAAACTCATTTAATGTCGCGTACAGGTCTTCGTCGTCGAATCCCTCGAAATCGAAACCATCCGTGAGGCAATATGTCTTCGAGGTACTGTCTTGGCTATCTCATCGAATCGCTTCGAGCGTTGCTCTTTCACAGTCTCGAAGTGTCGATAGACGCTCTCCGTTCTCGTGCTTCCACGTTTCAATGGTGTCGGCGATTGCTTCCCCTTGAGCGTGATTGAGGTACGCGCTGCATCCTCTTTTTGCGATTATCGGCTCAATGTGCTTCCCAGAAAGTGTAAGCAGCACCGACGCACATCGGTCAGTCTTCTCAAGAACCTGTGCGACGTCGCGGCGTGACTCAAGTCCGTCGAGGCCTGCTCGTTTCTGCGCGTCGTGAACGAGGTTGTTCCGACGGTCTTTGACGTCTTTGAGGTCGCCATAGTCACCACCAGTCAACATCTGAATCTCGGAGAGCGTCTCCAACCGTTTCGCGTGGCCCATGCTTCGAACATACTCTGCGATACTGTGGAACCGAGTTTCCTCACGGAACAACTCGTTGAGAACGGTTTCGGTGGTTAATTCCTCGATGAGCGCAGATGCCAGAAGCAAATACGAAAAGAACGCTCGTTCAATTTCACCACCGATGTCATCGCTGCCCTGGAGGGCGCTCGCAATCTCGTCACGCTGTTCAAGGTAATATTCCAGAACGTTGTCTGAGTGCCCCACCAAGGAATGTTGCCGTTCGACGTAGGCTACTTGAAGGAGTAACTCTTTGTCAAAGGGCGTACTCTCACTCAACTCTTGACACTTCTGTAAGGCCTTTGTTGGAAGATGGCGTGTCAAGTAATCAATATCGTCGTAGACGAGTGGCGTATTTGTTGGACAGTTGTCTACAATCGACTGGAAGGCATCGTTGTTAGATAATTCTTCGAGTGCTGCCCGTATGTCATCGACGCCCAGTTCCCGGACGTCTTCCGATTGTTCGTCCTCTTCTCCAACTGGTACGACGCGGTAAGAAGCATCTCCAACATCGACCACAGGGCCCCTAATATCGAGAACCAGATATCGGCCGATGGGACTCAACGAGATAGAATCTGAATCGATAGTAAACGAGATATCAAGATCGGTGTCGTCACTCACGCGTCAGAAACTGCAAAGGACTCTATTCGACCTGGGCTTCGTACTCGTCGCAAAGCGTATCGATGTCTGTCCCGGTCTCCTCGGCAATATGACGCAGGAGCTGCGCCTTGTTTTCGAATCGCCGAAGTTGGCCCTTTGCACTCATATCAGGATATACGTGCCACTGTTGGTATAAATCACGGGGTACACTTCATTCGCGCTTCCGACCCTCAATCAGCACGATACCCCCCTCATCAACGTCGTTCAGTGCCTCTCTGACCTCTCGGATTCGAGCCAACAGTTCTTCAGCCTCGTCGAGTAGCTCCGTCGCTCGTTCGTCGGTGGGTCGGTCGTCGGCGTCAACTAACCCCGTCACATCGTCAGTAACAGCCGCATTCGGAAGCTCCTGCCGCAGTTCCTCGGCAACGCGCTGCAGCGCTGCCCACGCGTCATCGTCAGCGTCCGGTTGCTTGGGGTCGTTTGCTTCCTCGATGAGCTGTCGAACCCGATCGATCGACGGCGGCCGCGACACAGACAGCACCGTTGTGACTGACTCGGTCGTCGGCGAGTCCGGATGATTCGCCTCAAGCTCCGCGTGCGCGGACTCCAACGCCGACCACAGACTCAAATCGCCGTCGAGAAGCGCGCGAACCCGCTCGTACGCCTCGGCCTGCTGGCGTATCGACGAGTCAACCAACGCCCCCTCTGTGATCCGATCGCCCGCCCAGGCCGCATCAAAGATCGACGCGAGCGCACCGAGCGAGACGCCGTCGAACGTTGCTGTGGCGTCCGCAAGAAGCGCCTTCACCGCTGACTCGTGCTCCCGAAGCCACTCGCTCAACGCGTGACAAATCTCGTCGGGAGCTGTCGCGTCCGTGGTTTCACCACTCACGCGACGGTACTGCGCGGAGAGTTCCGCAACTCGGTGGCCTCTCGCATCCACAAGGCGCGAGGTAACCGTCGACTTCGTCGGAACGGACCCGCTCTCGGCGGTGGACTGCATCCGACCAGTGATTGTGGCCCCGGGATACCACGCCTCAAGCAGTTCGAGCGTCTCGGTGAACTGCTCCCAGAGCGGTTTCTCCCCGTCGCCCGCAGCGAAGAGTTCGCGAGCGTCTGCGAACGTTTCTGCCTCCGAGTAGACACCGTCGGCGACTAACTCCGACGTGGCGATCTCGCCGCCGTGGTATGCAGGTGACAACACGGCCTCGAGTCGATCCAGAGAGACACCGAACTCCCGAGAGACGCCTTTGAACGTCCGCTTCACAAGCACGCTGTTGTCCGCAACCCACGACTCAACTTCGGCCACCCACACGTCGGGATCGCTCCCGTCGGGATCGTGGCCGAGAATCGTCGAAACTACACGCTGAATATCTTTCGGGTTGACTGTGTCGACGCCGAATCGGACCTGAAGCGAGGTGAGCCCGCCTTTCGTCCGCACCTGCCGACCGATCGCCGCAGGGTCGGTGACGTAGTCCGTGTCCTGTTTGAGTGCGACTGTCTCGTTCGACGCAGCGAGCGTGATGAGCAACGCCGCGATCGACTCCTGTGGGGTGCCACGGTAGTTACCGTTCGCAGTCCGCGTCTGCTGAAGCAACGCCTCGACGTCGACGGCCGTCTTGGATTCGTACTCGTCGATAAACTCACGACACCAGCCCGTCGATTCGATCTCGGCGGTCCCCGTATCCACACCCAGCATCACGGCGTCACCGTCTGAGAGCGGCCATGTACCGCTTCCGCGGAAGAACGTCGCCATCGCCTTCGCGTCGTCGACTTCGACGAGCGGACGCGAGAGAATCCGCCGCGTCGAGCCGAAGACTGTCTGGACGTGGCTTTCGATGACATCGTCAAGCACGTTCGGCCGTTCGCCCTCGTACCCGTCAACTGTGTATACCGACGCATTTTCGAGCAGATCGCGTACCGACGACTCCAGACGGCGTTTATTCGTTCGGTGCTCGCGTTCGAGCTCCTTGTGACTCTCTGTTTCTTCCTCGAGGACCTGACCCATCCCGATGACGCTTCGGATCCTATCGAGCGTGAGCTCTGGCACGGCAATCGAAATGAGGATGTGCTCTCCGCCGTCTCGACCGCCGTTCACGTCCTGCCAGGTCTCGACCTGCTCCGCGATCGTGTCGGGGTCGTCTGCGAGCACGCGAACCCGAATCGAATCGTACGCTGTCGTCGGTGCTCTGGCAACCGGCTCGAGTGTGGAGTACTCGTATCGCAGCGGGACGAGCCGCTCGTCGCCGATATCTGCCTCGTGGAGCGTGCCGTCGCTTCGGAAGAAGCTATCGTTCTCGCGAAGGCGCGTCTCGAGCCAGGCAGAAAGCTGGTGCGGCGAAATCTGCTCCGCCTTCGTTTGGGCACGACTCAAGATACTCTCTTGCTCTTCGGAGACCAGCGTGTACACCTCGTCGCCCGTAGTGTTGGTCTCCGTGAGCACCTTCCGTTTGTCGACGAGCGTGTGCAGTGCAGCTTCCGTCTCTGCAATGGTATCGGCTAAAGAGCCCTCGACGCTGTCGAGCAGCAATCGACCCAGGTTCGCTGGCGTCGCCGGGACCGCAGGGGCCTGATTAAGCAGGTACAGCGCCTTCGAGACGCGCACCTCCCACGCGTTCTCGTTCCCGTCGAACGTCGGGATCAACGTGTTCTCGAGCATCTCCTGGACCCAAAGCGGGACGTACGTCGTCTCCTCGACCAAGAGATCGAATAGTTCGTCCCAGGTAACGAGATCGCCCTCCTCCGCAGTAGCCCAGCCGAATTTGGTGAAAAGCGATCGAACCAGTACCAACAGTGCCCGCCCCTGGATATACTCTTGGTCTGTGGCCCGTCCCTGCGTGATCAATTCCTGCATCACCGTCCGTAAGAGCGTCAGGTCATATTCGCGGAACGGATAGGATTCGATCGGATCAGGATCCGAACTCCCGATCGGCGCGGACGTCACCAATGAGAGGTCAGGCATCATCGAAAGGAGAGACTCGACGCGATCGCTCCCCGTGCCGTCTTTTTGCAGCCACCGCTTTCGGACGATGATCTCGGTATCAGCTCCTTCGAGCGGCACTTGCTGATGGGTCCAGTGGTCTTCGGGTGGCTCGCCGATGAGGCTCGCTCTCGTCAGTGGGAGTGAGTATTGTCCAGTGGTCACGACAACCGGGTTCGGGCCGTACTGCAGCGCCTCCATCGTCTCCTCGAACTCGCGATAGCGGTGCCGGCTGTCGCCGACGAACAGCGCGACCTCGTCTAGCCCAAGCAGCAGTTCTGTGCGCGGCCCATCTTCGTTCAGTGCGGCGGTCACCTCCTCGACTCGGGTGACCAACTCAGCCGGATCGAACGATCCAGGGTCGACCGCCGCTTCAGCCCGTTCGATAGACGCTTTCACGCCCGCACGACTGTCGAGATCTGTCCCCGACGCCTCTGTCATCGACGGCAGCGTCTCGTAGAGCCACTTTCGCAGGGATGCACGCTCATCGATACGGGCAGCGAACGCTTCGCCGCGCTCGCCCGAGGTGAGTGCGTTCCACACCCCATCGTACTCCATCTCCACGGTCCACGCCCACTCGAGCAGCCAGTTGGGGTCGGTCGGATAGCCGAGTTCGCGGCCAATTGCCTCGAAGATGAGAAATGGGAGTGGCGGCTCTTTCGAGGCGTCTCGATCGAGGAGATTCAAGAACACGGGCTTGAGCCGATCGACATGTGAGCCGTCGATCGACTGCGCCAGGTTGTCAAAGCCAGGCCATTGCGCCGCTAGCTGCTCACCCAGGTGGGCGGACGCAGTATTGTCAGTAACGAGCCCGATCAACTTCAGCAGGTGTGTCTTCCCTGAGCCGAACGTCGCGTGCAAGTAGAGGAACCGAGCTGCCTCCCCGGGATGTGTCTGAATGACTGCCCCAAGTTCGGTGAGGACACGCTTGGCGCTTGCTGTTTCGTAGAACTCAGCCACGTCACGCGCAGCTCGTTCGCGGGCGTTGACCTTCTGGACCTCTTCGAGCTGGCGGGTTGGATTGCTGCGGAATAGTTCTTTGATACTCATTGTTGGAGGTGCACCTCTCGAATCTTGCCGTCAATCTGATGCGCTGGGTAGTAGTGCCGCGAGTCCCCGCCGAAGAAACTCAGCTTTCCGCCGACGACGTCGCCTGGGAACGGAATCCCGATCGTCGACCTGACGTTTCGGCGATCGAGTTCGTCCAAGAGCTCAGACGCACGCGTGAACGGATAGAGGCTGCCGAGGTTGAGCAGGAGTACGACGTGGCTCTGTCGCTCCAGATTGGCAGCAGCGATCTCGGTGGTGACCATCGCCTCGACGAGCTCTTCGGCGAGACGGTCTTGCATCGTGCCCTCGATACGGGTCGGGCTCGTCTCGCCACCGAGCGCCACACATAGGTTGTACACCGTGGTCTGTGGGAGCAGTTCGTCGAGCCAGATCGGTTGGACAGAAATGCCGTCGTCGATCACTGGTAGTTCATCGGCTCCCCTCGCCCAGGCGTAGAGCCGCTCAGCACTTCGATGCTCGACAGCAGGATCGACAGCGACGATGACGAACGGATTTCGGATTCCTGCCTGCCCCTGCGCGAACGTACAGAGCTTCTCTTTGAAACGCCGATAAGGCGAACCAGTCATCGAACGATCACCCCCGAATCCGTCGGTTCGATATCCAGCTCACACTCCTCGACGAGTCGTTCGAGCCGCGTATCCACTGTTTGTCGGTCGCCAGGAAGCACACCGATTTGGTCCACGTCCGCGGGCGTTCGATCGCCAACGATCTCAGAGAGCCGGTCGAGTCTATTGGCCAACGCTGTCACGTCGCCATCGATTTTCCCAGCAAGTGGACCCACATCCGCAAAGTCGTCAGTGGCCGACAGGAGAGAATCCTCGTCGCCCGACGAGAGCGACGCGATCGCTTCGTCGATCGTCTCGTACCACAACTGGAGTTCCCGCAATGGGGTGATGTAGGCTCGCTCGAACGCGATCTGCACGCCTGCGGGCAGTTCCGTCGCGGGAACGATCCAGGAGTGGGCGCTAGTCCGGCCGACAAGATCGGAAATGCCTCGCTTGGCAGCATACCCATCCCAGCCCGCCTGCATAGCCTCGTCGAGTCCCGTTATCGTTTCACTCGCGAGCGCGTTCCAGCCATCCGTCGTCCACCAGTCCCCTGCAAAGGACTCGAGAGCCTCACGCTGTGTGTCGATAGCCGATCGAACGTCTCGGTCTATCCACTCGAATTGAGTAGCACCGGCGGTGAGCTGCGCATCGAATCGATACAGCGACGCAAGCCGCCGGGACCAGACGTCTTTCACCTCGTCGAACCACTCCCGTGTGTCGTTCGTTTGCTCGATTGCATCTCCGAGCCCGTCTCCCTGCGATCGAACGACTGCCAACCGATCGGTAGTTGCCGCTGCACGCTCTGCCAGCGCGTCAATAAATGCGTCGAGAAGTCCCGAGACAGCAGCTGAATGGATGTCCGTATTGGCGACCAACTGGACATCCTCTCGCAATCCGGTAATCGACGATCGTACGTTCTGGTTCGCTTCTTGGAGGTTGATAAGGCCGTCTGCAACCGTTTCTGTGGTTTCTTTGAACCCGCCTTTCTCGAGGAGTTTGCCGATTGGCTGCCGCGGGAGCAGCTTCAGTCTGGTCGTCGACAGCCGATTCTGATCGAGAACGGTCTCGTTTTCGAGCGTGTTGCCGTCCTCGTCGACGGGGACTAACCGACCCGCTCGACAAAACCCCCAGATGATTGCACAAAGCGCAGGACGCGTCTCGTCGTAGAACGGTTTCTTCGAGACGATCCCGTCGAGGACAGTATTCAGTGTAAGACCAGTATCACGGCCGTTCAGTTGTCTACCCGTCAGCGCCATCACGTTACTTTGGATCGTTTTCTTGCCTTGATTGGCAGCAGGATCTGACGATGGCACCTGAATCGTATGCGCCCACGCTGGCAGTGGAGCATCCGCAGAAAGTTCTGCCAACTCCTGTAGACGATCAGCGGTCACCTGCAGCATCATCGGGTGAAAGTCGTCAGGATAGCCGACGTCGATCGCAGTCTGGACTGCGTTGGACAGGCCCCCGATATTCGTTCGGTCCTTCACCGTGTACGAACCGCTCCCCATTGCACTCACGAGCTTACTCCGGACAGTGTCAGCTCGGTGAGAGAGGTCTCGATCGACTGCTGGGGGCGTCGTGTGTGTCGAAACCGCATCACGGAGTGCCCACCATCGAACGAGGTGGTTGCGAAGGTCATCCAGCCCGGCGGTATCGATTGACCAGTAAAGCGTCTCTGTCTCTCCCGTAGCTGCGGTCACGTCCGGCCGAACGCCCTGAATCTCGATGCAGACCTCAAGCCCGCCTTCGGCGTCGAGAGTCGTTTCGAACTCGGTGCCGTCAAGTCTGAATCTGTACGTGATGGGGTACTCCTCGCCAGAGTCACCGTATGGAACTGACTCCGGTAGCGAGAGATCTCGTATGAGACGACTCCAGAGGTGCTCGTCTAACGAACGCATGACGGCGTCCCAGTCAGGGTTCCGCTCGTTTTCTTCTGCCTCGTCGTAGATGAGCCGTTCCTCCAGGGTAGCAAATCGGTATCGTGCCCCGCTCTCGTCTTCGTTCGGTCGGATGAACTTCTGGAGCCTGTTGAGGGATGCTTCGACTTGATTTTGTGTGCTGATCCAAGATTCCCCATTGAGATCCGACATCACTGAGACTGCGATGTTGCCCTCGTTGAGTGGAACGATGTCGTGAACGTGCTGCAACAGTACGATCGCCTTTGCGACTTTGAGATCGAACGGTTCCAGTTCACCATCTCTGACCTCATCAGCGATTCCACGGCCCACATCAAGGTCTTCAAGATCATCGTCTCGATCTGTGGACTCGGTACCATCGAACTCCCGATCGGTGCCCTCAATCACACGCATATCCTGCGTGAGTATTTCGCGGAGTTCCGGCTCGATTTGCTCATAGAAGTCAACGAGTGAAATGAGGTGGTCTGCTTCGTCGGTTTCGATCCACGACTGCAAGAGATTGTGCATGAGCGCAAGGATCGCACGCGCAGTACCCGAAAAGATCGACTTCGCGGGGTCGCTCGCCTCCTGGCGGAGATTGAACAAGATTTCGAGAAACAGCGGCGCGTGATACGGTAAGAACGGATAGAACTCGACGAGCAACTCGTCGTCGATCCCATTGAGCGGCGGTTTCGTGTTCTGTTTGATCTCGTTGTACACGAGCGACTCCGTGGGTTTCACTGATGCCTGTTCGAGTACCGTCTGTACGGCCGTTTGCCCAGCAGCAGACTTCTCGAACAGACGCCGCTTTGCGATATCTCCGACGTGTTTGCTGGGAAGTTGGTATCGGTGCGGGAAGCGATCTTTGACAATGCTGAAGTCCGCACCGTGTGCGGCAAACTTCGGTTGCACGTCTTCGATTTTCGCCTGAGCAGTCGCAACGAGCTGGATGTCGCCGCCCCCGATGTCGTCGACGTTTTCAGCCAGTGTTTGGAGTTCGGTCAATCGCTCGAAGTCGGTTCCAATGAAGAGACTCACTTCGTCCAACAGTAACACGAGCTTCACGGGTTTTTTTAGCTCGTCGGCTCGTTCGGATCGGAGTGCTTCGAGCCGACCGACCACTTCTTCGGGATCGATGTCCGACGGCTGTAGGTCGGTATACCCGTCCCGCGTTCCGTTGACCTCCTCGAAGAGCCGCGGGAGAACGACATCGGCTAACGCACCGTACTGCTGGATGTCTTTCCAGAGAGTATCGGTCTCGCGATCGGACGCACTGAATGCGGCCGTCGTCTCTTCCATGATGGCCGTAGCCCGGGCTTGGCGTTCTGGCCATGCCTCAGTCATGCGGAGCCAGTGTTCGAAGTATGCAACATCAAGCTGTGATGACAAGCCCGTCGAGATGGCATCGTTGACACCAGTGAGGTCGGGAGCTTGGTGTGCGTGCCTGAGCACAATTTCACTGAAGCTCCGCTGTTTTTGTCCCTGGTACTTCAACAAATTAATCGATATCGGGATCACGTAATACTCGTCGTGAATCTCTCGCCAGTGGCTCCGGAGCTGGGCTCCTTTCTCGTCGGTCACATCCCCAACGAGAGCAGCCCAGACCGAATCACGTCGTCCATCGAGCCAATCAGTGTCCAACAGCCCGTCAAGAACCGTCAACAGGTGGCTCTTCCCGCTTCCGTAGTAGCCGTAGAGCCAGTAATTCGAACCGGACCGCATATCGTCTGCCTGGCCGAGCATCCGATCGACAAAGTCTTCGATAAACCGCTGTGAGTCAGCCGTCACATGGTACGATCGAATCGCTCGCTCGCGGTGGTCTCGTTCGTCTCGATCAATACGGACAGACTCCTCAAAGTCATTTGGCAGATCCGCAAACCACCCCGTATTCACCATCAGACAGCACCTCCGTCTTGGACCCACGAGTAGGGACTGTCTGTGGGCCGGAGGGTGAGCGCTCCATGAAGTTCGAGATATTCCCACGCGTCGGTGCTGGCGGCGCGGTCGAAAAGCTCCTTCCAGCGACTCTCAGATTGAAAGAGATACAGGAGTCCACGCGGTGCAGCGATCCACTCCTCGTCATCGACGCCGAATGAATAGTCCATGGACACGAGCAGGGGTGTATCACCTATCGACGGCTGTTTGCCCAGCGTTGACTGGTGCCCCCCAAGCGCTCCGATTTCGCGCATCACGGATCGAAAGCCTGCACACCACCGTTCTGTGGTCGAAGCTGCGTAGTCGAATCTGGTGCGGTCGACGTATTCAAGCTGAGAAAGGATTTGATTGAGTGTGTTGTTCGAAAACTCGAGCGGCTCGGCCACAGCATTCTGAAGCCGATCGACGTATTCGGAGACGACATACTGAACCAACAAATCGTCTGCCACGAGGTACAAATAGAGAATCTGTGCTTTGTCTTGTGATGTGGCGCATCTGTCGAAAATCGCTGGCAATGCGCTCGGATTCGGGAGCGCAGGAGGCGCGTTTTTGAACCGTGAAGTCAGTATTCGATAGATCTTCTGAGAACTCCCCCGCGTACTTCGATTCGCTAGCCGCTCGTCGAACCACACGTCTTTGACATCATTCCAGTTGCCATGTTCGGCGTAGCGCTGTGTGAGTTCCTCGGCCCGGTCAACGAGGAGACCACATGCAGTCAAATCCATAGTTACATTTTCTGGAGAAAGCCGGCGAGACAACGACAAATGAGGCGGACCGCTCCCGTCAGATACATCCATCATACGTTGGTAGTATAAATCGGTCTACTTTATTTTTCGTCTCTCCCGAAGCGGTGCGGTACTTGCAGATATCGTCGCGGTTCTAACGCGTTAGAACAGCCATCTAATTCGGTTCGAGAGCGTTTGCGTCGGCAGTTCCTGAACAGCAAGGCGAACAGACGACCAAACGCGACGACAGATTTCCATCAGGACAGGAGTAATACACGAAATCTTACTGATTAATTATTAATAATACGGCTGTGTGCATATCTACCATGAGTACTGACGAACCCAATCAGTCGACTGACGCACACATCCACGAACATCATGAAGTGGAGGGCCCCGGATATCCGACGCCAGCAGCAATGCGTACCGAGTCCGAACGCGAGAAGACTGCCTTTGTCATGGGCCCCCGGGTCGGGATGGATGTCGATGGACCGGACTTCATCGGCGTCGTCGACGTGGATCCAGATTCAGCGACGTACAGCGAACTGATCGACACGATCGAGATGCCGAACAAGGGCGACGAACTCCACCACTTCGGCTGGAATACCTGTTCGTCGTCTTGCCACGCTGAAGGCCTCGTCCGAGACCACCTGATCGTCCCCGGACAGCGCTCCTCGCGCATCCACATCATCGACGCATCCGATCCGAGAAGTCCAACAATCGAGAAAGTAATCGAACCAGAGACGGTGTTCGAACACAATCTCTCAGCGCCGCACACGGTCCACTGCGTTCCCGAAGGAAAGATCGTCATCAGTATGCTTGGCAACGCCGACGGCGAACTCCCCGGTGGCTTCCTCCAGCTCAACCAGGACGACTTCTCCATCGATGGCCACTGGGAGGTCGATCGCGGCGACATGGAGATGAACTACGACTACTGGTATCAGCCCCGCCACGGCGTAATGTTGTCGACGGAGTGGGCAGCGCCGGAAACCTACTACCCGGGCTTCGACCTAGACGACGTTGAAGCCGGCAAGTACGGCAATAGCATCCACGTTTGGGATTGGGAGACAAAAGAACACCAACAGACCCTGACCTTCGGTGATGAGGGACTCATCCCACTGGAGATCCGGATGCCCCACAATCCAGAAGAGACTGAAGGTTACGTCGGTGCTGCGCTCTCTTCGAACATCATCCGATTTTGGGAAAGCGATGACGGACACTGGGAGTGGGAGACGGTGATAGACGTTGAGGATCGCGAACATCCCGACTGGGATATGCCCGTGCCGGGACTGGTGACAGACATCCTTCTTTCGCTCGACGACCAGTACATGTTCTTTTCGAACTGGCTCCACGGCGACGTGCGGATGTACGACATCAGCGATACGGGGAATCCGCGGTTTGTCGATCAGTGCTGGGTCGGCGGCAACTTCGCCGATCGCCAGTCTGTCGACGGCCACGACGTCCGGGGCGCGCCGCAGATGCTCCAGCTCTCTCGAGACGGCCGACGGCTCTACTGGACCACCTCGCTTTTTTCATCATGGGACAACCAGTTCTACCCCGAAATTGGTGAACAGGGCTCGCTGATGATGAAAGCAGATGTGTACCCTGAAGAGGGCCGGATGGAACTCGACAAGGAGTTCGTCGTCGACTTCGGAGACGCCCCCGGCGGCCCGGCCCGCGCCCACGAGATTCGCTGGCCCGGCGGCGACTGTACCAGCGACGTCTGGCAGTAGCCGACGATGCCCCACGCAGTCACGCTAGAGTGGCGCGACGGCCGATCGGCCACGGTCGACGTCCGGGAGGATGAGACGGTTATTGAAGCGATCGAACGTGCTGGTCTCGGCGTCCCATACGGCTGTCTATACGGTGCCTGTGCCACTTGCACGGCCCGCCTGCTAGAGGGTGATCTCGTTCACGTCAAACGGCCACGGGGATTGAAACCCCAACACAGCCTTGACGGGTACGTCCTGCTCTGTGTGGCTGAGCCGCGATCGGACTGCCGGATTGAGGTGGGTGCGGTGATACAGGCAGACCTTGTGCAGAATCCGTGGAAGTGAGGCCGATCGGCACACCCAGAGCGGTGGGCTGTGTGGATTGATCAGAGGTGTGCGATTGCGCTGCTTAGGCCGCATTGAAATCCGCAGGATCTGAGAGGCCCCAACGGGCGTGTTGTAAACAGAGCGCACATTCAGTACGTCGCTCACTTAAAACCAGAAGTTGTCTGATTCGATCCGTATACCGAATACTGCTAGCTACAACCGGGGGATATTTGCCAGATAAAAGCCTTATGATGAAAATAAATTTTTGGGAAATAAAATATATGTTTACATTACTACAACATGTATCTGCTAATGCAATGGTAGTTGAAACAGCGGAGCTTCAATCGGAGCTCGAAGCGAAGGGAGAACTGATGCTCGCCGTCTCAGAATTTGACGAACCACTGGAGATGCACCTCCATGATACAAACATAGAGGACGGTGTCATAACAATCGACTTGACTGATGGCGTACTCACTTTCGATATTGATGAGGTAGTGGCCGTCTGGCACCACACACACTCACTCGCAGATTTCGGACTGGAAGACTAATTTCCACAGGGGGTAGGTCGCTGCCCACCACATCCCGTTAGACGAACAAAAGGTCAGACCCAACTCTATTTATTGGGCTATTCACCAGCAAATAGCTGAAATCGAGCAACATGTGCTGGCTGCAACTCCGCTGTTCAGCACGACTACAAAAATGTGTCACTTTCTATGGACTTCACTAGTGCCGCTGCGTATTTTTGCCGGCCAGTAAAAGAAATTGTATTGTACAAAAAGCACATTATCAAACCACGCTAAAATATTTGCTTACTTGAATACAATCAAAAACAAGGATCTATTGACGCAGATAATCCGATATGAGTACTTGTATAAACGTTTATCGTGGGCTGAGTGTAGCGATATATAATTCGGATCAATTATATTGTGTGTATTGTGCAAACTTATAAGTATACACAGCCGATACAATTCATCGGACGCGTTGTCACAGTTTATTCACGTGACGGCGCGACAAACGATGACTGACGAGTGGAAATCAAAACAGGTACTCAGTCGTATCGGACGCAAAGCAGCGACGAATCGGAAGGCAGTGTTCGCCGCCGTGTTCCTCCTGATCGGCGTGTCGGTTGTCGGCGCTGCCGGCGTACAGATGAGTCTTGGGATGGAGTTGTATCTCGAGGACGACTCTGAGACAATGCATGACTGGAACGAGATTCAGTCAGACTTCAATAAAGGGAACGTGATCTTTGTGGTTGTCGAAACCGACGAGGATACCGACCTACAGGATCCTGAAACGATGCGTGCGTTCTCATCGCTCTATCAGTCGTATTACGATGAGATCGACTCCGCAGCGCTTGTGACAAGTCCCGCACATCCAGTCAAAGCGGGGCCGGGGGGCGGCGAGATCCCTGACACGAAAGACGGGGTGCTCCACTCCCTTGAGCATACCTTCGGCGACCACCGTTCGAACATGGCCGTGATCGCTAACCTTTACCCCGACATGCAAGACCACGCGGAGTATCAGCGCGTTCAGGCCGAACTCGAATCGGAATCATACCCTGTCGCCGTCGAGAACGGCGAAGAGATGTTTGACAGCGCCGACACCGGCGTCATCATCATCCAGTACGGCGACGTCGAAATTCCTGACGATCGCGAGGGCGATGCCTTCGGATTCCTTCCCCCGAGCGAGGACGAGATCGTCGAAGAGCAGGTCCGCGAGGTGACTGCGGCGTCTGATTTGCCCGAGGGCACCGAGGTCACAGTTACCGGTTCGCCAGTGTTTGAAGAGGCGGCCTTTGGGCTGTTATTGCCCGAGATGATCCAGCTGTTCGCGCTTGCGCTATTCGTTATCGTCGCACTGGTTACCGTGTTGATGCACGGTCGGCTCCGACGCACTCGCCGCGTCGCGTTACCCCTCGCGACGACGCTCGTGGCGCTCGTCGCAATGCTCGGGATGATGGGGTACGTTGGCTTCCAGTTCAACGCGATCATGCTGGGCGTGATGCCGGTCGCGCTGGGTCTTGGCATCGACTACGGGCTGCAGGTTCAGACGCGATATGTCGAAGAGCGCGAGGCCGGGCAGTTACCAGTCGCCGCGGCTGAAACCGCTGCGAGGACAACTGGTCACGCTTTACTCTTAGCATTTGGGACGACTGTGGTCGGACTCGGCTCGCTGCTCGCTGCCGAAGTCCCACCTGTTCGACAGTTCGGCGTGACGACGGCCTTCAGCGTGGGCGTCGCAATGATACTATCGCTCACCCTGCTTATTGCACTGCTCGTCACCTTCGACGAGGGTGATCCAGAGCCGATCGCCTCGAGCGACGACCGAGGTCACTTTGGCGCTCGGGCGGACGGTGGATCGCCAAGGCCGGACGGTGACACCAGCATCGACACCCGAGACACCAGTGACACCAGTGTCGATTCGGCGTCTGACGGTGCGCTAGAGCGCGGCTTTGACCGCATGGCAGGGCTTCTCTCCGTTCGAACCGCACTTGTCGTGCTGTTGGCGTCTGGGCTCATCATCGGTGGCGCGTCAGCGTACCCAGCGGTCGACACGCGAACTGACATGCTAGACTACTGGCCCGACATCGAAGAGCGCCAGGACATCCGAGAGCTCGAAGCGACAGTGCCGACGCCTAATGTGGTGTATGTCATCGTTGAAACCGATGACGCGTACACGCATGAGACGTTCACCGACGTGCAGGGGTTCCAACATACGCTTGAGGAGCACGATCAAATCGAGACAGTAATGAGTACGCCACGGGCAATGGAAGTCGGCGAGTCGAGCCCGCCGGCCGCCGGTCCGTCAAGCGATCAAATCACCGAAGAGGGTGAACCGTTCCGCGAGCAGCTGGAGCTTCGCACGCGCGTGGACCGCCCGCCGCAACTCGGGTTGACTCCTGAGGATCACCCCGATCGGCTTGTCATCCAGGTGTTCGTCGAGGACATCGAAGGACAGACCGAACGCGAGGTGATTGACTACATTGACGACACCGCCGCCGATGAGCTACCCGCCGGGTACGAGTCGCGGGTCACCGGCCAAATGGTGATCAACCGCAACGTGATCGAGAACGTCACCTCAGGACTGACCCGCACAACGCTCGTGAGCTTCGGTCTTGGTGCCCTCTTCCTCGGCCTCGTGCTTCGGTCACCACGCGAGTCGGTGGTGCTTGTCGGGACCGTCGCTGGGAGCGCATTCGCGCTGACTGCTGGCGGAATGTACCTGCTCGGCGTGCCGTGGAATCCGCTCACAGTCACCACCGCGGCGATCGTCCTCGGTGTCGGTGTGACCTACGGTATCCACGTTTACGAGCGGTTCCGAGAGGAGGTCGATAACGGCAAACCTGTAGAGGCCGCGATCCGCACCGCAATCGTGCGGAAGTCGCGTCCGGTGTTGGGCTCCGGTGCCACGACGATGCTCGGGTTCGGTGTCCTGTCTATCTCCGCATTCCCGGTGTTGTCGAACTTTGGGATCGCCGTTGCTCTCGCTATGGGGATGTCGCTGCTGACGGCGTTCGTTTTCATGCCGGCCGTCGTGTTGGCACTCGCTCGCCGTGGATGGCTTCCCGCTTGATCGAGCTGAGATCGTCTACCGATCATCCCTTCGATACTCGATCGATCGGTCTGCTGCCCATCTAATCCAATGGCATCGACTGATACTACGTCTCTGGATTGGATCTTTTGGGTTTAGTGGCTGAGAATAGCAACGCGTTGTTATCGACCTCTGGGGCGCGACCTACTCGACTGTTTCTCGACCGATAACAGTCTCCATCACCAACTCATACAGGGAGAACTCGATGTTTTCGACTGCTTCGTCGAACAGCCGAAACGGCTGAAACCACTCGTTGAGTGTCGTCTCGTCCACATCGCCTTCCCACCTCTGGATCGGTCCGCGAACGTGGATACTCCACGACTCCTTCGTTGATGCCTCGTAGCACACGAACGTGGCAGTCTCGGTCGTCTTGAGGAATTTGCCCTTCTCAGTATCGTCGTCGTGTTCGCTTACTCGAAGGAGAAACCGGTCACCATCGTAGTGATAGCTCAATGGAATCGCGTACGCCTCGTTATTCGCTGCCAATCCGAGGACACCGTGTTCGCCTGCTCTGAGGGTTTCATCGATATCGGACTCTGTCATTCCGGTGGTGTATACGTATTCGACGTGCTCCATAGGGCACGGTACGTGACGGATACCCAAATAGGCACCTTGGCTACGAGTTCGACTGGGGAGTTGATCTTCTTTAACTGATTAGGATCTCATCGAACTTCCGAGTCCAACCAGTAGAGCCAGCAAGACAGAGCCACCAAGGACTATCCAGGCACTTCCAACCAACACGTCTGCAGTCACGTCTGGGAACTGTTCCATGAGCGGGACGAATATACGCAGGTCAGCACCGATTACGATGAGTGCTCCCACGACATCGAAAACGAGATCAAGGATCGTGTCACGCCAGCCGTAATGGACCAGCACCGGCTCGATGTCAAACCGCTCGCTGACCTCGCGTGCAATCAGCTCAATAAGCTCCCAGAAGACACCGACTGCAAAAGTGCATACGACAGTTGCGGTCACGATGATCCCAGATGAGCCACCGACCCCCGCAATGTCCGGGAGAGTGACAATAAAACCAGCATAGAGCAGTGCTGCGACGAGTGCAGCCGAAAGGGTGTGAGTGAGGTGATCCCACCACCATATGGATTCGTATAGCCCAAGCATCCCAAGCGAGTGAAGGAATCCAGCGGCTGCAAGCCATAAGGGGAACACTGGACCAAATATAACACTTTGCGTGAGCGTTACCGGGAGGACGATCGGGATGATAACTGGCAGCAGTGCCAGAACAAACGCTCCGGCTGTGTTAACCGCTGCGGCAATGTTCCGGCGTCGAACGGCAATAATAAACAGCCCGAAAATGGCACTCTGCAGCAAGAAAACAGCAAGTGCTGTGTCAGTAGTCATCAGCTCTTCGAACTTGCGGTTAACTCGGAGTCGTCAAAATCCTTTGGTGGTTGCGTATTTGTGCTCCGATCGAGAGCATATGGGTCACGTGCCCACGACAGTATGCGAAGCCGGTTGAAATACGACCACTATGTTATCTGGGGCTCGTTTCGCGGTATCGAGCGGGCACATACGTCAGTAGGTGATCGGGGAGACGAGGTGTGAGCACATCGTTGACGATTGCTGCGGCGAGTGTTGGCAAGACACGCCGAAGTGCTGTGTACACAAACGCTACGGCCAAGGTCACGATTACGATCTGATGCAGTAGCCCATTGAGTGTTAGCAGTAGCGGGACAGCGAGTGCGATCGAGAGGAGGAGATCATCGGGTGATCCATCGTAACGAATCCAGTGCCGAGGTGCAATCCACCGGTTTCGGTAGTGGTCGTACACGGCACGGCTGGAAGTCGCTTCCCATGGACGGAGCTCCAGTCCACCGCCGAGGATATCAGCAACGCTGTGGACGGCGGCCCCGATGAGGAGAAACGCGATAAAAATACTCGTCATCGACGGGGAGAGACCTGCAATTACTAGTGCCGGGAGTACGAGAACGGAGTAGTATACGGGATAGTGAAGCGACTTTCGGTGCCCGCTATACATGTCTAAGTCCGGGAGAACTCCGCCCAGAAACCCTGCAATGAGGGCAATGCCAGTGAACTCCGGCGCAACGAAGGTTACTGACAACGCGAGCGTCATTCCTCCGAGAGCGTGAGTTGGGAGCATCATTATGTCGTATTTGAGGGGACACAACTAAATCAGTGTGTCGGTTACAAATATCGTGTCTCGACTGCTGAAGCATCCTCAGTCGATCACCTTGAGAATCTCTCCATCGCCTCCAGTAGGTACTAATTGGGGGGCAGCTACCGGAAGAACCGACTGTCGATCGGTTGGTTCGATGGAACAACTCGACGAACTCCGAGTGCTATCCAGCCTGCACGGAGTACCAGCTGGTATAATCCTACGATCGATCTTCCAAGAGGCGGCCCTTCACTGCGGGGGCACTGCCCCGTACATCCCTGTGTGGGACCGGATGTGAACTGGACGACGACGTGCTCACCTTTTGTTCATGCGTGGGGACAACGCGGCAAGTGTCGCTTGATAATCAAACAATCCGACGTGCTCACCTTTTGTTCATGCGTGGGACCGGATTTGAACCCCGATCGCTCACTTCGTTCGCTCTCTGCTTCAAATCCGCCCGTCACGCATACACGTCTCTCACTGGCGTTCGAGACGGAATGCGTGGGACCGGATTTGAACCGGCGGACTCCTACGAGACAGCGTCCTAAGCGCTGCGCCGTTTCCTGGCTTGGCTACCCACGCGCACCTACACGTACGATCGAACGATCGTAAGTACCTTCCGTTCTCTTCGACCCACGAGGCCCAAAAGCGCTCACAGCGACGACACGGCGTCGATCGTCGCCGCCTGTAGCTGCTCACGTACTCGGTGGCTTGCCTCGGCGTCAGTCTGGACCTCAATCAGGTCAGAGCCTTCAGTTCGAACTGACTCGCGGTAGGCGTTCGCAAACGCCTCGATCGACTCGACCCGCTCAAATGAGCAGCCGTAGAGCTCAGTAGACGGCTCGAAATCGAGTCCGTGCGGCGTCTTGAACTGGGCGGTAAACGGCGGGTCGAACGCCTCGATCGGCAACATATGGAAGATTCCGCCGCCGTCGTTGTTGATGAGCACGATCGTCGCGTCCACCGCACAGCGCTGCAGGGCGAGCAAGCCATTCATGTCGTGATAGTACGCGAGATCGCCAATTACGAGCGTGAGCCGATCGGTGGTCGCGCTGGCCGCTCCCAGCGCGGTCGAGACAATTCCGTCGATCCCCGACGCCCCACGGTTGCCAAGCGCCGTGATCGACGTCGTCGTCGGCTCGCCGAATCGATCGAGATCCCGGACGGGCATGCTGTTCGAGACGACGATCGTCGCCGGATCAGGTGACTCCTCGACGACTGTCGAGAGGACGGCCCCCTCGTACGTCGTATCCGGATTCGCATCTGCGATCGCCGCCCAGTGTGCCTTGTCAGCGTCCGCCCAACGCGATCGCCACTCGCTCGATCCGCCGTGACGCACGAGCCGCGAAAGGTCTCCACAGAACGAGGAGGGATCGGCAACGACGAGATCGGTGGCTGTGAACTCCGCCTCTCGCCACTCGCTAGTCGCGTCGACAACTAGCTGACGCGCATCGACTCCGGCGAGATACTTCCGGAGGGGTTTCGAGGTTGGCGACGCGCCGACCCTGACGACAACCTCCGGATCCGGCCACTCCACAACGGCATCGGTGTTGAGGTACGCGTCGTAGCCGCCGATCACCGGCGCGACGCGGGTATGTCCGCCGAAGCGAAGTCCCGACAGCGGGTCCGCGAGAATCGGGAAGCCGGTCGCGTGCGAGAGCGCGACGATAGCTTCCGTGTCGAACCCTGGCGGATCGGCAGGGCCGGCAACGAGCAGGCCGCGATCGACCGCAAGTATCTCCGCGAACCGCTGGAGGTCGCGATCGCCCAGCCGCACTGAGCCTGTCGTCGTTCGGACGTAGGGCGTCTCGTCGTCTCCCCTGCCGTCGACTGCAACTGCCGAGAGGTCGTCTGGGACGTCTCCGGGTACGGGAGTCGGTTCGAGTGGTTTGCGAAAGGGGACGTTCAGATGGACTGGCCCTGACGGCGTCCCGGTTGCCGCGGCGAGCCCACGGGCGATGTCTGTCCGAAGCGATCGCAGCTTCCGATCGGTCGACTCAGGCTCAGGGAGGTCTTTGTACCACCGAACGGCGTCTCCGTAGAGCTTCTCTTGATCGACGGTCTGGTTCGCCCCTGAATCGCGAAGCGCTGGCGGGCGATCGGCGGTTAAAAGCACCATTGGAACTCGCCCGTTGGACGCCTCTACCACCGCTGGGTGGTAGTTTGCCGCCGCGGTCCCGGACGTACAAATTAGCGGTGTGACGTCGCCGGTGCGGCGCGCCCGCCCGAGCGCGAAGTACGCCGCCGATCGCTCATCGAGTGCAGAAAAGACGTGGAGGTCCCCGTGGGCGGCACACGCGACCGTCAGCGGTGTCGATCGACTGCCCGGCGACACGCAGACAGCGGAGACACCCGAGCGAACGAGCTCGTCGGCGATCGCCCGCGCCCACAGCGTGTTCCGGTTTGGTGCGGTCATACCCTCCCTAGACACTACGGATACAATATACCGATGAAACTGATCTGTGAGAAACACACCACACCGCTGGGCTCGATCGCCTACTCGTCGGCCTCAAGCTCGTCGAGGATCGGACGGTACTTTAGTTCGACTTCATCCCACTCCTCGTCGGGATCGCTGTCTTCGACGATTCCGACGCCGGCGAAGAGCGTGGCTGTCCGGTTTGCGACGACAGCCGATCGGAGCGCGACCGCGAACGTGCCGTTGCCCGCAGCGTCGATCCACCCGACAGGCGCGGCATACCAACCGCGATCGAACGGCTCGGTCCGACGGATCGTCTTGAGTGCGACCTCGGGAGGGAGGCCACCGACTGCGGGGGTCGGATGCAAGGCCTCAACCAACGAGAGTACGTGCTCGTCGCCAGCCAACTCCGCTGTGATCGGCGTGTGAAGGTGTTGAACGGTTGCGAGCCGCTTGACGGCACGATCACCAACCGACACCGACGCGGCGAATGGCTCGAGCTGTTCGCGGATCGTCTCGGCGACGAGTTCGTGTTCGTGGACGTTCTTCGGATCACTCATCAGCTCGTCGGCCAACCACTCGTCCTCTGCTGGGGTTTCTCCGCGCCCTGTGGTTCCCGCGAGCGCTGCGGTCCGTACTGTGCGTCCGTGGACTGAAACAAGCCGTTCTGGGGTCGCTCCGAAGAAACTCACCCGTTCGGGCGTGTCGGGTTCGACAAGGAATCGATAACAGGAGGGGTAGGATTCGGCGAGCCGCGAGAGGGTGTCTCCGATCGATGGCGTACGCGTTAGTGTAGCCGCCAGCGCCTGCGCGAGCACGACTTTTCGGAGCTCACCGCTTGCAATTCGATCGGTCGCCTCGATGACACTCTTCCGCCACGCCTCGCGTGTCGTCGTCCGATGGGTTTCGAGAATTCCCGGCCGGGGGTCGTATCCGAGCGTTGACGGAAGCGCAGACAGTCGATCGCGCTCTGTGTCGAGCAGTGTCTCAACCGCGTCTGGAGAAACGTCAGGACCTACTGCGTTGATAGTGAGCCACGCGCCCGTGTCGGTGTAGGTGACCTGCTTTCTGGGAAACACAAAGCGTGCGTCGGGAAATGCACTCCAGGGTTGCTCATCGACGGCTGCGTGCGGACTCGATTCCGTAGATGCGGCCCCGTCGTGAAACGAGAATCCACCGAAGAGTCGCGGCCGTGCGGCCTCGGTTCCAGCGTGGACATTTCCTGATGAAAACAGCGTCTCAGCGGCCTCGCGGATCGCCGTAAACCGATCGGGCCCGTCGGCGGTGAGTGTTGCGGCAGCTCCCCAGCCGACGACGGTCGATTCGGTTGGCGCACTCCAAACAAGCCGCGGTTCAGACACACTCTGGAGCACGGCCCGGAGGTCCGGGGCGTCGATCGGCGCCGCGCGGCTCACGAGTGCCGATCGGTCCGTGCTCCGGGGAGAACTCATACCTCTGTAGGTAGCGCCGCCGTACTCTTTAGCGTGACTATCATTCGATTGGTGACTGAGACAGAAACCACATTACAGCCGAATTCGGCGACCAAGCCGGCGTCCTAGCTGTAGCGCTCTTCAGCCCATGGGTTCGCTGAATCCGAATATCCCCGAAGTTCCCAGTAGCCGCGTTCGGGTTCAGTCAAGAACTCGACACCAGTAACCCACTTGGCTCCCTTGTACGCGTACTTTTGGGGCGTAACGACGCGGAGCGGTCCGCCGTGATCGCCCGGGAGGGCTTCGCCGTCGTAGTCGTAGGCGAACAGGACGCCATCTTCGAGACACTCCGACAGCGAGAGGTCTGTCGTGTAGCCGTCCAGCGAGTGGAACATGACGTGTTCGGCCTCCTCGCGGACGCCCGCGCGATCGACGATCTCTGCGAACGGAACCCCGGTGAACTGACAGTCGAACTTGCTCCACCCTGTGACACAGTGGAAATCCTGCAGGTGTGTCTCTGCAGGGAGGTCGCGGAACTCCTCATAGGTATACGCAAGCGGGTCTGAAACAGCGCCCCACACCTCGAACGTCCACTCTTCGGGCGTCCATGACGGCGTGCCGCTTTTCGAGAGCACTGGAAACCGATCGGTTTCGCGCTGTCCTGGCGGCAGCCGATCATCCCCATACCCACGGTACAGGTCGGTGAGATCCTTCATACTGTTTATATGGAGGTCGGGACGTGTAGGCGTACCGTTTTGGGTCTGTGAATGTGTTTTTTTCACGCCGGTAGTTTTAAATCAACCACCCGTTAAGCCCCGAATGATCAGATGCCACAAGTCGAGATCAACATCCCTGAGCACCTCGAAATGCAAGTGACCCAACTCGTCGAACAAGGCGAATTTCTCAACAGAGAAGACGCGATCGAAGACCTGCTGTCGACCGGACTGAAAGCGTACAAAACGAGCGGTCCGCTTGACGACGAAGCACCGGAGTTCGAAGACGACGGCATGATGGGCCACGAGGACGAATACGTCTTTTGATCGCAGCGAGTGTACCGATCGTTCGATGCAACACGCAGAACGTGCTATTCGCGTGATACGAAGTCCCAATAACGCTTAACACGCCACCTGTCGTATGCGGGGACATGCACAAAGACGAACTGCTCGAACTCCACGAGCAGATGGTGAAAATTATGGAGTACTTCCGGGCCCGCGAAGACGTCGATTCTGCGCTGTTTGAACCCTACGAGCAGTTGACAGTCGACCCTTCACACGTCCACAAGTCGAAAAGTGAGCACAAACACGCGGTGTTTGTTCTTGGTAATGCATTGGCAACTGCGATGAGTGAAGACGAATTCTCCAGTGCAGGCCGCGTGGGCAAGCGGATGAAAGAGCTCGCCGAGGACGCCGAAAACAAAATCTGACCACAGTCAACGGGGACTGCTTTTCGCAAATCCCAATACAGATTAGGGTTCGTGTGAAACGGCGAGTCAAGCGGAGTCGATTGCCGACGATCGGCCTCGTCCATAGGCCATGACACGAAACGAACTCGCGGCTGATCTCAGGACGCGTGCAGCGGCGACCATCGGGATTGGGACGATGCTTGGTGCGGGCATCTTTGTACTGCCCGCGATTGTCGGCGGACAGATCGGATCACTCGTTCCGCTTGCGTTCCTCCTGGCGGGCGTCATCGCATTTTGTAACGCGCTTACGGTAAGCGAACTCGGGACGGCGATGCCGACCGCCGGTGGTAGCTACCACTGGACGAACCGGGCGCTCGGGCCGCTTTTCGGATCGATTTCGGGGATTGGTGACTGGGTTGGTCTCGCGATCGCCTCCGCATTTTATACGCTCGGATTCGGCCGCTATCTCGGCGTGTTTCTTTCCCTTCCACCGCTTGAGCTCGGCGTAGTCACGCTTTCTGGCACGCAGCTCGGGGCGGTCCTCGCTGGGAGTGCCTTCGTTGGACTAAACTATCTCGGCCGGCGGGGAATTGGGTGGGCACAGACCGCGATCGTCGCGACGATCGTCGGCATCCTCATCATATTTATTCTCGACGGGCTCACCGCAATACGGCCCGCCGCGCTCGTCGCCGAAACGTCGATAAGGCCGTCCTCACTGCTATCGGCCACTGCACTCGTATACGTCTCCTACCTTGGCTACGGCAAGATCGCGACGATGGGCGAAGAGCTGCAGACTCCAGAGCGATCGATCCCGATCGCCGTCCTCGGAAGCGTTGTCGTTGTCGCTGTACTATATGTCCTTCTCACAGCGATCGCGGTCTCCGTGCTCGACTTTTCGGCGCTTTCCGGTGAAACTCCTGCGGTACTAGCGATCGCTGACCTCGCGTTTGGGGCGACCGGTGTCGCTCTCATGGCCATTGCAGGGCTTTTGGCGACGGCCTCGAGCGCGAACTTTTCGGTACTTTCTGCCTCGCGGATCACGTTCGCGATGGGTCGCCAACGACTGGTTGGGTCATGGCTCACAAAACTGCATCCACGCTTCGGGACGCCGTATCGATCGCTGCAAGTAACTGGCGTACTCATCGTTGGCCTCATTCTCTTCGACGACATCGTGTTGCTCGCGCTCACCGCCAGTGCGTACCACCTCGTCGTCTACGGGTTGTTGAACGTCGGACTCGTCGTGCTCAGGCGAACTGACGATTCGTATGCCCCCTCGTTCACTGTGCCGCTGTATCCGCTGTCTCCGGTCGCAGGCGTGGTCGGATCGCTCGCGCTCCTGGCAGTAATGCCCGCACCGGTTCTGCTCGCAACAGGAGCGATGATCGTCGCTTCGGTCGTGTGGTACCTGGAGTACGGCAAGGACCGAACCAACGAGGAGGGTGCACTGAGTCGGCACATCCTCCGGCGATCGTCTACGATGCCGGATTCCGCGGTCGCCGCCGCCGAGCGGGCCAGACCAGAAAGAGCGGCCTACAGTGTGATGGTCTCGTTGTCGAACCCTCGTACCGAGGGCGATCTCATGGCACTTGCGTGCAATGTCGCTGCCGCGAACGATGGAATGGTCCACGCCGTTCACGTGGTACAGGTCCCAGATCAGGTGCCGCTCGATCGCGGCCCCGAACAGCTCGATCGCTTCGACGATCAGTCTGAATCTCTGCTCGAAGCCGCAGAAGCCGACGCAAATAACTACGATGTCCCAGTTGAAACCCATCTCATCTACTCTCACCGAACGGTCGAGGAGGTGTTCGACGCCGCATCTATCCTGGACGTTGACCTGTTGGTCTCGGGGTGGGGACAATCATCGTGGATCCAACAAAGCACACGTCCAGATGGGATTCTCGATGAACTCGCCCACGATCTCCCGTGTGACATTCTCGTGTTACGCGGGGATCGGTTCGATCCCGAACGGATCGTTGTCCCGACGAGCGATGACGAAAACTCTGCAATGTGTGCGGCGATCGCCGCCGATCTCGGAGAGACGATCGACAGTGCACTTACCCTCCTGCACGTCGTTGATGGCGAGAGCCAACGACCCGGCGGTGAGCGGTTTCTCGCAGACTGGATCAATACCCATGACCTCGAAGGAGCGACCCCGCTCGTCGACACGCGCGGGGACGTCGAAGCAGCGATCGCGGCAGCGACCGCCGATCACACGACACTTCTTATTGGAGCGACAGAACGAGGGCTGTTGTCGCGGCTCGTCAGGCGATCGCTGGTGTTCGACATCGTCGAAGAGGCAGACTGCTCGGTCATTATTGCTGAACGAAAACAGGATCGTGGCGTTGTTCATCGGCTGTTTCGGCGATAGATTGACCCGCTTTTGATAACCGAATCCCAATCTGTGGACAGAATCGCCGATTAATTGTCGCTGGATCGGGTTGCGGCGTCCGCCGTGACCACAGTCACCTCGATCGACCGACCGGTGTCGGCTTCGACGGCAGTCGCGATTGACTCCGCTAACTCGTCGGGTCTGCGGTCGGTTCTGACGTGGATCGTCACCCCCGTCGGAGTCTGGGAGACGAGATCGGCGCGATAGGTGTAGTCGACAGCAATGATGTCTCCTTCTGTCTCGCGATCGATCGTCTCTTGCATGGTCGATTCGAACGCGGCGTTCTCGCGCGCGTCGATCGAACTCACAGCGAGAAATGAGGTCAAAAGCAAGATTGCAAGCCCGAACGTCACGAGCCGTTCGAGAGTTACGCGGCGGGCCCGCCGCACGTCGTACCAGTGGCTCGGACGGTATCGTTTGATCCAGATCGTCGCGATTCCCGCCGCGTTGATCGACAGGAGATTCACGAGCACCAACACTCCCGCGCCGAACGCCAACGCAGGTTCGGCGTAGGCGATCCCGAGCCCGACTGACGCGGTCGGCGGCATCAACGCGACCGCGATCATCACGCCGACGAGTGCCTCATCAGCGCCGGAGGTGAGAGACAGCGCACCCGCAGTCCCCGCGCCGATCGCGATCGCCAGCGCCAACAGCCCTGGATGGGCGCGTTCGGCTACCTGCTGGATCAACAGCAACTCGAGTTCTGGGGCGAGAAAATACCGATACGCGAATGCAAACAGGGTGGCACTGACCAGCGCGACCGCGAGCCCGACTGCCTGCGATCGGATCCCCTCCCAGAACAGATCGTCGTCGTTGATCACCGTCCCGACGCAGGAGGCCATTGCAGGGCCGATAAGCGGGGCGATCACCATCGATCCGACGACGACCGACGCGCTGTTTTGTAACAGCCCTGCGGCGGCCACGACCGCGCTGATCACCGTCAAGGCGACGTAGTTGGGCGTGCTCCGCGAGAGATTTCGCGCTTTCGTGCGAAGTTCGTCTCGGGAGATTCGCTCGCCATTCGGTTCTCCGGTCGCCTCCGACTGGGCTTCAAAGCGATCGGAGACGATCGTTTCCGCCTCGCTCACGACCATATAGCCGTCGCGCTCGATGCCAACGTCCCTGAGCAGCTCGACAATTCGTTCGACCTCGTCCCCGTCGACTGGAATGTAGACGACGTCGCTGTAGGCCGAATCGGATGTCTCTTCGGTCATCGCGAAGTCGATCGACTCGGTGGTCAGGGTATTGACGACCACATCGTGTTTGCCGGTCGGCACCAACGTTTGGATCACGCGCATGCGAAGCTACACGCCGGTATCTACGGCCACGGGACAAAAACGTGTGCGTCTACGGCGATCGGATCGCTAATCTACTGGTTCGACCAGAAGTGAGCATGCTTTATCAAAATACAGATCGACAGCTGCAGTTATACAGTAATATTACGATTTGACGGAATTGACATGCCGACGGAGGGATTGTGAACCACGGTTGCTCAAACCGCTATTTGGTTCAATCTCTCAGTCGACTAATACGCAACCGCTCGCAGTCGCTCGCGGTAGAAGTAATGGGGACGGAGGGATTTGAACCCCCGATCGACTGATATCTCCGGTATGCGCCTCGGAACTCCAGAGGGTCGTCAACGCGATCGATGATCAGTCGACCGCTCGGTATATCAGTCTGGAGTGTCGTCCCGGGCGCGTGGCCTCTGGAGTCAGTCGCCATGCCTGGCTTGGCCACGTCCCCGCTATCTCTTCATAACGCGATCGGTACTAAATGGGTTTCGATCGTGATCGCCCTCCGGGCCACAGAACAAATGGACTACTGTCCAACGGTCACTGCGCGTCGCGATTGCTCCACGCACAGTCTTGACACTTGTAGCCCGTAACGAACGCGGTTACGCTCGGCATGTACCCCACAGAGATGACATTGCCGCCGCAGTCGGGACACGCACGATCGGCGTCTTCGATCGCAGTGGCCTCCATCGGGCGTTCGCCCTCGATCAGTTCGGCAAGTCGCTCGGGTGTTACCATTCGTCCTTCAACGACGCGATTACTCATATTATTGCATACGCGGGCGCAAAGTAATGGGTTGCGATGGTACTGGGGAGTGGTACGCCGGGTACCGGAGGTGTGTCACACCAAGTACAGGATGGGTATCACACCAGATACAGGAGATGTATCACGCCAGGTACAGTGAGTGTATTGACTCAGTGACGGTTCTCACAGCCACGGCGCTCTCGATTCATCCTCACCGGGATAGCCGTACCCAGCCTCTTCGAACTCCTCTCTGTCGTCTTTTTGCTCACCGAGTTCGTCGATCGAGGCGTTCGCCTCATCGGACGCATCAGCGTCAACAGCGTCAGCAGCTACCGCGGCGTCGCCGCCGTCGGTCGCTGCCGACACGTCTGTTGAAGCACCCTCGAAGTCTGCGTCGGGATCGTACGCGAACAGTCCCGCGACGACAAGCACCGCGAGCGCGATCGGTGCGTTGGTGTTCAACAACCCGAGGATCGGTAGCGCGAGTACACCCAGCGCGACCGAACTCCCAAAACGGAACCGATCGATGTCGACATTCCCCCGCAGCGTCGGGGCGAACGCCGCGATCGACAGCGCGAACAGCACACCGACGCCCGCGGCCGACACAGCCCGGACGATCAGCCATGGGTCAAGAATGAACCCAACGGTGAAGCCGTTCGGTTCGACGCTTGCGACCAGCCCGAGTGCGATGATCACACCGGGACTCGGGAGATACTCACCGACCTTCGAGCTGGCGGTCTTTGCGGCGATCGCGAGGATCACCAACCCAGCGAAGCGGGTGAAAATCTCCATGTTCAACACGCTCTCGATCATCGGCGCGAGCGCTGCTTCCACGGCCGCGAGTGGAAGTACGAGCGCTGCGATGACCAGCACAGACGTCACCTGCTCTTTGCGGGTGCCATCCATTTCCGCGAGGATGACTGCGAGCGTCGCCGAACCGCCGAAAATCAGCAGGCCGGTCTCGACGATCCCGAAGATCGTGTCGAGCGTGCCCGCGAGCACGAGCGCAACAAAAATGCCGTCGATGAGCGGCAACGCCATGACGGTCGCTAACAGTCTGGTTGCGCCGCCAACACGGTTCTCTAACCGAAGCGCGACTGGGTGGCGTGAGACACTCATCCTACTTATCGATGGCCGTCACCATCGGCCAAACGGCGATGTGAACCCAGCGCATCAGCAGGTGGACGGTGGGATCGGAACACGTCGAACCGTTTTCCTCCCAGTTTATTGAAAATAAATGTCCACATCGTTGTAGCGCAGGTCCCGAGAATCGAGGATTGGTGACCAACGGTGCACGATGCAGCGAACTGCTGGGAGTTCATATCCGATGATTACATGACTGAGGTATTAAAACTTGTGTGAGACGACAGGACATACAATTACGAATTACTGCGTTATTTATATATGACGGCGATGATCCATAGCTTCATGCCGCGACTCACCGGTGATACACCAGTTAGGATGGGTCGATCGTTCATTTTTAATCATATTCTCTGTTCCAAATTGCGGTAGTGTCCATTATTTGCGGTCCATTTTCATCAATACAAAATCAATCAGCCGATATTCATGTTGAACAGTCCGGGCTCTCGGTAGTATTCATGTACATGAACACATCAGATCTGGTCTCGCGGCAGCCGTTTGGCAAATACTGACACCCACATTCAGCGAAGGTATCCTACACTCGGCGAATGTATCCAAGATAATGCACATATACATGAATTCGTGTGCAGATCATCTGCACAGAGATGCCAACTCGGAACGTTTTTAGACGTTCCCAAAGGACGATTTATATGGCGAACGACGTTCCCGAGTTTTCCGAAAAGTTACGAGTACCGGAGGCGCTGACGTTCGACGACGTGTTGTTGCGGCCAATGGAGAGCCGCGTCGAACCGGACGAAGCGGACGTTGCAACTCACGTTTCAAAAAACGTACGGCTCCAAATTCCGATCCTTTCGGCGGCAATGGACACCGTCACCGAGAGTGATCTCGCGATTGCGATGGCCCGAGAGGGCGGCCTCGGTGTGTTGCATCGAAATATGACTGTCGAAGAGACCGCCGAGGAAGTTCAACGCGTAAAACGCGCCCACGAACTCGTCATCCGACGAGAGAACGTCGTCACGGCGGCCCCCGAACAGACCGTCAGCGATGTCGACGAAATGATGAGCCGTGAGGGCGTCTCCGGTGCGCCTGTTGTCGACGAAGACGACACTGTCCTCGGCATCATCTCTGCAACCGACATCCGGCCGTACCTCGAAGTCGGCGAGTCAGACGCCGTCCGCGAGGCGATGACGGACGAGGTTATCACCGCCGCCAAGGACATCACCGCCCGCGAAGCCCTGGAACTGATGTACGATTACAAGATCGAGCGCGTTCCGATCGTCGACGAGGACGATCGGCTTGTCGGCCTTGTCACGATGCAGGGAATCCTCGCGCGCCGCGAGCACGAACACGCTGCAAGAGATGAACGCGGTCGACTACGAGTCGGCGTCGCAGTCGGCCCCTTCGAGACCGATCGTGCGACCGCTGCCGACGAGGCCGGCGCGGACGTGTTGTTCATCGACTGTGCGCACGCACACAATCTCAACGTCATCGAATCAGCGCGCGACATCAAAGCCGAAGTCGAGGCTGACGTGGTCGTCGGGAACGTCGGGACCCGTGAGGCCGCCGAGGAAGTTGTCGGCTTCGCCGACGGGGTCAAGGTCGGGATCGGCCCCGGATCGATCTGTACGACCCGTGTCGTCTCCGGGGCAGGGATGCCCCAAATCACTGCCGTCGCGGAGGTCGCGGACGTTGCCAGCAAGCACGGCGTGCCCGTAATCGCCGATGGGGGGATTCGCTACTCGGGCGATGCGATCAAGGCGATCGCCGCAGGAGCGGACGCGGTCATGCTTGGCTCGTACTTCGCCGGGACCGACGAAGCCCCCGGCCGCATCATCACCATGAACGGCAAGCGATACAAACAGTACCGCGGGATGGGCTCTGTGGGCGCGATGAAATCCGGCGGCGGCGATCGGTATCTCAAAGACACCGAGGACGCCGAAGAGGAGGATTTCGTCCCCGAGGGCGTCGAGGCAGCAACGCCGTACAAGGGTACAATCGCCTCTGAGCTACACCAGCTCGTCGGCGGGATGAAATCCGGAATGGGCTACGTCGGTGCAGCGACGGTTCCGGAAGTCAAATCCCACGCCCGGTTCGTCCGCGTCTCGTCGGCCGGGCAGACCGAAGGGCACCCACACGACGTGATGATTACCGACGAAGCACCAAACTACAGCCCGAACGAGTAACGGGGCACCGAGCGCTCAGTTTTTTGCTGGCGGAATTGTCGGACCGCGTTCTCTTTACTCCTCGAAGTGAAATCGAGTGGTATGGCGCTGGACGTCGAACTTCCCGATCCACCCGAACCGACAGATATCGACCCGAATGAGTACGACGACGCGGAGATCGTCGGCGACACGGATTACCATCGCGACGAGATCCGCGACCTTCTCGCGGAGGGTGCGTGGGCAGATGCGTTCGAGGAATGGGCCGAAACGACAGACGTGACCGCCGAAGACTGGGCGATCGTCGAAGACCTCTCGATGCTCGAAGCGTTCGACTTTTTCTGGGATGACTTCGCTGACAGAGTCGGCTACCATGCGCCGGGGATCCCCGAAGACTGGAAGGAACGAGACCTCCACCCGGAACTCAACAGCTGGGAAACCGTTTCGTCGATCAATGCCGGGCTGACCGAACTGGGCCAGATCGTCTGTGACATCCTCAAAGCGGAGTACATCGACTGGGAGGCCAGCTACGAGGCACCCGACGATCTTCCGGACTTCGAGTGATCGGGCGTGGAGAGGCTCAACCCGATCGACGTCCCAGCGATCGACGAGGATGCAGCCCAAGCCGCAAGCGAACGCCAGGAGTCGCTCGCAAAGCCACCCGGTAGCCTCGGCCGACTGGAGGCACTCGCAGTCAAAATCGCTGGGATGCAGGCAGATTCGCAGCCGTCGATCGATCCCGCGACGATCGTCACCGCAGTCGCCGACCACGGTGTTGCCGATGCGGGCGTGAGTGCATACCCGAGTGCGGTCACAGGAGGTATGCTCACGGCGTTCCTCGAAGGTGGCGCAGCGGTGAACGCGATCGCCGCGGCAAACGGGGTCGAAACGATCGTCTGCGATTTTGGTGTAACCGACGGGCCAGCCGCAGTCGGACCCGAGCGCTACGATCAAGCGGTCATCGACTGTCGGATTCGCGACCGACCAGACGGACGTGTCGGGACGGATAACCTGGCTGCGGGCCCGGCTATGTCTCGAGAGGAGGCGATCGATGCGATCGAGCGGGGCCGATCGGTCGTCCGCACATACCTCCCAGACGTGCGGTGCGTGGGGCTCGGCGAGATGGGGATTGCCAACAGCACTGCCGCCGCGGCAATCACCGCGGTCATGACCGACAGACCGGTGTCCGAGGTCACCGGTCGTGGGACTGGCGTCGATGACGACGCGTACGCGCACAAACGAAGCCTGATCGCCGACGCAATCGAGGCGAGAAACCCAGATCCTGCGGATCCGATCGATGTGCTCCGCTGTGTTGGCGGCTTCGAGATCGCCGGCCTCGCCGGTGTCACGATTGAGGCAGCCGCCCGCCGCGTCCCAGTCGTGGTTGACGGATTTATCGCTGGCGCGGCCGCGCTGCTCGCAGTCGCGATCGACGATCGAATTCGATCATATCTGCTCGCTTCGCACGCCTCCGTAGAACCCGGTCACACCGTGCAACTCGCCTCGCTTGGGCTCGAACCCCTCTTCGACCACGGGATGCGGCTCGGAGAGGGAACTGGCGCGGCGCTCGCGATCGGGACGTATCGTTCGGCCTGTCGGGCCCACGGGGAGATGGCGACGATCGATGATGTCCTCAACAGATGACGATCGACGAAGTCCTGACAGATGAGGGTCGATGAAATCTCTGGTGGGTGACGAGCGCTATACTCAAACCGTAGTTATCCGGTCGTTCTGCGGAGCAGTACCCCTGCGATCGCCGAAACGACGACTGCCAATCCAGCGAGTGTTGCGAACAGCGCCGGCGTCCCGCCTATTTGGAGCACTGCACCGGCGATCGCCGCACCGACCGCCCCAACACCGAACGTCCCGAAGTAGACGAGACCGAACGAAAGCCCATGAGCGACATCAGGCGCGTATTCTGCGACGAGGCTCTGTGCGATCGGAGCGAACGCGTAGATAAAAAATCCGAGCAGCGCACACACCGCAAGCAGCGGCCAGATGCCAAACTGCGATGCCGGGACAAACAACAGTGTCGATCCGACTAACACTACCGCCGTCGTGAGAAGCATTCGTTCAGGGTCGAATCGATCGCTCGCGACTCCGCCTGCGTACTGGCCGAACACGCCGACGAGCAACAGCCCCGAATACGCCAGTTGGCCCGTCTCGACGGTTCGATCGCCGATCGAAACCGGCTCAAAGAGTGGAATATCTGCGAGCACGTCCGGGAGAAACGTGAAAATCCCACGATAGTACATCCCGTACACCATCTGGATCGCCAACACGATCGCGAATCCGCCGACGAGGAGCTGCCGGGCGTCTGGAACAACCGCCGCGAACGCGGCCCCAAGTGATCGAGAGCCATCCCCAGACGCGCGTCCGGCGTCGGTGACCCGAAGGACGGCACCGATGAGGAATGCGATCACGGCTGGAATGGTGAGAAGGACGATCGCGAGCCGCCACTCGACAGTCGTCAGTAGCCCGATCGCAATCAGCGGGACGAGTACCGTCCCAAGGTTTCCACCCGCGCCGTGGACTGCCAGTACCGTTCCCCGCCGATCGGCGTTTCGGCTGATCAGCGATAGGCCTGCGGGATGATAGATACTGCCGGCGGCCCCCCAGACAATGAGCGCGAGCGCGATCGCATAGATTGATCCTGCACGGCTCACCGCCGCGAACGAAACCGCCATTCCAGCGATTGATGCGAGTACGAGTCGTTTCGATCCATATCGATCAGCGAGCACGCCCGCAATTGGCGATCCTAATCCGATGATCGCGTAGCCCGCGCCGACGACGATGCCGATCGCCGTCGGAGAGACGCCGAATTCGGCGATCCAGATCGGGACAAACAGCGGAATCGACAGCTCAAACCCGTGGAACGTCCCGTGTGAAAGCCCGGTGAACCCGGCGATCGCGCGATCCGATCGATCCATACTCGCCGATCGGCACGACCACGTAATTCCACATGGCTTCCGGCAATACACCCACACGTGACCTCGCGTAGGCGATGTCGCTTGGCTCGAACGAATGCTATCGACGGCAAGATCACGGTTTTGATATAGACGGGCGAATAGCCTCTTCATATGGATGAGATCGGAGACCAGTACACGCCTGCCGACGTTGAGGAGGCAGTGACGGCGTACTGGGACGAACACGACGCCTATGAGGCGACAAAAGAGGCACACGCGGACGATCCGTCGTTCTTCTTCGTCGACGGACCACCGTACACCTCCGGGCAGATGCACCTTGGTACCGCCTGGAACAAGACGCTGAAAGACGCGGTGATCCGCTACAAGCGGATGACCGGCCACAATGTGACCGATCGCCCCGGCTACGACATGCACGGGCTGCCGATCGAGGTCAAGGTCGAGGAGGAACTCGGCTTTGAGTCCAAACAGGACATCGAGGAGTACGGCATGGAGGCGTTCATCGAGGAGTGCATGCGGTTCGCCGAGGAAAACCGCGAGGCGATGGACGAGGACTTCAAGTCAATCGGCGCGTGGTTCGACTGGGACGATCCGTACAAGACGATCTCCCCGGAGTACATGGAAGCAGCGTGGTATGCCTTCAGCCAAGTCGCCGATCACGGCCTCGTCGAGCAGGGCAAGCGATCGATCTCACAGTGTCCGCGCTGTGAGACCGGACTCGCGAACAATGAGGTCGAGTACGATGAGGTCGTCGACCCCTCAATCTACGTGAAGTTCCCGCTCGCCGATCGCGAAGGCAGCGTCGTCATCTGGACGACAACCCCGTGGACGATCCCCGCAAACACGTTTGTCGCCGTTTCTGAGGAACTCACCTACGCCGCTGTCCGTGCGGAAAAAGACGGCGATGAGGAGCTCATCTACGTCGCCGAGGAGTGCGTCGAGGGCGTTCTGAAAAAAGGTCGCTACGACGACTATGCGATTGAGGAAACGCTCTCGGGTGAAGAGATGGTCGGGTGGACGTACGAGCACCCACTGGCAGAGGAGGTCCCCGATCACCCGAGTTTCGAGGGCGCGCGGACGATCTACACGGCCGAGTACGTCGAGGCCGATCGAACCGGACTCGTCCACTCCGCGCCGGGCCACGGTGAGGAGGACTTTGAGCGCGGGACCGAACTCGGCTTGGACATCTTCTGTCCGGTCGATAGCGACGGGACGTACACCGACGCTGCCGGCAAATACGCCGGGCAGTTCGTCCGCGAAGCAAACGAGGATATCCGTGCAGATCTCGAGGCGAACGGCGCGCTATTGGCCGACGAAACCTACGAGCACTCCTACGGACACTGTTGGCGCTGTGACACCGGCGTCATCCAGCTCGTCACCGATCAGTGGTTCATCTCGATCACCGACATCAAAGACGAACTGCTCGAGAACATCGAGGACGCCGAGTGGCATCCGCAGTGGGCTCGTGACAACCGCTTCCGAGACTTCATCGAGAACGCCCCCGACTGGAACGTCTCCAGACAGCGCTACTGGGGGATTCCGATCCCAATCTGGGTGCCGAGCGGCGGAACGCCACGAGACGAAGACGCCGATCGAAGCGACCTCACCGAGGACATGATCGTCATCGACAGCCGCGAAACGCTCGCGGCGGCTGTTGATCAGGACGTCGATCCAGAGTCGATCGATCTGCACCGCCCGACTGTTGACGATCTCACCATCACTCGTGACGGCACAACCTACCGCCGGGTGCCAGATGTCTTCGATGTGTGGCTCGACTCCTCAGTTGCGACGTGGGGGACACTCGGCTACCCTGGCGAGACCGAGGACTTCGAGGAGCTGTGGCCAGCGGATCTCATCATCGAAGCCCACGACCAGACTCGCGGATGGTTCTGGTCACAGCTCGGGATGGGCACCGCAGCGTTCGGCGAGAGTCCGTACAAAGAGGTTCTGATGCACGGGTTCGCAAACGACAAGAACGGCCGAAAGATGTCCAAGTCGCTGGGCAACATTGTCACGCCCGAGGAGGCGATCGATCGCGCCGGCCGTGATCCGTTGCGGACGTACCTGTTGAGCCACGACCAGCAGGGCGTGGATCTCTCCTTCGAGTGGGACGGCCTCGGAGACACCGTCGGACGATTCAATATCCTCTGGAACGTTTTCCGCTTCCCGCTGCCGTACATGGAACTCGATGGCTACGATCCTGCCGACGCGGACATGAACGACGGCGAGCTGTCGATCGTCGACGAATGGGTCCTCTCGCGGCTGCAGACCGTCAAAGCCGAGATGGACGACGCATGGGACGATTACGCCGTCCACGACGCGCTGAACACGCTCTTGGACTTTGTCACCGAGGACGTCTCGCGGTTCTACGTGAAGGCGATCCGCGAACGGATGTGGGACGAATCCGAGTCTGAATCGAAACTCGGCGCGTACGCGACGCTGTCTGTCGTTCTCGATGAGGTAATCCGGCTGCTTGCGCCGTTTGCGCCATACATCACAGAGCGGATGTACCAGCGCTTCGACGGCGAGGCGACGACGGTCCACGCGCTGTCGTACCCCGAGGTCGATTCGGAGTTCCACGACCCAGACCTGGAGGACGACATTGCTGTGCTCCGGGCCGCCGAGGAGGCTGCGGCAACCGCCCGTCAGCAGGGCGGCCGAAAGCTCCGCTGGCCCGTCGATCGGGTGATCGTCGCCTCCGAGGACAAAGCGGTCCGCGAGTCGATCGATCGACTCAGCGAACTGTTCCTCGATCGCGTCAACAGCCGATCGGTCGAAATCGTCGATACCTTCGATGAACTCGTTGCAGTCGCTGAACCACAGATGAGTGCGGTTGGCCCGGCCTTCGGCGCGGACGCACAGAAAGTCATGCAAGCGGTTGAGGGCACAACCCGCGGGGAGATCGATGCCGGGATCGAAATCGACGGTGAGACGATCGAACTCGCCGACGAGATGGTCGAGTACCGATCGGAGACGCCACCGGGAATCACCGGCGCTGCCTTCGAAGGCGGTACCGTCTACGTCGACACGACCCTCACTGACGAACTCGAAGCGGAGGGATACGCACGCGACGTGATCCGACGGGTCCAGCAGATGCGAAAAGACCTCGATCTCGACGTTGAGGAGTCAATCGACGTCGGTCTCGCGATCGACGACGACCGGATCGCTGGACTCGTTGACGAACACCGAGAGCTGATCGCGGAGGAGGTTCGCGCTGAGACGTTCGGCGACGATCCCAAAGCGGCCGAAGATGCTGTCGAGACGTGGGATGTTGAAGGCATTTCGGTGACGATCGGGATCGATCGGCGACGCGAATAATCTAATTTGGTTCTGCTGAAATAGAGAATATTTGATAATTTCTATCTGTTGTATTGAATACGATGCGCGTATCTCGCACTCGTCTTCACACTTGCCGTAGTAATAAACTGACATTATTACTCAAACAGTACAATCAGTGTTGATTCTACTGTATAACAGAATGATACTTCGAACAGACCCGACGGATACCCTCCTCGAAAGTGATCTGTGGTTCCCACCCAGTTGCCTCGTTCATTTTCGTGGCATCAGCACACGTATCATGAACATAGATATCGTCGGATATGGGATTTTCTACGTAGTTAGGTTCGATGTCGGTTCCAAGTTCTTGATTTAATAAATCAACGACGGTGTTGAAACTGTAGGCATTTCCAGTGCCGAGATTATAGATCCCGTTTAGCCTATGGCGAGCGGCTTGTTCTAACCCCCTCACAATATCATTGACATGGGTAAAGTCACGGGTTTGCTCGCCGTCACCATACACTTTCGGTGGCTGTCCATGTGCCATATCATCAGCGAATTGGGCGATCACGTTAGCATACTCTCCTTTGTGTTCTTCTGCACCGTTATACCCCTGATAAACCGAAAAAAAGCGCATTCCAGCCATAGAGAGGTCAGCATAATAGTTCTGGAAGTATTCCGCATATATTTCCCGAGCCATCTTGGATGCCTCATAACCAGTATTGACAGTCACATCCATCTCTTCAGGCGATGGTTCAGTACGACTTCCATAGATCGATGAGGTTGACGCGTACACGACTGTATCACAGCCGTCCTCAAGCGCTTGCTCAACGACGCGAATGAATCCCTCAACGTTGACTCTTGCACCCAGTGCAGGATCTTCCTCATGCATATTCAGCGACGATAGCGCTGCTAAATGGAACACGATATCAACCTCCGTAGGCAAGTCATCATCCAAGACGCTTGCCTCAATAAACTCGACACTCTCTTGAAGATTCTGTGGTGTTCCCAAGTAACCGTCGTCGAGTGCAATTACGTCATTGTGCTCAGTCATGTGGTTAGCGAGATTCGAACCGATGAATCCCGCACCGCCCGTCACCAGTATCTGCTTGTTTTTGATCATAGTTGTGTTGTATGTGTTTAATGTGTATTTGTTATCAGTACCTGAACCGGAGGAGTAAGCCGATGTAAATCGTCATTGTGAGGATCACCAGCAGAATCGAGCCGGAAGTCACCACCCGTTGCCGTAGTTGATCGAATCCAAAGCGACTGTCGTCACCACGCGTGAGCCAACCCTGTGTGTTAGCACTGAATAGTGCGTACAAATATACAGGAGACATTACGAACGATCCCAGCGTGTAGATTGGCACCAGTACAAATCCGCCTTTGTGCTCCCGCAGATACGGATACATCTTGATACTTCGTGAGATGGCCCACCAAATAAGGATCGCAGCAGCAATCGTATACGCGGTACGAGAGAGCGAAAGCGAAAAATAAAGCGGTGCCAGCAAGATCGCAAACATCGAAATGAATCGATCAAGGTTGTAGTACGCTAGTGCCTTTCTTTTAAATACCCATCCTTCGGACATCGCTTTGAGATCTGATCTGATTGTGTTCCGTGTCCACCGAACTGTTTGACTGAGAAATTCACTGGCAGATGGCTCAGCACCGATGTCGATAACGCTGGTTGATTGGTAAACGACATCCCAATTCCAGTCGGATGCTTGGACTGCCCGAGTGAGGAATTTGTCATCACCCGAAATCACTTGTTTGCCTAAGAACGTTTCTTCAGTGAGATCATCAATCACTGGAAGAAGTGCATTCCGACGGTAGACAGCGGTCCGTCCAGAGACGCAAGACGATGATTGTGAAACTGCTGACAATGCAGGATAATCTATGGCAAACTGGAGGCGCATCTGTGCTTCATACAGCTTTTGCGAAAGCGATGATTGGGTTCGGACGACTTGCTTCGGGCTCACAGCCCCGATTTTTGGGTCAGAAAACGGTTTGAGAAATTCTTCAAGCGTGTCATCACGCCATCTCACGTCGTCATCAACGAGAGCGATAATCTCTCCTTCAGTGGCATGGACTCCGTCTCGAAGTGCCGGCCGCTTCCCCGGTGTGGACGTAACTATACAGGAGACATTACTGTGGTTGTCAGCGAGTGCTTGGAACCGCTCAATAATCTCCGTGTCCCCGTGATCGATAACTGCTATCAATTCATGGGGATCATTTGCAATCCACGTTTTGGTAGTCTCCATAAAATCGTCTGGATCTGCACGATAGACGGGAACGACAATAGAGACTGACAGGTCTGGCGCGATACCGTTATACGGATCGTACAACTGCGCCAGGGCGACTTTCAAAACCCAGACTCCCCAGCGCCAGATGCCAATAAGCGCCAGCGGCATATACGCCACCGCATTCGTGGGTATATTAATCATCGAGTGATAACGATATGGGGACATCCCCGAAGTTATTCTGATCCTACAGGGTCATCAACTCATTTTCAGCAATGGTTCCCGAAAGTTGTGGAGCAGGCACCGAAGGATCGTTTTCGGCCCATGCGCGCAGCCCATTGGTGTCTTTCGGGAGACAGTGCCCGCCATACGGCCAGCCGCCCTCCATTCCCATATCGGGACCGAACCACGGTGAAATTTGACTGATTCCTTTAAGAACGCCATCCGGATATAAATTCACCGTATCAGATGTGTTGTTGGTGTGTGAGGCGAGTCGCCATATCTCGTTGGAGAATGAGATTTTAGTGGCGGCAAATAAATTGCTTCCAAATTTGATGAACTCGGCCTCTGTCGGTTGTACCTCGATGAATGTGGACACCTGCGGTGAGAAGGCCTGCTTTATCGTCTCTCTTGCTTTAGTGCTGTTTGTCCCGACTACAATCTTTTCCAATTCCTCTAAGTCTTGACGAGCGCTGTCTTCGAATAGGAACTCCGGGACCATCCCATAGTGATCCAACCCGTATTTGTCGGCGAGATGCTCTGTCGTGGTCGGCGGGACTGTACTTCTTATTGCCACGACGTTGGGGTCCTGCTCCGACAGCGTCTCAACCGCTTTTTCTACCATGTGCGTTACCATGGTGCCTTTCTTTTCATCGTAGGGCGTCGGGACTGAGACCATCGAGAGATCTGCATCAGTAGCTTCGCTTGGGTCTGCCGTTCGGTAACCCTGTTTAGAGAGGTCTGCAAGAACGGTTTCGTCAATGTCGCTGAATATGACCTCATGGCCCCAGTCAGAGAGCGCACGACCAGTGGCACTTCCGACTGTTCCAGAACCAACTATTTCGATCGTGAGTTGGTCTTGAGTCATGTTGTGCACACCCCGACAGCGACCGCTTGGCTGTCTTGACTGTGGTTTTCATAACGATCGACCGTGCCCGAGTAGCATTCTATGTTGGGCTTCCCTTCGCGCGGTGTTTTAATTGGTGACCCCTTCTCAAACAGGCAATCTCGATTCCTGGAGTTCACAAAGGGAGGTTGGGCTATACTTGTATTGTAATAACTACCGTTATGAAGAGTAATAACATCATTATGAGAAAGTCATGGGTTAAGTGACTGTCATTGAGTTTCACTTCAGTTAATTTCTCATCTGAACATTATCATATATGGTATTTTGGAAATAAAGTTTATAAACTGTATTATTGAAAAAAAGAATGTGTCGAATACAAGTAGACGAGGATTAATGAGTGGTATAGTAGCTATTAGTGGTGCCGGCCAACTCAACTACATGACTCAAAACGGAAAAGGAGAGACGAAAAAAAACACCCGTGTCGAGTATGTTGATCCAGCTGACGGGTATCAAGGTCTGCTCGACGCGCTTGAGACTGTTGGCGATGCGCCTAGTACCGTTATTATTGGTCCAGGCCAAATAGATGATATTGATGGGAATATCGCGATCCCTGCCAATACATGGCTCAGAGGGCAGGGTGCGTACAGTACAAGCCTGAAATTTTCTTCGAAAGCAAATCTCGACATTGCAGGAATGATCCGCGTTGCGGACAATAATGTTGTTATTAGTGACGTCGAACTCGACGGAAATCGGAAGCACCTCAACAATACAGGGCAGGAATACGGGTTCTACACATCGGGAGCCCGCCGGGTGGCTGTCGAGCGAGTGTACGCTCATGATTTTCCTGGGTACGGGTTTGATCCACATGCAGCTGGAGAAGATCCGTCTCAACAAATCTCAATCACGAATTGTGTCGCAGAGCATAATGGATTAGATGGATTTACTTTTGCAGCTGTTGAGGATGGAGTTCTCTCGAACAATACATCAATAAGAAACGATCGGCACGGATTCAACGCAACCGATGAAGAAGGAGTGAGTATTACTATGACAAACAATGTTTCACGAAGCAACGGGTCCGCTGGTGTCGTCGTTCAGAACCAAGCAGACAATGTCGCGATTACTGGGAATTTATTCGTTGCAAATGACGCAGATGGGATTCGTGTAGGAAACGGTGACGACACCAGCAGATGCGTCATTATCGACAGCAATATTATCCGTGCAAACGGGGGGTACGGAGTGAGCCTCCGTGCCTGTCATTCGATTACTATTTCTAACAACCAATTTGACGAAAACAATCGACACAAACAATCGAGTGCTGAGATTGCGACAACTGCTGATGGCCCATGGGCGCGTGATATCGTTATCACTGGCAATCAGTTGCACGCTCGGTCGGATACAACGTATGGCATTGATGAGCGTGATGGGAATGGCCCCTGCCTTGTTACCAACAATCTTGTTCGGGGAACAGACTCGTCCAGTATTCGAACGTCTAATTCAAAGACCATCAACAATGCTAATCTGACGACATAATGGATTGCTATTTTGAAATTATGCTATTCAATACTGGTAACCGTGTTGAGAAACATCCTCGCCAGCCGTAAACGACGTGAATTTCTCGCTGATTAAACATAGTGTATTTCCGAATATGACTCGATTCCCGTGCTGACTACAGCCTCTGTATGTAGTAAGCGGTTCCGCCGATCTTCTGAGAAATTTGACAGAGACCCAATTGTAGTTTGTCGCTGGCGTCGCCCGAGTAATAAGTCGTCCCTGCGCGTTCTTGGGACTCAAGAATCCAACAGCTCACTCGTTCCAGCGCACGTCAGACAGCGTTCGCTGGACCGCCTCCTGTCCGACAGCGGCCGCAAACGCCTCGAAGCCAGCGCGTTCGGCCCGATCGCTCGCGTTCGCGACGAGCCGCGAGACGATGAACTCCGGCGTCGATTTGCCAATGGTCCCGAATCGTGGCTGGTAGTCGACCCGCAGTTCAAGGTCTTGGGTGAGCCCTTCCGCGAAGATCCCGTCGATTCTGGCGGTGTCCGGAAGCGGACTGAGATCTTCGGCCAGATGCGTGACGTACACGCCGAGTGCGCCCTTTTCAACAGTGAGCTCGACGAGGCCGTTGAGCAGGTCTGCGGCCCGGCCGGGTTCGGTGATCGCCTCGAACTCGTCGACGAGCATGAGCGTGTTGCCGTCAGTCGTCAGCGGTGGCACGATCGACTTCAGGGTCGACTCGAGCACGCCAGCGTTGAACGAGGCGTGTCTGCGGTGAAAGACGATCGTCTCGAAGCGGCCGATCTCCGCGGCTGCTGCAGGGACGGGAAGCCCCATCGACGCGAGCAGCGCGACCTGACACAGCGTCTCTAAGAGCGTCGTCTTCCCCCCGGAGTTCGCGCCAGTCAACACCGCAACCCGATCCCCGGACGGCGGTGTCAACGAATTGTCGTCGATCGAGTGGGTCCCGACCCCATACGTCACTGGCTGCACCGTCTCATCCAATAGCAGATTCCGTGCCTGCCGCACTGCGAGCCCGTCCTCGACGAACGTCGGCCGTGTGAGATCATATTCGACGGCGAATCGGCCCAATGAAAGCTCAAAAGCGATGTCTGACACCGCATCAATCACGACATCCACGTCGCCCGCGGCGTCATCGATCGTTGACTGAAGCTCCCCGACGACTGTCTCTCGTCGATCGGCGACAGCGTCGTCGAGTTCAGTTGTTAGCGATCGAAGTGTGGTACTCACAAAGTCTGCAGCGTCTGCGGGATCGTCCGCGGCAGCGCTGCGGATTCGTTCGCGGTCAATCCCGGTTTCGGCGGCGACGTGGCGAATGACTCCATTTTTGAACGATTCGAGGTCTCGCGCACCTTCAGATCGAACCGTCTCGATTACGTCGAACGCCGCGTTTTCAATCGACTCGGCTGCGGCGTACTGTTCGCGAAGTCGATCGAGCTCGGCATCTGCCCCCGGTTCGACGCGGACGCCCTCGTCGGTCTCTCTGAGTTTGCCCAGCGCCGCCGCGGCCGTCTCGAGTGTCTCAGTGTCGGTCGACGAGAGCACCTCGAACGTCTCTCCGGATAATCCCACAGTCACGAGCGCGATCGCGGTCTCGACGGCGGCACGGTCAGATCCCCCAGCTGCGTCGTACGCGTCGAACGCCTCGATGACCGTCGCACGATCCTTCGCGGACAGCGCCGCCCATGCGGTCTTCGCCGCGAGCACACGATCCAACCGCTGTTCGCGGGCGGTTTGCTCCGATCGGGGCGTCAGCACGCGAATACGATCTGCCGCATGCGCGGTGAGTGCGTGTTCGCTCGCAAGCGTGAGCAGATCGTCGTATACGTGTCGAGTATCCGCAGTGCCGAGCACAGCCATCCCCTCGCCACCGGTTGCTCGCCGGAGAATCCGAACTGCCCGGCCACGCGGAATCCCCGCGTCAGTAAGCGTCCGAACGGAGCCGGCCTCGATCGCCGCTATTGCCTCGGCCTCACCGATCGAGCCGCGGAGCTGTTCGGCCGTCTTCGGACCAACCCCCCAAAACTCCTGCAGTCGCATACAGGGTAGTCATCGAGGAGCTGCTTAGCGTTTTATGTCCGGAAAAGCGCTGATTCGAGCTGCTTCTGTTACTGCGCGCTAACTGTCTCGCGTTCGTCCGTCTCTTCATCGATCGCCGATACGACGAGCGATGCGAGAAGTAACACCGCCTCCTCGTGGCGATCGCGCCGGACGCGGAAGTCCACCGGCGACACCTCAAGCTCGCGATAGGCGTCGAAGTGGGAGGGATCGACCACGCCGCGATCGAGGAGGTCCTCGACGACCTGGACCAAGAGCGCGTGGACGTGCATCAGTTCGTTCTTTTTCACATAAACGTATACGCCGTGGAACGGCCTAAAACCACCGCCGAACGGATTTTCCGGCGTTCACCGCGTTTTCGCTGAACTGCCGTAGAAGAGTTCTACGACGACAACTTTGTGTCGATCCGACCTAAGACGACAATTCGGCGTCAATCCGACTTAGGACGATAACTCGGCGTCGATCGATTGGAACACAGACAGATCGTGGCCGTACAACACCATCGCGTCTGTCTGTCGATCGATCTCTCGGAGGCGCTCACGACTTGTACGCCACGCGCAGCTATCCCACAACAGCCCTGGTCCCAGCGGCACGCCGTCGGTATAGTTTGCCTCGACGTACGCCTCGTCGCCGGCGATAAGGAGCGTTTCTTCGTCAGGGAGAGATACTTGTAGCCCCATCAACCCCGGCGTGTGGCCGGGGAGGTGCAACAGTCGTACAGACGGATCGAGCGTGTGGGTCTCGCCGTGGACCAATTGCCAGTTGTATCCCCCATCGAAGTCGGCGGCGAGGTAGGCGATCGATCCCTCATTGGTGTGTGCGCTCATGAATGCGAACGGCAGTTCGTCCTCGTGGACGTAGATCGGAACGTCAGTTCCCTCGAAGACCGACAGCTCGCCGGCGTGGTCCAGATGTAGATGCGTCATCACGACAGCGTCGATGTCATCGATCGCATATCCGACCGCGTCCAGATCCGACTGGAGGAATCGATCGGCCGCGTCGTACGCCTCAAAGGCATCGTATAACGGATCGGGCCAGTACGATTCGGCGTTCGATGGCGGGCCAGTGTCAACGAGCACGGTCTGGCTGTCAGTTTCGATCACGGCGGCCCAGACGACGAAGTCGCCGATTTCGTGGTCGGGATTCGGCTCCGCTGCACCGCCCATTGTGTAGCCGCTCAGTACGTATCCCATGTCGGCGCGGACCCGGCCGCGATCGACGAGCGTGACTCTCGTGCTCATGGGGTGTGTACGCAATCGAGCGTGTTAATGACACCGCTGGGCACACAGTATCATTTGTGATTCTTTCAACCGTACGCTATTTGTGCACGCCTCCTGAAGCGTACCCAAGCGATGGATCGGAGTTCGGACACCCGGACGGCCGAGGAACTTTTGGCCGATGCGATCAATCGGCCAGAGTCGTACGGCCAACCCGAGACTCGTCGGCTGATTAGACTACTGCGAAGCCGTGATCCAAAGGCTCGTCTGAGCGCGTCGTGGGCAATCGGACTGGCTGTCGAGCATAATCCGGCCCTTGTCGATTCAAATATTCGACGGCTGGCGCGGAGTGTCGAGTCTGAAATTGCAGAAACCGACGCAATCCGAACGATCGCGTATATAGCCGAACACCGGCCAGACGTGGTGGAAAAAGTGCTGTCGCTCGCGAACGTCGATCGCGAGCAGGCTGTCGAACTTGCCCCCCAGATTGTGCGGATCTACCGCGACACCGACCGTGGTCCAGCGTCGGTCGTCGGTGACCACCAATCGCAACTTGGGCGCAAGCACATGTCACACCGCGCTGAGGAGACCGCAAACGAATCCGATGACGAGGTAGATCCAGACGACCCTGATGACCCGAAAGATCGATCGCGATCGGTGGCGGCCACCGGCGATCAACCACCAAAATCGCCACCGGAACCACCACCGCCACGATCGCTCCGCTACAGCGAGTTTGTCGTTGAGGGACCGATGCTATCACAGGGACCGATTGAGGCGATGAAAGCCAAATATCAGGCAGAGGGACGTCAGTATCCAGTCACGCTCAAACGTCTTAGAAACCGTCTGTCGCCAACTGATACCCGCCGAATTGCCGAGGAACTGTCGGACTGGGACAGCGTGGGCACTCACCCAGCAGCCGTCTCTGTTGTTGGGTGGGGGATCGCTCCCGGTGGGTGGATTGCCCACCAGTACATCGACGGCGGGACCGTTGCGGATCGTCGCGGCCCCGTTCCACCACGGGAAGCCTACTGGATAGTTGAGCGGGTTAGCGATGCCCTCCGGTACGCCCACGGCCAAGGCCTTGTCCACGGCTGTTTGTCCCCGTCCTCGGTAGGATTCGGCGTAAGCTTCGGTGTGTCCAAAACCGGAGACCCCTGGAATTACCCGTTTGTGATGGACTGGGGCTGTCTGCGACTGTACGATGTGGATGTCGCGACGGCAATTGGACATCCAGTAAAGTACGCCGCTCCCGAGCAGATCGCCCCCGATCGGTTCGGTCGCGTCGATGCACTGACCGACGTGTACCAGTTAGGTGCACTCGCCTACCGGCTATTCACCGGACGCGCCCCGTATCAGTCAACGGGCCCGACAGCCGTGACTGAGGTGATTGGCCGCCAGCCACCGCCACCGAGTGGGGTTCATCATGCGGTACCAGAAGCACTCGATCCGATTCTCCAGACCTGTTTGGCGTCGTCGAAGCTCGATCGGTACGAAACTGTCGAGGCGTTTCGCCGGGAACTCGCCGCTGTTCGCTCGGAGGTTGGCCTGTGAGTGCCGTTGCACCCGCCTCAGGGTTACTGGCCCGGTTTATTGGATGGGTCTTACTGGCTCTTTCGTGCTTTGTGACTTCCTACTACGCTTGGACAACCGCCGAACGCTTCGAGAGCGATCGGCTGGTGTGGCGATATCTCGCCGTCGCGACCGGTGTCGGGGGTGTGTTTGGGTTCGTGGCGATCGCGTCGTTGCTATCTCCACGATCGACGCTGTGGGCAGCGCTCACCGGGGCAGTGGGGCTGTTTTTTGTGATTTTGTTGTCGCTGTCAATCCGCGAACTGTACTTCGAGTCGGCGGCAGCCGATCGACACGATGAGTGGATCTCGCTTGCGACCGCCAGACGAATCGAGACCGCATTTATGCTCGTCATTCTCCTCGAACTTGCCGTGCTCGTCAGCACTGGATTCGTGTGGGTTACAGACTTCGTGCAGGTCATCGGTGCCATTGCCTTCGCCAGCTACGGCGTGTCCTTCGCCTACTATGTCCGCGTCACGACGGCCGCTCGAGGCACCGTCATGGACTCTGTGTTGACCTACGCCGTTGCCGTGCTCTTGACGATCAGTGTTGCGTTAGCAATTGAACCGACGACGCGCTTCGGTGTCTACCCAGCGCTGAGCGACAGCGTGGTCACCGTGTTGGTTGTCATGAGCGCGAGTTTTCTGATCGTGCTCATAGTTCGATTCCGCCAGACGGCCGCTGCTGGTGCGGCTGGGCGATGAATACCGCCGATGGATTTTTTTACCGACTCTGCCGGTAGATTAGGTTTCGCTGGACCTCGTTTGCGCCCTCGTAGATCACCGGGATCCGCACGTCGCGGTACACTCGTGAGATCCGGCGCTCGTTGAGGATCGATCGGCCGCCGTGCAGTTGCATCCCACGCTCGGCGCAGTCAGTTGCCACCTCGGTGGCCTTCGTCTTCGCCAGCGCGGCCCAGTAGCCGGCGTTCTCACCGTTTGCAACCTTCTCGGCCGCACGCCAGGTGAGCGCACGAGCAGATTCGAACTCCAATCGCATGTCGGCGATCGAGTGTTGCACTGCCTGAAACTCAGAGATCGATCGGCCAAACGCCTCGCGCTCGGCGACAAACGCCTCGGCCTCTTCGATCGCCGCAGCGGCGAGTCCGAGCCCGTGGCCGCCGACGATTATCCGCCCGTGGTTGAAAAAGTCCGCAAGCATGTAGAAGCCCCCACCCTCCGTGCCGACCAAGTTCTCCTCGGGGACAAAACACTCGTCTAGGACAATGTGGCCCTGTTTCGAGGCGCGCATGCCGATCTTCTCGGGGATGTGTTCGGCCTCGTATCCTTCGGAGTCGGTTTCGACAATAAACATCGAATAGTTGCTGTAGCGATCCTCGCTGTCGCCGGTCTTCGCGTAGAGGGTGAGCCAGTCGGCCTCGACCGCGTTGCCAACCCAGTACTTCTCGCCCGTAATCTCGTAGCCTCCCTCGACTTTCTCGGCGGTCGTGTCCATGCCGGCCAGGTCCGATCCAGTCTCTGGCTCTGATACCGCAAGTCCCGAGATTTGTTCGTTCTCGGCAACCGGCCGGAGGTACTGTTCTTTCTGTTCGTCGCTGCCGTACGTTTCGACCAGCTCACAGCCGAAGCTGGCGAGCTGCAGCGTCAGGGCGATCCCGGCGTCTGCGCGGTAGAACTCCTCGGCGATCGCCAAAATTTGGGTCAAATCGAGCCCTTTGCCGCCGTACTCCTCACCGATATCTTGAGCGATCAACCCGGCGTCCATCCCCGCCTCAAGCACTTCCCAGGGATACTCGCCGTTGTCGTAGTACGCTTCAGCGTTCGGGGCGATATGCTCGTTCGCGAACGTGCGTGCGTCCGCCTTGATCGCTCGTGCGTGTTCCGGGACGATGCTGTCATCAAGTAGCTCCATACCTCATTTCAGGAGGCAGGAGGCAAAACATCGATGGAATCACAAACAACCAGTTTACGATTTATTTACGACGCTTTTTTGTCATCTGGCTGAGATTGCGGATTGGTTTCCTGGTCTCTCGACTCAGGGTGTTCGTCCCCGGCAATGAGATCTTCGGGCACGAGTACGTCCTCGGTTTCGGCGTCGGGAATGCCGTGTGCCTCACGGGCACGATCGGCGAATGCTGCAAGTCGATCGCGGACCGCCTCCCGGTCGATCGTTCCTGACACGGTCCGTGGAATTTCGGTGGCAAACACCAGAAATCGCGGGATCTTGTAGCCGGCGAGCCGCTCGCGACAGTAGGAATCCACCGCTTCGGCAGTCAACGAGTCGTCGTTTCTCACAACAAGGGCGGCGACCCGTTGGCCCCACGTTTCGTCGTCGATGCCGACAACTGCTGCGTCCTCGATTTTCGGTTCAGCGCACAGTACTTCGGCTACTTCGCCGGGATCGACGTTTTCCCCGCCGGTAATGATCCGATCGTCGATCCGGTTTGAGACGAATAAGTAGCCCGTGTCATCGACGTAGCCGATATCACCAGTTCGGAGGCCATAATCGGAAAATGCTCCGGGGACAGCTTCGCCGTAGTATCCGGGCGTAACAGTCGGGCCAGAAACGTGGATTTCTCCGGGCGTTCCGGGCTCGGCGACTGTGCCATCGTCACTGACAATTGTCACGTCTGTCCACATGAGTGGTTGCCCGACAGTGTCAGGCCGCTCAAACGCCTGTTCAGGGGTTGCAGTTGCGATCTGTGAGGATGTTTCGGTCATGCCGTATGTCGGATAGACTGGAATCGAGTAGTTCCGACAGCGATCGATGAGCTTCGCCGAGGCGGGCGCACCGCCGAGTAACACCGCTCGCAGGGATTCAGAGAGCGTACCACGGCTGTCAAGCATTTCAGTCAACATCGTCGGAACAAGTGACACAACAGTGATCCCGTAGCGATCGATATCGTCGGCCGCACCACCTGGATCGAAGGACGGTCGGATAACTACCGTTGTTCCGTACAGGACCGATCTAAACAGCGGTGCGATACCACCCATGTGCGAAAGCGGGAGCGTGACGAGCCAACGGTCATCGGGATCAATGCCGAGTTTGAACCCCGAAGCTACTGCGCTGGCAAGGAGGTTTCCCATCGTGATTGGAACGAGCTTCGGCGCTCCCGTTGATCCAGATGTCGACAACAAGAGCTGGGTGTCTTTTCGGGACCACTCGTAATCGTCACCCGCTTCGGGATCGATCTCGGGCAGACATGCAACACTCTCCCACTGTGGGTCCCCGGTCGTTGTCACAGGAATGTCTCCAGCTGCTTCGATCGCCACCGATTCGGTTTCCTCACTGCAGATGAGGATCATCGCATCGCTCCGCTCGAGACGTTCGTGTAATTCACGAGGAGTAAGCCGCGTACCGAGCGGGACAACAACCGCGCCGATTCGCATACTCGCGTGAAATAATCCGACCATGGTGACCGACGGTTCGAGGAGCAACGCGACGTGATCGCCGGAACGAACGCCCAGCGCCCGGAGCCGTCCTGCAGCCTCCTCAACCGCCCGATCGAGCCCAGCGTACGTCCACGCTTTATCGCCATCTGCGGCCACGATCGCGCTCGCGTCGGGCGTCGATCGAGCGCGGTGGGTCAGCCAGTCGCGCATTGCCCGTACTTTCGTCGGAGAGTACAATTTTCTTTCCCCCGCGGCGATCGACACGACCATGGGCCCAATTTTGATCCAATAGCGCACGCAGTGTGGGTCGGTTCTAACCGTCACGTTTATTATCGAACGATGTGTCGAACGTTGCGGTTCGGTCTGGGTATCAAATTCAGCAATACCGACGACGTATGTGTGTTTTGTGATTCCTAACAGTAAGTAGATTTAAATAGTTTAGGCGCATTACTTATTGTAAGGACAAATCCCCGCGATCGTCTGTTTTCTCCTCTCCGTGGGATGTCCAAAAGACAACTATGAGCGAAAGCGAATCCACCATACGAACGTACACCCGCGAGGACGAATCGGAGACCTCGCGATCGCAACGAGAATCGAGTACCGTCTGCCCCGAATGCAGCGGCCAGCTGTTGACCGACGAAGAACACGGCGAGACCGTCTGCAGTGACTGTGGACTCGTCGTCGAAGACGACGCCGTCGATCGCGGCCCCGAGTGGCGTGCGTTCGACAGCGCCGAGCGAGACTCGAAGTCACGGGTCGGTGCACCGACGACGAAGATGATGCACGACAAGGGCCTGTCGACCAACATCGGCTGGCAGAACAAAGACGCCTACGGCAAGTCACTCTCGTCGAGACAGCGCCAGCAGATGCAGCGACTTCGCACGTGGAACGAGCGGTTCCGCACCCGCGATTCGAAAGAGCGCAACCTCAAACAGGCCCTCGGCGAGATCGATCGCATGGCCTCCGCACTGGGGCTCCCCAAGACAGTCCGTGAGACCGCGTCGGTGATCTACCGTCGCGCGCTGGGTGAGAACCTCTTGCCCGGCCGATCGATCGAGGGCGTTGCCACCGCGGCGCTGTACGCAGCAGCCCGTCAGGCAGGCAATCCGCGCAGCCTCGATGAGTTCACCGCCGTGTCGCGCGTCGACAAGATGGAACTTACTCGGACGTATCGCTACATCGTTCGAGAGCTGAAACTGGAGATTCAGCCGGCCGACCCAGAGAGCTACGTCCCACGATTCGTTTCGCGACTCGAGCTGTCCGACGAGGTCGAACGAGAAGCCCGAAAGCTCCTCCGCGGGGCAAAAGACACCGGACTCACGAGCGGGAAGTCTCCGGTTGGACTTGCGGCTGCGGCGGTCTATGCTGCAGCGCTTTTGTCTAACGAGAAGGTCACCCAAAGCCAGGTCGGCGACGTCGCCGACATCTCTGAGGTGACGATCCGGAACCGATACAAAGAACTGCTCGAGATCGATCACACCGGCGTGTTCAACTAGGACGGAAATCTGTAGTGTGTCATCACTACACAAGATTTTACTCCACGGGGGTTCTCACTCACGGCGTATGGTTGAAGCGTTTGTACGGCTGTTGTGCCCTGAATGTGGGAAAGAGTGGCAGGAAACCCCGACTGAGCTGCCAGCGGTTCGGAAGAACTTCTCCTGTCCAGCGTGTCACGCAACGCGACGATTGACAGAATTCATGCGGACTGAGCGGGATCTCGAGGCTGTAAAACAGTTCCAGTGAAGCCTTTTATTAGCGTGAACAAGAGAGACACATGAAAATCCGTGGCAAGCGCGAGTGTCAATCCTGCGGAGAGTCGTGGTCATATTACGACACCGGCAGCGTCGCCTGTCCGGGGTGTGGGAGTCTCAAAAGTGTGGGCACAGACGACACTCGAACGCTGCACACCGACACGCCTGCCACACTCGATCTGACGCCGATCGTCGCACAGCTTGCCGAGGACGATGTCCAGATTAAAGAGTGTCACGAGGAGCTGTCAGATCGCCTGCGCGAGTACACCAGAAAGCGTGGGTTCATTCGCGGCGGCGAGCTCCAAGAGCTTGACGAGCAGTACCTTGGCGCGCGAGAGCTCCTACACGCGGTCGACATCTTCACACGACAACGAGATCCATCCGACCGTGAGCGGTTGTACATTCTCGATCTACTCCGCACGGTCGCTACCGGCGACCGACTCGCCGATACAGAGCCGCCGGAGGCGCTCCTCGGAGCTCGCGGGGCAGGCGTCGCCGATGCGGTCGGCGCGTACCACCGTGACCTCCGATCGTGGTTCGACGAATATCCCTACCCCGAAGCAGAGCGCACGCTCTCGGCGCTTCGTGATCGAGTCAAGCGTGCCGAAGCACTCAACGGAGCGATCGAAAGCGACGAAGCGAAAGCACTGGTCGCTGTTGCCCGGTCGCTCGGAGCGGCCGCCCGTGAAGGACAACAGGAGAGTGACAAACGGCTCATAGATGCTCGTGATCGCCTCGACGAACTGAGCTGAGCGATCGCCTGGAGTCGCGTTTGCAACGCTTTTGTCTCCGGATTCATCAATATGTGTATGACCGACACGTTCGAGATCCACGATCACAGACACGAACTCAAACAGCTCCGCGACAGCGGCGACACAAAGCTGTTTGAAAACCGCGATGGGCTGTCCTGTCCGGTCTGTGGAACGGCGTTTCGTCGGCTCCTCATGACGGCGAACCAAGCGGTACAGTTTCCGGAAAACGACGGGTCACGGTTTTGTATCCTCCGACAGCCTACCGAAATCGTCGTGTTTCGGCATTGAGTCGTCTCCCAGACTATATTTATTGTGAGATGAGAAAAATTAAGTATACATTGTCTCTTGTTTCAACATATAATGTGTGCGAATTTACTTGACGACTCGGTGCAGGCGGTGATGCAGTCGGCACTCGCAACTGCTGAGACAGACGTGATCGCAGTCGCGCCATCCGAACAGATGCTTCGAGCAATTGTCGATGTAGTCACAACAGCCGATCGGACCCTACCGCCGGTGGCTGTGCTCGTTTCTGAGCGAGTGCTCAAATTAGTTACCGACGACTTTCTCGCCGCGAGCCGCATGGCCGATTTGGTCGACGACGGGGCGCTCTCGCTGTCATCGCTGTCTGTGCCCGCGGACAACTCACTTCTCGTCTGGCCGGATGGCGTCTACGCGATCGTCTCGGCCGGTGATCAGGTGGCTGCGCTTGCAGCGGATGACGAATCGTTCATTAACGCGATTAATACGACCTACCGGACGACGCTGGAGGGGACTGCAGCCGTCTCACTGCGGACGCCACCCCTTTCGGCCGTCGAAGAGGCGCTCATTGAGGATATCAGCGAGCAGTGTCACGACGACTTTATTTCAATTCTCACAGCGGCCGAATCAATTGGCGCGATGGACAAGGTCGACGAGGTTGTCACGTCGCTTCTCGCCGCCGCACGAAACGACGTACTGCTGTATGACATCTCGCGGTGGGGCGAGGATGTCGGTGTTGCGAGCAAAGCGACCTTCTCGCGGGCGAAAAGCCGCCTCGAAAATGCCGAACTGATCCGCACAGAGAAAGTACCGATCGACGTTGGGCGGCCCCGACTGCGGCTCACGCTCCCGGAGGAGTATGACTCTCTCGACGACAGTGCACTCGTCACAGCGGTTGCGGAATCGTTGTGACGATGCAGATTGGGCTGATTGGGGGCGGGCCAGCGATGGCGGCAGTCGAAGCGGCGATCGGGGATCTCGACGTTTCGACCGTATCGCTGTCGTCAGAGGCTCTTACCGAGAGCACGGACGCCGCAGACGTCCCACCCGTGGGAGTCATCGTCCAGCCGGCCGGGCACCGTTCTTTTCTCGCTGGAAGCGACGCGTTCGTCCGGTGGGTCGCCGTCGAGGTTGGTGGGATCGGTGGAATCGCATTTGATGCACTCGACGCCAGCGTGAGCACATACACCGCCAAATCAGGGTGTTATCGCTGTCTGTCGGCACGAGTCGCTGCAGCCACAGAGGGTACGGTGGGATCTGGCAACGCTCGTGGGGACCGATCAGCGGTTCGGTTTGCCGGTGCGGTAGCCGGTCGAAACCTTGTGGCACTGTTGACCGGAGACCGCGACGGCGGGCGGGTCACGGAGATCGACGGTCCCGACCGATTGTTTCTCCCGGTGCCGGGGTGTGCCTGTTCGCAGTCTGACGATCGCGATCGATTTGCTCTCGATGAAGACGAAAACAGCGTGCGAACACTCGATGATTCGATTGCCCGCGCAGAACGAGCCGTCGACACACGGGTTGGGCTCCTCGGAGAGGTCGGCGAACGAGAGTCATTCCCCGTCCCGTATTATATTACGACGACGCGAGATACGACAGGCTTCAGCGACGCCCGTGCGGCCGAATACGCTGCGGGCGCAGACCTCGACTGGGATCGTGCTTACATGAAAGCCCTCGGCGAAGGGCTCGAACGATATGCCGCAGGAGTCTATCGCGAGTTGGCGTTTACACGTGCGCCGGTGTCAAACCGTTCAAATGCGGTATCGCCCGCACGGTTTGTCCGCCCAGACTCTCACGACTTGTTCGAAACGCCGAATCCAGAGACGCCGATCAGGTGGGTTCCAGGAACCGATCTTGCGAGCGGTGATCGGGTGTCGTTGCCCGCTGAATTCGTCGTGTATCCACCGCCAGAACGGCGCTACAAGCCGGCAATCACGACCGGACTCGGGCTTGGAAACACCGCAGCCGAGGCAATTTTGTCAGGGCTTTATGAAGTCATCGAACGCGATGCAACGATGATCGGCTGGTATTCGACCGCAGACCCCGTTGGGCTCGCCGTCTCGGACGACCGCTTCGCCGAGCTCCGCAAGCGGGCCCGAGCAGAATCACTCGAGGTTACCGCGCTCCTTTCGACACAGGATATCGACGTCCCCGTCGTCTCCGTCGCAGTTCACCGCGACGGTGGCGAGTGGCCAGCGTTCGCGATGGGGTCGGGCGCATCACTCGATCCGAACGAGGCGGCTGTCTCGGCGCTATCGGAAGCGCTGCAAAACTGGATGGAGCTGCGAGCGATGGGCAACGCGGAGGCAGCAAAGCAGGGCGCAGCGATCGGCGAGTACGCCTCGTTTCCACCGGCTGCCCAGCACTTTGTCGACGTCGACACCACGGTCCCCGCGGACTCGATCGGTGAGGCCTCCCTGGATGGCACGGCGGAACTTACCGCAGTCGTCGAACGGCTGGGTGCGGTCGGTCTCGACGCGTACGCTGCCCGGACGACGACCCGGGATGTCGAGGCGCTCGGATTCGAGGCAGCGAGGGCGATCGTCCCGACCGCCCAGCCGCTTTTCACCGGCGAGCCGTTCTTCGGCGATCGGGCCCGCAGCGTTCCCGAATCGATGGGATTCGAGCCGCGGCTCGACGGACCATATCACCCGTATCCGTGAACCGATCGCCGACTGGTCGAGCGGAGGTCGAAATTGTAACCAGCTACGTGTCTGTCGTCTCGTCAGTATTGGTATCAGTAATTGCCTCCGCGTGGTCTGATCGATTGGTATCGATGCAGATTTGCGCCTGACCGCTCGTGTCGTCGAAGACGTGGTGTTGATGTGGGTACGCCATCTCGACGGGGGCATCGGCGTACAGTTCGCTGATCCTGGCGCGGACGTTCGACTGGATCGTTCCAACCTTGTACGGCTGTTTGATCCAGTACCGAAGCCGAAGTAAGACTCCGTTGTCCGCGTGACTCTGGATTAGACACGACGGTCCAGCCGGATACCGAGCGGTTCCGACCCTGATGTCTGGACCGCCTTTAATTACCGGATCGATATCACGCGCGGCCCGTTCGGCGAGGCTTCTGGCAGTCTGGAGATCTGATTCGTAGGTAACGAGTACGTCGAGCGAGATTCGGGTTCGTTCATCCTCTGCGGAGAAGTTCGTCACGTCTCGCTCGCGGATGTTTCCGTTCGGGACGACGAGAAACGTGTTGTCCAGTGTGAGTATCTTTGTGTACCTGATCGTGATGTCGTCAACGAAGCCCCGAGTCCCGTCGTCGAGTTCGATCATGTCACCAATCTCGAAGGGCTGATCCGCGAGAACAAACACGCCGTTAATGACGTTCCCGACGATCGGCGCGAGAATGATACCCACGACGGCCGAAAACACCGCTAAGTTCAACAGAATATCGCCGAATCCGAGCCCAAGAATCGAACCGGCCAAAAGCACCGACAGCGCGATCGTTGCACCACGAATCCCGCCGATGATCGTCTGGGCAACACTCTGGCGGACGAACCGTTGGGCGATCGGTCGCCCCAAGAGCCGGACCAAAAGCTTCGAGATCCATACACCGAGGACAACAATTGCGATCGCAAGAAGCAGCCGGAATCCGGTGATATCAAGCAGTTCGCCAAACACCGACTCGACCGTTCGTGTTGTGGCTTCACCGGCACCAATCACGAGGACAAACTGCCAGCCGACACCAACCATACAGACCTGTCTCGGTCCCGGTGAAAAAGCGTTGCTGTCGGTGAGACCGTTCGACGCCACGGCACCTCCAACCGATCCGCAGTGGCAGTATTGCTATATATTTCGGGTGAGTAGCCAGTCGTATGTTTGGGACTCGCCGTCGACCACCGACAGATTTCACTGTCAACCACCAAGATGGCCCGAGTACTATCCTCCTTTGTGGATTCTCGGCGTACGGCCTCGCGGGATTGACAGCAGTCGACTACCTCGTCGATCATCTCGATCTCGAAGAGTACGGCTACATCCGTGCTGAGGGACTGCCGTCGATCACGCCCTTCGAGGCTGGGAAGCCGAGACATCCGATTCGATTGTTTTCTCGAAATGACCTTGATATTACTGTACTTGTTGGTGAGTTGTTCGTTCCTGTTTCACTCGGCGAACAGTTCGCGACCGATATTCTCTCGTGGACGACCGAAGAAGGGGTCAAGGAGATTGCGATCGCTGCGGGAATTCCCGTTCCACACGGCCCAGACGGCCATCAGACGTACTACGTGGCCACCGAGGATTTCCGTGAACGCCGGCTCCCAGCGGGTTCGGTCCAGCCAATGGGCAGCGGCTTCCTCGATGGAACGAACGCCGCACTGATCGAGCGGGGTATGGACACTTCACTCGGCGTCGGATTGTTCGTGACGCCAGTACACGCGATGGCCCCGGATGTCGAAGCCGCCATTCGGCTCGTCGAGACGATCACGACGGTGTACGATCTCGATGTCGATGCCACGCCGCTTCGTGCGTTTGCCGACGAGGTGACCCAGTATTACAACGAACTCGCACAACGGATCGAAGAGCGAGAAATCGACGTTCCCGAAGATCGAATGTACATGTAATCGGCTGGAGACTGTACTCGCTGAGTGAACATCTAGCCACCTTACATAACTTTATTCTATAATTTTGTGCTACTCGAGAGGTAGTAAATTTATTATCCGGGGCGATCGAACGCTCGGTATGGTAGACGAACTCCGACAGACCCTCGAACACGTCGGCGAACGGTTCAATCTTGGCGAGTACGAGATCGACGCGTATCTCGCGGTCCTCGAACATGGGGAACTGACGGCCAGCGAGATTGCGGACTCGACAGATATCCCGCAGCCTCGCGTGTACGACACAGTCCGAAGCCTCGCGGATCGCGGGTTGGTTGAGCTTCGGGAATCTCGCCCGATGAAGATCGTCGCAGTGAACCCAGAAGATTCATTTGGTGATATCCAAGCGTCATTCGCCGAGATGGTAAGCGAACTTGAAGCGCGCTATACCGCGCCAACCCGCGACACAGAGGCGGTGTCGCTCGTTAAATCCCGCTCAACAATTCTCCGGTACATTGAGGAGATTATTACGACTGCCGAGTATGAGATTGCACTCTCGTTGACCCCCGATCTCTTGCGCCGGTTCGCTCCGCAGCTCCGTGAGAAGACCGCCGATGGCGTCACGATCGAGCTATTGGTCACGCCGGCGAGTCGCGCGCCCGATCCAGCGGAGTTCGACTATCTGTCGGTCGCGACAATCGCCCGTGCACGTCGCGGTATCACGACCCCTGTGCTTGCGGTTGCCGACGGCGAGTACTCGATCTACGCAACGCAGGACGCGCTGCGAGATGATCAGGATCGATACGGCGTGATCTTCAACCGATCGGCGCTTGGCTTTCTCGTCTCCGGGTTCTTCGGAACAGTCCTCTGGACCACCGCCGAAACGCTTGCCGCAGACGGCAGAGATCGTCCGTTCCCGCGGCGATACGCGTCGATCCGGCGGGCGGTAAAAGACATCCGTGAGTTAGGCGGAGAGTTCTACGCGACCGTCGAGGGGCGTAATATCGAGACCGGCAACTCGATCGTCATTCAGGGTAAGGTCGTCGACGTGGCGTTCGAAGATACAGAGGAAGTTGCCTCGTTCACGGTGGAAACACCCGACGGTCCAGTTGAGATCGGTGGACTGGTTGCCGCCCTCGAAGACATCGAAAGCCGCGAGATACGGATCGGGCGCAACGAGCCGCCAGGACAGATCGATAACTGAGATCGACTATACCGACGATCATTCGTCGAATTCGAACAACAGCGCACCACATGCTTGACAGGCGAGAACACTCCGTTCTGGATGACCGTACACGCCTCGTGTCCCACCACAACAGTTTTGATATGTTGTCTCTGCGAGCGGGCCCGCACACGAGGGACACTGGTACAGAAAGGTTCGCAGCGGATGCGTTGCTTTTGCTGCGGTCTCCCGATCGACACCCCACTTGACGAGTGCCTCCAGCGCGGCAGTCTCGGCGATCGCCACTGGTCGTGTTAGCCACAGATCGTGTGGGCCGGCGACCAGTAGCCGATTACCCTGCACACCGCTTTCTGCGTCGAATGGAACCGCAGCCGCCGCATTGGCTGCCAACGCTGCATCGTCGAGGTCACGAAGATCGGCCATCCGATCGTTCCACGCCGTCTCGAACGCCTCGGCCAAGAAGAGATCGCCGTCCTCGACGAGTACACCCGCCTCGAACAGCGCGGTGAGTACTGCCTCGGGGTCGGTGTCGCCGCCGATCGAGTCAGATGGGTCGGCGTCGTTAGGACCGTGACCGAACGCGATTGGCAGGCGATCGGCGATCTGTGGCCCAAACTGTGGGGTGTACGGAATGACGTAGCCGCGGAGCCAGATGAGTGCTCCAGCAACTAACGCCACCGCGACTGCCCCAAAGCGAGATCGTCGAGCCACGAGGAAAGAAACAAGTGCAACGCCAACTGCGTTCACCACGGTACACGGGTAACACCGATTGTCACCTGTGTGTTCAGGGCGGACGATCGAATCGAGCACTGACATGTACCCCGCTATCATGCCGATCGGTTTGAGCCTTACCGATTGGGTACGGTCCATTCGGCAAATGTAGAACGTGAATTGATCGTCTGTCCACCATGCGTAAAGAACCTTACTCGAACATGTCGATAATCATATAACGAATATTCGTACGTTCTGTTGTCTGTCAATATCTTGTATTCAAATTAACTACAACAGGTGTAGTAAGTCATCCAAAGTTATATAGTGGTGTGAACTAACACGATAATTGTAATGGTCGATACTGACTCACCTAACAGACGGCGACGGACTGGCGTGTCCCGACGGCGATTTGTCCAAGCAGCGGGCGCATCCGGCATTACAGTCGGACTCGCCGGCTGTCTCGGGGGCAACGGAAACGGTGGCAACGGAAACGGTGGTAACGGAAATGGTGGCAACGGAAACGGTGGCGACGACGAGGCGGTTGTCATCACCGCCGATCAGAATTTCCAAGATATCGAAGACGAGATCCAAGAGGCGCTGTGGGACGCCGGGTTGGACAACGACATCGAGATAACGGTACAGGCAGGGGATTTCGAGACCGACAGCCGGCGTGACGCGTACACGTCTGCACTCGATGCGGGCCGATCGGACCCCGACATCTTCATGATGGACAGCGGCTGGACGATCCCGTTCATCGTCCAGGATCAGCTACTCAACCTCCAAGAGAACCTTTCGAGCGACGTGCTCGATCGCGTCGAAAACGACTACCTACCGTCAACGGTCGATACGGCCGTAGATCCAGATAGCGGTGACCTGTACGCACTGCCGTTTTTCCCAGACTATCCGGTCATGCAGTACCGCAAGGATCTGGTCGAAGACGCTGGCTACGATACTGAGGACTGGCAGACGACCCCAGTGTCCTGGGAAGAGTTCTCACAGATTGCCGCTGACGTCCAAGAACAGAACTCCGAGGAGATCGAGTACGCGTTCACGACGCAGGCAGCGCCATACGAGGGACTCGCGTGCTGTACGTTCAACGAGACAATGTCGAGCTTTGGCGGGGCATTCTTCGGCGGCCGGGAGAACCTCTTCGGCCCGATCGGTGATCGGCCGATTACCGTCGAAGAAGAACCAGTGATCGAGACGCTCCGCGCGATGCGGACGATGATTCACGGCCAAGACGACGAGTACGCCCTCGAAGGGTATGAGCAGATCGCACCGGAAGCGATCCTCCAGTGGACCGAAGAGGACGCCCGTGGCCCCTTTACCGATGGCAATGCGGTGTTTCACCGCAACTGGCCGTACGCGGTCATCATCAACGGCGCGGACGATGCATTCGGCGAGGACCTGGGAACGATGCCGCTGCCGTACGGCGTCGAAGAGAGCGAATCCGACTACGAGGGCCTCGGCGGCAGTCGCGCGGCCCTCGGTGGCTGGCACCTCGCAATCAACCCCAACAGCGAGGACATCGAGGATTCGGTTGCAGTGCTCGAGGCGTTCTCCGATCGGAGTGTCATGCAGCGGGTCTTCGAACTCGGCGGCAACATTCCGCCGATTCTCGACGTAATGAACGACGCCGATCGCGACGAACTCGGGACGATCGGTCGCTATATCGACTCACTACAGTACACTGGCGAGCGGACGGTTCCGCGGCCGGTCACCGAGGTGTGGCCGACCCAGGCGCCGTTCATTTACCAGGAGGTTAACGACGCGTACTCACAGACGACTGCTCCAGACGAAGCGATGTCGAACCTCGCCAACCAGCTCGAGCAGTCCGAACAGTAAAGTAATAAAAAAATCATTATCTTTTGGTATACGTAGACATGGCAACAGATCAAGACACTGCTGCGGTCGACAGCGACACCGCAACCGGGGGACTCCTTCGGCCCATCACCACATGGATGGAAAACCTCAGTGAGGAGGCGTACGCGTACCTCCTTCTCGCTCCGGCGTTTTTCTTTTTGTTCCTCGTTGCGTTTTATCCGCTCCTCGATACGCTTCGGCTCTCGTTTCTGGTCCAGGAGGGTCGGACCGCCGAGCCGTTCTACGGGATCGGAAACTACGTCGACCTGCTCACCGGTGAGGCACTGATACGAAGACAAGTACTCGATATCGCGTTTACGAGTTCCTTCCCGTTCATCGAAATGGGTGCACCGTTCTTTAGACAGGCGCTTTTTGTTACGATTACGTTCGCCGTCGTCAGTGTCGTGTTGGAGACGCTGATCGGATTTGGCCAGGCGTTGATTCTGGATAAGGAATTCCGTGGTCGGCGCTGGGTTCGCGTGGCAATCATCATCCCATGGGCGATCCCAGTCGTCATCCAGGCGATGATCTTCTACCTGTTCTTCCAGCCGACTGTTGGCTTCGGAACAGATCTGATGCAGGCGCTCGGAATATTCGGATCCACACCGCTGAACACGAGCCGCGATTCGTTCATCATTGTCTTGGTGGCCGACGTGTGGAAGACCTCAGCGTTCATGGCGCTTTTGATACTCGCAGGGCTCCAGAGCGTCGATCGCAGTCTCTACGACGTTGCAGAAGTGTCGGGGGCGTCGACCTGGCAACGCTTCAAGATGATCACGCTTCCACTCGTGCTGCCAGCACTCATCGTCGCCATGTTGTTCCGAACGATGGACGCGATGCGGATCTACGGCGTCATCGACGCGACTGCCGGGTGTTCGACTGTCCCGTCATTGACCTGTGTCGTGGTCGACACGATCTTCCTGCCGCAGTCAGGCGTGATCGGTCTTGCGGCCGCTGCGGCGTTCTTCACTGCCGTCATTATCGGCGTGTTCATCAGTGTTTACCTGCTGTTTTTCGCTGATTCAGAAGGAGGGTACTTCTAATGGCAGCCGAATCACACTCAGACACGGAATACGGGCGAAGCGGCGAAGAAGAGCCAGACCTCGATCGCGGCCCGATCGAAGCGTGGGCCGCACGATCGATCAAAAACCCCGATCGCGTATACAAGGGGCTGTTCTACACCGCGATGATCGCGTTTCTGTTCACGACGCTGTTCCCATTCTACTGGCTGTTCATGGTTGCGTTGACCCCGTCGGGCAGCCTGCAGAACATCATCCTCGCGCCGTCGACGTTCGACCCCACGTTGCTCGCACAAGGTGACCTGACGATGGGAACGAACCCAGGCGCATTCGTCGAGATCTTCGAACGACTCCCGTTCCACCGCTACATGTTCAACAGCTTCGTGATCGCCACGATCACGACCGTTATTGTGTTGATCGTCTCCAGTCTCGCGGGGTACATCTTCGGACGGCTTCGGTTCCGGGGCAAAAGCCCGCTGATGTTGTTGGTGCTTTTGGTGTCGTTCTTCCCACCAGCAGCGTTCTTCCTGCCGCTCAACCGACTGTTTAACCGAAATATCGGGGTTCTTGAACCCATTCTCAGCGACGGAAGCCTCTACAACACGCCGTATGCGATGATCATCCCGTTCAGCGCGCTGTTCATGCCGCTGTCCATTTTCATCCTTACGACGTTCTACTCGCAAATTCCTGATGGACTGGAAGACGCCGCACGGATCGAAGGGACGACACGGCTCGGCGCGTTGTTCCGCGTCATCGTTCCGCTGTCGGCACCCGGCGTTGCGACCGCAGGGGTACTCACGTTCATCGCAGTGTACAACGAGTACTTCTTCTCGCGGCTGATGACCGATCCGGGCGCAGACAACTGGGCCCCGATCGTCCGCGGGATTCTCGGCTACCAAGGCCAATACGAGACACTATTTAATCTCATGGCTGCTGCGAGTATCGTCGGCGTCCTACCGGTTGCGATCCTCGTGGTCGTTGCACAGGAAAAGATTGTCAGCGGGCTCACCGCAGGAGCACTCAAGGAGTAAACTATGGCAGACGTAACCCTCGAAAACATCACGAAACGGTACGAAGATGTAACGGCAGTCGATGATATGAATCTCGACATCAAACACGGCGAGTTCGTCACCTTCGTCGGTCCATCCGGCTGTGGCAAGTCGACCACGATGGAGACGATCGCTGGACTCACCACCCCAACCGAGGGGAAGGTGATCATCGGCGGGAGAGACGTCACGAACCTGCCGCCGAAAGATCGCGGGATCTCGATGGTGTTCCAGAACATCGCGTTGTTCCCGCACATGGACGTCTACGAGAACATCAGCTTCGGACTGCGGCTCCGCAAGTACGACAAAGACGAGATCGATCGTCGGGTCGAAAAGGCTGCAGAGGTCGTCCAACTCGGCGGCATGATGGACCGGATGCCCGACGAGATGTCGGGCGGACAGCGCCAGCGGGTCGCGATCGCGCGGGCGATCGTCCGCAATCCTGACGTGTTCCTCATGGACGAGCCGCTTGCGAACCTCGACGCGAAGCTTCGCGTCCACATGCGGACGGAGCTCCAGCGACTCCACAAAGAACTCGACACGACGATCATCTACGTCACCCACGATCAGGCGGAGGCGATGACGATGAGCGATCGGATCGCCGTCATCAATGCGGGGCAGCTCCAGCAGATCGATCCACCGTTGGTCTGTTACAATGAGCCGCAAAACCTCTTTGTCGCCGGCTTTATCGGCTCACCGTCGATGAACTTCGTCGAGGGACGGATCACAGACAACGGGTTCAACTCCGATGATGTGACCATCCCGTTCAATCCCGCAGCGTACAACCTCTCGACGGGCGCAGACGTGACGCTCGGTGTCCGCCCAGAGGACGTATTCCTCTCGCGGAACAGCCGCGAGGCCGCAGATCCCACACCACCACTGACGGCGTACACAGACGTCCTCGAACCGATGGGCAACGAGATCTTCGCGTACCTGAAGTTCGACGAGGAAGCCGAATCAGATATGGAAAAGGGAATTATGCCGGGACAGTTGTTGATTAGCGTTGATCCCGACACAGCAATTGAGGAAGAACAGGAGGTCGAAGTCGTTCTCGATCGCGCCAAGACGCACCTCTTCGATACAGCGACCGGCAACGCGATTACCCACCAGATCGCACCGATCGACAGCACCGGCGCAGGCGGAGCAGACGCTGAGGTCGGCAGCGACGACTGAACCGATCGATTCGTACATCTGGACTCCGTTTTTATTGCTGGCGCTTCGGAACGAGACGTTTAACAACTGGTGTAGTGAAATTTTAGACAATGACAGAGGACTCATCGATCGCGGTCGGCATCGTCGGGCTTGGCGGAATCGGCCACCACCACGCCGAACAATTCGAGGCGCACGACTCGACGCTCGTCGGCGGTATGGATATCAACGAGTCGGCTCGCGAGGACTTCGCCGAAAAGTTCAGTGTCAAGACGTACGCAGACGCCGATGCGCTGTTCGACCGTGTCGACGCGGTTCTTATCACCACCCCGAACCGCTTCCACGAGGAGTACGCCGTCGCTGCACTCGAGGCCGGTCTCGACGTCTTGTTAGAAAAGCCTCTCGCGCACACGCTCGAAAGCGCCGAGCGAATTGCCACTGCAGCAAGCGACGCCGAAGGCTTCTGCATGGTTGGATTCAACAACCGCTTTTTGAATCCCGTCGAGGTTATCAACGGCTACCAACAAACAGGACGTTTCGGCGACCTCACACACATCGAAGCGAACTACGTCCGCCAGCGCGGCATCCCCGGCCGAGGTTCGTGGTTCACCTCGAAGGAGGTCTCCGGCGGTGGCTCGCTCATCGATATTGGCGTGCACGCGATCGATCTCGCATTATACGTGCTCGATTTCCCGACCGTCACAGAGGTGTCGGCGGCGACTCGATCGCAGTTTGGAGCCAGCGACGAGTACGCGGCCATCGCCGAGTGGGGTAAAGATTCGGGTCCAGAAGGGTTCGATGTCGACGACTCTGCCAGCGCGTTCATCCGCACCGACGACGGACCAACGATTTCGCTTGAGGTTGCGTGGGCAACGAACCGCCCCGACAGCAACGAGTTCATCATCCGTGGAACCGACGCCGGTGCCCGGTTCGATCGCAAAAACCAGACACTCACACTCTACGAGGCGAGCACGATCGGCAAACAGCATCTTGCAACCACTGAGATTGAAACTCGCAGTCTCAACACGCATCGGGCCGAACAGGCGTACTTCTTTGACCACGTTGCTCGTGGAGAACAACCCGATCGCAACACGGTCGAGCAAGCGCTGGTCGTCCAACGAGTGATCGACGCGGTCTACCGGTCGTCCGAGGAGGGGCGAGCGATCCAGCTATCCAGCCCATAATCAGTCCTGTAGATTTATTCATTCGGTAGTAATACACCCACGTATGCACATCGGCGTACTCACTGTTCCACTGGGCGATCAACCGATCGAGGAGGCGTTTTCGTACCTCGCCGAACTCGGCGTCGATGCCGTTGAACTCGGTGTCGGCGGCTGGCCTGGCGAGGATCACGTCGATCGCCAGCAGTTTCTCGAAAATAAATCTCGTCGCGACGAGTTAGCAGCGCTATGTGCCGAATACGACCTCGCGGTCAGCGCGCTCGCAACGCACAACAACCCGTTACATCCCGAGGAGGATCGCGCTGACCGGGCTGACACCGAACTCCGCGAGGCGATCGAACTCGCCGCCGCGCTGGACGTGGACACGGTCACGTGCTTTTCTGGACTCCCGGCCGGTGGGCCGAACGACGAGGTTCCAAACTGGGTGACAGCGCCGTGGCCGACTGACCACGCCGACGCTCACGAATATCAGTGGGAGGTCGCAACCGAGTACTGGGCCAATCTCGCGGCGTTTGCCGACAACCACAGCGTCAACATCGCGATCGAGATGCACCCAAACATGTTAGTGTACGAGCCACACGGACTCGTCCGGCTTCGAGAGGTCACAAACGATCGGATCGGCGCGAACTTCGATCCCTCGCATCTCTACTGGCAGGGAATCGACGTATCCGAGGCGATACGCTATCTCGGCGAGCATGACGCGATTCACCACGTTCACGCCAAGGATACCCGCATCTACGAGTCGAACGCCCACGAGAAAGGTGTGCTCGATACGACGCCGTACACCGACGAGTCCGATCGCTCGTGGCTGTTCCGCTCGATCGGCTACGGTCATGGCGAGGAGCACTGGAAGGACGTCGTGTCGACGCTGCGAATGGTCGGCTACGAGGGGGCACTATCGATCGAACACGAAGACTCGTTAACATCCTCACGGGAGGGTCTGGAAAAGGCGATCGACGTGCTCGGACGGGCGGTATTTTCGACAGAACCGGGCGAAGCGTACTGGGCGGAGTAACCGGCTGCTGGGTAACGCAGTTGAAAGCACCACGACACGTATACAATGACTGAGACGATCGACATCGGCATGCTGGGGTATCGGTTTATAGGCAAAGCACACTCGAACGCGCTGGCGCGGCAGGCGATGTTCTTTCCGGACGGGCCGGAAATCAACCGCCATACGCTGATCGGCCGCAACGAAGCCGAACTCCGGGAGGCGGCCGATCGGTTTGGATTCGATCAGGTCTCAACCGACTGGGAGGATGCGATCGATTCAGTTGACGTCTTTTACAACCTCGGGCCGAATCACCTCCACGAGGAGCCCTCGATCGCGGCGCTGGAAGCCGGCGTCCCAGTGCTCTGTGAGAAGCCGCTTGCTCCGACGCTCAAGACGGCCGAGCGGATGCGCGACGCCGCCGCTGACGCGGCTGTTCCAGCCGGGTGTGCGTTCAATTATCGGTTCGTCCCGGCGATTCAGTACGCGAAGGGGCTAATCGAGGACGGCGAAATTGGGGAGATTAGACACGTTCGCGGGCGATATCTCCAGGATTGGCTGGTCGACCCAGACGCACCGTGGGCCTGGCGGCTCGACAAGGAACTGGCTGGATCGGGTGCACTCGGCGATCTTGGGGCTCACACTGTCGATCTAGTCAGGTTCCTCGTCGGAGAGGTGACTGGGGAAATCGATCGGCTTTCAGGACAGCTTCAGACGTTCGTCGACGAGCGGCCAGTCTACGACGATGACGGCGAGGTCACAGCGCATCGCGAGGTGACGGTGGACGACGCCTATACGGCCCAGCTGACGTTTGCAAACGGCGCGATCGGAACGCTCGAAGCCTCTCGGTTCGCGAGCGGTCACAAGAACGACCACACGATCGAAGTCCACGGCTCCAAGGGCAGCCTGCGATTCTCGCTCGAACGGCTCAACGAACTCGAGGTACTGACCGGCGACGCCCGGGGGTACGAGACGGTGCTTGTCACCGACGAAAGCGATCCCTACGTCGAGGCATGGTGGCCGCCAGGACACGTCCTCGGGTGGGAACATACATTCGTTCACGAGAATTACGAGTTCTTACACGCTGTGTCGACAGGAGATGTACCGGACGTACTCCCCACTTTCGAGGATGGGTACGCGGTTCAGTGTGTTCTTGCGGCGATCGAAGCGTCCGACGAACGTGGTGAACGGGTTGCCCTGTAGCCAAAGGGCCACGTAAGATATAAAAGACACTGTGATGTGTGTTGGATGCCGATCGATCAGGTAGGTTGACTCTGAGCGAATTACCACGGGGCGGGTGCCGGTAAGTTTCTGCTTGTTATCGGTTAAATACTCAGAACGAGAGAGGAATGTCCAAGTCAGAGATTTGGTGTCTGTATTGAAGGATTCACTCATCGACGGTCGCCAGCTAGTCGTCGCCCACTACCTCGGCTGGCGTGTTGATGGTCATATCCACATCCTGATCGAGAGAGACGAACGTGTAGACAGGGGCTCGCCGTGCCCATTCATCGATCTGGTCCCGATCGAAATTCTCACCGTCAACCTCAATCTCGGCGGTAAGGTTTTTGAAGACGGAGTCGGCTGCTTCGAGTCCTTTGAGACTGAACAGCACTGCCGGATCGAAATCCGTCCGGACGCGCGTTTGGAGATGATCGATCGCCACGCCATTGGCAGCGGCGTTGATACTGATTCCGACGTTGATACAGGCAGCCAGCGCCGACAGTGCCGCTTCGACTGGTTCGATGCGGTCGATCCCGCCAACCCATCCGCCAGCGTCTAACACTTCCTTCCAGGCACCGTACGGAACCGTGTATTCGCGTGTTTCACGAGCGATCGTCTCGCCACCGAGTTCGTAGCTGTCGATTTTTGCCAGGCTGTGTGCGGCTGTCCCTTCGTAGGTTGCAGACGCCCCTAGGCCAAGCTGGACAGCTTCGGGATTCGTTGCGGCGTGTGCAGCAAACCCCTCGAGTGTTTCGAGGTCGATACCGTGTGATAGTTGTCGTTCTTCGGTCATGGTGTTTTCTCTCTTGCCGATAAGAGAATTGTTTGTCCTCTTTCGGCATAGATAATTTTATATCCAAAGATGATGTAGCTAATTCTTGGAAATTCGGCAGTGGCGGGGGTTTTCCCAGCTACTGCAAAAACACCACCCGCTGCAATCCTGTGCGCTCGGAGTCTGAAGCGATCCTGTAGATACTAGGTATTTCAGTCAACAACTGAAGGAAACACAATCGTTCAAACCTTTCCGCAGAAATCTCACTCAACGCGCCGTTGGGGTTCAGCGTGGTGTGCACTGGCTCGATAGCGCTCATAAACTGCTGTGGCCCACTCGTGGACCGCCGGTGCGTCGCTGTCGACCAACGCGTGGACGGTTCCGGTGTTTTCTTCGTAACAACTGATCGTAACGCGTTCGTCAAGTAGACCGACACCGTATGAAGGAAGATTCGCGTGCTCTAAAATGGTGAAATTGTCTTGCTGTACCATCTCCGAACTGCGCTTTGGGTACGTCGAAAGAAAGTACTGGTGGCATTCCGGTCGATCGATCAACGTCATCTCTACACCCTCGCCGACCAGTTGGTGAATCAGATCGAAACACAAATCCATCAGTGCAACTTCCGGGCGGAGAAACCGGATGGTGGTCGCCTCCCGAAGAAGTGACTCGAACCGGCTTACCGGGCGATACGGTGCATTGGGTTCGGCAGTGGTTACTGTTAGATCCGACCACGTCTCGAACGGAAGCTCACTGATCGCTTCCGGGAGCCAGTGCCAGACAGCCCGTAGCTTTCGCTCGGTTTCAACTCGATCGATCAGATCCTCCATCCCAGAGGCGATCACTGCTCCCAACCGTGTTGTCACGTACTGGTATCCGTCTTTGCGAACCCAGAGCCGATCGTCAAACTCGTCCAGCGTACGGCGCATCGTGGAAGATGAAACTCCAGCCAACTCGCACAGTTCCGAGCGGCTCCGGGGGCGCTCTGTTAGAGCTATCAACGTCGAAACGCGATGCTCGGACCGCGTGAGGTACGCTATGTCGCAAAACGGTGTGTCCCGGGGACGGTAATTCATGTACACCTGCCTCAACTATCAAGATACGATAAGGAACGTGATAATGATTATGCCCTCAAACATGACACTCACGCCTGAGATTATTGACGTTTCTTGATTCTAATATTATTGATATTTTGAATTCCAAGAAAAAAGATGCGAGCGATCGCGGCGAGACCGTGTTGGTCTGCGCCGTCGACGAACGGCCTGAAGCAGCGATTGCCGAGCCAATCAACGAAATGATTTTGCGACCCGGAACTCATCACGTGGTATGGTTGATCTACTTCGTGTGTCGATCGTTGCCGCGATACTGGTATTCTTAGCGGCCGTGATTGTCTCGCTCGGCTGGATCGATCCGGGCCCGGAGATCGCGGCCTTCGTCATCATGACGGTTGTCTCGTTTGCAGTCACCGATTGGTATCAAACACGGAAAGCGGAAGCGTAGCAGGCGTGAGGAATTCAGATCTCTTCGATGCCGTGATCCGTAATCACGTGGTCAACGAACTCCAGGGGAGTTGCGTCGTAGGCAGGATTGTCGATAATGATGTTCTCGATCGGCTCGAGCATGACTTCCGAGCTCGGTCGGTAGGTGTTTTCGAAGACAAACCCGCTATCGATATGTTTCGCTCCGGAGCCAATAACTGCGATCGGCACGTCGAGTTCGTTCGCGGTCACGGCGATCGGGAACGTTCCAACGCGGTTGTACAGCGTGTCGTCGACGATGCAGTCGACACCCAAGAGGACCCGGTCACAGCGATCGAGGTAGTGGCCCGCAGCGCTGTCGACACAGAGATGAGTCTCGATCCGATCGATCGCCGCGAGCATCCGCGCGGTTTTCCGACCGATGTACCGCGGGCGGGCCTCGGTAACGTGAGCGGTCATGTGCGCGCCGTCCATCGCAGCCGTTTCGACCGCCTCGAGCACTGTCGTCGAAAAGTCGTGGGTCAAAAACGTCTCGCCGTCCGAAAGCAGTTCGGCGGCGTTCGCGGCCGCTTCGCGTTTCCCTCGCTCGATGTCTTCGGCAACACGATCGATCGTCGCCGCAAGCAGCTCTTTGAGCTCTGGAATACTCGCTGCCTCGTCGACAACAGAGCGTTCGACCTCGCGCATCGCGTTGAATAACGACGCATGTGACGTATTTGCGCGTCTGAGTACGCCAATATTCTGCTGGATGTCGCGCTCGAACTCTTGCAAAGAGGTATATTCGCGCCCGAGCAGCTCTGAGAGCGCACGCGTCGCGTTAACGGCGATTGCCGACGAGCTGTGTGTCTGCATCTCCTGGATCTCCGCGACGGTCTCGTCGATCATATCCGTACATATCGGGGCTGGCGCATAGACGTTCCGGGGCGCTTTTTCGCGGTGATTCTCAGGATCTGATATTTGCGCAATAACGCTTATATTCTCGAGAGTCGTCCGCAACGATATCTGATGAGGGGTTTCGGACGGTTCGGTGCCGCCCACTGCAGTATTTGTGCCGCGACGCTGTCGAGTCACAACGCCGACGCGTCGCATCCAAATGTCGTCTGTCACGCTTGTGTGTCACGGATCGAAGTACCTCCCAGTGATCGGCCACAGATTGTGACAATCGACGGGATTCGCTGCTGGCAAATCAACGATGGTGATACCGTTCTCACGCTGCGGGACGCGACCGACGCCGGGTCGTTCACGGCCTTTCGAGAGTCCCATTACACTGCCAAGGGGACACCTATCCAGTGGTTCGCTCCCGGGGCAGCCGACGAAGCGGTCAAAATCAGAACTGAACCCGAAACCTACGCCGAACTGCGCGGATTTTTTGATCGGTTTGCTCCCCGAACGATATATCGATTTGCTGGTGTCGATCGTGATCCGGTAGCGATCGCAGGCCCCTCGAAACTGCATCCCGAAGCTGCCGGGCTGACCGCACCGCCGACGCTGGAGGCGATTACCGTCACTGAATTCCCCAAGCGCTGTCGGTTCACCGCGGCCTCAACGCGATCGATCGTTGTCCTCGGTCCTGAGGAGCGTCCAGATCTCACCGGCGTGGGTTCGAAACCCGCTCGCGTCGATCGACTCCGGACGTTTGCGGCCGTTGCGCCGGGGATTGTTGATCGATCGGCGCTTTACGAACTCTGTACAGACGACGATCCGGAGGTTCGCTACGGGGCGACGCGGGCGTTGGCTGCCGTCGTCGCGTTCGATCCGACTGCTGGTCTCGGCTTTATTTCTGAGTTGCGGACGCTGCTTCGCTCCGAACAGCACCCAACCCGGCTGTACGCGCTTCGATCGCTGGCCTGTCTTGCCGAGGCGTATCCAGACGCTGTAGAACACCTAACCGACGCGGTGATCGACGAACTGGCAGGTGGTCACGAGCTAATCGATGCTGCGGCAACTCGTTTCTTGCTTCACATCTCCGAATACGAGCCCTACGCCGCGCTGGAAGGGCTCTCAAAGCTCGAATCGGTCGTCTCGACGCAGCCGACTCGGACCGGCAAGCAGGCGTTGGCAGCAATCGGAACCATCGCACAGCGCTATCCGGACGCGGTTCGCCCGATCGTCCCGACCCTCTGTGAGAGTCTCGTCGCCGAGGATACGCGCTATCAAATCAGCGGGACGACTGCACTCGGGCGGGTCACGTCTGTGTATCCGGCGGCAGCGACTCCGATCGTTCCGCTCGTGTTAGACCTCCTTGATGCCGCAGAGCCTGAGTTGCGTGGCAACGCTGTTGGTATCCTTGCAGACATTGCGCAGGAGTATCCAACAGACGTCGCACCATACGCTGGCGACATTGCTCCGTTGCTTTCTGATCCGGACGCGGCGACCCGGTCAAACGCGGTCGGCGCGCTCGCTCGAATCGCCTCCGTAAAACCGGATCGAATTGCGCAATACGTGCCGACACTGACCGCGCTACTGTCGGACGAGTGGGCCCGTTCGCGGATTCATGCCTGCTGGGCCCTTGGGTACTGTCGGGCTGACGACGCAGCTTCCGAACTCAGGTCTGTCCGAGCGCAGGATCCGAGCGACGCGGCTCGCGATCGGGCTGCATGGGCGCTTTCACGACTGTGAGTCATCCCACCACTGGCCCACGGAGACAACGCTAAACCGACGGATCGCGAACGGTATGCATGGGATTTCCAGTCCGATACTACTGTCCGCACTGTGAGACGATCGTCGAAATTGAACGGGATGGGTACCTCGCTGATAAGGCGGTCACACCGTTTCCGTTTGAGGGCTGGTCATACGAGCCACCGACCGCTGATTTTGAAGACGCCGATGGGGTTGTGTTTCAGTGTGGTGAAGACGGGCTCGCGATCGACGGCGATGGCTGTGGCGAGCGGTTTTACTTGAGCTTTGTTCGATACGAGAATGGTGAAGAGCTCGATCCCCGAACGCCGACCGAACAGGTCCATCTTGGCAACGAATCCACACCACCGTCACCGTCAGGACCGCGGGGCCCTCCAAACGGCTTTTGGGGATGAGCCGTCGACCCTAGCTGGGACACTTTTGATGTCAGCTGCCAGCCGGCGGTGAGATTTCGTTCGGACGGAGGAATTAATATCGTGTGTGTCTATCTGTGTGATATTGAGCATCAACGTCGAGACACGGGTTGAGCCGCCTGGTGAGGCGGCGTACGTGTTGGACGCCTGGAACCTCAAAGAGCGAATTCGTGAGGAGGATGGCGTCCTCAGGCAGCGCCGCGGCTTTTTCACCGACGCGTACCGCCGATCGACGGCGCACCTGATCTTCGAGAACGCGGACCTCGTGGCGTTTGCGTGTGTTCGTCGGGACGGCTACATCCTCTTTTTAGCCGTTTCGCCCGACGCGAGAGGGCGCGGGTACGCCGAAGAGCTGGTCGCCGAGATCGCAGAAGAGTATCGATCGGTGAGCTGTCACGCCCGAGCAACGAACGAAAACGCCCTTGGCTTTTACGAACATCTCGGCTTTTCCATCAAGCGGCGGATCGACAACTATTACGAGGACGGCGGTGACGCGTACTACCTCAAGTTGGGCACAGACAACGGAATTCGCGGCACACTTTCGGATCTCATTGGACGGTGACTCCAAGCTGCGTTCCGCCCAACAGACGTCGGACCGAAACCTTCCTGACCCGGTCGTGAGTACGAGGTCGTATGCCAACGATCGCCGGCTGGCTTCACCTTGGTGTGATCGCTGCTGGCGTCGTCGGGACCCTGTTTTTGCTCCGGTGGGTGTGGGACCTTAGAGACCGTCCGGGCGCATGGTGGTTTCTCGGTGTGTTTTTGATCCAGTTTACACTCCTCTCTGGGTACGGGCTCGGCTACGTGATCTTCGATCTGCAGTTCCGCTACGGGATCGAGGTGCTCGGGTGGATCGCCGCAATTTGGCTGGGAACGCTGTATCTTGCGTTCGCGCTCGGCTACACCGGTCGAACAAACTGGTTGACCCCGCGATGGTATGGACCGGTCGTCGGGTTCGCATGTGCTACCACGGTAGCGATCGTCACGGATCCGCTACACGGGCTGTTAATTGGCGAGTTTGCGGTCGAATCTGTGACTGGATTGAGTGGCGTCAGGTATGAACGCGGCCCCCTCGTATATGTCGCGTTCGCCGTTTCCGCCACCCAAATCGCGGTTGGCACAGCATTGCTCGTCGACACCGTCGTCAGTTACGGCCGGCTGTATCGCTCGGAGGCGATCGCAGTCGGACTGAGTGCGGTTCCGCCCGCGGTTGGGTACGTCCTGTGGACGTTCGATCTCGGACCGGTCGCCGCGTTGAATCTCGTTCCCGCGCTGTTTTTACCCCACGTTGCGCTGGATGCATACGCGTTCACCCGATCGGATATGTTTGACCTCCATCCGGCGACCCGCAGAACAGGCGAACGCGCGGCGATCGACGATCTCGCCAATCCCGTTGTCGTCGTTGACGAGTCGATGCGTGTCGTCACGCTCAACGGGGCAGCTGAATCGCTGTTTTCGACCACGAAGCGCCAGATACTCGGCGAGTCGCTGTCTGCGTGCTACGACGGCGATTCAATCGATCCCACTCAAGATAGACAGACAGTGTCGATCCGGACCCGCGGCCGGCGCCAGGAGTTCACGATCGCCTCGAAGCCCCTCTCAACCGCCCCAGACACGCTCGTCGGGTATACCCTCGTTCTACAGGACGTGACCGACCAACGCCAGCGCAAACAGCGTCTTGAGGTGTTGAACCGAATTCTCAGACACAATCTGCGAAACGATCTCAACGTCGTCGTCGGGATGGCCCAGTTGCTCGGCGATCGCCACAGCGACGACGACGAGAGCAGACACTATGTCGAGACGATCGAGCGAAACGCGACCGCGCTCATCGATCTCGGCACGACCGCCCAGCGGGTCGCAACTGCGCTCGAAAGCGATGAACGCCCCCGATCGATCCAGATCGAGTCGTCAATCCGCTCGATCGCCGAACCGATCGCCAATCGAGAGCCCGAGTGGGAGGCGATCGTGGACATACCTGACACGCTTACCGTTGAGACAACAGCGACCCTGTTTGAGCTCGTCTTTGAGAATCTCATTGAGAACGGATTTGAACACAACAACGCGACTGAACCGAGGGTGACGATCGAGGCAGTGTCGATCTCTAGCGACGATGAGATTGAGATCACGGTTCGTGATAACGGACCTGGGATTCCAGATCATGAGCTTGGAGCGATCGAACGCGAGACAGAAACTGCGCTCGAACACGGCAGTAGCCTCGGGCTGTGGGTTATCAGGTGGGGCGTGACGGCTCTGGGTGGTGACAGCAGTTTTGAAACTGATCCGGAAGGATCGGCGGTTACGATCCGGCTGCCGCGGGCGATTGGCGATCGCGAGGCGTAGCGCAGGCAGCAATGACCGCGATCGTGTGAGTGCCTGTCGCGGCGGCGCGGGAACGCACCATTTATAAAGCGACCGGCAGTAACAGAGTACACGACTATGCCGAGCTCTAATGGCCCTATGCAAGGAACACGAGGAAAGCTCAAAAACCACCCACGGGATCGTGGCGCATCACCGCCACAGCGGGCGATCCAAGAGTTCGAAACCGGACAGAAGGTCCACCTCAAACTCGATCCAAGCGTCCCGGAAGGGCGATTCCACCCGCGGTTCAACGGCCACACCGGCGAGGTCGTCGGCAAGCAGGGTCGGGCGTTCCTCGTGTCGATCACCGACGGCGGCAAAGAAAAGACCGTCATCGCTCGGCCGGCACACCTCCGCGCACAGGCGTAAGTTGGAACTCTGAGGAGATACGCAACGTTATGACGATATTCAAAGAAAAAATCGACGAGGAGTACATGACCATCTCGGAGGTGAAAGCCGAACTCGCTGCGGTTGAGGCCGAACGAGCCGAGGACGAAGAACGCGAACTCCGATATGAGCTTGCCCGCGCGATCGAACACGTCAACCGGTTTGCGGAACTCGATCCAGAAGAATCCCGCGAGCTCGTCGAAGAGCTGCAGGCGATCGAGAAGGTCGACAACGCGATCGCCCACAAGATTGCCGACCTGCTGCCGCAGGATCGAACCGAACTTCGGTCAGTCTTCGCGAAAGAGCGATTCGCCCTCGACGGCGAGGAACTCGACGAGATCCTCAACATCGTCGCGAAATACGCCTGAGGTCGACGGCGATCGCTAGACGGGCCTGTTTTTAAGTATCAGCTTCGCGTACGTATCAGTATGTCTTCACCCACGGACGCTGGCGACACTGAGTCCGACGAGACGAGCGCCGCCCTCGTTCTGGATTATCTCCCTCACGGTCGCGCCGACGACGACCGTCCACAGTACCAGAAATCGTCGATCGCCTACGCAATGGATATCGAGTCGTTCGGCCTGTATGAACTCTCGCTGACCGACGATGCGGACCTGTCTATTGGCGACGAACTCCAGATCGACCCGGAGCCAGACCCGGAGATTGTCGATCGGTACCGTCTCGTCGAGTACGACGATCTCTCCGGTGGGGCCAAATCAGAACTGGAATACGCGGTCGCCGATATCATCGATGACGACGAGCGCCGCTTCGTCGATTTCTACAACGACGCCCAGCCGATCACGCTTCGGCTTCATCAGTTGAACCTCCTCCCGGGGATCGGCAAAAAGCTCAGAAACGGCATCCTCGACGAGCGCAAGCGCGGGCCCTTCGAGAGTTTCGAGGACCTCACCGATCGAATTTCGGGACTGCACAGTCCGAAAGAGACGATCAAAGAGCGCATTCTCGAAGAACTCCGTGAGGATGATCTCAAGTACCGCGCCTTCGTTCGGCCGGGAGAACCGCGCTCATAGTGGGGCGGGCAACCGAATAAGAGCAATCTCTTGGCCCTAGGCGAAACGAGACGTTTACACCGCTGCCCTGATTATCGACCGGCAATGAGCGATCAACGCGCACCGTCCGCTGGCAGTCGATCGCCGGCCTCGGCGGGCGGTGACCAACCCGACGGGTCGAGAGATCCGGATGCACTCATCCGCCGAGCGGGTGCGTCGGGTAACCCCGAGTTCGACCAGCACTTTCTCGTCGACGATCGTGTCGTTGATCGAATCCCGACGTACCTCCCCGAAGACGCCGATCGGAGCCATATCCTCGAAATCGGGGGCGGTCCCGGCGTGTTAACGGATCGGCTGCTCACGGTTGCCGATCGGTTGACAGTCGTCGAGCGCGACGACACGTTCGTTGCGCATCTCCGTACCGAGTTTGCAACGGCGATTGCGGAGGACCGACTCCAGGTCGTTGCCGGCGATGCTCTCGAAGTGGCCTTCCCTGAAGGCGTCACCGCCTGTGTGTCGAACCTCCCGTACGGCGTCTCCAGTGAGATCTCGTTTCGCCTGTTTCCCCTGTCGATTCCGATGGTATTGACCTTCCAGCGTGAGTTTGCCGAGCGAATGGTCGCCGAGGCCGGCACATCTGAGTACGGCCGCCTGTCGGTCGGCGCACAGCACTACGCAGATGTCTCGATTGCAGAGCACGTGCCACGGGAGGCGTTCGATCCGCCGCCGGCGGTCCAGAGCGCGATCGTCCGCTGTATCCCGCGCAAGCCCGATTACACCGTCGACGACGAAGCATTCTTTTTTGACTTCGTCAAGGCGTTGTTTACCCAGCGACGGAAGACGATCAGAAACGGAATTCGGAACACGACTCACATCTCTGGCATCGATCGACCAGCGGCAGTGATCGAAGCCGCGGACGATGAGCTACTCCGCAAACGGGCTGGCGCACTGGCCCCGAAGACGTTCGCGGAGCTGACAGCGATCGCCGCGGCGCACGGGTTCGACGAGGGCCGCCAGGATGGTGACGGAGGATGAGCCAATGGCTGACTTTGTGAGCGTCGACGCGATCCTGTCTCGTCTCCTCGGTCAATCGTCGCCCGGAGATATTACGGTGACGCCCGAACGGGTCGCGGTCACGCTTGGTGTCCTCTTTGTGATCATCGTCGGGACACATCTGCTCGGGCGATTCCGTCGTCATCGAGCGGGCGAGATTGCTCCGCTGACGAACCTCGCAATCTCGACGGTGATCGCAGCCCTGACTGCCAGTGGAGCATTTGCAATTATTGCTATCTGGGGGCTTTCGGGCGCACTCGTCGACGCCTATCAGAGCTTAGATCTGGGTGCACAGCTGCCGAACGTGATGCTCTCGATTATCATTCTCGGCGGGGCTTATGGCCTCAGTGACTTCATCGGACAAGTGCTCAAGACACTTGCTGCAGACCAGGATGCGATCGGTGACCACGAAAAAGAGGTGTTGTACCGATCGACGCAGGTTGGAATCTACGCAGTTGCGATTTTGGTCGTACTGGGGCTGTTCACCGACAACGTGGAAGGGCTTTTTGTTGGGGCAGGCTTTCTGGGACTTGTCGTTGGGATGGCGGCCCGACAGACGCTTGGCGCGGTTCTCGCGGGGTTCGTCATCATGTTCTCACGACCATTCACCGTCGGCGATTGGATCGTCGTTGGCGAAAACGAGGGTCGCGTCACGGAGATCACGATCATGAATACCCGAATCCGGACCTTCGACGGCGAACTCGTGGTAATCCCAAACGACACGGTCAGCGGGACGGCAGTCACGAACCGAACCGAAAACGGGCGACTCCGGATCGAAGTCGAGGTTGGTGTCGACTACGGAAGCGATCTCGAGTCGGCCGCGGCAGTCGCCCAGCAGGCGGTCGAGCGCGTCGATCAGGTTCTCGATCGCCCTGAGCCAAAGGTTGTTCACAAGCGTGTCGGCGATTCGGCGATCGTGCTTGGCGTTCGCTTTTGGATCGACAATCCATCGGCTCGGCGGCGGTGGAAGACCCAGACCGCGGTGATCGAAGCCGTCGTCTCGGCCTTCGAGGCCGAGGAAATCAAGATCCCGTTCCCGCAGCGCGAACTCATGGCCAGAGCAGAAACCGGCGGCTTCCGACTCGACGAGCGCAGCCCTCGTGAGGCTGACAGCCGACAGCAGACGGCTGGTGCCGATGTGTCAACGGATGGGGGAAATGAATGATCGCTGCAGCTGACGAATGACCAACGACAGCAAGCGACGGTTAGCCGATCGTCGCGGCCAAGAGACTCGTGTCTACCAGCCAGCCGAAGACTCGGCGCTATTGGCCGACGTTGTTGTCGACGTGGTTGAGTCCGGCGATCGCGTGCTCGAAGTCGGGACTGGATCGGGATGGGTCGCCGAACGGCTGGAACGCGAAACCAAAGCCTCGGTGTACGCGAGCGACATCAATCCGTTCGCGTGTACAGCCGCGCGTGACCGGGGCGTGACGGCAGTCCGGGCAAACATGCTCGATCCCTTCGCCAGACGATCGTTCGACGTCGTCTGTTTTAATCCGCCATACCTGCCGACGGATCCCGACGAGGAGTGGGACGACTGGATGGAACACGCCCTGTCAGGCGGACCGGACGGGCGGCGACTCATCGTCCCGTTTCTCTCAAATCTCCGCCGCGTCCTTGCGGCGAACGGCCGGGGGTATCTCCTCATCAGCAGTTTCACCGGCTACGAGGAGGTTGTCTCGATCGCCGCCGAAGCCGGACTGCAAACTGAACCCGTCCGTGAGGAGTCTTATCCCTTCGAGACGCTGTTTGTTCTCGAACTGACGCCCACCGAGATGCCCACCAACGACGAACGGTGAGTGAATACGGCTAATTACCACAGGACATATTTTACATTAGCAAATATTAAAGGCCGTCATCGCTAACGCGCATACGATGACAGAACGAGTCGCGACAACGCCGGGATTGTTCCCCCTTCCCGATCCGGCAAAACAGCAGCTTTCGGACCTCAAGGGCCACCAGAAAGGCGATCTGATCTCTGGTAGCGAGTCCGAACAGATCGCCTCCTCCTATGAAACGTACCGTGCAGACGTAATTGACGAACAGCTCGCAGCCGGCCTCGATCGGATCGTCGAGGGCCAGCTCCGGTGGGACGACATGCTCGCGCACCCGCTTGCAGTGCACGAAAACGTCGAGACCGGCGGGATCGTGCGCTACTACGACAACAATAATTTCTACCGCGATCCACAAGTCACCGACGAATTGACGTTCTCTGGCGATGTCGCCTCCGAACTTGAGGCTGCGACCGAGATTCTCGAGGATCGTGACGCCGACGCCGGGCTGCAGGCGACGCTCCCCGGACCGTACTCGCTTTTCGATCTCGCGACTGACGAGCACTACGGCGACGACGCGGCGTTTCTCGACGCGATCGGCGACTTTCTCGCCGGCGAAGTTGACGCGTTCCCCGAACACGAGACGCTCTTTTTGTTAGAGCCCTCGCTCGTCGAGAATCCGCCCGCTGACGGAGAGGACGCACGGGCGAGCGAGGCGATCGATACAGTTGCCGCCGCAACCGACGCCGACGTCGTCGTCCACACCTATTTCGGTGCGCTCGAAGAGAAGGTGTACGCACACCTGATGGACGCTGACGTTTCGGCGCTTGGGTTCGACATTGTCGCCGGCGATCGCGATCAGACGTTGTACAACATCAGCGAGTACGGCACGAAAGACAGCGCGGCGCTCGGGATCTCCGACGGGCAGAACACGCTCGTCGAATCCCCCGAAACGCTGGACGAGCGGGTGACGTGGGTCGACGCAAAGCTGCCGACCCAGGAGTTCGATCGCCTCTACCTCTCGACGAACACCGAGCCGTTCTATCTACCGGTGAACAAACACGAGGCAAAGCTGTCGGCGATCGCCGAGGCAGCCGATATTGAAACCGAGGAGGTGACAGCATGAGCCGACCCGCCGACAACCGCGAGCAGTTCCGTCCGCGGGATCACGAGACCGATCACTTCCTTTTGACCACAGTCGTAGGGAGCTATCCGAAACCGAAGTGGCTCAACCGGGTCAACGATCTTGCGGACGACGAGGAATCGAAGTTCACCCACGAGCATCTCGAAGAGGCCCATGACGACGCGTGTCGGGTGATCACCCGGGAACACGAACGCGCCGGACTGGACACCGTCGTTGACGGAGAGATGCGCCGCAACGAGATGGTCGAGTTCTTCGCCGAGCGAATCGACGGCTACGAGTTCAACGGGCCGGTCAAGGTGTGGGGTCACAACTACTTCGACAAGCCCTCGGTGACCGAGCCTGTCACATACGACGAGCCGTGGCTCGTCGACGAGTTCGAGTTCACGAGTAACGTCGCCGAAAAGCCCGTGAAAGTGCCAATTACCGGGCCGTACACCCTGGCGAACTGGGCGTTCAACGAGGCCTACGACACAGAGGAGGAACTCGCATACGACCTGGCTGATCTGGTCAACATCGAGATCGAACGGCTGGTCGAGGCTGGCGCGAAGTACATCCAGATCGACGAGCCCGCGCTCGCTACAACACCCGACGACCACGCGATCGTCGGCGCGTGTCTCGACCGGATTGTTGAGAACATCGACGAGGACGTTCGCATCGGCCTGCACGTCTGTTATGGCGACTACTCGCGGATCTACCCCGAGATCAACGACTATCCGATCGACGAGTTCGATGTCGAACTGTGCAACGATGGCTACGAACAGATCGACGTCTTCGCCGATCCCGAGTTCGTTCCCGATCTCGCGCTGGGCGTCGTTGATGTTCACACCGCCGAGGTCGAATCTGTCGAGGAAATCAAAGCGAACATTCGACAGGGGCTTCGCATTGTTCCGCCAGAGCGATTGACGGTCTCGCCGGACTGTGGCGTGAAGCTGCTGCCGCGGGAGGTCGCCTACGAAAAGATGCAGAACATGGTGACTGCCGCCCGCGAGATCGAAGCCGAACTCGACGCCGGTGAGATCGATCTGGACGAGCCCGTTCCACTGGCGGACTAAGATCTATATCACAGCCAAGAGGCGGCACAGACACTGCCCCGACACCGCCTCGACCCCAAGGGGCTTGTAGTTTGAGGGAGTATCGACGGGGTATGACATCGGTGTCGCCCTGTGAGCCCGTCCGCGAGACGGCCTCGGATATTTCTTCGATGGAGATTCGTGGGGCTGCGACGATCGCCGCAGCCGCTGCCCGTGCGCTCGGCGAGCAGGCCCGACGGACCGACGCAGCCGATCCTGCGGCCTTCGAAGCTGCCATGCGGACGGCTGCTCGCCACCTCTATGAGACCAGACCGACAGCCGTGAGCCTGCCGAACGCGCTGCGATACGTCCTCCGGCGGATGGAGGGCAATCGCGTTGAGACGCTTCGATCGAGCGTCCTCGACAGCGTTGAGTCGTTTACTACACGGCTCGATCGGGCACAGGCGGATCTCGGGGCAGTCGGTGCGAACCGCCTGCGAGATGGCGACACAGTAATGACACATTGTCACTCAACGGACGCGATCGCCTGTATCCAGACCGCCGTCGAGCAGGGCAAGACACTTTCAGCGATCGTCAAAGAGACTCGTCCGCGGAATCAGGGCCACATCACCGCCCGAGAACTCGTCGAGATCGGTGTCGACGTGACGCTCATTGTGGATAGTGCGGCTCGTCGATACCTCAATGACGTTGATCACGTCCTCGTGGGCGCAGACAGCATTGCGGCCGACGGCAGTGTTATCAACAAAATCGGCACGAGCGGACTCGCTGTCTCTGCGCGCGATCGCGGCACGCCGATCATGGTCGCCGCTCAAACCCTGAAGCTACATCCCGCAACGATGACCGGCCACACCGTCGAGATTGAACAGCGCGAGGAGACAGAGCTGATTGAGACAGAGACTCGCCAGTCGATCGGCGACATCGAGGTTCGGAATCCGGCATTTGATGTGACCCCGCCGCGGTACGTCGACGCGATTGTCACCGAACGCGGCCAGTTTCCGCCAGAGAGCATCGTTGTTCTTATGCGTGAGCTGTTCGGTGACGGCGTTGCGGAGCCGTGGGCAGACGACGACCCTGGCCTCAATGGCGATCGTACAGTCCACGATTCGGACACTGCCTCAGATGGCCACCGCGAGGAGCCATGAACGAGACGCCACGATCGAACCCGCGAGTGCTCTGTGCGGGTCACATCAACTGGGACGTGACGATGCACGTGCAGTCACTGCCGGATCCTGACGGGGAAGTTCACATTGATCAGTTGATACAGTCTGGCGGCGGCAGCGCCGCAAACGTCGCGGTCGGACTCGTTAGCCTACAGACCCCTGCGGCTGTCTATGGCAGCGTTGGCGGCGACGAGGCCGGTGCAATGGCGCTGAGAGCGCTCGATCGCGCTGGTGTCGAGACTGGCTGTGTGCTGATCGATCCCGAACAACAGACCTCTGTCAAATATCTCATTGTCGATGAGACGGGACAGGTCATGGTATTGGCCAACGAGGGCGCGAACGAGGGCTTCTCCGCCAGCGCGATCGATCCGTCGATGTTCGAACAGATTGAGCATCTCCACCTCACGAGCCAGCACCCCGAGACGGCCCAATCGCTCGCAGAACTGGCTCACGAGGCTGGCGTCACCGTGAGCTTTGATCCGGGGCGGCGGGTCGGCGATCGAGACTTCTCAGCCGCAATCGATGCGACCGACATTCTATTCCTCAACCGTCATGAGGCCGCGGCCATTGGGAGAACGCACGCCGATCGCGACACGCCGGAGACGGTTCTGGTCGTCAAACGCGGCGGAGACGGCGCAGTGGTCCGGACCTCGAGCGGCGAAGTCTCACACTCGGGATTCAGTGTCGATGTCGTCGACACGACTGGCTCGGGTGACGGCTTTGCCGCAGGGTTTCTCGCGACGGTTCTGTCCTCAGGCGAGATGATTCGCAATCGCCCCGATAAATACGAGCGAGCACTGATCGTCGCCAACGCCTGCGGCGCGCTCACCGCAACCGAATCGACCGCACGGGTTCCGCTATCGCCAGCGTCGATCGAGGCGTTGTCGGGGATTTCGCCGATCGAATCCTCCCAGTAGTAGTCTGATTGTGGCAGATCACAGATTAGGTGCATCTGTCACAACTACTGCGTTGCACCGAACGTGACGCCAGTAAGTTCGAACCGGGCACCGCCGCGATCGCTGTTGGTCACAGATACGTCCCATCTATGAGCATCAGCGATTTGTTTGACGATACGAAGCCCAAATCGAACATCATCCTCATCGATCGAGTCCCGTAGATCGAACAGCGTCTCACGCTGCTGTTCGGGTATCCCGGGGCCATCGTCGGAGATAGCAAATCCATCTGGGAGTTCCTCAACGATCACCGATACGTCGTTGCCGCCGTGTTCGATCGCATTCCGAAAGAGGTTCTCAACGAGTTGTTCGAGTCTGGTTCGATCCGCGTGAACCGATCGCGTCGTCTGTATCTCAAGCGTTGCATCGACTGTCGAGACGACAGACCAACACGTGGTAACGAGTGTTGTGAGGTCAACGGCCTCAAGTTCGCCGATCGCAGCGCCGCTTCGAGCCAGCGAAAGCAAATCACTGATCAGTGCATCCATCCGTTCGAGTGCGCGGGAGATCGGGTCGATCCGCTCGGATTGACTCTCCGCACGGAGGAGTTCGAGGTGACCGCTCGCGACCGAAAGCGGGTTCCGAAGGTCGTGGCTGACGATCGAGGCGAACGCGGCCAACTGTTCGTTTTGTCGTTCGATCGCCTCGGCGTGTGCCTGCCGATCAGTGAGATCCGTAATAATCGCCACCACGCCATCGATGTTCTCAGAGCGAAACGGTGCAGCGTTGATAGATAGCCACCGCTCGGAGCCGTCTGGCCACTGTATCCCGTGTTCGCACTCGAAAATCGCTTCGCCGGTCGCAGTGACGCGGGCGAACGGAAGCCCAGTCGCAGCGATTGGGTCGCCGTCGGCGTCAACGATTTTCCAGGTTGGATCATCATACACTCGAGTCGTAATTTCGGAGTGAGTGAGTCCGAGTACTGTTTCCGCCCGAGGATTTGCGTCGACGATCGAACCGTCTGCGTCAAGAACCACAACGCCAATCGGCAGTGTTTCCAGCAACGTTGTTACGTTCAGTTCCGACCACGGTCCAGCAAAGATGTCGTGCGCAGTCTGGTTCTCAGGCACGATCGGCATCGCTGTAACGAGTTGACCGTCCTCCTTCCGGTAACCCGCTGGGAATAGTTGTACAGCGCATACACTAGCGTACGGATCAATTAGATAAAAACGTCTCTACCGGACCCAGACGCTGAGATCGCAATGACCTCACCGTGGCGTTTCGGTTCCCCACTTGTCGATCGCAACCCCCAGTTCTGGATGATCCTCGGCATACGTCTCCAGACCAATACCCCCAACCGACGCGTCGACGGCCTGTCTGAGTGCTTTTGCGCCGGCGTGGGTTCCATCTGGGTGACCGTGGATGCCGCCGCCGGCCTGGATTCCGATGTTGGTGCCAATGCGATCGATCAGCTCCGGGACCAATCCCGGATGCAGGCCGCCGGAGGCCATCGGCAGGACATCGTTGAGTCCGTAGAGATCCGAGTACAGCCACTCGTTGATGCCGACAGTGTCCTCGTTTGCGAGTTTGCCCAAATCGGCGGTGCCGGTATGGAGTTGATCGACCCCACAGAGCCGGCTGATTTGTGCGAGGACGCGCATCGACACGCCGTGGTTTGGGAGCCGATCGAAGGCGGCGTGCATCGCGCGATGGGCGTGAATCGCCAGCCCGAGTTCCTGACAGCGATCGCTCACCGTCTGGACGGCTCCCCAGCCGGTCGTGATCACGTCGATCATCACGTACTCGCCGCCCTGCTCGGCGATCGCGTCGACCCGTTCGAGCATCGTGTTCGTGTCTGCGGTGACGTTGATAAGATACGACTTCGTCTCGCCGGTCTCATCTTCGGCGCGATCGCGAGCGGCAAAGCTCTCGGTCAAGCGGTCCTCGAAGGGATTGAACGCCTGATCGGTGAGGTTTTCGTCGTCTTTTAGCAGGTCGATCCCGCCGGTCCATGCCTCGTAGCCGACTTCGGCGTGTCGTTTCGTCGAGAGTCCGACTTTCGGCTTTGGGACGGTTGCGGTGATCGGCCGATCGCCGGCATCAAATATCTCTTCGCGGACCGCGGTGCCGAACGTCGGGCCTTCGAACGTCGAGACGATCGATTCTGGCCACTCACAGTCGAGGAGTCGAATTGTCTCGACGGCTTTCATCCCCATGATGTTGCCTGCGATACACGAGAGGATCTGGGGCATATTCCCCGGCTCGAAGAGCCCTGCGGGATAGGCAACGCCGATCTCGTTGTCGTCGATCGAGAAGGCCGTGGCCGCGAGGTCGGTAAAATCGTCGCCGACAGTCAACGCGGCCCATGTGCCGTTCGAACTCTCGGAGGCGACCCGACTCGCTGCAGACTCCATGGCCATGTCAGCGGCTGGTTCGATTGCGAACCAACAGACGAGATCGGTCTCTGCGGGGTCGTACGACAGGTCGAGAAAGTCCTCGTAGGTGATTCCCGTCATGCCCATGCTTTTCGAAGCCCGGATATATAAAACAGGGAGCCCGATCTGGTGAGCACCGATCGTTGGTCGATCGATCACCGAAGCCCGCGCGTGAGCCCCCCGACAATCCCAAGTCCAACCCCGATTGCGATCGGCAAGACGGCTAATTCACCCATTGCGATCGTTCGATCGAGCTGTCCGTACGCGACAATCTCTATGAAAAATACGCCGACTGTGAGCAGGCCAAACGTCGCACCATATGCGATTCCACCGCGGACGCTTCGGGCCAACTGCGAAAGCAGCGCTGCCCCGACGAGTACGCCGAGCCAGTGGGCTGCGGCCATCCCCAATCCGGCGACAATGAGGAGTCCGGCAGCGATTGCTCGATCAAGCCGGTCCGATTTCCTCAGGCTCATTGGCTCCCTCCGAACTCGTAGCGAACCGTATCTGGATGCGACAGCGACAGCGGCTTGTACTCTCCGTCAGCCCACAGGCGGAGCTGATCGACGTAGTTCGGCGAAAAGTACCGCCCAGAGTTTCCACCGGGCAGAATCGCCTCGCTCGTGCCGTCAGGTGACCAGAGCATCCGCCAACTGCTTCCCGCGACGCCGTTGACTCGGTAGTTCCTGAGTGTCGTCGGGGAGCCGTCGGTCGGATACGATGGAAAGTTCAGAAACTCGAGTCCGAACGGATGGGTAATCGCACCCGTAGTGTTCTCGTCGCCGTACACGTCGAACCCGGCGTCGTCGATTTCTTCGAGCGCGCTCGTGAGCGCTTCCCGGAGCAGCGCATCCCGATCGCGATCACCGAACCATCGGCTCTCCGGGTCGAGATCCGCGAGGACCCAGTCACTTGGATACTGGCCGGCAAAGCCAATCTCATCGAGCAGATCGTCGAACACCAACTCGCGATACGTTTGAAGCGCATGCACAAAGATGAGTGCTGCCTCGCTCTCTCGATCCATGCCGCCGTCCCACGATTCGAGCGTGGCGATCGCATCTGCAAGCGTACGATTAGACGACTCCTCACGAACCGCCGCGGCAAACAACGGAACGAACTGTTCGGCCCGCCCGTCGAGGGTATCGCGCTGCATCTTACGGACGAACTCTGGCGTAACGGGTTCTGTGGATGCGAGGCGATCGTCGAGGAGATCGTACAGCCGTTGGCCACGATACGGCGCTCCGTACGACTCCGCAAAGTAATACGGGTAGCGATCGTCGTCGATGATTCGCTGGTTCGCGGTTCCGAGGGCGTCTGGGTCGATTGCGTGGGGCATTTCCTCGAACGAAATAAAGCCGTCGCCGTCCCACTCGGGCTCGCCGAACGGTTCGAATCCGGCCCACTCGCCCTCACCGGCGGAGCCGTCGAAGACCTGATTGCCCGGGACAGCCTGGCCGTCTGTTCGACGGATGGGGACTTGACCGGTGACGTAGTGTGCGATCCGGCCGTCGTCGTCTGCGTAGACAAGACACTGCGTTGGGAGGTCAAACAGTTGGGTTGCCTCGAGAAATTCGTCGAAATCCGCCGTCCGTGGATACTGATAGATCGCTTCTGTCGTTCGGGTGCCGCCGTGTCCCGTCCACGCGACCGCCACTTCGCTGCCGTGTCGTTGGATGATAGGCCCGTGGACCGTCCGCCGACGGACGATCGTCCGGTCCTCATCGCCTGTGACTCGAATCTGACGTTCCTCGGTTTCGTACTCATGCCATTCGCCCTCATATCGGTACCGATCGCCTGATTCGTCAGTCTCGTACGTATAGAAGTCGATCACGTCCGCACCGGCGTTTGTAAACCCCCATGAGGCACGATCGCTCCTGCCAATAATCACGAACGGAACGCCGGGGAACGTCACTCCCCGCACGTCAGCAGCCGGTGTCTCGACGCGCTGTTCGTACCAGATCGCGGGTGCCTGCAACAAGAGATGCGGATCGTTCGCAAGGATCGGCTCGCCGCTATCTGTGTGTTCTCCAGAGACGATCCAGCTATTCGAGCCGATTCCCGGAGGAGACTCGAACTGTGAGAGATGATCGACGAACCCCGGGTCGATCGATCGGGTAGCATCGCCTGGACGACCCTGCTCTGAGGACTGTTTGATTGCGGCACGATCACCCGCCGGCCCGTCAGTTCCCTCACGCAGGATCGGGCTGTCATGATCGTAGCGATCTGGATACAGTTCGTCGGTCGCGTCTGCACCGAGTTCGTCGGCGATCGCGTTCTTTCGTAGTGTCCGAAATGACCCTGTCAGCGTCCACGAGATCTGTTTTTCGGTCAATAGCGTGTCAGCAGGCGTCCACGGATCCGGTTCAAATCCAAGGAGATCGAACTCCAGTGGGAGCGTTCCCGCCGAAATTCGGGCGTTCACGCCGTCTGCGTACGCTTCGATTCGATCGCCGGCCGGCGTTCCCTGCACCCGTTCCCACGTGGCCTCGGCCGCGTCGTCGAAAGCCATCCTGATATGAAACTCATCAGAGTCGAGCGTGGCCGCACCGACGACCGCTGAGAGCTGCCCGCGCATCTGCCGGCGCTGCAGATCAAGCTGAAAGAGTCGATCGGCCGCCTGGAGGTACCCGATCGCGTAGTACGCCGCGTCCTCAGTTTCGGCCTCGACGTGCGGGACGCCGTACTCGTCCTGTCTGACAATCGCCTCCCCGTAGGGACTCGAACGCGTTGTTCGATCGGGCCGCGCGCCGTCCCACACTCCGCCTGATAACGGCGCGAATCCCTCGAGGTACGTCCGTACCGGAGAGAGCACCCCGCCAGCGGCGACGCCACCGACGATCGACGCAAGCAGTGCCCGCCGTGTCGACTCACGATCCATAGCAGACGCTCGGTTGGGAGTACAATAAATGACGACAGAATAAACGCGGGGAAACACCCCGCGAGTGGTCATCTGGGGGTGGTCCGATGGCGATCGCGTCCGGTTAGTGGTCTTCTTCTTCGTAGATCCACGTCGCGGCCGTGTGATCGTAGTCGATGAGCTCCTCCTCGTCGAAGAAGAGCTCGATCTCGCGCTCGTTTGCGCCCTCATCCTCGTGATCGGAGCCGTGGATGACGTTGTGGCCCAGATCGAGGCCGAAGTCGCCGCGGATCGTCCCCGGCGCAGAGTCGGCGGGATCGGTCTCGCCCATCATCTTGCGGACCTGCCGCGTCGCGTCCGCACCCTCCCAGACCATCGCGAAGACGGGTCCGGAGGTGATGAACTCGACGAGGCCGTCGAAGAACGGCTTGTCCTTGTGCTCGCCGTAGTGTTCGTGGGCGAGATCCTCGTCGATCTGCATGAACTTCGCACCGACGAGCTTCAGGCCACGGTCCTCGAAGCGAGAGACGATGTCGCCGATGAGGCCGCGCTGAACGCCGTCGGGTTTGACCATCACGAAGGTTCGCTCGTCGTGGTGGCTCATTCGTCCTCACCCTTTCCGCGCTGGCGGCGGCCCGCCTCGGTCCACTCAAGATCTCGCGCCTCACGGCCGAGTAGGTAGTTCTTTTCGGCTTTCGAGTCTTTGAAGTGCAGGATTGTTCCGTCCGTTCTGACGTACATCGTGCCCGTACCGGGCTCGATCTCTTCGCCCGTGTAATCGCAGGTTCGCGTGTTGACCATGGATTATCGGCCTCCGATCGAATCGGCGTCTCGTTGGGTCTCTCTGAGCTGGAGCACGTCTCCCTCTCGGACAGGCCCAAGCACGTTTCGTGTGATGATCCGGCCCTGGTTTGAGCCCTCGCGGATGCGGCATTTGACCTGCATGGCCTCGCCGTGCATCCCGGTCTTGCCGACGATCTCGATGACCTCTGCGGCCGTCGAATCGCCGTTGTTGTCCTCGGCGCTCATAGGTGGTTACCGGAGTTCCTCGACCTTCGCGGCGATGTCCTCGACGTCCGAGGAGGCCTCGCCGGCGTCGACGATCGCCGCAGCCGCACTGCCGACCTCGAGGCCGGCGGCGTGGCCGACATCGTCTTGGGTCTCGACGAAGACAACTGGGATGCCCTTCTCTTCGGAAATTTCTGGAAGGTGCATCACGATCTCTTCGGGTGAGACGTCTTCGGCGACGAAGACGAGCTGCGCGTTGCCGCGCTCGACGGCTTTCGTCGTCTCGTTGGTTCCTTTCTTTACACTACCTGTGTCTCGAGCGACCTCGAGGGCCTCGAGGGCTCGCTCTGCGAGGTCGGCTGGGATGTCGTAATCTACGTAAACTGGCATGGTTGTTCACCTACTCCCGTTCGTGGGCTCGCACGTTCGCGCCAATGGTTCGGTCCCTTGTGACGCGAAGCATCATCAACCCCGAACAGGCTGTACACCGACGTTCGGCGTGACCCCATAAAAGCGCTTTCAAACCGACGGGGGTGTGTGAGCCGTCACCACGGCGCTATTGGGCGGTTTCGTCTCCGCCTCCGTCAGCAGGACTGTCGCCCGTCCGCCGTGCGACCATGACGAGTCCGACCATTGAGAAGACGACCTCGTTGTCTTGATTGATCGTCTCTGTTTTTGATCGGACAAGTCCGCGTGTATCGGTTTCGACGGTTTTCATTTGGATCTCGTTTCGAATCGACAGCGTGTCACCCGGCCTGACGGGACGTCGCCACCGGAGTTCGTCGACGCCCTTTGCACCGACCGACGCGATCTCGTCGAGGACACCCTCGACGAGCAGTCGCATGGTCATTGCGGCGGTATGCCAGCCGCTCGCGATGAGGCCGCCATATATGGACTCCTCGGTTGCGCGCTCTCGATCGGTGTGAAACCACTGCGGGTCGTACCGTTCGGCAAAGGATCGTATCTCGGATTCGGTCACGTCGTAGTGGCCGTAGGACGCTGTCTCACCCTCAGTGAGATCAGAAAAATATCGAACCATACTGATCCGATCGATCCCTCGCAAAAAAAGCCCCTGGGTTCGTTTACCGTGCACTCACGCTCGGTGACAATCGCTCACGATCGCTTGCCGATCTCCTCGCGGAGAATCGAACTCACCGTCTCGCCGTCGGCCTTTCCGCGAAGTTCGGCCATACACTCGCCCATGAGCCCCGAGAAGGCGGCCATTCCCTCCTCGGCGACCTGATCGGCATTGCGTTCGACCACGCCGGCGATAATTTCTCGAACCTCGCTTTCGTCGACGCCACCCAGTCCTGCTGCCTCGATCGCCTCCTCAGCGCTCAACGACGGATTCTCGGCAAGTTCGGAGAGTACCTCGGTGAGTCCTTCCCGGGCGAGGTCGCCACCGTCGACGAGGAACAACACAGACAGGAGCTGCTCCTCAGACAGATTCTCGACAGGGATATCATCGCGGCGCAGCTCCGTGAGCGTGCTTTCGAGCGTCGTTGCCGCCAGCGTGGGATCGATTCCGGCAGCGATCGCCTCCTCAAACAGCGGCATCCGACGGCCGTAGGCGACCTGCTCGGCCAGCCCGGCGTCAAGGCCTAGTTCCGCCTCGTAGCGATCGACCTTCTCGGTCAAAAGCTCCGGCGTCTCGACCTCGCTTGGATCCGGCTCGACAGGCGGGACGTCGGTTTCGGGATACATTCGCGCTGCGCCCGGCAGCGGCCGGAGGTACCGGGTCGTCCCGTCCTCGTTCGCGCCGCGAGTTTCTTCCGGGACGCCCTCGATCGCCGTCTCGGCCCGGCCGGCGACCGCGTCGATCGCCAGTTCGGCTGTCTCGGGAGCAGCGGCGACGATCGCAACCGCGTCGTTCTCACCTGCATCAACCGTATCGCGCAGTGCAGCTACCTCCTCGTCGGTCACCCCGTAGGCCGGTAGCTCGTCGGTGTGGAAGATTCCACCCGCGCCGTGGCGCTTTGCGTGATCGGAGAGTTCGGTTCCGAGACGGCGATCGGGCTGGAGTTCCCGGCCGACGAGGCCGTCGAAACCGTAAAGTGGAACCGCCGTCACCCGTCCGCCCGAAGCGAGCGCACCGCCGATCACGCCGGAGTCAGTTTCCTCGAACACGGCGGTCACATCGGTCGTCTCGCCGACTGACGCGTCGCGATCGCGGAGTTCTTCGGCGATTTCGACTAATTCTGCCTGCCGACCGACTTCGTATTCGACGAGTTCGTCGATCGTCGCGAGATCCTGCACGCCTTTGATCTCGACGCGCGCGCCCTCCGCGATAGAGACGTTCACGTCTTGGCGGATGGTACCGAGCCCGCGTTTGACTTTGCCGGTCGATCGGAGTAACATCCCGATTCGCTGGGCAGCCTCCTTGGCCTGTTGTGGGCTTCGGATGTCCGGGCCGGTCCCAATCTCGACCAGCGGGATGCCGAGACGATCGAGGCTGTACAACACGCCGTCTTCGCGCTCTTCGACGCGCTGGGCGCTTTCTTCTTCGAGCATGAGGTCGACGATCGAGACAGGTCCGTCGCTCGTTTCGATCTCGCCCTCTTGGCCGAGCAGCATCGTCCGCTGGAATCCCGAGGTGTTCGAGCCGTCGATCACGAGCTTTCGCATAACGTGGACCTGATCAACGACGCGCATATCCAGCAGGGCGGCGATCTGCATTGCGACCGCAAGGGCTTCGGCGTCGACCTCAGTCGGTGGTTCGTCGTCTTCTTCGACGAGACAGGTTGTGTCGTACGCCAGGTACTCGAACTCGCGATCGACCCGGCTCTCTTCGAGCGCAGCCTCATCGAGCTCTCCAAGCTCACTCTTTGTTGGGTGAAGGAATCGCCGCAGCGTTCGCTCGGCTTCGTCTGGCTCACGGAGCGTTGTCGGCGAATCGCAAAACAGCTTGGTCTCAGTGTCGAGTTGCTGGTGGATCTCGAGCCCCGCGACCAAACCGAGCGACTCGTAATCGTGCTCGGACGTACTCATTGTTCATTCCTGCGGCGTGGGAGAGTAAAAAGGATGGAGATGTGTTGTTGTCGTTGACAACGTGCCAACAGTCGACCGCGTTAATCGAGGCGTCGGAGTCCCTCGCCGATCCCGCTGGCGGTACAGCCATCTTTGGGACACTCGTAGTGCCATCCGTCGCGGGTCGCCTGTCCTTCAGGGAACGTTGCGCCGCAATTTCGACAGGTGAGCAGATCCCGACCGCGGGCTTGTAGCTGGGGCATAGTCAGATATTCGCCTCATATGGCTTCAAAATACCGCTTTTTTCCAATAAAATCAAGAGATCGTGAGAGTCATTCGCAAACTGGGTCAATCAGGGTCGGATCATCGTTGGCCGGACTGTTGACGCGAGTCGAAACTGGGTACGCGCGGAGTTCGTCGTCGGGATATGGGTCAAGAATCGACGCCGCAGCGTTAGGGTCTGCGTGGAGCCACTCGTCTTCTTCATCCGGATCGAGGATAACCGCCATCCGGTGGTGGAGGTCCACGATGAGGTCGTTCGGTTCAGTCGTCACAATGGCAAACGATTCGACCACGTCGTCGGTCTCTGCGCTTCCGTCAGTAAAATCGCCGAGCCCAGTCTGGGTGGTCGGTGGTCGCCACCGCTCATAAATGCCGGCCATCGCGAAGGGCCGATCGTCCTCGAAGGCGACCCGGTAGGGCTGTTTGCTCCCGTCGCGATCGACCCACTCGTAGAATCCGTCTGCGAGGACCAGACATCGCCGAGACTCGTAGGCATCAGAGAAGCTTCGTTTTTGGCGGATCGACTCTGCCCGGGCGTTGATTAGATCGAAAGACTCGTCAGCCCAACTCGGTGTGAGTCCCCACGTGAGACGGTGCATCATCTCGGGATCCTCGTTTTTGATCACGGGTAGCGACTGGCCGGGGGCACAGTTATAGCGCGCCGACAGCGGCGTTTCTGGAGTTGCGCCGAATCGATCGACGAGTGCTGATTCGGGTGTAAAAAGTGAGTAACGGCCACACATACGCAAACCGAGGGTCTCGATCGGTTAATTGGTGACGCTTGGCGTCACCATTGATCTCCGCGGTCGTCTCGTCACAATTACATTCCCGTGCTCAGCATCCAAATGACCGCAATTCCAAGCAAGAAGATGAAAATTGCAACCCCGAACAGCACGACCATCAATCCCAATCCGGCCGACTGACTCGCGTCCACCTCATCAGGCATATCACTGGTACGTGATCGATCGACAAAGACCTCGCGGTGAACGCACCTACCGATCGTTCAGACCCGCTCGGGGAGTCCGTCTACTCGTCGTCTACGTCACTCAGTGGACAGTCCGATCGTCACTCATGTCGATCGGCTCGATCGGGTCGGCGTTCCCAAACGTTGGCGTCGGGCCGTCGTCTGCTGCGGCCCATCGAACACCGTTGACGAGCACCTGCTGAACCGCCTCGTCATGGTAGACGGGATACGTCTCGTGACCTGGTCGGAAGTAGAACACGCGCCCGTTGCCGCGGCGATAGCAACAGCCCGACCGGAATACTTCCCCACCCTCGAACCACGATGTGAAAACGAGCGTCTCCGGCGCGGGAATGTCGAAGCGCTCGCCGTACATTTCGGCTTCGTCGAGTTCGATGTACTCGTCGACCCCATCGGCGATCGGGTGACCCGGTTCGACGACCCACAGCCGCTCGGTTTCTGCGGCTTCGCGCCATTTCAACGAACACGTCGTTCCCATGAGTCGTTTGAAGATCTTCGAGTAGTGCGCTGAGTGCAAGACCAACAGGCCCATGCCGTCAAGAACACGTTCTTGGACGCGATCGACGATCCGGTCGTCGACCTCACCGTGGGCCGCGTGGCCCCACCACGTGAGGACGTCCGTACGATCGAGCACGTCCTCGCTCAGCCCGTGTTCTGGCTCATCGAGTGTCGCAGTTTCGACCTCGAAGCCGGCTTCCTCGAAGACGTCTGCGAGGACCGCATGAATGCCATCGGGGTAGACGTCCGCGACCACGTCGCTCTCGCGTTCGTGTCGATACTCGTTCCAAACTGTTACTCTGGTCATAGTGACGATTGCCGGGCGGTCGTACAAGTACTCACCGAACAGCAGAGAGAGCTATCGCTGCGTTCTCGTCAGCGAACTTTTTACCGCCCACACCGTAGGGTACGACGTGTTCGATCGCGATCCAGTGCTCCATCCAGACGATCGACCCGAACCCGACGAGGATGGCCCGTGGCTCTCGATACTCGCCATAGCGCTCTGTGGGTGGATACTCCTCGTCGCACTCGACAGGACCTTGCTCGTCGAAGGAACGTTCCTCTGGGCGACGGTTCGGATCGGCTACACCCTGATCTGTGCGCCGCTCGTCGCTGCGGCGCTGTTACAAGACAGCCGCGCGCTGGCAGTGGACGAAATTGAGATCGGCCGATCGATCTGGCTCTACGCGATCGCTTCGCTCGTGTTTGCCCCGATTTCGATTGCGTACCTTGGCCACCGCTACTACCTCGTCGTTCGATCGATCGCTAGCGCCTGAGATCTTCCATTTTGTGCTTCTGACGCACGTTAATTCGTCTGTAGCTCATACGCAACTACATGACACGCGTCAAGGCGATATTCACCGCCGAAGCTGCGAGCGAACCGATGAACCGCCACGAATCGATCGGCGTCGTCGAGGGCGGCCTGGCGGGCGATCGGTACCAGCGCGGTACCGGACACTACAGCCCGTTCGACATCTGTGAGGTGACGTTCATTTCACAGGGGGCGATTGAAACGGTCCGCACGCGGTATGATATCGACCTCTCGGACGGCCGCCACCGTCGGAACATCGTCGTCTCGGAAGTCGACCTCAAGGAGCTTTTAGAGACGACGTTCCGGATCGGCGACGCAGTCTTTCGTGGGACACGGCCACGGCCGCCGTGTGCACACGTCGAGTCGGTTGCAAACGAGGATGGCGTTGCCCGGGCGCTCAGTGAGGGGCGTGGCGGCATCTGTGCCGACGTGATTGAGCCCGGACCGATCGCGGTTGGCGGTCGGGTGGAAATCGTTGAGGCGGATCCACGGACGGTTGGCCAAGCGATCGCCGATCGGTTGGCCGAGGGCGCTGACAACCGGACCTCCTGATCGGGTTTGAGGCCCAGCTTTCGAAGGGTCCTGTGACGGCACCGTATCATGTGCGGTCGGTACGCACGACCGTGATACCGTTTATACCGCTGCGGATAATAATTAGGTATGAACAGTTCACAACCTATCGATCGAAGACGCGCGCTCGCGGCGATCGGTGCACTCTCGTTGGCCGGCTGTCTCGGACGCGCTGAGGAGGCTGTACGGCCAGACAACGCGTCCGGTGCCGACAATTCTGCGCAGGCGGACGAGCCCGAGTCTGGGCCACCGTCGGATACCACTGAGTTGGATATTAATGGGATCACGAAGGATCCAAACGGCGATGCGCCCATCGTGACCGGTGAGGCCCTCCACATGGCACACGCAGTCGACGATCTCAGGGAGGCCGCCTTGAGCGGTGGCCCGGGCGTCGACGGAATACCAGCGGTGGATAACCCACAGTTTGAGCCGATCGCGGACTCCAATCTCGGGGCCGACAAACCAGTTTTTGGGGTCGTCCGCGACGGGGAAGCGAAGGCGTACTCCCAGCAGGTGCTCGTCTGGCACGAGATCGTTAACGATGAGATCGCCGGCGATCCGATCACAGTGACGTACTGCCCGCTCACCGGGACCGCACAGGGGTTCGATCGGGGTGAGACCACCTTCGGTGTCTCCGGGCAACTCATCAATAGCAACCTCCTCATGTTCGACCGCGGCACCGGAACGCTGTGGCCGCAGATGCTCGCACAGGGAATTGAGGGACCCCTGCTCGGCAAACAGCTCTCGGAGTTTCGGCTCGTGTGGACGACAGTCGGCCGTTGGCGTGATCGCTACCCCGACAGTGAGATCATTACCAACGACACGGGCTACCAGCGGCGATATGGCGACGATCCCTACGGTGGGTATACGCCCCAATCTGGGTATTATGAGACAGACCGAACGATGTTCGAACCACTGGCTGAGTCCGATGCGGCCCATCCAAAGTCTGTCGTGATCGGGGCTCGGACACCCACAGGGGCGATCGCCGTCGACAAAGAACGGCTGCTCGAGGAGCGAATTCTCTCGGGAACAATCGGGAACGAGCGCTACGTTGCGGTCGCCGACCCCGGCTTGCAGACGGGCTACGTGTACCACGATCCAGACGGCGCGACGATCGAACCTGACGGCGACGGCTACCTCGTTGACGGCGAAACGGTACAGCCAGAATCGCTTCCGCTCGATCGAACGATCGCCTACGACGCGATGTTCTTCGCGTGGTACGGCTACTACCCAGACGCTACATATGTCAACTGAAACAACTGAAGAGCCTGACGTCGTCCGCACACACCTCTCGCGCCTCTCGATCGCCCTCCGCGGGACACTCAGACGTCGGGACGGCCGCATTGCCTTCGTTGTGGGGCTCATCGGCTACTTTCTCGTCTACGAGGCCGCGGTCCAGAACCTCGCTCGGGCGATCGATCCCGGCACGGTTGGGATCAACGTCGTCGACGATCCACTCGCGTTGGCATTTCGGTCGACAGGACCGTTTCAGTACGAGCCGATCGCGTTTTTCCAGCTCTACGCGGTTGATTATCTCTTCGCGCCAGTGACTGCGGCGATCGGCCTCGGATTGGCCGCCCTCGTTGCGGCGAACCTCGCAATCGCGTACGTCTCCTGGCGGGCGCCGAAGGCGTGTGGGATCGATCGCGGGCGATCCTCTTCAGCTGGGCTGTTGGCCAGCCTGCCTGCGCTGTTGTCTGGGACGGTCTGTTGTGGCCCCGTGTTGCTGTTGATCGTCGGTATTCAGGCAACTGCTGGGCTCATGGCGCTATTTCAGTGGTTGCTGCCGATCGCCGTGCTGTTGCTCGTCGGGTCGCTGTTTTGGGTCAGCAAAGGCGTCTCGCCCGACGCCGCGGTGTGACGGTTGGTGTCGCGTTCAGTTCGGTCGCAACTACGTTTCCTCCGGGAAGATGCTCTCAGGAAGATAGGCGGTGACGATCCAGTTCGGGGCGTCAACGACCTCGCTCACTTTGAGATCGACGATCGCAGAGCAGAGGATGTACGCCTCCCCACGGGTCAACCCCCGTTCGGCTTCCAGATGATCGATCATGTGCCTGACGGCCTTTTTTGTTGCATCCATCAGATCGTCGGAGATGCCAGTGGTACCGTACATCGGCTCGTCCTGACCAGTGGGGGTGAACGGCCCCGTGGTCTCCAGTTGTGGCTGGTGGATGTCCATGTCTTTGCGGACGTCGATCCGAGCGGTCACGAACATCGGACACTCGATACCCGTCACACAGACCTCGCCGTCACCCTGTGCAGCGTGGCAGTCGCCAGTCGAAAACAGGCCGCCCTCGACCTCGACTGGGAGGTAGACTGTCGATCCCTCGGTCATGTGTTTGACGTCCATGTTACCGCCAACATCCCGCGGCGGAAGGGTGTCGTGTGCGCCCTCGGCGGCAGGGGCGACGCCGATCGTCCCCGGGAACGGGTCCAGCGGGATCTCGATCCCGTCGACGAACTGTCCGACGTCGCCGTCGAGATCCCAGATGTGCAGGCCGGCCTCCTCGAAATCCTCCGGGAGCAGTCCCAGTCCCATCTCGCCGGGCATGAACCCGGTGTATCCCCAGCCTTTGTGTTGGAAGTCGAGTAATTCGATTTCAAGTACGTCACCGGGTTCGACCCCCTCGACATAGACTGGGCCAGTTAGCGGGTGAACAGGGTCGAAGCTTGCATTTGCGAGGTCCTCAGCGGTCGAGTCAATGTCGAGTTGGCCGTCGAGGGCGTCTCGACAGTCGAACCGGACGACCTCTCCGGGGTCGATCGTGAGCGCTGGTTCGAGGCTGTTGTCCCACGCGCTGTGAATGTTTGTGTCTGCTGCTGAGAGGCGGTGGTCGATCGTGTAACTGTCACTCATACCTGTATACCAACGTAAAATAGCAACGAGCAAAAATCGACTGGTAATTGAGCGGAATACGTCAATTATTGGATGATTTGTTGCCGCTAGCCCCCTTACATTCGCCAGTTGACTCTGTGTATATTTCGTTGTTTATTTCTATTTCTGTTATAATATTAACTCCAGCTTCTTTGTTGAGATTCACCCCATCAGACGGAGTAACGTTAACAGTCTTCTCGTCATCCTCGCTGTTATCGCTCGCGTCTGACTCCCCACGTACGATTACCTCAATCTCCCGATCACTGTCGGCACAGAGGAAAACTTGCGCCGATTGATCGTTGGGGTTTCCGCGGAAATCAATAACTGGATCAATAACTGGATGACAAGTCACTGAAAAAGGCCTGACAATCGAAGCTGTTGCGTTATTTGTAGAAACGATAAATTCGAGCTCTCCTTCTGCGTTGCCAACTTCTGCACACTTCGCACAAATCGCAGTTCGATCATCAATCTCAGAAAGCGGTGTATTTTCGGCGCTTATGTCTTCTAGAGTCGATTGTTCTCCGACAAATTCTACGCGATCTATCTCAAGTTCCGCTTTCCAATGATTTGTGATCTCAAGCAGATCGACTTTCTCGCCAACATTCGCTTTCGAGGTATCAGGCGCTTCGATTTTTATATACGCATTCGCATCATCGGCAACACTCACTTCCAGTCCTCGATCGGCCCTCGCGGACGAAAACGCGCCGGTCCCGGTCATTGCAGCGACACTGCCAAACCCGACCATTCCTGCCGTGCTCAAAAGGGCGCGACGGCTCATTGGTCGGTTTGCGGTCGTCCGATCGCGTCGTCGTTTTCGTCCCATAGGTATCACTTCTCGGCGAGAATTGGCTCGCCATCATCGCTATCAGTTGCATCCATCTCGGCACCGATCGCGTCGGTCCCGGCCGCTGGCTCGCTATCACTCCGTGCGGTCTTGGCCTCACGAATCCGTCGTGCCTCGGCTGGCTCGTCTTGCCGGCCGAGCTGGTTTGCCTTTGCGTGGTACACGTGCGCACCCGCAGACGTTGCGAGCGCAACAGTCATGAACGCCATCCAACTAATCATGGGAATCAATGAAAATGGCCAGGCTTCGACCCACACCGCGAGGGTTAACGCGGTAAAGACGCCGGCCAATCCAAGGTAGTACACGCTCCAGGGGATCTCGTTGCCCCGAACGACGTCAATATAAATGTCGATATCGTCGACGATCGGTTCGGGGTCCACCACACCGCGATTCTTGTCGAACTCCACGATTCCAGCATCGTCCATCTTCGGGAGGTGTGACTGCTGTAGTGCAGTGTACACACGCTTGCGCTGAGCGCCTGTAATCTCTCGAACAGAGACATCATTCTCCCATGCGGCAATCTGCTCGGCTAGCGGACCGAGTTCAGTTGGCCCATCGAGTTGCTTAAGGGCGTGAAGGGTATACCGCCGCCGCCGGTTAGCAAGGACGTCAAAGAGCTCATCGTCAGCAATACGATCGACTCTTTGAGAGGAGTCCCCATCAAGACTAGCCACACTCATTCTCGATTTGAATATATTCATGGACTAATATAAATCTATAGTTTTGACAAGTTTTTTACTGGTTCACTGAAGGTCGTTAATTCTCTATTATGAAAATCGCACAGTAGACATCAACACCGTTTGTCAGTCAAAATGTTGTTTTTCAAATGAATAATAGAATTACATCGGTTATCAGATAAGATATTGGTGAATGATTGCAGGCCTAATTCAGGGAAATTGAGGTCCAAAGCTGATGAAAAGAAGATTAGGTTAAATTATACAATATGAGACTGATAATACAACTGGTTTGAACGATCGGTGCGTCCACGTGTTCTGATCACAACTCAATAAATTTCCGTCAATGAAATATGCAAATACAAAATAAAATTTGTGAAACAAATCAGAAAACCCGAGATAAATTGTATGACGGAATATTTCCGAAAAAGCAGCTAAATATTTGGGGGTCACGTACAGAGAAATATACGACATTCGGATTGATGACTGGTGCGTTTGGAGTATCCGATATCCGCAGGGTAGTATGATATTGTGGGCTGAGTAAAGCCCAACCCATCCACTGCTAGTACCTCCTCAGCATGGACTCATCAGTCCCTACGATCTCCTCGTTCTACGGCTCAGTGTTTCCGAACGACGAGATATCGATAGCAAAGACTCGCCCGTTAGACGAGACGAACACGGTTCCGTCGTTGTATACCCCCGACTCAAGTTCGTCCATCGAGAGGCTACCCTGCTTATCACCAGTATCTGGATCGACGACACTGGCGCCGTCGTACGAACCCACAACCACTTCAGATTCGACAAATCGGATATCGGGGTCGTATCCAGACGAGGTTTCTGATGTCCAGACCGAAAGACCGGTGGTCGCATTGAGACGCGAGAGGTATTCTTCACTGGCGACATAGACCGCTTTTCCACGGATGACAATCTCCTGCGATGAGGTTTGTTGGTTCCACTCAGGCCATATACTCCATCGTTCGGAGCCATTGTCGTCGACTGACGTGACGAACGTGCCATTAACGTCGGTACCTACGAAATACGTGTACTCATCGCTCACCACTGCGGCGTCGATTCTGCCGTCTTCAGCGGGACTGAGTGCTGAGGAAGATGCATTCCAGCGTTCCTGCCCAGACTCAGGTTCAATAGCGATCACGTCGCCATCAGTCAAATAGCTGTTCCTCTCGTAGACAATCGCAGTCTCAGATACGTCGTGAATCTCTGTGTTTCGAGAATCGTTTTTGATCCAGAGGCGATCGCCAGTCACGCTGTCACGGGCGACAATTTCGTCCTGTCTGCTCGATTCGTTGTACACCTGGTAGACCACTCTCTCATCGACTGTATCCACCTCGCTAACATAGCCTGGCGTTGAAACGTTCCAGTGACGTTCTCCTGTTTTGAGGTCGACCGCCATCATCGTCTCAGACGATTCAATCACGAGAGCATCGCCTGCATGCTCGATCGTGCTATACTCTTCTCTTGGCAAAGTCCACAAGACATCGCCACTTGAAGGATCGATCGCAACAACACCCTGACCAGACGCATACAACACATCGTCGATCAATTCCGTCTCGTATACAGGCCCCTGGGTTTCGACACGCCATACCGTCGAACCGTTTTCAGCCGATCGAGCCTCAACGACACCGGTTGCGTTCTGTGGGTCTTCTTCTTCAGCACTAAATGCAGTGTATACCCGCTCTCCATCAGTTGATGGGCCAGATGACTCTGTACCGTTTTCGCTCCGCTCTGTCACCCATTCGAATCCGATATCCGTCCGAATATCATCTATTTCGACAGTTTTTCGATCGGTATCAACCGTCCCATTTGGTCCTTCAGCCCTGACACCGATCTCGTAGCTTCCGGTTTGATTCACTGGGACCGATGCCCTGAATCCACCGAAAGACTCGTACTGGCCATCTCCGTTGAGGTCCCAAGTAATCTCCGTTTGGTCGTACGGGAATTCATTCAATTCGGTGTCTCCCTGGAGTATTCGACCACCGAGTTGCTGACTCGTGTACAACTCAACAGACGCAGCCGACTCGACATCGTACCGTCGTTCTGTGGTAACATTGTTTCCGGTTTGATCGGACACGGTAAGCGTGACCAGGAGATCATCGGCCTGTTCGGGTTCAACGGTCACATTTTTGCCAGTGTATTGGTCTCCATCGATCGTCCAGGAGTACTGTGTATCAGTTATATTGCCGGACGAGCTCGCTTCGAGTTCGAACGGCTCATCGACCCGTGGCTCATCGAAGGATTCGATCGAGAGGTCGAGTTCCTCAACGACTCTCACCGTTTGGTTACTTTCGGACTTGCCGGCATCATCGTCCACTGCCGAACCAGTCACTCTCCACACTCCCGTCTCGTTGGGTCGGACTGTGTATACGGTCCCGTTTGTCGACAGGCGTTGCCCACTTGGACTAACAACTTCGATCGATTGATTTTCTACTTCTCCATCGGGATCTGCAGCGAACAGATCAATGGAGAACTCGTCGTTGACCGTTACGTTCTCTGTAGGCACCTCGACATCGACGTCTGGCGGACGATTCGTTACGGTCACCGGGTGAGTCGCTGATCGAACCGTCCCATTATTATCGCGGACACGAAGCGTCACTGGATACGTGCCGTCGTCATCGAAGGATTCGTTCAGTTTCTCGGTAGATCCATCAGATACTACTCGCTCGTCTACGATCCACTCGTATTCGACGATCCTTCCGTCCGGATCAGTGCTTTCTGTTCCATTTATTTCGATCGGCTGCCCAGTTGGCACCTCATTGGGTGCGGTGATCGTTGGTTCCGGCGGCGCGTTGACGTAGAATTCTGCCTCCGTCGTGTTGGTCGCACCGTCATCGTCCGTGACTCGAAGTGTTACCGTCTGTGTGCCAGGCGTATCGAACGATCGGTTGAGCACACGCTCACCTTCTTCGAACCCATCGCTCTCGGAGAACCGCCACTCGACAGTTTCGACACTCCCATCCGGGTCGAAGCTGTCGAGCGCGTCGAACGCAGCCGGCTCGCCCACGACTGGCTGTTCGGTGCGGCGAGTCGCAGCCGCGGTCGGCGGTCGATTTTTCACGGTTATCTCGGTCGACGTTTGTCGCTCAGTTCCGTTGTTGTCGGTGACACTGAGTGTGATCGTGTAGTTGCCATCGTCCGGGAAGCGCACAGTCTCCTCGGACCCATCGCGATCGGACGCTCCCTCAATGTCCCATTCGTAGGCATCGATCGAGCCGTCTGGATCCGTCGACCCTGATGCGTTCAACGCGATCGCTTCGTCAGTAAAGGCTTCTGTAGGTGTGTCGATGGTTGGCTCCGGCGGCGCGTTGACGTAGAACTCAGCTTCTGTCGTGTTGGTCGCACCGTCGTCATCGGTGAGCTGAAGCGTTGCGCTCTGTGTTCCGTACGTATCAACGGTGGCTTCAGCCTCTTTGCCGGTATCATCGATCGATCCCTCGCTTATATTCCACTCGTATTCGACAATGTCTCCGTCTGGATCAACGCTCTCTGTCGCACTCAGTTCGATTGGTTCGTCGACAATTGGCTGTTCAGTTTCGGCCGCAACCACTGGCTGTGGAGGCCGATTTAACACTGTCAGATTCTGTGATTGAACGGTGGTGGCACCGTTGTCATCCGTAACTGAAAGCGCAACTGGATACGCTCCGTCGTCCGCAAAGTCTACTTCAACGGTCTCGCCAGTTTCCTCAGTGTTGCCATCCTCATCAGTGTCCCAGTCGTATTCGACAATCTCACCATCAGGATCAACGCTCGCAGACGCGTTCAACACAGCTGCTTCGCCTGTTTCAACCGCTCTCGGAACATCGAACGCCGGCTCTGGCGGTGCGTTCACGCGGACGGATGTGTTTGCACTGTCAGTTTCGCCGAAGACATCGACAACTGAGAGCGTTACGTTCCGTTCGCCCGGATCGTCGTACGCTACTTCGAGTGTGGGCTCGTCGGTCGAGTCGTCTATAGTGCCGTCTCCGTCTGTGTCCCACTCGTATCGCTCGACGTAGGTGTCTCCCGGCCAGTCTGGATCAATCGAGAGAGTTACGATCTCATTGACCGTGGCGTTTGAGGGGTTCGCCTGGAGTGTCGGCACCGATGGTTCAGAGCCGATCGCGCGCAGGCTATCGAGGACCACTGATCCGTTTCCGCGTACCCTAATTTCGAGGGAATCATCCGCTGAGAGGTTCCCCGGCAGGTCACCGCGGATGGTCTGGTTTCCATCCTCTTCGAGTTTCACAGATGAGATGTTATACCTGCTCCCGTCCCGAGAGCGCACGTACATGTCAATGAACAACTCACCGTCAATTTCGTCGACCAGTGCGTCGTACTCGACGAGTCCCTGCTGGAAATCGTCAAGTCCGGGCTGTTCGTATGTCTCGTTCGCAACGCCACCGTCGGGGTTGTATTCCTTCTCGTCGTCGATCGACTTTGAACGTCGCGCTGGCAAACTGTTGAAGCTTGCTTTCTCACTCCAGTCGCCAGTGTTTCCGGCAGTGTCGATTGCCCGCGCACGAACGTCTATTGAGCCAACAACGTCCAGTGGCACGTCAGTCTGTTCAGCTGATCCGAGCGTCTTCCAGTCTTTCCACGCAGTGTCGTTCGATCGGCGGTACTCCAACTCAATCGATTGAATTGGTTCGTTTGGATCGGGATTGATCGTACCTCCGGTCACGCTGTCGCCCGCGGAAACGGTCACTTCGGGGGCAGTCGTGTCGCGACGAAGGCGAACAGTATCCGTTTCGACATTCCCGGCTTCGTCTCGAACCTCGATCGTCGCGTTACTTCCCGCCCGCTCGGCCTCGGCAGTGACGCTGACAGACCCATCTGTGGCCTGTTGCCACGAACTCCACTCGGCTGCGCTCTCACGCACGCGGTATTCGAGATCGGCAGGATCCGTCCGATCGTCGTCGACAGTCCACTCAAGAGGAACGGCTTCATCCTGGGTCACCCGCCGTGTTTGGATGTCCCCATCAACAAGGGTCTGCTCGTTACTTGGTGCTGTTTCGAGTTCGATATCTGGCGAGGTCGTATCCGGTGGTTCGTAGGTGAGAGAAGTCTCATCCCAGTCACCGGTATCTCCGTCCAGGCCCGTCGCGCGAGCCCTGATATCAATATCACCCGTTCGTGGGGCGGTCAGCAACCCGAGTCCGTCCGTGTCTTCGATTGTTTGCCAGTCTTCCCAGCTTTCGTTTCCGGAATCTCGAACCTGCAGCTCGACACTCTCGATCCGTCGCTCTGGGAGGACGCGGACGTACACATCACCTATCGTTGGGTCATCCGGCGCTTCGACAGCGGTCTGTGGGGCACCCTCACTCACCACCAGGTCGACGTTCCGTGCTGCGGTTCGACCAGCATTGTCTCGCACTTCGAGTTGGACACGAGTGATCCCATCATCGTAGTTCAGGTCTGGAGACACTCTTCCATTTGCGGGCGCGCTCTTCCACTCACCGAGTTCGGTGAATCCATCGCCGGTGTCGGCCCTAAATCGGTACTCGAGTTCGTCCGTCGGGGTCTTTGCATCCCACAGCAGCCACGTCAACTGGACCTCAGAATCGTTTGTGGGGTATACCGTGTTTTCATCCCCGAGCGACACCGGTTCTGGGCCTTCAACCAGATCTGCAACTGGCCGTTGGATGTCTGGTCCGGCACGTTCGGAGACACTGAGAGGAGCATCGGCGTCGGATTCAATCCGGACCGGGCCAACCGCACCGTCGGCGCGGACAATCACGTACGAGGAATCACCTGCATCAACGGTCCCACTGAGCGTCGATCCATCTCCAGTGAGCCGATCGCCGGTTTCATACCGCGGCTGATCGGGTCGATCAGAGACGACTGTCACGTCCATTTCATCGACATTCGCTCCGGCGACTTCGAGATCGATCTCGTCTGCATCTTGTGTGGCCGCCGCAGATCCGTTGATTTCAACCACAGCGTAATCAGACGATGTGTCCATAGTGTCGTAGACAACTGATTCATCGTCTGTCGTCCAGCCGTGCGTCGGCATCGACGTGTCTTCGGCAAGCGATCGTTTTGGTGCGCCATACAGTTCGTTCGTCGTCTGTTCGTAGTCTGCGAGAAGTTGGACGCGAAGTGATTCAACATCAGATCGAATGATGTGGTACGCCTGTGGATCCTCGATCCCAGCCGAATCGCCGATCACGTCCTGGTGGACGTCAGCGGTGTACACTGGCAACAGTTCGTAGGTTTCTTTCAGTAGTTCCTCGCGCTCTTCGAGCAACTCACGCTGTTTCGCCGAGTCGTTGTTCTCGATCGCCGTTTTGAGTTCGTCGGTGTTCGTTTCAAGCGCTGCGAGGTTTGCCTGCAGATCGTCGTGGCTCTGGGCTCCTGGATCGACGTGAATTGCGACCGCCTGTTTTTGAATGCCTGATCCGTATTCTGAGAAGAATTCATTAGCATCGATCAGTGCATTGACAGCGGCGACGACTTTCTGGACGGCGGCGATCGGTGTCGGCGCGTAGCTGAGAATCCAATCTTCGATTTCGCCTTTTATTTGTTCGTCTAATCGGAGTCGCTCGCGAATCAGCGCCGCGGCATCGTCTGCATCAGTCGTTGCATCTTCGTTCCACGCGTTCTGATTAAACGAATCTTCGCGGTACGTTTGGTAGATCCCTGCTGGATACTCATTGTCTGCATCGAAGAGGAGGCCCGCGTTCCGGTCGCCGATCGGATCGTCATCGATCGGAGCTCCAGTTTCAGGTGTCCGGACGTATGCACGCTGGCCGAGTTCGACGAGCGAGAACGCAGAAAGTTGCTCGGTTTCGGCTTGGTAGACGACACCCTCGTCGGTCTCTTCAACGAATGAGACCGTTGTCTGGGCAGTTTCCCACTGGTCTGTCGTCTCATTATACCGGACAAGCTGCACTGCTCCGGTCCCATTGCCCGCGTCGTCCGGGACGGTGAACTGGAACGTCGCGTTTTCGATCGCGCTATCGGGCGTCTCTGGATGGGAAACGTTAACATACTTTAGCGGCGTGCCGTCCGGTTCTTCGCTGGCTTCTGACGGTCCCTCATTTTCAACACTGAGCGTCGTGTTGTAGGAGGTATTGTCCGCGTACGTGATATCAAACGCGTCCAGCGATGGCTCGTCTGATTGGGAGGTGTTGAGACTCGCGGTGTCGATCGGAACGGTGTCTCCTGTCGATGCTGTCCCGCTGGTTTGGACGCTGTTTTCGCCCTCGATCGGCTCAGATGCAGGCGGTTCGTCTTCAGGGTTGTCAGTGTCTCGATCCTCACTGTCGTCGGATTCTTCTTCTCGGTCTTCTGGAGAGTCACCTGTGTCGGCCGCATCGTCCGCGTCGTCTGTGTCCGCCTCATCGGCCGTGATGGTGACCGAATCCAGTGACTCGATCGTGGATGCGTTCTCGGAGTCGATCAACACCGAAACTGGAACGGTGTCGCCCGGATCGAGCGAAACGCCGACGGCGTCCTCGCCGTCGAGCCGAGCGGTCCCGTCTTCAGTCGGAGCGGAGAACTCCACCCCGTTGGTTTCATCTTTGATCGTTACGGCAACGCGCTGAGTCCCGTGGTTCGAGACGGTAAACACGTCGTCGAATGATGTCGTCGCGTTCGGATTGAGCCCCTCGGCGTTGGTCCCTGTCCCGTCGAATCTCAGTTGGAGTTGTCCGTTCTGTTCTGTAGCATAGACGCCATTGGTACCTTCAGCCGGTTCTAAGCCAAGAAACGCGTTCGCATCGTTCGTCACTGTGACGCTTACGTCGCGATCCGCAGAGATGCTCGAAAAGGCCCCGGTCCCCGCGACTGCGGACGTAACGAGCAACGCAGCCGTCAACAGCGCCAGCGTCTGTTTCCTATTCATCGTCCCCCCTCGCGTTCGGACGCATCCGTCATTGGGACAAAATCATCTGTTTTCAACGTAGTATTGAGGCGCCTGAGCGAATTCAAGCAGGGCGTGAAGCGATCAATACGGTATCATATTGGTTGTGAAGAGAGTGGGATGCGATCGGTGCGTGTCCTCGAGCGGAGACAGGATTGCCGATCGATTCGCGTATATTTGGGCACATACGGGCTATCGATCCGTTGCATAACGGCGCAGCGTGAGGAGCCGAGATCGGGGAGAAATCAGTTAATAGGGCGGTAATTCATACGTTCAGGGAGGGCCTGAAATGTACAGAGAAGCTGTCTTACGCCTGTTTACAATCTTACCGCAAATATGATAATTGGATGCCAACTGTGTGTTTCAGGCCAGCCCTTCGAGGTTTCTGGCGGCCTAATACAATGTCCCTCCCCCATATAGAAGAAACTGGAACGTGGCCCTGGACGATCGCGGTGATCGATCGGGGCTGCGCTAACCGAAGTGAAACAACTATGGAACGACGCAAATTCGTAATCGGTTTGGGGGCATTGGCAGCAGGAAGTAGCGCGGCGGTTGGTACGGGCGCGTTCACATCTGCGAGTACTGGTGATCGCAGTGTCGATGTTAATGTGGCTAACGACTCCGCTGGTTTCACCGCCCTTGTGCCCGGTGAAAAGAACGGTGAATACGCGGAAGAAACTGATGGCACCCTCGAACTCAATTTCAATGGGGATGCAGATACTCCAGGGTATCTGGATAATGATGGAGAGGGAGTCAACGAAGATTCCGTCTACACGTTTGATGATGTGTTCGTAATTCGCCCTGTAAATGTCGGCTCCGCCGACATCTGGTTGACGACCGAGGACCTCGCCGGTGTGCAATTTTATGCAGAAGATGATGAAGAAGACCGTCTTGAAGAAGCTCTCTGGGAAACAGGCGGAACAAAAACAAGTTACAATGAGAGCGTTGGTGGTCTGTCAGTTGGCGTCAAAATAATTGAGGACGAACTGGACAGTGAGGATGTTGAGGGTTCAGTCACCATTCACGTTGAGGAGGAACCCGGGAGCGTTCGTGACTGACACCGAGCAGTAGCTAACTTCCTATCTCTTGGGCGCAGAAATAGTAAAACGACGAAGGTTGTTATAGAATCCGGCGAACACACTTTCTACACTGATGATCCAGAAAGTGACCACCAGTGGACTGCTGAGGTGGGTCTTGACACGAGATCGGTCACACAACCTAGAGGAGTAACCGTTAGTAAACCGTCCAGTGGAACCGTCCAACTCAGAGATCCGGGAAAGAAGTCGTTGACGAGTGGACGCCGTGATGATTGGACCGTGGAGAAACACCTTTCTGACTTTCGTGCTGCATACGGGCCCTCTATCTTACACGCCTCAAGAAACATTCCTCATATTCAATATTTGATGGGCTGAATTGGTAGTGTTCAGATAAGCAGATTCTATGCGGGTAAACGATCGAAGCTAATTGTCGGTGGTATCTGCTTCGGCGTTGCCGAAACGGTTTAAATGCTAACAAGCAGAATCCCACGGGTCACCGTACCCGTGGATGAATGCGACAATCGCCCGACTTAAACCGAATGTTCAAGTGACCCGCACCCCGAGATACTGTTAGCGGAGCAGACGTTCAAGTATCGCGTGTACATGACCGACGGTGTAGCGATTGAAGCTCGCAGACACATCAACATTTGTCGGGAAGTTTACAACCACGCACTCGGACTCTACGACTCTGCTCCAGATGGTGACAAACCCACGTACACTCAACTTCAGAACAAGCTCCCCACGTGGAAACGCCAGTGGCCAAAGTGGACGACGGTAAACTCGAAGTGCTTGCAGATGGCTGTCCGACGCATCTACTCAAGCCTCAGCGTTCTCAAATCACTCAAATCCAACGGCTACAACGTTGGGAAACTCCAGTGGAAACCGCCAAGAGAGTACCGCAGTATCGTGTTCAACCAATCAGGCTTCGACGTGGATAGTAACACGGGCCGAACCGAACACGCTACACTTGAACTCTCGAAACTTGGGACGATGGACGTAGACTACCACCGCCCACTCCCCGAAGACGGCACAATCAAAGAAGTCCGTCTGAAAAAAGAAAAATCAGGGAAATGGTATGCGTCGGTCGTCGTTAACCACGACCCAGAATACCCCGAGAAACCAGCCGTCGAAGACATCCAACTCGAAGACACTGTAGGAATTGACCTCGGCATCCTCAAGCTCACACATGATTCAGACGGCAACGCTGTAAAACCGTTGGATGAGTCTGAAGATCGTGAACGAATCGAGAAGCGTCATCGGGCATTGTCTCGCAAACAGCACGGGTCTGCGAACTGGGAGAAAGCCCGAGTGAAACTCGCTGAAGCGTATGAACGCTTGTCGAACAAGCGAACGGATTTCATCGAGAAACTTGCTCGCTCGTACACGACACAGTACGATGCGGTGTTCTTGGAGAAGCTGAACGTTCGCGGGATGCTCGAACAGGACTCAAATGGGCGGAACATTGCGTCGATGGAGTGGAGTGACGCCATCAAAACGTTCGAGCGTCACGGCGACAAGAACGGTTGCCACGTTGTGACCGTCCCACCTGAGGGGACGACTAAGCAGTGCGCTCGCTGTGACGTTGAGTCCGATAAGGCACTCTGGGTTCGGGAACACTCGTGCCCAAGTTGTGGGTTCGAGGCCGACCGGGACGAGAACGCCTCGTACAACGTTTTGAAACTCGGGTTAGAGGAGTTGGGTATTGCGTACGATGTAGATGCGGTAGTAGGTCTGGGAGAGGCCGAATCAACGTCCGCAGAATCGCGGTACGATTCTGATGGGCTGGGAAAATCGCCACGCGATTTTCGAACGCCTGCGGAGACTGCGCTCCCTACGGGTGCGGACGCGAACGATACTTGATCGTTCTGTGTTGTGCCTGCAAAGCGCGTTTGTCGAGGGAACCTCGACAGGCTGTCAGACTGAGTCTGACAACGTCGTTGAAACAGGAAGCCACGGGTCGGGTGACCCGTGGTAATTCACATGTTCACCAACTACACAACAACCGCTCAGACGATCGCGGAGGGGTAACTCAACAGCCAATATGACAATGCCGGAGCAACAATCAGCGAGGCGACCACATTCGACGATCACCAGAGGGAGGCAACGATGAGCCGAACGGTGCGATCGGGTTTCCTTATACTTGCACTCTTGAGCGGACTTTCGTTTGCGGCAGCGACCGGCGCAGTCTCGGTTGGTCCAGGCGATCTGCTCCCGTTCGATGAGAATCAAGAGCCAGCAGGCGAGGTTCGCCTTTATCCCACGACTGACAACAGCTACTCGTCCATCGATGAGGAGACCGGTGAACTGGTCGTCGATATTGGTTCGAGCGATCGGGCTCGTGGTGAAGGGGTAAACGCGGACGGCACCACAGACATCGAGACGGTCTTCTACGTGAACTACGAGAGCAACGAATCAGACCCAGACCCCGCGGCAGTGTGGATCACCCACGATGGCGATACCGAGGCAGTCCAGTTTGTCTCTGAAAACCGCACCATCATGAGCGAAGATTCGACCGTGCTCGTTGACGCAGGCGAAAACACGTCGATCGGTGTCCGTATCAATACACAGGAGGTCGAGGACTCTGAGTCGCTCATTGACAATATGCAAATCCACGCAAAAGTTCCCGAAGACAGTAATCCCTGATTCGACGCCGTCTAGACGGTCGATCTGTACGATCGCCCGGTTTGATCCGTCTCAACTACCTGAAAATTCGCCTTTTATTAGTGGCGCAAGGACTGCTTGAACACTATCAGGGAGTGTAATACCTTATACGCGGCCATCAAAGGACAACCAACCAGAGAAGTGGCCCCGAGGATCGATCGCTGCGCGACGGGCGTCGCGGCACAGAGGGTCGGTTCAGGAGGACAAAGGTATGAACGAGACGAAACAGCAGACTGGAATCAAACGAGCCCCTGACGCGTCGATCGGTGACGATCGCGGTGGACAGCCATGAGCAGTCGAGTCAGAACAGTACTGCTCGTGGTTGCACTCGTGAGTGGGCTATCGCTTGCGGTGTCAACCGGAGCAGTGCCGGTCGAACCGGGCGATCTGCTCTCATTCGACGAAGACCAAGATCCAGCGGGAGACGTTCGGTTGTATCCTGCGACCGATGATGGAAACTACTCGTTCGTCGATCCCGAAACTGGTGAGCTGTACGTCGACATTAGTTCCAGTAACCCAGACACCAACGGTGAGGGAGTAAGCGCAAACGGAGTAACGTACATTGAGACGGTCTTTTACGTGAATTACCAAAGTGACGAGTCAGGAGCCGCTGAGGTGTGGATAACCCACGATGGAGACACTGAGGCAGTACAATTCACTTCTGCGGATAGTGTCATTATGGAACAAGATTCGAACATCACTATTGCCGCCGGAGAGAACGTCTCGATCGGCCTCCGCATCGATACCCGGAACGTCGACGGATCCGAACCCCTCATCGAAAACATGAACATCCATGCAAAGGTCCCAGAGGACTCTACTGCGGACACTGACTCGGATTCAGGTGGTTTGAGCGCATTCACGAGTAATGATGATACCGAAGATGAAGAGCAGGATGATGTCGAAGATGAAGAGCAGGATGATGTCGAAGATGAAGAGCAGGATGATGTCGAAGATGAAGAGCAGGACGATGTCGAAGACGAAGAACAAGGAGACGGATCCGAGGGGTCCGAACAAAACGAGACCGAATCCACGGACCCATCAACCGATGACGACGGCGAGAGTGGTGGCGGAAGCGACACTAGCGAGGGCGACGACAGCGACGACAGTGACGAGCAGCAGACTGTCGAAGAGGCTGGTGGATTTGGCCTTTCAGAAGGGTTCGGACTCACATTCTCGCTCGGGTTGGCAGGGCTGCTCTTGCTCTTGGTTACGAGAGTTAGTCGTGGCAGTATGGGTATCTCCCGAAAACCGTAGCACCTGTCGATCACAGTGGAGAGAGTAAAGTTATTCCCAACCGACCATTTCGAAATACATAGTGACAGCTGAACGTTCGCTAAGCCACACTCTCTCACTCCGCTCACAGTTTCGTCGAGCGTGGCATCCGATCGACATGCTCGTCATCCTCGCGGTACCTGCGGTGCTGACGTACGTGTTCACCCTTCCCGAGGCAGTCCGGCGATCGTACACATTCGCATATCTCGACCCAACAGTACCCACCGCGTTCACCGCACACTTTATCCACTTGACATTTGAACACCTCGCAATTAATTTGCTTTCGTACGGGTTGTTGTGTTTGAGTTGTTATGTCCTCTGTATCCTCGCGGGTGCAAGACGGTTTTTTTATACCGCATTCGTGACGCTCGTATTTGTGTTTCCCTTTGCGCTCTCAGGATTGAACCTCGCTGTACCGCGCGATGCGATCGGCTACGGCTTTTCGGGAATTAATATGGCGTTTTTTGGTCTGCTCCCGATTGCACTCACGAACTATCTGATCACCAACGTCACACCAGGGTTTCGGGCGCGCGACGCCCCAGTATTCTTCTTTTTTATTACAGCGATGAGCGTCACACTTGTGCTCCCGATGAATATCTGGTCCATAGTAATTGCGGGGGGAATCTTCCTCGTGTTTGTGAGTTTTATTTTCTCAATCCGTCGGTCAACTGGTGGCTCGGTTATGGCCCTACTCCGTGTACTGTTGGCACCCGAGTTGCGGGCACATATTGCGCTAGTGACGCTTTTGTTGTTGGTCGGTTATCCGTTCGTCGCGTTTCCCCGAGCAGTCGTTACCGGCCCCGTGGTCATTAACGTCTATATCCACGTGGTCGGATTTTGTCTCGCGTTCGTCACCAGTTACCTATTCAATAGCATCGTACCCGTGGATACGGAGAATAAAACGAAATCTGAGTGAGCCAGTTTGAGACGGTTGTTCGGCCGTTTTGCTAACGGGAAGAAAGCTGGATCATCGAACGGAATTATCGTAACCACCCCACGACGGTACCCATCCTCTGATCTTGTGTCTTGAGTTCTCACCAGAAACGGATGAACGCCTCAGAAAATCGTGATATGGCCCGGAGCAGAGACGCAATCCGATCGTGAGGCGTGATTACAGCCAACCACGAAGCTTTTTTACACTAAACCTGTTGGTGAGCTATGAGAAAGGATCGAAATGGGAATGAAACGATACGCGACACTGGGGATAGAAGTTTTCGTGATTATTCTCATTGTCGGTCTCCTTGCCGGACAGTTCCTTGGCCAGCCGATATTTCTGAGCTTCGTTGAAACCGGTAGTATGTCGCCGACGTTAGAACCCGGAGACGGGTTCATTGCGATTCCTGCTCCGCTTGTCGGAGGCTACGAGCCCGGTGATGTCGTCACCTTCGACGCAGAAGAGATCGAAGGCGGCGGGCTCACAACGCACCGGATCGCAGAAGAGACAGATCGGGGGTATACTACCCGCGGAGATGCGAATCCGTTTACTGATCAAGATAGTGGCGAACCGCCGGTGCAGGACGCCGAAATCCTTGCAAAGGCCGCGACGATCGGCGGGTCAGTCATCGTCATACCACATCTCGGCACCGCCGTGATGGGGCTACAAGGCGTCTTGAGCGAACTCCAACTCCAGTTGTCGGCGCTGTTTGGAACCCGTGCGTTCACCGGAACGACCGGTATCGCGTACATTCTGTTTGGCCTTTCAACAATTGCATATCTCTACGAAGTTATCCGCGAAAAAGACAAACCTCGGGAGCGCTCACGCGATCGATCCCGCGATGATGGAACAGACACACGGTTGATTCTCGCCGTGTTGGCGCTGGTTTTGATGGGAAGCGCCACAGCCGCAATGGTAATGCCGGGTGGTACTGAGGAGTTTGACATTGTAAGCTCGGAGTTCTCCTCAGAGAATCCAACGGTTATCCAACAGAACACGACCGAGGAGCTACCGTACAGCGTTCCCAATGGCGGATTGATCCCGACGCACGTCTACTACGAGTCCCGCACCGAAGGTATTGAGGCGCAGCCTGATCAACTGTATCTCCCTAGCCGATCGAACGAGACAGTCAATATCTCGATCACGACACCACCGGAGACCGGCTACTACCAGTTTTACATCACAGAACACCGCTACCTTGCGGTCCTCCCTGCATCTGTGATCGATGGACTTCAGACCGTCCATCCGTGGGCACCGATCGCCGCAATAAACGCCGTACTCGGCGGAGGAATCTACCTCCTCGGGACGGTTCTCATTGGAACTGGCCGTATCAGGACCAGACACCGTGATCGACCCTCGGGTAGCCTCGTCTCGCGGCTGTTCAAATAGCGCTGAAGCGTCGACACCGGAAGAAATATGACAACAAAACGAAACAGAGATAGACGAAGATGATCACACATGAGTAAGGGAGGTCTGAGGCTCAGGTCCGTAGTGAGCGGACAGATCGGGATCCTCATCCTCGTGTTTCTCCTAATCACGGCCGCCGGTGGATACCTGACCTACGGCGCGTATGTCCAGAGTGAAACGACGACCGAGGAACGGACCGTTTCGCAGTGGGAGGTCCAACAAGAGTTCGACCATAGCGCAACGGTCACACGAGACAATACAGTTTTTGCTCTCGGGACGGTTCTCGACGGTCGAAACACCTACTTCGGGAACATTGCACCCAAACTTGACGGGTCGTTTTCGACGGGGTATACCGGTGAGTCCGACGGTGTCGAGGTCACAGAATCGGTGACGCTCGTCTATCGATCGGTCGACGAGGATACAGGCACCGTCTACTGGTCCGAAGAGCAAGAGTTGACCGAAACGGCTACCGAAGACCTTCCACCAGACGAGTCGACGAACAGCAACTTTACGATAAACACGTCCGCGGTCAACAGCCGACTGGGCGATATTAATTCCGAACTGGGCTCCGACCCTGGTTCCGTCGAGATATTCGTCGAAGCAGAGACACAGTTCTCTGGTACTGTCGACGGACAATCAGTCGATCAGACATATACGAACCAACTGCCGATCGACATCGGAACCGATACCTACACCGTCGACGATCCTGGAGAAGCGACAGACGAGTTCACGCAGTCTGAAACCGTATCCGTCCCGGTCGAACCGAGCCCGATCGAACGCTATGGTGGCCCAATCTTGCTCGTGCTCGGACTACTCGGCTCAGCTCTGCTCGCCGTTGCGTACCGAAATGGTGGGCTCGAACTCACCGATGCAGAACGGGAGTACCTCTCGTACCAACAAGACCTCACCCAGTTCGACGAGTGGATTGTCAGGGTCTCGCTGCCAGAATCCGTGTTTGATCGGCCTGTCGCCCGGGCAGCGTCGCTTGCAGATCTCGCTGATTTCGCGATCGATTCGAATAACCCAGTCGTCGAAGATCCTGAGACGGGCACCTACTATGTTGTCGATGACGACGCAATTTATCGGTTTGATCCCCCAGCGATGGATGAATCTGAAATCGAGTCGCTCGTCAGTCTCTTTGAGGTGAATCCCACAGCCGAAGAGGAAACGACGGACACCCAAACGGACGCCGACACCGACGACGATGAAGATAGCCGGCCAGACACAGACGATGAGGCAACATCACCAATCAAATAGCGGTCACCAACAGACGACACTTTCGATCCCTGTCTGTGGAGTTTCTCAGTGTATCTCGTCTGCGAGCAGGTTCATCACAAAAATCGTTCGGAGCATCGTCGCCGCTCGCCCTCGATCGAATACGAGCCCATCTGTCTCTCTGACGTGCGTCAATACGTCGTCTGAGGCGTGTTCTGGAGCGGCAGCGATCCCCCAGCCTCCGTCTCGGGCGGCCCGCATGACTCGAAGGTCAGATTTACTGTCACCGATCACGGCAACGAACGGATCGTCGATATCGAGTACTGACAGCGCGGTCTCGACGCCAGCGGTCTTGTTGAGCTCAAGAGAACTGATTTCAGCGGCGTCAGCGTGATAGTACGCGACATCGATCCGCTCGAATGTTGATCGAATTCCCTCGGGAATCGATGCGGGAGCCACATCACTGACGCCGTTCGCTTCCTTGAGTACCGCCTGAATTTCCGGATCTGCGTCTGCGTAGTACGCCCGTGCCCACGACGACGCCCGATCGTCGTCCGACACCGCCGACCCAAGAAGGTCAATGAGATAGACGAGTGCGGTATCGATCACCGACTCGGCGCGATCGCTTCCAGTCTCAAAATTTGGTTTGAGTGTTACGTTGAACTCATTCCCCTGGAGGTGACAACAGCGGCGGACATTCTCTGGGGCGGACGACAACACGTTTGTCCGAAGATAATCGAACACGTCCTGGATCTCTGTATCGAGCCCCTCGTACAGAAGCTGTTTGGTGTCTGCGCCGTGTCCAGGCGTAAACACGCCTGATCCGGTCTCATAGACGATGCTCAGCGCTCCAGAGTGTACAATCTCGTTGCCAAGACCCTGGATGGTGAACCCCTTGACGTTCTCGAGCGTTTGGCCTGTACAGATCACGATCGGCACGCCTGCCTCGTGAAACTCCCCCAGCACGTGCAGGGTGTCACGCGGAATCTCATTGTCTGTGCTCCCCGCCGATCGCAGCGTCTCGTCGACATCCAAGACCAACGCGTTTACCCCACGATCGTATTTTGTGTACAGGTCGATTGCGGTGAACGCGCTATCACGGTCTACACGAGCGGCAATTTCGGCATACATCTCCCCGTCGGGAATCGCGTCGGCGATCTCCGATTTCATTGCCGCTAGGTCTTCGCTGGCGTCGTTCCAGCGGTCGAGCGCAACAGGAGAGTCGACAGCGGGAAATAGATCGACAAAGTCCTGATACTCTCTGAGGGTATCGGTGTCAAATTCATTGTACACCCGATAGAGCAGATCGTACTGGGAGGTGTTCATGCTCGCCGAATAACGGTCGGTGCTGATAAACACCGTGATCATTGCGGTCATCTCCGTGGAGTCTCTCGAGTCGTCTCCTCTGGGTGTCGCTTTCGTCTCAGCCTATTGCGCTGTGAGCCACGATAACGCCGCTTCGATATCGGGTTTCGGCGGCGAGCAGGTGAACGCTCGACACGCGTAGACGGTCGGTTCTCCCTCGCGTGCCCCACGGTCGGCCCAAACGGGTGGTGCCGAATCGAGTCCGAGCACCGAAAGCCACTTGTCGAGTTCCGCCTCACCGGTGGGTCGCCGTGCGAGGACCATCCCGGGAATATATTGCCTGGCGAGGGTTTCGCGCCAGGGCTCTGGAATCTCGTCGGCAGCGATCGTCAGTTCTGTCCCGCCACGAGCGCGTTCGATCGCCGCAAGCGTCAACGAGACGTGTTCGAGCGGCTGTGTGTCGATTCGGTTACTGTGGGTCCCCAACACGTCGTCGGCAATTTCTGCAAAATGGCGGTCCGTCTGGAAGCCGTCCAACTGTGCCAACAATCGTACGGCGACGCCCAGACTCGACGGCGTCGACTGGTCGTAGAACTCCTGTGGCCGGCTGACGAGCGCTTCGCCGCTCTCGGGCGTGAAGTACAGCGTTCCGCGCTCTTTGTCGTAGAACTCGTCTACGATCGTCTTTGTGAGGTCGATCGCGAACGCCAGCGGCTCAACCTCACCGGTCGCCTGATACAGGTCGAACGCTGCTCGCCCGAGGAATGCATAATCCTCCAGGTATCCCTCACCGGCAACTTCGCCGTCGATAACGCGGCGACGCAGCCGGCCACTCGATGCGTCCCACAACGCTTCCTGAACTGCCGACAACGCCTCGGCTGCCGTTTCAGCGAACGAGGGGTCGAGTACCCGTCCAGCCCGAGCGAATGCCGAAATCATCAGCCCGTTCCAGCCAGCGAGCACCTTCTCGTCTCGCCGTGGCCGTTCGCGATCGCTCCGAGCCTCGAACAACGCGTTCTTCGCCGCGTCGAGTCGAGATCGTATCACCTCAGGCGGGAGATCGTACTCAGCAGCGAGATCGTCGATAGACGTGATAGTGTTAAACACGGTGGTTCCGTGTTCGAAATTCCCCCGCTTGGTGACGCCGAATCGGTCACAGAACAGTTCGGCATTCTCATCCGCTAGTACATCGTGGACCTGACCGGGAGTCCAGACGTAGAAGGTTCCCTCCGCGCCACTGCTTTGAGCGTCGAGTGTGCTGTAGAAGCCGCCGTCGTCGGCCCTGAGTTCCCGATCGACGAATGATAACGTCTCTCGAACAGTGTCGGCGTACCGCTCTCTACCCGTGTATTGATATGCCGAAAGGTACACCCGCGGCAACTCGGCGTTGTCGTACAGCATCTTCTCGAAGTGTGGCACAGTCCACTTGCGATCGACCGTATAGCGGTGAAATCCACCACCAAGGTGGTCGTAGAGCCCGCCGCTGGCCATCGCATCGAGCGATCGGGTTGCGATCGCCACCGCGTCGTCGTTGCCTGCGGTCGCCGCCGTGAGCAGGAGTTCGAGTCGTCTGGCCTGTGGAAACTTTGGGCCGTCGCCACCGCCAAAGCCGCCGTATTCGTTGTCGGCGCTGCGCAACGCCGCTCGAACAGCGGTCTCTAGCAGCTCTTCGCCCGGTGGCTCCTGGTCGACGCCGTCGGGGACATCGGGCGTGGACTCGACCTCTGACGTGATGGCGTCGGTCCACTGGTCGGCTCTCGATTCTATCTCGGCTCGCTGTTCGGGGTCATTCCATGAGGCTGCGATATCGTCGAGGAGCTGACGAAACCCTGGCCGCCGACCAGTCGACTGCTTGGGAAAGTACGTCCCGACGTAGAAGGGCTTGCCCGCTGGGGTGAGCCACACCGACAGCGGCCACCCCCCACCACCGGAGACGAGTTGGCAGATCGTCTGATAGATCTGATCCAGGTCGGGGCGCTCTTCGCGGTCGACCTTGATCGGAACGAACGACTCGTTCAGCTTCTCGGCGATTTCGGGGTCCTCGAAGCTCTCTTCTTCCATCACGTGACACCAGTGACACGCGGAGTAGCCGATCGACAGAAAGATCGGTACGTCCCGTTCCTTTGCGGCTGCGAGTGCTGCGTCGTCCCACGGCTGCCAGTTGACGGGGTTATCCGCGTGCTGTCGGAGATATGGACTGCCCGCCAAATCCAGCCGGTTTGTGTCCGTTGGAGCGCTCATACTCGCTCAACGGGATCTGGACCCAAGTGCGTTGCTTTCGGCGGAGTCTTTGACCTGTATTTGGCAGGCGATCGCCCGCCCGTAATTGCATAATCATGCATTATCTGGCGTTTCTCAACAGTAACGCTTACACGTCTATGCACTCGCAGTGGAGATATGAGCGAGACAGTCCTACTCGTCGGTGGCGGCGGTCGCGAGCACGCGATCGCGCGGGCACTGGCACCCGATTGTACGCTGTTTGCGTGTGCGAGTAACAGAAATCCCGGTATTGCAGCACTCGCGGCCGGGTTCGAGAATCGATCGGAGACTGATCCCGACGCAATTGTCGAGTACGCCGAGTCGATCGGCGCGACGCTCGCGATCATTGGCCCCGAATCCGCGCTCGCCGCTGGCGTCGCCGACGCGCTTGAGGAGGCAGGCGTGTACACCTTCGGACCGCAGTCCACGGAGGCCCAAATTGAGACGGACAAAGCCTACCAGCGATCGTTCATGCGCGAGCACGCGATTCCTGGCTGTCCGGACTTCGAGACGTTCGAAGACATTGAGGCGGCCTGCGCGTACATCGACGAGTATGACGGTGACCTCGCGGTCAAGCCCGCCGGGCTCACCGGTGGGAAAGGCGTGAAGGTTATTGGCGATCAGGTCACGCCCGAGGAAGCGAAAACGTACCTTCGAGAATCCGAGTACGATCGGGTGGTCCTCGAAGAGCGACTGGTTGGCGAGGAGTTCACCATCCAGGCATTCGTCGCGAACGGTGAGGTTCGAACCGCGCCCGCGGTCCAGGACCACAAACGCGCCTATGAGGGCGACGAGGGCCCAAACACCGGTGGGATGGGTTCCTACAGCGACACAACGACTCACCTGCCGTTCATGACGTCTGAAGACTACGCGGACGCAGTTGAGATCATCGAGGCGACCGTTGACGCGCTCGAGGGCTACAAGGGTGTGCTCTACGGCCAGTTCATGCTCACCGCCGAGGGACCGAAAGTAATTGAGTTCAATGCGCGATTCGGGGATCCCGAGGCGATGAACACGCTTCCCGTGCTCGAAACCTCCTTCCTCGACGTACTCGTCGCCGCCCGTGAAGGCGATCGTCTCCCGGAACTGTTGTTCACATCGCAGGCAACTGTGTGCAAGTACGCGGTCCCAGAGGGATATCCGACGAACCCGAACGCCGGCGCGAAGATCGAGGTTGACGAAGACGCCGCCGGCGACGCGCTGCTGTTCTACGCGAGCGTCGACGAGCGCGAGGACGGGCTGTACACGACGACGTCGCGATCGTTTGCGGTCGTCGGGAGAGGAGAAGACATCGCGACCGCCGAGACGATCTCCGAGGACGCTCTGTCAGCTGCTGGCGAAGGGTTCCACATTCGCCACGATATTGGCACTGCATCGCTCGTGCAGTCGCGGATCGACCATATGAACGAGTTGCAAAACTGACCTGACAGAACCGAATCTTTTCGAGAGTGGGCACTCTCCGTGATTGTCGCTGACCGCAGTATTCATACGAGCGGATCGAAAATCCGGCATATGGACGAAGACCCACAGGCGACCGACGAGTACACGCAACTTGTCGATCAAAACGGACTCGTAAAATTGTTCGCAAACCGTGCCCGTGCGCGAATCCTCGCCTCGTTGCTGTATGCCGATGAGCCGCTGTCGGTCAAACAGATCGCTGCGGGTGCTGGGATCACCCAAAGCACAGTTCACCAAGCAATTGATGCCCTCGAACCATTCGATGTCCTCGATGAAACCACCGGCGAGGATGGACAATCACATTATGAACTTGCCGAAGACGATCCATTGGTTACCGCAACGCGATCGCTGGCAGAAGCGGCGACGAATGCGTTTTACGACGAGTAGGTCACTCGATCGTCACTGAGACCGAATCCGAAAGCACAGCGTCGTCTACGGCGACGGCCGCTCGTATCGTGTATATCCCGGGAGATGCCTCCTCCCACGTTGTCGACGACACCCGGAACGTCTGGGTCCACCGGCGGGTGAACCGTTTTGTTTCGCCACGATCAAACGTGAACTGCCCGGGACGGGCAGGGAGTGGATCGTCGAGCCGTGATGCGTCACGGTGGCCGTCAACCGACCACGTCCACAGAACAGGATGTTTCGTCTCAATGGTAATTGGTATGGGCAATCGGTTTCGTATCTGGACATGGAATGGCACGGCTTGCCCCTTCGTATATGTCGAACGAGGGGTTGATACCTCGATCGTTACCCCTCGTCGAATGAGTCGTTGTGGAATGATCGCAGCACTGAGTTTCTGTGCCGGGATCGATCGCGCCGCGGTCGGTGTTGTGTCGCGACTGGCGTTTGGTTTGAACGGGTCGGCGTCGTCGCGATCCAGTGCGTTCGATTCGTAAATGCGTCGCATTCGAATTAGTTTGCTTCCCTAGTGGTTTCGGGATAGACTGTACCATCTGCATACCGATCATCGAAGAGATGACACGCAACCTGTCCGTTCGCCGTCGATCGGATCGCAGGATTGTGAACCGCACACGGCGTTTCAAGCTCTTTATCCAGCATACTAGATGCGCGTTCGAAGTCATCAACCGCGACCGCCTCAAGTGCCTCCGAAAGAATCCGATCAACATCTGCGGGGATCGTGTCGGGGATGTCGTACTCTTCGCGGATCGCGGTGGCGATGTCTCCTGAAAATTGGTCCAGTGGAATATTTCCGTTGTCGATCCGTGTTCGCAGTGAGAGTATCGCCCGCCACTCGTCTTGCTCGAGGGCGTACCCAGCCGGAGGAATAACTTTCGGACAGCGGGTGTGGAACTTACACCCGGACGGCGGATTGATTGGCGATGGAACAGTCCCTTCCAGAATGATCCGATTGCCGTCCCACCGCGGATCCGCCTCGGGAATCGCAGACAACAACGCCTCCGTGTACGGATGCTGCGGCGGTGTAAAGAGTTCTTCGGGCGTACCGTACTCCGCGATCTCTCCGAGATACATGACTGCGATCCGGTCGGCAATATGTTCGACCACCGAGAGGTCGTGTGCAATGAACAGATACGAAATGCCGAACTCTGCTTGGAGATCCTCAAGCAGGTTAAGAATCTGCGCCTGCACTGAAACGTCGAGCGCGGAGACTGGTTCGTCACAGACAATAAAATCCGGATCGACGGCCAGCGCACGGGCGATTCCAATCCGCTGGAGCTGTCCGCCAGAGAACTCGTGAGGGTACCGGTTAGCGTGGCTGGCGTTGAGTCCAACCCGTTCGAGAAGCTCTTTGATCCGAGTGTCACGCTCGCTTTCGGTGCCGATATCATGTATCTCGAACGCTTCACCGATAATGTCGTTCACGGTAAGTCGGGGATTGAGGCTCGAATGTGGGTTCTGAAAGATCACCTGCATCTCTGTCCGAAGGTTTCTGAGTTCTTCGCTAGAGAGTTTGGTAATGTCTTGGCCCCTGAAATAGACCGAGCCGGCTGTCGGCTCCTCAAGTTGGAGAATTGTCCGACCGATCGTACTCTTGCCACAGCCGCTTTCACCAACTAATCCGAACGTCTCGCCTTCGCCGATCTCCAAGGATACCCCATCGACAGCTTTCACCGTCTTCGATCGGCCCAGAAGCTGGCTCAGAAAGTCGTTTTCGGCTTCATAGTACTTTTTCAGTCCCTCGACCCGCAGGAGCGGTTCCTTACTACTCATCAGAGACACCCCCATCGGTCGATGCAGCGTCCCCTGTTGACTCATCGGTTCCACGCACGGTTACCTGATAATCCAGCCCTTCAAGAAGATCTCCAGTGTGTTCTAAACAGGCCGCACTCTGAGAATCTGAGTTAATCGGATCCGCCGGGTCACCCGTCTCGACGTTCACCAATGGAGGCTCACGCCGCGCACACACGTCCTCGGCGTACGGACACCGAGGGTGGAAATTACACCCGGGAGGGTTCTCAATGAGGTCCGGCATGCGTCCGGGGATTGTCTGTAGCCGGTCTCTCGTGTCTCCAATACGGGGGATCGAACTCATCAGACCAACCGTGTACGGATGCTGAGGATTATAATAGAGATCATCGACGGCTGCAATCTCGACGGGATGGCCAGCATACATTACCATGACCCTATCGCAGAACTCTGCGACGACGCCGAGGTCATGAGTAATAAGCTGTATCGCGGTGTCAAATGTCTCTGAGACCTCTTCGAGCAGTTCGAGTATCTGTGCTTCGATTGTTACGTCCAACGCCGTCGTGGGCTCGTCAGCGATAATGAGATCGGGATCACACGAGAGCGCCATCGCGATGACGGCGCGCTGTTGCATCCCTCCGGAGAACTGGTGCGGGTAATCGCTGTAGCGTTCTGCAGCGTCGGGGATCCCGACTGAATCCAGCATCTCGATCGCTCGATCGCGCGCGGCCGCATCGTCGAGGTCCATGTGATGGCGAACGGCTTCTGCGATCTGTTCACCGACGGTGTATGCCGGATTCAGTGCCGTTTCGGCGTCCTGGAAGATCATCGCTATCTCGTTGCCACGGATAGTTCGCATCTCTTCGGCGCTTAATTCGAGTAAGTTCTGGCCTTTGAACCGGATTTCACCGCTTTCGATCACGCCGGGGTCCTCTATCAATCGCATGATTGCAAGGCTGGAAACACTTTTTCCGGCCCCGCTCTCGCCGACCACACCGAAGTGTTCGCCGGCTTCGATCCGATACGAGAGGTTGTTCGTCGCTTTGACTACCCCATCCTCGGTATAAAACCGGACAGTGAGGTCTTCGACTTCGAGCAATGCCATTACCGCATCCCCCCTGAACCAGTCCGATCGCCCTGTGGATCGAAGGCATCACGGACACCGTCACCAAGTAGGTTGATCGCCATCACGAACGTGAAGATGGCAAGCCCTGGGAACACCCCGGCCCACCACCGACCCCTCGCGATCGAATCCTGCTCGACGTTGAGCATGACGCCCCACTCGGCGCTTGCGGGCGATAGGCCAAGACCAATAAATCCAAGCGCTGCGGCCGCAAGCACAATCGTCCCGACGCTGAGTGTCGCCTGCACGATCACCGGTGCCATCGCGTTCGGCAGAATGTGTCGAATGATGATCATCCGATCAGTCGCCCCCAAGGCCTTTGCCGCAGCGACATACTCATTTTCTTTGACACTGAGAATTTCACCCCGGATAATTCGGGCGTACGGCAGCCAACCGACGGCGACCAACGCGAGGACCAGTTCCCAGTAACCGCGGCCGAGAATCGCAATAACCGCGATCGCAAGCACAATAAACGGGAATGCGTACAGCATATCGACGACGCGCATGATTGCTTCATCGATTTTCCCGCCGTAGTACCCCGCAATAGAGCCAAGCGGGATACCAATGAACAACGCGACGGCGACAGCAATGAATCCGATCGACAGGCTCCAGCGACCTCCATAAATAACTCGAGAAAAGAGGTCCCGACCGGCCCAGTCAGTGCCAAATATCCCGAGCGGCGACGGCGGCCACGCGGCTAGGTTCTCAAGTGTTGGCGGGTTATGTGCGTTGATCAGGTCCTGGGTCCCAGGACTGACCGGCGCGAGCGAAAACGGCTGAATTACCTGTCCGGCCAAAACAGGAAGCGAATCAGGGAGTTCAATCGGCCGGGCAAACACCGCAAGCAAGACCATGAACACGATCACACCGGTGCCAAAGAGTGCTAACCGATTGCGCTTGAACCGCTCCCAGGCGTATTCGAGTCGGCCTTTTCCTTCGGTCGCTTCTAGTTCGGGTGTCCACGACGAGAGCGGCTCTCGGGACGCAACAACGTCGGGATCAAACCCTGATATCCGAATACGTCCGCGTTCTGTTGTCCGTTCTGGGGTAGTAGGTGCCATAATTAGTATCGAATCCGTGGGTCAAGATATGCGTACAGTACGTCCGCAAGCAAGTTCGCGAGGATCACTGCGACACCGATAATCAAGACAAGCGCTTGAATCACCGGGAAGTCGCGGTTTCCGACTCGATCGACGAGAAGTCGTCCAATTCCGGGGTACGAAAAGACGATTTCGACGACGACCGATCCAGAAATAATAAACGCGATCTGTATTGCCGCGACCGTGACGACTGAAATAAGCGAGTTTCGGAGCACGTGTTTTTGCACGACGGTCCGCTCAGGAAGCCCCTTGGCGCGTGCGGTTCTGACATAATCCTTATCCAGTTCTTCGACCATAGACGATCGCATCAGCCGCATCAACAACGCCGTCGATCCCGTACCGATCGTGATCGCGGGCAACAGCGTATAAATGATCATGTCCTGACTCAACAGCCCGCGATCGGTCGGCGGCAGGACCGGGAACAAATTGAGCCAACTCGCGAACACCAAGATCAAAATCAGTCCGAGCCAGAAGTTCGGCAGCGCGACACCGATAAGCGCGAAGACACGGCTGATCTGGTCAACGGTCGTGTTGCGATAGTATGCCGCAACGATCCCCGATGGAATCGCAGTGATGATAGCGATCGCAAATGCCATCGAACCCATCAAAAGCGTGTACGGCAGTCGGTTGAGGATCTCAGTCGCGACCGGACGGCGGGTGACGATCGACTTCCCGAAATCACCCTGGGCGGCGTTGAGAACCCAATCGATGTACTGGATATACACCGGTTTATCGAGCCCATATTGGGCCCGTATCTCGGCTTCTGTCTCCGCGTCTAACTCCGCGAAGAGCGTGATGAAGTCGATCGGATCTCCCGGAATTGCGTGAACCATCCCGAAGGTGAACAACGTCACCCCAAGCAAAAGCGGAATGGTGAGCAACCCGCGTTTCAGGACAAATCGTTGGAGGCTCATTTGACGTGCGTTAAATGTCTAAAACCAACCCGTAGTTAAAAACTCGATTATTGCGGCGGGAACGCAACCTGATCGAGGTGTGGTTTGTACAGCGCGTTGTATCGGTTACTCGAATTCGGATGTGGTGCCCACTGATCGAGACTTTCGAGGGCGTCGGGCGCGAGCACATCGATCTGGTCGCCGGTCCACATACTGACGAATGGGATATCCACTGCGAGCACTTCCTGCAGTTCGTGGTAGACATCGACGCGATCGTCAATGTCGACGGTTCGTAGCCCCTCGGCGATGAGTTCATCGACTTCTTCGTTCTCGTAGAGATTCCAGTTGAACCCGTCAGGCACGTGGCGCTCAGAGTTAAGCAAGTCATTCACGTGACCGTCGGGGTCGGAACCGCCGGTCCAACCGATGCCGACGATGTCAGTACTCTCGGCTGCGCCTTCTGGGTCAAGCAGGAACGGAACGAGATCGTCGAACGCCCGAACGTCAAGTTCGGCGTCGAAGAGGTCCGTCTCGTCGAACGTCTGCTGGATAACTTCCATCCAGCGCTCGCGGGTACGATTGACGTTCGTGATGAACGCAAGTTCGAACGGAGGTTCAATACCCTCCTCTTCGAAGGCTTCTTCGACCAGTTCGAGCCCGGCCTCGAAGTCTTCGCCGACGAACTCGTCGAGGAGTTGCTGTTCGTGGTCCTCGTCCCAGAATGCTCCGAGCCCAGGACTGATTGGACCTCCAAGGGCAGTCGCATTGCCGCCGAAGATTGCTTCGATCACGTCTGTCCGCGGGATCATCTTCGTCATGCCCTGCCGGAGCTTTTGATTGGTGTAGGGCTCTTGTTTCAACGGATACGTCACGAAGTCGAACCCGACTGCGTCTCCGGAAATGACCTCGCCCGTTTGGTTTTCCCATTGATCAAGCTCGAAGGGTGCGGCGTTATCGATCATATCGAGTTCGCCGTTCGCCATCGCCTCTTCTTGAGACACCTGTTCGGTGATGATACGGAAGGTTACCCGTTCCCATGGCGCAGTCGAGGGGTACTCATCGCCGTCATACCAGTAGTCCTCGAAGGGGACGAGCACGACGCGATCTTCCGTTTCGAACGACTCGAGCTCGAAGGGGCCCGTTCCGATCGACTCCTCATCGAACGCATGGTCGTCCGATTCAGGATCTTCGCTGATTCCTTCTGCGTTACGTGGGAGGATCGGCACAGCGCTGAGCCGTGAGAGATACGGCGCGACTGGCTCTTCGGTCCGAAGCTCAATCTCGTAATCGTCGAGAACTTCCGTTTCGGCGATCCAGGAAACGTCGGCGTTGTTCGCCGTTCCGCTGGTTCGGTTGATCGAAAACTCCACGTCTTCGGCGACGAGTTCGTCGCCGTTGTGGAACTGTACGCCTTCGCGGATCTGGAAACGAATCGTCGTCTCGTCGACCTCTTCCCAGTCTGTCGCGAGCTCTCCTCGGAACTCGGAGAGATCGAAAAGTGGCGCGACAAGACTCTCGTAGGCCATTGTTCCGATAACCGAATTAGAGGTCGCGTCCGTGATGATCGTCGGATCAAATGTTCCTGGGTTCGCCGCGGAGGATGCGATGAACTCAGCGTCACCAGAATTGCCGTTGCCGTTGCCACCGTTACCGTTTCCACCGTTGCCGTTACCGTTTCCACCGTTACCGTTGCCATCGTCATCGCTGACGCAGCCTGCCAACCCGATAACGCTCGCGCCGCCCATCGCCGCGAGGACCCGACGGCGAGTACTACCGGTTTCTTCGCCTCCGTTGTGATGTGAAGACATAGTTAAATCTTGAGTCGACCATTTAAAATCATTGTGGTAGTATTCAAAATATCTGCAAAACCGACAGTGCAGACGCAGAAAACCGGTGCACGATCGAAATCGAAGAACGGCCAACGTAATCGCAAACAAAGAACGGTCAATATAATCGAAATCGCAGATCCCTCACACGGCACGTAATCTGGGAACGACACGAACTCAGAGAGCGTATCGTGGCCAACCAGAGATATCGATATCTCCCAATCCTGTGTCTCGATCGGTCAAAAAACAGTACGAACACCGATAGTAGCTCGTATCAACCGTACTTCCATTCGTCGTCCGGACCGGTACGGGTAACACCCTCGTCGTCTTCCTCTTCCATATCCTCGGGCCAGGTAATCCCATCACCGCTGAGGCTCTTATATGCGAACCCAGCAAGTGCGACGATCATCAGCACAAACATCAAGGATGCGACGATGACGATCGCGTCGGTAAATGACCCGAGTAGTCCCCCATCACCCACCTGGGTAATCGTGGCAAGCGCTGTCGTTATCATACGTGTTCGTATGACACGGACACACATGAGTGTTGGCAGCGTCGATCGCATGCTGCGCTGGTTTCCCTCCAAGGGAGATCTACTCGATCGCCTATCCGTCAGAGTTTGTCGGCCGCCTGCGCCTGTTCGGCGCGTCGTTTGGACTGATCAAGCCGTCGGTCGGCCGCACGAGCAGTTTCGTCGGGAAGTGATTCACGGGCCTCACGCAACCGTTCTACGACTCGATCGAGCCGGCTTGAGACCGCATCAAGTGCCGCATCTGCATTACCCCGATCGCCGGCCTCGGCGCGTTCGCTGGCTCGCTTTGCGGATTCGACGACGGCGGCCAATGCCTGCTGGAGTCCCTGCACCGAATTTTCGCGCCCGTTATCATCGTCTTCGTCGTCGGTATCCCCACCGCGATCTTCCTGTGCATCGTCGTCAGATGCTTCCTCAACTGCGGAAGCAACGGAGGCTTCTGTCTCCTCGGCGATCGTCGCAAGAAACGTCGCAAGCGACGCTTTGCCAGTCTGCGGGTTTTCGAGCCGAACGCTCGATTCGTCCGCGGGATTGACCCGGATGGCACCAATCTCTTCGTTGCGATCTTTGATTTCAGTCGTATAGGCACCGCCCCGATGGACGTAGACGGCGTCGGGATCAGAGAGCGGCGCATCGTAGATCCGTCCGGCGAAATCGTCTTCGACGGCAAGTCCGGTGAGTTCGCTGTCGGCGTCAGCCGGATCGATTTCGAGTTTGACCGCGGCTTCGTTGGCGACCAGCGGGATCTCTCCCTCGACGCCGGCAACAGTGACGTCGCGGTCTTCCTGCGTGGATATCTGCTGGCTGTGTGGCGCGACACCAGCACCATTGATGGTGAGTTGGTGATCACCATCCTGGACATCCTGGACGACTGTTACGCCCCCGCTGAAGGTCGGAACGATCTCTGGGTCGCTTTCGAGTAACACGACAGATTCAATTGGTGAGCTATCTGTCGTCAGCCCCTCGGCTTCCGGCGCGTCGTCGTTTGTAATCGCCTCCGTGATTGACGTCACAACCGTATTCGCCGTGGACGGCGCTCCGATCGCGTCGTATCGATCGGCTAGCGCTGCTCGGTGGTCTGGATCTGAAATATCTGCTGCTGGATTTTCGTATCGGGGGCTCTGCCAAGGAACCTCGACAGTTGTGATGTGTCCCGAAACGGCGTCTTCAACGAACTCGGGCACCGCGAACTCGAAGCTCAACTGCGGACCGGTGAACGACTCAATATGCTCGACCTCACTGGCAGGGACAAGGTCGTACTCGACATCCGACTCTGTGTCTTCCCGATCGGCGTGGTCGAATACCATCCCAACCTCGCGTTCTGGGAGATCCGACGGCGGTGATGAAAGCGCCTCGAAAGACCGAACGACGAGTGATTCGTCGATCAGAGATGTGCGATCGATCGACGGAAGATTTTCGTGTTCGTAGATCGGCGCCCCGTCGAGTTCCGGGACGACAAAGGGCAGCCGTCCCCCTTCGTCACGAGGGAGCCCGTAGGCGATCGGGAGTTCAGTGAGGGTGTCCAGCCCCTCGAACGTTCCGTTGGTGATATCCGCAAGCATACTGTCGCTTGGGAGTCGCTGGAAGCGTTCGCGCTCTTCGTTGATCGAGATCGTGTTCGAGTGTGACCCTAACTCGACGAGTATTGCCGGAATCCGCTCTGGATCGGGATCGAGAAATTCGTTATTGGGTACCTTTCGGGAGTGAGAACTTGCGACGTAGAGTTGCGGTTCGTCAGTCTCTGTGTCGACAAAGACGTGGAGCACTTCCCAGTCGTGCCAGTGGAAGTTCGTGCTGAACTGGTCGAACGCCGAATACTGCCAGAACTGGATGACCGCCAGCGGCGAGTCGGTGTATTCGACAGCGTGATAGAACAGTGTTGGATTGGGCGGCGCTTCTGCCTCATCGTACCGCTCGTGATAGCCATCAAAGGCGTCGAACCCGTTGACGACAGCCTTTCCGTCCGATTCTGACTCGTAGGGTCGCGGATCGGTCGGGAACCACTTTTCATATGTATCGAAATAGAGTGACGGCGCGAACCGTTCTGCAAGGGCACGGGCGCTTTCATCTTCCAGTGTGTTCGTCTGGCTATCGTCTTCAGCCTCAAAAGCTGAACAGCCTGCGAGTGCTGCTGCTCCAGTGCTGGCGAGGGAGGCGAGATACGTTCGTCGATCGATCGGCGAATAATCAAAAGAATCCATAGTATTACCCCAGTTTATTATCAGTCGGAGTCATTCGGTACTTATGTGCTTCAATAAGCCCACCATACTAGCCGTTTCAACGCCTCTTACACCGATACACGCCGGTCTGACAGGTTCGATTGTGGTTCGAATTACACCCAAGATACTGCTGGTTACTCAGTCCATACGGGAAATACTTCTGCCCGAAACGTCCAAACGAGTGGAACCGTCCGAGCGGTAGCCAGTAGTACGAACGGCCGTTACTCGCCGTCTGAGAGCGATCCCGGCGACCACACTCCGTCGAAGTCTTCGTGACGATACGGCTTCGCGTCCTCGCCGGCGTAGGTGCCGACCTGCTGGCCCGATCCTTCGAGGTAGTACTGGTACGTCGTCAATCCTTCAAGACCGACTGGGCCGCGTGCGTGGATCTTCCCCGTGGAGATGCCGACCTCTGCGCCAAGGCCGTAGCGGTAGCCGTCTGCAAACCGCGTCGAGGCGTTATGGAAGACGCTCGCCGAATCGAGACTCCGCATGAACCGCGCGGCCCGATCGCCGTCATCAGTCACGATCGCATCGGTATGTTTCGACCCATAGCGTGCCACATGGTCGATCGCGTCACTTAGTGAATCAACAACCCGAATCGAGACAATCAAATCGCCGTACTCAGTCGACCAATCCGCCTCAGTCGCCGTTTCCACGTCGACGATCTCTCCGACGCGATCGTCGCCGCGGACTTCGACGCCCGCTTCGGCGTACTCGCTGGCGATTTTCGGGAGAAACGACTCCGCGGCCGACTCGTGGACGAGGACGGTTTCGACCGCGTTACACACCGCCGGGTACTGCACCTTCGCGTCGTAGGCGATGTTCGTTGCCATCTCGATGTCCGCTTCCGAGTCAACGTACACGTGACAAACGCCTTCGGTGTGGCCCAACACAGGGATCGAAGTGTTGTCCTGGATGTACTGGACGAACTCGCTGCTCCCGCGAGGCATGAGCAGATCGATCGCGTCGTCCATCTCAAGGATCGCCGCGACGTCCGCCCGCGCTTCGATTTGTTCGGCCCACCCCGTTGGGAGACCTGGGACAGCCTCGACGATCGTCTCGTAGAGGATTCGATTCGACTCGGCGGCCTCGCTACCGCCTTTGAGGATGACCGCGTTGCCGGATTTCAACGCCAGCGCCGCGATCTGGACGAGTGCGTCCGGACGAGACTCGAAGATCGCCCCGACGACGCCGATCGGGACGCTCACCTTGTACAGTTCGAGACCAGTGTCGAGCCGGCGGGCCTCGATCGTCTCTCCGAGCGGGTCATCCTGGCCGGCCACAGAACGGACCATCGCAGTGATACTCGCGATCTTCGACTCGGAGAGTTTCAGGCGATCGACGAGCGCTTGGGTGTACTCACCCGCCGCAAGCAGTTCCTCTGCGGCCTCGACGTCTCGTTCGTTGGCCGCGAGGATCGCCTCAGTGTTGTCGTCGATCGCGTCGGCGATCGCGTGGAGCGCGTCGGATCGCTCCTCGTCAGAAAGCTGTGCGAGCTCGCGAGCCGCTCTCTCAGCGTCTGTGACCTTCGATTCAGCCGATCGGTCTCTCTGTGTGGCGTGTTCATTCATCTGTGTCACCGTTTGTCGGAATAAAAACGGTCCCAACGCTTGATCCTTCCGCGATCTGTTTGAGGACGTTTGGTTCAGTCGACTCAGCGATGATCGAGACGATGCCGTGTTCGGCGACCCGGCGAGAGCCGCCAACCTTCGTCTGGATGCCGCCGAACTGCTCGGTCGCGCTTTCGTCGACCATCGCCTGCACGTCGCCGTAGTTCGTTCCGACGACGTCGATCAGCTCCGCATCGGGGTCGTGTTTCGGATTCGCCGTATACACGCCACCGACATCGGTGAGCAACACGAGCGCGTCTGCGCCGATTCCGATCGCGACCGACGAAGAGAGCATGTCGTTGTCGCCGATCCGAATTTCCTTTGTCGAGACTGCGTCGTTTTCGTTGATGATCGGGACGATTCCCCATTCGAGTAGCGTCTCGATCGTGTTCGTGAAGTTCGCAAAGCGATCTGGGTCGTTCAGGTCTGTCTGGGTGAGAAGAATCTGGGCGATCTTGTGGTCGTAGCGCTCGAAGCTCTCGGTGTAGCGCTGCATCAAAAGCGATTGGCCGACCGTCGATAGCGCTTGAGACTCTTCGATTTTTGCGTCGCCGTAGCCGACTCGGCCCTTCCCAGCGCCGACGGCGCCTGAAGAGACAAGCACGACCTCCTTGCCGGCCTCAAGCAGGTCCATCACGTCGTCAACGAGTTTGTTCAGCTTCTCGTCGTCGAGTTTTGAGTTCTCTGTTGTCAGCGAGTTCGTTCCCGCTTTGACGACGACGCGATCGGCCGACGCGGCCTGCTGTCTGGCTCTTTCACCTGCGGTTTTGTCGAGTACCTCACTCATTCGCTGCCTCCGCCTCCGAGGCGAGTTCGCGCGATCGGCGTTCAGCGGCCTGGACCGCTTCTGTCACCGCCGCGGCGGCGTCACTCTCTCGGAGTATTTTCATTCCCTCGATTGTCGTCCCGCCCGGCGTACAGACCGCGTCAATGAGCGAATCGAGGTCCTCATCGGAGTCGAGGACGATCTTTGCCGCTCCTTTGAACGTTTGGGCGGCGAGCACGCGCGCGTCTTCGGGGGCAAGCCCGCTCTCGATGCCGGCTTCCTGCATGGCCTGGATGAGATAGAAGACAAATGCCGGGCCGCTGCCGTTGACCGCCGTCGTGACGTCCATCTTGGACTCTTCGACTTCGACGACGACGCCAACCTCCTCTAATAGCGCGATAACCTCCGCGGGAATGTCGTCACCAGTCATCGCAGTGGCCATATTCCTGGAGGCTGCGGCAACGTTCGGCATGATCCGCACGACATTCGCGTCGGTGTGCTTTTTCAATTCCTCGGTTGTCACACCCGCCGCTGTCGAGACGAGCGTCTGCTCAGGTGAGAGATCGAGATCGGCGAGCACCATCGTGATAATATCTGGTTTCAACGCGGCGAAGACGATCGGTGAATCGGTTGCCTCCGGCGCATCCGTCGTCGTTTCGCTCGCGTACTCCGCGATGGCCGCGATCGCATCCGGATCGATGTCGCTCGCGATGATGTGATGTTCGCCCGATTTCGATAATCCCTTCACGAGGGCGCTGCCCATGTGGCCGCACCCAATGACGCTAACGGTACTCATAGTACTCTTTTTTCGTCATCCCGGGGACAAAGCGCCTGTGGTTTGGACTGTGGGGACGGAGGTTTACGCTTTTGTTCACCCGAGCCAATCGTACGATCGTGACCGATCAGGGCTCCACAGACGGCGCAGACAGAGATCCGACAGACAACGGAGAGCGCAGCCGATCAGCAGCCCGTCGCCATGACCGTCTCGAGCGCATCGACACACCTGGTCGACACAACTCGCTTTGGTCGTGGCCGCGTGCCAAATCACCACTTCGGGTCGTGGTGAACTACATTGCGATCGTCCTCGCGCGGATCTCTCCGAGCCTCCGACTCAAAAGCTGGCTTCTGCGCTCGATCGGCGTGGACGTCGGCACCGGCGTGTCGTGGGGCCTTGAATCGACGCCAGACGTGTTCTGGCCCGAACGAATTACCGTCGGCGATCACGCGATCATCGGCTACGATGCAACAATTTTGTGTCACGAGTTTCTCCAGGAAGAATACCGACTGGGCGACGTCGAGATCGGCGAGCGGGCGATGATTGGCGCGGGTGCGATTGTCCTTCCCGGGGTCCAGATCGGCGCAGGCGCACAGGTTGCCGCGAACTCTCTCGTCACAGAGGACGTGCCACCGGGCGAAACTGTCGCGGGTGTGCCTGCGGCACCGATCGATCGTGAGTAGCGAGCCTAGCAGTCTGTGTCGGTTTCCGGTGGTTACTCGCGAATCCTGACAATCCCGTTTTTGAACACACTCCGGTTTGGGATGATGTGTTCTTCGCCGTCAGTCTCGATCCGGGTAACGAACAGATCGACCTCCTGGACGATCCCGCGTTGTCCCGCGACCCTGACTTCATCGCCGATCCCGTACGGTTGGTTCAAAAGCAGGTAGACCCCCGCCGCACACGAGGCAAAAAGGTCGTGCGTCGCGATCGCCGTGAAGACAACAAGTGCGACCAGGTATGCGCCCAACAGGACAATGAGCGCGAGTGTCGCAACGCCGACCTGCCCGAGTGCGATCAACGTCGCAATGAAGAGGATGCTGTACTTTACAAGCGCAGGGATGACGCCGATTTCAGGCAGTTTGATCCCGCGGAGCCGTTCGGCAACAAACAACTCGGCTTTGTCTGCAACGACGACGCCGATCAATATGATCGCCACCGCAACGAACAGTTGTGGCAAAAACACCGCGACCCCGCTCCAGAACAGATCGGCATATCCAAGCTCTGCGACAGTTAACGCAACAAGAAGCGAAAGAAGTAATACAAAATAGCCGGTGAGTTTTGCGACGATCCGAACTGTCGACGTCCCGAACTCTCGGGCGGTCCGTTCGATCGCCGTCCCCTCGAGTGACTCGGGAACGCCGGCTCGTTCGAGAATTCGGCGGTTGATTGCGGCGACAAGATAGCTCAGCACGAATCCGATAATGACGATCAACACCGAAAGCCACACTCGTGGCGGAATCCCCGCGAACACCCGGCGAATGGCGGTTAGAACCGTCTCTACAGCCATCGTTAGTACTCCTCCGGATCAATTTCGAGAATGATCGTCCCGCCTTTGAACGCGCGAATCAGCCCGTCAGATTCTGAGAGGACGATCGCGGTCGCGTTCGTATCGCGGCTGATCGCACCGCCGGCCATGTGTCGCGTGCCGAGTCCCTTGGGGATGTCGACACCCTCGGCGCTCGGTTCGAGATAGCGGTATGCCGAGACAATCTTTCCGGAATCGGAGATCACAAACGCCCCGTCGAGCCGAGAGAACTCCTTTAACATCACGTTGACGATCGGATCGCCAACGTGTACGTGGCTCTTCTCGAATGGATTGTAGCTCAGCGCACGAGACTTGTTCATCACCTTCCCCGCATCCCCGACGACGAACAACGCGCCGACGGGTTTGCCCTTCTGTCCTTTCTTACCGAGTTCGATCGCCACATCAAAGACATCCCGAATTACGCTCGGATCTGCCCGCGAGTTCGTAAAGAGATCGTAAATGCCCGATCGCATCGACTCGCTGACACGGACCCGACTCACCGAGTCGTTTTCGTCGTCGAAGATCGAGGTAACACAGACGGCGATGTTACCCTCTTCAAGAATCCCGTCGTCCATTGCGCCTTCGATTCCGAACCGAACCCGATCGCGGACGTTCGCGAACGAAAGCGGCAACTCGACGAACTGCTCGGCGTCAACAGTGTTCTCTTCTGCAACCACCACGAGGTTGTCTACGTCCGCAAACCGATCGTAAAACCCTCGACTCGGCGAAAAGAGGACGATCGCGTCAGGGTTGGCAACAAACTCCGACAAGACATCCGAAAGCGACGACATTGTCACTATGTTTTATCAGCGTCGCTAAAGGGTTTGTGGGCTGGATCGACCCGCCAATCGGCGGTCACTCCGGTCTGTGGGTCTTGCCCTCACGATCGTCCGCCCGCTTTCGACGGATCGCCGCAGCCGCCTGACTCGCATCGTACCCAAAGAACACGTCCGAACAATACGCCTCAGCGACCTCCGTGGCGTGTATGAGATTGTCGACGTCGACGTCGACCGCGTACAGTTCGATGGAAAACGGCGTCTCCGGTTCTGCTCCCGCCAACGAGTAGTCGCCGCCGAGCGCCGATCGGAACCCACGAGCGATCGTCTCGAGCCAGTAGGTGGTCCCGTAATCAAGGTCATACAGTGGGACGACGAACTCGTCGACGTACTCCGAAAGCGCCGGCAGATCAAGTCCGGCCCGCTCGTAGAGATGCCCTGGGTAGGGGTCAGGATAGAGGGTAAGATACGTCTTGCCGGGAATCCGATCGGCTGCCGCGGCGACGAAGTCCGTGATTACCGCTGCGCGCCACGCCTCCCAAGAATCGTGCTCACTTGCGTCGAATCGCTCTTGGCAGCGGTCACAGCGACAGTAGCCCTCTCGCGGAAATCCAACGTCGTCAAGACGGACATCCGAATTCACTGCTGCACAATCAGCGATAATCTCTAACAGCCCCTCGCGGTAGGCGTCGTGGGTTGGACAGATGTAGGCCCAATCGAAGTAGGTCTGATCGCGAGTTGCCGGGATGCCGTCCGTATCGACCGGCACAAGATCGGGATTCTCGTTCGCTGCCGCGTTGTCCCCGAAACACGAGACCATGTTGACCGCGTTCTCGATCGGCTCGGCCGGCCGGCCGGTGACGTCTTTGACCTCATAGAAGCCCCGATCGAAATCAGGCCACTCGACCTCCGGGACGTTGCGCGTGACGATGCCGTACATGTGGTGGTGTTACGCCCGACTCTGTGTAAGTGATTCGTTCGGGACACTCGGGGCATTCTTGTCGTTCCTGTTTGAATCCGTCTCGGTCGCGGTGAGCGACCGAAAAATTTGTTGCGGTTCGTCGGACCGGTTCGATTGTTCGGGTGCTCCTCGTGTATTCGTTTCCTACTCGTCGAGATCGACTTCGACTGGCTCGGTGTCGCCCGAAAAGACGACGTACACGAGTGCGATCACGGCGATGACGAGGACGAGTTTTAGTTTCGTAGACATAATATACTGTATACCGTCTGGGATCAAAACTCTTCGGTGTAGACGGAATCTTCGATTGCTCTGTATTGGTGAGTTCCTCAATCACTCCGTGTCGATGTGCTCAGCGATCGAATCGCGGATGATCGTTCCACAATATGCACAGCGAACGCCGTCTGGGACGATCGAGAACTTCGTCTCGACGGGCTCGCCGCCGTTCGTGATGCAGTTGTGATTTGGACACGACAGAATTCCAGTGACTGTTTCGGGCTGGTCAACCCGCGTCTTTTTTGTCACCTCGTAGTCGCGGATGATGTTGATCGTCGCCTCAGGAGCGATGAGCGAGAGGACATCGACCTCTGATTGGCTCAGTTCTCTGTCTTCGACCTTCACAACGTCTTTTTTTCCGAGTTGAGCGCTCGGAACGTTCATGACGATCGAGACGCCCAATCCTTCGGAGCCGTCGATCCCGAGAATCGAGAGAACGTTCAGTGCCTGTCCGCCGGAGACGTGGTCGATCACAGTACCGTTTCTGATCTTTGAGACGCGGAGTTCTCTATCGCTCATTGGGGAACACCTCCGAGGAGTTCGTCGAGAAGCGCCATACGAACCGGAATACCGTTGTGGGCCTGTTCGAAGTACTGTGCTTGTTCGAGCGTGTCGACATCGGGGGCGATCTCATCAACCCGCGGCAGTGGGTGCATCACCGCGAGATCACTCTTCCCGTCTTCGAGCGTCTTGGCGTCGATCCGGTACTCACCGGCGACTGCGCGGTACTCGGACTCGTCGGGGAATCGCTCGCGTTGGATTCGCGTAACGTAGAGCACGTCTAGTTCAGGGAGGACCGAATCCAACTCGGTATGTTCTCTGAGCTGTGCGCCCGACTCGTGGAGATCGAACCGAACGCTTCGCGGCAGTCGGAGGCTCTCTGGGCTGATGAAGTGCTGGCGAACGTCGAAGTTCGTCAGCGCGTTCGCCAGCGAGTGGACCGTCCGCCCGTACTTCAGATCGCCCATGATCCCGATCGAGAGGTCGTCCAATCCAGTATGCTCGCGGATGGTGTACAGATCCAAAAGCGTCTGGCTCGGGTGTTGACCAGCACCGTCGCCGGCGTTGATAACGGGCACGTCGACGAACTCGCTGGCCAGCTGTGCTGCGCCCTCGCTCGGGTGTCTGAGGACGATCGCGTCGGCGTATCCTTCGACCACGCGCATGGTGTCTGCGAGGCTTTCGCCCTTTTTGACCGACGAGGACTCGACCCCGCCCATGTCCGTCGTCGTGCCGCCGAGGCGTTTCATCGCCGTGTCGAAGCTCATCTTCGTTCGTGTGCTGGGCTCGAAAAAACACAGCGCGAGAACGGCAGTCTCGTATTTTTCAGCCCACGCGCTCGGATCGGCGTCGATCTCGGCGGCTCGATCGAGCACCGCCTCGATGTCCGCCCGCGAAAGCTGAGTCGCCGTGATGAGGTGCTCTTTTCGCATCATCTCAACAGGGTTCATCAGCCGTATTCAATCTGCGGGTCTGGCCACGGAATTCGGCCACCACGGGCGTGGATATCCTGACTCTGGCAATTACGAAATTCGTAACAGCAACCGATCACATTCCAATTGATCGCCTTGTCGATCGGTCCGGCGATCCATACTTGTACATCCGAGGCGTACCACCGGCATGGCTGAGATAGATGCGGACGTCCTCTTGCCAAACGATCGCGTCAAAGACGCCGTTGTGAACGGACAGATGACCCAGCTGACCCGGGGGAACCCCTACGCTGCGGAGGGGGACAGGTTCACGATCGACAGCACGACGTTCGAAGTCACAGATGTGACAGAGCTGACGCTCGGTGAGATGACAGATGCGGACGCGCAGGCGGAGGGATCGCCGTCACTCGAGGCGTACAAAGAACGAATGGTTCGCGTCCACGGCGGCAACTTCGAGTGGGATAACGACGCCGAGGTGGTTCGGCACCGCTTCGAGCCGTCTGAGTGAGCACGCGAGTCGGACCGATCCGTCTCAGTCGTCGGCCGCAGCCTGCGAATCGCCGGCGGTTTCATCTTCAATACTCGGCGGATAGACGCCGCGTTCGATCGTTAGATCAGACTGCGGGCGCGCCATGCACGTCAGCGCGTAGTGCTCTTTTTCTTCGTCGGTGAATCCTCGTGCGGCGGGTTGGGTCACCGACCCTTCGATGATCTTCGCGCTGCAGGCCAGACACATGCCGACCCGACAGGAGTACTCCTGGGCGATCCCCGCTTCAATACAGGCGTTGAGGATCGTCTGTTTGTCGGACACCTCGATCGTCTCGCCGGTCCCGACGAACTCGACGGTATACTCGGTCATACCCGCCGTTCGCGTACCGCGGTCAAATGTCTTTATGTCGTGGGTCCTCGATCGGGACAGCGTGTCCGATCGCCACCGCGGTCACTCGGTTCGTCGATCCGGAACGACTAACCTCCGGGCCAACCCCAAAAGCCGTATGAGCATGAAAGCGACCGCGCGAGCCCACCCGATCCAGGGGCTCGTCAAGTACCACGGGATGCGCGATCCCGAACTTCGGCTGCCGTACCACGATTCGATCAGCGTCTGCACCGCCCCGACGAACACGACCACGACGGTCGAGTGGCAACCTGACGCGAGTGAAGACTTGCTAAAAATCGACGGCGAAGTTGTCGATGGGCGCGCGGCCGAGCGGATCGAACTCGTTGTCGATTACGTCCGCGAACTCGCGGGGTTCGATCACGCAGTCCGTTTCGAGAGCGAGAACTCCTTCCCGTCGAACATCGGCTTCGGCTCCTCTTCATCGGGCTTTGCAGCCGCCGCACTCGCACTCGTCGAGGCCGCCGGCCTTGAGATGACCCATCCCGCGATATCGACGGTCGCCCGGCGTGGCTCATCGTCGGCCGCACGCGCCGTAACCGGCGGATTCTCACACCTCTATGCAGGCATGAACGACGAGGACTGTCGATCATACAGACTGGAATCCGATCTCGAAGACGAGTTGCGAATCGTCGCCGCCCATGTGCCCGCCTACAAAGAAACTGAGGAAGCCCACAAAGAGGCCGCCGAAAGCCACATGTTCAGCGCGCGGATGGCCCACATCCCGACACAGATCGCCGACATGCGCGACGCGCTCCGGCGTGCAGACTTTATTGATGCGTTCAAACTCGCCGAACACGACTCGCTGTCGCTAACCGCGGCGACGATGACCGGCCCGTCTGGGTGGGTCTACTGGCAGCCGGAGACGATCGCCGTGTTCAACGCAGTTCGGGAGCTCCGCGAGGAAGGTGTCGAAGTGTACTTTTCGACGGACACGGGAGCGAGTGTCTACGTCAACACGCGCGAGGAACACGTCGAGACGGTTCGATCGCGGATCGACGCGATCGGGATCGAAACCGACGTGTGGGAGGTCGGCGGGCCGGCCCACACGCTCGACGCTAGCGAGGCGCTGTTCTAATCTCGATTGCGATTGCACTCACTCCGAGTTGTGGACGACCGTTCCGAACGGCGGATCGTCGGTACCCGTTGCGATCGCCCCCACAAAATCTGGCCCCGACCGCACCCAAAGGCGAGAGGTAGCTCTGTCGCTCCCCTCAATCACGACGATCGCACTGTCAACCCCGCTCGACACCAGCGGGCGCATGGTTCAAATGATCCGGGACCGTCGGTTTCGCTATGGGCGACCCTGCGTGTCACCGTTCGATTTGTCCGAACTGCGACGCTCAGGCGACGATTATCGACGAGCGCTGTCCCGAGTGTGACGAACCGTTAGCTATCGAGTGATCGATCGCACTTTGAGGCAGTCTGCCCCACTTTCAGGCCTATTGATCGGTCGCACAGATTATGTCGACGACTCAGATATTTCGGCGATGAAACCGCGAAGTCGCCGCATCGTCTCCTCGAATGACGGGTGAGCATCGTATCGATCGATCGCCCGCGTTGCGTACGCCCGGAGTCGATCGCGATCTGACGCAAGCGATGCGATCGCGTCGGCCAGCGCCGCCGAGTCCTCACTCGGAACGATGATTCCACCATCGCCGATAACTGCAGCTGGCGCGCCCGCATCGGTTGCGATCGGCACCGTTCCAAAGCCCATGGCTTCGAGGTAGACGATCCCGAACGACTCGTACCGAGACGGCACCGCGAGCACGTCGGCGTCTGCAAGCGCTGTAGCCACCGCGTCGTCCGATACCGCTCCAGTAAACGTCACGTCGTGATTGCGTTGACGGGCCCGTTGGCGCATCTGTTGGGCGAATTTTGGCTCGGCACTCTCTCGCCCGACGATCGTTACCGTGACGGTCGTCGGATCCAGCCTCGCGATCGCCTCGAGCAATACGTCGTGTCCTTTCCGGTGGCAGACGGTCCCGAGCGCGAGGACTGATAGCGGCTCATCGGCCTCTTGTGTGCTGTCTCTATTTGAGACTGCGCGGTGACGACATGGATGGTCGTCAAAGCGATCGCCCGCCGGCGGCGCGACGATCGACCGCTCAGTTCCGATGGCAGCCGCCTCGTGTTTTGTCGTCTCGCTGTTGTAGATCACCCCGTCAACGTCGGCGAGAAACTGCGCTTCGATCGACGGCGCGATCGCGCCCCGAACCGCACCCGAGATGTCAGATCGACTTTGGGCGGGGACGGTCACTTCGAGGAGGTGACAGAGCGCGACAGTCGGCGTCGAGAGGAGTCGAATCGACGCAACGACTGAGGGATGGACAATGCCATCGATGATGAGGACGTCAGCGTCGCTTGCGATCGCGCGTAGCTTTCGATGGAACGTCGGGCGAATCGCATCCAGGAGGTGGTCGGCGTAGCCGCGGTGTGGGGTCGTGTACACGCGGATGCTGTCGCCGTTCGAGCGGAGCCAACGGACCAGCCGTCGATCGTAGAGATACCCGCCGGTCGGCGCGTCGAAGTCGCCAGCCACGAGCAGCGCGATCCGCATCGATCGCTGGTACGGTCGCGATCGGCTTGTACTCCGCGGTCAATCCGATTCTGTGTCGATCACCTCCGGGTGTAGTACCCCTTTTGAGCGTCCAAGCCCTCCACGTACCTAATGAGCCGTCAGCCGTTCGGCGTGCTGTTCGGGACGATCGTCGCGACAGGTGTGGGCGTCGGATCGGTCGGACTCGTACGCGTTCCGCCAGCGCTTGATCAGTATGCGCTCGCGGTGACGATCGTCCTCGTCGCACTCGGTGGGGTGTACTACCGAACGGTTCGCGGTGTTCGTCAGCAGTATCCAAGCGAACCGATCACGCCGGCGTCGTGGATCACCATCACCCGTGGTGCAATGATTCCCGCACTGGGTGGATTCATTCTCGTCCCCGCCGCGACAGGCTGGCTTCCGGGATTGCTATTCGCGCTTGCGGCTGGATTGGACGCTGTCGACGGGATCGTCGCCCGGCGAACGGGGACCGTTACCGAACTTGGTGGCGCGTTGGATGGCGCGACTGATGGGCTCGTCGTACTCGTTGGCGCAGCAGTCGCAGTGGCAATCGAGGCTGCGCCGCCAGCGTTCCTCCTCGCAGGGATCGCACTGTATCTCTTTGACGCGGGTCGGTGGTATCGCCGCCGCCGGGGACTGCCAGTCTACGAGCTACCGCCCAGCCAGCGGCGGCGAGCCGTCGGTGCGGGCACAATGCTCGTGATCTTCATCGCGCTGTCGCCGATCGTGTCCGATCCGACCTCGCGAACGCTTGCGTGGATCACCCTGGGCCCACTCTGTGGCAGCTTCCTGTGGGATTGGCTGGCCGTCGTCGGACGGCGCTGAAAAGTCGACGCGCCCGTCAGGTTCACTTATTCTGTTCGCAACAGTGCCACGAGCACGGCAATGAGCGCAATCTGTGCGAACTTGTCGATCGCTTCGACGGGGCCGATCGTCGCGATCGCGCCCGGATTCGAGACAAACTCTGGATGCGTCAGCGCGATCCAGAGGACAATCTGTCCCAGCGTAAACGGAATGCCAAGCAGGTACGTTTCTCGCCGATACTGGTTGGTTGCGATTGCGACGATTCCCGCGGCGAACCCACCAGTTGCGACCAGAAACGAGAACCCCATCCAGTGAGGCAAAAAGCTAACCCCAAGGACGAGGTGCACGATCCCACTTATCCCTGCGAGTGCCATTGCCGCATAGTGCATCCCAGTCAGCGCGTCAGTGTCGATATCCATGGATACTATGACCTATGATACCACGGTACTTTATCTGTGGGTCGGAATATAGCTGGTCTTAGCTCTGGTCGTAGCCCGCTACGGCACGCATATCCAGTACTCTCCGCGATCGACGACGTCGTAGCTGTGTGACTGTAAAATTTTTCGACACTCGGCGGTTGTCGATGCGGCTAATCCGTCTTCGTGAATCTCTAAAAAGATGATTGGGCGGACGCTTTCCAGCGTTTGGGTTGCGCCCCGAAGCACAGCCGCGCCAGCCCCTTCGACATCTATCTTGACAATATCTGGTGGTGTGGTCTCCTCGGCGATCGTGTCGAGTCGATCGATTCGAACCTCACAAATCTCGCGGACGTGGGCCTCCCAGCGTTCGGCGCTTTCGCGATCGAACGCAGACAGTTCAGTGTAGCTCGAAACGTAAAACGGGATCACGTCTGCGGTGTCGCCCAGTCCGTGTGCGCGGACATCGATGCGGTCCTCGAAGCCGTTGACCGCGACGTTTGCCTGCAGTTGCGTCGCCACCGGCGGCGCGGGCTCGAAGGCGAGAATTCGACGGCCAGTTCCGCCTGCAGCCAGCGACAACGAGTAGGTCCCAACGTTCGCCCCGACGTCATAGACGACGCTGTCGGAGCCACACCTGGACTCGATCGCCGCGAGCATCTCGTCGGTGCCGTGGCGGTTGTATAGATCGTAGCTCCTGATCGATCCGCCCGGCGTCTGTTTCGTCGGTGCAAGCCACTGATGAGTGTAGTTCGCGTGAACCACGCGATAATACCCACCCAGCACGAGTCGTCGTCCGAGCCATCGAAGCCGCGCTGGGAGCGTCGGAGTATCCACGGTGTGACGCGTATTCGTTCCAGACGCATATGAAGATGTCCGGAGACGATCGCTCGCACCTCCCTTGCTGCATCCAGTTGAATGGTCGATATCCTGATAAGAGCGGGTGTTAAATATCATCGGACGTACCAACGGTATGGGCACTCGCCGTGCGATCGTGACGCCGCTTTTGTTCGTCTGGTCGGTACTCTGGATCGCATCAACGACACGCCAGTTATGGCGGCTGCGGGTGATCGGCGGTAAAACGGTTGCCAATCTCCCACACCGACTGACGCCGCATCACCTTCGGATCTGTCCGCCGCCAGCAGACGAGTACGCTGGAGTCTGGGCAGCATCGCCCGATGCGATCCGCAACCGGCTCATCGACGAGTACGGCTTTACACAACTTCTTCGGGCCTACGTCCACGCCGTCGACACGAACGAGGGTCGCGCCTACGAGGTCGCAAGCTGTGCATACCGCGCAGATGGAATGACGAGCAGCCATCAGCTACACGTTCGGTTGTTTCCGATCGGCAACGGGCGAACCGCGGTCTACGCCCACCGCGAGCGGAACCCGAACGTCTCGCCGATCGCCCACCTCAAACGCGACGGCTACGACCCAGCGTCAGGAGTCCAACAGTTTCGAGTACTGTTCGACACGCCGCCGGTCGAAGTCGAGTGCTGAACCGTTATTACGTTCGACCGAGTAGCTGCCGCATGGGATTTCACACGTTTGATGCCGGACAGGCCGATCGCCTCGAAGATCCCGGACGATACCGCTACTGCTCTCGAGATGAACTGATCGCAGCACTCGACGTCTCGGAGGCCGATCACGTGCTTGATCTCGGAAGCGGGACTGGATTTTACACAGACGACGTCGCTGCGGTTGCGGGGTCCGTCTCGGCGATCGACATCCAGGCGGCGATGCACGCAGCATACGCCGAAAAAGGTGTCCCGGAAAACGTCGACCGGCTCGAAGCGGGAACTGACGACATTCCGCTTGCTGACGACAGCGCAACGAGCGCACTCTCGACGATGACCTTCCACGAACTCCCGCTCGAAGGGACAATGGACGAGATTATCCGGGTGCTGTCTCCGGGAGGGCGTTTTGTCGTTGTCGACTGGTCGAAAAATGGCGAAGGTGTCGCGGGGCCACCGCTCGAGGAGCGCTACGACGCCGCGTCGGCCGCGGAGACGCTCTCGGCTGCCGGCTTCACGATCGAACGTGCGAGCGAGCGACCTGAGACGTATCTCATCGTTGGCGTGCTCGAGTGAACCACCACAGCCCGATCGTCTCCGATCGCCGCATTTTTTTAAATCGGTGACAGCCGCTACCTGACCACGGTCACCGGCGTGCTCGCGCGCCTGACAACCGTTTCGGCGACACTTCCGAGGAGAATCCGCGCCGCGCCGTCCCGTCCCCGACTGCCCATCACGACGTGATCGACGTCGTTTTCCTCGGCAAATCGAACGATCGTCGTCGCCGGTCGACCGATCTCTGTCACCGTCTCGACGGAGATGTCGGAGTCAGTCGATTCGATCACCGACTCGAGATCCTCGAACAATCCCGCTGCCCGTTCCTGTTGACTTTCGAGAAGTTGTTCGGTATAGACGCCGCTGTCTGGGGTGTGACCGTAGATTGTTGACGGCGCGATGACGTGCAACAGCACGATCTGATCGGGGCTGAACGACTCACAGGCGTATTCGAGCGCTGCTTTGGACTCCTCGGAGCCGTCGACGGGCACCATAATAGTGTTCATACGTGACTATACGATGTCCCGAATGTAAGAGCTACCGGGTAGTCTTGCCGATTGGGAATATGGGTGACTGTTCCGATTGAAGAGGTTGATGCGATTGGGAATATGGGTGACTGTTCCGATTGAAGAGGTTGATGCGATTGGGAATATGGGTGGCCGTTCCGATTGAAGTGGTTAGTGCGATTGGGAATATGGGTGGCCGTTCCGATTGGATTGCCTTGGGTGGTCCCAAATTTGTTAGACGTTCGCGATTTGCGTGTCAGAGAGATACGCGGTTAGATCGGTCGTGGTGATGATACCGATCAACCCTTCAGACTCGTTCGTCACCGGAATGTGGTGAATCCCGTGTTCGATCATCTGTTCGGCGATCTCGTCGATCGGATCCTGTGCGGACGCGGTGATCACGTCAGTCGACATGTACGCCGACACCGGCGTGCGGTCCTTCGGCTTTCGTTCCGCGACGATCTGTACAAAGTCCGTCGTCGTGAGAATGCCCTCAGGATGATTCTCTTCGTTGACGACTACTACCGATCCGATATCGTTTTCGAGCATCGTGGCGGCCGCATCCTCGACCAGCGTGTCAGGGGTTACCGTTTTGACCGCCGTGGACATGATTCGAGCGACAAAGATATCCATATGATGGATGGTCGATCGCCGTCATGAAAAATTGGTATGGTTGCGGAAATTCGGCGTGTGCTCGGTACTACACCCCCCGCGCCATCGAGCGCGATGTTTTTACTCGTCTGTCTCGACTGTCAGGTTATGCAACACCGTGGCGCTGCGGCTGACCAGTCCGCCGACAGAGCCACGCTTGACGTGATCAACTTCTGGTGTATCGTTTCACTCTTGGTCGCCACGGTGGCAGTCGCCTCTGTCGTCGGGGGCGCGGTGTTCATCGGTGAGTTCGACGAGGAGTTCGACGAGACCGAGTACACCGACGAAACCGATGTCGGTGTCTCGATCGTCCCGGACTCTGCGGAGGAGGTGACGGTCACGTGGACCGACGCTGGCGACGCACGCCATCTCGAAATACAGACCCCAGACGGTCGCAATCTGGGCCGGTTGAATTTCATGGGTGACGAAACGACGGTGGAAAACACTGAGTTCATTATCACTGCCGTCTACGAAGACGAGGATCGACAGGACGCGATCGTCGAACGACACCAACCGTCGTAGCTGACCGGAGGATACATTTTCGAGACCGACAATGCTTGAGGCGATGCCGCTTGGTAAGATCTCAGCGTCGTTTTTTGATCGACAGATCGCTCCGAAACTCGGCGCAGCCCGCGCGGACGTGACGATCGGCCCGAAACACGGCGTCGACTTCGGCGTCCTCGACGTCGACGGGACGGCGCTCGTAACCGCAACAGACCCAATTTCGATTCTCCCCGACCTCGGCTTTAAGCGCGCAGGTCGGTTCGCGCTGCACATCGTTCTTTCAGACGTCGCTGTCTCGGGGATTGCGCCCTCGCATCTGACGATCGCATTCTCGCTGCCGACTGAGATTACAGACGAGGAGTTCGCGGCAGTCTGGGACGCGATCGACGCGGAGTGTCGTGACCTCGGGATCAGCGTCTGCACGGGCCACACCGCCCGCTACCCCGGGGCATCGTTCCCCTGGGTCGGCGCGGCCACGGCGATCGCCGTCGGTGAACACGACGAGATTATCCGTCCCGACGGAGCGAGAGCCGGCGACGATCTCATCGTCACAAAAGGGCCAGCGATCGAGGCGACGGGGCTCTTTGCGACGCTGTTCTCCGAAGCGCTGGACCTCTCGTGCTTGGCTCAACAGGCCGCCGAAGCACGACTGTCGGATACCCAGACAGTTCGTGACTGTGCGGCGATCGCTGCGGAACCGGGAGTCACCGCCATGCACGATGCCACGGAGGGCGGACTGCTCGGCGCGCTTCACGAAGTTGCCGAAAGCGCCGAGGTCGGGCTGGCGGTCGATCGCAACTCGGTTCCGATCGCCCCTGGTGTCGAAGCAGTCTGTTCAGCACTCGAAATCGATCCATGGACGGCAACGAGTTCGGGCACGCTGATCGTCACCGCGTCTCCAGACGCAAGCGCGGCCGTCGTCGATCGACTCACGGCCCGAGGGACCACTGCGGCGATCGTCGGCGAGGTGACCGCTGAATCGGGCGTTCAAATCGATGGCACGCAGACGGATCCACCAGAGAGCGATTCCTCGTGGGCAGTCTATGAGTCGCTCTCCGAATCGGCCCCGAGCGAGTAGTAGTCTCTGTTCAGGAGCACGTACTCTACCGCATTTTTCCATGGACATCGTGGCTTTTTGTAACCTGCCCTCGTAGCAATCGAATATGAGCGATCTCACGACAGCGATTCAGCAGGCGTTCGAATACACCGACTACGACGTTGCGGACGTGAGCCAGAATCGCCAGAGCGTTCGAATCGCGATCAGACAAGAAGGTCATGAACCCGCAGCCCTGCGCGCGATCGTCGAAGAGGCGATCGGGGCTGACGGATTTTTTGGGTTCAATGTCACGACAGAACGCATCGATGGACAGGAGACGGTTGGAACTGTTGTCACGTTTCAGCGTCGCGGATAGTCGTTGATTGACACGCTATTATAACTTTGGCGGATTAATCTGTGTTCAGTTTTGATCCGTATCCGGTACTCATCGCTGCAACAGTTGCCGACAATAGCGTGTACCGACAAGAACGAGCAATCTTGAAAGAGTCTTTACGTTATCACGTCCTATTGGAGGGCGAATGACGACACCGCTTGCATCTGCGCCGAATGTAGAGTATACCGATGGCGAGGATGAATCACCAGCCGACTATCCGTCGATCGAGCACAAAATCGAGAAGGCGATCGAAGTCACGAAAATCGGCCTCGAAGAGTACGACAACCCCGCGGTCATGTGGACCGGCGGAAAGGACTCGACGCTCACGCTGTATTTCATCAAAGAGGTCGCAGAACAGCACGATCTCGAGGTGCCTCCCGCGGTCTTTATTGATCACTATCAGCACTTCGAGGAGATCAAGGATTTCGTCCGCCACTGGGCCGACGAATGGGATATCGAGGTCATCTGGGCGAGAAACGAGGATATTGGCGCGTACGTCGACGAACACAACCTCGAACCGGGCGATGACATCCCGATTTCGGCACTATCCGAACACAACCAACACCACGTCCACAACATTCTCGAATACGAAGAGGAAACATTCCCATTCCTCTTGGACACGTACGTGGGCAACCATCTGCTGAAGACCGTCGCGCTCAACGACGCCCTCGAAACCTACGACATCGACGGAGTCATTTCTGGGGTCCGCTGGGACGAACAGGAGGCTCGCGCCGACGAGACGTTCTTTTCGCCGCGACACGACCCGGAGATCTATCCGCCACACGATCGCATCCAACCCATTCTCCAGTTCGACGAAAAATCGGTCTGGGAGGCGTTCTGGCACTTCGTCGTTCCCGATACCGTCCCTGGCTACCCCGAAGAAGGGTACGTGCCGCAGGCCTTCGACGACCTTCCAGAGGGAATCGACCAATCGGACATTCCGGTGTCGCCGAAGTACTTCGAGGGGTTCCGATCGCTCGGCAGCGAGATTTCGACCGAAAAGAGCGACCAAGAGCCTGCGTGGCTCCAGGATATGGAAAACACGACCGAGCGCGCTGGCCGCGCCCAGGACAAAGAGGACCTGATGGAGCGCCTGCGCGATCTTGGCTACATGTAGGCCCTCGGCAACACGAACTGCGCGGTACCGCCCACTAACCGGACCAACGCTGTTTTATCGTCCCGAACGGCTACCTACCGCATGAACGACGAGTGGGTGAGCCTGTTCTCCGGCGGCAAAGATTCCTCGTGGGCGCTGTATCAGGCGCTCGAACACGGACTGAATGTCACCACGTTGGTAACGGTCCATCCGAGCGGCGATTCGTACATGTACCACGTGCCGGCGACCGATCTTACAAGCTTGGCCGCCGAAAGCATCGGCATCGACCTCCTTGAGATCGATCCTGGTGAACTTGACGCTGAGTCGACAATCGACGCCGGTGCACAGGGCGATCGCGAACTCGAACCGCTGGAAGCTGCGCTCGAAGAACTCGCAGCCGAACTCGATCTCGCGGGCGTCACCGCCGGCGCGATCGAAAGTGAGTTCCAGACAAGCCGGATCGAAGCGATGTGCGAGCGACTCGAGATAGAACTCTATGCGCCGCTTTGGCAGCGCGATCCGGAAGCGCTCGCCGCAGAGATGTTGGAGGCCGGGTTCGAGATCACGATCGTCCAGGTCGCCGCCTACGGACTCGATGAGTCGTGGCTCGGACGAACCCTCGACGCTGAGGCGATCGAAGAGCTGCAGGCGCTCAACGAGGAGTACGGCGTCCACATTCTCGGCGAAGGTGGTGAGTTCGAGACGATCGTGACCGATGGCCCACATATGCAGCGGGCGATCGAACTCGACTACGACGTCGAATGGGACGAACCCGGCGGCCGCGGACGGCTCCGAATCACCGACGCGAGGCTAGCCGAAAAGAAGTAAAACGGGCTGAGCTCTCCGAGTGTACTACTCGTCTTCGAGCTGTGTGTACTCGCCGACGAGTGAGTCTGTGAGATCGACACCGTCGACTGATGCCTCGATGTCGACGATCGAATTGCTGATCTCAGCGTCCGTGACGGCGGCGTTCGGGAAGATCACTGAGTTTTCGATCGTCGAACCGGTGACCGTTGCGCCGTCCATGATCTGGACATTTGAACCGAGTTCAGAATCTTCGACGGTTGCGCCGTCGTGAACGACGGCCTCCCCACCAGTCGCCCACTCGACCGCTTCGAGGTAGCTCTCAGCGGTGCCGATGTCGTACCACGCGTCGTCGAAGGTGAACGCCGAAACGGTGCCGCGGTCCTGGAGCCACTGGATGAACCAGCCGGGTTCGTCAGGATTCTCCCCGTCCGAGAGGTACGTCTCCAGGAGTTCGAGGGTATCTGCGGGGAACGCATAACAGGCGATCGACACCAGCGTGCTCTTTGGATCGTCTGGTTTTTCCTGGAAGCCGACGACCTGATCGCCGTCAAGCGTTACGAGGCCGTAGGACTTTGCCCGTTCTTTCGACCCCACGTCGTAGGCCGCAAGCGCGGTGTTGCCTTTGGATTCGAAGAAGTCGAGGAACTCCGCAATATCGAAGCCGATGAGGTTGTCGCCAGCGACGACGACCAGATCGTCTTCGACGCCCTCGCGATCGACGAGTTGGGCGAGCGCCCCGACGACGCCGAACTTCTCGTCTTCGTCGACGGTCTCTTCGACCGAAAGCGTCGGCTTCGAGAAGTCGCTGTCTTCGATGTAGGATTCGAACTCTCCGGCGAACCGTTCGTTCGTGCTCACGAACACCTCGTCGACTCGATCATCGGCTTCGAGATCCTCGAAGATACCGTCGATGACGGTTCGATCGCCGACCGGGAGGAACATCTTCGGCCGGTCTTTCGTGATCGGCCAGAGTCTCGTTGCGTATCCGCCGGCAAGAACAACTGCTTTCATACTTCACACTCAGACTCCGAAGATAAGTTCTTTACCCTTGATACAACAGGTATAATTATGTCGGAAGTAACAACACGCGAGCGCGTCGCTGCGCTATTACGCGAAGAGCCCCACACTGCGCCTGCACTGTCAGTGGCGCTGTCGCTGCCGGTTTCAACAATTTATCAAGACCTCCAACACGTTGCCAGATCGATCGACGGCGACGAACGCGACGAGCAGTTCCTCGTTTCCCCTCCCGAGTGTGCGAACTGTGGATTCAGCCGCTTCGACGACCCAATCAATCGCCCCTCTCGGTGCCCTGATTGTCGGAGCGAGTCGATCGAGGAGGCAGTATTCGTCATCAGGACTGTCGAATAACCACGACTCGCACACGAATCAATTACGCAGTACAACTGGTACGCAACCCGCACTGCCGTCAGTCATCGGCAGCAACCGTCTCAGGTTGGTCGTGTTCATACAAGAGACATCTCGAAACGTGGCCATCGCTATGTGTCGTCTCTGGGGGCTCGCGTTTCTCACACGGTGTCCAGACCACTTCCGCAAGTGTCTCTGCCGCCACAGCCTGACGGTCTGCGGCAAGCTGTTCAATCGCTTCGGTAACAGCTGAATCAAGCACAGAATCTGCTAGCGACGCAATTCCAAACTCTGAGCGGATCTGCGTCTCAACGGTGACCTCGGGCTCACTCGCCTGTGCAAGCTCACGAATCTGCTCGATATCAACTTCGTCAGCAGCGATCGAATCACGCAAATTCAACAATCCACGCCAGCTCTCTTGATCGATGTCGGTTCCATCTGGTTGGATAACCCTGTGACACCGCGTATGAAACCGACACCCACTGGGGGGGTTTGTCGGACTCGGAACCGTTCCAGTGAGCTCAATCTGTTCGGTCCGGGATCGAGGGTCGGGCACCGGAATCGCCGACAGTAACGCCTCTGTGTAGGGATGTTGTGGATCCGCAAATACCGTCTCCGTGTCACCAATTTCGACAATCTCGCCGAGATACATCACAGCGACGCGATCGCAGATCTCACGAATGACCGACATGTCGTGGCTGATAAACAATAACGAGAGGTCAAACTCCGCTTGGAGGTCACGTATTAGTCCGAGTATCTCTGCTTTTACCGACACGTCGAGTGCCGAAACGGGCTCGTCGGCGACAATGAGGCTCGGATTCAATACGAGCGCGCGAGCGAGTGCGATCCGCTGTTTCTGTCCGCCAGAAAATTCGTGTGGATACCGATCGTAATCCGATCCGGACAACCCAACTCGTTCGAGGAGATCTTCAACGATCGCACGCCGGCGATGCTTATCATTCATGCCATGGACAATCAACATCTCGGCGACAGTATCGCCGATCGGCATCCGTGGATCGAAACTCGAAGACGGGTCCTGGAAAATCATCTGGACATCCCGGCGGAATCGCTTGAGTTCTCGGCGATCGAAGCGAGTCACATCGTTTGGATGTGTCCCGTCCGCGTTCCGGCTTGCACCACCGCGGCCACTCCCGTTGAAAATGACTTCCCCGGCCGTTGGCTCTTCCAAGCGGACGATCGAGGTTGCAGCAGTCGATTTCCCACAACCAGATTCGCCAACGATACCGAGGGTTTCGCCCTCTTGGATATCGAAGCTGATGCCGTCGACAGCCCGGGCCGCACCAACCTGTCTGTTCAGCCAGCCCTTTTTGATCGGGTAGTGCTTTTGTAAATCACGAACAGACAAAAGCGGTTCAGTCATCCGAGTACTCTACCTCCGTTTTCTTGCCAGTAGATTCAGAAGACGGTGGTTCGACGACACTTCGATCGTACCCTGCCGTATAGTAAACGCATGAAACGCTGTGATCGCCTTCGATTGTGATTTCTTCGGGCTGCGAACCGGTTTTACACGCGTCGACCGCGTGTGCACACCGTGGAGCGAACCGACACCCGTCAGGGTGGTTTGTCGGGTCCGGCAGTTTGCCGGGGATCCCGCCGACAGCAGAGCCTCGGCCCGGGAGACAATCGAGCAGTTGCTGTGTATATGGATGCGATGGCGTATCGAAGATGTCGAACACGCTCCCGCGCTCCATTACCTTGCCAGCGTACATAACGACAATCCGATCGGCGATCTGTGCAACGACGCCCAAATCGTGCGTAACGAGCAAAATTCCCATCTCAAATTCGTCTTGGAGATCGTTGAGTAACTGTAAGATCTGTCCCTGAACGGTTACGTCGAGTGCAGTTGTTGGCTCGTCTGCGATCAACAGATCAGGATCGGTGACGAGCGCCATTGCGATCATGATTCGCTGTTTCTGCCCGCCAGAGAACTCATGGGGATAATCGGTGAACCGTGAGCTCGCGTTGTCGATGCCGACTCGATCGAGCATATCGACTGCTCGGGCTTTCGCCTCCGCATCAGTCACATCTTCGTCGTGGATCTTGATCGCCTCAACGATCTGCCACCCAACAGTGTAGCAGTGATTCATCGCTTCCTGAGGATTCTGGAAGATGTGGGTGATCTCATTGCCCCGGACCGAACGGAGTTCGGACTCGGTCATGCTGGTCAGAGAGTGTCCGTTGAACCGGATCTTCCCCTCGATCATTCCAGGCGGTTGATCGATAAGCCCAGTGATCGATTCGGTCGCAACAGTCTTCCCAGAGCCGGATTCGCCGACGATACAGACCGTCTCACCCTTCTCGACGGTAAAATCGACCCCGTCGACCGCGACGAGCGATCCGGCGTCGGTAGCGAATTTCGTCCGTAACCCCTCAACAGTGAGGAGCGGTTCGGTCGAATCCTCGGCCTGAGCGCTATCTGTTGGGATCGACTCGGTCATCTCTGTTGTGTCTTTGTTGGTAGCCACAGTTACTCACCCCCCGCTTCAGATTCGGCTTTCGGGTTCAGCGCGTCCAACAGCGCATCTCCCAGGAAGTTGAACGCGAGGATGGTAAAGAACAGGACCGTCCCCGGAACCAACACGATCCACGGTGCGAAGTCGATCGCATTCCGGCCCGAAGAGATGAGCTGTCCCCACGTCGGCACTGCCGTATCGCCGATCCCGAGATACGCCAACTGTGCTTCCGCAAGCAGGAATCCGGGGATAATGAGTGTCAACTGGGTAATGACACTGCTTGCGGTGTTTGGAACAATGTGTCTGCGGACAATGCGATACGTTCCCGCACCGCTGATTCGCGTTGCCTTGACGAACTCCTCCTCGGAGACGGATAACGCCTTACTTCGGACGTACCGGGCTGTTCCACCCCAACCAAATGCGGCAAACACCAGGATGAACATCCCGAGCCCAGCGCCGTAGATGTAGAGGATAAGGAGGAAGAACAAAAGCGTCGGGAACGAGAGGATGATGTCGGTGAATCGCATCATGATTTCGTCGGCCCACCCGCCAGCGTACGCGCTCACGGTGCCGAACGTAATTCCGATCGCCGCAACGATCGTTGTCGTAATAAACGCGATCTGCATGGTGACGGTCATCCCGTGAACGACAGCGGCGAACACGTCCTCTCCGCCACGGTTCGTGCCGAGCGGATACTCCCAGGTTCCGTGACAGCGGCCGTTTTCGATCGAACCCATACACTGTGAGACGTGAACCTGATCGACTGAGCCGAATACCGGCGGCTGGTACGCGGCGATGAGGTTCTGTTCAGGCATACTGATGAAAAACGGCCCGATCACACCACCAATGAAAATCAGCCCGAGCCAGAGGAGACTCACCACTGCCGGACGGTTTCGCTTGAACTCTTTCCAGTAGTATCTCGTCATTCGAGGATTCTGATACAGCGGCAAGAGTACGAACCAAAGGAACAAAAATAATGTAAAGACGAACAGGATATCGAGACTCGAGGGATCGAACGTCAGCCCGATCGCCTCGAACTGCGAGGCGAGCCCGAGGTCTTCGCCTAGTCGCTCGAACGTCGCCTCCCGTGCACCCACGACGAAGTGGTCGTAGAGCCCAAGCAAGACGACAGGTGTCCCAGTGAGCAGCATAAGTTTCAGATTGACCGAGAGTTCGCGTCCGGTGGACCCGGCGATCTCATCCCAGTCTATCTGATCAAATCGATCCGGTCTTTCGGTAGCCATAGTTAGCAGTCCTCCATGATTATCGATCGTCGTAACTGATTCGTGGGTCAAGCACGGTGAACACCAGATCCTCGATGAGATTCCCAACTACTGCGATGAAGGTGAAAAGCAGGGTCGATCCCAACACGAGGTTGGTATCCTGGTTGATGAGCGCGTCGAACGTGATCCGTCCTAATCCGGGAATGCCGAAGACGATCTCGACGAGAAGCGACGAGCCGAGGAAGATGACAAGCAACTGGCTCACGATCGTCGTCGACAATGGCACCATTGTCGGTCGCATCACGTGATAGGCGTAGGCACGGTACACTGAGACGCCCTTAGCCTTCGCGGTCTTCATGAACTCCGCGTTCTGGAACTCCGCAGATTCGTTCCGGGAGACACGCATTACGGAGCCGATCGATCCCGTGACGAGGACGAACACCGGTAAAAACAACTGATGTACGTTCGCGAGGCTGAACACCGGGACGCTCGTACTGTACTGTATCGGGAACCACTGTAAGTAGACCCCGAAGATGACGAGCAGAACGATACCAAAAAAGAAGTTCGGAATCGCCCAGCCAAAAAAGGCAAAGCCGGTCGCGAGGTGGTCACGCCACGAGTACATATTCGCCGCCGAATACACGCCCACGATTGGCCCGATGAGAAGCGTCAGAACGGTCCATGGAATCGAGTACTGTGCAGTGTAGTAGATTCCCTCCCACAACGCGGCGGTTACTGGCTGCTGGCGGTTCTGTGACCAGCCCCAATCGAGGGTGTACACCCCTTCGAGGAAGTCGAGGTACCGAACGTGAAGGGGTTGGTCAAGCCCACGGAGCTGCCGTTCTTGTTCAACTGCTTGTGCCGGATCGCCGCCCTGAAGCGCAGCTTGCGTCGCCGCCTCTGAGACTGACGGGTTTGGTGCGAACGCGAGCAGGAGAAAGGTGATCGTCACGATCGTAAACGAGACGAATGCTGCCCAGCCGGCGCGTGCAATGACGTAGCGTGTAAGGCCCATGTTCGTGTTTGTGTAAATTCGGTCTATTGGCGGGGTTGGATATCAGTTCGTGTTCGGATGTGGTCGATGCGTGCCCAACGTATGTGTTCCACAAGTGAAATACGCTCCGCCTGTGAGCAGACTCAAGCCGTCGAAGCACTCGTAGGTTAATTAGTCGTCCTTGTGCCAGGCACCGAAGTCCCATCCGCTTGAGAAGTTCGCGATTGGCCCACGGAGGTCGGGGTTGTACGCTTCGATGTCGTCACCGAAAGCGAGCATAATGTAGGGTTGTTCTTCGTTGAGATTCACGAGCAGTTCGGAGAACGCCTCTGCGAGCTCCTCGCGGCTGCCAGCGTTTCGCATCTCCTCGAAGACACTCCCCGCATCGAAGCCAGGGTAGTACCCAACAGGATTGTAGGAGCTGTTCGCCCCGTCGAAGAAGGCCTCGTTTGTGATCGGATTCCGGGGATACGTGTTGAGCCCAAAGATCGTCGCAAAGTCCCAGGATTCTTCAGGGGTGACACTTCGTGGTCCGGGGTTGCTCGCGGTGGGTTGTTCCCACTCGACCTCCTCGCCGTTGACGGTGTCTGTGCCACCCTCCGGTTCAGCGTTCCAGTAGTTCTCACTGAACGTCGTGGCGTCGATCGCGTTTGTGTTCAAAATAAAGCCGAGGTTGCTCTCGAACTCGTTTGCAAAGAAATCAACCGCCAGTTCTTGGGTGTCTGAAGAAGCATTGTAGTAGATCTCAAGTTCGACCTGATCGCCGTCTGGGTCGACGAGTGTGTCGCCGTCGTACGCGTAGTCCTCGTCGATCTGTTCAAGCGCTTGTTCGGCCAGTTCGCGAGCCTCTCCGCCGTAGACACCTTCCTCGGGATCTCCCCAGAGCGTGAGCTCATCTGTCCCAGCGTACCACTCGGAGAACTCCGGTTGCCACGTGTAGTGTGGCTGTGCGAACCCGTTCAGGATCCCTTGAATGTACTGTTGTTTGTCAATTGCGGCGGCGATCGCCTGACGGAACTCGGTCACAGTAAACAGGTTGCCTGGTCCTGCGGTCCAGCCGTTATCGCGCATATTGACCGACAGGATGTTGTTGAACGGCGTTGGCGTCAACACGACTATCGTCTCGTCGTCTTCGATGAACTCCTGGCCGCGGTTCGGGGGCAACGCGACGTTGTCTGTTTCACCGGTCTGGATCGCGGCGATACGCGAAGACTCTTCTTCGATAATCTCGATCTGAAGAGTCTCGAAGTACGGTGCTTCGCCAAAGATTTGGAGGTCGTCGTCTTCGGCGAGATCGCGGAGGTAGTACTCGTCGTTGCGAGTGTACTGGGTACCGCCATCGCGAATCCACTCGTCGAGAACGTATGCGCCCATGTTGCCCGCAAACTGCAGTTCAAGCAATTCCTCGTCTTGTTGCAGCCCTTCTGCGTCTTCCTCTTCGACGTATGGTTCGAGCAGGTCCCGTGGAATTGGGTACTCGAGGGGAGCGAACGTCTCTGGCCAGATGATGTTTGGGTTCGCCAATGTGGCTTGCACTTCGAGCTCACCCGTCTCTTCGACCTCAACGCCGGCCCAGTCTATGCTGTTTACGCTCTGTGCCCACTCTGACTGGTGAATTTCTTGTATATAGTAGACAAAGTCTTCGGCGGTGTACTGGCCGTAGGGATCGCTAAACTCCAGCCCGTCACGGATTTGGATGGTCCACGTCTCACCCTCGTCTTCGGTGAAGATGTCCTCAAAGAGCAGTCCGAAGACCTCGTTGTTCTGGTCAAACGTATACCCCATATCGAGCGCATAACCGATTGCCGTTCCCGCGCTGTCCTCGTCGTTGTATATTGGGTTCAGCGTTTCGAACGTCGACGCTTCTGTGACGTGGTACTCTCCGTCGACTTCAGGCGGTGACTGGCTCAGGTCGATCGGATCAGGCTCGTCTGCGGTCGCTGAATCGCCGTTGCCGTTACCGCCGTTTCCGTTACCGCCGTTTCCGTTACCGCCGTTGCCGTTGCCGCCGTTTCCATCGTCGCCAGTGCAGCCAGCTAACGCAGCAGCTCCACCGAGTCCGAGGGCGGAGATCCACTGTCGACGGCTCATTCGTGGTGTATTGCTGGGACCTTTGCGTGCACGGTGTGGCATACCAAATTAGTATAAGCGTTGGGTTAAAAACCCCACGTCTTTCGGTGGTAAAATCAGAAATCACCGCGACAACACTCCGTATTTTGTACATTCATAGCACGTTTATTCGAGTTTTCAACTGATCGGTGAGTATGCTATCTATAACGTCTTGAGCACATATCAGTAAACATCATAATTAATATTGTTATTTTTACGATGAATAATTGATAAGATCGCTAGACCGTTGACAAACGCATGATCAGATAATCCGTATTAGCTTTAATCAGCAAGAGAAACGCGCGGTTTACTGCGGCGAGGATGTCACTCGTCGCCTTGTGGATCAACAATAACAACCTCTCCATCCTCAACGGAGACGTTGATGAGCGTCTTCACGCGGTAGTCCGTGTCGTCGAGCTTGTTCGGGCCTGCCTTCTTGATCACCGCTACCACGTCGACCACGTCGGTGCCGATATCTGTTAAGGCGTCGAGGATCGCTTTCATTGTCCCGCCAGTCGAGAGTACGTCGTCGAGTACGAGCACCCGATCGCCTGGTTCGACGTCGTTGATGTACATCTCCGACTCGGAGTAGCCGGTCTCCTGGCTCAACGCAACCTCGCCCTCAAGGCCGTACTCGCGCTTTCGGATGACGACGAGCGGAATGTCGGTCATGAGCGACACGGCTGTCGAGATGTGAATCCCCATCGCGGCTGGCGTGACAATCTTGTCAATATTTTCGAGTTCGGCCTTTCGAATAATTCGGATGACAATCTCCCGAAGCAGTTCGGGTTCGAGCATCGGAACCCCGTCGCTGACTGGATGCACGAAATATTCGTAGTCGCCTTTCTCGATTATCGGCGCGTCCAACAACGACTGGCGCAGCAAGTCCATGTCGCACGTTCAGGAGGTACCGAATAAAAGCTGGCGGTTCGATCGGTCCGTGAGCCGTGTGGTCGGTTCACCCGAACAACAGGATCGCGATCGCTCCCGCGACCATCGCAGTCAACACGAACATGCTGCGAGCGATACCCGATCGGAGCTGGATAGGCTCCTCGTCAGTCCCGAAGCCAAGTCGTCTCGCGGTCCCCTCGGGGTTGCTTCCGAGACGTTTGAGCGATGCGATCGTGCTCATCACCGCACGATCGACCGCCGCCCATCCCTCAGTAACGCCCCAGACGAAGGCGCGACCGGTGTAGAACACCGCTGGGACGGTGACGACATCAACGTCACGCATGACGTGTGCGAGCCACCCAAGTGGCCGCTTGAAGACCGCGAAACCGACGAATCCGGCGGTCAGGAGGATTGCCGATTCGGTGAGGTGGCCCGTACTGTACGGTTTCGCATCTGGCACCCACTCGGCGGCGTGGGGCAGCAGTTCGAACAGCGAGCCGTAGGCGACGCCGTAGTACAGACAGAACCCGCTTGCGAGTGTCATCGCGACGATCTGCCCGCGGGTTGCGTCTTTCGGGGAGATATCCGAGGAACCGTGGAAGAACATGTAGTAGCCGAGTTTGATGAACGACATGAACGTCCCGACGCCGCCGAGGATCAATAGCCACCACAGCAGGTCCTCGCCCAGCAAGAGCGGGAACAGTTTGACCTCGTGGGCGGCGTCGATCACCATCCCCTTCGAAATGAAGCCGTTGAATCCCGGCACGGCCGTAATGGAGAGGGCACCGACGAGGTACGCCACGAACGCAAGCGGCATCACCTTCCAGAGGCCGCCGAGGTTCCTGATGTCCTCTTCGCCGGTCCGGTAGATCACGACGCCGACTGCCATGAATAGCAGGCTCTTGTAGAGGATGTTGTTGAACGCGTGTGCGAGCCCACCCGCGGTTGCAAAGCCGGCATCCGAGATCAGCGCTGCGGTGCCGATACCCGCGAGCATGTAGCCGACCTGCGCCTGGATATGGTACGACAACAGCCGGCGTGGATCGTACTGCAGTAGCGCGAAGAACGCGCCGTAGACCGCCATCGCACCGCCGAGGTACGCGAGCCACATCGCGCCGTCGGGGAACGCCCGGTACATCACGAGCACCGCAGTCTTCGTGGTGAACACCGAGAGGAACACCGAGGCCGCGATGTGTGGCCGCGGATACGTGTCAGGCAGCCACGTGTGCAACACGATGAATCCGCAGTTGACACCAATTCCAAGCGCCGCAAGGAGCGCCGCCGCGCCGGGCGCGATTCCGGTCGGATCGCTCGCGCCGGCCGCGTAGAGGAACGAGTCGACAGACGCGAAGTGGACGACGACAGCGCCGAGAAGTAGTGTGCCGCCAATCCCGTGGGCGATCGCGTACCGATAGCCAGCCCGGACGGCGTCGCCACCGTAGTGCCACACGAGCGCCGTGCTCGTGACGGCCATAAGCTCCCAGAAGAAGATCATCGAGAGCCAGTCGCCGGCGTAGATCACGCCGACAGTGCTGGAGATGTACGACAGCGCGAACGCTGTTTGTACCTTCGGGGCGTTTGATCCCCACGAGTACAGCGCCGCGGCTGTCGCGATGATCCCGACGCCGATCGCAAACAGCCGCGAGGCGGGATCAGAGTACATGAAGACGGTCTCGAAGCCGAGGAACGTCGTTTCGGCGTACGAACCGGTTGGGATAATGAACGCCTGTACGCCGACTAGTGCGGTCGCCAGTGCGGCGATCGCGTGTCCGAGCGATCGGGGGACGATGAGCATCAAGAGCGCCGCCAGCGCGACCCACGTGAACGGCGGAATCGTCGCCAGCGGCTCTGCGATCGCGGCGAGTGTCGCGGTCATGGCGGGCTCACCCCCACGCCCTCGACGATTACCTCGATGAGCTCGAGGAAGCCGATACCATACGGCACCACGCCAAGTGCGATCGCTCCCGTCACGGCCGCGAGAATCGGTCCAAGCATGAACCACGTGGTCTCTGAGCCAACGAGTACCTCACGGCCAGTGATGTGACGCCACCCGCCTGGTGGCGGTCCCTCGTGGTGGTGGTCGTGAGTCCCCTCGTCGTCGTGAGCGGACACATCATGGGTGTCGTCGTCCGTCGAACTGTCTGAGACCTGGTCGGTACGATCCGCTTGCGCGTCGGTCTCATTTTCATTTTCTGCCACGTGATCGCTCGGGTGGAGCCGAGCGGCGACATCGCTGTCGTCGAACTCCGAATCGTCGTACTCGAAGCGACCATCTCCCGGCGCGAAATCGGGTTGAATCACGCCAGTCGGTCCCTCGTCGATGTCGTCTTCGCCCTGCTCGGAATCAACTGGTGGACGCTCGGGTTCGGCATCGTCAATGAGTTCTTTGGGTTCGAACGGATCGTCGGCTCCGTCGTCAGCGACATCCTGAGTCTTGTCTGCATCTTCCAGGTCGTCTGCGTCTTGGCGATCGTCGTCTGGAACACCACCGTCCGTCCGTGGACGATTCGATCGGCCACTCCCGCCGTCCGCGCTGGCCAGGAGCGATCGCTTTTCACCACCAAGCTGAAAGTCGACCAGCGGCTTTGCATCGTGGGCGTCCTCGGCCTCGAAGAAGGCCGTGTAGACGACCGGCCAGAAGTAGACGATGTTCAACACGCCGGACAACAACAGCGCACCGACAAGATAGTACGCGACAGGCGTCAGCGTCGCGCCCATCTGGACGCCGCCGATGAGCATGTAGTACTTGCTCACGAACCCCGCAAGAAGCGGCGTCCCGGCCATGCCGGCAGCAGCGATCGTAAACGCCCCGAGCGTCACGGGCATCCGCTTGCCGATCCCGGCCATCTTACTGATGTGGTCGGTGTGGGTCTCGACGTGGATCGCCCCCGCACAAAAGAACAGGGTGAGCTTCATGAACGCGTGCGCTGGAATGTGCAACAATGCGCCGATGAGTCCGTACCACCCGAATAACCCCAGTCCAAGGACGATGTAGCTCAGCTGGCTGACTGTCGAGTACGCCAGTCGCTGTTTGAGGTGGTCTTTCCGGATCGCAATGAAGCTCGCCGCGGTCAGCGTGATCGCGGCGATCGTCGAGATCACGAGCCCCATCCCAAGCTGGTACAAGACTTCTGGGCCAAACACATCGAGAACGACGCGTGCGACACCGAACGCGCCGGATTTCACGACCGCGACCGCGTGAAGCAGCCCCGAAACCGGCGTCGGCGCGACCATCGCTTCTGGCAGCCACTGGTGCAGCGGCATCAACCCCGCCTTCACGCCGAAGCCGATCGCCAACACGATGAACGTGATCTGGGCGATCGTCGGATCTGCCGCCGCGAGCGCTTCGATCCCGCCAGCAGTGAAGTCGGTCGTTCCGGCAATCCAGTAGACGAGGACTGTCCCGGCCAGTACAAGTACACCGCCGCCGAAGAACGTGTACGCGAGGTACTTCCGGCCGGCCGCGCGGGCGCGATCGGTCTCATCGTGGGCGACGAGCGGGTAGGTCGCAAGCGACAACAGCTCATAGAAGATGAAGATCGTCACAAGGTTGCCCGCGAAGGCGATCCCCATGGTCGCCGATAGCGACGCCGCAAAGGCAGCGAAAAACCGCGTCTGGTTGTCTTCGTCGAGCCCGCGCATGTAGCCGATGCTGTAGAAACTGGTGACGATCCAAAGCAGGCTCGCGAGCGTCGCAAACAAGAGCCCGAGCGGATCGGCCCGGAGGACGAACTCAATTCCTGGAAGAACGCTCCCCAGCGAGTAGCTGAACGTCGTCCCCGCGAGGACAGCCGGGAACATACTCGCGACGATCGCGAACTTTCCGACCGACACGAGTACCGTCCAGGCCTCACGGAGATTCGGCCGCCTATGGGAGGCGACAATCAAGATAGTTCCAAGGAGCGATACGGCCACCGCAGCGACTGGTCGAATATCAGTAACGATCTCACTCATGCAAAGAACCTCCCGAGAACGGGGTCGAGATAGTCGGCAAACAGCTCCCACGAGAACCCAAGCGCAATGACGGTGATGCCGATCGAGACGACGATCGCCACCTGTGCGACGGTCACGCGATCGATCGACCCACCATCAGGGGCTGCGACGCCGTCTGTGCTGGCGTCTGGGACCTCAACCGCGGCGGATTCGTCGGTTCTGGCCGCAGACGGCGATCGGAAGTACAACATCTCGACTAGCCTGAAAACGTACGCCAGGGTGAGCATCGTGCTGGCGAAGATGACAGCCGCGACACCCCACGCGCCCGCCTCGACCGCTCCAAGCGCCATGAACCACTTGCCCAGGAAGCCGATCGAGGGCGGCAGGCCGATGAGTGCGATCCCCGCGAGTGTCATCCCGCCGACAGCGTAGGGCGATCTCCTTGAGAGCCCCGCGTAGTCGGTGACTGTCCGCGCGCCATAGGCGGTTGCGAGCACGCCCGCAGCCATGAACAGCCCGGCTTTGATCAGGCCGTGGCCGAGCAAGTGAAGGATCGCGCCGAACAGCGCGGTCTCGTTGGCAAGCCCGATCGCCGCGACGATCATCCCAAACTGTGCGACAGACGAATACGCAAACATGCGTTTGACCTCGGTCTGCATCAACGCGAGCAGGCTGCCGACGACGATGCTGACCGACGCCACGACGAGTATCGCCGTGACGATCAGGTCGTTCGCTTCGAGGAACGATTGGGTGAACACGCCGTAGGTGATCCGAATCAACGCGTACGCCGATGCCGTCGAGACGAGCGCCGAAATGTACGCACTGACCGAATCTGGCGCGTAGGTGTACGCGTCGGGCTGCCAGGTGTGCAGCGGGAACAGCGCGACCTTGATTGCAAAGCCAACGAGGATGAACCCGAAGGCTGCCTGCACGATCGGATCACCGTAGCCGACACTCGCGATCGCCTCCTGGAGGTCGCGCATGTTGAGCGTCCCCGTCGCGACGTAGAGGTACCCGACGCCGAGCAGATACATCGACGCACCGACAGTCCCGAGGAAGACGTATTTGAACGCGGCGTAGGCGGCTTTGCCGCTGGTTCGATCGCTCGCGACGAGTGCGTACGTCACGAGGCTCGTGATCTCGAGGAACACGAAGAGGTTGAACATGTCGCCGGTCAGTGCGACGCCGAACAGTCCGCCGGTAAGGAGGAGATATCCGCTGTAGAAGGCGTTTCCTCGCGGTCCAGCGGTCCGAGCGTACAACAGCACCGCAAGCGAGACGATCGCGATTAACAGCGCGACAAGCGCCGACAGTTCGTCGCCGACTAACTCGATGCCGTACGGCTGCGGATAGTTCCCGAGCGCGTGGATCAGCCGACCCGAACTGGCGATCGTGACGGCGACGTATCCCGCGATCGCGGTCACTGTGATCGACCCGACAAACGCGATCGGCCAACCCGCCCGTTCGTAGCGAAGTCCGGCGATGAGTGGGACGACAGAGAGGACGATCGGGATCGCGACCAACAGCGGCAAGAAGACATCACTCATCGGCGATCACCTCCCGGAGTGCATCCGCCCGAAGCGTCCCGTACTCGGCGTACAGCCGGATGATGAGCGCGAGCCCAACCGCGGTGAGGCTCACGCCGACCACAATGGCCGTCAGGACAATGACCTGTGGCAGTGGGCTCGCAAATGGTCCACCAGCGCCGTCAGCTGGGACGATCGCCGATGACCCATCGACGACGTACGCAGACGTGATGAAAAACAGAAAGATTCCCGTTTGGAACATATTGAGTCCAATCAGCTTCTTGACGAGGTTCTGGTTGGCGATCATCATGTACAGCCCAACAGTTGCGACGAAGACGACGACAAGGTACGCGTACCGTGTCGTAATCAATCCGAGCACGGAACCGTCAGTCATCAGTTGCCACCTCCGACGATTGGCCGTTCTCGCCCTCTGCTTTTGAGAGTTCTTCGGGGGTAAATCCGGCTGCAAGCAGGAAGAATAGTCCCATGAGTACTCCCGAAATGATGAACGCGATGCCTCCAATTTCGACTGCCTCCATGCCCCACTTTGTCCACTCGTAGGAACTGAGTTCAATAATATTGTTGAATGACATGTAGCGTGGATACTCGAGGAATCGTCCGCCGAGGGCGATCGGAATGAGGGCGATCGCCGCGAAGATTCCGACGCCGGCGGTTCCCAACAGGACGAGCAGCGTGTTCGAAACCCAATCGCGGGTCGATTCGATACCGAACGCGAACGCGATCATCAACACAACTGAGGCGATGATCGCTCCACCCTGGAATCCACCCCCTGGGGTATCTGCCCCGTGGAACGTAGTGTATATTCCGTACGTCAACACGAACGGAGATACAACCTTGACCGTCGTCATGATCACCTGGCTCTCACTATACGTCGGTCGCTGTCGCAACACACCGTCGCTGTCGATCCGCTCGTAATCGACATCGTTGCCGTTGTCGACGTTCGCGGGGATGCGATCGCCGTTGTCGACGTCCGTGGGAATACGATCGCCGTTGTCGACTGTCTCGCTGGGCTCCGCTGGATCGGCGTCGCTCATGCAAACACCTCCCGGCCGAGGACGATCATGCTCGCGACGCCGGCGGCGAAGACGACGACTGCCTCACCGAAAGTATCGAACCCACGGTAGGCAGCCAACACTGCCGTAACCGTATTCTCGACGCCTGTTTCTTCGTAGGCGTTCTCGAGGTAGTATACCGTCACGTCAGGGTTTGTCATCGCTGCGGTGTTCGGATCACCGACCGAGGGGAACGCAAACAGCGTCGAGCTCACAATGAGGGCAAATCCACCACAGACGGCCACTGCAGGCCAGTTGATGGGCTCGAATATTTTTTCGTGGGCCGGCCGCGAGGTTTTTGCGATCGTCAGCAATAAAAGAACGGTCGTAATGCCCGCGCCGATCGCCGCCTCGGTGAGACCGACGTCTGGTGCACGGTAGAACGTGTACACGACCGCGAGCCCGAGACTGTAGGCGGCGAAGACGACGATCGACGCGAGTACGTCGCGAAACAGCGCCGTCGCCACCGCCGAAATAAGCACGAACACGAACAACATGAGTTCGATCGGGGTAATCATCGTCGATCCTCTCCTTGTGTCCACGGCTCGATTCCCTCCTCGTATGCCGCTCGAACAATCGCGTGCGCGGCTGTCGGGTTCGTCACAAAGATGAAAAACAACAGCAGGACCGTCTTTGCGGCCGTCGAATCTGGTCCGATTGCGATCGCGACCGCAGCGAGCGTAAAGCCGGCACCGAGCGTATCCGCCTGTGAAGCGGTGTGTGCCCGAGCGAACAGATCCGGCAGCCGAATCACGCCGACCATCGACACGAGCGTAAAGAACAGCCCGATCGCAAGACAGATAGCGATTGCCCCGATCCGCAGTGTGGCGATCATATCACGCCCCCCCGCTCAACGGTGAACTTCGAGATTGCGATCGCCATCAGAAAGTTCAACAGCGCGTATACCAACGCAATGTCGAGGAACCATGGCTCCGAGAGCGCACCCCCGAGCAACGCGAGGATAACGACCGTATTCGTTCCAAGGACATTGACCGCAAGCACGCGATCCTGCATGGTCGGGCCCTTGATCGCACGATAGAGCATCCCGATCGCGAGAAGTACGAACCCGGCCGCAGCGAGAAGCATGATGTCTCCAACGGTGTACCCGGCGGCGATCGCGGTATCGACGATGCTCATGTATTCTCCTCCGTTTCGTCGCTCATCGGCACCTCGTCTGTCTCCCCGCTGTTATCAGCATCGACAGCCGATCCTTGTAACACCTCGGTGTCTCCTCGCTCGAGTGGAGAGGGAAATCGTGCAGCCGATCGGCCGTAGAACACAAATCGAACCCAGCGTTCGAGTCCTCCATCGAACAATCCGTCTCGTGAGGCCTGCAGCAGCGAATGGACGTACAATTCCTGATTGCGTGCGCGGACTGTCACGGTCCCTGGAGTCAAGGTGATGCTGTTCGCGAGCGTCACGAGCGGGAGTCCGCTCCCCACAAACACCCTGATTTTGGTCATCTTTGGATCGATCGACGCTCTCGGATCGAGCACGACTCTCGCGACCGCAATGTTCGAGATGAAGATTTCGTACAGCAAGTAGGGTGCGTATATGAGCCCACGGACGATTCGCTTTGGTGAATCCACCACCGAAGGGTTACGATAAAACGAAACGTTCGACAGCACAACTGCGACGATAAGCGCGGTCATCGCTCCTGTCACAATGTCGAATACACCCCCACCGAGGAGGTCAGAAAATCCGCCAAGAACCTGATAGAACATGAATGACCCCCCAAACAGTGCGAGAAAGCGTGGAGCGTTTGTTCGACCAACGAACTGCGATCGACGTGTAGGCCGTTCGACCGGTGCTTCTTCGACTGTTAGATCAGCTTGAGCGAGTTCAAACTCGAGTGGACCCAGAAGGGTAATGTGGCCAACGAGGGAGTACTCTGGGTCAACAATGACTCGTTCCAGTTTGTGTTCCTTCGCATATTTCGACAGCACTCGGGCATAGTCAGACGGGGAAAAGAGGTACTCCTCGGTCCCAACAATCGTGGTTTCGATCTGGACTGTTGCGTCCGCTGCATCGGCCTCTTCGAGGTCTAGTTCTGCCCAGAACGTCACTCGATCGAGAAGCGCCTCCGCATCTGCGCGCTCGTCCTCCGAACCGGGATCGTCGCTTCGCCAGCCGGAAAGGACGACAAAGTGAACGACCGAGGGCTCCGAGTCGGTACCGGCTCCAATCGCTTCGTCGATCACGTACGCGACTGTGTTCCGGAGGGTCCGAGACCGGGTGACTGGAACGAGCAACCGTGTTGTATTCCCTGTCACAGGCTATCTCACCACCGTTTGTCGATCGTATGTTCCTCCGTCGCTCATGGTAATTACTCACCCATACCGAATAGCGGGCAACGCAAAACTATTCTTATCTCGCCCGTTGTTGACCGATCGGCGTCAGATGGTCTGTCACGACACCGCATCCGCAAGCCGATCGGCGATCGCGCCGGCGACTGTCCGCTTTGAACCAGCGCGTTCGTCCACCGTGGACTCAGTCACGAGCAACACCCGGGTGTCTGCTGCCCCCATGACGGACGCGTCGTTGGCGACGACAAACGAGAGTCCGATGCGAGAGAGAAGCGATCGCGCGTGCGCACACATCGCCTCGTCATCGCCGCTCGTCTCCGCTTTGAACCCGACAAGCGGTAGCTCCGGATGCGCCTCCCGAACAGAATCGAGCAGTTTGGGTGTTGGTTCGAATTTGAGGGTCAACGGTTCACCAGATCTGATCTTTTCAGGGGCCGTCTTAACAGTGAAATCTGCGATCGCCGCGGCCGAGACCACCGCGTCTCCGTCCGCGGCCGCGTCGATCGTCGCCGCCGTCATCTCCGCCGCTGACTCGACTCGTTCGACGCTCGCGTACGGGACCGATCCGCCGTCGTGGACAAGCGTCACGTCCGCCCCTCGAATGTAACAGGCCCGAGCGACCTCGCGACCGGTTTGTCCAGAGGCGCGGTTGGTGAGCACTCTGATCGGATCGATCGATTCGCTCGTTGCCCCGCTCGTGACCACAATCCGTTTGTCTGCGAGAGAATTATTCGTCGTCGCCCGGGCAACCTCGGTCACGATCGCCTCCTCGGTCGCAATCTTGGCTTTGCCTTCCTCGATTCGCGGATCGACGAACTGCACGCCCCACGATTCGACCCGATCGATTGCATCGAGCACGCCCGGATGGTCGTACATCGGCTCGTGCATGGCGGGGGCGATCACCACCGGCACGCCAGCGCCGAGCGCGGTCGTCGCAGTCGTCGTCACCGGGGTGTCGTCGATCGCTGCGGCGATCTTCCCGACGGTGTTTGCGGTCGCCGGCGCGATGAGAAACACGTCTGCCCAGCCGTCGCGACCGCACAACTCGACGTGTTCGACGCGGCCGGTGATCTCGGTAATTGGGTCGTGGTCGGTCGCGAATTCAACGGCCCACGGGTGAACGATCGACGACGCGCTCGGGCTCATCACTGCTCGGACTGACGCGCCCTGTCGGCGGAGCTCGTGGGCCAGTTCGACGACTTTCACGGCCGCGATACTGCCTGTGACGCCGAGCGCGACGTTGACCCCCGACAGCATGATCAGTCGTCCGACTCTGCGGCTGCTGGTTCAGCCGCGCTCGCAGCCGCGCGTGCGCGATCAAGTTCCTCGAGATAGTCGTCAGCGTCGATCGCCGCCTTCGAGCCCATGCCACCAGCGGTGACGGCCTGCTGATAGTGGAAGTCGACAACATCGCCCGCGGCGAACAGCCCGTCGACACCGGTTTTCGTTTGGCCAGCGCCGCGGCCACCTTCGGCGATGATATAGCCTTCCTCGTCGGTTTCGACGTCGAGATCGTCGAGATACGCCGTGTTCGGCGTGTGGCCAATCGCATAAAAGACCGCGCCAACGTCGAAGTCGAACTCTTCGGTTTCTGGGTCGTCCAGCTTCTCAGTTGGGTGTCCCTCAGGATGGCGAACAAGCGTTACTGACTGCATGCCGTCTGCTTTCGAGCCATGGAGTTCGATCGCCTCGGTGTTCAACATGAGTTCGATCTCGCCGGCTTCGACCTTCTCCATTGTGCGATCGATCCAGACGTCTTCGGCACGGAACTCCTCGCGGCGGTGGACGAGATACACTGTCGAGGCGAACTTGGTGAGGAAGTTTGCTTCCTCCATCGCGGCGTCGCCGCCGCCGATGACCATGATCTTCTCGTCGCGGAAGAATGCCCCGTCACAGGTCGCACACGTCGACAGCCCGTATCCCATGAGATCCTCCTGACCGGGAATGTCGAGCGTGCGCGCGGATGCCCCGGACGCAGCAATGAACGCGTCGCTCGTGTACACGTCGCCGTTTTTCAGTTTCACGCGAAACGTCCGATCGGCACCTTCGCCGACGGGAGTCACCGATTCGATGATCCCGTTTTTTGTCTCCGCGCCGAACTTCTGCGCCTGCTTTTTCATGTTTGTGATCAGTTCTGGACCCGAAACGCCCTCAGGGAACCCTGGATAGTTCTCCACGTCCGTCGTCAGAGTGAGCTGCCCGCCGGGCTCGTCGCCTTCAAAGATGAGTGGATCGTTATTCGATCGCGCCGCGTAGATCGCAGCACTGAGTCCCGAAATACCGGTGCCTGCAATAATCAGCCGTCGATGTTCGACGACATCCGTAGCGTCTGCTGTCATATATTTACCTTCGCTAGCCCCCGGTTTGTAGGTTGTGCTCTCGTGCAGTAGTGTAGTCATTACACACAACTACTGGCAGCAGCACTTGGCTAAACAGCGTCCGGTCCTACACGAACCGATCGCCAACGCTTATCGGGTCGGAGAGGGTCCTCTCACGTAGACGACGATGGGAGGCGGCAATCAGGAGCAGGCAGATCCAACGACTGCGTCAGTCCGAGCGACGTATGACCGGATCGCCGATCACTTCGCGACAACCCGCGAGCACCCCTGGCCGGAAGTCGTACAGTTCGTCGAACGGGAGGCATCTCGATGTGGGGGTTCGCTCAGTCGGGCGATCGACATCGGGTGTGCGAACGGAAGACATACACAACTACTTGCCGATCACGGCGCAGATCCGGTCGGTATCGACGTCAGTCGGGAGCTGTTGCGGGCCGGCCAGCGCAGAGCGGCCGACCGCGGATTTCGTGCCGCGTGGGTCTGCGGAGATGCTGGCCGGTTACCGATCGTCGACAATACCGCTTCGATCGCGATCTACGTCGCAACGCTGCATCACCTGCGGCCGCGGGCAGTCCGCATCGAGAGCCTCAATGAACTGGCTCGGGTGCTCACAACAGGCGGGCGGGCACTGGTGAGTGCGTGGAGTACCGAACACGATCGATTTGACAGGACCGAGGGGTTCGATACAACTGTCCAGTGGACGCTGCCTGGCGGCGAAACAGTGCCACGATTTTATCACATCTACTCGCCCGATGAGTTCCGCGAAGACCTCCGCTGCAGTGATCTCTCGGTGATCGATATCCAGATATCAAGCGGCAACTGCTACGCCACAGTCACCGCACAGTAATTTATTTCATAGCGGTAATGTAACGATTGTACAACTCCGTTGTGCAGTCTCTGTGCACATGTCACCGACCATTTATCCCAATAGGGTTACTATCCGTTACTACATGAGTGAGACGGATGCGGACGGACGTGAGGATCGATCGTACGAGGTAGCTGTCGTCGGTGGCGGACCCGCAGGGCTCACGTCGGCGTTGTATACGACCCGGCTTGGACACGACACGGTCGTAATCGATCGCGGCGGCGGACGGGCAGCGATGATGCTTGACACCCACAACGTAATCGGGGTCACCGAAGAGACATCAGGCAACGAGTTCCTCGCTACGGCTCACGAGCAGGTGCAATCGTACGGCGCGGACGTCGTTCGCAACCTCGTGACTGATGTCACTCGCCGTGAGGACGGCCGTTTCGAGCTTGCTACGAACAACAAGGCGTTCACGGCCGATCGGGTGGTCTTTGCGATCGGATTTGCTGATGAGCGTCCCGAGCCGCCCTTGCCACGAACTGGACGAGGACTGCACTACTGCCTGCACTGTGATGCGTACATGTTCATCGACGAGTCGGTGTACGTGATGGGCGTCGGCGAAAGTGCCGCCCACGTCGCGATGATCATGCTCAACTTCACCGACGAGGTCGATCTACTCACCCGCGGCGATGAGCCCGAGTGGAGCGAAGATACCCAGCGGCTGCTTGACGGGCACCCAGTCGACGTGATTCACGAGGATATCGTCGCGATGAATAAAGGCGACGACGGCTGGCTGGAGAGCTTCGAGTTCGAGGATGGAACTGTCCGCGAGTACAAGGGTGGGTTCCCGATGTACGGCTCGAAGTACAACAACGAGTTGCCGGCGTCGCTCGGCTGTGATCTCACTGACGACGGCACGGTTGCGGTCGACGACCACGGCCGGACAAGCGTTGACGGGGTGTACGCTGTCGGCGATATCACGCCCGGACACAATCAGATACCTGTTGCGATGGGTCAAGGAGCGAAGGCGGGGCTCGCGATTCACAAAGAGCTTCGAGAGTTCCCGCGATCGATTGAGGAGCTGGAAGCCGAGGGGGCGGTTGCGGAAACTGAGGTTCCGAGTGTTTCGCCGTCCCTGCAGAACGCGGCTCGGATGTTTGGCGATGACTGATTGGTGACGGTTTGAATTCGGTCCATGCGGTAGTCGATCGAAACGCCGAGAATGCGGTAGTCGATCGAAACGGTAAGGTACAAATCCTTCCCTCGAAAACAATTGCGTGAACACGTCGACACGTGATGTGTTGATGTGTGTTCGATCGCGCCGGTGGTCTAGTGGTAGGACCTGAGCCTTCCAAGCTCATGGCCCGGGTTCAAATCCCGGCCGGCGCATTTTCTGCCGAGCGAAGCGAGGCGAAAATCGCCACGGGCTTTGAAGTAGAGAAAACGCGCACAGCGAAGCGAGCACGTCTTCGCGTGGGTCAAATCCCGGTCGGCGCACTCCATACAGTCCTACGCAACTGTAGTCTTACTCGCATCCCTCGCGAGATTCCCGATCGCTCTTTGACGTACACTCTCGGATTCGAGCCAAAGTGTTATTATTGGGTACGATCTAATTATCGGATGAATAACACAACATGTACCGATTTGAGACCAATCGTGCTTATCGTCGACGACGATCAAGACACTGCTGCGCTGTACACTGACTTTTTATCCGAGGAGTACAGGGTTCGGACCGCATATTCTGGAGCGGATGCACTGGATCTCGTGGACGAAGATGTCGATGTTGTGTTGCTTGACCGAGATATGCCGGGTGTGTCTGGCGACGAGGTGTTACGGACGATCCGGGAGCGTGAGCTCGGCTGTCGAGTCGTCATGATCACGGGAATTAAACCTGACATATTGGTGCTTGACCTTCCATTCGACGACTACGTTGTCAAGCCCGCATCCGGCGATCGGATCCGTGCTGTGGTTTCGGCGATGCTCGTCCGTAATAGGTACGACGAAACGATACAAGAACTGGTCGCACTGACGTCAAAAATGGCGACGATCGAATCCAAACTGAGCATTGCCGAACTAGGAGAAAGCCCTGAGTATGCAGCCGTTGAAGCACGCTTTGCCACCCTGCGAGCCCAAGCCGAGTTAGGAAAGCCGACCGACGACTTATATACCGAGTTCACCGCTGAAAAAATACAGGCGCTGTTCAGCTAAGAGACCACCAATCCACGATTCGGTCAGGTGCCCGCCTCGAAGTGATCATCTCTCCGCTTGGATTAGTACCTCGATAACCTAACTGCTGTGGCTATTTTCACACCGACACGCAGCTCGTGTGTATGAGCGACGACACAGACACACGCACATACGAGGTTCGGGATATCCGACAAACTGCTCGAACAGGCAGTTGATTTCCACACGTATCGCGGACCTGCTGGGGACTAGTATAGCTCGTCCAGTTCGGGATCGCTGCGGCTGTGTTCATCTGCCGGGAACTCGCCGGTTTCGACGGCCTCGCGGTAGCGATCGACCGCCGTCTCCATCTCAGCTTTCACATCGCCGAACTGTGCAGAAAACGGCGGCGATCGATCCGCGAGTCCGAAGACGTCGGTGATCACGAGCACCTGGCCGTCACAATCAGCACCTGCGCCGATCCCGATCGTCGGGATTGACAGCTCAGCAGTCACCTGCGCTGCAACGTTCGCGGGAATATGTTCTAATACAAGAGAAAACGCGCCTGCCTCTTGATGGTCGCGTGCAGTTGCAAGCAGTGTTCTGGCGGCGTCGACCGTCGTTCCCTGCCGACCGTACCCGCCGAGCTGATTGACGCTTTGGGGCGTTAATCCGAGGTGTGCCATCACCGGAATACCCAGCTGTGTCAGCCGTTCTGTCAGCTCGACGGTGTGGTGGCCGCTCTCGATCTTGACCGCGTCTGCGCCGGCTTCTTTCAGCATCCCACCGGCGTTGTGAATCGTTTCAGCCTCGTCGACCCCAAAAGAGAGAAACGGCATGTCGGCGACGACGAGCGCGTTTTCGGTCGCGCGGGCGACCGCTGCAGTTCGGTTTTTGACCTCTTCGATCGTCACCGGGAGCGTCGACTCGTAGCCGAGCACCGCGTTGCCCATGCTGTCGCCGACGAGGATCACATCGATTCCCGCTTCATCGATAACCCGTGCGGTGGGCGCGTCGTAGGCGGTGAGCATGGTGATTGGCTCGGAACCGGCCTGTTCGCGGAGCCCCTGTGTCGTGACCATGCTCATCGTTCGATCGCCCGCGAATAAACCATCACGGTTTTGCCCGACACTGTTGCCACTGGGATTAAAGTCGGTGCGATGTGTCGGATATACCATGACAGGGGCAAACCGTTGATTCCGCCAGTGATCCCGGCTACAGATACTGAATGATGCCACATCGCCAGATCGAACCGCTCGTCGTTCACACTGTGGATCGTATTAGCTACGTCAACGAATCCTTCCTCTCGCTGTACAATATTCGCTCACGAGACGAGGTTATCGGTCGATCGATATTCGAACTCATTTCGGAAGCTGATTGTGAGCCGATAGCCGAACAGTTTGACCGACTCATCGACGGGAGTGCCTCGGCACGTGGACTCACTATCGAGCTGAAAATGAACGGTAAGCGAGGGCCGCTAGTCGTTGCGTTGAGTTCACCCGTTACGTGGGACGACCGTAAGCACATTCAGACCACATTCATTGATATCTCCGAGCGGCTATCCGTGTCAGGGTTGCCAGATTACGCGCTAAATGAGGTCCCCACTGGCATTTCAATTGCTGATATCACACGAGACGATCAGCCACTCATTTACATCAACGACATGTTTGTCGAGCTAACTGGATATCCTCGCGAAGAGGTGATCGGGACAAACTGTCGATTTTTGCAGGGCGAGCGGACCCGTGAAGAGCCAGTTACGAAAATGCGTGCAGCGATCGAGGCCCGCGAACCCGTCACTGTCGTGTTGCGTAACTACCGAAAAGACGGTTCCATGTTCTGGAATCGAGTAACCCTCACTCCTATCGCGGATGAAACGGGAACTGTCAGGTACTACCTCGGATTTCAAGAAGACGTCTCTGAGCAGAAACTGTATGAAAAAGAGCAGGCGATATTCAAAAAACACGCCGAGGCAGCAGAGCAGGCGATATTCATTACCGATAGAGCGGGAACAATAGAGTACGTCAACCCCACCTTCGAGCGGATGACGGGCTACAGCGCCGAGGAGGCAATCGGGCAGAACCCAAAGCTGATCAAATCGGACCAACAGGACGATCGCTTCTACACAGAGCTGTGGGAGACAATCACCGCGGGAAATATCTGGGAGGCTGAGCTCACAAACCGAACAAAATCCGGCGAACTGTACAAGGTGCATCAACAGATCGTCCCGATTACGAACGATCGCGGCGAGATCACTCACTTCGCGGCGATCGAACGCGACGTGACAGATACACGGTTCGCAGAGCAGGTCCTGGACGTGATGAATCGCGTCTTGAGACACAACGTCCGGACGTCAGTGAACGTCATTGACGGGTACGCTGAGCTCTTGGCCAACAACATCGACGACCCAGAACTGCGCGCGGCTGCACACATTATCAGGGAACGATCGGACGTACTTGAAAAGATTAGCGATCGAACCGCCGAGATACAGGAGTTGTTCAAGCATCGCAAGGACGCAAAGTCGCTTCCAGTGGGGAACATTGTGGAGTTTGTCGAACGAAACCGCCAGCGGTATCCGGAGGCAGAGATCGACGTCCAGATCAATGCCAACACGGACATGGAAATCAAAAACGGCGGCCTACTGCAGTCTGCGATTGACGAGGCAATCGAAAACGCCGTAGTTCACAACGATCAGCCGGTCGCAAAGATCGAAGTGCGAGTCTGCAAGTCTGAGGAGACCGCAGACGTACACATTGAGATTGCCGATAACGGCCCAGGAATTCCAAGCGCCGAGTGGGAAATCATCACCGTTGGTGAAGAAACACCGTTAGTTCACAGCAGCGGGATCGGGCTGTGGCTCATTTATTGGACTGTGACTGCGCTAGGTGGGGCTGTCGAGTTGGCTGAAAACGATCCCCGCGGCAGCGTGCTTACCTATCGCGTTCCTGTGGCGATCGACTGACAGCGGTTTGTCTGGACCCGTCTCGAACCGCAACTGCATTGACGATCGGCAGACAAGGGAGGGTGTGCCCGAACTCATCGAACGGACCGACCCCGACGGCGTCGACTTCGGGTGGGTAATGCAGATGACGTTTGTGCTCACGATTCTCGTGGGCGCACCGATCGTCGCGGTCCTGTCTGCCTTCGTTGGCCTCCCCGACTGGGGGACGCGCGCCGTGTTCGCTATTCGAGTCGGCGCGCCAATCTGGCTGTGTACGTCGATCGGGCTGTTCGTTTACGAGCGACGACGCGTTGCCGCCGAGTCGAGCGATGACGCAGACTCGTGACACCGTGTGCACACCGTAGCAACGAGGCTTGGGTCAACGTCAAGTTGATCAGCAATCGTCGCCTCATCTACGTCGTCATCGACGGCAAGCGCCAGCACGCGATCGATTATCTCGTAGGATGCGTCAAGATCGTCACTATCGACGTACGCCGGAAGCACGCCGGGCGTGGCGTCGTCGGTCCGTACAAACGCTGGCACGTCGAGGGCCTCTGCGATCGCGTCTACCTGCGTTCGGAACAGGTGCCCGATCGGTAACACGTCCGCCACGCTATCGTCATGAGTTCGAGAACACCCCAATAACCGTTCGCTGCGGTTGGCCGTACCGACGACGAGCCGACCGGTTTCGGTCCCAACAAGCCACGCCATTGTGGCACGAAGCCGTGCAGCGAGCGTGTTCGCTGTAATTGCGTCGCCGTGCAACGAGACGCGATCGGGAGTGTGCCCCACGAACTGCGTATATAGCGGGTGCAGGTGAACAGTGTCGAACTCGATGCCGAGTGCCTCGGCGATCGCTTCGGCGTCGTGAGCGGTGCCTTCGTGTTTCATACAGGGCATAATGAGCCCATAGACGCGGTCCGCACCGAGGGCCTCCACCGCGAGCGCAGCGGTGACCGTCGAGTCGAGCCCGCCGCCAAGCGTGACGACGATTCCGGTCGCATCAGCTGCCGCAGCGCGATCGCGAAGGAAGCCACTGATTCGATCGACCTCGGTGACCCAGCCGTCTTCGGTGACTGACGTCCCCATATCGTCGGGGGGATCGTCGGGGGATTCGGAACGTGAGGGCGAATATAGCGGTGGATGTCTCATTCAGTTGCGGATGGCCGAAGCGAGCGTAAATACCCTCTGTCAATACGATTTAAGGACGTACATACAATTCTTGCTGTATGAGCGCTATGTTCGGGATATGAGCGCTGAAATACACAGGAATTCCGGGAAATAGACCACGAATAACAGTATAAGGTCTATTAATCCAAACGTTTATTAAATTGAGACTGTTCGAACCGAACATGGCAACTGTTCAGCTGAGTTCGTCACAGAAACGTATTCTCACCGCGCTCGTGAGCCAGTACCGCGAAGGAGACTCGCCGGTAAACGGAAGAACCCTTGGAGAGGCGATCGATCGCAACCCAGGAACGATCAGAAACCAGATGCAGACGCTTCGCGCGATCGGGCTCGTCGAAGGGGTTGTTGGACCGAAGGGCGGCTACATCCCGACGCCGAAGGCATACGAGGCACTTGACATCGAACGGATGGACGAACCCGCCCACGTCCCGGTCGAGCGCGATGGCGTGCCGATAAATGACGTCAACGTTGAGGAGATCGATCTCGCAACGGTGTACAATCCCGACATGTGCCGGGCCCGAGTTGTCCTACGGGGTCCGATCAGCGCGTTCCGCGAGGGCGATCACGTCTCTGTTGGGCCGACTCCCTCAACCGGCCTCCGTATCTCCGGCGTTGTCGACGACACCGACACTGCCGACAACCTGCTCGTCATGGAGATTCGATCGATGGACGTTCCCGGCGAGACGTCGGTTCCTGCCTGATTAGGGCCGCTAACAACGCTATTCACCCCTGTATCCGTCGATCGAGTGGGTCCTCGAGTTCACCCATCACCGCTTCCAGCGCATCTGTCGCGGTGAGAAGCCCAATAACTTCGCCATCGTGTAACACAAGCGCAAGCTCTTGATCTTCTGTCTGGAACTGATCGAACGCGTCGCTGACGGTTGTTCCCGATGCCAGCGTCATCGGTGGTGCCGCAATCTCGGTAAACGAGACGGTTCCATCGAGAAGTTCGTCATAGTGATCGATAATTGATGGTGCGTAGACAATTCCGAGAAAGTCGGTGAGTGATTCGCCCACCAATGGGAACCGGGTGTGTGGCGTGTGACGGATGCGATCGAGGTTTTGTTCGGTTGAGAGCGTCGTCGAGAGGGCGACGATATCCTCTGGCGGTACCATGAGTTCGTCGACGGGGCGGTCACCAATATCAAGGGCGCTCAGGACCTCTTCGCGGCGGTCTTCTGAGACTTCACCCGCTTTGAGGAGTGAATCGATTCGATTTCGCAGTTGGGCGCGCGATTCGAGCGCCTCCTCGCCGGTTTCGAGCCACGCGCCCGTCATCTCGATTCCGAACAGTTTGAGCGTCGCCTTCGCGACGCCATCTCCCAGCGTAATCACCGGAGAGATGAGCCGGTTGAACCAGTACAGCGGTGTGGCGCCATACCGGCACACCATCCGGGAGCGCTCGACACCGAGGTAGGTCGGCGTCTGTTCGCCGTGAGTGAGATGCAAGAGATTGATGATGGCGAACGCAAGGAGTCCGCCGGCACCGATCGACGCGAGCGGCGTGGCGACGAAGTACGGCTCGAACAGCATCGCGAGCGCTGGTTCGGCGATAATCCCAACGGCAATACTGGACGCCGTGATACCGACCTGGCACGTCGTCAGATAGATCTCCAGGTCGTTAGTCATCTTCCAGGCCCGCTCGAGGGCCGCCGTGCCGTCAACGAATTCGTCTTCGGTGAACTGCCGGGCCCGGGTGAGCGCAAACTCGATCGCCACAAAAAATCCGTTTGTCAAAATGAGGAGCACGCCGGCGATAAGCCGGAGTGTAAGCTCGATCGGCGTCATCAGGTACGACTACCACGGGCCCCAACAAAGAAACACAGGGACGCACATCAATCGAACCACGAGAGGGCACCACTAATTAACGAAGGACAGGGGCGCAGACCAATCAAACGACACCGCTCATCATGAGAATCGCGATCGAGGCCACTAACACTGCGAGCAGCCCACCCCCAACGAGCGGCTTGTTCTCCATCGCCTTCTCGTGAATCGGCATCCCAGCGTATTCCTCGCGGAACGCCTCGCGGTTGGCTTCGTCGTAGAAGTACTTGGTTTTCAGGGCGAAGCGCTCTGTAACCGCACAGCCGGTACAGACCGGTTCACCAACCAACCGTTCGGTCTTGCTATGGCTTCCGCAGGCGATCGCTCCACAGTTCGGACAGAAAGTGTAGGTTTCCTCGCCACCGCTTGTTTCGCAGTGAATACACCGGTGGATCCCATCGTCGATTGTCACCCGCGAAGGCCCTGCTGCGTAGTATTTGTACGGATAGGCATATTCACCTAACTCCGTCGTCTGTCTGACCTCAGGGAGGTAGACGGCCTCGATCGACTGCACCGAGATGTCTGATCGATTTGGCTCGCACGTTTTGTTGTACGTGACATTGTTGTCGCCGGTGTAGGTCACTGTCGTCGTGTGGTGCTGTTGAATTCGATCGACTGCCCACTCCTTGTAGCCGGTTTGCGTCTGCCCGAACCGCTGTTCGTCGACCTCGTCGAACAGCGCTGCGAATCGATCCGTGTCGAGATCGATCGTCGTCTGAAGATTCTGGGTGACCAGTGTTGCGACGTCGCTGTCGGCCACCTGCGGTTGGCCGCGATCTGCGTGGACGGCAAACTGTGTGCGATCGTTAATCCGATGAATAACGCCGACGGACGTCTCGAAGACCGCGTTCGTGTCGGCAGTAATCACGACCACGGGTCGAAATGTGACCTGCGAGTGCGGTGCTATTGGATCCGCCGCAGCGATATTCTCAATGTCGCGAAACGCCCCCTGGACGGGTGCGTCGATGTCTGTGGTCGGATCGAACGGCCGAAGCGTCTCCTCACACAGGATCTCGATACGGCCGTTGTACAGATCAAGGCCGATTTCGTCGCCGATCGAGCGGAGGGCGTTGCCATCTATCAGTTCGATCGGGTACGGGTCGTCGTTCCGCCGGAGGCGATCGGCGTACTCCTCAGCCGGGCCAGTGAACCGACCGGTGGTGGCGACTATCCCTCGCTTTGGCCCCGCAAAGTCGAACGTCGCGATCGCCGAATGCAGCTTCTGGACGACCGGTCGGCCAACGGTGTCTGTGTGTTTACACTCCACGACGATCGCTTGCCGCGTTCCGTCGACGACCTCTTCCATGACGATATCTCGTCCCTCATCGGCCGTCCGGGCGGCCTGGCGGACGTTTTCGTACCCGAGGTTCCGGAACACGTCTTCCATGACGTCCTCGAACTCGAACCCCGAGAGCTCGTCGAGTACAGACATCCAGCTCTACGTGACTGTTCGCGTCGAGAATAAAAAGGTGTTACCGAGCGCCGGGCAGCTGTGGGTGTCGACGAGCTAGCGTCGGCGGCAACCCACAGTGATTGGGCTACGTTGTGCCTGCGGTAACGGGATCAGCGATCGCCTCCAGCGTGCGTTCGGTCATCTCGATCGTCTCCGTTTCGTACGTCGAAGCCGGTTCGAGGCGGACATCGTAGAGATGCCAGTCACCAAACCGTGCGGTTACGTCGAGCAGTTCGTCTTTACGGAAGCCGTTGAATGGTTCGGTCAGTTTGTATCGTGTTGCATCCATGTCTGCACGTGGTCATCCAGTGAACTGACACATAAGCGTTTTGTAGATAGTGGCTAGTATTCAGATATTTCCTAATATACACATGAATAGACAGAGGATATGCGCTCATTCAGTCAATTATATATGAGAATATACAACGTTTCGCAATTGGAATAACAGTAGAGATGGCTGTGGAGCGCGCAGGTAGCACTACGAGCGATCGACCCACCGAAACGATACGCTGGCTCGATCGGCGGTTGTCGCATCGCGCTCTGAGTCACCGACAAAAAGCGTCGTCGCGGGCGATCCGCCGAGACGGTCGATCGCCGTCAAGAGCGGCTTGGGATCCGGTTTGTACGTATCGACTGTGTCCCGGCCGACAATGACGTCGACGTGCTCACGGAGGGCGTGCGTCTCGAGGGCGATCTCACAGGCAGCTTCACAGTTGAGTGAACAGACAGCAACGGGCATCGAATCAGAGACAGAGCGGAGTTCGTCAGCCAACGCCAACCGTTGGGAGGTCCGTGCTCCCTCGCGTTCGTGGGCGGCGATCGCTTCCTCGACGCGATCACGGACGTCGTACGCAGAAGCGCGGCCGAGCAGCGTCCATAGCTCCGTACTTGGTGGTTCGACCCCCTCATCGCGGTAGACCGCGAGTACATCCGAGGCGACCGCGTTCCAGTCCACGTTGAGATACACGAGCGTTCCATCAAGATCGTAGACGATCGCCTCGTACTCTTCATCGAAAATCTCCGCCGTTTCCGGCGCTTTCTCGTCCATACTTACTCTACCACGCCGCGGGCGATTATCTCTTTTTGAATCTCACTGGTTCCCTCGTAGATCGTCGTGATCTTCGCGTCTCGGTAGAACCGCTCGACGTCGAACTCGGACATGTAGCCGTAGCCGCCGTGAATCTGGACAGCCTCGTTGGTCACGTCCACCGCCGCCTCGCTTGCGAAGTATTTCGCCATCGACGCAGCGACGCGGTTGTCCTCGCCCGCGTCGTCCAGTCTGGCGGCTTCGTAAACGAGTTCCCGAGCGGCCGCGATGTCGGTTGCCATGTCGGCAAACTTGTGTCTGATCGACTGGATCTCTGCGATCGGGCGATCGAACTGTTCGCGTTCGTGGGCATACTCGCGAGCCTCATCAAAGGCTGCCTGAGCGAGCCCTACTGCCTGCGCGGCGATGCCGACCCGGCCACCCGTCAGGATGTGAAATGCAGCCGACAATCCCTCGCCCTCGGGAGTGAGACGGTTCTCTGCTGGGATGTGGACGTCATCGAACGACAACTGTGTTGTGTCGCTCGCGCGGAGGCCGAGTTTTTGTTCTTTTTTTCCAACCTCGACACCAGGAGCGTCTTTCCGGACGAGAAATTGTGTTATCGATCGATCGTTCTCAGGATCTGTTTTCGCGAAGACGATTGCAACGTCGCCGCGCTCGCCGTTCGTGATCCACTGTTTGCGGCCGTTGAGCACGTACTCGTCGCCCTCGCGGGTCGCGGTGGTCGACATCTCTGCGGGGTTCGAGCCCGCATCCGGCTCCGAGAGACAGAACATCCCAATCGGCCGGCCGGTCGCCATCTCCGGGAGCCACCGCTCACATTGCGCTTCAGTCCCAAACTCCGCGATACACGAGGTTGCCAAACAGTGAACCGACAGCGCAGTTGCGACCGCAAGCTGACCGTACGCCACTGCTTCGTTGGCGATCGCGTAGGTGACCCGATCGGCCTCGTAGCCGCCGTACTCCAGCGGTACGTTCAAGCCCGTAAGATCGAGCTCCGCCAGTCCGTCCCAGGCGTCTTCGGGAAACGTCTGTGTCTCGTCGGCCTCCTGGGCGCCTTCGCGAAGTTCTTCGATCGCGAACTCCCGAACAACCGACCGAATCGTCTCCTGTTCGTCTGTCAGCTCCATACCAACCCGTACGATTCTGAATGAAAAAAGATGAGTGTTTCCGACTACGTGTACTCCCACAGCGGATACAGCTCGTCGCGGCCGGGATCAGCGATCCGCTCACCATCGAGCACGAGCGCACCGTCAGGCTCGTCTGTACCTTCCGCGTCCGTCCCCTCGCGATCGCCGTCGGCTGAGTCGATTGCGTGCCCAATTGTCGCCGCATCAATCGACGCATCCGCGAGCGCCGAGACCACCATCTCGGCCTCAGATGGAGCGACAGCAATAAGCAATGCTCCCGATCCGAAGATCGCGAGCGGATCGACCCCCATTGCGGCACAGATCGTCTCCGTTTCGGGGCGGATCGGAACCCGATCGCGCTCGATCGACAGATCGACACCCGAAGCTTCGGCGAGTTCAACGAGTCCCGCCCGAACGCCGCCCTCGGTCGGGTCGTGCATCGCGCTCGCGTGCTCGCGAGAAATGCGGGATTCGGGAAGAACGCTGATCTCCGCGAAGAACCCCGTTGCGATGTCGATCACGTCCTCGTCGACGCCGCGATCGCGAAGCGTTGACGCGAAGTCGCTTGCCAAGATTGCGGTTCCCTCAATGGCTGCGCCCTTCGTCAACAGGATTCGATCGCCCACAGAGACGCCGCCGGTTGGGACGTATTGATCGGTTCGCCCCAGACACGTCAGCGAAAGGGTCGGCCGAGACAGCTCTGACAGGTATTCGGTGTGCCCACCGACAATTGCCACATCGATCGATTTTGCTGCCGCGTCAAGTTGTGTCGTGAGCGTGTCAAGCATATCCTGATCGTCATCAGGAAGAAAGATCACGTTCGTCAGGAACTCCGGGTCCGCCCCAGAGGCGGCCACGTCGTTGGCCGCGATGTGGACGCCGAGCGTCCCGGCGGATTCGGCGGCCAACGAGATCGGATCCGAACTCACGACGAGCGTCTCCTCGCCGAGATCGATCGCTGCCGCGTCCTCGCCGTAGGCCGCACCCGTGATCACGTCAGGGTTCTCCGCACCAGTTCGTGAGAGGATTCGCGATAGGACGGCGGGATCGAGCTTTCCGATCATCGCCCAGTGCGGAGATACTCGACGACCGCCGCAGGATCAGCACTAAGGCCACCACCCTGTGCGAATGTGGGGCTTCCACCGCCCCCGCCGCCGAATTCAGCGGTCACATCGTCGATCACATCTCCCGCGGCGACATCGCCCGTTGAGGCGACGACCACATACGGCGCGTTGCCCGCTCCGACGGCCGCAATAACGTCGGCGAGATCACCGGCTGCGTCTCTGGCCGCGTCACCGACTTCGTTCGTCTCGAATCCGTCTAGCGTTCCGATCGCCCACGTCGAGTCATCGCGTTGGATCGACTCGAAGGCGGCAAGTTCGCGTGAGATAAGTTCCGAGGTGAGTTGGTTCACCTCCTCGCGGAGCGACTCACGTTCGGAACGCAGCCGCGAAACCGTCTCAGGGAGGTCACCGAGGTTGGTTCCAGCGGCGCCTGCAGCCGACCGTACGGCACCGTGGACCTCAGCAAGGCGATCGATCCCTGTCGGCCCGACGGCAAACTCTATCCGGGTCATCCCCTCTCCGGGATTCGACCGCGAGAGCACTGAAACGGGTCCGATCTCTGCAGTATTTCTGACGTGTGTTCCCCCACAGGCGGCCACGTCCCATGGGTCGTCGTCATCGGCTGCCGCGCCGATCGTCACGACACGAACCTCGTCCGATCCAGCCATCGCCCCCTCCTCAGTTTTGGTGTTGAACGCGATCTCGTCCATCGCGGTTGCCTCTGCTGTCGGCACAGCCTCCCACGAGACGGGTCGAGACTCCCAGACTGCCCGGTTCGTGAGTCGTTCGAGATCGACAAGTACCTCGTCGTCAATGTCGGTCGTCGTAGTGAAGTCGACCCGGACTTTCTGTTCGTCGATATCGAACCCACCGTAGCCGAGATCATCGAGCAGTCGTCGACCCGCACCGTAGAGCGCGTGACTCGCCGTGTGCGCGCGCATACAGTACGTCCGAAACGCGTCGTCGATCACGGCTGTAACCGTCTCGCCCTCCGTGGCATCGATCGGCTCGGCGAGCGTGTGAACGATCCCGTCAGCATCCGCTTGAACGTTGACAACGACGGTCCCGCTGATCGTGCCGCGATCGGCTGGCTGGCCGCCGCTTTCGGCGTAAAAGTACGATTCCGAGAGGACGACCTCCGTTCCCTCAATCCGTTCGATCGTCGCTTCGAACTCCCGAACCGACGGCTCTCGGGCCGCCAACTGGCCTGTCATACCACACCATCAGTGTACCCTGAATAAAAAGATACGGCGATTCGATCAGGGACAGACGGAGCCCAACCGGATCACTCGTCGACAATCTCGATCGACAGCGCTTCTTCGATCGCTCTGACGACAGACCCACCGACTCCCGCACGGGCAGCGCGGCCCTGTTCGACAGCGAGCACCGTGTCCTCGTCGGTATCGAGCCGTTCGGCCAGTTCTTCGACCGTGAGGCCGGCCTCCTGGCGAGCGATTTCGACCTGCTCACCGTAGCCAGAGACGAGGTACGGGAGTCGATCGCGCTCGTAGTTCGTCCCCTCTTTTTCCCAGTGGGTTGAGTCGCCACGGGCCGCGTCGTACACTTTGGCTGTCTTCTGTGCGGCCCGCTTTTTTTGATTCGGCTCAGAGTCGGATCGGTTGCGATTTTGATCGCGCTTCTTTTCGCGTTTGTGTTGGTTGTCGCCGTGGGGCGCACAGGAACCACAGACGAGGAGATTGGCCCCAGCGACGTTTGCCCGCCGCAGATTCGAGCTCTCAGCACCACACAACTCGCAGGCACCGCCATCGTCGCCACCGCCGCCGCGCCCAGTCGAATACTTCGTCATGGTTCGAGATACCGCGTGCTTGCTGTTAAATCCGCGCCTCGGAGGCGATCGGAGCCTGAGAGCGATTGGTATTCGATATATGCATGCGATCGGAGCTGGAGAGCGATCGCTCACCGGGTTTTCAGGCGTTGGGCCGGATGGGGAGAGCGATCGGTCACGGCGCGTCATCACGCGTGGGACCGGATTTGAACCACGGTCGCTCACTTCGTTCGCTCCCTGATTCAAATCCGGCCGTCACGCATACACGTCTCTCACTACGTTCGAGACGAGAGATGCGTGGGACCGGATTTGAACCGGCGGACCTCTACAGGACAGCGCCCTCAACGCTGCGCCGTTGGCCTGGCTTGGCTACCCACGCACAGTGAATTGCTGCACTCGGTGCTATCCTGCCATAAGGTAAAAGCCCTTCCTTTTTCTGCTCCCGTGGGCCGACTTCTCATTGCACAATCGACCGAATGCGTCGGCCTCATTGACTCGATCGGCCACAGAAAATACAGACAGATGCGAACGGTTTTCGACGATGCGAGCCAACAGATACACATGGCGTTTGTCCGTGCACGCGACCACGTCCCCGCACTCACAGCCGCGCTCAGCATCGTCTCACTCGCGCTTGTCTTTGGAGCCGTTGGCGGTGTCATTCCCCAATCGCTCATCCCTGAAAGCCAAACACTACTCTCGGCGATTCCGCACATTAACGTCGTGGTGAGCCTCGCCGCAATTACAACGATCGTCGGCGGATGGCGGGCGATCAAACGCGGCGCAGTACAGACACACAGACGGCGCATGATCGCTTCATTTGCCCTGTTCGCGGTCTTTCTTGTGTTGTACCTCTATCGCGTGACACTGCTCGGCCCGTCACCGTTCCCGGGGCCAACAGCCGTCTATACCTACCTCTATCTGCCAATGCTTGCGATACACATCCTGCTCGCAATCGTTTGCGTCCCGTTTGTTTTCTACGCGCTGTTGCTTGGGGCAACCCGATCGATCCCCGAAATATACGAGAGCCGCCACCGCACAGTCGGCCGCATCGCAGCGTCACTGTGGCTTATTTCGTTTACGCTCGGGATCGCCGTGTATCTGTTCTTGTACGTGATTTACTAGGGCGATCGCTACCGTTCGATCGCCGCCGTCGCACGGATATCCCGCGACGATCGACCGACTTCGACGACGTACTCGCCGGGATCAACTGTCCAACTCTGCTCAAGATCGTACCGCGAGAATGCGAGTTCGTCGAGATCGATTGTCACCGCACGCTCCTCCCCTGGAGCAATTGAGACGCTTGTCGCACCAGCAAACTCCCGGACTGGTCGCTCGATCGTCGACGTCTCAGGTGGCCGGATGAATGCCTCGATGACTTCACGTCCAGTCCGATCGCTCGTGTTTTGAACCGCAACCCGAACGCTCTCATCAACCACAGTCGCCGAACTGTGCGTGAAATTCGCATACGATTTGCCGTGTCCAAAGGCGTACGTCGGCTCGATTTCCTCGCGATCGAACCAGCGGTACCCGACAAAGACACCTTCGTCGTAGTTGACCGTCCTGTCGACGCCGGGATAGCGCCGCTCGTCACTGGCAATCGGATACGTTTCCTCTGGCGCGAATGTGACCGGCAGTCGACCGCCCGGATCAACATCGCCGTACAGCACTGCAGCGATCGCCTCGCCGTGGACTTGGCCGGGATACCAGTTCTGGACGATCGCCGCAACCGACTCACGCCACGGCAACTCGATCGGCCCACCGGTGTTGCAGACAACCACGGTGCGGTCGTTCGCCGCAGCGACCCGCTCGACCAGTTCATCCTGTCGTCCCGGGAGCCGCAGGTCGTCTTTGTCGATCGCCTCGGTCGCCCGATCGCGGACAAACACGACCGCGACATCCGCGTCGGCCGCCGCCGCGACTGCGCCGTCAATGTCTGGCTCACGACCACTGTCGGTCTCATCTGCGCTTTCGCCCGCCAGCAGTTCGAACATCGAGAGATCTGCGATCCGGGGAAGACCGTACGTCTCGGTCACCGTGCCGATCGCCCGGGCGCGGATCCCGTCGATCGGCGCACTCTCCATTTCGGGTGTCGTCTCCGAAGAGCCACCGCCACCCAAGAGCGCAGTGTCGATGTTCGGCCCGATCACGGCGATATCCGCCTCGTCTGCCAGCGGCAGCGTGTTGTCGTTTTTGAGCAGGACAGTTCCGCGGGTTGCGACCTCGAAGGCAAGGTCCTCGAAGTCGCTCTCGACGCTCGCTGTCGTTCGATCGCCGCTCAACAGCCCGATCGAGTCCATCGCGCCCAACACTCGCCGAACCATGTCGTCGAGGCGATCGGTCGAGAGCTCGCCAGCCTCAATCGCAGCGGGCAGCGCCGCATTGAACCCCTCACAGGTTGCAGGATCGGGCATCCCACGGGCAACCGTCTCAGGAATCTCGAACTCCTCCGGAGCTGAGTTGCCTTGATCTGCCGTCTCATCCTCGATACCAGCAGTTTCACCCATCGGAATCGCCGGCATCTCGACGTCTAACCCGCCGCGTGCCGCAGCAACGGCCATCTCGGTTCCGTACCAATCAGAGACGACGTATCCGTCGAACCCCCACTCGTCTTTTAATACCTCGCTCACGAGTTCGTGGTGATCGCTCATTCGTGTTCCATTCACACTGTTGTATGCGGTCATGACCGACCCTGCGCCGGCGTTTACAGCCGCACGAAACGACGGAAGGTACAGCTCTCTGAGCGTTCGATCGTCGATCGAGGCACTGATCGATGCACGGTAGGTTTCCTGATTGTTGGCGACGTAGTGTTTCGGCGTCGCGATGACGTCCTCGGCTTCAATTCCCGAGACGACCGCCGCACTCATTGCCGCGGACAACACCGGATCCTCCGAGAAGTACTCGAAGTTGCGGCCGTTCTGTGGGACGCGAATCAGGTTCGTTCCCGGTGCCAACAGCGCGTCCTGGCCGGCTGATCGCGTCGCAGCGCCGAGTGCCTGGCCGTGTCGCCGCGCAAGATCGGCGTCGAACGTCGCCGCAAGCGCGATCGGGGCCAGAAAGGCTGTCGAGGTCTCCGCTGGAATCCGAACGCCCAATGGCCCGTCGACGAGCGACAGCGACGGGATATCGAGGCGATCGACGCCCTGGATGTACCCCGTTGCACGGCCCTCCGGATCGACAGCACCGTGAGTCAACCGGATCTTTTCGGACCGTGTGAGTTGCGTGAGAAGACGATCGACGCGAGAAGTGTCTGACATGCGTCTGGTTGATCTAACGATCGCGATCGATATGACTCTCAGGGTTTCAATGAGTGTACGCTAACCGCGCCGTGAGAGACTACAGTTTCGACCCAAATGGTGGCTACTGATCCGGCGGTTCTTCACGGTAGACAAATTTGAGGACGATCGCAAACAGCGCCGGCGACAGCAGTGCCATTACGCCCGCACCGCCGATGAGCGCCCCGGTCGAAATCGGGAACGCGGTCCCCGCTGTGCCACTGTCAGCGCGGTCACCATCGCCACCGTCGCTTCCACCGCCGTCACCGTCGCTTCCACCGCCGTCACCGTCGCCACCACCGCCGCCGTCGCCGCCGGCGTCACCCGTGTCGCCACCGATGAGTTCCTCCTCGTCGATGACATCGCCGACGGCGATCGCACCTTTCATTCCGAGCGCCTCGTGAGGCGTACAGACATACTGGAAGATACCTTCATCCTCGAACGTGTGTTCGAAGGTGTGATCGGCATCCTCAACGACTTCGCTCTCGAACGTGCCGTCGACTTCAGCGACGTTGTGGCCGCCACCCTCGCCGGTCCACTCCCACGTCACGGTTGTGCCCGGATCGACGAGCACGGCCGCCGGATCGAACTGAATCCCATCACCGGCGCCGACTGCGACGGTCACCGAGTCCTCGCTGCGGGCGTCGACAGTCCCCTCGTAGTTGTCGACATCCTCGAAAAAGCCGTCGTAGGGATCTGAATCCTGAGCGGCCACCGGGGCGATCGCCGTCGTGCCGATCGCTGCTGCGGCGACTCCCACACGGAGACAGCCGCGTCTCGAGAGCCGTGGACTGTCAGAGTCCGCTGTGTTCGACTCTGTGGTTGATCCGGTCGGTGTCTCGTTCATATCTAACCGCTACACGCATAACCCACTAAGATCGTCGGTTCCTCTCGGTACCCGAGAACATCTCCGAACATATTCGGTTATATCGAAAATACGGGCCGGGCCAATCTGTGACAGGACTACCGACCGGAGTCACGCCCTCAGTCGTCTGCAAGCGCCGCATCCGCGCCGTCGATCGCCGGGCGGGTAACGTCTCTATCGGTCGCCTCACCGTCGATGTCGTAGGGGTACTCACCGGTAACACAGCCTAAACAGAGATCGATGCGCTCGCTTTCGAGCGCCTCGGCGATTGCGTCGATCGACAGGTACGCGAGACTGTCGGCATTAATGATCTCGCGGATCTCGTCGACGGTGTTGTTCGCGGCAATGAGCTCTTCACGGGTCGCCATATCAATACCCATGTAACACGGCGCGAGGATCGGCGGCGATCCCACGCGCATGTGGACTTCCTCGGCGCCGGCGTCTTTGAGGAGGCTCACGAGCTGATTTGACGTCGTTCCGCGGACGATCGAGTCGTCGATGATGGTGACGGTCTTACCGTCGATCGTGCTCTTGATCGGGTTGAGCTTGAGCCGGACCGCACGTTCTCGCTCGTCCTGAGTCGGCATGATGAACGTCCGGCCAACGTAGCGGTTTTTCATCAGGCCTTCTGCGAACTCGACGCCGGTGTCGTCTTCTGGGCGCGGTTCGCCCTCGGCAGTGGTCTCGTTGGCTGCGTCGGCGTACCCGGAGGCGAATGCCCGCCCCGAGTCCGGAACCGGCAACACAACGTCGGTCTCGACGCCGCTTTCCTCCCAGAGTTTTCGGCCCAGTGTGCGGCGGACCTCGTAGACAAGTTTCTCGTCGATGATCGAATCCGGCCGGGCAAAGTAGACGTGTTCGAAAAAGCAGTGGGCAGTATTGTCACGATTCGTCAGCTGATAGGAGTCAAATCCTGCGCCGTTTTTCTCCAAGACGATCAACTCACCTGGGCGGACGTCGCGAACGAGTTCGCCATCAAGCGTGTCGATAACGGCAGATTCGGAGGCCAATACGTAGCCGTCATCAAGTTTCCCAATACACAATGGACGATTACCTTGCGGATCGCGGAGCCCAATGACCGTATCGTCGTGCATGATTGCAAGCGAGTACGAGCCGTGGATGCGCTCCATTGTTCGCTTGACCGCCCGAATGAGATCAGAATCAAGGAGGTTTCGCGCGATATCGTGGGCGATCACTTCCGTGTCACCGTCGGAGGTGAACGCGTGACCGAGATTTTCGAGTTCCGATCGCAACTCCCCGGCGTTGACGAGGTTACCGTTGTGTGACAGTCCGAGCGAGCCAGACTTGAACGACACCGAAAACGGCTGCGCACAACAGGAATTGACGCTGCCAGCGGTTGGATACCGCACGTGGCCGATCCCTGTTGGGCCGTTCAGCGCGTCAAGGTCGGATTCGGTAAATGCATCACCGACTAGGCCCATCTCAACGTGGCTGTGCTGTTGGAAGCCGTCATGCGTGACGATTCCCGCCGATTCCTGGCCACGATGTTGCAGCGCGTACAACGAGTAGTACAGCGGCCGCGCCGCGGCCCGATCGGCGAGCGATATCCCGACGACACCACATTTTTCAGTCGGCCCGTCAGCGGAGTAGCTCGAATCCCGGCCGGTTGGCATATATCCGTAGCGTGTGCTCGAACAGATAAAAAAGCACGTGTTTGGGTTATCCTGGCTCCATCATCCACCGATATATCCACGAACATGGATACATCGCAGATTGGTTGTAATCACCGTGGCGACGATCGATCTGGGAGCATCGCCGCGACAAAAAGAACACAATACAAACGCACAACTCGCGGTGAAAATATCGACGATCGAAGAAGCGTCCGTAGCTACTCGCCGGCTTTCGTTTGCCAGGCGTAATCACGCCGTTTCGCGGACTTCCCGAAGCCACAGGACGAACAGACCTTCTTTCGGCTGTGGTAGGATTTCTCGCCGCAGCGTCGACATTTCACGTGCGTGGTTTTGTTCTTTTTACCTTGGGTGGGAGTTCCAGCGCCAGTCATACAGTTATCGAAACGACGTTATCGCCGCGTATAATCGTTGTGTCTTCGACCGGGTCTGCTGTGGGGTCCCGCACAGTAGTCTCGTCGGCCCCCTCGCGATCGAGAACGACATTCATGTGCTGATCGTAGCCCGAAAGCACCCCATAGACGACCGAATCGTCTTTCAATTGCACGGTCACAGTCTCTGCGAGCGCTTCTTCGAGTACGTCCAGCGGTCGTCCAGTCATGTTTCGAGGGCGTTCCGAGTCGGTATTAAACGTACCGGAAGCACCGCCAGTGTGACGACCCGAGTGCCGTGTGGACGGTCCGCTCTCGGCGCGCGAACCCACGGAGTTTTAATACCGGCCGTCCAATGGTGAGCCAACGAAACCCGCGGGTAAGTGTTTCGGAGACGGGTGACTTTCCGACGGCACCGGCCGAAACATAGCGGGGTCAAACACGGACGGACCACACCGGATGCGGCCTCCTCGCGGATTTACGTGAGCACCCTCGCCACAGCGTGGCATTTCGATGCTCGGAGAAGAAAACTATGGAAATAGAAATCGCAACGATCGGCGGCTACGAAGAGGTAGGCCGACAGATGACGGCCATTCGCGCGGGCGAAGACGTCGTCATCTTCGACATGGGCCTGAACCTCTCGCAGGTGCTGATCCACGACAACGTAGAGACCGAAAAGATGCACAGCCTCGACCTGATCGACATGGGCGCGATCCCAGACGATCGGGTCATGAGCGACCTCGAAGGCGACGTGAAAGCGATCGTCCCGACCCACGGTCACCTCGACCACATTGGGGCGATCTCGAAGCTCGCTCACCGGTACAACGCGCCGGTCGTCGCGACACCGTTTACGATCGAACTCGTCAAACAGCAGCTACAAGACGAAAATAAATTCAACGTCGAAAACGACCTCGTGAAGATGTCCGCCGGCGAAACAATGGACATCGGCGGGAAATGCGAACTTGAGTTCGTCAACGTCACTCACTCGATTATCGACGCGATCAACCCCGTATTGCACACGCCAGAGGGCGCGATCGTCTACGGACTCGACAAGCGGATGGACCACACGCCGGTCATCGGGGACCCGATTGATATGAAGCGGTTCCGCGAGATCGGTCGGGAGGGCAACGGCGTCCTCTGTTACATCGAAGACTGCACAAACGCCGGTCGCAAGGGACGCACGCCGTCTGAATCGGTCGCACGACGACATCTCAAGGACGTGATGACGTCGATCGAAGACTACGACGGCGGAATCGTCGCAACGACGTTCTCGAGTCACATCGCGCGGGTGAAGTCGCTCGTCGAATTTGCCGAAGACATCGGCCGCGAGCCGGTGCTTCTGGGCCGATCGATGGAAAAGTACTCTGGCACCGCAGAACGGCTCGACTTCGTCGAGTTCCCCGACTATCTTGGGATGTACGGCCACCGAAAGTCGGTCGATCGGACGTTCAAGCGGATCATGAAGGAAGGCAAAGAGAACTTCCTGCCCGTCGTCACGGGCCACCAGGGCGAGCCGCGGGCGATGCTCACCCGGATGGGCCGCGGCGAAACCCCATACGAACTGGACGATGGCGACAAAGTGCTGTTCTCAGCGCGAGTCATTCCCGAGCCGACAAACGAGGGCCAGCGCTACCAGTCCGAGCGCCTGTTGAAGATGCAGGGCGCACGGATCTACGACGACATCCACGTGTCAGGGCACCTTCGTGAGGAGGGCCACTATACGATGCTCGACGCGCTGCAGCCACAGCACATCATCCCGGCCCACCAGAATCTCAAGGGCCTCGCACCGTACGTCGACCTATGTCGGGGCCAAGGCTACGAGCTCGGCCGGGACATCCACACGACGCAGAACGGCAATATCATTCAGCTGGTGGAGTAATGTCCTCGGACGCCGCCGAAGAGCGGGTGTTAGACGCGGTCGGACAGCGTCGCGAGCAGATCAACACGGCGATCGACGAGGAACTGCCAATGCAGGACCCCGAACGATTGTACGAGGCGACCCGCTACATCCTCGAGGCCGGTGGGAAACGACTCCGCCCAACGGTTTCGTTGATCGCCGCGGAGGCGCTTGCGGACGTCGAACCGCTTTCGATGTCGTATCGATCGTTCCCGTCGCTCTCAGATGAGACGATCGACATCATGAAAGCGGCGGTGTCGATCGAGGTTATCCAGTCGTTCACGCTGATCCACGACGACATCATGGACGATGACGATCTCCGCCGGGGCGTCCCGGCTGTCCACAAGGAGTACGACACCTCCACGGCGATCCTCGCAGGCGACACCCTCTACTCGAAGGCGTTTGAGACAATGACCGAAACCGACGCAGCCCCCGCGAACGCGTTAGAAGCGGTCCACCTGCTCGCGTCGACGTGCACAGAAATCTGTGAAGGGCAGTCCCTCGACGTCGCGTTCGAGGCCAGACAACAGGTTCTCCCCGAGGAGTACCTCGAGATGGTCGAACTCAAGACGGCTGTGTTGTACGGCGCGGCGGCTGCGGTCCCGGCCGTCCTTATGGACGCCGACGAAGAGACCGTCGAAGCCCTGTACCGCTATGGCATCGACTCGGGGCGTGCATTCCAAATCCAAGACGACGTGTTGGACCTCACGGTTCCGAGCGAGAAACTCGGCAAGCAGCGCGGATCTGATCTCGTGGAGAACAAAGAGACGCTCATCACCCTCCACGCGAGACAACAAGGCCTCGATGTCGACTCGCTCGTCGACGCCACAGATCCTGACGCGGTGACCGAGGACGACATTGATGCCGCCGTTGCCGAACTCGATCGGGTTGGCAGTATTGACTACGCCAGAGAGATGGCCCAGGATTTGACCGATCGTGGCAAGGCTCGTCTGGAAGTACTTCCCGACAACGAGCCGCGAGCACTGCTCCGTGAGATCGCGGATTACTTGATCTCTCGAGGCTACTGAACGACAGCCCCGGCGCCTCGTTGCGGTATTGGCTTTGGCTTTGGCTTTGGCGTTGGTGTTGGTTTTGAGGCTACCAATCAGAGGTTCCCAGCGGCTACGCTCTGCGTCGTGGCGACAAAAAATGAAACGAATTTGTGTGCCGATCCTGCCCAAGTCGATCGTGTCGCGAGTAGCGCTCAGCGCGTATCGATCAGTCGTTCTGTTGGGCTTCCTGCTTCGCGTTGAGTTTGGCCTGCTCGCGGGCGCTTGGGTTAACCGACTCTTTGAACGGCACCTTCGCGACTGTCGCAAACACCGGCTCGCCGGGCTCTTCGGCGTACTCGTCAGGGAGGTGAACCTCGAACTCGAGGTCGAGATCTTCCTCGTAGATCTTGTCGTTGAGCGGCGCGTCGGTCGCCTCCTGGAGCATCTCTGCAGGGACGAATCCCATCCCGATATTCGTCTCGAGTTCTGGGTTGTACCACGGCGAGGTGAGGTAGCCGACCTCGTCGCCCGTTTCTGGGTCGGAAATGAGCCAGAAGTCCGGCGCGTACTCGCGGATCGGCTCCCCAGCCATCTTGAGGCCGATCAGCTTGTGGTTGAACGGATACTCGCCGTTTTCGATCTGTTCTTTCTGTGCCTCGAGGGCTTCCTTGCCGATGTAGTCGACGTCCTTGTCGTCGGGAACTTGGTAGCCGAGGTTGACCTGGAATGGCGATGTCTCGTGGTCCATGTCCTGGCCCCACGAGAGGATGCCGGCGGCGATCCGGCGGTGGTGTCCCGGCGCGATCTGCATTCCGCCGTGGTCTTTGACCGAACCGAGGACCGGATCCCAGACGCGTTCGGCGTGCTTCGACGCGTCTTTGACGTAGATCTCGAAGCCTTTCTCCCCGGAGAATCCGGTCTGGCTGATGAGCACCTCCGCCCCATTGATTTCGGCCTCCATGAGTCCGTAGTACGGGATGTCGCTGACACTCTCACCGACAACGTCGATCATGACGTCCTCGGAGAGTGGCCCCTGAATCTGCATCGGGGCGACGTCGATCTCGTCGATCTCGACATCATAGTCCATACCGACGTTGACACCCTGGAGCCACTGCATGAGCGTCGAATCGGAAATCGAGAACCAGAACTCGTCCTCTTCTGGACGCAACAAGACAGGATCGTTCAGAATACCGCCGTCCTCGTTACAGAGGATGACGTACTTGCCGTTCATTGTTTCAATCTCCCGGGCGTCACGAGTGATGACCTTGTTCGTTAGCGCTTCGGCGTCGGGGCCTTTGACGCGAATCTGTCGCTCGACCGCGACGTCCCAGAGCGTGACGCGCTCGGTTAGTGCCTCGTACTCTGCCATCGCGCCGCCGTCTTCAGGTTCGACAAGGCCACGTGGGTGGTACAGACGGTTGTAGACGGTACAGCGCCACGCGCCCTCCTCACCGAACGACTTGTGGAAGAACGGGGATTTGCGTACGCGGGTCGAGACCAGCATCTGGATTCCTGGATCTCCGCTTTGGCGGAGGTTCCGTGGAACGACTCGATCGGACTGGTCAACACTTGGATAATTCGGATGCTCGTCGTTGCCTGACATGCTGGTAAAGGATTCCTTGCACAGCCCATAAAATCACTCCCTGATAGTTTCCCCCGTTTATATACTGCCGTTAATCGTGAGGAATCTCACAGTGCTGTCGACTGACACAGAACCACCAAACAGGTCACCGATCGCGATCGCCAGACTCGTCGTCTGCGACGGTAGCTGCGATGAGGTTACGCATCCCTCGGCGCAGTCGTCCGCTCATGGCTGTCGAGGAGAGATCCATCTGCTCGGCGACTTCACTGAGTGAGATCTCCCGTGGCTCGCTGAAATACCCCGTCTCGTAGGCCAACTGGAGGGCCACCTCTTGTTCGGCAGTGAGCCCGTATGATCCCGCTCCGTCGGCGTCGTCATTGCTGTAGATTTCGAGGATATCGAGCCTGATGTCGTTCTCGCGGGTATACTCCCAGATCGTGCTGAGCGCCTTTCTGTTCGGCAGCAACAGCCGGACAAGCCAACCATCGTTTTTTGTCTCGGTGTGAACGAGAACGCCGTTGACGTCAGTGACGATCGAACTGATGAGCTTCGTTTCCGGGGTGTGTTTGATGTAGTAGATCCCGGTGTCGTTGGTCCAGTCGACAAGGCTGTGTTCTTCGACGGTTGGATCGTCGTCAAGCGCCGCCTCGACGGCGTCAGGATCGTCGTACTCGATGAGAAACGGGAAGAGTGCCGCGCCCGGATCGGTGTTGCCCTGTGTAATGACGCGAATACTGACGCCATCGAGGCTCCGCAGCGTCGGAACGAGCGCGAGGCGTTCGTGTTCAATGTGTATTTTAGCCGTTATCGACATAGATGTGATATCGATCGTGGGTGTGTTCGTATGCTGTTTGAATGCGTGCGTTCAGTGTGGTTTCGACGCGGGAGACGAGTCTTCGAACCCATCGCAGTCGTGGATCGATTGAACCAACAGTTCGTGATCCGACTCGTCGATCAGCTCATCTCAGCGTCGAAATGGACGCGGTTTACAGCAGATACTACTGATAATACACATTCGGTCAATAAGGTTTGCTATCGTCGGATTCGTCACCGAACCAGACGGACTGGCCACAGGATTATGAAAACCACTCCCAAGAGACGTGGTACCACCCAAAACGCTCACAATTGTTCGTTGGATTATTTCAGCATATATATGCCTGTAAATATACGTGCATGAAGCTATGCGTGTCCATCCTCTATGTATAGATGTAATGAGTAACGCAAAACCGCGCCTCCAAAAAGACACAGAGTCGAACGAATTCTACCTCCCTGCGATGGCGCTGCCGACGTTCGATCGCATTGAGCAGTTCCTCTCGAAGTTCAAGCTGCACGGCGTCGTCCGGATGCCGGCACGAAAAGACGAGTAAGCACGAAAACGCGGGTAACAGTCCAATCCGCGTTCGCACTTTTTGACGATTGAATAGCAGCTATTTTCCAAGAACGATGACCGGTAGCCGCTGCGCTGTCGAATCTGCGGTTGGAAAACGGGTGCAGTAGGTGGGCAGTGCCCACCAAGTATGTCAGACGAGCACCCACTCGAGGCCGTTACGGGACATACGCTGCGGGCTCAATTGGGCACAGAGCCCAGTCATGATATATCATACCAGCGTGTTAAGTGTGAATGCGGAACTATCACTGTTTTTAAAAACTAGCGGTCAGGACCGCTGCGGCAGTGTTAGGGCAGATCGATCTCGACGCCGGACTGCAGGCTCGCTGCCTTTGCCGTGTTGTACATCAACATCGCGATCGTCAGCGGACCAACGCCACCCGGAACCGGCGTGATCGCGCCCGCCTTCTGTTTCGCGCTCTCGAAGTCGACATCGCCGATGAGTTCGTAGCCTTTCTCGGTGTCGGCGTCAACGCGGTTGATACCCACGTCGATAACCGTCGCACCCTCGCCGATCATGTCGCCGTCCACCATCTCGGGAACGCCCGCAGCGACCACGACGAGATCGGCGTTTCGGGTTTTTGCAGCCAGGTCCTTGGTTCGGGAGTGACAGACTGTCGTTGTCGCGTTGCCGCCGTCGTCGCGCTGAATGAGCAGGTTCGCCATCGGCTTGCCGACGATGTCCGATCGCCCGACGACCACGGCGTCTGCGCCCTCAGTTTCGATATCGTACGCATCGAGAATTTTCTGGACACCGTGGGGCGTACAGGGTTTGTACCGCGCGTTCCCTGCTACGAGCCGGCCCACATTTTCGGGATGGAATCCGTCGACGTCTTTCATCGGGTCAATCCGGTTTAGGACGGTTCGTTTGTCCACGTGATCGGGTACCGGCATCTGGACGAGAATCCCGTGAACGTCCGGATCGTCGTTGAGTTCGTCAATCTTCGAAAATAGCTCCTCGGCCGGTGCCTCGGGGTCAATCTCGTGGTGAAAGCTGTTGATTCCGAGCTCCTCACAGGTCCGCTGTTTCATCGAAACGTACGTCGCGCTGGCCCCATCGTCGCTCATGAGTACCGTCGCGAGGCCAGGTGTCTCATCTGCCGCCGAGAGCGTCTCGACACAGTCTTCGACGCCAGCTTGGATCTCTTCGGCCACTGAATTGCCGTCAATTATCGTTGTCATGGTGAGTTCGTGTATGTATCCACGCCGGGGCTCCACAGTCGTTTCGGTGCGGGCCGATCGCCTCGCCGAGCGATCCGCCACGATACACTGCACCCCGCGCGTCGAGTTGCATGCTATCTCGGTGCGATCGCGTATAGTTCACCGTGTGGAATACTGCACCATTTGATATCAGTCGCTGGTAATACGATTTCGTTATTCAATGGCGATCTAGTAATATAACAATGTATTGTCACTATCTGCGATCACGTGTTGCATCGAAGAAAATCCAGCTTGCCTCTTCGTCCTCTGCAAGTGTATTCGGAGCGCCGTACTCGGTTTCGATCTGGAAGCCTGCGTTCTCCAGTTGCACTCGGGTCGCCTCAGCACCGGCAATGTACCATTGCATCTCGGTATCAGCGTCTAACCAATCCTGATTCGTTCCCTGCCATTCGCCGGGGCCTTCCGACACGAGTAGATGACCACCTGGACGAAGAACTCGTGCAAACTCGTCAATGACTGCCTGGTGTTCTCCGGCCGGGACGTGGATCAACGAGTGGTAGGCGAGCACAGCATCAATTGTGCTGCCGGATAGCGGTAATCGAGTCATATCGCCACGCAGTAATCTTGCTTCCGGAGCGTTAGACTGAGCCTTCTCCAGCTGTTGTGCAGAAAAGTCAAGCCCGGTTGCCCATTGTGACTGACTGGTCAGCTGCTGGAGCACTGGCTTGCCCCCTCCACAGCCAGCGTCCAGCACCCGTGACTCAGTCGAAAGCTTCTTGAAAAACGACGCCAGGGCTTTCTGCTCCTCGTCGCTTGGTGATCTCTCCTCGGCATAGACATCCGCAATATCCTCATATCCCTGTAACACGACTTTTTTATCAACCATATTCTGTGTGTAATGAGAGTAAAAAAGAGTGTTTTGACAGTGTGCATACGTATGCCACGCCCTACCTTTCATCTCCAACGCTCTGGTACCAGTAAATCGGTGGCCTCGGCACTCGGAGAGTCGTTTTAGCAACCAGTTCCTCTCAATCTCTGCGGATTCCAACAGAACCGTGTTTTCAAGTACTGATGCAAATCGACACCAACCGCAAATTCTCTTACTCGCAGGCCTCCATCGATTCTACCGCTCTTCGTTGTCGAAGTCGTGGTGCAGTTGGATCTTCGGCAGCGCGTCGTACGCCTGCCGGACGATCGACGTGTGGCCTCGCTCAGACTTCCAGAGTGTCCACAGAAACGCGGCCATCGCGACAAGCGCGAGCAGCGCAAACGGCACGCCGGTGAGCACGGCGATCGACTGTAAGGTTTCGGCCCCGCCGACGAACAACACTGAGAGCGCAACGATCCCCTGAAAGCCGCCCCAGAAGACGATATCGACGGTCGAGGGCGCAACGCCCGGGCGGGTTGCGATGATCGAGGTCACGAGCGTCGAGACTCCTGCAGAGGTTACCATGAACACGATAATCAGCCCCAAAAACAGGAAGATGAACAGCTCTCCGAGCGGCAGCGACGACAGCAGCTGAAAGCCAACGATCGCCTCCGATCCGCCCGCATCGTTCACTGCCGCGAGGATATCGACCCGCCCAGTGTGCTGGGCGTGCAGTGACGTCCCTCCCAGGAGAAAGAACCAGACCATCGTTGCACCCGCAGTTGCGACCACACTCGTGAATACAACTGTCCGGATCGTCCGCCCTCGGGATATTGCCGCAATAAACACGCCAGCGAATGGCGCCCACGAGAACCACCATAGCCAGTTCCAGTAGGTCCAAGCGGCCACCCACCCGGAGCCGTCTCCTGTGTACACGCTCAGCGGCACAAATCCTGCGAGATAGCCGCCGATCGCCCCCGCCGATCGCTTAACCAGGAACGGGCGCGGCCCAACCGCAACGATCAACAGTCCAAAGGCAACGAAGAGTACCACGGTGAGGACCGCGATTCGGCGGATCCCGCGGTGAATACCCGTGACACACGAGAGCACGTAAATCAGAGTCAGGGCCAAAATGAAAAGCGCCGGGCCAATTGCACCGGTTGTTACCCCCCACTGGAAGCTGATCCCTGCGAGGAACTGCTCGCTCACGAGCGCGATCGACGTCGCGATCCCGCCGATCGTCGCAAACACGGCCAGTGTGTCGACGAGCCGCCCCCATAGCGTGTCTGCGGCGGCCGCGCCGAAGATCGGCACAAGGATCGCAGAGACGCGAAGTGGTGCATCCCGGACGAAGACAAAGTACGCGATCGGGACCCCGAGAACAGCGTAGGCGCTCCACGCGGAGATCCCCCAGTGGAACAACGAGTACGTCAACGCTCCGTCAATCGCTCCGGTGGATTCGGGGGCAGCGCCGATCGCTGGCGGTGGCGCACTGTAGTGAAACAGCGCCTCCGCAGGACCCCAGAAAACGATCCCGGCAGCGATCCCAGCGGTGAAAATCAGCGTGACGTATATCGGATAGGTGTACGCTGGCTCGTCCTCGGGACCACCGAGTGTGACCGCACCCCACGGCCCCAAAAGCAAGAGCAGACAGTACAACACCGCCAGCAGGATAATCCCTGCCACAACAGGGCCACCAACTGAAAGCACGGTGTCTGCCGCAGCGGAAACGGCCCGTGTCGTCGGCGCAGGGATGATGAGCTGCGCAAGGAGGTAAGCGAGAAGGACCACAACGACGAGGATCAGTCCCTCCGGACGGTGGTGTGCGAGAAAGCTGTCTGTAGCAGTGCGCAGGCGTTCGCGGCGGATCGTCAATAACACCGGGCTCTCGCTGTTTTCGTCCCCATCTGCGTACGGCAGCAGCGAGAGATACCCAAGCCCAGAAATGAAAAAGACGAGTGCGATCGCAAGCCACGCCCGACCGGTTACTGCTTCCCCAACAAACGTTGGAAAGAAAAACGCGGACAACACCGCAATGCCAGACAGAAGGAAAAACGGGACGAGCAGACTGGCGACCGTCGCTTCCAGAGAATGGGTATGTTGGGTGCTCATAGGTTATGGGCGATCGTCTGAATTGGTCTGCGTGTTTGCTTCCGGTGGTTCCTCTGGACCGTCTGGTGTGCCGACGACCGCGTCGGATTCGACGACGAGATCGGCTGCGGTGATCGATTTGAGGTCACCGAGAACCGATTGACCGAGCAATCTCCCGCCGATGGCGCGCGGATTGATGACAGCGTCGGCACCGACGCCGGCGAGTTTCTTTGTGTGCTTGCCCTCGTTGGCCGCTGCGACAATACGGACGTCGGGGTCGACGTTCCGGACCGCGATAATCGCGAGCGCATCCCGGCCGTCATCAGGGCCGCTGACGACGACGCCACGGGCGGCACTGATGCGTGTATCTTCGAGGACGGACTCATCAGTCGGATCTTCGGTGAGCACATTGACGTCCTCATCCTTTAGATCGCTCGCGGTGGCCGCATCAGGCGTCACGACGACGACGTCAGCGTCCGGGGCGACTTCCTCGAGCAACGATTCCGTCACGTCGCCGTAGCCGAGCACGACGACGTGGTCTTCCAAGAGCGTCAGTTCTGATGCGGTCATGTTTCCAAAGGCAGCAGCCATTCTAGATTCGATCGCCGGACCGATGAGCGTCCCCACAGCGACAGTGAACGCACCAGTCCCAAGCAGAATAATCGATAGAGAAAACAGTTGGGCTTCTGGGGTGAGCGGCGTGATGTCGCCGTAGCCAACAGTCGCGATCGTGACGATCACATAGTAGACCGCGTCCCCCCACGTCTCCATTTCGAGGAACTGATCACGCAAGCCGTAAGAGCCGACAGTGCCGTAAACTCCAACCCCGATGAATGAAAACAGCGCAGCGATCTGCAGCGATGACAGTTCAATACGCTGATCAAAACTGTCGCGATTCGCGAGCAACAACGGGTATGAGGCGATTATGGCAAGCAAGAGCGGAAAGTCCCGCGGTTGCAGGCTCACAAGCGGCAGCAAGAGGAGTAACGGGAGGGTAACAACCGCCGCACGCCACGCAAGCCGCTTGCGACGGCTGAGCCCAACAGTAATGATCCCCAACAGGAATGCGAATAATACGCCTCCGAAACGGACAAAAATCTCTGCAGCGGGGAGGATCGCTGCGACGGGGCCATCGGTCGGGACGGTCAGTTGACTCAGGTTCGAAAGTCCCGTAACGAACGAGAGGATGGTGACGATTCCAACGATCGCAACCGCAGGTTTCGCGCCAGAGATCTCTCTCCAGTCGACAAAGGAGACGCGATCGGCTGGATAGAACACGTCCTCAAACGCACGGTCGGAACTATCGGGTGAGTCAACCACTATCACACGTTGTCCGAGCGCATATAAAAAGCCTGCCGGAGGAGCCTCTCAGTTGGCGCCGTCACCTAGTTAGCACAAAACATCAGACTTCGTACTGGTTGAGCAACGGCTACTCGGCCGAACCGGGTTTTAAGAAACCGGACGAGAGACGTCCGATCGTGAAACGAACAATCAGCACGGACGACGCACCGGCCGCAGTAGGCGCGTACAGTCAGGCAACGACGAACGGCGAGTTACTCATCACCGCCGGACAGCTTCCGCTGACCGTCGACGGAGAATTGCTCGACGACGAACCGGTCGCCGAACAGACAAAACAGTGTCTGCGAAACGTCGAAGCGATCCTCGAATCGGAGGGCCTCGGACTCGAAGCAGTACTCAAAACGACCGTCTATCTCGACGATATCGATGACTTCGACGAGTTCAACGAGGCCTACAGCGGCTTTTTCACCGAAGAGCCGCCCGCCAGAAGTGCCGTCGGTGTCGGATCAGTTCCCAAAGGCGCAGCCGTCGAGATCGAAGCGATCGCGACGACCGAATAGCGCGCAGCGGACGCTTTTTTACAACAGTCTCGAGATTGGTTGTAAAGTACCACGGGTCGGGTGACCCGTGGCGTTCGCAGAGACACATCACGCCCAGAATCGGGCGGTAAAGCGTGCGAATCTTTAATTCCCGTCGCGCTCCCGGTTGGTCGCGTGGAACCAGTAACACCCGAACACGCCGTTCGTGTCCGTGAAGGCCAGCCACTTTACGATGGCTCGACACCACCCGTCTCACCACGTCTTACCTTGTTTCAGTGCGTGGGTTTTGAGCGGTTGTTAACGGTGAGTTCCGATCAGATTCAACGAGTTGATGCGGAATAAAACCGTGGATTATGACGAGGAGCGGACGCGATTCACCCACGGGTCAGGTGTTGAGCAAATCGAAGATTTGCGAAAGCCGAAAACGGACGTTTTCGGAAACCCGTGGAACTCTCGCTGTACTCTTTAGAACAGTCCCGAGATGTTACCGTCGGCGTCGATGTCCATGTCGGCGGCCGCGGGCCGGGCCGGCAGCCCTGGGAGGGTCAACACGTCGCCGGTCAATGCAACGAGGAACCCAGCGCCTGCGGAGGGGTAGATCTCGCGGACATCAAGTTCCCACCCGCTCGGTGCGCCTTTCTTCGTCGCGTCGTCGCTGAACGAGTGGAACGTCTTCGAGAGACAGACCGGGAAGTCGTCGAAGCCGAGTTCCTCCATCCGCTCGATGTCATCTTCGGCGCTGCCGACGTAATTGACGCTGTCGGCACCGTAGACCTCGGTTGCGACGGTCTCGATCTTCTCTTTGATCGACGCCTCGTCAGTGTAGAGGTGATCGAACTCGTCTTCATCGCCGGCTTCGACCGCGTCGATGACTCGCTCACCGAGTTCGACGCCGCCTTCGCTGCCCTCGCCGAAGACGTTCGATTCGGCGGCCTCGACGCCGAGATCATCCCGACAGTGCTCAAGCACCGTCTGGATCTCCTCGTCGGTATCCTCGGGGAAGCGATTGACCGCGACGACGACCGGGACGCCGAACTTCTGGATGTTCGAGACGTGCCGATCGAGGTTCTCGAAGCCGGCCTCCAGTTCCTCGATGCCAGCCTCGTCGACCATGTCGTAGTCGATCGGCCACTCGCCGATTCCGTGGTACTGCAGCGCTCGGACGGTCGAAACCAAGACGACCGCATTCGGCGTCATATCGCCCAGCCGGCAGACGATATTCATGAACTTCTCTGCGCCGAGATCTGAGCCGAAGCCGGCCTCGGTGACGAGATAATCGCCCATCCCGAAGGCGGTCTTGTCGGCGACGAGTGAGTTCGTCCCGTGGGCGATGTTCGCAAACGGACCGCCGTGAACGAATGCCGGAGTCCCCTCGATCGTCTGGACGATGTTCGGTTTAACCGCATCGCGCAGCAACATTGTCACCGGCCCGGTCGCTTCGATATCGTCGACAGTGATCGGCTCGCCCTCGTCGGTGTAGGCGACGATAATCCGGGCGACACGCTCTTTGAGATCGCCCAGATCCTCGGCCAGACAGAGTACGGCCATAAGTTCGGACGCTGCGGTCAGAAGGAAGCCGTCTTCGCGGGGTGTCCCACCAGTTTCGCCGCCGAGCCCGATGACGGTGTTTCGCAGCGCACGGTCGTTCATGTCGATCGCCCGCGGCCACGATACGTCGTTGACGTCGACGCCGAGTTCGTTGCCTTTCGTGATCTTCGCGTCGAGCATCGCCGAAATGAGGTTGTGTGCGGAGGTGAGCGCGTGCAGGTCGCCGGTGAAGTGCAGGTTGATATCTTCCATTGGCAGCACCTGCGAGTAGCCGCCGCCGGCTGCACCGCCCTTTACGCCAAAGACGGGACCGAGCGACGGTTCACGAATCGCGATCATTGCGTCCTCGCCAAGGTGGTTCAGCGTCTGTCCGAGCCCCACTGTCGTGACGGTTTTGCCCTCGCCCATCGGGGTCGGCGTCATCCCGGTGACGAGCACGAGGTTGCCGTCTTTGTTTTCGGCATTGTCTCGAAGGCGGTTGATCGCATCGTGTTTTACCTTCGCGACATGCTCGCCAAATAGCTGAAGATCGTCGGTCTCAACGCCCCAGGGCTCGAGGATGTCCCAGATCGGTTCTATTTCGGCGTTCTGTGCGATCTCGTAGTCGGACGGAAACGGCTCGTCGGATTCGCTCATAAGCAGATAAACATCCTCCGCAGCGGAGTAAGAATGTTGGCGTATATGACGGGCACAGTATAGGATGTGTTTCGTCGAGTCGTGGTCGTGACAGCCCACCAGAGGAGTCGTGTCCAAGCAATCGTCACCGGCTGTGGTCCGCTCAGTAGCCGGCTTTCAACGGGGGGTGTCGACACCTTAATGCACTCCGCAGCGGCGATATGTGATATGAAATATCACGAGGCTGCTGACTACCTGTTGTCGTTTCAGCAGCGCCGCCCGAAGCTCGGGATCGACACGACGGCCCGCATGCTGTCGCACTTCGGGGATCCCCACGAAGAGATCGACTGCGTACAGATCGCTGGGTCGAACGGCAAGGGTAGCACGGCCACCCTCCTCGCAGAGGCCTTACAGGCAGCCGGACTCGATGTGGGACTGTTCACGTCGCCGGGACTCAACGATTTTCGTGAGCAGGTACGGATAAACGGCCGGCGAATCCCGAAATCGAAGGTCATCGAACACGTCGAGCGGATCAATCCGATCATCGAAACCCTGCGCGAAGAGAACGACGAGCCGACGCACTTCGAGGTACTCACCGCGATCGCGATCGCACACTTCGGCGCTGAAGACGTCGACGTGGCGGTTCTCGAGGTTGGTATTGGCGGTCGCTACGATGCGACGAGTGCGGTCGATCCGATCGCGAGCGCCGTCACGAGCGTGAGCCTCGAACACACAGAGCTGCTCGGGGACACTGTCGAGGAAATCGCCCGCGACAAAGCCCAGGTCGCCCCCGAGGGTGCGCCGCTCGTCACCGGAACAAGCGGCGCAGCGCTGGAGGCAATAAAAGAGGAGACGGATGTCGTGACTGTCGGCACGGAGGGGACAGACGTCCGGGCGGTCGAGACAGGCATGCGATCGGCCAGCGAAAACACCGTCTCAATTTCCGCCGACGAGTGGTCACTCGAGACGCATCTGTCGCTTTTGGGCCAACACCAGGCGGTCAACGCCGGAATTGCCGCGACACTTGCCCGACAGATCGCCGATATGGATGAGTCGACGATCGCACGCGGACTGCGGGCAGCGAAGTGGCCCGGCCGGTTCGAACTCATGTCAACCGCGCCGACGATTGCGCTCGACGGTTCGCACAACCCCGGCGCGATGGAGACTGTACAGGCGCTGTTGGAGCGCTACGAGTACGATCGACTCCACGTCGTCTTCGGGGCGATGTCAGACAAAGACCACGAAGCGATGGTCACTGCCCTTCCAGCGGTCGATACAGCGTTCGTCACCCGTCCGGACATCGATCGCGCCGAGAGCGTCTCCGTCCTCGCAGACGCCTTCGAGGGATACGCAGACAGTATTCAGAAGGTTGACTCGGTCCCCGAGGCCACAGAGCAGGCGATCGCCGCCGCCGAGCCGGAGGATTTCGTCCTTGTCACCGGCTCGCTGTACGCGATCAGCGAAGCCCGCGATCGCTGGACGAGGCGAGTGATTGCACACGACCAGAGTTCGGTCGATCCGTGGCCAGTGTTCTCGGGCGCAACGTTCGAGAACGTCGAGGGATTTCCGACAGATTACCACCTGCTTTCGACACAGCTTCGACCAGCACAAGCAGCCTGGGTCGAAACTGAGTTGGCTGCGATCGGTGGGGTGGCTGAGTCATCCGGGCTCGGCTCCGACCAGAAGCTCCTCGAAGTCGTCTGTGCAGGAACAACTGCACAGCTCGAAGCACTGGCTGATCGGTGCGCCGAGTCGAGACGTGGACTCGCACGGTTCGGTGAGCAGGTCCGTGAGGCGATCGACGACACAGTGGCCAGCCCGTTCGGGCTCGATCGCACGGCCGTGATGGGAATTCTCAACGTAACGCCCGATAGCTTCTATGACGGCGGCGAGTACGATCGCCTCGACGCAGCGGTCGATCGTGTCGAACAGATGCTCGAAGCGGGCGCAGACATCATTGACATCGGCGGCGAAAGCACCCGACCTGGGGCAGAGCCTGTCTCTGTCGAAGACGAGATCGATCGGGTGGTTCCAGTCATCAAAGCGATCTCGGAGATCGACGTGCCGATTTCTATTGACACGCGGAAAGCAGCGGTCGCAGACGCAGCGCTGTCAGCCGGGGCAGACATCGTCAACGACGTGTCGGGACTCGACGATCCCGCCATGGCACCGGTTGTCGCCGAACACGACGCCTCGCTCGTGTTGATGCACAGTCTGTCTGCACCCGTCGATCCCGAACGAAGCGGCGACTACGGCGACGTCGTCAGAGACGTGATCGACGAACTCGTCGAGCCGCTTTTGGCCGCCGAGCGCGCCGGAATCGATCGCGAGGACATCATCATCGACCCCGGCTGTGGGTTCGGAAAAGATCCCGCAGAGTCCTTCGAGTTGGTCGATCGACTGGGCGAGCTCCGTTCGCTCGGCTGTCCGGTCCTGATTGGTCATTCCCGGAAGTCGATGCTTGAGCCATTTGCCCCGGCAGACGGCGATCGGTTGGTCCCGACGCTCGCGGTAACCTCGATGGCCGTTGAACGAGACGCAGCCGTGGTTCGGGTCCACGACGTCGAAGAGAACGCAACGGTTGTCCGGACGGTTTCACAGTAGCGCGATCGGAACGCAACGGTTGTCCGGACGGTTTCACGGTAGCGCGATCGACCGCGGCGTGGACCCCGACGCTTTTGCGGGCAGGGAGTAACATCCGGGCATGGATCCACTAGTCGGTCGCTCGGTTCTCCATACCGTGATCGCCACAACGGCGTTCGATCCGACGGCGATCGAAGCGACCCCACGGAGCGTTCTTGCCGCAGCAACACTCGTTTCAACTGTGCTTTTCGGCGGTTTCATCATGTATCGCTATGGCGGCCGCCTCGATGCAGGGATTGACGCCTCGATGGAGCGGCCGCTGCTCTCTGTCGTCTACGGGATCGTCAGCTACAGCATCGTCGTGTTTGTCGTCGGCTACGCGTACAGCCAACTGCTTCGGATCGGCGTCACCTCGATGGCGGTTAGTCTCTTGTTGACTGGCGTGTTTGCAGTAATTGTGTTGTCGATCAGCGGCGCCGGGTTCGTCGTCACTGGGACGTGGCTAACGAGAGCGGTTGGAATCGGCGACCCGTGGCTCGGGCTCATCGGCCTCGGTATTGTGAGCGCGATCGCGTGGCTCGTCTTGCCGCTCGCGATCGGCCTCGCAGTCTGGGGGGGAATTTCAGCGATCGGCGTCGGTGGGCCAGCACGGCTCTGGTTCAACGCGACTGCGGGCGATTACTGAGTGCGGTCAGGACAGCAAAATTCGATCGCATCATACGTTTTGTGCGGGCGGTGATCGATCACCCGAGACCGCTGGCTGTTCGAGGTAATACAACAAAAGCGCAGTCAATTGCAGAGCCAATTCGGCCGACGTTGGGGTGATGGATCAGTCGTCTCCGTCCGGCTCGGCACCTCCTTTCACGTCAGTGACGACCTCGCGGCCGGCCGTTGTGACCTGGACCTCGTCGGTATCAGCCATATCTTGAATCCGATCGGCAAACTGCTCGGATTCGAGGATCTGGTACTCGTTTTTCAGCCCTTGATACACCGTGTAACACATTAGGGTGAGGATGATCGCGAACGGGAAGCCAGTCGCGATCGATGCGGTCTGCAGTGCAGCCAGCCCGCCGCCGTACAGCAGCATGGCAGCGACCGCACCCTCGGTGATCGCCCAGAAGACCCGCTGGGCCTTGGGCACGTCGTGTTTGCCACCTGAGGTCAGGTGATCGATGACCAGCGACCCCGAGTCCGAAGAGGTCACGAAGAACGTGATGACAAGCAGCGTTGCGATGCTTGCCGAAATCGCGCCAAGCGCGTACTGATCAAGCATGATGAACATTCCGAGCGTCTCGAACTCCGCATACGCGAGGTCACCGTATGCCTGCATGACCGCAGGCCCGGCCGTGCCCTCGGCCCCGTCGACTGCACCGTGGAGCGCGCTCGCACCGAAGGTCGACAGCCAAAGCGTCGAGAACAGCGACGGGAGGAACAACACGCCCAACACGAACTGCCGAACCGTTCGGCCCTTCGAGATCCGGGCAATGAACATCCCGACAAACGGCGACCAGGCGATCCACCACGCCCAGTAAAAGATTGTCCACGCACCGACAGTACTGCCACCTTCGCCAAGCGTCCCGGTGAAGAACGACAGCGAAAGGATACTGCCGAGGTATGCGCCGATACCTTCGACCCACGTGCCGAAAATGAACGCTGTCGGTCCGACGATGAGCAGGAAGCCGAGCAGCAACAACATCAGATACAGGTTGAGCGTGCTGAGCCGCTTGACACCGCCATCGAGACCGGCGGCGACCGATAGCGTCGCGATCGCAGTGATTCCGGCAATGAGGACGATCTGTGGGATAACGCCAACCGGAACACTCGCGATACCGAGAATATCACCAGCAACGTACGACAGCCCGGAGTTGACCTGTGCGACACCGAGCCCAAGTGAAGTCGAGAGGCCGAACAGCGTCGCGAACACCGTCACAAGGTCAATTAGGTGGCCCGGCCAGCCGTAGATCCGCTCGCCAAGCAGCGGCCAGAAGATCGATCGGAACGTGAGCGGAAGCCCGCGGTTGAACGAGAAGAACGCGAGTCCGAGACCGACAAGCCCGTAGATCGCCCACGGGTGCAGTCCCCAGTGGAAGAATGTCTGTGCCATCGCAGCGGACGCCGCTGCGCCAGTTCCGGCCTCAGCACCCCAGAAGCCCGGAACACTGTTAAAGTACAACGTTGGTTCGAGGACGCTAAAGAACATCAGGCCGATTCCCATCCCGGCACTGAACAGCATCGCCATCCATGAAAAGTCGCTAAATTCTTTTTCCGCTTCGACGCCGCCAATCTTGATCGTACCGTACTTGCTGAACGCAAAGAACAGTACAGTCACGATGAAGATGTTCACCGCGAGTAGGTAGAACCATCCGAAGTTCCCCTCGAAGAACGTGCGGATCGTCGAGTACGCCTCCGCGGCCTGTTCGCCGAGGATGATTGTCGCCGCAATGAAGATCGCAATAATCACGAGTGCGATCGGGAAGACGACCGGATGAATATCGAACCCGAACTTCTCGATATTCGTGTCACCCGGCTCCCGATCGGAATCCGGGTGGAACAGCTCCACCTGCAGCCCGTCGGACATCTCTCCTGTCGTCTCTTTTTCACCATCTGCCATACGATACCACCTCAGTTCTTCCGCGTCGTACGTCGTGTTGTGTCATGATCGTTGTCTCCAGCGGTTTGCTAGCGGTACTCCGATCGCGATCATCCCGTTTCCGGGGCGATCAAGGGGTCATGTCACGCTCCCCGGTATCGACGCGACGATCGCATCTCGGCGATACGTCGTTCGTAGGCCGTGTTCTCGTGTGTCGTGACACACAACCTCACCCGGTACCAGTAATTACACCGTAATAAATCTATGGCATATAGTGCCCGATTAATCGTTTAATATGTTTAAAACAGCGGCACAGTGAACACAAACCCCCAAAAGCTACAGGAGGTATGGTCAAATTAACCAGGGTATGGACAAATCAACACCAAAGCGGACACCTAAGTTTATACAATCCCTATAACGCGTAATGACCGATATGTTACGTGTCGTGTTTCAGAACTGCCGGAAGGCATTAAACGCTGCAGCCCAGCCCCTTCGGGCGGATTCCGAGATGGCGAACCTGACACTCGCAATCCCAGACGTTCACAACACAACAACCGACGGTGATGTCGGTTGGACCAACCGTCCGCCAGCACTGGTGGCATGCCCACAGTGTACCGCTGAGATCTACCAGAAAGACTCCCGAGATTCTATCGACTGCACCCGCTGTACAGCTAATCGCCCCGCAAACGAGTTCTCTGATCTGGAGTTGATTGCGCTCGTCTGTCCATCGTGTGGCGATCACATGAAGCACGGTCGACGCCATCCCCAGCAGTTTGACGTTCCAGAGTGGGCAACCTGCCCAAACTGCTCGTACCACTGGGAGTTCGACCACATGTTTTGATCACGTCCGGTTGACGGTCGTTTTTTAATCCCGGGACGCACGTATCCAGTATGAACATCCCTGCAACCGTCGCGGCACTCGTCGCAGTCGCGTTTTTTGCAATCGCGTTGTTTTTTATGTCGGTCAGCAACTACGGCGTGGCAGGATTCAGCTTTCTCGCAGCAAGTATGACGATCTATTTCCGCGAGCAGCGACTCGTCGGGCAGTAGGGCAGGGAAAATCTGAGTTGCCGAGCGTTCACTCGTCGATTTGCATCCGCTGCGTGATGACCGGTACATTCGACGTCCGGACGACCTTGTCGGTCGTCCCGCCGAGCAAGTTCCCCAGTCGACCACGATACGCCGAGGCGATGACGATCGCATCAGCACCGTGTTTGTCAGCCTGCTCGACGATCTGTTCGCTCACCGACCCTGGCACAATCGACGTCTCGCAGTCGACGCCAAGTTCTGCGGCGGTCTCTGTGAGTTCGGCCATCTTCTTCTCGCCATACTCGCGGTATTCTTTGCGGAGTTGCTCTTCATCATCCCGAAGCGCGACGGCCCGTGGCGCGCCCGGAAGATCCATCACGTAGAGGCCATGTATCGATGCATCGAGCGATGCCGCCAGTTTAATTCCGTGGTCAGCCCCTTTCTTCGCTTCGTCGCTGCCGTCGTATGGTATCAGTAGCTTATCGTACATTGTCTCCAACCCATCTGATGCGCACGACCGCTCAATATATAAAAGTCCGCTCGATAACGACGAAATCTGCCACCGTTCAGCGCGTTACAGCGACGTGGTATTCTCGACGCTGTAGCCGGATGCCGACACCGAGTCGATGATTGACGCGGCGTGTTCAGCCCCACTTGACTCAACGGTAAACACCAGGTATGCCTCGCCTATCTCGAGATCTTCGACCGATCGGTCGTGGCGAACGTCGCGAATGTTCGCACCCTCGTCGGCGATAATTCCCGAGATATACTCCATTTGGCCGGGTCGATCGTCGATACGAACCCGAAGCTGCAACAGCTGTTGGCGCTCGGTGAGCGCGTGAACCAATACTGTTTGGAGGCGTGTCATGTCGAGGTTGCCGCCACAAAGCAGCGGCATCACGGTCTCGTCGGACACGTCGAGGTCGTCGCTCAAAATCGCCGCGACCGACGCCGCGCCCGCACCCTCGACAACCTGCTTGGCGCGTTCGAGCAACAAGAGGATCGCCTGGGCAATTTGGGTATCGCTTACGGTGACGATCTCGTCGACATTCGCCTGGATAATCTCGAGCGTCGCCTCGGAGATACCCCCGGTTGCGATGCCATCAGCGATCGTGTTCACCTCGTCGAGCGTCACCGGAATTCCCTTATCGAGGCTCTTGTGGATCGTCTCCGCGCCGGTCGCTTGCACGCCGACGACGCGAGTCTCCGGCGAGAGGTGTTTGATTGCGGTCGAGATCCCGCTGATGAGCCCGCCGCCGCCGATCGGGACGACAATAGTGTCGGCCTTTGGGCAGTCGTGATACATCTCGATTCCGAGCGTGCCCTGTCCAGCGATGATATCCGTGTCGTCGTATGCGTGGACAAACTCAGCGTCAGATTCTTCGACGGCCTCCTTGGCGTGCGCCATCGTCTCCTGGAAGTCCTTGCCGACGAGTTCGACGGTCGCGCCGTACCCGCGGGTCGCATCAACCTTCGCCTGTGGGGCGTTTTCGGGCATATAGATCGTCGAGTCCGCGCCGCACTTCGTGGCCGCGAGTGCAACACCCTGCGCGTGGTTGCCCGCGCTGGCAGCGATGAACTCGGTGACGCCGTTTTCGACATCCTGACTGATCTTGTTGTACGCCCCGCGCGTCTTGAACGAGCCAGTCCACTGGAGGTGTTCCATCTTGAGATACACCTCTCCGCCAACGAAGTCATCGAGCGAGGAGCTGCGCTCGATCGGCGTCTCCTTGACGACACTCTCGTCGTCGAGTCGTTCGCGGGCCCGCTCGATGTCCACGTACGTGACTGGCAGCCCAGATGAGTCTTCAGATGCCATCTCGATCACCTGATCAGTTTATCGCGGCCAGGGTCGAAGAGTGGTTCGTCGCGGATCGTCGCGTCGTAGCGCTCGCCTTCACACAACACTTCCACATCGGTCCCAGCCTCCGCGTACTCCGCTGGAACGTATGTGTACGCGATCGACTCGCCGATCGAGTAGCCGAAGTCTGCGGCCTGGACGTAGCCGATCGCTTCGCCGTCTTTCAATACCGGCCGACCACTCATGAGGATATCCGTCGAGTCGTCGAGCGTGAGCGGGGTGATCCGGCTGTCGATTCCTGCTGCCTTGGCGGCTTCGAGTGCCTCCTTGCCGATGAAGTCGGTGTCCAGATCGACCGCGAACGGCAGCCCTGCCTCGTATGGATTCGAGTCGGTGTCAATGTCTGTTCCCCACAGGCGATAGCCCTTTTCGAGACGCATGGATTCGAGCGCGCCGCCGCCCATCGGCCGAACGTCGAGGTCCTGTCCGGCCTCCCACAGCGTCTCCCAGAGTTGTGCGCCGTACTCGACAGGAGCCCACAGCTCCCAGCCGAGTTCACCGACGTAGGAGACCCGCAGCGCAATGACAGGCACCTCGCCGACGTAGATTTGTTTCGCGCGGAAGTACGGGAAGCCGCTGTTCGAGAGATCGGCGTCAGTACAGCGCTGCAACAGAAGTCGAGACTTCGGACCCCACAGCCCGATCGTACTCTTTGCGCCCTCCTCGATCGTCACTGACACTGTCTCTGGGGCGTGCTCTTTCAGCCACTCGCCGTGGATGCCCGGCGAGTTACCGCCACCGGTGGTCACCATGTACTCGTTCTCCTCAAGACGGACGACAGTGATGTCCGCAAGGATGCCGCCACCCTCGTTGAGAAGCAACGAGTAGCGGACCTGTCCGATATCAATGTCCACGTCGTTGCTGCAGACTCGCTGGAGGAACGCCGCGCTGTCAGGGCCCTCAATTATGATCGAACTGAACGAAGTCATGTCGAACATCGACACGTGCTCGCGCGTGTGAAGGTGTTCTGCACCCTCGATCGCCGATCGGTTCACGCCCTGCCAGCCCTCCTGTTCGGGGATTTCGTCGGCGTAGCGGTCGACGAGGTCGGCATTCGACTCGTACCACTGTGGCGTCTCCCAGCCGCCGCCCTGGTAGAACTCCGCGCCGAGGTCGGCCTCGTGAGAATAGAACGGACTCCGGCGGAGGCCGCGGTGCTCGGTCGCCTGCCAGCGCGGTTCGACGATACTGTATACCTGTTCGTAGCGCTTTGCGCCGCGATCGACGAAGTAGTCTTTCTCGCCAGCGTGCGGCTCGAACCGCCGGACGTGGACGCCGCCGGTGTCGACCGGTCCGGAGGGCAGTCGTGGCGTGCCGTTTTCCATCCACTCGGCGAGGATGCGACCGTAGCCGCCCGAATGGGTCCACCAGATCGCAAGCGCACTCCACAGCCCCGAAACCTGTGCGGTCTCGCCGATCGCCGGCATCCCGTCGGGCGTGAAGACGAAGATTCCGTTTTCGGTAACCTCGTAGTCGACATCTGCCGTCGTCGGCAGGAGTTCGTCGAAGGCCTGTTTCGCGGACTTGTCGCGGCCACGGTGTGTCGGTTGCGTCCAGTGTTCTTCGGTAAATCCGCGGACAGACGCTTGTCTGTCGTCGCTGTTGGTTCCCATGTCGTCGGGATCGACAGAGAGCGTTTCGTGGTTGTACGAGCCCATCCCGAGACGATCGCCGTGGGTCCGGAAGTACAGCGAGTGGTCCTGGTCGCGGCCGACCGGCTGGTGTGGGCCTTCGCTCATCGCTTCCTGGATGTCGCGGTTGCCCGGCACGTCGAGTCCAGTCGTATTATTTCCCATCGAGGAGCCGGCACCGGCCAGCTCTTCGAGCGGCTCAGTCACGACGTACTGGTGTTCGACCGGAGCGATCGGCAGATCGACGCCCGCGAGCTGGCCGGTCTGGTAGCCCCAGTTGTTCGTGGCCATCACGCAGCGATCGCAGTCGATCCGTCCCTTGTTTGTCTCGATTGCCTGGACTTCTCCGCCGGCGGTAACGATGTCCGTGACTTCGGTGTCGCCGACGAACGTCGCCGGGGTCTGCTCGATGTACCACTGCAGTGCCCCAATGCCGTCGACCCGGCCGTCGGTTGGCGAGTAGTAGCCGCCAAGAATCTCGTCTTCGTCGACGAGCGGCAGGTGCTCTGTCACCTCCTCGGGCGACAGCAACTGTGGGTCAGGAAGCCCGTAGGCGGTTGCGTTCTCGACACGCCGTTCGAGGAAGTCCATTCGGTCCTCGCTGCGAGCGACTTCGATGCCGCCGACCTCGTCGTAGACACCGGCATCTGCCAGCAGTCGGCTAGTATAGTAGGCCGCCTTCGTCTGGATCTTCGACGGGGAGGTTTGGAACATGATTCCCGGTGCGTGGACCGACGAGCCGCCCGTGACCGGCAGGGGGCCCTGATCGACCACGACAATGTCCTCCGCGCCGAGTTCGCTCAAATGATAGGCGACGCTGCAACCGACCGCACCCGCGCCGATGATTACCGTCTCCGCGTTCTGTGGTAGCTCTGTCGTGCTCATTTCACTCATACGGAGTAACTGTCACTATCGTAAATAGGCTGGTGCTGTGATCGATCTCGCACGCACGAGACCGCCGGACAGCGGTTATTGATACGGCATACTCCGGGTGTTTAATATTGCCGCCGACCCGGGAGATACTCTTGCCGCTCAATGATGTGGAAGGCCAACACGAAACTCAACCAATCAGATAGTTGAATAAAAGAGAGTGTGCTTGGATCGACAGGCTACGAGCCAGCTAGACGAGCGGTTCCTCGCGGACAGTCGCCGCGTACCGATCGCCCTCGTAGAGAATCTCGACCTCCGTTCCTGGCTCGGCATCCTCCGGCGGCAGGTACGTGTAGGCGACGCACGCACCGACGCTGTAGCCGTACTCGGCACTGTGGACGTAGCCGATCGACTCGTCCTCACCGGGACGGAACACCGGCCGGTGTGAGAGGATCGTTGCCTCCTCGTCGTCGAGTGTGAGACAAGCGACCTTGTGGGTGATGTTGTCACCCGCTGCCGCCGAGGCAACGGCGTCCTTGCCGATGAAGTCGGTGTCGAGATCGACCGCCCAGCCGAGGCCGGCCTCGTATGGGTTGTGCTCGGTGTGTAGATCCGCGCCCCACAGCCGGAATCCCTTCTCGATCCGGAGAGAGTTGAGCGCGCCGCTGCCGTACGGACGAATGTCGTACTCCTCGCCGGCCGCCAGTATGTGCTCCCAGAGCCGTTCGCCATACTCCGAAGGCGTGTACAGCTCCCAGCCAAGCTCGCCCGCGTAGGAGACTCTAAGCGCAGTGACTGGGACGTTCTTGACAAAGAACTGCTGGCTCGTGAAGAATGGGAACGCCTCATCGGAGAGATCCACGTCAGTCACCTTCGAGAGCACCTTTCGGGCATCCGGGCCGGTGCAGACCATCGCGGCCATACTCGATGTGACGTCGTTGACGACGACTCCGTCAGGAGCGTTCTCGCGCACCCACGCAACGTGGTTGTTGCCGACCTCTCGGCCTGTCGTGAGGACGAGATAGCGATCCTCGTCGGTGCGGGTGACGGTAATGTCTGCGCGCACGCCCCCACCTTCGTTACACATCAGGGTGTATTTGACCTGTCCCTCGTCGAGGTCCATGTCTCCCGTGCAGAGGCGCTGGAGGAACTCACCGGCCTCTGCGCCGATGACCTCCATCTTGTTGAACGCGGTCATGTCGTGCAGCCCAACGGCCTCGCGAACGTGGATCGCCTCGGCGCCTTCGATCGGCGACCAGTACTTCGCTTCCCATCCCTCTCTGTCAGGGATGCGATCGGCGTACTTCGAGACGAGATCCGCGTTGGAGTCGAACCAGTGGGGCTCCTCCCAGCCAGCTTCGGCCCATAGCTCGGCGTCGTACTGCTTGTGGCTGTGGTACATCGGCGTCCGCCGGATATCCCGTTGGTGCTCCGTCCACACCCACTTCGGGTGCATGATGTTGTAGACGATACGGTACTCTTCGGCACCGATATCGCGGGCGAAATCCCAGCTGCCCTCGTGGGCGTCGAAGCGGTTTACGTCGCAGTGACCCACGTCGATCGGTCCGTCATCAAGCTGTGGGACGCCGTTTACCATCCACTCGGCGAGCGCTTTTCCAGCACCGCCGGCGTGGGTGACCCAGATCGCGGCTGCGGTCCACAGGCCGTCGTATTTTTCGACCGGACCCATCACTGGCAACCCATTTGGTGATTCGGCGAACATCCCGTTGTACTTGAATTCGAGTTCCTTGCCCGCAGTGGCCGGTAGCAGTTCGTCACTGGCCTGCCGCGGCGCTTTGTCTGGGCGATCGGGATGGGTCGCGTTGTCCATGTGGTAGTCGGTGAACTCGTGGACCGATCCCTGTTCGCCGTCCGGATCGTTGCCGCCGAGCTCCATCGGGTCGGGGACGATCGGATCGTGGTTGTACGAGCCGATCCCATAGGAATCACCGTGCGTCCGGAAATACATCGCGTTGTCCTGGTCTCGGAGAATTGGCCGATCGGGGCCGACGAGCAGCCGTTTTGCCTTCTCCCCGGAGACGTTCTCGTAGTTTTCGAACAGTGGATGATTCGTGATGTCGACAGCGTTCTCAGCCATCTCATCGAGCGACTCGGTCATCGTGTACTGGTGTTCGACCGGTGTCACGGGCAGGTGTACGTCGAGCTTTTCGCCGAGTTGGCGCGCCCAGATGTTCGTCGCAACGACGACGTCGTTGCACTCGATCGTTCCGTTTTCGGTCACGACCGCGGTAACTGAGTCGCCTGCGGTTTCGACATCCGTGGTCCGTGTGTGCGGGACAAAGGTTGCGCCGTTTGCGATCGCCTCGCGGGCGAGCGCGTCGCAGGCGACGACACCCGAGACCTGGCCGTCCGTCGGCGAGTAGTAGCCGCCGAGGATTGTGTCCGGATCCACCAAGGGCAGGTGCTCTGTCACCTCCTCGGGCGAGAGGATCTGTGGGTCTTCGATTCCCCACGCGTGGGCGTGTTCAACCCGGCGCTGGAGGAAGTCCATGCGTTCTTCGGTGCGGGCAACTTCGATCCCGCCGACTTCGTTGTACGCCTGGTGGCCGTCCGCACCCTCGAGTTGGCTGTAGAGCTTTCGGCTGTAGTTCGCAAACTGGCTGAGCTCTTTCGACTCTGCAGTTTGGAACATGATTCCGGGCGCGTGCGTCGAGGAGCCGCCCGTCGTCGGCATCGGTCCCTGATCGACGACGACGACGTCTTCGCGGCCAAGTTGGGTGAGCTGGTAGGCGACGTTACAGCCGACGATACCGGCACCGACGACCACTGTGTCTGCTGTCTCTGGCAGAGTCTCTGTTGAATCCATATGGCTAATTCGTGGTCGTGGTGGCGGGCGAATATACCTGTCGCCGATTGAGGCTGTTACACAACGTTTCCTGCTGTTGGTACGATATGGTTCCGAGCGCGACGTACCGATCTCCCGAGCTTTTTGTCGGTCGGGCACCCCGAACTGATATGAACCACGAGCCGGCGGCACACACGAGCCGGACATTCGCTGTCGGTCAACTGCCCTCTGGGGGCTCGATCGACGTCGTCGAACACACCTATCGAGGAGCTGAAGGACCGACGGTCTCGGTGATTGCCGGCCAACACGGGATCGAACTGAACGGCACAGCCGTGGCACGGCGGCTCGGCGATCGGCTCTCGACGATGTCGATCGCTGGAACCGTCCGAGTGCTCCCAGTGGCGAACCCGCCAGCGATGGACCACCGATCGTACATGGGACCGGCGGCATACGACGTGGTAAACCCAAACCTCAATCGGGTGTGGCCTGGTGATTCCGACGGGACACTGACCGAACGGATCGCCGCATACCTGTGGGACCGACTCGCCGATAGCGATGCAATAGTCGATCTCCACAGCGGCACACCCGAGATGCTCACCCACGTCCGATACTGCGACGATGGAACCACCGCCGATCGACTTGCGACAGCGTTCGGCGTGGCACATCTGCTGGTCGACGAGCCGCCCAAGTCTGATCCTCCCCGGACAACACTCCGAAATGCGGCTTCACAGGCAGAGATCCCCGCGCTCACTGTCGAACTGGCCAACAGCCGGGAGGTCGCAACTGAGGCCGTCGCGGCCGGCCTCGAGGGTGTCACCAACGTGCTCAAGACGATGGGCATGGTTCCGGGCGACATAGAAAACACGCCCACTCAGCAGGTGCTCCGCGACGACATCCCCGCAGTCTGTCTGTCAAGCGCTGGGCTCTTCGAGCCGGCCTCCAGAGTAACCGTCGGCGATCATGTGCAAGTAGGTACAGTGCTCGGCACCGTTCATAACCCTGAGACGTTTGAATTAGTCGAGACTATTACAGCCGATCGATCGGGATTCGTCTACTCCCTGTCGCGCGGTGGGGCGAACGCCGCAGGCGAGCGCGTTGCGAGCCTCGCAAGCCGGGCCTCAACTGCTGACACCGAGCAAGATTGATTTAACAGCTCTCATAATTAGCTGGTAAAACCCGGTTGGTGACTCCTTGGAGATAAGACGAATAACTGACAAACGAATACATAGTCACGAACTTTTAAACAGGTTGAGTATTCCTAACACAGGGTTATGTGACACAGAGTGTCAGTATGTGGTAATGATATGGTTGGGCACACCGCATTTGAAACGCTCTCACAACTAGTCGAATCGCTTGAGACACGTGATACAGCGCCAGCGGAAGTGGAAGCGACGATGCACGAGGGGAGACTGCGCGCGTCGCTCACCGTCCCGATTGATCTCTCCGTAGATGCTTCCCAGCAGGGGTATACACCCATTGCCGTCGACATCGGCACCGAGGGCTCGATCTGTGCAACGTTCGAAAACCCGATTCGCGAGCCGATCGAGGCCGCCAACGGAGTCAGCATCGAATCGGAGTCCGCAAAGCGCACCGGGGCCGACGGCATCGTTCTCGCGGTGGAGTTGACAATCAAAAGCAAAGCCGAAGCATCAGAGATTCCAGAGCCAGCGACAGATGTGGATCAACGAGTGGAGGCCGCTACAGGGGTAACACAAGAGCCAGAATCCGAACGGCCACCAGATACCGAGCACCCAGAACTAGCCGTTCGCGATGAATCGGTACCACCTTACGAAGATATCGAATACCTCGAAGCCCTGTACGAGTCCTGTGAGACGTTTGGAGAGATGGGCGAGCGAATTGAGATGGACGTCTCCGCAGAGACGGTCCGACGATACATGATCGACGCGGGCGTCCACTCGCCGGTAACATACGACTCCAACGCTGACGACGCGGCGGATGATGACGACACCCACGTCGAACCCGAGAATAGACGCATCGAAACCCGTCTCGCCGCCGATGGGATCGGCTTGCCCGAGGGTGTCAGAATCGAACAAATAGTCAATGCAGTCGCGACATCTCGAACCGTCTACGAGGTCCAACGCGAGTTGGGACTCGATCGGCAGGCGACAACTGATCTGCTTCGGCGACTCAACGTTCTCGACCTCGTGTGTCATCGGGTTGCAGATGCGACCCAGCAGCCGTCACAGGAGGAAGTAACCGCGCGGATCAGAGAGTGCGTCCCGACGACTACCCCTTCGACCAGCTGAAGGGATCGAACATACTACCACGGTTGATTTAATAAACAGGTTGGTAGTATCACCCACAGACAAAAATACCTCTATCCCTAAGGATAGTTAATATATGTCCGTAGGAACCGCGGCGACAGCGGGAGTATCCGACGGGGCTGAGTACCTGCTCGCGAACGCCCGTTTTGAGTTGATGCCGTTCGACAGCTTCGACGACGAGATCGAACACCTGCCGGAAGGCGCGACGATCGCGATCACAACATCGCCACAGCTTGGAATCGAACGCACCGTCGAAAAGAGCGAGGCAGCCGCAGCGGCGGGCTTCGAGGTCGTACCCCACATCGCTGCGCGGTACATCGAAGGACCTGACCAACTCGAAGAAATCGCCCGGCGGCTCGCCGAGGCAGGGATTACAGACATCTTCGTCCCCGGCGGCGATCGCGAGGAACCCGCCGGCGAATTCGAGTCCGCGTACGACCTACTCGTCGAACTCGAAGAGTTTGAATACGAGTTCGACGATGTCGGGATCACCGGCTATCCGGAGGGCCACGACTTCATTGACGATGAGACACTCGCGGCCGAGATGAAAAAGAAAGCGCCCTATGCGACATACATTGTGACACAGCTGTGTTACGATCCCGATACCGTCCTCGAATGGATTGAGGAGGTCCGCGATCGGGGAGTTGACCTCCCGGTGGAGATTGGAATTCCAGGTGTCATGAACTATCAACGACTCATGAAGATTTCCCAGAAGGTTGGCGTCGGCGATTCGATCAAGTTCCTCCGGAAGACGACCGGCGTGCTCGGGTTCGTCAAACAACTCGTCGGCTCGCGAGGGACGTACAAACCCGACGATCTGATCGACGGGCTCGGTGCCTATGTCGGCGACGAAACCTACGGCATCCGCGGCGTTCACATCTACACGTTCAATCAGACACCCGACACCGAGTCGTGGCGGCTTGGCCGACTCGACTCCTGAGAGAACCAACTAATTCCTCATCATCAACGGTTAAATACCGCCAGCTAGCAACGACTGGGTTATTTACCCTGGAGTTCCGAGCCTACGATATGACGTACGAGACTGTTCGGGAGACGGACCCGGACGCTGCGGCTGCGTTGGAAGGCGAACGTGCACGACAGAACAACACGCTGGCCATGATCGCGAGTGAGAACCACGTCTCAGAGGCGGTCATGGAGGCACAGAGCTCTGAACTGACAAACAACTATGCGGAGGGGTACCCCGGCGAGCGCTACTACGGCGGCTGTGAGTACGCCGACGATATCGAGCAGCTCGCGATCGATCGCGCCAAAGCGCTGTGGGGGGCCGAACACGTAAACGTTCAGCCACACTCGGGCTCGCAGGCGAACATGGGCGTCTACCTCGCAATGCTTGATCCGGGCGATAAGATCCTCTCGCTGGATCTCACCCACGGAGGGCATCTAAGTCACGGCCACCCGGCGAACTTCGCCGGACAGGTCTACGAGGTAGAACAGTACGAGGTCGACATCGACTCTGGATACATTGACTACGAGGGTCTTGACGACATCGCCACCGAGTTCGAGCCGGATATTATCGTCTCAGGATACTCGGCGTATCCGCGCGAGGTCGACTTCGGTCGCATTCAAGAGACCGCTGACGCGGTCGGCGCGTACCACCTCGCAGATATCGCCCACATCACGGGCCTCGTCGCCGCGGGTGTCCACGAGTCACCGATCGGCGTTACGGACTTCGTCACCGGCTCGACCCACAAGACGATCCGCTCGGGGCGTGGGGGAATCATTATGTGCGATGAAGAGCACGCCGACGCGATCGACGGCGCGGTCTTCCCCGGTGCACAGGGCGGTCCGGCAATGCACGCGATCGCCGGCAAGGCGGTCGGCTTCGGGGAGGCGCTCCAGCCGGAGTTCGAAGACTATGCCGAACAGACCGTTGGGAACGCGAAAGCGTTGGCCGATCAACTGCGTGAAAACGGACTGTCGCTCGTCTCGGGTGGCACCGACAACCACCTCGTACTGGTCGACCTTCGACCCTCCCATCCCGACACGACCGGCAAGGTGGTCGAGGAGGCACTCGAATCGGCGGGGATCGTCCTCAACGCCAACACGGTTCCCGGTGAGACCCGATCACCGTTCAACCCTTCGGGAATCCGTGCGGGGACGCCGGCACTCACCACTCGTGGGTTTGGCGAAGAAGCCTGCCGCGAGGTCGCAGACCTCCTGTGTGAGGTCATCGACGACCCAGAAAACGAGGCAGTCATCGAGCGCGTGAGCGATCGCGTCGACGAGCTCACTGACGAGTATCCGCTGTACGACTGATCGCTATTGGGTGGTATTAGGTGTCGATCGCCGCCAGCACCTCGCCGGCGTGCCCGTCCGGTGACACGCCCTCGAAGGCGGCCTCGATCGTCCCGTCTGGGCCGACGACGTACGTGTTCCTGAAGACTCCCTCAACGGTGTTTCCAAATAGCTGTTTTTCGCCGTAGGAGTCGTAGGCGGTCGACACCGAGCCGTCTTCGTCGGAGAGGAGTTCGAAGGGAATATCGTACGCGTCTGCAAACGCTGCGAGGTCGTCGACTGGGTCGTCACTGATGCCGAACACGGTCGCATCCACGTCGCGAAAGTCTGCCCACGCGTCCCGAAAGCCACAGGCTTCTGTCGTGCAGCCAGGCGTGTCCGCGCGTGGGTAGAAATACACAATGACTCGCTGTCCACGGTACGCCGAAAGCGAAATCGTGGTGCCGTCTTGGTTTGGAAGCGTAAAATCCGGGGCATCGTCGCCAACATTGAGCATAAGAGAAGTCTGGACTCACGCGACAAAACAATTCTGTACTTTCATCCGTACCCGGGTGCTATTGTACCCATGGCCCTTGCCCTTCCACAGCGGATTCGATCGATCCCCAGAGACGACCTCCTCGGAGCCATCGTTGCGATCGTCCTCGTGAACCTCGTCGGCGCGAGCGGTGTCGTGTTCACGAATCCGAACAGCGAATGGTTTCAATCGTTGACGCTCCCGTGGTTCTATCCGCCACCAGCACTCTTCGGGATCGTCTGGACACTGCTGTTCTCGCTTCTTGGCGTGGCAGTGTACCTCGTGTACAGATCGCCGGCCGGCCGATCCCGATCGGTTGCCCTCGTCGCGTTTGGCGTGCAGATGGCGTTTAACGTTGCATGGTCTCCCGCGTTTTTCGCCGCTGAGAGTCCCACGCTCGGGCTTGCCGTGATCATCCCCCTGTTTGGGCTGATCCTCGCCACGATCGTTGCGTTTGACCGTGTCAATCGCCGCGCAGCAGGCCTGCTCGTGCCGTACCTGCTTTGGGTTGGGTTCGCAACGGTACTCAACGGAACGATCTACCTGTTAAATTGAGCGTGGTGCCCAGGCTGGACTCTCGATCGACGTCGACTACAGGAGGTCGTACTCCTCGTTGAATGTGGTGAGCGTGGCCGCGAGCACGCCGAAAACAACGGGTCCAACAAAGAGGCCAGTGACTCCGATGGCGTAGACACCGCCAAATACGCCAACGAGAATCACCGCGGGGTTGAGATGGACCTGTTGATCGATGAGGATGGGCCGTGCATAGTTATCGACTGAACTTACGATGGCGACCCCGTATACCGTGAGCGCGATCGCCCCCACGGTGTCACCGATGAGAAACAAATACACCGCGGCGGGGCCCCAAACAATAAACGCACCGATGAGCGGCAATAACGCCAGCAAAACCATCACAAATGTCCAGAACACAACGTTCGGGATTCCGACCGCCCACATCCCCACGCCCGCCACAACTCCTTGTCCGACCGCGACGACGATGTGACCGATAACGACGCCACGAATCATCCGATCAACCTTCGTAAAGAGTCGATCGGTGACCGGATCAGGCATCGGGACGACATCGTGGCTCCAGGCAACGAACCGGTCTCCATCACGAAGAACATAATAGACGAGGAATAACACGAGTGCGAAGCCAATCGACAGTCGTGCCCCAACGCTAAAGATACCCGAGACATTGCCAAACAAAATATCAAAAGCACCCTCTCCAAGTGCTTGCAGTTGAGCGGAGAGGTCGACGTTGATCCCGATAGTGTCTGAGATAGTCCGTTCGATTTCACTGCTGTTGAGCGGTGTATCCCCGCGAATGAGCTGTTGGATATCGCTGTACAACACGATCGCGATGTATATGAAGGGGACGATCGTCGCGACAAACACACCGACAATCAACACCATCGGCGAAATCATCGGGCCAAAATACGGTACAAGCCGTTGGTTGAATGGATAAAACACGTACGCGAGGATGACTGCACCGAGGACATACTGAAGGAAGGGCAAGACGATGTACAACGAAGCGATCGCTGACAGGGAAATACAGACGAGGAGGAATGACTGCGAGCGATTCATACTCATCGGTCCCACGAGACAAAAATAAAACCACCGTCGCAGTCCGAGCGTGATTCTGTCAAGCTTTGTTTAGCAGTTGTTGGCAATGTGATTGTCTTTATTTCAGCTCGGAACGCGTATACTATAGTAACGTTTGCAACGCTTTGCAACAACCACCTCGAAATGCAGTCTGAGAGTGCCTGAGCCAGTCGTTTCTGAACCGAAGTGAGAAAATACTTGCAAACGCTACTATAGCGTTCGAGGCTCTCCTCAGTCGGATTCGTATATAAATGTGGATTATATTGCCAACTCCTGTTAGAGAATCGAATACGTTTACTCCCCGGCGGAACGAACGGAGATGTGATGGTTCGACCGCCGTCTGATGTGCCCGATCCCGAAGCAGAAACCGTGTTGGACACACTCGGTGATAAGCGGGCAAGAACGATCATCGAGGCGCTCTCGGAACCGCAGACGGCGACTGAACTCTCCGAACACTGTGATATCCCGCTGTCGACGATGTACCGAAAGCTTGACCAGCTCGTCGATGCTTCGTTGCTCTCCGAACAGACACAAATCAAACGAAACGGCCAGCACACGACTCGGTATGTTCGGAACTTTGAGCGCCTCACGATAGGGGTCTCAGACGAAGAATCACTACACGCGTCGATCGATCGACCTGACAAGGCTGAAACCGCCGATCAACGGCTCGAAGAGTTGTGGGCCCAAATCAGAGAGGAAACATAATGTACCCTGAAATACTGCTCATCGCAACCAAGACTGCGATCTTACTACTGGGAGGCAGTATCGCGTTCTTTGCATACAAGGCGTATCGACGAACAGGTGATCCATCACTTCGCGCTCTCGTCATCGGATTTAGTTTTGTTACGATCGGTGCGCTACTTGGGGGAATTGCGGATCAACTGCTAAATATTGACCTCGTCACAGGCGTGATTATTGATAGCTTATTGACCGCGATTGGATTCGCCGTGATCGTCTATTCGCTATTTCTTGAGTGATACCATACTTGCTCTGTGAGCTTGATTATGCAACTGACTCGACGCGCCACGTCGTCGCACTTGTATACGACCATTTCTCGATCGTCAGATCCGGCGCGGAGTCCTGCAATTTAACAATCAACGCACCGATCTCTTTTGCGGAGAGACCAACATCGTCAGCAATGAACTTGCTCTTGAAATATAGTTCACCATCTTGGGCACGCTCGCGTAGGTAGCAAAGTAGTTGTTCTTCTTTACTGAAAGCAGCGTCGGTGTGTTGTGATGTAGTGCTCATTGGTTATCGATTGTTGTGTCCGTGACCGACGATCAGTGCAATGATGTTCGCACAGAACAGGCCAAAGAATGCCATTGCGGTCAACGGTGTCATGTCTATCACCAATAGTGGCATGTATACGAATGGGAGCGCGACCGCCAGCCAGAAGCTTGCAAATCGGATCGCTCCGATTGATCGAGAGACCAATTCGTCGACGGGCGAGTCCACGTGATTGTTCGTCGTGGCGTTTGATTCGAGTTGGGTTGCTGATTCCATGGGAGGGGTCACCGGCTACACTCAGTGCTATGTCCGGATAGCACATATAATGCGACGAGCGTTACAGAGACTTCAACCCAATTAACGAAATCACTCGATAATTCACTACATTTTATAACTGCTTGAAAACCGATTTAACGATTTAAACTCCGATTTGAGACCGTATCTATGTAATGACAATATATAATTTAATATATTCAGATATGAGTGGTTGTGTACGAGTCGGTAGTATTGAGTGCCCCGAGACGCTCTCCATCAACATGGCCCAATCGTCGCGCGGAGATGGTTCGATCAACGAGATGGTCGGTGATCGGCTTCGAGACCGGGAAGAGACGATCGCAACCGCAGAGTCTCTCACCGGCGGGCTGATTAGTTCAACACTCACCGATGTGCCCGGATCGAGCGACTACTTCGAACGCGGATTTGTCACGTACGCCTACGACGCAAAACGACAGGCACTGTCGGTTGCCCGGGAAGCACTCGACGAGCACGGTGCCGTATCGCCCCCAGTGGCTGAGCAGATGGCACAGGGGGCGCGCGATATCGCCGATACCACCTGGGGCGTCTCAGCAACGGGTATTGCCGGCCCGGGCGGCGATACTGCCGATAAACCAGTCGGGTTGGTGTATATTGGTGTCGCCTATGCTGGTCCGTGGGGCACCGAAACGTCGTTTTCGACGAGCACACGCCACGTCTTTGATGGCGATCGCCGATCGATCAAACAACAGACGGTCACTGCGTGCCTCGAAGCGCTTGCAGAGGCGATCGACACAGTGGAGGTAGACGAGTAGCCGAGAGCGCCGTTTTACGCCCAGACGTGATTTGTTCAACACGATAACGTCTGTTTCAGTCGTGAGCGGTTCGAAGCAAGCGACATCCACTACGCGAAATGACGTCTACTACACGAAATGACGTCTACTACACGAAATGACGTCTACTACACGAAATGACGTCTGGGTGTATTGCCAAACAGGTGTTCAGTTCGTCGAAATAATCTCGATCACGTCACGGTGTTCCAGTTTGTGGTCTGCGCCAACTTGTCGCTTTGTCCGGCAGTCGATGCCGTGAAGCAGCCCATCACCAATATCTGAATGGAGATGATACGCGAATCCCTCCGTAGTCGCATTCTCAGGAAGAATGAAACAGTCCCGGAACACCCCTTTTTCATCGCTGCGTCCGTTCGCCGACCCTGGGAAGATCGCGATACACCCGAGTTCGTCGAATAGCGCCGTTTCGAGCGCCTGTTGTACGCCGGTTCCGCCATAGGATTCAACAAACTCCTTGATTGTTGCTAGCCCCTCGCGTTGTTGTTCAGAAACCGCGCCCGTGATCGAAAACGAGTCCTCACCAGCGGTGTAGTCGACCACACCCGATTCAGCCGCCGTCTTCAACGCCTTCTCTGCATGCGCGCTCGTCGGAACAAACGTCAGGTGCTCGTAGGCAGGATCCGTCGTTATCTCTGTCCAGTTTGTCGCCGCTGTATCGGTGTCCATCTTGTTGGCTGCGACGATCATCGGCTTCGTCCGTTTTCTAATCTCTCTAGCAAGCGCAGCGCGATCGTCTCGATCCCACGCCTCGGGTGCCCACTCCAACCCTTCCGAAAGGATTATTTGCTTGATCTCGTCTTTGTTCGTTCGGAAGGCGCTCATCTGCTCGGCGAGTTCCTCTTCAATCGTCGCCTCTGCGCCGTGATATTTGGTTTCGAACCGCTGGATTCCCTTTTCGAGAATTTCGAGGTACCACATGTCGAGTTCTGCCTCGAGGAAGTCGATGTCTTCACGAGGGTCGTGATCCTCCGTTGGTTCTCCCTCAATGTCTGTCTGTCCAGAGAAGTCGACAATGTGTACGAGGACATCTGCCTCGTTGAGATCGGTCAAAAACTGGTTGCCCAGGCCTTTTCCCTCGTGTGCGCCTGGAATTAACCCAGCCACGTCGACCAGTTTGACCGGGACGAACCGCGTCCCTTCGTTACAGGTCCCAACCGATGGCGTGCAGGTCTCATCGAACTCTGGTGCTGCACACGGCACGCGTACGTAGGCCTCACCAACGCTCGGATCGATCGTCGTGAACGGGTAGGCACCCTCCGGCACGTCGTTCATCGTTGCCGCATTGAAAAAACTCGACTTGCCGACCGAGGGTTTCCCCACCAAGCCGATCTTGTAACTCATTATTTGTGGTGATCGGCCAGCCGGCAAAAGCGGTTCTACACGGAGGCGCTATGTGGTGATTTGTCACAGCAGAAGTTCTGGCTTCCGGTGCTGTCCAGCCGTTCGTGTTCTGCTTGACGATCGAGCGTACTCGATTCGCAGCGAACGGTGGCTTGATTTGTGAGCATCTCTCATCGATCGTATGGACGAGCCGCCAGACGCCGATCGGTTTGGAGTCGCAATCCACCGAACCGACGCGGAGCTCCGGTTTCTCGTTCGGATCCCCTCGGAGATTAGCTCTGCGTGGCAGGATCCGGATGCGTTCCAGTCGCTCGTCGAGTCGCTCGTGTGGGATCGGCTCGATCGACAAGCAACGCTCGAATCGATTGTCCGTCACACCGAACCCGACGAAACCGTCTCGCTCGGTTCGATCACGATCCAACCCGACGGTACTGTCGTCGATGCTGATCTCGATACCCCATTTGGAGACGAATGATTGACTCGTTGTCAGATGCTGAACGGCCAATTTCTATCGACGAATTACAGGCTGCCGCGATCGATACTGCACTCACGGTTCGTGAGCCAGAGCACGCGGTCCGGCTCGTCGGAATCACCGCCCGCTACGCGGACGATACTGATCGCATCACGCCGCTCGAGGTGCTCTTGTTGTCACAGCTTGCGATCGTCGGCAACTCCACGCAACCGTCTTTCGCTCCCGTACAACTGTCGATCGCTGGGCCGCAACCGATCGATCCAGCGCCGGAAACGCTGCTACAGCGTGGACTCACGGTGATGTATGCGGACTTCGGCGTGGAGATTGAACCACTGTGTGCAATGCTGGGTGTTGATCCACAGACGATTTACAGCCAGTAAGGCAGCGATCGTCGGTTCAGCGGGAGTTATAACACGGTGCGATCGCAAGTGCTGCCGCTCTGCGGTGTTGTGTGCCGCGCTGCGATCGTTACCTGACGCAGCGCATCCGCTCTTCGGTGTATAATAACGTATGAATGGTGGGCGGCGATGCGCAACTCCCAGAGGATCGCTCACTCCAGTACTACGCACAACGCTGACGAGCTTAACTTCCGTGTTCGGGATGGGTACGGGTG
>NZ_SRSG01000025.1:0-34479 GCF_005543295.1 Halalkalirubrum salinum
CTCGCTGTTGAAGAACGAGAGATGGAAAACCGTCCAAACAACTTTATCGTTAGCGGTGGTTGGTTGAGCCAGCAGAATTTCCATAGGTGAATACAGAGCGCGTATTCATCATTGCTTCTTCAGCGAGAATAGCGGATATCGATCGGCCAATACAGATTTTGATCACGAGCGTATTCCGACAGCAACAACTTAATGACGTTTTCAGACATATGCTGACATAGACGGACATTAATGCCTATCAGAATCGATTCCAGCGGAAGAGACACGCCACCCGTTAAACCGGATACGAACGCCCACGAACTGCTTACGCTGTTGGTTGACCATCCCGACATGGCGTTCACCCCGAGGGAACTGACGGAACTGACCGACGTTCCGCATTCCAGCGTCCACAAGACCCTCTCCCGGCTCCAGAAGAAGGGCCTCGTTCGGAGGGTTGATTCCTACTGGGCGGTTGCCGAGGACGTCGCAGCCTCGGAGATTGCGAACGTAGTGAGCCTTCAGCAGATTGAGGCTGTGTACGGCGACGACGCTTATGGCGACGATGACGGGTGGGTCGACGACGTGCAGGATTTAGGAGAGAACGCGTAGGATGGCCTACGCACAAGGTAGTGTCGTCCTCGCGCCAGCAACATTCAAAAGCGGAGTCCGGCCATATCTCGTCGTCTCGAATCGGAACCGACCGTTCTTCGGCGATCGGTACACGGTTGCGGTCATCACGTCGACCGAGCGGGAGACGGCAGTTGAACTGACGGCCGATTCGCTCACCGAAGGCGAACTGAAGACGTATCCGAGTTACGTGAGTCTGTGGTCGCTGCACGTCTTTCCCCATCAAGAGGTCATCAAGCGTGTGGCGCAGGTCGACGACTCAACCATGACTATGGTCGCAGACACTGTACACGAATTAACCCGAGTCCTGTGATAAATCGACTCTCTAGGAAGCGGCCGATTTATTGTATTCGCTAAGTGGGCCAGAAGACCCACTGTGGTGTTCAGCGAGTGCATCAAGAATCGGAATTCCGGAACCCGTCCGCTTAGTCTGATATCAATAGCAGAACGAATCCGCAGTACAACCGATCGGAACCAAATTGACAGTTACGTTGTCATTCCAGATTCAGCTGGTTCATCTTGTATGACGGTGACACCATGGATAGAGATCTCGATGCCATCCCCATCAAGATTCGTCCCTGAGACACTCCAATTGTGGGCGTTCGCCAACATCCGGATATTTGGCCCGAGCATTCCCGCCTCCGTCTGAGGGGTTGCCGTCCCGTACTCGAACAGCGCCGCTGCGTTGCTGGCAGCAAATGACTCTCCGTCCATCCGGAATCGGAATCCATCTGAATGCAATGTAACGATAAGTTCTGAACTCTTGGTCGCTGCCGCCAACCGAGCCGCGTTCTGGAAGAGTTCGTCCAATCGCTCCGGATTTGCCCGAATTCGGCCTTCGCCCTCAACACGCAGCGATACCTCCTCAGAGTCAACGTCCGAAAACGCCTCGTAGACTGTCTGGCGAAACGGGACTGTCGCCAACACAGACACTGGTTGGCTCAGACGCGCCGACATCACGAGATCATCGACGATTTCGATCATTCGGTCTGTCGTCACGCTCATCCGTCCAAGGAATCGGCGCGTTAGTTCCGGGTCTTCTTTGTCAAATGCCTCCGTGATCAACTCAAGGTTTCCACTGACAATGGTCAGGGTGTTCCGCAGTTCGTGGGCGACAGCCGCCAATAACCCCTCAAGCGCCTCAGACTGGCGTTGGAGATTGCGTCGCTGGCGCTCAACAGTCGTCACGTCACTAACGATCAACGCCCGCCCCGCTCGTGCCGGCCCGATTGTCAGGGACTGCTCTTTCAATAGGTAATATCGCTCTTCGTCCGATCGCTCGACAGACAGCATCCGGACGTTACCGGATTCCGCTCCTTCCAAAGGTACCTCTGGATTAGCATCGGGTTCCGGTACGATCGCCCGGAGTCCGACTCCTGTGTCAATTTCGGGGAACAGTTCTTGTGCTGCGGTGTTGAATTCTCTAACGATATCGTCTGTATCGACGACGATGACCGCCTCATTGATTGTATCCATGAGTTCTCGGTGACGCGTCCACCGCACCTGCTCGAAGGAGTCATCGGCAATATACAGCGCTCCGAGTGCAAAGGCCACGACGCCAACCGGTTCGTAGTTGTTGGCCACTAGCCCCGGCGCACCGAGCGTACTGAGCAGGTTGAGCACGACTGGAACAGCAGTAAGACTGACGAGAATACCAAGACCCGTCGTCGGGATGTTTGACTGATCGAACAGTCTGAACAGCATATAGAGGCCGATCGCTGCGAGTGAATACGCGAGAATACTCACTATCCAATGCAATCCAAGCAGATCGACACTTGCATACCGGAACGGCGTAGTGGCGAGTTCGATAGTAAAATACCTGCCATGAAGTGGGTTGGTCAGTTTGATACTGGAGAGGCCGACAAAGAGGATAATCCCAACGTATCGGTAGAGTGGTCTGTGGTGGTAGTCATACCCAGCGTAAGCTGAACAAAAATAGAGCCACGCGCCGACGCTTCCGAGGCCGGCAACGAGGCCAATTTGATAGGCGAGAGATGCGATCCACAGCGGTATATTCAAAAAGGTGATGAGTTGCGCACCCGCCCAGAACCCGGAGGTTGCGAGCAGCCAGAGAAGTCCCACTCGTGTTCCCGTATCCGGAATTGCCCTGGCCCGCCACAGCGCGATGAGACTGCCCACAGTCGCAATCCCAAATACCCCAATATGAGCCAACTGGAGGTACATACGGTTATGTTACGTATGAGTTACTAATATAAAATGGATCTGCTACTGTAAACCGGCCCGTTGCTGTAGGCGTCGTAAATCAATCAGTTCGGAGCCGTACCGATCGATCCAGTCGGTTACTCGACCAGTTCGCTCCCGCCTGCGGGGAGAAACTCTTGGATCTGATCGGGACTTGCGACCTTTCGGACAAACGTCTCGTCTGCGAACATCTCTCGAAGCTCGCGGTAGCAGATCTTCGCAATGTCGTTTTGGGCGTACTTGCCCGGCTGCAGCCGCAGCGTCGCCTCCGCGTGAGCCTCGATCGGCTTCGGCGGGCCGCCCACCACCCGCGTTTGTGGTTCACACTGGATTCCAACCGCGACACCGACCGGAACGTCGTCGAAGTAGGTTCGATCGCCGCGGATCACGAACGACCCCTTCTCGATGTATTCGCCGCTCTCTGGGGTCTTCGAGACCTGATCGGGACGAACCATGTACACATCACCGGAAAATCGGCTGTCCTTCCAGACCGACGAGTACGAAACCGCGAACTGTGCGGCTTCCTGTAGCGTTGAGTCGGGAAAGTCGATATCCTTTGCCGGTTCGCTTGGGCCGGTCGCTTTGAGGATCGTGACTGGCGCGCCGTGTGCCTGTGTGTGGAAGAACCGATCGCCCTTGCTCATGTATTTTTTGACGAGCGCCTCGTTGTCGTCGGCGTTGCGCCCGCCAATTACAAGGAAACCGTCGCTCGTGTGGAACCACCGGAACCGCTCGTACCACTGCTCGTTTCTGCGAACCGGAACCGACCGCATCGATCGCCAGTCGGTCGGTTCCTGGTCTGCGTCGTCGTCTGACTCGTCTTCGTCGTCCGCATCGTCGGCTTCCCAGGCGTCTCTTCGCGCTTTGATCGCTTCGAGCTCCTCGCGGGTGTTTTCGATCGCCTGTTTTGCCCCTTCCTTTTTTTCCTCGATTCGCTTGGCTTCTGTGTAGAGCTTGTCGGCGTTCTTTTCGACGCCGGTCGTCGCATCGAGGGAAACTGTCGTCCCGTCGATCCTGACAGTCACTGTCCCCGTGGAGCCGTCGACGCCGACGACCGCTTCCGCGGCGTCTATCCCCGCCTCGGCTGCCTCCGTGAGTGTTTCGTCGATCGTGTCCCATGGAACACCGTCCGCACGCGCATCTTGGATGGTGCTGAGAATCTCGTCGACGAGATCGTATCGCGCGTAGATCAGTTCGGCCTTTTCGCGTTCGGCGGCTGCTTGCTCGTCGAAGCTGTCGATCGCGCCCTCCTGTTGGTCGATGATTCGCTGTTGTTTGGCGATCTTGGCCTCGAAATCCGGACGATTCGAGCCGCCCGTGTCCTGGGTTTCTTTGTCGTCACTGCGATCGAACCGGAAAAAGTACTCGTCGACTGCATCGTTGAACGAATCGAACGCCTCGCTGTCGAACGAATCAGATTCGTGTTCTTCCAGCGGGAACGGCGTCACGTCGACGACCCGATCGGCTTCGAGGTAGACCCGTGGGTCAACGTCGCCCGATCGGAGTCGTACCGAAAGCTCCTCGAGTGCGTCGTACACGGCCTTGTAGACCGCTTCGTCGGCTTCGTCGATCGAGAGCTCTTTTTCGACGCCTGCGCGGGTACAGACCTCCTCGGCGTACTGTCCGCCGAGATTGAGCTGGGTTGCGAGGGTTCGAACGACATCACTCGTCGACTCGTCCATTTGCCGGACGAACGCCTCGTAGCTCACGTCAAGCGGATTGAGCCGGGAGGCGGGATACTCGTACTGCGCCCCGGGGGCGACTGTCCGGGATTTGAGCCGAACCGTCTCAAGCGACTGGACAACATCGCCGTGTTCGTCCAGGACAGCGACGTTGCCCTGCCCGAACAGTTCGGCGACGATCGTCGTGTTCGCGTCCGGGCGCTCGAACTCGAATCGGAGGATGCGATCGAACTCGTACTGGCTGACGCCGGCGAAATCAGCGCCGCTCAGGCGGTTTCGAAGCATCTTTGCGAAGTTCGGCGGCCGACCCGGCGCGTCTGCGACGTGGTCGGGATCGGCGACGTGCGCGCGTTTTATCTCACCGACTTCGATCATGAGCTCGATCCGGCCGCGATCGAAATCCCGCATCCGCAACCGCAGCAACGAATCGCCGTAGAGATAGGCCTTGTCGACCTTCGCGCCCTCGTAGCGACCGAGCTCGGTCACGAGGGCGGCGAGGTCGATGCTCGAAAGCTCCCGCTTTGGATCCATACACAGTGGTCTTCGGCGGTAACCAAAGGGCGTTCGGATGTCCACCCAACCGTGAACTGTGCAACCAAACGGCTTCGACGATGTCGAAGCGGTTTTGCGTTTCCCCGGTGTTCGATCGCATGAATGGTCACCGTCTTAGAGGTCGCGATGATCGCTGGGGCAGCCGGCGCGGCGACCGGTCTCGGCGCGTTGCCCGTCTTCGCGACCAACCGATTCTCACACCGAAGCTACGACACGGCAGTCGGGCTCGCTGCGGGGGTGATGATCGGTGCGGCGGTATTTGCACTCATCGTCCCCGGCTTGGAGTACGGAACGCTGACAGAGGTCGTTGCCGGAATGACGATCGGTGCAGTCTTTCTGTTGCTCGTGAACCGAACGCTCCCGCACGCACACGTCTTTTTTGACGGGCTAATCAACGGGGATTCCACAGAGAACGAAGAACGCGCGTACCCCGAATCGCGAGGGATTGAGCCGCTTGACGACGACACCCGCCGCGCCGCGCTGATCGGCGGCTCAATCACGATTCACAACGTCCCAGAGGGGCTCGCGGTCGGGATCGCCTTTGCAAGCGGCCTTGATGCAGTTGGGATTGCACTCGCGATCGCGATCGCCGTCCAGAACGTACCGGATGGCTTTGCCATGGCGGTGCCGGCGAGCCGTGCCGGACTGTCGAATATCAAGACAACCGTGCTCACGACGCTTTCTGGCGCGCTGCCCGAACCGATCGCGGCCGTGGTTGGTTTCACGCTCGTCACACTCGTTACGGGGCTCTTCCCGATCGCAGCGGGCTTTGCAGCTGGGGCGATGATGGCGGTCGTCTTCCGGGAAATGATCCCGCTCAGCCACGGTCACGGCTACGCCGACGAATCCACACTTGCGTTCGTCGTCGGCTTCGGCGTGATGGTGGTTGTCGACGTTGGCCTCGCGGTGTGAGTTGTCTCAAAACAGGTGCGCGGTGTGAGTTGTCTCAAAACAGGTGCGGCTACTCGCGCTCGGTTTCTCGTTCTCGATCATCTCCAGTCGTTCGATCGACCTCAGCTGCTCGAATCCTGTCGGCTCTGTCGGCTGCGTGTTCGATCGTCTCGGTCTCCAACAGTGCCTCTAATTTCTGCTCGAACTGTTCGTCGGTGAGTTCGCCCTCGGCGTACCGTCGTCGGAGAGCTGTAAGTGGACCTTCATCGTCTCGTGTGTCGGTAGCGTCCGATTCGCTCGTCTTCTCGGACTGGCCTGAAATCCAGTCGTCCAGCCACTCTTTGCGGTCATCCTCGTCACCGAACAGCAACGCAACGAGGGGAACGATAACGATGTATCCGAACAACAAGAACCCGATCCACCAGTCTTGGCCGGTAAAAAGCGCCGCGAGCCAGATTCCGGTGACGAGCATTGACGCCACGCCCGTTGCGTTCGATTTGAGCCGATCGATCGGTGACTCATCGCTCATTGATCGGACCTAATTCTATAATCAATAAAAAACGATCGTTCGTTGATTCGTCTCACGTTGGGTGATCTATCGCCGCATCACGGGCCGATCACGCTGACGTGATCGCCGTTTCGATTGCCAGATCTCTTGCGGCTACGACAGCTGTGCGGCGACGTCTGTCGAGGAAATCATTCCAACGTAGTCATCGTCTACGACTGGAAGATGCTTGATGCCGTACGTCGTCATCATCGCAGATACTTCCTCCATGAAGAGATCGGGCGTCACGGTTTCGACAGACTCCGTCATCACGTCCGCAACGAGCACCTCGTTTGGGTCGTCCCCGTCGGCCACACTGTGGAGGACGTCAGTACTCGTGATGATCGATCGTGTCGTCGTTGTCACGACGAGCGCGCTGATCTCCTTATCGCGCATAACCTGCGCCGCCTGCCGAACTGTCGCATCCGGTTCGATGGTCACGAGGGGTGACGACATGACGTCTCGTACCTGTGTTCGAGTTTCGTTTCGCATACTGGTCGGTCGTTCCCCGGTCATATGGGTGTTGCTACTGAATCGTGTATATGTTGCCGGAACCAACCAGTCGGCTCACAGGTACGTGCTCACGTACGGCCCGTCCTGGTGATAGCCCAGCTTCTTGCGGTAGTATTCGCGGACGCCGATCCCCGAAATAACGCTCAGTTTGTCGTAGCCGGCTTCGCTCGCGAGCTCCTCTGCACGGGCGAGGAGCCGTCGTCCGTAGCCTTTGTGTTGCCACTCGCGATCGCCGACGTCTGCGCCGATCCCTGCTTCGCTCCCGTAGACGTGGAGTTCGCGGACGATCGCTGCGTCCTGGAGCTCTCGCCGCACCGGATCGCCCGGGAACCGGAGCCGACAGAACCCAATCAAGAGGTCTCGAACGGGGTCTTCGAAGCTGATGAAGTGTTCGGTGCCGCCACAGACCGAATAACGCTCCACTGAGAGCTCGATCGCCTCAGGATCGGGGTCTTCGTCGTTCATGCCGACCTCTCGGGATCGAATGTCGCGGATCTCAATCCCGCGCGCTTCGGCGCGCTGTTCGGCCAACTGCCGGAGGTTCGACTTCCAGACGCCGGCGTCGATGAAGTCCGCGGGGATATCTCGCTGGACGCGCTGCAGACGGGTGTACTCGGGGATCATGCCCATGACCTCGGCAACGATATCGGCTGCTGCCTCGTTGTCGAGTGGTTCGTACTCGCCGCGATACCACTCGTCGTACACCCGGGTCCCGCGGACGACGAGCGTTGGGTAGATCTTGAGGTAGTCGGGGCGGAAATCGTCGTTCTCGAAGAGCTGTCTGAAATCTTCGAGGCACATTTCTCTGGTCATTCCCGGCTGGCCGGGCATCATATGAAACCCTACCTTGAACCCCGAATCGCGGAGTCGCTGGTTCGCGTCGATCGACGCCTGTGTGCCGTGCCCGCGGTGCATCTCGCGGTTGATCCGTTCGTAGGTCGTCTGGACGCCGACCTCGACTTTCGTCCCGCCGAGATCGAGCATACGATCGATCTGCTCGGGGTCACACCAGTCGGGCTTCGTCTCGAAGGTCGTCCCGATGTTTCTGATGTCTGCAGTTTCATTTTCGGCAATTACGTCCTCAAGGTAGCGGAACTCGTAGTTCTCCGGATCCTCTGCGAAGCTCACCTCCTCGGCTGGCTGTGGCTCGGCGTCGAGGTCGTAGTCGTTCATCGCCTCCAGTGCGCGCTTGACGAACCACTCCTGGTAGTCGTGGCTCCGGGCAGTCATCGTCCCGCCCATGAGAATCAACTCGGCCTTGTCGACGGGATGGCCGATCTGTCGCAGCTGGTGGAGTCGCAGTGTCACCTGTCCGTAGGGATCGTAGTCGTTCTGTTTCCCGCGTGCGGCGGCGGGTTCGTGGCCGGTATAGCTTTGAGATGACGAGAAATCACTGGCCGGCCCACCCGGACAGTACAGGCACTTGCCGTGCGGGCACATATGTGGGGAGGTCATGATCGCGATCGGCGAGACGCCAGACGCGGTGCGCACCGGCTTGCGTCGGACGACCGTCTTGACCGCTTCGCGGCGATCCTCTGGCGCGAAATCGAGTAGCTCGGTGTTTTTCGGAACTTTCGGGGAAGAGAACTCCGAACACGCTGATAGCTTCGCGGACTCCAGATCGTCGCGGTCGATCTCGCCGGCTACGATACCCTCGACGATCGACTCGCAGGCCTCGCGGAACGCTCGGCTCTCGGATTCGGCCTCCGAACTCATTGTCTGTCTATCACCACGGTTCGCCGATAAGGGTGTCGCTCGGCGATCGAACAAACAGAGCCTATTCGCTGTCTCACCGAAGATTGTCGGCGATCGAGCTCACTCGAGCTGGTCGGCGATCGCGTCGAGAACAGCGTCTGTGACTGCGTCCCGGCGACCGGCGAGGAACTCGATTCGTCCCTCGCGGACGCCGACTGCGGTTACGTCCGCGTCGGGAACTGCCTCGGCGGCCGCTGCGGCGACCTGCCGGACGTCGATCGGGTGCGTGCTCCGGATGAACAGCTCGTCGGTCCCGAGCCCAACAGTAACGAACGAACCGTCGTTACGTTCTCGTCGGTGGATCTCATCGAGCAACAATCCAGTCGGCGGGAAGTCGAACCGGTGGGTGTATGCGTCCGTGTCGATGAGGGCTAGGGTAGTTTCGCCGCGCGATTCTGTTTCGAGGTGGGCGGTTGCCGTCTCGAACTCCGTTTCGAGTTTTTCATCAAACTGGTCGGCGATGTGACCCGCGAGACTGCCCGAGTCCTCAAAGAGGAGGTCCGTGACGAGTTCGCGTTTGTCCTGGTAGGACTGGTAGTACGCTTCGAGTGCGATCGCCGCACGCAGGTCAGCAACAGCCGCTTCGTCGTAGCCAGCCTCCGCAGCCAGTTCGAGGTACGCCTCAGGTGCGTTCTCCCAGTAGCTGACCGCGGGGAGGTGGCTCACGTCATCACGAATCGAGTCGTTGACGGCTGCGGCGACGTTCGCCGCGAGCGATCCAGTCGACGGATCGGCATCGCCGGTCCCGTCGCCGCTCGGGGTAACGAGCAGATCGACAACGCCTGCCAGGCCCTCGTCGACCGCGCCGCCGTCAACGACGATCCGTTCAGCTCCGTACACGTCCAAGAGGCCGAGGCCATCTTCAGACTCGACGGTACTTGCGGTGCCGAGGAAGACGAAAAGCGGAATCTTCTCGTCGTGGCGATCGCGGTCCTGCAGCATCCGCGTCGCGTCGTTCGTCGCCGCGTTCATCCCGTACACCGCGTCATCAAGTGGCCGACGGGTGAAGTAGTGGTATTCGGCGTCCGATCGAGCGTGTTCCTCGCGGATCAGCGGCAAAACGGCGTGTTCGAGCGCTGCACCGGCGACGTAGCCATCTGCGCTTGCCGGATGGCGGACGACGATCGGCCGGGACTCGAAGACTGCGGTTCGAATCGCCTCAGCAGTGTCGAGAAGTTCTTCGGCGATGTCGACGACCGCAACGTTAGCCGCGAGCGGTTTCAACGCCTCCGGGCGGGCGCGATCTGAGAGTGCATCCGAGAGCCGCGATGTGACCGCCTCGTGGTCTTCGCCGTCGAGTTCGACGAGGGCACTCGTTTCGACCTGCAGATCACCACGGCGTGTCTCGACCTCGCCGTCGAGACGGACGATCGAATCGACGTCGACCTCGGGGTACGCACGGACACCGGCCTCGACGAACGCCGCACAGTCAACGACACCCGTCTCGTCGCGGAGTTCGAACACGGTCGGGCCACCGGTCTGTCTGGCACCGACGACTTCGCCTTCAATCCGAACGGTCTCACCCACTCTGTCTCCGAGCGAACTGATTTCGACGCGCTCTGTTGGTTCGGACTCGGTCGTTTCTGTGTGACTTTGGGTTTCGGCACCGCCGCCAGCAGTCGCGGCAACGGCCGTTCGCTCAGCTGTCTCGCGGTCCGAATCGTCTCCACTGCTGTCTGATCCCTTGGTCTCGTCGTCTACAACAGACGAGTCGTCAATGTCCGAGTCTTGTGAGTTGCTGGCCCCGTCCGAACCGCTCGATTTGTCTGATTCCTCGGCTGCGTCTGATTCTTTGTTTCTATCAGGTTTGACGTCTGTCGATCCCTCCTGGATCAGCGATCCCCGGAACTCGCGATCGGCCTGCCGAATCGACCAGCCGAGGTCGATGTTGCCGTTGTCGCGAACGTTCTTGACCTGGACGTACACCGAGTCGCCCGGTTCCCACTCTAAGCTCTCTAAGCGGCGATCGAGTTCGCTTCGGTGCAACAGCCCCGTAACGCCTGGGGCGATGTCGATGAAGACGCCGAAGTCGGCGTAGCCGTCGACCGTGCCGCGATAGAATCGGCCGGGGACGAGTTGGTTTGCGTGATTACCTCTGAATTCGAAGACGACGTCTTCCTGGTGGCTGTCACAGATGTGGCCGTCGACAGGAGCGCCGCAGATGATACATGAACCCATTTGCTAACAACCAATAGTTCAGCCCTAAAACTGTTGTCGAAACGCGCTCAGGTTCAGTCCGTCTACTAGTGAGTCTCTCCGCGGCACTGATCTCGGCTACAGTTGCCGGAGTGAAAGCAGCCCGGCGGCGGCTTCAATCCCGCCAAAGGCCCATCCGAAGACGATCGCTGCCGGCAGGAATCCGACGATCGACGCGGTGCCAATTGATATCCGATGGACGGTCGAGAGCCCGACAACGAGCAGCGACGCGGCGTATCCAACCGCAAGAAACTGCAGCGGCGCAATGGGAATCCACGCGATCGCACACGGCGCGGTCGCGTAGGCGATCACCTGCACCGTCTCGGAAACGCCCGCTCGATCGTCGACGGTCACCATCAAAATGATCGTCTGGAGAGCTGCCATGAGGTGCAATCCCAGCGGGGCGATGAACACCGCAGTCACCAAGACGACAAGCAGTCCAGAGAGTGCAACGCTGTCTGCGACGAGCGGGAACCACCCATTGTCGCCGAGGATATCGAATGGTGAGACCGCGAGCGTCCCGATCGTGTAGACCACGGCGATTGTCACCACGAACGTCAGCCCCGGCTCTTGGTCCCCGGGCGCAACCGCCTCAACAAAGAACTGCCGGGGATCGACGATCGCGCCGACCCACGCGCGGGCCAACCCAGTCGGCCCGCGATCACGACCCTCCCGTGGTGATTCGACCCAAGTTGTCACGATCGCGCGTACGGGTGCTCGACGTTTGACGGTTCCGACCTCGATCGCAGGTAACCGTTGCGATCCCTGATCGCGCGTAACTGTTCAGATCTCGATCGCTCGACTCCGTGCGGTTTGCTGTCAGTCTCCGCGGACCGCGTGACACTGCCGGCACCGCGCCTCGTAGGTTTCATCGGCGCCCACGACGATCGTCGGCTCGTCGACGTGGGCAGGCTCGCCCTCGATCAACCGCTGGGTCCGCGTGGCCGGCTCCCCACAGATCGTACAGATCGCGTGCAGTTTGTCGACGTACTCGGCGGCAGCGAGCAACCCGGGCATCGGCTCGAACGGCTCCCCACGGTAGGTTCGATCGAGCCCCGAAACAATCACCCGACGACCGTCATCGGCAAGGAACTCACACAGATCGAGCAGCTCGTCGCCGAAGAAGTTCCCCTCGTCGATCGCGACCACGTCTTCGCCGTTGAGCGCGGACTCGACCTGTGACCGGAGAGCAGACTCGGGTTCGACGATCGTCGCCTGCCACTGCCGGCCGTCGTGCGAGCCGATCGTCGCCTCGCCGTAGCGGTCGTCGATCGACGGTTTGAACACCGCAACCGACTGCTCGGCGATCTCTGCGCGTCGGAGCCGGCGGATCAACTCCTCGGTTTTTCCAGAGAACATCGATCCGGTGATGACCTCGATCCACCCGGACCGGGTGATCGCATGCATGCTACAAGCCGGGCAGTCCGACGACCTAAATGATTCTGTTTTGCTCAAAGATGGACGCGTTTGATATCTGCCTGTCCGGCCCGCCGAACGACCGCTCTCCGGGGATCTTTGACATATGAGAGATTGTCCGAGGTTCTGTCGAGTTCAAGTAGCTTCGCCTCACGGCCGGGTTCGATCACACCGTAGTTGCGATCGGCAAGCGCCGCGCCGTGTTTCGTTGCCATCGCGAGCACCTCTGCGTCCGAGAGGCCAGTGAGCTTTGCGAGAAATTCCATCTCCCGGAACATCGACGGGCTGTTGGTCATGACGTTGTCAGTGCCGAGCGCGACGGTCGTCCGCTCACAGAGCGATTCGATCGGTGGAAATCCAACGTCAGTCACGAGGTTCGACCGCGGGCAGACAACGACCGGCGTTCCCATGTCTTCGAGGCGATCGAGGTGAAGTTCCTCAGCGTGAACCATATGGACGACGAACTCTGGGCGGAGATCAAGCGCCGCATTGATGTCCGTGGCGTCTCGCTCGCCAGCGTGGATGGCGAACATTTTCTCCGCCCGCCGTGTTGCGTTGCGGAGTTGATCAAAATCGCCGTCGCGTGCACCAGACGCCCCGAAGCCGTCCGCAGCGTGCATCGCGGCCTCGGTTTCCCGGCCGAGCACGATCGCCTCGACATCACTCCTGTCTGCGGCCTCACGAATCATGTTGATGCCCTCGACGCCGCCCTCGCGAAACTCGAGAAACGCCGCGGTTCCGGTCGCCTCCATGAGTCGAATCGTCTGCCGCATTGCGTCGACTTTGGTCTCTCGATCGGCTGCCCGAAGCAGGCGATGTTTGAGGCCATCCGGCGGCGCGACGAGCTCGTCCAACGACAGCCCCGCGCCGGCTTCTTTGGCGATCGAGTCGCCGATGTGGGTGTGGGCGTTGACAAACGCCGGCAACACGATCGATTCTGCGGCCGTCTCGGTCTCCTCGACGGCGGTGATGATCCCATCCTCGACGATGACCCGTCCCTCGATCGGTTCAAACTCTGGACCCGCGAGGATCGTCCCCTCCACGTTCATACGCGGATCTCACGGGCTGTGGTTTTCAACCTCACGGAGGACCGTCTCCTCATTCAAGTGCGACCGTACGCCGTGCCCTCATCCATCGAACTCGTCGACGCGAGCCTGCACGCCGTGGTGGGTGATCTCGCTGATAAGTCCCTCGCCGCTGTCGATTCCGAGCTCGGCCGCGGCGATCCGCCCGACCCGATCGGTCTGCGCTGCTGTGGTATACACACCGAGACGCCACTGGCGCTCCTGTGCGATCCGAAGCGTCTGGACGAGCGGAGACTGCTCGCCGAGCGATCGAACCTCACCGTTGACCATCACCCGCGAGGTCGACTCGCGCATCGACGGGCGGGCTGGCACGTCGATAACGACGTCGGTTTCTGGCACATCGGCCCGATCGGCGATCGTCTCTTCGAGTTCACTGAGACGGGCGCGATCGGCATCGACGATCGAATCTGGAACCGCGTCCATCTCTGCCCAGATCGCCCGCTTGAGGAGGTCGCGGGTGTCGTACCGCCGGGCAAACGTCTCAGTCTCTGGGGTGTGTCGCAGCGCAACCAGCAGATCGTGATCGTCCATTCGTCGAAGCTGTGCCGCGGTGGTATCGGTCGATTCCAGCAGCCGCTCGCTGGCTCGTCGAAGCATCGCCTTGCTTATTCGGGCGACCGGGTGGGTGTAGACGGTCGGATTCATGAGCGCCCGAGCCAAAAGGAGACTCTCTGCGGTCTGGACGTTCCCCTCGTCGAGAACGAGTTCACCGTCGACGAACCGGAGTTCACGGATGAGCCGCTCGCTGTCGATCGTCCCGTAGGGGACGCCGGTGTGGTGGGCGTCCCGAACGAGGTAGTCCATTCGATCGACGTCGAGTTCGCCCGAGACCAACTGTCCATATGTTCCTTCTCCGGCGATCAATCCCGCGATGTAGTCCGGATCGAGGTCGTGCTCTCTGAGGACGTCACCAACTTCCCCCTGTCTGAGCAGTTCGGTGACGTCGTCGTGGTATTTTCCAGTATAGCGGTGGGTCAACGATTCGATGTTGTGGCTGAACGGCCCGTGGCCCACGTCGTGTAACAGCGCCGCTGCGGTCAGCCGATCGGCGTGTTTGCCCTCGATGCCGAGGTGATCGAGCGCGCGATCGGCGAGATGATAGACGCCGAGGCTGTGCTCGAATCGGGTGTGGTTCGCTGAGGGATAGACGAGCTGGACCGTCCCGAGCTGTTTGATGTGACGCAGGCGCTGCAGCGCCGGGGTGTCGAGGAGGGCCTCGGCCACGCCCATCACGTCGATGTGGTCGTGAACGCTGTCTTTGATCGTGGCCATTGTCACTCGTTGGGACGGCTTAGGATAAAAGGATCCGCCCGCGCTGGATTTGTTCTCAGCTCACTATTTGTTCTCAACTCACTTGGTGACTGCGAGCCCGAACTGGTCGATCGCCGCCTCCCGAACTGAATCAACGGATGCTTCAGGCGCGTAGACGCCAAGCCGCCACTGCGCACGCTCGGCCGCCCGGAGCGCGCCAACGAGTTCGGAGGCGTCCTCAAGCCGTTGCACGACGCCGTCGACGACGACACGCGTCGCGGACTCTTTGATCTGCGGTCGTGGCGGAATGTCGACGATCACCTCGGTTTCGGGGACGCCTGCCTGTTCGGCGATCGCCCGTTCGGCGTCGCGTTCTTCGGACCTGTCGAACGCCATGATCCCCGCGGGCACGGATTCGATCCCGATCCAGACTGCTCGCTTGTAGAGCCGCCGGCGTTCGATCCGCCGGCCGAGCGCCGGAACGTGCTCTCGCAGGGCGACGAGTAGGTCGTGATCGGACAGCCGGCGAAAGTGCTCGATCGACGGCCCCGCGTCGTCGTCGACCAACTGCTCGCAGGCCCGCTCAAGCATCGCCCCGGCAATCCGGGAGACGTGGTGTCGATAGACGGTCCCGTTCATGAGCGCACGGGCCAGAAGGAGGCTCTCTGCGGTCTGCACGTTGCCCGCCTCGAGGACGAGTTCGCCGTTGACGAACCCCAACGCCCGCAGGAGTCGGCCGTGGTCGATCGTGCCGTAGGGGACGCCGCTGTGGTGGGCGTCCCGAACGAGGTAGTCCATTCGATCGACGTCGAGTTCACCCGAGACCACCTGCCCCAACTCACCCTCTCCGCGAACGAGTGCTGCGACGCGATCGCGGTCAATTCCGTGGGTTTCGAGCACCTCGCCAACCGTTCGTTCGTCCGACGGCCGCGGTCGGTCTGGCTTCAGCAGGTCTGTGATTTCGTCGTGATCGCGGCCGGTATGACGGTAGATGAGGTCCTCTGTCTGGTGGCCGTACGGGCCGTGACCGATGTCGTGCAACAGGGCGGCCGCCCGGACGTGCTCGCAGCGATCGTCCTCAATTTCGAGATGCGTGAGTGCGCGATCGGCGAGATGATAGACGCCGAGGCTGTGTTCGAAGCGGGTGTGGTTCGCCGAGGGATACACCAATCTGACCGTCGATAGCTGTTTGATGTGGCGCAAGCGCTGAAACGCGGGCGTATCCACAAGTGCCTCTGCGAGCGGATCCAACGAGATGTAGTCGTGCACGCTATCCTTGATTGGGGCCATTGCTGTCGGTTCGATCGCCGATACTAAATGGGCGTGGGTCTGCGATCGCGATCGCTGTGGGAAGTACCAATGCGGTGAGAAGCGGCGCTCGCCGGCGGGAAGGCTTTTTTTCTTGCCCGGTGAGAGATTCGGTATGGAACTGTTCGACAGGGATTCGTCTTCGCCCGCGATCTCCTACAAACCGACGAATGTCAAGGACGTGCTGGTCGAAATGAAAGACACGGCGGAGCTACTCATCGACCTGTCGTACTCGGCGGTGTTACACCGCAATGAGGCCCTCGCGACGGAGGTGTTACGGCTTGAAGCGCGGATGGACGTTCTCGAGATGCGCGCGCGGATGTCGCTCATGATGGCTGCTCGCAGCCCCGACGATACTGAAAAACTCGCGCCCGTGTTGGGTATCGTCTCGGCAGCCGATATGATAAGCGACGCGGCCGGAGACATCGCAAAGATCGTCCTCGACGACATTGGGCTCCCCGAGTCGATGCGCGCAGCGCTCCCCGAGGCCACCGAAACACTTGTTCAAGGGACTGTTGCCACCGACTCGCCGTACGCAGGCCAGACACTCCTCGATATCGACCTCGAATCACAGACCGGCGTTCGGGTGATCGCGCTGCGCCGCGACGATGACTGGTTGTTAAACCCAGGACGGGACACGCAGATCGAAGCCGCAGACGTGGCGTTCCTTCGCGGCCCCGAAGTTGGGATGACCGATGTATACGAGTCGTTGACCGGCAACGCGTACGAACCACCCGCAGTTGATGTCCCCGAGATTAAGGATCTCGAACGGGCAGTCAACACTATTCTTCACATGAAGAACCTCTCTGAGCTGGCGGTCGATCTGGCATACAGCAGCGTACTGTTCAACAGCGAGGCACTCGCCGAAGAGGTCAGAAACATCGAAATCGAGGTCGACGCGATGGAGTCGCGCTTCGAGGCGTGGACGCTCCAGGCGGCCGCGGACGCACCGGACCCGGTCGCGCTGCGGGGACTCATCCACCTCGGTAGTTCGACAGAGGTAATAAGCGACGCCGCGGTCGAGATCAGCGAGGGCGTGATCAGAGAGATCGGCGTCCACCCAGTTATCCAGATGGCCGTCGAAGAGAGCGACGAGATCATCACCCGCATCGAGGTCGAACCTGCGAGCAGCCTCGACGGAACTGCGGTGGCCTCAGGCGTTCCAGACACCGATTCGACGATGTCGGTCATTGCGATCCGCCGTCCCGAGACTGGATGGATCCTCGTCGGCGACGCGGACGAGACGATCGAGGCCGGCGACGTGTTGATCGCAAAAGGCACCCGAACTGCCGCCGAAAGTTTTGAGTCACTTGCAGCAGCCTGATTCTGGAGGTAGCCGCTCGCTCACCCGGGAAACGATTATCAGCCTTCCGCGATCATGGTATGATGAATCATGTCAAACACCGAAGCCGTGCTCGAACAGCACCTCGACGCGTTCGGCACACAGGACCTCGAAGCGGTCATGATCGACTATGACGACGACTCGACAATCGTCACGAACATGGGGACGTTCAGTGGTCTCGAAGAGATCAGAGGGCTGTTTTCGGGGTTTTTCGACGAGTTCGACCACCCGGAGGCGACAATCACCGTCGAGGAGACGATCATCTACGATGACTTCGCGTATCTCCTGTGGAACGGCGAAACCCCGGAGAACAACTACGAGTTCTGTACCGATACGTTCTACATCCCCGAGGAGACGATCGAGTTCCAGACATTTGCCGGGAAACTCGAGCCCGCATAGCCCAGTCCGGACGTTCAAATATCATGGCGATGTACCATCCGATATGAGTCAGGTGACGAGACGGATCGTCCATGAACTTCACGACGAGCCACACCTGGAGGGCCGTCGGATTACAGTTCAGTTCATCAAAGAACAGGTCGAAGAGCGAGACCTCGATCCGAGAACGGTTGCCGATCGCCACGATCTCGACGTGGCTGACGTCTACCGGGCACTCACCTACTACCATGATCATCCCGAAGAAATGCGTACGATCGAACGCCAGCGAGAATCCGCGATCGAAGCACACGAACACCTGACGACCGATCCTGACGATGTGCGTGGCTAATGGGCTATCGTATCCTCGCTGACGAAAACGTCGAGCAGGCGAGGATCAGACACTTTCTGCCCGAAAAGTTAGTGACATCGTCCACGAACTCTCTAGGTACGTCGAGCAATCTGATGTGAAACTCGAATACGTGAGCCGAAACTGGCTGTGAATCTTCAGCCGTTACCAAGCGTCCGTCGTTCTCAAAAGCCGCTCAGTCGTCCTGCAGCAGCATCCACGATCGGCGAGCGCGCTGTAAGGCGGTCCCGTTGCTCGCGATCGCAAAGAAGACCAACAGCCATCCGACGATCGTCAGCCCTCCATACGTGGCCGTCACCCAGGTCGCGGCGATGCTCACTCCGCCGATGAGCAACAACACCTCGATTCGGGTGATAAGCCCGCCATACATCCGTCCGAGCCCGACCGCCTGCGCCTGCGTCCCGAGGTAGGCGTTCAACAGGACGCCAGCGATCGCAATAATGCCGATCGCATACTGGTCGACACTCGCGATCAACCCGATAAGGATGACCACGTCGGCGTAGCGATCGATTACGTGATCGAGGTAATCACCGGCAGCGGTTTCGCTGTTTGTCTGTCTCGCCAACGCGCCGTCGAGGACGTCGAGGAACCCATTCAACAGAACGAACGCCCCGCCAAGCAGGTACCACGACGGGTCGTTCCGGGCGGTCCAGAGGATGACGGCCGCGAGGACGGCCACCACCATCGAGGCGGCGGTGACTGCGTTTGGAGTCAGTCCCAGGCGATCGGCCGCAGCGACGAACGGGGAGATTGCACGGTTCGAAAGCGATCGGAAGCGATTGAGTGCCATAGTGTAGTATTCAGCCGCGTTACTCGATCACGACCAACACGTCGCCCATGTCGACGCTGTCTCCTTCGGCGATTGTGACCTCGGTCACGGTCCCACCGCGCTCTGTCGTGATATCGTTTTCCATCTTCATTGCCTCGAGCACACAGACGACGTCGCCGGGCTGGATCTCCTCTCCTTCTGTGACCTCGACTGAGAGGATCGTCCCCTGCATCTCCGCAGTCACTGTGTCACCGGCCCCTTCGTAGCCGCCAGAGTCCTCTTCTTCAGTCGTTTGTGCCTGCGGCGGTCGAGTCTGTCGACCGCTCGCTCCGCCTGCGCCCGACGGCAGCGGCGGCGCGCCACGCTCTTCGAGCGAGACATCGAAGCGCTTGCCGTTGACCTCGACGGTGAACTCGCGTTCTGTCACCTCCTCATCCTCATCGTCATCTTCAGTCGCTGACGTGCGGTCGCCCCACTGCTCGACCGCCTCGGCAATCCGGGTCCGATCGAGCTCCTCGTCGAGGTATTTTGTCGTGTGCGCGCCGGTAATAAATGCCTCGTCAGTGAGCATGAGCCGATGGAACGGGATGATCGTCGGGAATCCCGAAATATCAAACTCCGCGAGCGCTCGCTCCGAGCGGGCCAGACACTCGTCTCGATCGCCTGCGCTGACGATCAGCTTCGCGATCATCGAGTCGTAATCCGTAACGAGATCGTCGCCCTGTCTGATCGCGTCGTCCATCCGGACGCCGATTCCGCCCGGCGGGTCGTACGTCTCTGCGGTCCCGCCAGTTGCCGGCGCGAACTGCTTGTCGGCCATTTCGGCGTTGATCCGGAACTCGATCGCGTGCCCGTCAAACTCGACGTCGGACTGCGCGAAAGACAGCTCCTCACCCGCAGCAACCCGAAGCTGCCACTTCACAATGTCGAGTCCTGTGATCTCTTCGGTCACGGTGTGTTCGACCTGGATCCGGGTGTTGACTTCCATGAAATAGAAATTACCGTCGTCGTCACCAGCACCCTCCTCGACGAGGAACTCAACAGTTCCGGCGTTTGTGTACTCCGCAGCCTCGACGCCGCGCTTTGCGGCCTCGCCGATCTGCTCGCGCATATCATCTGTCAGCGCGGGCGAGGGTGCCTCCTCGATCACCTTTTGATGACGCCGCTGCAGCGAGCAGTCACGCTCGCCGAGATGTCTGACGTTTCCGTGATGATCGGCGATGATCTGGACTTCGATGTGTCTCGGCGACTCGAGGTACTTTTCCACGTAGACCGAGGCGTTATTGAAGTACGCTTCCCCCTCGCGTTTTGCGGTTTCGAGTTGCTCTTCGACCGCTGACTCGTCGTGGACGACTTTCAGCCCTCGGCCACCACCGCCACCCTCGGCTTTGATCGCGACGGGATAGCCGTACTCTTCGGCAACCGCTTTGACTTCCTCGGATGATTCGACCGGTTCGGTCGTTCCTGGCACGACCGGCACGTCCGCCTCTTTCATGAGCGCGCGCGCTTTCGTTTTCTCCCCAAGCGCCTCCATCGCCGCCGCAGCGGGGCCGACCCACGTGAATTCGCTCTCCTCGACCGCAGCCGCGAACGCAGCGTTCTCTGCGAGGAAGCCGTATCCGGGATGAATCGCGTCTACGCCGGCCTTCCGGGCCGCCTCGAGGATCGACTCCTGATCGAGGTATGAGTCCGCCGCGCGCGCGGGACCGACGTTGTATGCCTCGTCGGCGTAGCGGACGTGCCCGCTGTGTTTGTCGGCCTCGCTGTAGACGGCGACGGTCCTGATGCCGAGCTCTTCGCAGGCCCGAAACACCCGTACCGCGATCTCCCCGCGGTTCGCCACCAAAACCTTACTGAACATTGTCGAACGTTTCTCGAACGGGATACCTGACTTTATCGATCCACGATGACCGGTGCCGATCGAGCAGATCGTTGTTTGAGACCGCGATCGGACGTCTAGAACCGGTCGCGACGCCCGCTCGCGGTCCAGGCATCTGTGGGCGCTGATCGCGGGACGCGGCGATTCGTTCCCCCATCAATCAACGCAATTCGGCCGGCGAAGCTCCACCGCTTGCCCTCCCACGATTCTGGCTCCTCGTCGGCCGCAGCGGCCGCGAGCTCCAGATCGCGAATGTGGGCGGCGATCGCTGCTATCACCGCTGCAGCCTCGTCTTCGGTGGCCGCATCGAGCCCGTCGATCTGGCTGACGCCCTCGATTTCTTCGGGTGCGATCGTTCCGGGCGACATCAGATTGGGATATTGCCGTGTTTCTTTTCGGGCATCGATTTTCGCTTGCTCATGAGCATCTCGAGATCATCGATCAGCCGTTTGCGTGTTTCTGGCGGTTCGATCACGTCGTCAACGAAGCCACGATCCGCGGCGGTGTAGGGGTTCGCAAACTCGGCTCTATACTCGTCAATGAGTTCCTGTCGGCGCGCATCCGGGTCGTCGGCGTCCGCAAGTTCGCGGCGATACAACACGTTCACCGCGCCTTTCGGCCCCATTACGGCGATTTCGGCAGTCGGCCACGCGTAGTTGACATCGCCGCCAATGTGTTTCGAGGACATGACGCAGTACGCGCCGCCGTAGGCTTTCCGCGTGATGACGGTCAAAAGCGGCACAGTTGCCTCCGAGAACGCGTACAGCAGTTTCGCGCCGTGACGGATGATTCCGCCGTGTTCCTGATCGGTCCCCGGCATGAACCCGGGCACGTCCTCAAACGTGACGATCGGGATGTTGAACGCGTCACAGAATCGGACGAATCGTGCGCCTTTCTGGGATGCCTCGATGTCGAGCGTCCCGGCATTAACTCGCGGTTGGTTTGCGACGACGCCGACCGATCGGCCGTCTAGCCGGGCAAATCCGACCACGATATTCTTCGCGAAGTTCTCGTGGACTTCGAGGAACGAGCCCTCATCGAACACCGCGTCAATCACGTCGGTCATGTCGTAGGGCTTTCGGGGCTCGTCAGGGACGATCTCTGACAGTCGATCTGGCTCGCGATCGGGATCGTCCCACGGTTCGACCCGGGGTGGGTCCTCGACATTGTTCTGTGGAAGGTACGACAAAAGTAGCGCAATCTCGTCGAGTGCCTGTTCTTCGGAGCGTTCAGCGAAGTGTGCCACACCCGAGGTCGACGAATGGGTGACTGCGCCGCCGAGTTCCTCGAAAGAGACCTCTTCGCCGGTGACGGTCTCAATAACGTCTGGACCGGTGATGAACATGTGGCTCGTCTCCTCGACCATGAAAATGAAGTCGGTGATCGCCGGCGAGTACACCGCACCGCCGGCACAGGGGCCCATGATTGCCGAAATCTGTGGAATCACGCCGCTGGCCTCGGTGTTTCGTCGAAAGATTTCCGCAAAGCCGGCAAGGGAGGCCACACCTTCCTGGATCCGCGCGCCCGCAGAGTCGTTCAATCCGATAACGGGAGCGCCGACGTCCATCGCTTTGTCCATCACTTTACACACCTTTTCAGCGAAAACCTCCCCCAGCGAACCGCCGAACACAGTGAAGTCGTGTGCGAAGACGAATACAGTGCGGCCGTTGACCTCACCGTAGCCGGTTACGACCCCGTCGCCAGCAAGCTGTTCTTCCTCCATACCGAATTTGTGATTCCTGTGGGTTCGGAACTGATCGAACTCGTGGAATGTCCCATCGTCAAGGAAGTAGTTGATCCGCTCGCGGGCGGTCTTTTTGCCCTTTTTGTGTTGGGATTCGATTCGATCCTCGCCGCCACCCTTCTCGGCGGCTCGACGTCGGTTTCGAAGGTCCTCGATCCGATCGTCCATCGTCACCGCGAACCACCCGTCATTGTCCGTAACCGAGTACCAGATGCGGCAAAAGCGTTCCGCAATCGGCTGTTGTGTGGTTCGACAACTGTCGTATTCTCTTGCAGCATCTGTGTAGAGTCAACTGCCACAGCGGCATATGTTGACGTTTGATTGTCAAATTAACCAAAGAAAATGATAATTTGTTACAAAAATTTCGCGGAATCAAGTGGTCAGGCTTATGAACGATGAATAGAGTAGTGGGAGCCAATGGCATCACGAGAGTCATGGGCGACACGAATTGGATTCATTATCGCGGCGGTGGGCAGCGCCGTCGGCCTCGGTAACATCTGGCGGTTCCCGTTCCTGACGGGCGAGGCAGGGGGTGCGGCGTTCCTCGTTGTCTATCTGGGATTGGTTGCAGTTGTCGGGTTGCCAGTGTTACTGGCTGAACTCGTCATTGGCCGGCGATCGAAGCGCAACCCGATCGGCGCGTTCGATGCGTTAGGCAAGCCGGCGTGGAAGTTTATTGGGGGTCTCGGGGCGCTTGCGGGGTTAATTATCCTCTCGTACTACAGCGTCGTCGGCGGCTGGGTGATCCAGTACATCATCGGCAGCCTCACTGGCGGATACGTCGCTGACTCGGAGGCATTCTTCCTCGACGTTGCGATGGGATGGGACACCGTTGCATTTGACTTCGTCTTCATGGCGATCGTCGCTGGCATCGTCGCACTCGGGATCCGAAACGGACTCGAACGCGCCGCGAAGGTGATGGTTCCGAGTGTTATTGTGCTTCTCGTCGTACTTGCTGCCTACGGCGCGACACTCGACGGTGCGTCTGCAGCGTATTCGTACTACCTCTCGCCGGACATGGAGTATCTCACGGGGAACTTTTTCTCAATTCTTCCAGACGCGGCCGGGCAGGCGTTCTTTACGCTTTCTCTCGGCATGGGCGTCATGATAACCTACGCGTCTTACCTCGGTGAGGATCGCAGCCTTCTGAAAGACAGCGGGTACATCGTCGTGATCGACACCGCGATCGCATTCCTCGCCGGGTTGGTGGTCTTCCCGTTCCTGTTCACACAGGGTATCGAACCCGGCTCGGGTGGGGCCGGTGCGGTGTTCATCAGTCTCGCGGCCGCCTTTGCTGAACTGCCGGCGGGCAACCTTATCGGTGCCGTCTTCTTCATTATGCTCGGAATTGCCGCGCTAACGAGCGCGTTCAGTATCCTCGAAGTCGTCGTCTCGTTCGTCATCGACTCGACCGATATCGAGCGCACGCCTGCGACGATCGTGATCGCGGCGAGTATCTTCGTCATCGGCATCCCGACCGCGCTCGATCTCACGTACCTCGATCTGTACGACAAGTTCGCGAACAACATCCTCCTTATTCTCGGCGGGATGTTGCTCTCGATTTTCGTTGGGCTGGTGTACGCCGACGGGGCAAAAGCCGAACTCTCGGAGGGATCGCCGCTTGGCGCGTCGATCGCGCCGATTTGGGTCCTCGTCAGTGCAGTTGTGGTCCCAGTTGTGCTCGCGATCACGCTGTACTTCGGTGTTGTGGAGTATATTGAGTTCCTGCGCGAGTCGTTCCTGTAGCGTCGTCGATCGAGTATACTGCGGGCGATCGTTTTGCGGTCGATTATCGTGCAGGCGATCGGTATTTTTTGACTGCTATAACTGCTGTGACGCGTCTGACTGTTACGGCGTGATCACCAACTTGCCGAGGACGCTATCCTCGAGCACCGCTCGCTGAGCCTCGGCCGCTTCGTCGAGGTCGTAGGTACGGGCAACCTCGATCGACAGGTCGCCGTCGCCCATCAGTGACGCCAACCCCGAGAGCGGCACGCGGAAATCCGGCGTGTTGAACATGCTCATCATCGTCAACTGGAGGTCTTTCGATCGGGCGGCAGCCGACTGTGGGAACCCGACTTCTGCGCCCTTTTCACCGATTCCGACCACCCGACAGCCGGTAGCGGCGACTGTTGCGTCGAAGCCGAGGTATTCGTGCATCCGGTGATCGAGAATTACGTCGACGCCGCCGTCGCTTGCCTCAACGATCGCGTCATCGAGATCCGCACGCCTGTAGTCGAATACGTCATCGGCGCCTAGATCAGTAAGTCGATCGTGGTACTCAGGGCGGCCTGTGGTGATGACGTGTGCACCCGCTGCCGCAGCCAGTTGGACCGCCGCGTGGCCGACCCCGCCGGAGCCGCCGTGGATCAAACACGTCTCTGCGACCTGCAGAGTGGCGTGGTCGATCAGTGCCCGCCAGGCAGTCACCGCCGCGACACCAGCCCCTCCCGCAGCGACCGGATCGACACCAGCTGGGAGTTTGGCGAGCCGATCGACCGGGACCGCGGCGTACTCTGCGTACCCGCCGTAGTGGTCTTTCCCGATTCCAGTCCCGTAGACGAGGTCGCCCACCTCGTAGTCCTCGACGTACTCGCTTACTTCCACGACTTCCCCGGCGACGTCGATGCCGGGAATCATCGGCAGTGTGAACGGCTCGTATGAGCCCTCCCTGAAATACGTATCAACTGGGTTGACACCCGCGCCGTGGACTGCAACGATGACATCATGGCCGGTCGCGCTGGGGCGATCGATCTCGTCAACGGTCAATACATCCGGTCCGCCGTGTTCGTGAAATCTGACTGCGCGCATACGCGCTGCTACGCAGGCGGAGTACATAAACGTCGATCGGATTCGTGGCGAGATGTGTCGGTCTCGATGTCGATTGACTGATCAGCCGACCGATTCCACGCTGTTGCACTGCGATATGTTACCATCTCTTTGCACGGCGAATCGTTGGGATTTAAGCCCGTAACTGCCCCGTTTGTAGGTAGATGAAGCTACACGAATATCAGGCGAAAGGCATCTTCGCCGAGGCTGGGATCCCGATTCCCGACTCGAAGCTGGCTGGAAGCGTCGACGAGGTCGTCGAAGCTGTCGAGTCGATCGGCTTTCCGGCGGCGATCAAAGCGCAGGTCCACGTCGGCGGCCGGGGCAAAGCCGGCGGGATCGCGATCGTCTCAGACGTCGAGGAGGCTCGCGCGGAGGCCGATCGGATCCTCGGAATGGACCTGAAAGGCTACACCGTCAATCAAGTACTCGTCGAACAGGGCGTCGACTTCGTCGATGAGTACTATGTTGGCGTCACGATGGACCGCGGAGAAGGCAAACCCGTCGCCATGGTCTCGACGAAAGGCGGCGTAAACATCGAAGAAGTTGCTGCGGAGGATCCGGACGCGATCGCCCAGGAACACATCGATCCCGCGTTTGGTCTCCATCCGTACCAGGCGCGGAAGGCAGTCTACGACGCTGGCGTTCCAGCCGAATACGCCCGAGAGGTGTCGTCGATTCTCTCAACGCTGTACGAACTGTACGTCGACAACGACGCCGCAGATATCGAGATCAATCCGGTGATGATCACCGCGGACGACGACGTGATCGCCGCTGACGCGGTCATGAACATCGACGAGGACGCGCTGTTTCGACACCCCAATCTCGCCGAGATGGAGGAGGACTCCTATCAGAGCGATCTCGAACGAAAAGCCGGCGAGTACGGCTTCGACTACGTCCGACTTTCGGGCAACGTCGGGATTATCGGCAACGGGGCAGGACTCGTAATGACGACACTCGATCTCGTCGACTACTACGGTGGAAAACCCGCGAACTTCCTCGATATCGGCGGCGGTGCGAAGGCCGAACGCGTGACGAATGCGCTTGATATGGTCTTTTCGGACGAGAACGTTGACGCGGTCGTGTTCAACATCTTCGGCGGGATCACCCGTGGCGACGAGGTCGCGAAAGGTATCAACGAGGCGCTCGAGAGCTTCGATGAGATCCCAAAGAAGGTCGTCGTCCGCCTCGCGGGCACGAACGCGAAAGAGGGCATGGAGATTCTGAACACCGATCTCGTCGAGGTCGAAGCGACGCTTGAAGAAGCCGTCCAGCGTGCAGTCAAAAACGCGAAGGAGGTCAGCCAATGAGCATCTTTGTCGATGACGATACCAGAGTGGTTGTACAGGGAATCACCGGCGGTGAGGGCAAGTTCCACACCCAACAGATGCTCGAGTACGGCACGAACGTCGTTGCGGGTGCAGTGCCGGGCAAGGGCGGCCAGAACGTCGATGGCGTTCCAGTCTACGACACCGTCGACGAGGCCGTTGAGGCCGAAGACGCAACCGCGTCTGTCGTCTTCGTGCCGCCGGCGTTCGCCGGGGACGCGATCTTCGAGGCGCTCGACACCGATCTGGACCTCGTCGTCGCGATCACCGAAGGCATCCCGACCCAGGACATGGCGAAGGTCAACAAACGCCTCTCTGAGGTCGACACCCGGTTGCTTGGGCCGAACTGTCCCGGAATTATCACGCCTGGGGAGGCAAAACTCGGGATTCTCCCAGGCAATATCTTCGAATCGGGGAACGTTGGGCTCGTCTCGCGATCGGGCACGCTGACCTACCAGGTCGTCTCAAACCTTACTGATCGCGGGATCGGACAGACGACCGCGATCGGGATTGGCGGCGATCCGATCATCGGGACCTCGTTCATCGACGCGCTGGAGGCGTTCGAAGCGGATACCGAGACGGACGCGGTCGTGATGTGTGGTGAGATCGGCGGCGAGGACGAAGAGCAGGCGGCGAAGTTCATCGCCGAATACATGGACACGCCCGTGGCCGGCTTCATCGCCGGGCGAACAGCGCCGCCGGGCAAGCGGATGGGCCACGCCGGCGCGATCGTGTCGGGCTCTGGGACCGGCACCGCCGACTCGAAGATTGACGCGCTCAACGATGCTGGTGTCCCGGTTGGGGACACCCCCGAAGAGGTTGCTGACGCGATCGAAGACTTCCTGTAGCGACCTCAGCGATTCTCTTCGTCGGCTTCGACCTGCTGTCTGAGATTCGATAGCGTTGCCTCTAGCTGTCGGCGATTGTACGGCGTTGCTGCTTGATCGACGATGTCGGAGACGACGGGTAGCGACAGGACCGTCGGGAGATCGTACTCGGCGCTGTAGGTGACGGTTGTCCGATCGGCATCCTTGCCGTTGGCTGTCGCCTCATCGTCTACAGTTGTCTGGCCAGCCGGTTCGAACATCCACTCGATCGTTCCCGAAAGATCGCCGGTCATCTCGAAGACGATACGCTCGTTGGGTTCGAACTCGATAGCCCGCACCTCGCCGGTGAGTTCAACCGGTCCCATCGAGTAGACGTAGGAGGCGCGCTTGCCACCGTTGTCGAGGACTTCGAGCGCCTCCACATGTGAGAGTGCCGGGGTGATACGGGCTTGGTTTTCCGGGCGATTCATGAATAAAAAGACGCGCTCGATCGGGGCATCGATCGTCACGCGGCCGGTAAGCGGGCGCATAGGCAGCAGTACAACGCTCTGCTACTTTTGTTATGCGGGTCTTTTTACTGAGTGGGATTGTATCGGCATTCGAACTGTTGTCCCTCAGCTCACTGGCCAACGGTCACAGGTACTGATCGCGACAGCGCTGACACATCTTCCGATTAGTGGGTTTTCCACAGTATACACACGCGTGGTTGGCATCCTCACCAGTCGCTGGGTCGCGGTTGGAAAACAACACGGAAAAATCGAACTGGGGTGGTCGGGCACCGCCTGGTGTATCCCCGTAGATCTGTTCGATTAGCCGCTCGTCACGCATGTACTGCAGCCCGTGCCAGAGCCCGAGGAACAGAAGCGTTGGCGCGATGATGAGGATCACAGCCACGATGAGCCGGAACGCGACCTCCTGAACCATTGGGGCCGGTATGGGCTTCGCATGTTAGTATGTGTCGGACACACAAACACGGTTCTCACTCGGTCGATCGCCGGAGTTCCCAGTGAGGTGGTTGAACATCGATCACGATCGCTCGTGATCGTCAAATACCGACGCAATATCGTCGATCGAGACGTCTGTCGGGGCGGTCGAACCCCCCGAACCGGCTGTCAGCTCTTTGAACCCCGATCCAGTTCCGACGAGCACGACATGCTCGTCAGTCCCGAGTTCGCCAGTTTCGGTTAGCCGATCGACCGCAGCAAGTGTCGTCGCACACGACGATTCGACGCTTATACCGAACTCACGGGCCAGTCGAGTTTTTGCGTCTCGAATCTCCTCATCGTTGACCGCGAGGACGGCCCCCTCGGTTTTGCGCGCGGCGGTGAGTGCGCGTGTCCCACTCGGCGGATCGGCGTTCGCGATCGAGTACGCGATCGTCTCCCCGACCTCATCGGGCGAGAACGCCGTGACAGTGGGCTCGCTGCGATCGTACGCGCGAGCGATCGGCGCACACGCGGCCGCCTGGACGAGGTACAACCGCGGAATCCTCTCGATGAGCCCTGCGTCACGAAGCTCACAGAGGCCTTTCCACGTCGCACTGGCGTGGCCGCCGGAGCTGACCGGTAACACGATCGCGTCTGACGCGGACGGCAACCCGGGGCGGGTCGCGAACTCGCTCGCGATTTCCATGCCCGTTGTTTTCTGTCCAGCGGTCCGAAGCGGTGAGTCAGAGTTGACGAATGTCACGTTGTGATCAGATTCAAGTTCGAGTGATCGCTCGTATAACTCTCCGTAGGGCCCTTCAACGCGGACGATCGTTGCGCCGAACTGGCCGATCTGCTCGATCCGCTCGGTCGGGATATCGCTTGGGACGAACACGTAACAGTCGAGTGGTGTCCCGGCCGCACACGCCGCAGTGCTCATCGCCATATTACCGTGGGAGACGGTTGCGATCGCCCCGGTTCCCCGGTCTGCAACAGCGGTCACTCCGACAGCGCTGCCGCGATCTTTGAAACTCCCAGTCGGGTGCAGCCCTTCATTTTTGAGATACATCGTCAATCCTCCGGAGGCTGCCCCGAGTCGATGCAGTGGCGTCCCACCGACGTCCGCGGCGATCCCCCGTACGGGCCGATCGACGGGTAACCACGGCGCGTATGCCCACATCGATCGAGAGACGCCGTCAAGAGACAGACTGCTCTCAATAGGGCTGGTGCTGTACCAGAGTGGTTCTCCACAATCACAGCGCTGACGGACTGCTGGATACTGATTTCCGCACCGATAACACACGAGCGCCTCTGCCATAGGATTGTTCGGATGCGATCGGAAAAATCGGTTTCGGTGCTCCGAGAGCCGAAAACACCGGTGCGATCGCCTTGTAGAAACGCTTAGTGATACATCGTAGCAGTTGTGCTGAATACACAGTGCGTATCTTGTACGCGATTGATGTCAGCTGTTGGACCGTAGCGGAGACCGTGTAAGACCACAGCTACCGCTATCTGATGCGGAGTCAATAATACACTGTGCTGAGCCAGCGATGTATCATCGCTCAGTCGACCCTCATCAAGACAATTCGTTTTAAATATATAACAAGCACGAAGATGACTGTCGCTGCTAGCACTGCCACAAGAAGGCCACCCTGGTGATTTTCAACAAGTGCGGTTTCGATGGGGGTCCCGACAAGAATGAAGCTGGTGATCCAGATGATTACATAGGCTCCGAACTTGAGCAGTCTGAGCCAATCACGGATCCTTTGATAAGCAACACCTTTGAATGCGGCTGTGAGCTCCTTCGGGGACCACATATTAGTCGATTAAACATGTCGTTATATTATTATTTGGCTCTGTTGAATCCCTTAGTAGGTGACACAAACTGAGCGCTGCATACAACCTCTGTATCTCGAACCTCACTACTGACAGAAACTGAGGATATCTTGTGGGCTTTGCTGAATACACAGCGCGTATTGACCATTAAGAAGATTGCCAAGACCTCTAGGGAGTGACCCGGGTGAAGCCATCAGTTCCGTAGTGCCATCGACGGAACCGCTATACGCATGCCTTGGCTTAGGACGTCTATGTCATCATCAGGTTCTTCGGGAGATGTCTATGCCGAAACGCTGGCCGTCTTCGACCGCCGCGACGACCCCTCTGAGCCACTCACGACCCCAGAGGTGGCAAACTCGCTTGACGCGGCTCGACGTACCGTCTACAAACGTCTAGAGAAGTTGGCGAGCAGTGATGAATTGAAAACGAAGAAGGTAGGGGCCAACGCCCGGGTCTGGTGGCGATCACATCCAGATGAGGGGTCGTCGGTAAACGCGACCAATGCCCACGCGATGCTAACGCTGAGCAATGCCGAGCGTACGATCATCGAGAAAATCCTTGAAGCCAGTCCGATTAGTATCGTGGTGGTCGAGCCGTCCGGACAGATCTCCTTCGCAAACGAACGGGCTGAAGAAACGCTTGAACTGGAGCGTGACGAGATTACCTCTCGAACCTACCGCCAGCCGGAGTGGAAGATCTATCACGACGACGGCACGCCTGTCAGCAAGGACGAGCACCCCGTGACCCGCGTTCTAGAGACAAAAAAACCCGATTACGGCTTCGAACACTGGATCGACCTCCCGAGCGGAACCGAACGCTGGCTATCGAGCAATTCGGCACCCGTGTTAAATGAAGATGGAGCAGTTGAATATATTGTCGTGGGATTCGAGGACACAACCCGGTTGAAAGAGCGCGAGGACAAACTGACGAGCGACAAACGCCGGGTGCTCGAACTCTCTTCCACGCAGTTATTCAGCCCGCTACTCGACGTAGCTGACGGTGACATGCGCATCGACGTTGACGAAGTCGTTCGACTCCAAGACGGGTCGGCCCTCGAGTACATCACCGGGAGGGGCATTTCGGCAAAGGGGTTGAGCGACGTGTTCCGCCAGGCGTACGGTGTTGAAGACACCCGACTGCTTCAGTCGAGCGCCGATGAGTGCCAGGTTGAGGTCCACGTCGAAGCGCCGACCGTGTCGCTCGTCTTTGCAGAGTTAGGAGGACAGGTGAAATCCCTGTTCCAGACTAACGGTGCTGCAGGCCCTCTCCTCACGGCTGAAGTGCCAGGAGATGTGGAATCGAGGACAGCCGTACAGGCCGCCCGAAAAGTGTATCCAGATATCCGATTAGAGTCACAGGAACTCAAGTACTCGCCGCGGTTCCTCTACGACATCGTCGAAGACGTGCTCACCGAACGGCAGTTTACCTCATTGCAGACGGCATATTATAGCGGGTATTTCGAGACGCCCCGCAAGAGCATCGGTGATGAACTTGCCGAGCGGCTGGGGATCACCCGTCAAACCTTCAATCAACACCTTCGATCGGCCGAGAACACCGTCTTAGAGCAGTTGTTCGAAGAGTCGGGGAAGGCCGTACGCTGACCAGTCAGCATACCTCCTTAGGTCGTCGGTGCTCCTTCCCTGGAGTAATGACCTCAAGTCTGATACTGACCGACAGCACGGACCGTTTCGGCTACGATCCGATCACGGAGACGTACCACGCCCAGCACGACTGGACGAGCGATAGCCCGCTCTCGATAACGGTTGTTGGGGTGGTTGCCGCGGTAATCGGTGAGGAACCCATGGAGATGGAACCCCTCTACGCGGTAACCGATCCGGATGCTCTTGATACGCTCCTCTCTTCAGGAACGGAGGCGGGTATCCAGGTCGCGTTCGAGTACGAGGAGCAGTCGGTGACGGTGACGGGGCACGGGGAAATCGTCGTTGGATAGGTGGTCTGGGTGACGAGGAGGCCCAGGTGGTTCGATTGAAGAACGGTGAGTGCGGCCTCTTCAAAGAGTGGTGTCGAGATTGCGGCCACGATGAGTTTCAAGTTCCTACTGGAGGCCCAAATGGTGATATTGATGTTCTGTACCTCCGTGTTGATGCAATCGTTAGCTACATCCGCTCTATCAGTTCCGTGAGTTTTGATTGCGAGATACATCCTCTGCATCTTGCACGCTGATTCTAACAGATTCTCTGTAAATCGGCTCGGACTGTGCAGGATCGATGGTGCGTGTCTGGTAAAGTACCACAGGTCGGGTGGCCCGTGGCGTTCGCAGAGACACATCACGCCCAGAATCGGGCGGTAAAGCGTGTGAATCTTTGATTCCCGTCGCGCTCCCGGTTGGTCGCATGTAACCAGTAACACCCGAACACGCCGTTCGTGTCCGTGCAGGCCAGCCACTTTACGATGGCTCGACACCACCCGTCTCACCACGTCTTACCATGTTTCAGTGCGTGGGTTTTGAGCGGTTGTTAACGGTGAGTTCCTATCAGATTCAACGAGTTGATGCGGAATAAAACCGTGGATTATGACGAGGAGCGGACGCGATTCACTCACGGGCCAGGTGTTGAGCCAATCGAAGATTTACGAAAGCCGAAAACGGACATTTTCGGAAACCCGTGGAGCTCTCGTTGTACTCTTTAGACGGCCTCTTTGGAGATGGGTCAGCGCCGCAGCGAAAACAGAATTAAAACAACAGTCTCGTCGATTCAACTAGGACGGATCTGATACACTTGTAGAATCGGGGTGACTGAGGTTGATCGGCGTCGAAGGGTCGCCCGAGACGTCGGTTCCGACCACGGTTGTCGGTCCGTTTCCATCTCGTTCGTCAATGCCGAAGCTAGCCTCCTTGACTTCGAGCGTCGACCGTACAACCGAGATATCGGTAGACGGCTGGTCGGTCTCTTGGATAGATATCTCGGCGTTTCCCTCCTCGCGGGCGTTGGCTCTGCTCAGAACGGATAGCCAAATTTGCTCTGAACCCCGGATCTGTACTCCATAGGACCCGTTCTCTGCGATCGTCACCTCGTCAATCCGGACTTGCGAGGCCTCGCCGCCGCCGGTACCAACGAGAACCCCGGACTCACCATTCGTACTACTCTCGCCCCCGTCGATAGCTACATCGCGGTACCCGTTCTGTACGACCATCCCGCAGGCCCCATTCTCGTGGGACTCACAATTATCGAGAGTCACACCGGCCCCGACATCGTCGGTGAGGTTGAACCCGTGGCGGTCGTTATCGTGGCTGCGACAGTCGCTGATCGTACAGCTTTCGATCCCTGCGATTGTGAAGCCATCAAGGCCGTTGTTGACCGATACGCAGTCCGAGATCATGAGATTCCGTCCAGGGGAATCTCCACTTCGGTGGGGATCGAACCCGTATCCCGGACAATCACGAATCTGAACGCGCTCGACGAGCAGGTTCTCCGTACCCGAACTGTAGAGGCCGTACTCCTCCCCGTTGTCGGAGACGTTGGCGCGGTTACCGTCGACGGTTAGGTCCGACACCGCGACATCGTCGCCCTCGACCCGAATTAGGCCAGCTAAGTCGAGATCCGTCCCATCCGCGATCGCGAGTGTCGTTGAGTCAGTCCCTGCCCCGCTAAGACGCGTGTTGGCCGGGACAACGATGTTGTCGTCCACGTCGTCGATCGTCCCCGGACCGACTGTAACTACGCCTGGGTCTGATCCAAGCTCGTTCAGGGCGGATTGCAATCGCTCGTACCCGTCCGCTGGATCGACGCGGACATCGGGACCGTCTTGTCCTATCGTCCGCATCGCCTCAACGTTGGCCCTCCCGCCGTAGTCTCCCGAGGGTATCTCCTCAATGGTTTCGTCGGATCCAAATCCGATGCACCCCGTAAAACCCAGCAAGACAGCCGGCGCCGTTTTCAGGAACCGCCGTCGAAAAATTGAGTCGGTCTTACTGTTCATATCTGGGTCGAAGAAAGCCGTCAATTTAAATGCTAACAAGCAGAATCCCACGGGTCACTGTACCCGTGGATGAATGCGACAATCGCCCGACTTAAACCGAATGTTCAAGTGACCCGCACCCCGAGATACTGTTAGTGGAGCAGACGTTCAAGTATCGCGTGTACATGACCGACGGTGTAGCGAGTGAAGCTCGCAGACACATCAACATTTGTCGGGAAGTGTACAACCACGCACTCGGACTCTACGACTCTGCTCCAGATGGTGACAAACCCACGTACACTCAACTTCAGAACAAGCTCCCCACGTGGAAACGCCAG
>NZ_SRSG01000025.1:34489-47666 GCF_005543295.1 Halalkalirubrum salinum
ATCAACTCGAAGTGCTTGCAGATGGCCGTCCGACGCATCTACTCAAGCCTCAGCGTTCTCAAGTCACTCAAGTCCAAGGGTTACAAAGTCGGGAAACTCAAGTGGAAACCGCCAAGAGAGTACCGCAGCATCGTGTTCAACCAATCAGGCTTCGACGTGGATAGTAACACGGGCCGAACCGAACACGCCACACTCGAACTCTCGAAACTTGGGACGATGAACGTTGACTACCATCGCCCACTCCCCGAAGACGGCACAATCAAAGAAGTCCGTCTGAAAAAAGAAAAATCAGGGAAATGGTATGCGTCGGTCGTCGTTAACCACGACCCAGAATACCCCGAGAAACCAGCCGTCGAAGACATCCAACTCGACGATACTGTGGGTGTTGACCTTGGAATTCTCAAATTTGTACACGATTCGGACGGCACTGCGGTCACACCGTTGGACGAGTCTGAAGACCGTGAGCGAATCGAGAAGCGTCACCGGGCATTGTCTCGCAAACAGCACGGGTCTGCGAACTGGGAGAAAGCCCGAGTGAAACTCGCTGAAGCGTATGAACGCTTGTCGAACAAGCGAACGGATTTCATCGAGAAACTTGCTCGCTCGTACACGACACAGTACGATGCGGTGTTCTTGGAGAAGCTGAACGTTCGCGGGATGCTCGAACAGGACTCAAATGGGCGGAACATTGCGTCGATGGCGTGGAGTGACGCCATCAAAACGTTCGAGCGTCACGGCGACAAGAACGGTTGCCACGTCGTGACCGTCCCACCTGAGGGGACGACTAAGCGGTGCGCTCGCTGTGACGTTGAGTCCGACAAGGCACTCTGGGTCCGGGAACACTCGTGTCCGTCGTGTGGGTTCGAGGCCGACCGGGACGAGAACGCCTCGTACAACGTTTTGAAACTCGGGTTAGAGAAATTGGGTATTGCGTACGATGTAGATGCGGTAGTAGGTCTGGGAGAGGCCGAATCAACGTCCGCAGAATCGCGGTACGATTCTGATGGGCTGGGAAAATCGCCACGCGATTTTCAAACGCCTGCGGAGACTGCGCTCCCTACGGGTGCGGACGCGAACGATACTTCGTCGTTCTGTGTTGTGCCTGCAAAGCGCGTTTGTCGAGGGGACCTCGACAGGCTGTCAGACTGAGTCTGACAACGTCGTAGAAACAGGAAGCCACGGGTCACCCGACCCGTGGTAATTCACTTACTCACTAGTAAACAGGCCTGAGAACTGTGTTCTGACCGGACGGGGGGAAATGGTACGCTTGAGGTCCGCCGTCAGTATCCGTGACCCGAACCGGCCCGCATGAGTACCGATTGTTTAACGATAGTAACGCTATCTGAGAAAAAGCACGCCTTCGGACTGTTTTCGTATATACGGTCGGCATAATTGACGTGGTTGAGAACAACTTCTTTTCTCGAAGACGATCGCGCCCCTGGAGGTGATCTACCAGCGATTATTTCCGAAATACTGCGTACAGAGGACCACTGGGTTGCTGAATATACTCTCTAGAAAATATATAGGTTCCGATACTTCGGACGATTTGTGTGACGTGAACCATTCGTGTGTCTTGTAAGGAGGAAACTACCGAGACTGATCTGGGGAACTGGCTGAACTCCGCAGCGTGGCTGCCAACGAAATCCGCAAACGACCGCGAAGGGCGATCGAGCATCATGTGTAACCTCGAATTCCGTCGTAACAGCAAGACTTCGAAGTTTGACGTATCCTGTGTCACATCCAGTAACGAGAGTTTGTCAGTCTTTGTGGGCTTCAACAAGGCCGATCCGATCGATTCCTCAGTCCTCGAGTTGTGGATCGACAGCATCCTGCAACCCATCACCGAAGAGATTGAACGCCATTACGGTGAACAAGATTGCGATCCCCGGCCAGATGCTGAACCACGGCTGTGGAAGCATATACCCACGCGATTCTGACAGCATCTGTCCCCAATCCGGCGTCGGCGGCTGCGCACCGTAGCCGAGAAACGACAACCCGGCGATGATGAGGATACTAATCCCGATCTGTAGGGTTCCTTGAACGATCACCGGTGCGAAGCTGTTTGGAATGATGTGTCGTATGATAATCCACCGATTCTTCACGCCGGCAGCGCGGGCGGCCGAAATGTACGTCATCTCTCGGACGGTGACCACGCGGCTACGGATGAGACGGGCGAAGACGGGGATCACCGCGACGCCGACACCGACCATCGCATACGTGATGCTGCGGCCGAATGCAGCCATGAACGCAATCACGAGCACCAAGAACGGAATCGCGTAGATTGTCTCGGCGAGTCGCATGAGGATGTCGTCTACTAAGCCGCCGTAGTAGCCGGCGATCGCTCCAACTGCCGTTCCACCGATCATCCCGATCGCCGTCGAAAGGAATCCAACCGTGATCGAAATCCGTGTTCCGTAGATTACCCTCACCAGGAGGTCACGGCCGCGGTGATCAGTTCCAAGCGGATGCGCCCACGTCCCGCCGTCGACGAACGCTGGCGGCAAGAGTGAGTCAACAACGTCGGGGTCATTTTCAGGGTGATACCACACTGTCTCGGCGATCGCGTAGTCGAAGACGAGATAATCGAACCACGTGAACGCCGCCAGAAGCGTTAACCCCCCGATAAGATACAGCCCGAGCCGGGCGGTCGTGTCTTCACGAACAGCCTTCACCGTGTGTCGCCACCCGACTGCACGGGTTTCGACATCGTCCGATCCTGCCTCCTGTCTCTCACCGATCGCCATTCAAAACCACCTCCGTCGATTGCAGACGAACTGCTGGTAACACAACGAACGGCGTGTCCGGCGGCTCATTCAGCATCACCGTAGGTCACCCGTGGATCGATGTACGCATACGAAATGTCTGTGATAATGACGCCAACGAGGAATAACACGCCAAAAAACAGCGTCGTTCCCATGACGAGCGGATAATCCTGTGTTTGAATGCCCGTGATGATGAGTCGCCCCATCCCGTTGATATTGAACACCGTCTCGATGAGTACGGATCCCCCAAGCGCCGTCGAAACGTTGAGTCCGACAATCGTCACCACCGGTAGTTGGGCCGCCCGGAAGGCATGTCGCCGCAAGACGGTCCGCTCTGGGACGCCGTAGCCGCGGGCCAGGCGAATGTACTCTTTGCCGAGCGTTTCGGTCATTGAGGACCGTTCGATACGCATCGCAGCGGCCATCTGTAGCGTGCCGAGCGCGATCGTCGGCAGAACCAGGCTCCGCGCTGAGAGATACCACACCTCAAGCCACGTCGAGGCATTTGTCACCTGTGCGGGCGATCGCCACGGGCGAACGAGATCCGAGGAAGGCAACCAGCCAAGATGGAACGCGAAGACGATGATCAACACCAGGCCGATCCAAAACGACGGCGTCGAGACCCCAAACAGCGCAATCACCCGTGAGACGTGATCGATCCAACGGTTTCTGTACGCCGCCGAGAGGACCCCAAGCGGGATCGCGATCCCGAGACCGAACGTATACGCTGATCCGACGAGTAACGCCGTGACCGGCAACCGCTCGAGGATCTTCTGGGTCACCGGCTCATCGTAGTAGAAGCTCACGCCGAGATCGCCCTGGAGCACGTTCGAAATGTAGATCAGGTATCGTTCGTGGAGCGGCCGATCGAGGCCGTATCGCTCTTTCAGTGCCTGTTCGAGCGCCTCGTCCATCTCTGGGCCGACCATGATGTCGACCGGACTTCCGGGCATCGCATTCGTCAACAGGAACGTGATCGTCGTGATTCCCAACAGAACGGGAATGGTCTGGACGATCCGCCATAGTACGTACCTAGCGAGATTCATATGATCGCATCAAGTTTGTCAGTGTCTTCTCCGACAGCCGATTTTAGTTGTCGATCAGTCGACAGCACCTCGACTGGCCAGTACTGGCTGTTATTTGTTGATTGAGACGTTGTTCGTCGGACCAACCATCCGCGGATTGAGTCGCTGGCGCGGGTGGACGATGAGGTCGTCGACGTACTCTCGTACACCGATCGTCGTTTTCGGACTGTATCCAGCCAGGTGAACGCGGTCTTCGAGTAGCTGGGTCGCCACGTCGATATACAACTCACGCCGCTCCTCGAAGTCGGTCGAGCGCCGAGCAGTGGTGATCTTTTCCATCACGTCGTCGTTCTCGTAGAACACCCCGTTTGGTGCGTTGCCCGCATTGCTCTCGTGGAAAAGCGGGGTGAAATACAGGTCCGGGTCCGGCGGGTTGAGATAGCCAAGCAGGTAGATGTTGTAGTCCTCGTCGTCGCCCGTGTCGATATTGTCGAGGAACGATCCCCACTCGAGGCGCTGAACCTGCGTATCGTAGCCAATTTCTTCGAGGCCGTTGCCGATACTCACTGCGATCTGCTCACGGATATCATCTGGTGGCGAGAGAATGGTGAACTCGTAGTCATCCGGGACACCTGCCTCTTCCATGAGTTCGAGCGCCCGATCGCCGTCTTTGTCGTGTGGGATCTCGCTCCACTCGCCGATCGGCATATCCCACTCCTCGACGACTGGGAGCGGCAGTGGTGCGTAGTTTCGGGTCCCAGCTGGCTCGACGAAGTTCTCGACTGCCTGATCCATCGAGAACGCGTAATCGACTGCCTCGCGAACCATGGGGTCCGCAGTCGGACCCTGATTGCAGTTGAACGCAGCAAAGTAGTAGTTGATTCCCGGGACGTCCCGAAGTTCGGCACCATCGATCCCTTCGACAGTATCCCAGATCTGTGGCGGGATCCCGTCGATCACATCACTCTCTTCGGTCTGCAGCCGCGTCGCGCGGGTTGTGTCTTCTTCGACGGGGACGAGTTCGACCGTCTCGACGTTCGGGAGTTCGTCCCAGTAGTCCTCCCACCGCGTCAGCTCTGCAACCTCGCCCTGTCGCCAGGTCGTGAGCTGATAGGGGCCTGAGCCGATCGGTGGCTCCGTGTTGTACGCCTCGCGGTCGGCGGTTCGGGCCGCCTTCGAGACGATATTGTTGGTCAATACTTCGATTTCAAACGGCACAAACGGGAACTCAAGGTCGATCTGGACGGTCCGATCGTCGATGAGTTCGATCGTGTCAATTGTTTCGAGCGCGTCGTCACCGAGATCCTCCTCTTCGACCGGCGCAGTATAGGTGTGTTCGACGTCCTCGGCGGTAACCGGCTCGCCGTCGTGGAACCGTGCGTCTTCTGTGATCTCGATAATGTATCGTTGGCCGTCGCGCTCAACTGTGGGTTCATCAACGGCGAGTTTCGGAACCAATTCTGTTCCTTCTCCGAATTCATACAGCGGGTCGAAAACGCGATTGATTACTTGATATGAGTAGATGTCGCCAACGACAAGCGGATCTAACTGGATTGGATCGACCTGCTGTGCGTACACGAGCCGGCTCGGATCCTCGGATTCGCTGTCTCCATTAGCATTCTCTGTTTCACCATTGCCGTTGCCGCCACCGACGCAACCAGCAATCGAGACACCGGCAACACCGGCACCAACCGATCGGAGCATGCGCCGACGTGTTGGCGTTGAGTGTTCGCTCATATACTCATGAGATTCTGGAAAGTGATATACTCGGCCGTGCTGGCAAGAAACCCTCATTGACCGCGAAACCGTGCGTTTCTTGCCGCTATCGGCGTAATCTACCTACAATAATCATGGCTATTTCACGGCTGAACACCAAATTCAGCACCGCAGTACACTTGCTTAGTGATACCATGTTCCGATAGTATCGATGTCACCAGGTGACAGTGGTGTCCGCGAGTGGTTTTGTATCTGTCCTTCGAACAACAGACAGACCGGTCGATCCGTTTCTGTATGCGGATCGACTGTTGTCCATTTACCATGTCTCAACAGACAAAAGCCGACTACATCGACGACGTAGCAATTGACGAAGCACTCGACAACAATCCAACCGACGAACAGATTGCGGCGACGGTCGACGCGCTTGCGGATCGAGGATTTGCGCCTGTCGTCGTCGACACTGCAGAAGACGCGCTTCAGTATCTGGTCGACACGATTTCAGAAGATGCGTCAGTAATGAGCGGCCACTCGACAACGCTCGAAGAAATCGGATTCATGTCGTATCTTGAGTCAGAAGACCACGGGTGGGAAGCACTCTCCGATGAGATCTGGTCGATCGACGACGACGAAAAGCGAGCGGACGCACGCCGAAACGCTCAGACTGCGGAGTACTTCCTTGGCAGTGTCAATGCGATCGCACAGACTGGCGAACTCGTCGCCGCAGACGCCTCTGGGAGCCGAATCGGGGCGTATCCGTTCGCCGCAAAGAATCTGCTTCTTGTAAGCGGAGTTAACAAGATTGTTGCGGATCTCGATGCTGCACTCGACCGTGTGGAATCGGTCGCATACCCACTTGAAAACGAACGCGCTCAAGAAGCCTACGGCACCGAGAGTGTAATCGCAAAGCAGCTAATCTATCGGTTCGAAGCGACAGAAGATCGGACAACAATCGTGCTCGTCCGCGAGTCACTCGGGTACTAACACTCCACTAGTCGATCGGCTCTGCGGCGTTTCGATCCAGCAGTGGCGTTGCGTTCATCGCGGGCAGCTGGACGACATCATCCGCACGAAGCGTGTACTCACGCTCATCGACGCCCAGAATCGAACCGACGTCTTCGGTGATTCTGATCATTCGCCGCTGATCGGCGTCTGCCGCAACGTTTGCGCTACCACCATCGCTTACAGCAGTATCACTTTTCGGACCCTGATCGAGTTCCGAATTTCCTGCCGGGCGATCGGCGTTGGTCTGATTGGAACTGGATTTGTCATCGACTGGGACATCCGGCGGAACGCCATCATGTGCGGTGTCAGGGGTAACTGGCGTATGTCTCTGATCGGTCGGTCCCTGTGATGAATCTACATTTGATGATGCTGACACGGAACCAGAATCTGGATCTGATGATGCAGACACGGAACCAGAATCTGGATCTGATGATGCTGACGCGGAACCAGAATCTGGATCTGATGATGCTGACGCGGAACCAGAATCTGGATGTGGGTCTGGCGCTGCTGTGGATACCGTATTCGGTGCAGTCGGGCCAGTCTGCGTTGCTAGATCAGATTTGTCGTTCTCGTCGACGATTTCACTGGAAGCCACAGCCGTCTCTCCAGCGCTGGACATCGCGTCCGCGAGCACGCTATCGGTTGATGGTGCTGTGCCCGAAAATGGCGTGCTTTCGCTCTCGCTGTTGGATGGTGTCGCTTGTGAGTGTTGTTTATTGCTGTCGTGGGCTGTTTTTCGTTCGCCGGCAAGAACATCCAAGACAGCTGCTTTGTTGTGTTTAATCCGATCTACGAGGTCACAGAACAGTTCGTGTTCCTGGCTCGTCATTCCCTCCTCTTCGACGGGCATATCGGCTGCTGCGAAACTCGAGAGCTTGACGACCTTGCCAACTCGCCGTTCGTACAGCGATTCGACGATGTCTTCGGCGGTTTCGATTTCGTCGGAGAGCTGTCTGACCTGTTCGTCCGAAAAGGGATGGTCGACCGCTTCCGCGCGTCGATCGCGGCTCGATTTGAGATCAGAAATATACGCTGCGACCGCCTCGTAAAAATCGTCGCGCAGGTGCTGGAGGCTGTCCTTGCGGCGTTCGGCTTCTTGGACCGATCTGAGCTCGTCGAGATTCATGCTGGTTCGGGGGCCTTTTTTGCCTCGCCGCGGGTCATGAGAAACACGCCGAGGTACTCCGGTACGATACTAACTCCCTGTGGTATCTTAGTCCTGTCGCCGTTGAGATCAACTGTCCGGGGCTCGGGAGTTTCGATCGTAATTTCTTGACCGACGAACCGCTCGGGAATCGCGTCCGAAAGCGGGTCGAAGGCGTCGAGATCGTCGCGTTCGATCGGTGTCACGACGAGTCCGCTGCCGCCGTGGAGCGTGCCCGGAAGCCTGATCAGTCGCCGAACGTCGGTCGTGACCGGCTCGTCGATCGGGGCGTTCTGTTCGTCGACGACCGACTCGGCGAGCGTCCGAACCAGGAGGCGGATACCAGGTCCCCCAACTTCCATGTTCCCGGCTTCAATCGCCTCACGATTGCGCGTTACTGCCCCGTAGATCGTTTCAGCCCGGCCCGCACCAATTCCGTCAAACGACTGCAATCGATCGATCGCCGCAGACTTCTCTGCGGCCTCCAGCTCGGAAGTGAGCTCCAGTAGCGCCTCGTGAATTCGTCGCCCCCACCCGCCGTCGTTTTTGAGTACTCGCTGGTTCGTGCCGGCCTGTGAGACAGTCGTAATAATGTCGTCAACTTCGAGGCCATGGCCGCGGATGTAGTCGACGATCTCTCCGCGAGCCGCGCTGTCTAGAGATCGAACCGACGAGTCCCGAACATGAACATGGTACCCGCGACCGCCAGAGAAGACGATCTTCATATCAGTAAACCCAAAATCGGTTTCTAAAAACGACAACAGACGGTACAGCGCGTCCTTGCATGCTGCGAGCATCTCCGCGTGCGTCGCCGCGTCGGGGTCAACACCCGGGAGGTGATCGGCGTCGAGATCGAACACCAGGTCTGCGCCGGTCCACCCTTTTGCGCCCATTGTGCTTGCGCCTGGATCGCGGTACCGCGCGGCCGAAAAGTACGCGTGCCGAGGCGCGGTTCGTTCGAGGAAGTCATCGAGCGAACCGAGGTCCATTTGTGATTGGTGTCGGACCATCGTCGTGCCCGATCCGGCCGTCCACGGGATGTGGCCCCACTCGCGGACGTTGGCTGCCGGTGGGAGCGGTATATCTGCCCGGCGATAGTAGTCCCCAAACCGGCCGCGGAGGTAGCGTCTGGTCCGATCGTCCATCGCAACGGCGTTGTGGACGTGACGCTAAATGCGTTGTCGTTCTGCGGTGCCACGGCTGTCGCACGTGTGGTCGGCTGCTTGATCGCGATCGAACGTAACGACTATCATCGATCGTTTGCAACGATAACGCATGGATTGGCCACACGATCCCGACGGCGAGAAGGGCAGCGAAGGCGGCCGTAACTACGGCCACGCCGTCCTCGCAAAGAAAATCGACGAAGATGAAGACTTCCCGCTGAATGCGGCTGAATTCGTCGAGACGTACGGTGACGATCCCATTCGAATCGACCACGAGACCGTCGTCTCGGTTCGAGAGATCTTCGAACACGTCAATGAGGACGAATTTGCTGATTTCGTCGAATTCCACCAAGCGGTCGGACGAGCGATGCGAAACGCCGGCTACTGGTTCTACGAAGGTGCCGACGAGTTCGTCCGAACCCGCGGCTGATCACCACCAAGACCCGATTCCGCTACTTTTCGACGTTGAGTCCGTCTGGAAAATCTCCCTCGATCGCGTTGCGCTCCCAGTCACGAGTCGTTGATCCGTCGACCTCTGCGCGGATCTTCTCTGCCAAAAGGTCTACTGCGACGGTGTTGGCTCCCTCTGGGATGATAAGATCTGCCTTGCGCTTTGTGGGCTCGATGAACTGCTCGTGCATCGGCTTGACCGTCGTGAGATACTGTTCGATGACACCTTCGAGGTCTCTGCCCCGATCGATCACGTCCCGCTGGATTCGTCGGAGGATTCGGACGTCTGCGTCGGTCTCGACGTAGAGCCGGAGGTCAAGCATCTCCGTAATGTCGTCGTCATATAGCGCAAAAATGCCTTCGAGCACGATGACGTCAGTCGGCTCGACAGTCGTCCGTTCTGGCTTTCGGTTGTGGATTGAGAAGTCGTATTCGGGCATCTCGATCGATCTGCCCTCCAACAGCGCGCCGAGCTGCTCGCGGAGGAGACTCCACTCGAACGCTGAGGGGTGGTCGTAGTTCACACCTGAGCGCTCCTCGAGTGGCAGGTGCGAGAGATCGTTGTAGTAGTTGTCGACTGGGATTCGGGTAACTGAGTCTCCTACACTTTCTGTCACGAGGCGAGCGACCGTCGTCTTGCCTGCGCCCGTGCCGCCGGCGATACCGATCACGAACGACGGAATGGTCATCAGCCTGTGTTCTGGCTGATCCGGTTTGAACCTACGGTTTTGGTCCGATCGTTCGGGTCGATCGGCTATCTCGGACGACAACTGTTTGTGATTCCGGGTAGTAAAGTCGAGTGCGCGTCTTTAGTCCCCGGCAGAGTACTTCCACATGGAAGCGATGATCGCACGGAGAACCCAGACGCGCGACAAACGGTTGCCGTACCGCATACGGTACCCCGGCACGAGGGTTTCCCGGTTGACGCGGCATGCCGCCTCGGGATGATACCGGCCGTTAGTGTTCCGGGTGTACATCGACCTTTTACGCTGCGCGAGCCGTTGGCTCGCTCGGTAAAAGCTCGACCAAAAGCACTCCTCGCTCCCGCTGATCGCTCGTTGGCCTCGCGCTCACGTCTGTTCGCGCGAGTGAACCGGCGACCTACCGGGCTCTGCGAGCCGCTCGGTCGCCGAACGCTTGCCTAAACTACTTCGATCACGCTTACTAGTAGATTCTCGCCCGGTAGTGTTCCGGGCGTATATTTCGAATTATCGTAGATACGTCTCTATTTTATCGACGACAGTATCGACGAATTCGTCAGTAACCCGGCCCTGCCACGCTACCAGGTCCTCGATCCGTGGCGAGTGAACGGCCCACGGCGAGACGAACGACTCGCGCGGGACACCGCCGACTTCCCACACCTCGGAACGCAGCGCGAGCGAGTCTTCGTACTCTTTGGTCGAGACGGCGACTGCGAGGAACTGCTCGTCGGCGAACGGGTGCGAACTGTTGTTGACGATCAGCCACGGTCGCTGGCTGTCCTCACCTGATTTGAACGGATCGGAACTGCGGACGACATCGCCTCGTTCCGGTTACATTTCTCAGTCCTTCTCGCTGGGATGTGGCTCGTCCGGAGCGGCCGCATCCCACTCGTCCGGGTCGATTCCCCCATCCTCGTCGTTGAGCTGCTCCGTCACAGTATGGAGGTCGTACGCATCCTGTACGCGTTCCAGATCTCTCGTGATCGCCCAACACTCATCCTTATGTCGGACGAGATCACGACGTTTCAGGCGGGAAAGGGCAGTGCCGACCGTGTTCGAGTCTTCCTCGATTCCGGTCGCAATTTCCGACCGGGTGAACGCTTTGTCCTGATTCGTATACAGGTAGATGAGTACCTGCTTGGGAACGCTCGGACCATTTGGAAGATCGCCTGTTTCGAACTCTTCGATACGAACGGGCATACACGGTACTTAGCGTGCTGATGTAATGAATGTACTCCTGTGCCTAAACCTCCCATGAAAAGCGAGTTCACTTTGACCGAGCCTACTAGTAGTTTCTCGCCCGGTAGTGTTCTGGGTGTACATCGATCTTTTACTGCGCTCGTTTGCTACGCTCACCTGCTGGTAAACGCTCGATCAAGAGCACTCCTCGCTTCGGCGCTTAGTCACTTGTCGGCCTCGCGCTCACGATCGTTCGCGCGAGTGAACCGGCGAGCTTCCGGGTCCTTCGGACCGCTAGACGGACGCAAAAGAGAATCCTGGAAAGTCTTTAGTACATCTAATACAAAGCAGTACATATGCCAATTAGTGCTGATCGGTTCGAAAAGATCGATGACAGTGAGGGACAACCGAGGCCTGGGACGAATGCCGCTACGATACTCGAATTTCTCGAGGAGAATGCAAACGAGGCGTTCACGCAGACCGAAATAGCACAGGCAACCAAGGTCAAGCGTGGCTCGGTCGGACCGACGTTGGTGCGGCTTCGGGAACGTGGCCAAGTAGACCACAGAGGACGGTACTGGCGAATTAGTGATCACGATCGGAGTATCGACGCTGCAACGGCCCACGCTAGTGAAGTCGCTGATAGTCACGAAAAATCACCGTTCGAATACGACGAGTGGCAGGAGTACGCAGTCGACCCGCGTGAACAGCGTGAGTGATGCCTATCAAAAAAGGGATGTCTTCTGGCTCCCGATCCCTTCAGACAGGGTTCGAACCCTCGACTCTGGTTGGTTTTGGTCGCAGAGCAGCTACCGTATCCCGGCGAAGAGTACGTTTGTGCTGCACTCACGACGAGCGATCTTCCTGCAAACTACGAAGTCGGAAATGCGTGGATCACAGGCCGAAACCCCGATAAGAAATCATACTGTTCTCCATGGGTTATTGGAACGGTCAAACACCGTGCCGTAGCGAATCCACAGGGACGCATCACGACGGAGTTCACCGATAAAATAATTACAGTAAAGCGGTTCTTGACGGGTCTTGGAAGCTGACGGAGTAGATCAGGACACCGTGTGCTCTCCGAACCGATCTTTTGCCTGCTCGACGTTGTGACCACGTTCCTGAAGAACCCGTTCGAACACCCGTCCTACGTGTTCATCCAAAAGAATCCGAGCACCCATCACTTCACGGTCTCTTTCGGCTTGAGCGACGTTTTGCGAACTTCGTCAAATGCTGCTTCGTTCGCCTGTTCGTACTCACGCATCTCCTCTACATGCTCATAATAATACGAAAGGGCCTCGTAAACGGCAGCGAGAGACACGTCGAACTGATCCGCCACGGCTGCAGGAGATCGCCCGCCCTCGATCACCCGGGCGGCGACATGACGAACGCCAATACGTGTGCCATCAATCCGTGGCTCGCCGCCGAGCACGTCCTCGTCATGGGAGATCGTCATGAAAAAAATACGATACCTGATTGTTTATATCTTTTCGGCAGAGGAGCGAAGCTCACTGTGATTGGCTGCCTGTATCCTGAATTTTATTTTGAACGTGGTTCGTTTCACTGCGACCGAGCCTAGTAGTAGCTTCTCGCCCGTTGGTGTTCCGGGCGTACATCGACCTTTTACACTGCGCGAGGCGCTAGCTCGCTCGGTAAACGCTCGATCAAAAGGACTCTTCGTCTACTCGCGGGCTATCGGCCCGTTCGTATGATACGAGAGAGCTTTGTTCTCTTGCTACTCCCGTTGGTCGTTCGTCGGCCTCGCGCTCGTCCGATCGCGCGAGTGAACCGGCGACCTACTGGGTGTGCATCGGACTGCTCGGTTTTATGTAATCCTGAATAAAGAACCTCCAAGTTGAAGCATTTCGTCGAATTCACCGTTTTAATGACGCTTCCGCGCAGGGATAACCACTATTGCACTGTCACGAATGGCTTCTACTCATCCGTCTTTAGCTAAGCGAAGAACCGCATGACAGCGGCGGCTTATCGGGACACCTTTTCGGAAGGAATGAGGAGGCTTCAGCTGTGCACACAG
>NZ_SRSG01000001.1 GCF_005543295.1 Halalkalirubrum salinum
CCACGACTCCCCAGTGACACAGTTAGTTCTGCATTAGAGAACGGTCTATGAGACTGCTACGAAATCGTCTCGACATAGAACTGCTATCCAACTACGTTCAGTTCAATCTCAATCTAACAGCACCTCAGTGACATACAAAAATATATTAGATGAGTAACTCAATTGGTGAATCCAATAGATCGGAGGAATGAGCGCACGTGCTTGAGGAATTGTTCTTGTTCATCAAGGTTTGGTGAATGACCGCTGTTTTCGAAAACGACGAGTTCGGAATTCGGGAGTAGTTCTGCGATTTCTTCGCTGTACTCGACCGGGGTGATCCAGTCGTGACGACCAACAGTAACGAGTGCTGGGCACTCAACTGATGGCAGTTCCGTTCGATAGTCCATATGTGGATGTTCGTGTGTGAACGTGTAATTGTGTGTTTCGTGGTGGAACTGCCTATCTTCGATACCTGCTTGAGCTGCTTCCGCATCAAAATCGTCGATCGTCGGTGCATACAGCGGTAACATCGCATGGAACGTGTTGCGTAACTCTTCGTCAGACCCTACATTACCATCCATCACGCGGTCGAACGCATCTTTGGTTAATGAAGGCGTGTCAAGATTAGCCTCCGTTACTGAGGCAAAACGCGAGGCAGCGATCTCTCGTGCTCGCTTTCTGTGGCCTCCATGAGCGGCTGTATCCCGAAGAATAATTCCAGCGAGCGCATCAGGATACCGAATTGCATACTCTTGCGTGATAAACCCGCCATAAGAGCCACCAATGAGGACCACTTCGTCGATATCAAGGGCTTTCCTGAGACCCTCGGCGTCATCAGCAAACTGCTCGTTCGAATATGGTGGTGTGAGACTCGAACTTCCACAGCCACGGTGGTCGTAGACGATGAGCCGGTACTCCTCGGTTAAGGGTCTATATGCGGTGAGCCCTTTTTTATAATCGCTTACTCCAGGTCCCCCGTGAAGCACCATTAGCGTCCGTTCGTGTTCCTCTCCGTGGATTTCGTAGTACAGTTCAGCATCATTGATCGACGCGTATGGACACATTATAAGAGCGCTCCTAGTTTGTCGTACGATGGCTCCGGATAGGTTTTTCTACTGGCGACAATCCCGTGTCGAGCCCACACGGTCGCCTGCTCTAATGCTAATCGAGCAGGGTCCAAGAACGGAACGCCAAGCGTATCTTGAATCTCTTCATGTCGTTGTGCGAATGATAGGCTCATACATCCTGGGAACAGCGCTTCTGCGCCGTCCTCTTCGATCGCACGCTGGCCAACAGTAATCATTCGTTCGACTAGCTCATCGGAGTCGTGATCAATCGATAGAACCGGTGCATCGACAGTTCGAATGCTCACACAACGATCCTCAAGACCATATTCAACTGCTTGTTCGTGGCTCATCGGGAGCGTTGAATCAAGAATGGTCAGCCATCCAAATCGGTCAGAAATCTGTGCAGCCGTGTAAAATGTCGTCTGTGCCGGTCCAACTACTGGAATCTCAAGAAGTTCGCGGAGCGGTCGAAGTCCGGGATCTCCAAAGCAACCGATTACGAGCCCATCGAACGACGATTCTATTTCAACTGCCTTCTTCATCGCCCCGTACACACACCACGCTTCTTCGACACCGCTTTCGATCGTCAGTGGCCCTTCGTCAACATCAACTACGGTAACTGTGCCAGTGGTCATTTTGTTCGCGATTCGTTCGCGCCTGTTCTTCTCGGCTTCGTCTAACCCGACGCCGGGAATAAGGTATGCAATCTCTGTCATTTATAACTCCGTATTGAGAAGGTCATTTGCGTTTTGTAGTTGCCCACAGACGCTATTTTGTGCCCGCGTGAGCTGTACGGTAAGGAACTTGGCTTCATTCGGCGAAAGAATCTCATAGTTTTTTACCGGTGCGAACGATGGAACTGGATCACGCCCGATTGCAGGATCCTGTTCAAACTGTCCTCCTCGAACCAGATAGATCCGATTGCAGATTCGAGCGAATTTAAGCAGTACCGCGTTAGCTCTCTCTATAGGAATCTCACCGTTTTCTACTTGTTGGGTAAAGGTTACTAGGTTATTTTCCAACTCGACCAGCAATTCGATTGTAGGTGAGAAATCGAAGTTGTCGCCAGCGACGTCGTTGTACCCCTCGACGGTCTCTTTTATTCGTTCGAGATACCGGCCTTGATCGAGCGGGAGTAGGTCTGCATTCAATACCCGTAAGATACTCAAAGCGTATACTTTTACATCTCTAACAAGCTCATCCTTTCCTGCTTTATCTAGCGAATCAGTCGAAACATGCCACGCATCAGAATTCCCTCCACAGCCCCCGACTGTGTGATATCCCCTCTCTTCGCGTTCCTTTGTCGGGATGTTTGATGAGAGCATAAACATCCCTGTCAGTCCAATGTTATCGAACGAGTAGTCCCCTGCTCGGAATGGAAAGCGTTCTGTGTACGCTGCGTCAGTAACATCTTCGATCGCACCCACAATGATGTCATGAGCATCCGGTGTCCAACAAGACATATCTGTGTACTCTTTGGAACCCTTCGCGCCGGGAGAATCCATGTTCACCTGTGCAACACAGTTTTCTGCGAGATCGAGTGCGAACTTGTCTGCATACCACGTCGAACCGGCGTAGCGACCGGTTGAATGTCCCGGCCACCATGCAATCCGGAGATTTCGCTTCAAATCATCGGCGTGCTCAGCGAATACACGAGCGCACTCAAGTAAGCCTGCATCGCCGGTCGCATTATCTGTAATTCCTACATACCACGAGTCGTAATGACCGTGCAAGAGAACAAACTCATCAGTCTCTGCTGCACCGGCGTGAATTTCTGCAACCACAAGCGGACACTTCATCCACTCGGTATTGAGGTCAGTTTCGACCTCCGCGTGGAACGGTCGATCCTCAGTTGCCCACTGGATCAATACCTCCCCATCAGGATTATTTATAGTAATTATCGGAACAGATGGGAGTTCATCACGCTGATCGAGCGTCGGTGCACCACCCCAAATTGGTGTTGCGATCCCGTCATGCGGCTCTCGCTTATGTGGATGAATTGTGATTACAGCTGCTGCGCCCTTTCGTTCGAGCGCTCTCGTCGCCTCGATCGACAGAAATCCGGCTGATGTCAACGCGATTTTACCAGTAAGATCTTCTACATGGGCAAATGGTTCTCCCGGTGGCTCGTCATCATCTGAAAGAAGATCTGCACCTGCTTCACCGACGTATACGACTTCCCCTGCCACCGTCCCGCTTGCAGAGAATGATATCGTCTTGACCGGTCCCGGCTCAAATGGCCGATCTATTGTACGAATTGAACCCTTCAGGGGTTGACTTATATACAGCGATGGATCGTATCGGGTAAACGGAACTGAAAGCTTCGTTAGTCGATCGGTTATGTATTCGGCTGCCTCTACCTCCTCTTTACTTCCAGATACTCGCTCTAATTCGCTAAAACGCTCTAATAGTGTCCAAGGCTCATCGACCGAGATACTCGACAGCAACGAGTCTGTGAGATCCGGCTCTACACCCTTTGGTACTTGTTCACTCATGCACAAGTCCCAACAAGATACGTGAATAAAACCTTTGCTCTGACCAGTACACAGACAGATGGGTTTTTGACAGTAGCACGTTAACATTGGGCAATGCTTGCCGGTGAAATAACTGACTATGGGCATCCGGAAGATGTCATCGAGATTGTCGATGTTCCAAAGCCAGAGCCAAAGACAGGATGGGTCCGTATCCGTGTTGAAGCGTGTGGACTGAACCATCTCGACGTATTTGCCCGTCTCGGTCATCCCGAAGACGAGGGTATGTTCCCGAAAAGATCCGGATGTGATATTACTGGTGTTGTCGATGCAGTTGGAGACGGCACCGACCCTTCGTGGTTAAATACGCCAGTTATTGTGTATCCATGTATTGTCTGCCACGAGTGTGAATACTGCCTTGACGGTGAACATACTCTCTGTACGGAGTACCAAATTATCGGCGAACACGTTCCCGGTGGATTGGCAGAGTATGTCGTTGTCCCCGAGTGGTGTCTTGAAAAACGCCCCCATGAAATGGATCCTATCACCGCTGCAGCCTATCCAATCGCATTCACGACTGCATGGCGGCTTGTCGTTACCGCTGGACAACTACAACCAGCAGAAACTGCACTTATTCTCGGGGCGAGCGGTGGGGTTGGAAACGCGGCACTACAGATTGCATCAGCACAAGGAGGCGAGACGTATGCGGTTACCTCTTCGACAGACAAAGTTGATCGACTCAAACCGTGGTCGACAGTTGTTTTACATGATCCCACATTTATTTTCGATACGCTTGTACACGAAGAGACAAGCGGGAGAGGTGTTGATTTAGTCGTCGACCATATCGGGGAACGAACTTGGCAACAAAGTATTAATTCGTTGGCTGGTGGAGGACGAATGGTCATTTGCGGAGCAACATCAGGTGCAGACGCTTCAATCGATGTCCGATCCGTTTACCAGAAGCATCGTAGAATTATCGGTGCGCCGATGGGGAATCGTCGAGATTTCCAGCAAGTGACTTCATTTATCACTCAAGATAAGATCGAACCAGTGATTGAGGATGTTTTGCCTCTTACGGATCTCCCGAAAGCGCATGAGAAAATCGAGAACGGGGATATTTTTGGGAAGATTGTCATTACCCCGTAACTTCATGACTTATATTCCACAAAGTGGAACTACTCAAGAGACCGTATCATACGATCAAAACATCAATAACGACAGAGATGCCATACTATATCATGCCTACAAATGACAAGTCACTCAAATCAGTCACACAAGCGTTCCACATACTGGAATACATTCGAGAAAATGAACCGGTCCGTTTGACCACAATTTCAACCGATCTAAGTATCGCCAAAAGTACGATGCATCGATACTTGTCAACCCTAATCGAGAATAAATACCTTGTCTGTCAGGATGGTCAATACCTGATTTCTTCAGCGTTTTTAGAGTACGCAAATAGAATTCAGACTCGCGATCCGTTTTATCCGCTCGTCAACGCTAAAATCCAGCAGTTAGCCAACGAAACTGGGGAGTTAGTTCAGTTTATTATCGAAGAATACGGCCGCGCGATTTATCTTTTTCAAGCAATCGGTGATAACGGTGTACAGGTCGGAAATTACGGCAAAACATCTGGACCGCTTCACTCAACCGCTGGCGGAAAAGCTATTATGTCCACTTGGAATGACGACCGAGTTGTTGATTTATGTGAACAGACTGGCCTTTCAAAAAAAACTGAACAGACAATTACATCAGTTTCCGACCTCCTTACAGAATTAGCTGAAACCCGATCGCGTGGATATGCGATTAATAATCAAGAGAACGTCGTGGGTTTGAATGCGATTTCAGTGCCAGTCTGTAATGAAAGCGGTACTGCAATTGGCGCAGTAAGTATCTCTGGACCGAGAAATAGACTTACAGAAAAGAAATGCGATACCGAATTAAAAGATATTCTCTTGAGCGTAAGTAATGAACTGGAGCTCAACTACCGACTTTTATAATCTGTTTCACAAAGTGGAACTACTGTTCCTTTCAAATTTATAATAAGAAACGTACTGCCATCACATCCATATCGATGTAATGAATACATTGTTGTGCGTAATAGGGTGTATCGTCATATATCATATCATTCTGCTGCTGAACGAATGCATCGTATTTAGCTAAACGAATTTCACTAGACGGCGAGGCTTGTAGTCATGTTTCTGTCCTCATGGATTGGACGCGACTTAAAATATTACTAAACAAATATATATGGTTCATTACTCTTTAATTATATGTTTTACAACAATTTGATTTCCATGCCGAACTGTCTGAAATTGTAGCCTTGCTTACCGGAGTGCTGCGGCTAGATGTTTGGGGTGATCAACGAGAAACACTGGGTTAGAGACGTCTTATTTCTCCGGGAACTCTCGTATAAACTGTTGTGTTAATGCGGTTGTAGTCATCGTAAACAGCCATATATGTGGGAATTTGTTCGTCTCTGGATTGAACGCGGCGTATCGCAAAAACTGCTGACCATTGATTCGGTTCACCGTCTCGCCGAGCGCAACGTGATCCGTGCTCGCATCGTCACCTGGCTTTAAGTCGGCTTTCTGGACCCAATCATAATAGCTTTTTGAGATCATTTAACACAAATATATCAATTTCTTTATCTGTATTTAAAATTGATAAAACTGTCAAATGGGGTCGTATGACGAGCCTCATCAGGTCGTTCGGTGTCCGATCTCGCTACACAAACTCTAGCTGTAGTTGGATAGCAAGACCAAGATATACCGCTCAGTGATGCCTCTCGTCCTTACCGAAGTTCTCTCCCACCCAGAATTGACTGGAGCTGTTCTG
>NZ_SRSG01000026.1 GCF_005543295.1 Halalkalirubrum salinum
CTGAGAGGCGTCGCTCTCAGGCGGCTCTGTTTTGTGACCATCACATGATATATTGGGTCGAGACACCCGCAAATTTAGCAACTCCTATCAGATAATGCGTGATAAGAACGTACAGTCCACCGGTGAGGAGACTAATTCAGTCAAGCCCATGCCGCCGGTCGAACTAATTTTGAGCGTGCAATAGGGTATCCGTAGACTGAATCGAAGCGAGTGTACACCGCTGCAAATGCGATAAAGACAGCAATTGCTCCGATACCGACACCAATCCATTCTCCGTATGGAACACCGTATTCTAACAGACCAATTGCAAGCCGTTCTCCAACAAATGCCATCATCATGATGACGCCTAAGCCGAGGAGAAAGCTCACAACGAAGTTCCGTTCGATGATGTTCTGTTCCATACAAGATATTTCTCGTAAGGGTAATAGGTTTTCCGTCCTTCTTGATGCTCAGTGCGCAGTCGTAGTGATCTACGGTCTCAAGAAACAATATCTCGAAATAAAGTCACTCGGAGAGTTATTCCTTAGTAAAGAACTCATCATCATAATCTCGATCCGAGTCTTCACCGGAGAAGCCCGTCACATCTTCACCGAACGGATCAACGTACGGATCGCTGTCACTACGTCTCGCTAACTCCTCTTTCGTCTTCTCACCCTCAATCCACTCCACCAGTTCGTGCTTTCCATCCTCAACTTGTGCCTGCATATCAAGCATTGTTCGATACGCGTGGACGATGTCTAATCGGTCCATTTTTGCTACTACATACTGCCCACGCTCTGTAACCCGATACTGATTCTTCACCGATGTCTCCCGGTCATCGATTTCTGGGGTAATCAGCCCGAGGTCTTTCGCTTCCCCAATCCGCTTCGACAAAGTTGATGAACTAATCTGTAATCGCTCGTTCAGATGCTTGAATCGTTTTGATCCACCTTTCAATACGACAAGAAGGCCGATCCCGCCACGCAGCTCAAAGAATTCCCTAAGCGTGTCTGCCATGTGTCACACGCTATACCCTGTTGGCATCCGTAGTCAAACTTTCTTCTACTCTGAACTTAGCTTCGTTCCAAAACACAATTTGATTTGGAACAATTTGGAAATCGAATTATCCCGCACGCACATCGCGTTTAACCACCCATAGCGTAGGTTAAGGCAGGTTTCCGGAAACAACACCCCGATCCTTACACTTCGATTCAAAGTAATATACTGGTACGCTATGAACGGCTCCCCACTATTCGGCCACGGTCTGCTCGCGGTCGGGAGCCACGCGTCAACTCCTGCTTCGCTTCAGCGTCACCAACAGCTACGACTTCCGGAAAGGTGGTGTCGATGACAGCGTCTGAAACACCGTCTTCAGACGAAATCCTTCGGTCTATTGAGGCCCAGACAGAGGATCTGTGCCACATTCACGACCACATCACACGCATCATCACGAATCTCGACATCGGTGCCGAGTGGTTCAGCGGGTACGACGACCCCGGTCGTGCGAAGTTCGATTTGGAACCAATGGTTCGGTTATTCCTCTACAAGCACGCACGCGATCTGAATCAGTCGGAGCTCGCCCGCCGCTTGCAAGGCGCTGCGTACGTGCATCTCCGTCTCGGATTCGACCGCCCGATCTCACAGCAGATCATCAGTCACAATAAGCGAGAACGGTTCGACCCGGACGAACGCCGACTGCTGAAAGACGCTGCTGAAGTCATTCGGTCAGTGTACAGCGATCACGACATCATCCGGACGAATGAGCCAGCACTTGACCTGAAACGGTTCAGCACGACCAGGTCAGTGACACGGAGATCATGGACGCGGTGGAGCGTGCGACTGAACTTGGGTTCAGTGAATTCACCGCAGATCGTGCCAGTAACGCGAAGTACCCGTTGGAAGCGTATTTCGAGCGACAAGGGTACCTAAATATGTCTCGGGCCGGGACAACGACTCCATCGCGCCGGTTCGCCCGGCTTAGCGAACGAGAAAGCGTTCCGCACGGCTCTTCGCATAACCGTACGATGAAGAAGGTCGCCAAGCCTGAATCACAACTCACGTTCGATGAATTCGTGACTGGGACGCAGGTTCCCGCGTGGAAACGAATCCGTGACGAAGTCCTCGAACCGTTCCACGCGGGCGTTGAGAACATCTTAGAGGAGCTCACCGATGAAGCGTACGATGATGCTGGGTTCACGGAACCGGTTCACGCGGCGATAGACATCACTGCATGGAATTTCTACGCCTCGCCGTTCATGTCCGAGAAACAAGCTCGTGACTCGGACAGAGACCCCATCAGAGTGACCATTGACGGGAAAGAGAAACTGTTGGACCCCGAGCACCCGGACTTGGTTTCCGGGCTCAAAAACAGCGATGAGCGTGGATACAAGCTTGCGACGATCACGATTATCGCAGAGAACACGCCGATTGTCCTCGGGGTGGAACCGGTACGCGATAAGCGGAAGTGGGAACACGAGATGGAATGGGACGTTGAGCGAACATCTCGTGCTGACATCGTGGAAAGTTTGTTAGAACAGGCGGCCCGTCACGTGAACATTCATAAGGTGTTCCTTGACCGTGGGTTCAGCAGCAAAGAGACGCGGGATGTGATCGACCGGCGTGGATTGCTATACGTGCTGGGGAAGCCAGCCCGTGCGGAAGTAGATGCGGAGAACATCGAGGAGATCAAAGACAACGACGTGTACGACAGTCGTATCGGGCACGGCACGCACGAGTACGACGGTCGTGAACACGACATCACGTACATCTACACGCCGTCGAAGAAGGACGGGGATAAGTACGCGGTGTTCACGGTGAACGAGCACATTGATCATCACCGCGCAGAAGCGCTGCTTGGACAGTACGGCCAGCGGATGGAGATTGAAAACGAGTACAAGACCATCAAGAAGCACTTCCTGCCAACGACGGCATCGAAGGACTTCCGCATCCGGTTCCTGTACTTTGTGGTCGGGACACTGCTGTATAACGTGTGGCGGATGGCGAACTTCATGCTGCGGGACGCAATGGATGTCGATCTGGGTGAATCTCCCCCGATTCTTGCGGGAGAGCTGATTGCGTTGGTCGCGTTCTGCCTGTTCACCCCACCTGACTGACCGCCGATTTTCTCCGTGTGAGCCTGTTTTCACGAGCGGCAGCTCTGTTTTTTCAGCGGTATTTCCACCCAAATCTCACCGATCAACACTCGAATGGTAATCTAACCGAGTTTTCTGTCGCGGGTTTCGTTCGTACGACTTGTTTGGTCACCTGAACCATCGCTCACCCCCTCATTTCGTTTGTAGAAATGCCAAACAGTCAGGTTGGGCTCCATCGATGCCGGGAAGATCGATGAAGCGATCGCTGAGGAGTGGCTGTCGACGTGGATCGATGAAACTGGGTGCTGTGTCCCATATCGGACGATCGCTGAATATGACGGCCTTGCTCGGATTTCGAAACCGTGAGCCGTCACAACCGATCGCCCGACTCGCTCGCGATCGAACGCAGACGTGATCGCCTCAGCGATCGACGCCGAGTTCGTCCAACAGCGTCACCGCAGCCTCGTGCGAGGATGGCGGACCGCGGGCGGTGATGAGATCGCCGTCGACGGTCACCGAGGTGTCGTCGTCTAGTTCGGCATCCCAGTTCCCGCCAGCAGCCTTGACCTCGTCTTCGACCCAGTACGGGAGCTTTCGGCCGTCGGGCATCAGGTCCTGCTCGTCGACGATGCCTTCCTCCCACGCGTTCGGGAAGCCGGTCACGTTTCGCCCCTCGACGAGCATCTCCCCGTTGGAGTCACGAGTAAACGCCAGGATGCCGACCGCGTGACAGACGACGAGTGCCGTTCCGTCCTCGCCCTCGACGGCAGTCCGAAGGGCCGCCCGCGCGTGTTTGTCCTGGGTGATGTCCCACTCGGTTCCGTGGCCGCCGGGGAAGACGATCGCGTCGTACGCTGCTGGCTCAGCGTCCGCAAGCGCGATCGGGTTGTTCAGCCGCTCGTCGGTTTCGTGGACCTCCATCACGTGTTCGGCCTGTGCCTCGCCGACTTCCTCGGGATCGACCGATCGCTCGTCGACGACTGGCGGGTTCCCGGTCGGTGTGGCAACCGTAATCTCGACGCCTGCCTCTGTGAGCGTGGTCAACGGCTCGATACATTCTTCGCCCCAGTAGCCATGCTCGCTGACAATGAATAGTGCAGATACCATTGTACTCGGGTATTGGTGACCCAGCCGCAAAGGCCGATCGGCTGCGGAACATCGCTTCGATACGTAGCTTTTTCTTCGCGTCGTGCTACAGCGTGGATATGCACTACCGCGACGTCACCACGACCGGAGAGTACCTCGCGCGGCTCGAAACCGGAGCCGACTGGCGCGAGGAGATTGAGTCACTCGCGCGCGCGGAAGACGTTGAGGCCGGCTGGTTCAACGCGATGGGCGCGGTCCAGGACGCGGAGGTGTGGTTCTACGATCAAGCCGACACCGAGTATCAGTCTGTGACGTTCGAAGAGCCACTCGAGGTCGCCGCCTGCGTGGGCAACATCGCGCTGTTGGACGGCGAGGTGTTCGCACACACCCACGCTGTCTTATCGCGCCCCAGCGGACAGGCGCTTGCGGGACATCTCAACGCCGGAACCGTGTTTGCTGGCGAGGTGTACCTGCGGGCCTTCGAGGAGCCCCTCGTTCGATCCCACGACGAGGTCACCGATCTGGACCTGTGGCTCTAAGATGAGTCGGGCTGACATATGAGACCCGACGACGAGCGCTACTTCGGACGGATCGAAGACCGCCTCGACGAGGCGATCGAGCTCGCGAGCGAGGCGAAATCCCAGGGCAAAGATCCCGAGCCGGAGATCGAGATCCCTGTCGCCCGCGACATGGCCGATCGCGTCGAGAACATCCTCGGGATCGACGGCGTTGCCGAACGGGTCCGCGAACTGGAAGCCCAGATGTCTCGCGAGGAGGCTGCTCTCGAACTCGTGACCGACTTCGTCGAGGGGACCGTCGGCGACTACGACAGCCGCGAGGGCAAGATCGAGGGCGCGGTCCGGACCGCGGTCGCGCTGCTCACCGAGGGTGTCGTCGCCGCGCCGATTGAGGGGATCGATCGGGTCGAACTCCTCGAAAACAGCGACGGGACCGAGTTTGTCAACGTCTACTACGCGGGGCCGATCCGCTCTGCAGGCGGGACCGCCCAGGCCCTGTCGGTGCTCGTCGCTGACTACGCGCGATCGCTTTTGGGCATCTCCGAGTACGATGCTCGCGACGACGAGGTCGAACGCTACGTCGAGGAGATCGGTCTGTACGACAAAGAGACCGGTCTCCAGTACAGCCCGAAAGACAAAGAGACCCGGTTTATTGCCCGGAACATGCCGATCATGCTCGACGGGGAAGCCACCGGCGACGAGGAGGTCTCGGGGTATCGTGACCTCGAACGCGTCGACACCAACTCCGCCCGCGGCGGGATGTGTCTCGTCATGGCTGAGGGGATCGCGCTGAAGGCACCGAAAATCCAGCGCTACACCCGCCAGTTAGACGAAGTCGACTGGCCGTGGCTGCAGGACCTCATCGACGGGACGATCGGGACCGACAGCACAGACGCCCCGGCCGACGACGAGACTGCTCACACCGACGGCGATACCGAGGACAACGAGAGCGAGGAAACGGATGATTCTGCAAGCGACGGCACGGATGCTGACGCTTCTGCGGAGAGCCACGGGCCGGTTCGGGCGGAGCCGGCGACGAAGTACCTCCGGGATCTGATCGCCGGCCGGCCTGTCTTTGGACACCCCTCCGAAGCCGGCGGCTTCCGGCTCCGATACGGCCGTGCACGAAACCACGGATTCGCGACTGCAGGCGTCCACCCGGCGACGATGCATCTGATCGACGACTTCCTTGCGACTGGCACACAGATCAAGACTGAGCGCCCGGGCAAAGCCGCCGGCGTCGTCCCCGTGGACTCGATCGAGGGTCCAACTGTCCGCTTGGCCAACGGCGACGTGCGGACGATCGACGATCCGGCGGAGGCCCTCGAGATCAGAAACGGCGTCGAAGAGATCATCGACGTGGGCGAGTATCTCGTCAACATCGGCGAGTTCATCGAGAACAACCACTCGCTCGTCCCTGCCTCGTACGTCTACGAGTGGTGGATTCAGGACTTCGAGGCCGCTGGTGCGGACGTCCAGGCGCTGTCGGATGACCCGCGCGTCGACTTGCACGACCCAACCCCAGAGGAGGCGATCGCGTGGGCAACTGACTACGACTGTCCGCTGCATCCGGCGTATACGTATCTGTGGCATGACATTTCTGTCGAGGCGGCGCTGTCGCTGGCAGAGGCGATCGAGGCCGGCGAAATCGTCGACGGCGTGCTCGCGATCGAGCGCACGGAGACGACCCAGCGGGCGCTCGAACACCTCCTGTGTGAACACAGCGCGACCGCTGACGCGCTACGGGTTCCCGAGTGGCGGCTGCTCGTCCGATCGCTCGGTATTTCCGCCGGGCTGCGCCGCGAGTGGAGTCGTGAGGACCTCTCTGAGCGGGCGTTAACGTGGGATGACGGCGAGAACGCGATCGAACTCGTCAACGAGGTCGCGCCCTTCGAGGTCCGCGAGCGAGCCCCAACCCGGATCGGCAACCGGATGGGTCGGCCCGAGAAATCAGAGAAGCGCGATCTCTCGCCGGCGGTCCACACGCTGTTTCCGATCCGAGACTTTGGCGGGAACCAGCGAAACGTCGCCGAGGCGTCCCGGCAGATGGACGATCGCGGCCGGCGAGGTGTTTTCGACGTCCAGATCGGGGTCCGTGAGTGTCCGGACTGTGGCACACATACGTACAAATCTGCCTGTCCGGACTGCGACACTCACACCGAGCCGTACTACGAGTGCGAGAACTGCGGGATCGAGTGCGAACCCGACGAGTCCGGCCGCGTGGTCTGTCCGCGCTGTGAATCGGAAGTCTCCTCGGCCGTCTGGCAGGAGGTTGATCTCCGCGAGGAGTATCGCAACGCGCTCTCGGAACTCGGTGAGCGTGAGGCATCCTTCGACATTCTGAAAGGCGTCAAGGGGCTCACCTCAGAGCACAAGGTTCCCGAGCCGATCGCAAAGGGCGTGTTCCGGGCGAAACACGGCGTCTCGACGTTCAAAGACGGCACTGTCCGCTACGACATGACCGATCTGCCGGTTACGTCGGTTCGCCCCGAGGAGCTCGACGTGACTGCCGATCACTTCCGACAGTTGGGCTATGAGACTGACATCGACGGCGAGCCGCTCGTTCACGACGATCAGCTTGTCGAGCTGAAGGTCCAGGATATCGTGCTCTCGGACGGGGCAGCCGAACACATGATGCGGACCGCGGACTTCGTCGACGAGCTGTTGACCGATTTCTACGAGCTGCCGGCGTTCTACGAGATCAACGAGCGCGACGATCTGATCGGCGAGTTGGTGTTCGGGATGGCTCCCCACACGAGCGCTGCGGTTGTCGGCCGAGTCGTCGGGTTCACCACCGCGGCGGTCGGCTACGCACATCCGTACTTTCACGCGGCCAAACGACGCAACTGCTTTCATCCGGAGACGACGTTCTGGTATCGCGACGAAGCCGGCGCGTGGCATCACGATCGCATCGACCAGTTCGTCGACGCGCGCCTCGATGATCCCGCCGAGGACGACTTCGGCACACTCGTCTCCGAACTCGACGGCGACGTGTTTGTCCCGTCACTGACCGAGAACGGCGAGGAGGTATTGCAGCCGGTCGAAGCGGTCTCGAAACACGTTGCTCCCGACCACATGGTCCGCGTGGAAACCGAGCGCGGCCGGGAAATAACCGTCACGCCGGATCACGAGATGCACGTCTTCGACGGCTCGGAGATTCGCTCGCGCGCGGCGACCGAACTAACCGCGGATGAGCACCTCATCACGCCGGCACACCTCGACGTGATCGAGGGTGACCCAGTGCCGACGATCGACCTCCTTGCAGCAGTCGTTGACACCGATGGGATTAGTGTCGATCAGCTGGTGCGTTCGGAGCTGGAGGGCACCACCGACTCGATCGACTCACTGCTCGCGTCCGTGCCGAGAGATGCAACACTCAGCCTGGCGGGCGAGTCGATCGAGATCGATCGAACGATCGAGGTGACTCCACGAGTCGCAGCGCTACTCGGCTGCTATGCGGCTGGAGGTTCAACCTCCGAACAAGAGACACCTGCGGAAACGGTCCACCAGACGACGATCCGCGTTGCCGACGAGCAGACACGCGATCGCTGCGTCGACACGCTGCGTTCAGCGTTTGGTGTCGACCCAGTGTGTACGGACGACGGGACGGTCATTGTCCACAGTCGGCTGCTTCGGGCGATCTTCGAGAGCGTGTTCGACGCTGACGCTGACGCCACGAAACGGGTCCCACAGTGTATCTTCAACGCGAGCGACGACATCGTCGCGGGCTATCTTCGTGGATTCTTCGGTGGTGCTGCGACCATGGACCGCAACGGAGCGGTTCGATCGGTGCCAATCGCCAGCCAGGCCCACAAAGACGACCTGCTCGCGTTGCTCTCGCGGCTCGGAATCGACGGAGCGGCCGAGATCGAAGATTCAGAGGCGGCGGCCCAACGCTACGTGCTCTCCGTTCAGTCCAGGGACGCGATCGACCGCAGAGAACGCACTGCGACCGATCCAGGCCACCGTCCTCAGCCCGAGCATGCTGCCGACGGCGGCAGCGAAGACGCGATCGTCGATCCCATCAGCTCTGTCACAGTGGTCGAATCGGACATCGACCACACGTACTGTCTCACCGTGGCCGAGACGCACTCGCTCGTCGCCAACGATCTCTCACAGAAGCAGTGCGACGGCGACGAAGACTGTGTGATGCTCCTCATGGACGGGCTATTGAACTTCAGTAAGTCGTATCTGCCGGATCAACGCGGTGGGAGCGTCGCCGAAGATTCACGGCTCGTTGCAGTCGGGCCGGACGGTTCGATACACTTCACCACATTCGAGGAGTTCTGGAACGAACTCGAGAGTCCGATTGAGTACGACGGGAAGTTCCGGAAAAAGACGTGCTTCGCAGAAGGCTGGAAAACGTACGCGTTTGACGATACCCACGAGGCGTCTCTGAAACCCATCGAGAAGGCGATCCGCTACGAGGCAGACGAAAACGAGCATCTCCTCCGAATCGAGACGCAGTTCGGCCGATCGCTGGATATTACCGAACACCATAGTCTGTTCCGGTACAACGACGGTATCGAGGAGGTGGCTGGTGCCGATCTTGCGGCTGGCGACCTGATCGTCGCGCCTCGGACACTCGGTGTCCAGGCTGAACCGACGACAATCGATGTGGTTGACGCTGTCGACGATCCGTACGTCTTCATTGACGACGCGGTGCAGTCGTATCTCACGGACGTTTGGGAGGACTCGGCGCGGGGTAGTGAGACGAGAGCCGCATTTGACGGCGGTCTCTCGTATCGTCTCTCGAAGAACAAGACTGCTTTTGAAACGCTTACGGACATCGCTTCGACGGCCGGCGTCGCCCCGGACTGGAACGCGACTATCGGACTCCAGCGGTCGTCGACGGGTATCGATCGATACGTCGACGTCGACGAGTCATTTGCGTGGCTGCTCGGCATGTTCGTTGCCGAGGGATCGCTCTCCGGTACTCGTCCAACGATCCACAATGCGGACGAGGAACTGATCGATCGCGTTGTCTCTGCGAGCAAGGAATCCCTTGGTGTCGAACCGGCAATCCGGTGGACAAACAAAGCATACGAGGTCGCGTTTCCTGCCGTGTTTCGTGCGGTGTTGTACGACCTCGGATTCGAAGATCGAGACAGCTACCGTTCGAGTGAAAACATTATTCCAGACTGCATCTTACGGAGCCGAGACGAGGTCGCGCTGTCGTTCCTCCGTGGATTTATCGCCGGTGACGGAAGCGAACAGCGTGACGATAACCACACCACGATCGCGTTCTACACCACGAGCGAGGATGTGAAAGATGGTATCGTGTTCTTGCTCCATCGGTTCGGACTTGTCGCGAATATCTCGAAACGGGAACGCGACGCACGCCGACAGCCGATCTACAACGTTACGGTCTCCGGCGGTGCGACGGATAACCCCCTTCGACGGCTGTTGGAGGGCGAGCGACCGTACCATGAAAAAAGCCTCGTCGTATCGGTTCCTGAGGCCTTGATAGACATCCGAGAGCTGGATATCTCCGGCGTGAAACAGATTATCCCGAAGTACCTGAAACGCCGCGACAATGTCTCTCTCGAGAAACTCCGGGAGATGATCGACGAACTCGACGCCAGGGGCCTCCCGGAAGTAGCCGAGCGTAAACTGGACGATGTTCGACCGCTCGTCGACGGTGACCTCTCGTACCTCCGCGTCAAGAACATCGAGCGTGTCGCGTACGACGGGTTCCTCTACGACTTGCAGGTCGGCGGCGATCCAGTCTTCACGGCTAACTGGCTGTACGCACACAACTCTATGGACGCACCCCTCGTGATGTCCTCGCGGATCGATCCCTCGGAGATCGACGACGAGGCGCACAACATGGACATCGTTAGGGAGTATCCCCGAGAGTTCTACGAGGCGACGCTGCGGATGGCCGACCCTGACGAGGCGGAGGAGCTGGTCACGATCGCCGAGGATATCCTCGGCACCGACGAAGAGTACCACGGCTTCGATCATACCCACGACACAACCACCATCCACATGGGACCGAGCCTCTCGGCGTACAAGACGCTCGGATCGATGATGGACAAGATGGACGCCCAACTGGCGCTGGCCAGAAAACTCCGGGCGGTCGACGAGACTGACGTGGCCGAACGGGTGATCGAGTACCACTTCCTGCCCGATCTGATCGGCAACCTTCGGGCGTTCTCCAGACAGGAGACGCGGTGTCTCGACTGCGGCGAAAAGTACCGGCGGATGCCGCTGACGGGCGAGTGTCGCGAGTGCGGCGGCCGGGTGAACCTCACCGTCCATCAGGGATCGGTCAACAAGTACATCGACACCGCGATCGAGGTCGCCGATCGGTTCGACTGCCGTGAGTACACCAAACAGCGCCTCGCCATCTTGGAGCGATCGCTCGAATCAGTCTTCGAGGACGACACGAACAAACAAAGCGGAATTGCGGACTTCATGTGAGCGTCGGCGGGCGATCGCGCTGGCTGGCTGCGCAATTCACTCGACCGGGTCGATCGGTGCGCCGGGAGCGTTCGTCTGGACGCTGTGGAGGCCCTGTTTGGCCTTCTGTTTCGACGCGTAGCCTTGCCCGCTATCGGCGATGATGTTTCCGTTGTCGTGGCGGAGCCGCCAGCGCCACTCGCCAGCTTCGTCGGTGAACAGCTCGAACGTCGCGTTACTGCCGCCCTCCCCTAGCGGTGTTTCGTCGCGTGACCGATCGAGCACGTATGCGCCTGGGGCGTTCCGTTTCACGCTTTCGAGGCCCTGTGTCGCCTTCTGTTTCGAGGTGTATCCCTCGCCGCTGTCGGCGATGATATTTCGGTTGTCGTGGCGGAGCCGCCAGCGGTAGTCGCCGGCGGCGTCCTCGTAGCGCTCGAAGCTGGCCTTGCTGGCGACAACGCTTGTCTCGACTGAACCGGCTTCTTCGGGCCATTCGAGTTCGATGTCAATCGAGACGAGACCGTTCATGCGGTCGACTGTGACTGCCATGTCCGGTTCGTCCGGTACTTCGACGGCCACGTGTTGGGCCGCATCGACCGCAACCGGTTCACCGCGAGCGAGCCGATCGGCGAACTGGCGGAAGAACGACGCGATCGATCGTCGTTTGCGTGGTCTCTGCTCCTCGAGAACTCTCCCGTCCGCTGGATTGTCGCTCATACCACAACGCACGCAGGGCGATCGTATAGTTATCCTCCCCACTATCACGGTCTGTGCTTCCCACTATCACGGTCTGTGCTTCCCACTATCACGGTCTGTGGCTCTCACTATCGCAATCTGTGTGGTCTGTATCGTCGGAACGGTCAATATCGTGTGACACATAAACATACTCATGAATCCGACTACACGCGGCGGTGACGCGGACGCACAGCACGTCGAGATCGGCGACGCAATCTACGATGCCGATGGGACCAAACTGGGCGTCATCAGAGGTTTCGACGGCTCCGGATTCTACGTGACTGCACCCACGGCCACGGGGGAGTTGGCGCTCGATCGATCGACTGCCGGCGGCGCTGGCGAAGCGTATCTGATGTGGCGATGTTGGGAGTGCGGTGAGATGGGCCAAATCGACGAACTCCCCGAGTCGTGTCCGAGTTGCGGCGCGGGCAAAGAGGAACTGTACTACTGGGCAGAGGACTGATTCGCTCTGTTGTCGCGGCGTGCCGGCCGATCGGCTTCGATCGCCATCTTTGATACTGCTCGCCCGTGACCCGCTGGTATGGAGATTGTCGTCTTCGGCGCGGGGAGCCTCGGCAGCCTGCTCGGTGGCCTGCTCGCGCGCGCACACGAGGTTACGCTCGTCGGCCGCGATCCACACATGGCGGCGATCGCCGAGGATGGGCTGCGAATTCGCGGGGCGATCGACGACCACGTGTATCCCACCGCTGTCACGAGCGCGCGTGGCTGTGACGCCGATGTCGCGATCGTGACGGTCAAAGCGTACGACACAGACGCGGCAGTCACGGCACTCGCATCGAACCGCTACACGGCGGTGCTCTCGCTACAAAACGGCCTGACTGAAGAGCGCCTCGCCGCGGGGCTTGCGGGAACTGTTCTTGCGGGGACCGCGACCTACGGCGCGCGGCTTCCAGAGCCGGGCGTGGTCGAATGTACCGGCCGCGGACGGGTGACGATCGGCCGCCACGGCGGTGGCACGGATGCGTGGGCCGAGCGGGTCGGGAAGGCGTTCCGCGATGTCGGCGCAAACGCTCTCGTCGCGACCGACATGCCGCGGCGACGATGGGAAAAACTCGCGGTGAACGCGGCGATTAATCCGCTTACCGCACTCACGCGGTCGCCAAACGGCGTGCTTGCAGAGCCCCCGCTCAACTCGATCGCCCGATCGGCTGCCCGCGAAACTGCCCAGACCGCCCGCGTCTGTGGTGTCGAACTCGCAGCCGATCGCGCGATCGAGGCGGTCGAAGCTGTGGTCGACGCCACCGCCGCGAATCGATCGTCGATGCTTCAAGACGTCGAACGCGGCAGTCGAACCGAAATCGGGGCGATCTGTGGGGCGATCGTCGATCGGGCAACAGAACGGGGAGTCGACGTCCCAACGATTGAACTACTCGACGCGCTTGTCACGGCATGGGAACGCGAACACGTGTCTGGCGGCGGCGCTGGCAATCGAATGAAGTAACACCGACAAATCAGACGGGGTTGTGCCCGCAAAAGCGATTGATCAGCACCACTCAGCCAGCACGGGCGCATCGTCGGCTCGGACCGAAACCCACGCCTCGTCGCGGGAAACGTCCGCGATAATAAGGCTCGGGCGGGAATCGTCTCCATCGACCGAGGCCATGACCTCGGGGTTCGATCCGTCCGTCCCTGGTGTGGGGTTCGGTGTCATGGTTGTATGTCTCATCCGTTGATACAAAAGCCCGTCGAAACTGTCGTTGGTGTATCAACACGTTTGTGTATTGATCTGCCGATATATGTACACATATGTGCTGCTTTTTCGTCGAGAATGCTGGTGTTTGTGCCTTTCGAACCGAATTGTGGACCTTTCGCCGATTAACCGTGGTCTCGGGCAGTGGAACAGTCAATACGGCTTCGGAGTATACAAGAGGCTGGCCAACGCTACAGCGGGTATGAACGTCTCGGACGCAATGACACAGCGCGACACGCTGGTGACGGTTTCCTTGCCCGGCACGCGCGACGACGTGTTGGTGTACCTCCAAGAGCACGGCTTTTCGTCTGTCCCGGTTGTCAAAGATGTCGACGGCACAGCGGTATTCCGCGGACTCGTCTCGCGGGACGACCTGATCGAAAACCCCGATGAGGACCAGTTGGCGCTTCTCATGCGGGACGTCCCAACGATCGACCCCGGAGAAACCCTGGCCGCTGCCGCCGCACTCATGCGTGAGACCGGCACCCGTCGGGTTCCAGTCGTCGCTGAGGACGGTGACGGCGACCTCGACGGCATTATTACCGTCACCGATCTCATTCGGGCGATCGCCCGCGAGAACGCCAACGGCGACGTCGCGGTCGGCGACCTCGCCTCGACGGACATCAACACGACCTACGTCAAGACGCCGTTGCCCGTCGCCGAGCGCGAGATCTACTACGCAAACGTCCCCTACGCGATCGTGCTCGACGACGACGCCGACATGGCTGGCATTATCACCGAGGTCGATATCGTCGAGGTGGCCCGTGTGGTCGAAGGTGAAGAAGAAACCGGCGAGTCGATCGCCGAACAGGACTCTGCGTGGGCGTGGGAGGGCATCAAAGCTGTCGGTGGGCGCTACCTGCCGACCCGGAACGTCGAGATCCCTGCGGAGGCAGTTTCGGAATTCATGAGCGAGGATGTTGTCACCGTTACTCGGAAACGGAGTGCGCGCGAGGCAGCCCAGGCGATGATCACAAACGACATCGAGCAGATCCCACTCGTCTCCGGCGGCGAACTGATCGGTGTCGTCCGAGATATTGATCTGTTGGAGGCAATCTAGATGGCCGAGCAAGCCGACGTCATGGAACTCGCAAAGCGACGTGGCTTCTTTTTCGGCTCGAATGAGGCCTACGGCGGCGTGGCGGGCTTCTACACGTTTGGCCCACAGGGGGCGGCGCTGAAGCGCAACGTCGAAGCCGCCTGGCGCGATCAGTTTACGGTCAAACTCGGCAACGACGAGATCGAGGCGCCGACGATCATGCCCGAGCCCGTTTTTGAGGCGTCTGGGCACCTCGATGGCTTCGACGACATGCTCGTCGAGTGTGCGGAGTGTGGCGAGAGCCACCGTGCGGACCACCTCGTTGAGGACGCGATCGAGGGCATTGAAGACGCCGAGGCGCTCGGAATCGAGGCCGTCGCGGACCTGATCGCCGAGCACGACCTCGCGTGCCCCGCGTGCGACGCGGCGCTGGCCGGCGAGCCAGTCGAGGATTTCAATCTCATGTTCGAGACGGCGATCGGCCCCGGCAGCGGGCAACCCGGGTACCTCCGTCCCGAGACGGCTCAGGGGATCTTCGTCGAGTTCCCGCGGCTCAAAGAGTACGCCCGCGGACAGTTACCCTTTGGCGTGACGCAGATCGGGCCGGCGTACCGAAACGAGATCAGTCCACGGCGCGGTATCATTCGTGTTCGTGAGTTCACCCAGGCCGAATTAGAGCAGTTTATCGACCCAGAAGCTGACGAGCCGCCGATCGACGAGGTTGCTGACGTCGCGGTCACGCTGTATCCGGCCCCCGAACAGGAAGCCGACGACGGCGGATACGTCGAAACCACGATCGGCGAGGCGGTTGCCGACGGGACGATCGCCTCGCCGTGGGTTGGGTACTTCCTCGGGGTCGCCCAGGCGTGGTACGAGCGGGTCGGGATCGACACCGATCGGTTCCGGTTCCGCCAGCACCGATCGGGCGAGCGAGCCCACTACGCCTCAGACTGTTGGGACGCCGAGGCGGAGATCTCGGGCAACTGGATCGAGATCGCTGGCTTCGCCTACCGCGGCGACTACGATCTCTCAAAACACGCCGAGCACTCCGGCGATCGCTTTACCGTGTTCAAACGCTACGACGAACCCAAAACGATCGAGGCGGCAACGGTCGATCCGGATATGGCGACGCTCGGACCCGAGTTCGGTGCCGACGCTGGCGATGTTGCCGACGCGCTGGCGTCGTTGGCCAAGCACGATCCAGCCGCGTTCGACGCCGATACGGTCACTGTCGAGGTCGACGGCGACTCCTACACCGTCGACAGCGATGTCGCGAACTTCTCGATCGAAGAGCGCACCGAGTCGGGCGAACACATCACGCCGCACGTGATCGAACCCTCCTTCGGTGTCGGCCGGACGGTGTACGCGCTCATCGAACACGCCTACGCGACCGACGCGGTCGATGGTGAAACACGGGCGTACCTCTCGTTAGTACCCGAAATTGCGCCGACAGACGTTGCGGTGTTTCCGCTTGTCTCCGACGATCGGCTCGTCGAATTAGCAAACGAGATTGCCAGTTCGCTTCGTCACGAGGGAGTGAGCGTCGCGTACGACGACTCCGGATCGATCGGTCGGCGGTATCGCAGACAAGACGAGATCGGGACTGCCTTCTGTGTGACTGTCGACCGTGACGGGATCGAAGGCGACGGCGACGCGACGGTCACCGTCCGCGAGCGCGACACCGCCGAGCAGGTGCGTGTGCCGGTTCCGTCGCTGTCGGCGGAGCTATCGGCGCTTTTCGACCCCGAGAGCGATCGCACCTTTGCCGACCTTCGGGCGGCCTACGGTGCTGTCGAGACCACCGTGACGACCGATTCGTCGTGAGGCGGTTGTCGTGAGCCTTGAGATTGGACGGCGGGTGGTACACGCAAGCGGGGCAGGGATTCCACTGGTGTATCTCCTTGGACTCGGGACGTGGCAGCAGGTACAGTACTTGCTCGTGCTCGCGACCACGATCGCGCTCACTCTCGAGTTCCTGCGGATCGTCGTCGGATTGAATCATGCGATCTACGATCGGCTCACCCGCGAGTACGAACGCGAGGCGCTCGCCGGCTACGCGCTGTACATGCTGAGTATGACTGCCGTTGGGCTCGTGTTTGCGCCGACGGTCGCGGTGCCGGGAATGTTGATGCTCGCGATCGGCGATCCGATCAGCGGGCTACTCGGCTCGAACGGCCCATACGAGCACAAATCGCCGCGGGTCTGGATCACGATGTTCTCTGTGAGCTTCGCCCTCGCAGCGATCGTGGTTATTCCTGCGGTTGGTGGACTGCCAGCAGTGATCGCCGCGGTGCTCGGCGCGCTTGGTGCGGCTGTTGCCGACGGAATCAAACCGATTATCGGGGGCGTTCCGATCGACGACAATCTGACCATTCCACCGGCGGCGACGCTTCCGATCGCCGCGGTGCTGTGGGCAATCGGGATCCCAATTTTCGAACCGCTCACGATCGTCTGACTGTGCCCGCATGATATATGTATCCAGCGCGGTTATCGTAAAAAAATGCAACAGAGTCACTACCGGCACGAGGCGCGTTGGTGACTGATCTCGACACTCGGACTATCCGAACGGCGATCGAGACGGCCAACGATGTTGTCTTGATTATTGGTCCCGACTGTCGGATCCGCCACTGGAGCGGTTCGTTTGAGTCACTGACTGGCTATTCGACCGAGTCGCTTTCAGGAATGAGCTTGCTTGAGCTTGTTCCAGCGTCCGAGCGTGAAGAATTCCGATCACGGTTTCACGCAGCCGTGGATGGTTCGACGATCGACATCGAGACTCGATTCGAGACCGCGACTGGCGCGTCTGTACCGATCAGATACACCGCTACCCAACTCGATCAGCCGATCGACGATACCCTGTTCTGTGGGATTATTCGCGACGTATCGGCTGATCGCGAACGCAAGCAAACGCTGCGCAAGCAAACCGAGCGGTTCGAACTGCTGACAAAAAATCTCGACGAGGTGGTCTGGATCCGTGCGGGCGATGACAACCACTTTGCTTTCGTGAGCGAGGCGTACGAAACCGTCTGGGATCGGCCGAAAGCAGAGCTGTACGACGAGCCCGATCGGTTCTTTGACTCGATCCACCACAAGGACCACGATCGGGTCCGGGCCGCGTTCGACGGGGTCACAGACGACGGGGTCGACATTGAGTATCGGATCGTTCGGCCCAACGGTGAGGTCCGCTGGATTCACGACACCGCCAAAGGCGTCTACAACGAGGTCGATGGATCGGACCAGCTTGTTGGTATTGCTCGCGATATCACGCACCGAAAGCGACGTGAGGACCAGCTGAACGCGCTCCATGAGGTCACCCAGTCGCTCATCGAGGCCGAAACCCGCTCGGCGGTCGCCGAGATTGCGGTCACCGCTGCTGACCGCGTCCTCGGATTCGACAAGGTCGGCCTCCACCTCTACGACGAGCAGACAGATACGCTCGAACCGATCGCGTACACGCCTGCGCTCCGGCGGACCATCGGATCGCCGCCACCGGCGTTCGATCGCGGCGAGGGACTCGTCTGGGAGGCCTACGAGACCGGGATTACGGTGTACTACGACGATATTACGACCGAATCTGAGCGGTATCGCGAGGAGACCCCGTTCCGCAAGGAACTGCACGTGCCGCTCGGGACCTATGGCGTGATGGTCTTTGCGACGACGAGCGAGGACGCATTCAGCCACGGGGATCGATCGCTCGCAGAGTTGCTTGGGGCAAACATTCGTTCGACGCTGCGGAGCATCGAGCGCGAGGAGCTCATTGCGACCCAGCGCGATCGACTCGACGAACTGTTGGGCGTCATCTCCCACGACATCCGGAACCCACTGAACGTCGCTCGCGGGCGTGCGGAACTGACGGCCGAAACCGGCGATATCTCGCACATCGATCCGGTCATTACGGCGCTCGAACGTGTTGAGGAGCTGACTGATAGCCTCCTGTCGGTGGCTGGAAAATCAGGTGCCGCCAGCGAGCAGACGCCGATCAATCTGGGTTCCTGTGCGGAAGCGGCATGGGAGATGATCGACGCACCGGCGGCGGCGATCGCGATCGATGATGGCCTCCCGACAGTCACCGGCAACGAAAGCCAACTTCAGCAGCTGTTCGAAAACCTGTTCAGCAACGCGGTTCGGCACGCGGGTCCGGACGTTTCGATTATCGTCGCTCCGACCAATGATGGGTTCTTTATTGCAGACGACGGCCCTGGAATCGATCTCGATGAGCGCGACCAGATTTTCGAGATGGACTACTCGACCGACACGGAAGGGACTGGATTCGGGTTGTTGATCGTCCAGCAGGTGATCGACAGCCACGGCTGGTCGATCGCGGTCGAGGCGGCTGACGCCGGCGGCGCGCGCTTTACTGTGACAATCGACACAACTGATCTACTCGACGACTCGATCGCTCCAATCGACGGCTGACCGTCCGCGATCGCTGCTGTCTGTTTTCGTGGACTGTCACCAGTACTCACGACATGTTTTTATGAATTAAGCCCAGTACAGTAACCAATGAGCGGATTCCGTCCCAGCGCGCCCGCTGTTCCCGCTGAGCGACGGGTCCGATCGCCTCGACGCCGACCGCGACCGGTCGGTGACCGACGACGACCGGCCCTCTGGGCCTAATACACATTCTCTCTCGTCGTCGGCTTTTGCCTCGAATTCCTCCAGTCCTTGGTTCCGTAGCGTCCAGTCCCCCATTTTATTACAAAATTAAAAACGTTGAATTTAAGGGGTAGAGCGTCCGAGAACGGTGTAATGACACAGCGCGTGGCACTCGCGTTCAGCGGTGGACTAGACACGACCGTTTGCGTTCCGCTTCTGGAAGAAGAGTACGGATACGACGAAGTGATTGGCGTCACCGTCGACGTCGGCCAACCGAAAGCCGAGTTCGAGGAGGCCGAAGAGACTGCGGCGGCGCTCGATCTCGAACACTACGTCGTTGACGCAACCGAAGAGTTCGCACAGCTCTGTCTGGACTCCGTTCGGGCGAACGCAGACTACCAGGGATACCCACTCGGGACCTCGCTCGCCCGGCCGGTGATCGCACAGGCGATTCTCGAAGTCGCACTCGAACACGACTGTACGGGGATCGCCCACGGCTGCACGGGCAAGGGCAACGACCAACTCCGTTTCGAGGCCGTCTGGCGCTCGAGCGACCTGGAGGTCATCGCCCCCGTCCGCGAGCTTGGGCTCACCCGCGAGTGGGAGATGGAGTACGCCGAGAAAAAGAGCCTCCCTGTCCAGGGCGGCAACGAAGGCGTCTGGTCGATCGACACCAACATCTGGAGCCGTTCGATCGAAGGCGGCCACTTAGAAGACCCGAGCTACGTTCCGCCCGAGGATATCTACGAGTGGACGACTACCCCGACCGGCGAGAGCGAGACGATCGAACTCGAGTTCGAGAACGGCTATCCGGTCGCCCTGAACGGCGAGGCCTACGGACCGGTCGAGCTGATCGAGACGCTCAACGAACTGGCCGGCTCCTACGGCGTCGGCCGCACAGACATGATGGAAGATCGGATGCTCGGGCTGAAGGTGCGTGAGAACTACGAGCATCCGGCTGCCACGACGCTGCTCAACGCCCACGAGGGGCTCGAACAGCTGGTGTTGACCAAAGAAGAGCGCGACTTCAAAACGCTCGTCGACAACGAGTGGTCCCAGAAGGGCTACGAGGGTCTCGTCGACGCGCCGTTGGTTTCGGCGCTCGAGGGCTTCATCGAGGAGACCCAGACGAAAGTTACGGGCACGGTGACGATCAAACTACAGGGCGGACAGGCCCGCGTCGTCGGTCGTGACAGTGAGTACGCGGTGTACTCCGAATCCGCCGCCTCGTTCAACACCGAGACGGTCGACGGGATCAAACAGGAAGACGCCACGGGCGTCGCAAAGTACCACGGCTTCCAGAGCCGGCTGGCCAACAAGGTGACCGCCGCGGTCACCGAAGCCGCGAATAAGTCTAAAGAGTCCGAAGAGTCCGAAGAGTCCGAGGAAGAAGACACCCTGAAAGCCGACGGCGGCACCTTCGAGTAACAATGACTGACGAGGGCGCTGAAACGGTCGTTCGCCGCGATCGCTTCAGCGGCGGTCCCGCCCGCGGGTTCATGTCGAGCCTCGCGGCCGACGAGCGGATTTTCGCGGCGGATCTCGCGGTCGATCGCGCCCACGTGCTCATGCTCGCCGAACAGGAGATCATCGACGATGACGAAGCCGCCGAAATCCTCGGGGCGCTCGATGCCGTCGAGACGGCGGGTCACGGTGCGCTGCCGGACGGCGAGGACGTCCACGAGGCGATCGAATCCGCTGTCATCGATCGGATCGGCCCCGTCGGCGGAAAGATGCACACCGCCCGCAGCAGAAACGACGAAGTTGCAGCCTGTCTTCGCTACCAGTTGCGCGAAGACCTGCTGTCGGCGATCGAGGCGACGATCGCGCTGCGGGAGTCCCTGCTCGAGACTGCGGCCGAGCATCTCGATACGACGATGCCCGGCTACACGCACCTCCAGCCCGCCCAGCCCATTACTGTCGCCCACTTTTTGTGTTCCTACGAGGCGACGATCGCCCGCGATACTGCGCGCCTGCGTGACGCGTACGATCGGACGAACCAATCACCGCTCGGGGCGGCCGCGTTCGCGGGGACGCCCTTCGACATCGATCGCGAGCGGACCGCCGAGCTGCTTGGGTTCGACGGCGTCATGCGGAACTCGATGGACGCCGCTGCCGCGCGAGACTTTCTCGCGGAGGTGACCGCGGCGCTCGCAGCGCACGCGACGACGCTCTCGGGACTTGCTGAGGACCTCATCGTCTACTCGAACAAGGGGTTTCTCGAGCTGTCGGACGCGTACTCCTCGACCTCTTCCATCATGCCACAAAAGAAGAATCCTGACACGATGGAGCTGACACGGGGGGTCGCCGGCGACGCGATCGGCTCTGTCACCGGCGTGCTCTCGACGCTGAAAGGGCTCCCGCGGGCGTACAACCGTGACCTGCAACGCGCGCATGGTCACGCGTTCGAGGCGATCGACGTCGTCACCGAGGCAAGCGCCGTCGCGGCTGGCGCGGTCTCGACAGCCAACTGGGACTCCGAGGCGCTTGCGGCCGCCGCGGGTGAGGGATTCTCGACGGCGACCGGGATCGCCGACCTGCTCGCAATGGCTGGGATCCCGTTCCGGACGGCCCACGAGCTCGTCGCCCACGCCGCCGAGGCTGCCGAAACACAGCCAGAGGGGGTCACAGCCGCAAATCTTGACGCGGCCGCTGAAGCCGTCCTCGGTGAGTCCCTCTTCGAACACGTGACCGAAGCGGCGATCGAGGAGGCGCTGGATCCAGCGGCGAGCGTCGCAAGCCGTGACTCCGTCGGCGGGCCGGCTCCTACCGCGGTCGACGCGACGATCGAAGCGGCGACTGCCGACGTGGATGCCCACACGGCCGCGGTAGCCGACCGCCGATCGGCCCTCGAGACGGCCGCCGATATGCTCGACACGGAGGTACTCGATCGTGTCTGAGCCGGCGATCCGACGACCGTCCCTAACGGGACGAATTTGATATCATGAAATCTGACATATGATTTCTCATGCGGCGTTAACCGCCTGAATTCACCGGTAGCTTCGGCTGCGTAGAATGTTTATTGTCTGATAAGTTCGAAGCCTTTATGTACTCGTACGCGATAGTGGCAGGTACACTATGAGCGAAGCAGAATGCGTCGAATGCGGGGCCGAACTATCCCTGCACGACGATCTGGAGGCTGGAGAGATCATTGATTGTGGCACCTGCGGTGCAGAACTCGAGGTTATCGATACGGCACCACCAGTCCTCGATCGAGCCCCCGAGCTCGAAGAGGACTGGGGTGAGTAACAGTGCACGTCGGGATACTCTACTCACGGATTCGCCGGGATGAGAAGCTGCTGTTGAACGAGCTGCGCGATCGCGGCCACGAGGTCGAAAAGATCGACGTCCGCAAACAGCAGTTCGGCCTCGACAGGATGACCACTGACGTCTCCGAGTTGGATCTGGTGATCGATCGGTGTCTGGCGACGAGCCGATCGCTGTACGCCACAGAGTTCCTCGACAGCTACGGCGTCACCGTGATCAACAACCCACGGACCGCCGACATCTGTGCGGACAAGGCCAAAAACAGCCTCGCGCTTGCTGAGGCGGGCGTGCCCACGCCCAACACGAAGGTCGCGTTCACGACCGACGCGGCGCTTGAGGCGATCGAGGAGTTCGGCTACCCCTGTGTTCTCAAGCCGGTTGTCGGCTCGTGGGGGCGGCTGATGGCCAAGATCGACTCCAGAAACGCCGCCGAAGCGATCCTCGAACACAAAGCGACCCTCGGCCACTACGAGCACAAGGTGTTCTACGTCCAGGAGTTCGTCGACAAGCCGGGCCGTGACATCCGCGTGCTCGCAACTGACGGCGAGCCGGTGGCCGCGATGACGCGATCATCGGAGCACTGGCTCACGAACGCCGCCAAGGGCGGCAAGACCGCGGCGTTCGAACTCGACGAGACGGCGCTCGATCTCGTCGAAACAGCCAGCGACGCGGTCGGCGATGGGCTGCTCGGCATCGATCTGATGGAAGTTGGCGGCGCGGGCAGCGGCGAATACACCGTCCACGAGGTCAACCACACGGTCGAATTCAAAGCGCTGAACGACTCGACCGACGTCGACGTGCCTGCGCGGGTCGTCGACTGGCTGGAGACGAAGGCGGCCGAATCAGACGCGGCGGAGGCACCGATTGCATGAGCGAGGACACCCCGATCGACTCGGAGACGCTGTCGGCGGCTGTTATCGGCGGCTCTGGGTTCACTGGCGGTGAACTCCTCCGGCTACTCGCTGGGCATCCGAATTTCGAGATCGCCCAGGCGACGAGCCGATCGTACGACAACAAGACCGTCGGCTCGGTCCACCCGAATCTTCGGGGACTCGACCTTCGCTTCTCCTCGCCGGAAGACCTCGACTCCGTCGACGTGTTGTTCGCGGCGACGCCCCACGGCGTGTCGATGGGCCAAATTGACGAGTTCTTCGACCACGCCGACACCGTCGTCGACCTCTCGGCGGACTTTCGGCTCAACACCGAAGCACAGTATGAGGAGTACTACGACGGCCACAGCGCACCCGAATATCTCGATCGCAGCGTCTACGCGCTCCCCGAACTCACCCGTGAGGCGCTGCCGGGCGCAGACCTCATCGCCTCCGGCGGCTGTAACGCGACCGCGACGATCCTCGGATTGAAGCCGCTTTTCGACGCCGACATCCTGGGTGGCTCCGAAGACATCGTCGTCGACGTGAAGGTCGGCTCCTCGGAGGGTGGTGCCGGCGGCGGCCCTGCCTCTTCCCACCCCGAGCGATCGGGCATTGTCCGCCCGTACGCGCCGATCGGCCACCGCCACGAGGCCGAGATCGAACAGTTCCTCGGGCTCTCGGTTTCCTTTACTGTCCACGCGGTCGATATGATCCGCGGCGCCTCGGCGACCTGTCACGTCTTCCCCGACGGACCGGTTTCGAAAGGCGATCTCTGGACGGCCTACCGCGGCAGCTACGAGGACGAGCCGTTCATGCGGCTCGTCGCCGGCGGGGGTGGCGTCTACCGCTATCCGGAGCCGAAAGCCGTCGCCGGGACGAACTACGGCGAGGTTGGCTTCGAGCTTGACCCCTCGAACAAGCGGATTGTCGTCTTCTCGGCGATCGACAACATGATGAAAGGATCGGCGGGCCAGGCGATCCACGGCGCGAACGTCGCGCTCGGACTCGAAGAGACCGCTGGCCTCGACTTCATCGGACTTCACCCGGTTGGCGCACCCTGAGACGAACCGACTACGTTCGACACTCGACACATGGAATCCACGTACACGCGCGAGGACCTCCTCGCCGCACACGACGAGCTCATCGATGCGGTCGATGAGACGGGAGCACAGCCCGCCGCTTCGGCGAACCAGGTACGCACCGACGGCGGCGAGCGGCGAGCTCCGCCACTCGTCGTCAAGATCGGCGGCGCACGCGCGGTCGATCCCGAAGGGGCGATCGCAGATGTCGCCCACCTCGTCGCGAACGGACGGGAGGTTGTCGTCGTCCACGGCGGCTCGACGGCCGTCGACGAGACGCTCGAACGGCTGGGGATCGACCCGACGTACGTCGAGACCCCCGGCGGTGTAACCGGCCGCTTTACCGACGCGGAGACGATGTCGGTGTTTTCGATGGTGATGGCCGGCAAGCTCAACACCGAGTTGACCGTCGCGTTCAGAAACGCCGGCGTCGACGCGCTCGGGCTCTCCGGCGTCGACGGCGGGCTGTTGACCGGGCCACGAAAGTCCGCGGTTCGAGTGCTCGAAGACGGCAAAAAGAAGATCAAACGCGGCGATCACTCTGGAAAGATCACGGATGTCAACGTCGACCTCCTCACGGGAGTGCTCGCAGACGGCTACACCCCGATCGTCTCTGTGCCCATACTGGGCGAAGAGTCAGACGGGAGCGTAACCGCGGTCAACGCTGACGCGGACCGCTCGGCTGCGGCGATCGCCGGTGCACTCGGCGGGGAACTAGTCCTTTTGACGGACGTCTCGGGGATCTACGCGGACCCTGACGATCCGGACACGCTCATCGACGCAGCGACGACGCCCGCCGAACTCGACGCGATCGAGTCGGCGGCCGAGGGGTTCATGACAAAGAAGGTCATGGCCGCCACAGAGGCGCTCTCGGGCGGGGCGACGACGGCGATCGTCTCAGACGCCAACGCCGACAAGCCGATCGTCTCGGCGGTCAACGGGGCGGGAACGCACATCGACGCGAGCGCGCTGGCAACAGAATCAGCGGGAAGCGACCCCGCAGAGGTGGACCAATGAGTGGCTTTGTGTTTTCTGAAAAACCGATCACGATCGAATCCGGCGAGGGACCATATCTCTACGACGACGCTGGCAACGAGTACCTCGACTTTGGGGCGAACTACGCGGTCGCGCCGCTCGGCCACAGCCACCCGGCGGTGACCGAGGCGGTCCAACAGCAGGCTGAGACACTGACGTACGTGCAAGCGTCGTATCCGACCGAGGTTCGCACGGAGCTGTACGATCGGCTTGCGGACGCCTCTCCGGAGGGAGCGCTGCCAAACGTGTGGCTGTGTAACTCCGGGACCGAAGCCAACGAGGCGGCGATGAAGTTTGCCCGCGCGGCCACCGGGAACTCGAAGATTATCGCGACGAAACGCGCCTTCCACGGGCGGACGATGGGCGCGCTCGCGATGACCTGGAAAAAGAAGTACAAAGCGCCGTACGAGCCGTTAGCCGGCGATATCGAGTTTGTGACCTACGGCGACGACGAGGAACTGGCCGAGGTGGTCGACGAGGAGACCGCGGCGGTATTTTTAGAACCCGTACAGGGCGAGGGCGGTATCCATCCGGCGACGATCGAGTACCTCGAACGCGCTCGTGAAATAACCGACGAGACGGGGTCGGCGCTCGTGTTCGACGAGATTCAAACCGGCGTTGGCCGGACGGGAACGCTTTGGGCCTGCGAGCAGGCCGGGGTTGTCCCGGACATGCTCACGACCGCGAAGGGCATCGCCAACGGCATGCCGCTCGGCGCGACGCTGTGTGCGGACTGGATCGCCGAGAACCACGGCGACCACGGCTCGACCTTTTCGGGCAATCCGGTCGTCTGTGCGGCTGCGAACGCGACGATCGAGACGCTCCTCGCCGAGGATATCCCAACCCACGCCGGCGACGTCGGGGCGTATCTGATGGAGTCGATGGAGACTGCGGCCGCCGACCACGACCTGCCGGTTCGGGAGGTCCGCGGCAACGGGTTGATGATCGGGATTGAGGTGAAACGGGGGGCCAACCGGGTACTTCGCGACCTCGCGCTCAATCACGGCGTGTTGGCGCTGCCGGCGGGTCGGACGGTCGTCCGGCTCTTACCGCCGCTCATTATTGAGGAGTCTCACGCTGACGAGGTTGTCGACGCACTCACGGAGGCACTATCATGAGCGCAGTCTACGAACCCGTCTCGGCGGACGCCCACCCAGCGTTGACCACCGAGGGGCGGACGCTCCTGTACGAGCTGGTGTCGACGCCGTCGGTTTCCGGTGCGGAAGCCGAAGCGGCCTCGCGGCTCGTGGAGTTCTTCGAGGCGCACGATCGGGAGGCGTTCACCGACGCGGTCGGCAACGTCCACGCGCCGGGTGACGATACGGCCCTTTTGACCTCACACATCGACACGGTTCCCGGCGAGATCCCCGTCGAGATCAAAGACGGCGAGGCGGGGCCTGAGCTGTGGGGCAGAGGCAGCGTTGACGCGACGGGACCGCTCGCGGCGATGGCCGTTGCTGCTGTCGAGACTGGGGCGTCTTTCGTCGGTGTCGTCGGCGAGGAGACGAGCTCCCGGGGCGCGAGACACCTCGTCGAGACGCGCGAGGAACCTGAGGCGGTCATCAACGGCGAACCGTCCGGGTGGGACGGGATTACCCTCGGGTACCGCGGCTTCCTCGCGGGAACGTACGTCGCGACGAGCGAGTCGGGCCACACCTCCCGGCCGGAGCCGAACGCAATCCAGCACGCGATCGGGTGGTGGAACCGTGTCGAGGCCGTGTTCGATCCCGACGAGTGGCGCCCAACGTTCGAGCAGGTGACGACAAAACCCGTCGGCTTCGACGGCGGCGTCTCCGTTGACGGGCTGTCAATGGAGGCGACTGTCGACGTGCAGTTGCGGGTGCCGCCGAACCTGACGATCGACGAGGTCCGCGAACTCGCCGACGCCGAACTGGAAACCGGGACGGTCAACTGGAAAGAGCCGATCCCACCGGTGATGACAGACCCCCGAACGCCCTTGGCGCGGGCGTTCCGCGTCGCGATTCGTGCGACCGACGGTGACCCTCGGCTGCTCAGAAAAACCGGCACAAGCGATATGAACCTCTACGCGGCTGACTGGGACTGTCCGATGGTCACCTACGGGCCGGGCGACTCTTCCCTTGATCACGCCCCCGACGAGCATCTCCCGCTCGCGGACTTCGATCGAGCCGTCGACGTCCTGGTGTCGGTCTGTGAATCCATGGAGGTGGGCAAATGAGCCTCTCGATCGAGCACTTCCTCGACATCGACGATCTGAGCGCCGCGGAGCTTGAGACGGTCCTCGATCGGGCTGAAGCCATGAAATCCGGCGCAGACGACGCCCAACTCCCCCAACAGACGCTCGGGATGCTCTTCGAGAAGCCGAGCACCCGGACGCGGATCTCCTTCGAAACCGGGATGACGAAACTCGGCGGGCACGCGATCTTCATGGGTCCAGAAGATATCCAGCTGGGTCACGGCGAACCGCTGAAAGACACCGCCAGAGCGGCCTCACGCTATGTTGACGGCATTATGGCCCGGCTGTTCGCCCACGAAGATATCGAGACGATCGCCGAGTACAGCGAGGTTCCCGTCATCAACGGCCTCACCGACGACGCCCACCCGTGTCAGACGCTCGCAGATCTGTTGACGATCCGCGAGCGCTTCGACGAGGACGTTTCGGTCGCGTGGGTCGGCGACGGCAACAACGTTGGCCAGTCGTTCGTCATCGGCTGCGCGCTCGCCGGCATTGAGCTGACTGTCGCCACGCCGCCCGACTACGGGATGGACGACGACGTGCTCGATCGCGCCGCCGAGATCGGCAACCCACCCGCGGTGACCACAGATCCAACCGAGGCGATCGAGGGTGTGGACGTCGTCTATACCGACGTGTGGGTCAGTATGGGACAGGAAGACCGACGCGAGGAGAAGCTGGCGGCGTTCGAGGGCTTTCAGCTGAACGAGACGCTGCTTGCGGGCAGCGACGCAAAGGTGATGCACTGTCTGCCCGCCCACCGCGGCGAGGAGATCACCGACGCCGTCGTCGAGAGCGATCGGGCGATCGTCTGGGATCAGGCCGAAAACCGCCTGCACGCCCAGAACGCGCTGTTGGTCGAACTGCTCGGCTGATCTGGTCGAACTACTCGGCTGATCGTATTAGTCGAACAACTTGAGCGATCGGTCGCACTCACCTGCCTCTGCGCGGTGGTTTCGGCAAAAAATATCGATCCCGTTCGCTGAATTTGGTATTCGTCGACTGATTACTCACGCATGGTTGCGTACACCGCGCCGAGTACAATCCCGTAGACCGTGTGGCCAACAAGACTCTCGACACCGATGTTCGGCAGCGGCGGCGCACCGGCGAAGCCGACCGCCGACAGCCAGATTGGCATCACAAGTACCGCGAAGATCACCCACACCGCAATCCCGTATACCGTGCCGGTTGCGACTGTTTTCCCGATCGACGCGTCCGATTCGAGGGCGACACCGGCGATCGCGGCGAACACGAGCCCGAGAACTGCTCCGTGAGACATGTGAATAATCCAGCCGATCGCACCTGCCGGTCCCTCGATACCGTACAGCGCTGGAATCGCCATCTGCAGCACCATCGGTGTCATGAGGCTCATGAGCGCCCCAAAGGCGAGTCCGCCGGCCAACCCACCGACGACACCCGGCTTCCAGCTCTCTGAGTCGGTCACTGTGCTTGCTGTCGCTGATTCAGTTTGTGTCGACATACGGTTAGTAATCGCGAAGTTACCGGAAAGGATTGCTGCTATTGTGCGGCGATACTGCACATCCTTCGGGTTGGCACTGTTTCATGTTGCCCTGTGGGTTTGCAGCCGAGGGTTTTAGCCGGATCGCGGCGAATCACTCCCTGTGGCAGCCGTCGACGACAGCCTTCGGTTCTTCCCCTACAAGGAGCCGTACCCGAACCAACGGGAGGCGATCGATCGGATTGCGAACTCGCTGGCGCGCGGGCAGGATGTCCTGCTCGAGGGCGCGCCGGGGACTGGCAAGACGCTCTCAGCGTTAGTCCCGGCGCTGTCGTTCGCCCGCGAACACGACAAGACGGTGGTCATTACGACAAACGTCCACCAGCAGATGCGCCAATTCATCGAGGATGCCCGCGCGATCACCCGGACCGAGCCGATCCGGGCGGTCGTCTTCCGCGGCAAGTCCTCGATGTGTCACATCGACGTTGGCTATCAGGAGTGTCAGTCGCTGCGCGACACCACCCGATCGCTCGTGGACAAACAGGCCGATCGGGCCCAGCTCGAACGCCGCGAACAGGAGCTCCTTGAGGAGGGCCGCGAGGGCGACACAGACGCCACCGAGGCCCGAGGGGCGATCGTCGAGGAACTCGAATCGGTCGAGGCAGAGATCGACGATGTCGCAGAGACGAACGTCTGTGACTACTATTACAACAACCTCACCGACGACACTGACGAGTTTTTCTCCTGGCTCTTCGAGGATGTCCGGACACCCGACGAAATCTTCGAACACGCCGGCAGCCAGGGCTTTTGCGGCTACGAACTGCTCAAGGAGGGCCTCGAATCCGTCGATCTCGTGGTTTGTAACTACCACCACCTGCTCGATCCGATGATCCGCGAGCAGTTCTTCCGGTGGCTCGATCGCGACCCGGCGGACGTGATCACCGTGTTCGACGAGGCCCACAATATCGAGGGGGCCGCCCGCGACCACGCGACACGGACGCTGACAGAGAACACCCTCGCCTCGGCGATCGACGAACTAGAGGGAACAGACGACTCTCGCGCCCAGCCGGCGCTGAACGTGATCGGTGCGTTCCACGAGGCGCTCATCGAGACGTACGAGTCGTCGTTCGGCTTCGGCGATCGCGAATCCGTCGGCGACGCCTGGACGGACGTCCCCATCGCGAACGAGGACGCCCGCGACGAGCTTACGCTTGCGTTCCTCGATCGCTACGAGGGCAAAGGGATTGGTATCGAAACTGAACTGGCGATCCAGCTGGGGCAGGCGTTCGACGAGGAGTACGAACGAGCGTACAAGGAAGGCGAAGCAACTACGCGCGCAGAGTCGTCGACGCTCGAGGCGGCGACGTTCATCAGCACGTGGATGGACGAAGGTGCCGAACTGGGCCAACATCCGGTCCTCGGCGTGCGTCGAGACGCCGGCACCGACGAGGTCTACGGCCGCGCAGAGTTGTACACCTGCATTCCCCGAGAGGTAACGCGCGGGCTGTTCGAGGAGGTGTACGGGAGTGTGCTCATGAGCGCGACGCTTCGGCCCTTCGACGTCACCGAGGACGTCCTCGGGTTGGACAACCCTGCAACTCTCGCGTACGGTCTCGAGTATCCTGAACAGAACCGCCGGACATACGCGGTCAAGACGCCGGCGTTGTTCGCCAGCGAGCGATCGAACCCCGAAACCCAGTCGATTATCGCCGACCTGCTGTCAGACGTAATCCGCTTTACGCCTGGCAACACGCTCGCGTTCTTTCCCTCCTACGCCGAAGCCGAACGGTACCACGGGCGACTCAGCGGTTCGATCGGCGGGCCAGCCGCAGGCGACCTCGGCGAGTTGCTGCTCGACGAGGCGGGCGTCCCGACCGAAGACCTCCGCCAGCAGTTCGTCACGAGCGAGGATGCGGCGCTTTTCACCTCGCTTTGGGGCACACTCGCAGAAGGTGTGAGCTTCGACGGCGACGACGCCCGCACTGTCGTCGTGGTCGGTGTTCCCTATCCGCACCTTTCAGAGCGAATGGATGCCGTCCAGGCGGCGTACGATCGCATCTACGGCGGCTCCCCCGGCGGTCGCGACGCCGGCTGGGCGTACGCCGTCGAGATTCCGACGATCAGAAAGACCAGACAGGCGCTCGGCCGGGTGATCCGATCGCCAGAGGACTTCGGCGTCCGGATTCTCGCGGACAAACGCTACACGAACGCCGATATGGGCAAATACAGCGTGCGAAAGGCATTCCCAATCGAGGAACGCGAGGAGCTAACCGACATTGCGCCCACGAAGCTCAAGTTCGCTATGCTGAACTTCTTCAGGGATCACGACGCCTACGACGGCGAGCCGCCCGCCCCGTAGTCGGCTGCAGTGCGATCGTCCGGCGATCGCACGTGGTTCCAAACTGTCCACTCGCTCCGCTCACTCCTCTGGCGGCCACTCGATGCCGTGCTCGGCCAAGAACGCACTGAAGGCGTCCTCGTCGAGGATCGCGACGTCCTCGGATTCCGCATCATCGCGCTTTCGTTGTCCAGGATTCTCGCCGATCACGAGGTAATCAGTGTTGCCCGAGACGCTGCCGGTTGCGTTCGCGCCGTGGCGCTCGACGAGCGCCTGGGCGTCGCTTCTGGGCGCCGACAACGAGCCGGTGAACACGAAGGTGAGCCCGTCGAGTTCGTCGCTGCCGGTGTCTGTCTCGACCGACTGCGGCTCGACCCCGAGCGCCAGTAGTTCTTCGATCACTGCCTCGTTTTCTGGATTCTCGAAGAAGGTCGCGATCTTTTCGGCGACGATCGGCCCTACGTCGTCAACCTCGGCGAGCGCCGCCTCATCGGCATCGGCGATCGCCTCAAGCGTACCGAACGATCGCGCGAGGTTTTCGGCGGTCGACGACCCGACATCGGGGATCGACAGCGCGGTCAAAAAGTCCGCAAGCGGCGGCTCGCGGGCGGCTTCGATCTCCGAGACGAGATTGTCCGCGCTCGTCTTGCCAAGCCCCTCAAGTTCGGCGATTGAGTCGCGATCGAGCCGATAGAGGTCCGGCAACGATTCGAGCAGGCCTGCTTCGCGGAGCTGTTCGATCCGCTCGGGGCCGAATCCCTCGATGTCGAGGCCCCCGCGACTGACGTAGTGTTCGATCGCTCGCACCTGCTGGGCCGGACAGCCGAGCCCGCCGGTACAATACGCGAGGGGTCCGTCGCGCTCGACTGCGCTGTCACAGACGGGGCACCGATCGGGGAACTCAAACGTCCCGTCTGCGTGTTTTTCCACCACCTCGTCGATGTAGGGGATCACGTCGCCTGCCCGCAGCACCCGGACCTCGTCGCCGACGTCGACGCCGAGTGATTCGATCTCGCCGGGGTTGTGGAGCGTCGCCCGCGAGACCGTCACGCCACCGACCTGGACGGGCTCTAACAGCGCAACCGGGGTGAGCCGACCTGTCCGGCCGACCTGGACGACGATATCTGTGATCCGTGTGACCTCCGTGCGAGCGGGGAACTTGTAGGCGAACGCCCACCGGATCGATCGCGCCGTCGATCCCAGCGCCTCCCAAGCGGCCGTGTTGTCAACTTTGATCACGACGCCGTCGATCTCGTAGTTCAGTGACTCGCGGCGCTCGCCGAGCGCGTTGCGGTACTCAATTGCACCCTCAATATCGTCGACCTGCTCGGCCTCATCGTCGGTCTTCAGCCCCCACTCGTCGAGCGCATCGCGCTCGTGGCCGTGCGTCTGTGGACGATCGATCGCCTCGTCCTCGAGCACCATGATGTCGTAAAAATAACAATCCAGTGGCCGCTCGGCGACCACCCCGGGATCGAGCTGGCGGATCGTCCCTGCGGTCGCGTTTCGGGGGTTCGCAAAGGGCTCCTCGCCGCGCTCGACGCGCTCGCGGTTGTACTCACGGAAGCCATCTTTCGGCATCACCACCTCGCCGCGGACCGCGAGGAAGTCGGGGGAGTCACTGCGGAGCCGGCCCGGAATCGATCGGATTCTCCTCGCCTGGGCGGTGACGTCGTCACCCGAGCGGCCATCGCCGCGGGTGGCTGCCCGGACGAGTTGGCCGTCCTCGTAGACCACCTCCAGAGAGATTCCGTCAAACTTCGGTTCGCAGACGTAGCCGATTTCCACCGGATCGAATCCTGCCTCCCGCAGCCGGCGGGCCGTTCGTTCGTCGAACTCGCGGACGGCAGCGGCCTCACCGCTTTGGTCGATCGACAGCATCGGTGCGGTGTGTTCGACCGTTTCGAGTTCGTCGACGGGTTCGCCGCCGACCTGTGCGGTGGGGCTGTCGGTCCGATCGAGGTCGAAGGCCTCTTCGAGTTCGACGAGTCGTTCGAACAGCCGGTCGTAGACGCGATCGCCAATGAGTGGATCAGACTTGACGTAGTAGCGGTAGTCGTGTTCGCGGATCGCCTCTCTGAGCTCGTCAGCCTGCGCTTCGGCGGCCTCTCGTGAGAGGGACTCGACCGGCTCGAACTCCGTCGGTGGGTCGAACAGATAGGGATTCGACCACTCAGACAGCGTGGAGTCTGTTGGCATTGATTAGGCTAGGATCTCCAGGGATGAAAAACCGATCAGGATGTCGCCGCGCCGTGGTCATCCGCGGATTGTGCGATCGTCGAACAGCGATCGGCTTTCGGCGACTATCTGCGACACATTTGCGCGAACAGCGATCACTCATGCTGCATGCGTTCGAACAGCGATCACCCATGCTGCATCCGCTCGAACAGCGATCGACGTCCGCGTTCGAGCCCGTAGCCGACCGCGAGTAACGTGGCACCTGCGACGACGAGCGCGATCGGCCCCGAGAGGCCGTCGATGACGGTTGACAGGAGGAACAGCCCAAGCTGTGCGACGAACGCAGCGATCGCCGCGTTGACGAGTGCCGTCGATCCCGCGGTGTAGCCCGCCCAGACTGAAAGCACCAACACGGCTAAACAGATTGCGTTGAGCACGAATACGAGCGGATCGCCGGCGAGCACCGCTGGTGGGGCTCCCGCCAATGCGATCGCGCCTGCGGCCGCGGCACCGCCGAAGGCCGGCCATGCGAGGCGATCGACCCACCGTGACTCTGCGGAATCTCGCCGGGTTGCAAGCGCAGAGAGCGCGAGAACGATGGTCGCCCCAATCGCGATCGGGCCCCATACCCGAACCGGCTCGAACGGGGACGTTGTGGCTGCGAAGCCGTCGCTGATTGCCCACAAAAGCGGGATGACGATCCCGAGGAGTCCGACGAACCGGTAGGCGTCGGCGACTCCCTCGTCGCTTGCACCCAGCGGCGCGGTAGCGATCGCCGCCAACAATGTGCCGTACGCCGCCACGGACACGAACGGTACCACCGGGGTTGACAGCGAAATCACGAGCGCTCCGACGACGGCCAACCCAAGTACTGTCGCCAGTCGTGACGCAATGAGATGCCCCGCAGGAACTGCGACGATCGCCCACGCCGCCAGCAGGACCCTGGGCTCGATTGCGAGATCGTACAGGTCAGTGAGCATGAAAAGCGCCAGTCCGACGAGGCCGCTACCAGCAGTCCACACCGCGGCTCCCGACCGGGGTGCCACGCGCGTCGACCACAGCTGCCAGCCGATTGCAAACGAGCCGATCGGTGCGACGACCAACAGGGCCGCGCGGGCTGTCCGGGAAATTGTGGCCCAGTTGGCGGTGAGATAGACGACAATTCCTGCCGTCACGAGAACGGCGCCCATCAGCGAGACGATCGCGACGAGCCGCGATCGTCCGTAGACGAGCTGATCATCAGTCGTTAATCGGTCCCTACCGGCCTGGCTGCCTGCGGCATCGCCATCTTCGGTCTCCGGTTCGGCCGGCTGCGATTCATACCGCGACCTGAGTATTTCGGCCTGCTTGTCAGTGACAAGGCCTTCGGTCTGCCAGCGATCGACCTCCCGAGCGAGCCACGCCCACTGCCGGGGAGCGATCTCGATCGGCTCGAGTTCAGGCATCTCGACGTCTGAATCCGTTCCCCACAGCTCGGTCGGATCCGCCGTTGACACTGTCTCGTCCTCGTTGGATGGGTCGTCTGTGGGGGCCATACGCGGCTCAACACGCTGGGGCTACTAAAAACGGCACCCGAATTTTCTCACTCCGAGTCGTCTTCTTCGGGCAACGAGAGGACGTTCTCGCGGCCAAGTCGGAACCCGTCGAGATCGCCCTCCTCGCGGAGCCCTTTGGTCACCTGGCTCGTCTTGGCGTCGGTCCATCCCAGCTCCTCGGCGACGGCCTGTTGTTTCATCCGCCCGCCGTTTTGCGCTAACAGTTTGATGACCTGCTCTTCGTTGCTCAACAGCTCTTGATCGATCGCGTCGGCTGTTTCGTCGGTCTCGTCCGCGTCTGCGGTGTCAGCTTCATCGGCAGCTGTTCCAGCAGTTCCACTGGCGGCTGCACCGGTCGTTCCGTCAACCGCGGCCGGTTCTGGTACAGTACCCTCCGCGTCGTCCCCGCGTCGCCGCCTGTAGAAGAGTATCCCTCCAGCAAGCAGCGCGAGGATAACTGCCGCGGCCGCGAGTCCACCGAGGGGGCCGATCGCCGACAGGAGCCCGCGCTCGGCCGTGACTATCTGTGGCTGTCCGGAGCCGAACTCGGTTGGCCCAGACCACATGACCGATTGATCGCGGGTCTCTGTGGGGTTCGGTGAGGCGGTTTCGAGCGCATACGATTCCGGCCACGAAACGAGCAGGCGGGTGTCTTCATCGAGGAACATCCCCTCGATTGCGTCGCCGATCACGAGTTGATCGTCCGCTGTCGTGGCAAATCCCTGCCACTGGAACTCGTAGCTGATGACGCCGTACTCCCGTGGCAGCTCGCGGCGATCGGCGCTCACGGTCATCCCCGTTATTGCCATCTCTCGGCCAGTCGCCGCCGAGGCCTCCTCGGCGGTCGTGTTCATTCGGTCTTCGAACCTGGACTCGTACTCGCTGGGATCGGCCGCGATCTCGTCGGCGATCGCTTCGAACGCCTGGACGTCCTCGTCGGTCGTCAGCTCGGTACGGTACTCGATCGTCCACCTCGCGGTCCCGTTCGCTGCGACGTCGACTGATAACAGGATGTCATCGGGATCAATATCAGTCTGTTCGAGCGCCGTCCCGTCGAGCTGTGTGCGATCGACGGTCTCTCCATTTGGCATTGCCCCCGTACTCGCGGTGACTGCGCCGACGCCGATCGATGCGGCGATGAGCAGCCAGCATACAACCCCGACGGTGACGATTCGGCGCACGGACGGGTCAATGATTTGCCCCAATAAAACGGTTGTCACACGTCGCACGGCTCGTTATTGTACGGATTCCCACTCTTGCTGCTCGGACGATTGGTTCGACTGGCCTGTCTCAGAGCGATCGTTCGATGATCCGCTGTCACGGTCTCCGGATGGCCCGTCTCTGTCATCGTCAGTATTGGTTCCTGCCTGGTTGTCGGTGCCGTTCCCCGCGCGATCGTCGGGCTGTCCTGGGTCACGATCGCCTGGCGGTCCGGTTTCCTCGCCGGCATTCCCGCCGGGGCCGCCGGGCATGTCAGAGCCGTTTGCGGCTTGTGATGCGTTCGCAGGTGGGCCCATCGGGCTTCCGGCTCGATCGCCGCCGATGCCGCGGGCAATTTCTCTGACCTCGGGACCGCGAAGCTCACTTGCCTGTGTTCTCAGCGTCGAGATCCGTTCAGCGTCGACGCCCCGATCGGCTAACATCTCCGTCGGAATTCCTTCGGCTGCCGTAGCGCTCTCGTTTGTCGTCCGCTCGATCGACCGAATCTCGACGGCTAGTTGCGCCATTCGTGCGCGATACTGCCCTTCAGACAGTTCACCCGCTTCACGCTGCTCACGGAGCGCTTCTTGTTGTGCCTCGAGTTCTTCCAGTCGGGCTTCGTTATTCTCGAGTCGCTCGTCGACGAGATCGGCTCGCGATTCGTTCGAGGCGGCCTGTGCGACCTGCAGTCCGAACGATCGGGCTTCGACTTCGCCGTCAATTTCGGCTTTTTGTACGCCGACGACGCCAGCGAACTGCTCGCCCGGCTTCGTTTCGTTTTCATCTGCTGATTCGTTGAGCTGTGCTGTGTTCCCGTCGGACTGTGCGAGTGGCCCGCTGCCGACCGCTGTGGCGGCCGGGATGACCGCGAGGAGGGCGATCAGCACCAGGGAAAAGGCAATCGTGGCCTGTCGGTTCATATCTGGCTAGTGGCGATGCGGTCAGTTATAGCACGTCGATCGTAACCCAGAATTTGGCCGAATTATCCCGGATTATCCCCGGCGTGTTCGCCGCGATCGCTCCAGCAGCCAACAATCGGGCAGCGGCGGCTTTTGCCGTAACTGACGGTCATAAACGAGTGGAGATATATGCATGAGATACATGACCAACGGGTTCCACACGCGGAGTCTCCACGCCGGGCAGGCGCCCGATCCCCAGACAGGCGCGCGTGCGCCACCGATCTACCAGACCACATCCTACGAATTTGACGACGCGGACACGGCCGCCGCACTGTACGCGCTCGAAGCGGAAGACCACGTGTACTCACGCATTTCGAACCCGACTGTGTCAATGCTCGAAGACCGTCTAGCGGACCTCTCAGGCGGTGTCGGCGCGGTTGCGACTGCCGCCGGCATGGGTGCGCTCGATTCGATTACTACGATTCTTGCGGATGCTGGTGATTCGATCGTCGCCAGCGAGGACATGTACGGCGGCACCAGCACCTACTTTTCGAAGCTCACGAGCCGCCGCGGAATCGACACCAAAACCGTCGAGACACTCGACTACGATGCCTACGCGGATGCGATCGACGATAACACAGCCTTTGTTCACGTCGAGACGCTTGCGAACCCGTCGCTCGTCACGCCGGATTTCGAACGACTCGCCGATATCGCTCATGACCACGCGGTGCCGCTCGTCGTCGACAACACATTTGGAACCCCGGTCCTTTGTCGACCGATCGAACACGGTGCAGACATCATCTGGGAGTCGACGACGAAGTGGATCCACGGCTCGGGCACGACGATCGGCGGCGCTGTTATCGACGGCGGGACGTTCCCGTGGGGACACCCTGACGCGGAGTACACGGAGCTTTCTGGTGAAAACCCCGCTTTCGACGTCGATTTGGTCGAACGCTTCGGCGATCGAGCGTTCACCATGGCAGTGCGTCACCGAGCGGTTCGATCGCTCGGCAACCAACAGTCGCCGTTCGACGCATGGGCCACGCTGCAGGGGATCGAAACCCTCCCGCTTCGGATGGAGAAACACTGTGCGAACGCCCGCTACGTTGCGGAATTCCTTGCAGACGATCCTCGGGTCGAGACGGTGACGTACCCTGGCTTCGAGACGCATCCAACCCACGACAACGCGACTGAATACCTCGCTGACTACGGCGGTATGGTGACATTTAGTGTCGCTGAGGGCTACACAGCCGCAAAACGGGTGTGTGAAACCGTCGAGTTGATCAGCTTCCTTGCGAACATCGGCGACGCAAAGAGTCTCATTATCCATCCAGCCTCGACCACGCACGCGCAGTTGAGCCCCGACAAGCAGCGCGCGGCGGGGATCAACCCCGAACTACTCCGGCTGTCGGTCGGAATCGAAGATCCAGAAGATATCGTTGCTGATCTCGATCGGGCGCTCACGGAGGCGACGACATGACGCTCCCCGAGACGAGCGTGGAGGGACAGCCATGAGCGAGACCGATCGCGGTGCGATCGACCTCGGAGCGTTCGATTTCGAGTGCGGCGAGTCGATCGACGAACTCACCATCGCCTACGAGGCCTACGGGGAGTTCGACGGCTCGAACGCGGTGTTGATCTGCCACGCACTCACCGGCAGCCAGAATGTCGCGAGCCGGCGAACACCCGGGACTGCGGGGCAGGCGCGGGCGTGGTGGGCCGACATCGTCGGTCCGGGCAAGGCGATCGACACGAACGACTACTACGTCGTCTGCGCGAACGTCCCCGGTTCGTGTTACGGCTCGACCGGCCCGGCCTCGGAGGGACCCGACGGCGAACCGTACGGCACTGATTTCCCACCAGTGACGATCGGCGACTGGACCCGTGCACAGCGACAGCTGCTCGACGCGCTCGGCGTTGGCCGACTTCGGGCAGTTCTCGGCGGCAGTGTCGGCGGGATGAATGTCCTCGAGTGGGCCAAACGCTACCCGGACGACGCGGACTTCATCGTCCCGATCGCCGCTGCGGCACGCCTTGACCCGCAGTGTCTCGCGCTCAATTCGATCGCTCGGCGGGCGATCCGGATGGACCCCAACTGGAATGGCGGCGACTACTACGACGCCGAGCACCCAGACCAGGGGCTCGCGCTCGCCAGACAGATCGGCCACGTGATGTACCTCTCGAAGGCGTCGATGGAGCGGAAGTTCGGCCGCCGATCGGCCGGCAGGGACGCTCCCGCGGGCGCGGAGTTGTTCCCCGCCGATCGCGCCGGGGCGTTTTTCCCGTACCGAGAGGTTGAGTCGTACCTCGATTACAACGCGGGCAACTTCGTCGATCGCTTCGACGCGAACGCGTACCTGTATCTCACCCGTGCGATGGACGATTACGACCTTGCAGAGGGCCACGGGACAGACGCGCGGGCGCTATCGGCCTTTGAGGGCGAGGCGCTCGTACTGTCGTTCACCGGCGACTGGCATTTTACGGTCGAACAGTCCGAATCGCTTGCGACGGCCATGCGATCGGTCGACGTTCCGGTTGCTCACCACGTCATCGACTCCGATCATGGGCACGACGCCTTCCTCGTCGAACCCGAACACGTTGGTCCGCCGCTTGCGGACCTACTCGAGGCGGGACTCGACGGGCGGGCGATCACAGACACGGATTCCGATGACGAGGAGTCTTCCTCAGACACGGAGTTTGCGCCCGTTCATACCAGCCTCTTTTCTGGGTAACTCCTCGCCACTTTCGCGTTCACAAAAACGGGCGTTACTCTCAACACGCAGTTTTATATAGAGTGTATGGTATTGACTCACATATGAGTGCGACGCACAATCCGTTCGACTCCGAAATCGATGATCGCTCGGATCGATCGACGCCAACTGACCGTGATCCGATGGCCGACGAATCCGATCGGGGCGCTGAGCGATCTGACGAGCCGGACGAGCCGATCGTCCATCCTGGAACGCGGTATCTGCTCACCGCGGAGTTCGGCTTCTGGTGAGAACCACCCAACCGCAGGCTGTTTTCACCGCTCGTAGATTTTTTCTCGACTCTTCGACCCTGCCGTAGAGGAGTCAGCGATGAACGTGGTGTAGAGCCAGTAGACGCCGAACCCGATCGCGCCGAGTACGACCAGCAGGATTGCGATCTGGATCGCCCAGATGATCGCGCTCACGACGACACCGAATAAAAATAGTGCGAGCCGGAGCAATACGAGTACCGCGAGACCGATCGCCGCCCACTTGAGGAGGTCTTTCGCGTCAACCATAGTCACTCGTTAGCGTGACGGCGGCATATGGCTTGTGGGACGGTTCGACCGCCGATCGAGCGGTCTACGACGCGATCGATCGTCCTGCCGAGTGCCTCCTCACTCGGCGGCCGCGGCGGCCGCGCGCGCCTCCGAGACTGTTTTGCCGTCACGCACCAGCGCGTCGACGAACAGCTCGCCGGCTTTGTACGACGAGCGGACCATCGGCCCCGACGCACAGTACAAGAAGCCGAGTTCGTCCTCTGCGATCCGCTCCCAGGTGTCGAAGGCGTCAGGGTGGACGTACTCAAAGACGTCCAGATGCGACGCCGACGGCTGGAGGTACTGTCCAAGCGTGACGATGTCAACGTCAATTTCTTTGAGGTCCGACAGCGTCTGGTAGATCTCGTGGGCGTACTCGCCGAGGCCCAACATGAGGCTGGTTTTCGTGTAGATGTCTGATTCGCGTTTGACCTGTTTGAGTACTGACAGCGACTGTTCGTATGTCGCGCGACGATCGCGGACGGGCCACTGCAGCCGCTCGACGGTCTCGACGTTGTGGGCGATCACGTCGGGTTCGGCCTCGATAATCTGTCTGACCTGTTCGGGCTCGCCCTGAAAGTCGGGAATGAGTACCTCAACGAGTATCGAGGGATCGCACCGCTTGATTTCGCGGATCGTCTCCGCGAAGTGCGCAGCGCCGCCGTCGGCGAGATCGTCGCGATCGACCGACGTGAGCACGACGTAATCCAGCCCGATTTCGGCGACTGCCTCGGCAACGTTCGCGGGCTCGTTGGGGTCGAGTGGTTCCATCCCGCCGGTCTGTACGTCACAGAAGTTACAGCCTCGCGAGCAGCGATCGCCCATGAGCATGAACGTCGCTGTCCCGGGGCCGTCTCGGCCGCTCCAGCACTCTCCGAGGTTCGGGCAGTTGGCCTCCTCGCACACGGTGTGGAGGTTTCGATCGCGGAGGGTTGATTTGATCTCCGTGAATCGCTGTCCCGACGGGGGACGCATCTTGAGCCAGTCGGGTTTCCGCCGTCTGGACGCCATACCATAGACTTCGGGCCTGACGGCAAAAACGTACGGTTCGTCTGGCGGACGAGACGACTTACTGGGTGAGCCGATCGACCGTTTTCGAGACCGCCTGGATCTGCGTGGCCTGTTGTTGGTTCGCCGCCGCGATTTCGTCAACCTCCTCGGCCACCTCCTCGAGGTCGCGCACAACCGTATCCGTCATACTCGCAACCTCCTCGGTTGATGCAGCCTGATCATCAGTTGCCCGCGACACTTCATCGATTCCTTGTGCGGTGTCCTGGACGCGTTCGACGATCGTCTGGAGCCGAGCCTGCGTCTCGCTCACCTGGGTGATTCCTTGACTGACTTTCTCAGTTGCATCGACCAGACTCTCAGTGGTCTCTTGGGTCCGCGACTGCACCGCTTCGATCGTCTGTTCGATCTCGGCGGCGTTCTCTTTGGATTCCTCAGCGAGTCCTTTGACCTCATCAGCGACGACAGCGAACCCGCGGCCGTCTTCACCGACCCGTGACGCCTCGATGTTCGCGTTTAGTGCCAAGAGATTTGTCTGATCGGCAATTTTGTTGATCAGTTCTGTGAACTCACTGACTGCGTCCATCTGCGATCGAAGTTCGCTCATCTCGTCGCCGACCTCGGACACTGCCCCCTCAATTGACACCATTTGCTCGATCGCCGTGTCTGCTGATTCATTCCCTTCTTCAGCTAACTCCTCTGCCCGACGGCTCGTTTCGGCGACGTCGGTCGCTGTTGAGGCGATCTCCTGAATTGTCGCACTCATGTCTGAGACCTCCCCAGCCACCTCGTTCATCGAGTCTGTCTGATGCTGCACCGTTTTGTTGACCCGCTTTGAGCTTTCAGTGGCACCCTGTGCGGCTTCGGCAACCTGCTCGATCGGCTGCTGGAGATCTGCCTCGACCTGCTGCATAAGCGCTTTTTGTTTTGCCATCGCATCCTCGACCTGCTCGTTGTAGGAGTAGATGTACGTGTCCATGGCAATCTGCTGGTCAAGGTTGATGAGCTTCTGCACAGCTAAAATTCGCCCAGCAAGCGTCTCTATTGCAGTCTCAAAGTCTTCTGGATCAAATGATGATTTGACGTCTTCGACAAACCGCTCAATAATTCCACGGTAGTAGATCGTATACGCGCCAAAGTAGATTTTCGGCCCGAGATCTAACATATCGTGAATCTTCCCGATCCGCGCCCGTCGATCGAAGTATTGCTGGCCGTACTGCCCTGAGCCGAGTTCCCGCAAATACTGCTGTTGATCGTTCTTGAGGGCCTGAATCGGCTTCGATGAGGAATCAAGGATTGCGATCGTCTCATTGTGGCTCTGGAGATGGTCGTAGAAGTCGTCAACGAGCCCTTCGGCAATATCCGCAAAGAGGTGGCCTACCGATTCGAGTTCGCGCGCATCAGTCGCTGTGAATTGGGTGTATTCTTTCCGCCACGCGATCTCATCTTCGTCAACACCGATCTCGCCTGTCAGTTGACTACCGTTTACCATCCGGCGCTCTTCGCTGGAAATCTTGTATGATCTACTTGACATACATCCCGGTTGCAACCTCGATATATAGTGATGCTGGTAAAAATATCAGAACCAATATTAGGGGCTATCGCGATCGTGCAGCCGTTTTGCCGCGAGTGCGCCGCCGCCGATCGCGGCCGCGCCCGCACCGAGTCCGAAGCCGGGAATGTTGTCCGCACCGTCGGCTTCGCCTTCGGGTGCCTCAGACTCGTTGTCCGACGCGTCTTCGCTGTTATCATCTTCACTGCTATCTTCGCTGCTGTCTTCGTCGGTGTCGTCATCCGCTCCGTCTGACTCCGTTTCCGATTCATCGTCACCGACGTCTGCGAGCAGATCCTCGCGGCTTAGATCGCCGACCGTCACGAACGGGATCGCCGCCCGGGTGTCTTCGTCGTACTCCGACAGCACGTCTGTGCGATCGACACCGTCGGGCGTGACCATGTCCATGACTGCTGGATCGCGCCCGCCTTCGCGGCCGCCACCGATCGTGTGTTCCTCGGCCTCGGGACCGATCGGCCGGATCCCACCGTCGCCGAAGCCGTCGTAGGGCATTACTGTTGGCGCGAGTGCAATCCCGGCCTCGCGGTCCCAGCCGATCGCCGCCCGTGGGAGGACGATCTGAACGGTCTCGCCGTCGGTTTCTGCTGACACGTCGTTCGTTACGCCGTTGCCCTCGGCGTCCTCGACGGCCATCGTCCCCTCCCCGTGGACGACCACGCGGTAGTGGTAGGGTACCTCCGTCTCGATGTTGGTTCCCGTCCGTCCGGTGGTCGATTCGGGGCCATCCGCGTCTGGATCGTGGACGTACACCTGGAAGAACGGGTGGCTAAAGCCCGGATCGAAGCCCCAGGGGTTCTCTGGGGGCTCCGCAAGCGTGAACTCGAAGGCCACGTCGTCGCGGGACGCCTCGATCGCAAACTCGTCGATATCCCAGGCGGCCTCGTAGTAGTCTTCGCCGGTCGGGACCTCGTAGGTTCCTGGACCGTACGGTTCGCCCGTCGGGACGTCGATCGTCGTTACTGACTCGAACGGGGTTTCAAGCGGTATGTACCCGATCGCTGCGGGCGAGTCCGCGCTGTATGCGAGCGCGTCGGCGCGATCGACGGTGCTGTCGGTCACCAGATCGATCACGTTCGGATTCGCGTCGCCGTCCTCACCGCCGCCGAACGTCGTCTCGGTCGCATCGGCAGCCACCTGCGCAATGTTGCCCGGCCTGTCGGGATCGTAGCCGAACAACACCGGAGCGACGCTGTAGGCCGACAGCGGGCGCTCGAAGGCGTTTTTTGGGAGGTTTGCGACGATCGCGCCGGTCACCTCGTTGACCTGGACGCGTCCCTCGGTTACCTCCTCTCCATCGTGTTGTTCGAGCCGCGCGCCGCGATCGCCGTCGACGACCACCCGCAGCTGGTGCGGCTCGGTAAGGGCCGCGTTTGCGCCCTCTCGCATCGCGGTCGTGCCGCTGTCGGCCTCGGGGTCGCGGAGGTACACCTGCAGGTGCTGGACGGTGAAGCCTTCTGGGCGATCGCGGTGATTCGTCAGGTCGCCGTCGACGACCAACCGGAACTGGTAGGCCTCGGGCGTCTCATGGAGGGTGAACTCGTCGATGTCGAGTGCGCCTTCGGTGTACGCCTCGTCAGCGGGATAGACGTAGCCGCCTGGGCCGTCGTCGGTGCCGGTTTCGGGGTCGAACGCCGCGACGCGCGAGCCGATCTCGAGGAGATCGGGGGTTTCGAGAATCGCGATCGTGTCCACGGCGACCTCCGTTGCGTTCGAGACCGTTTCCTGGCTGATATCTGCGCCGGTGACGAGGTCGACGCCGTCGACGCTCGGGCGGAGAAACACTCCCGCTTCGCCCGGATCGGGATTGATCACGACGATGGCGCGATCGGGACCGTCCACGTCGTCGAGCCCGCTCGCGTCCCGGCCGAAGACGAGCGCGTCGCTCATACTGTTCGACCACGCGCCCGAAAGCGCGGCCTCGGGTTTGAGTACGTCTAATTCGTGGTAGGTCTCGATCAGTTCCTGGTAGAACGCGAGGTGCTCCTCGTCGTATTCCTCCCAGTTCATGAACGCTCGTTGCATCCCGTCCGGCCGGACGTCGCCTTCCGTTCTGGGATCTTCGTCGCCCTGATGGCGATTCTCGCCGTACTCTGAAACCGCTCGCTCTTGACCGTAGTAGACGAACGGGACGCCTGGCAGCGCCACGCCAGCGGCCCATACCGCCCGCTGAGCTTTACGTGGATCGCCACGCGTGCCGTCCATTGCCTCGTTGAGCGTCCGGTTCTCGTCGTGGTTTTCGATCGCGTTCAAAAACAGCGTGTGATCCGGAAAGCCCTCGTTTTGACGCTCCCGGATCGCTTCGAAGAGGGCGTCGAGATCGGCCTCACCGCGGGCGATCTGGTGGGCCGGAACGGTGAATTCCTCGGTGTCGAAGTGTGCGTCGAACTCGTTTTCCGAGAACGCGCGATCGTTGGGGATCGCCTCGTCGAGCAGCATGAACTCGCTGTCGGCGGCGCGGACGACCTCGCGGAACTCCTTCCAGAAGCTGTGGGGGACGCCCCACGCGATGTCACAGCGGAAGGCGTCGACGCCGATCTCGCCGGCCCAGAAGTCCGCGAACGCGAGCATGTACTCGCGGACGGCCACGTTGTCGAAGTTGAAGTTCGGGTGCAACTGCAGGTTCCAAAAGCCCGTTGCATGGGGAGCGACTTCGAGCGTCTCGCCGTCGTGTTCGAAGGGAACGTCGAGGCGATCGAACCAGTCGAAGTACGGCGACTCCTCGTCCCACGCCTCGACGATCGGCCAGAACTCCGGCTCGTCGGTCTGGTGTTCGATCGTGTCCTGAAACTTTGGCAGTGTCCGCCCACAGTGGTTGATGACGACGTCTAAACAGACCTTGATATCGTGGTCGTGGCAGGCGTCGACGAACGCCTCGTACGCCGCAAGCCCTTCCTCACCCTCGGGAACGAGATCATCGGCAACGTCGAAGTAGTTGGTGATGTCGTAGCCGTGTGGGCCGCCGCCGGGGAACTCCCGCTCGGCGCTCACCGCGGGGTGGATCGGCGTGAGCCAGACGACGTCGATCCCGAGTTCGTCGAGGTAGTCGACGCCGCGGGCGATCTCGTCGCCCTCTGCGAGCGTCTGGAACGTCGTTTCGCCGCGACGACCCGCCCACGATCGCGTGAAGATCTGGTACATGACCGCGTCGTTCATCCACTCTGGCGGGCGGTTCGGCAGCTCAATTGCCCCGTCCGGCGAGAGCTCGATCGTGTCAACAACGCTGGATTGACTCCCGTCGTAGACGACCGCGTGGACGCGCGCACGCTCGTCGTTGAGTGCGTCGACGGGAACCGTTGCGGTCAGTCCGTCGACCTCGATCGCCTCGGTTTCGAGCGCGTCGCGGTCGTCAGCGACAAAAATCGCCTCCAGATCGGCGATCGATGTCCGGCTGTTCGGCGCGGTCTTCGCGTTCGTTTCGATCTCGAACGTCGAGCCCTCGACGGAGCCGGACAGCTCGATTCGCGGCGGACCGCCCTCGCTGTCGTCGACCTCGGGGAAGGCGTGGATCGTCCACTCATGGGTGCCGTCCGGGGCCTCGAGTTCGATCGTGTACCGTCCGGGGACGTCTGCCTCGAACTCGCCGACGTTGTCTCGGCCGGCGTCGTAGCGCGGCTGGTCGTCGAACAGCGAGGACGCGTACGTGATCTCGGCGTCGCTGCCGTCCGGGCGATCGACGATGCGCCACGAGAAATCTGCGGCGTCGTACCCCTCAGGATCGGCGCTCGGGTCTGGGATCCGGGGGGCGAGGTTATCGCGATCGCTGATGTACTCCGGGGAGACCCACGCCGGGTTCCAGAGCGTCTCGCCGACGTGGACGAACCGCGGCTCGCCGGGGTGGTGTGAGGCTGCACCCACGTCTGTGACCTGCCTGCGCGCGGCGAGCCGATCGGCGGCCGCGCCCGTCGGGGCCACAGAGAGCAGTCCAATTCCCGCGAGCCCGCCGAGGACGGCCCGCCGGCTCGCCGTCGGGGTGTGTGGTCGATCGCTCATGCCTTTCGGTGTACTGGGGGGCGGTTGTACATGCGTGACTCTGTCTCGTATGCAGTCAACGCGCCGAGTTAAATCTTTACGAAAAATCACCTCATACTTGTATATCGAGTTGTTGGCAGGGCAGTTCGCGGCCTGGCGCGATCGAAGGAAACGCATTTGCCTGCGGAGCACTCGGCTTTGCGTGATGAGGATTGCCGCCGGTGAGAGCCGATGAAGGTTGCCGATGCGGTTCCAGAATTCGCCGACGCGTTCGGGTTTTCGGAGTTCAATCGAATGCAGCGCGAGGCGCTGTCTGCACTGCTCGACAGCGACGCGAACGTCGTTGCGAGCGCACCAACTGGCTCCGGGAAGACGGCACTCGCTGAGCTCGCAATCTGTAAAACGCTCCAGGACGGCGGGACGGCACTGTTTATCGCGCCGCTTCGGGCGCTCACAAACGAAAAAGAGGCTGATTGGGAGCGCTTTGAGTCGCTTGGATACTCGGTGTACGTCGTCACTGGCGAGCGCGATCTCAATCCCCGCCGGGCCGAACGGGCAGACATTCTCGTGATGACGCCTGAAAAGACCGACTCGGCGACCCGAAAGCACGACTCGCCGCGGTACTCGTTCATTACCGATATCGACTGCTGTGTTATTGACGAGGTTCACCTGCTGGACTCGGACGGCCGCGGCGGCGTGCTCGAAGTTACCGTCTCGCGGCTCCGGCGGCTCTGTGCTCCCCGAATTGTCGCGCTGTCGGCCACAATGCCTAACATCGATGATGTGGCCGCGTGGCTCGATGCGCCGCCCGACGCGGTCTTTGCGTTCGACGAGGACTACCGCCCGGTCGACTTGCACTCGGGCGTACAGACGTACACGCACGGACAGAACGCCTTCGTCGACAAGTACATCCGGCTCTCGAAGGCGATCGACCTCGCAGAGCCACACATCACCGACGGCGGGCAGGCGCTCGTGTTTGTCTCGTCGCGACAGGACACCGTTCGGGCGGCCCAGAAGGCTCGTGACGAGATTGCCGAACGCGATATCCCAATGGGCGCTCGCGGCGACTACGATGTCCACACGGCCGCAAAGGAATTGGACAACGAGACGCTTCGGAAGTCGATCCCTGACGGCGTCGCGTTTCACCACGCGGGCCTGTCGAAGGGCGATCGCGACCAGGTCGAGGCGTGGTTCAAAGACGGCACTGTTCAGCTGTTGTTTTCGACTTCTACGCTCGCGTGGGGCGTGAATCTCCCGGCGCGGTGTGTCGTCATCCGAGACACCAAACACCACGATCCGCTGGAGGGCGAGGTCGACATCAGCCCACTCGACATCCTCCAGATGCTCGGGCGGGCTGGGCGGCCGGGCTACGACGACGTGGGCTACGGCTGGGTCGTGTGCGACCGTGGCGACGCCGACAAGTACCGCACGCTGCTCACCGACGGCACGGAGATCGAGTCGCGACTCGCGGCTGATCTCGACGCTCACCTGAACGCCGAGATCGCCATGGGGACGATCGCCGATCTCGAGGACGTGCTGTCGTGGCTCGAAACCACGTTCTACTACCAGCGAGCCCGCTCGAAGCCCGAAGAGTACGGTTTCGACGGCCTGCGCGATCGGGTCCGATCCTCGCTCGAACGGCTCGTCGATCGCGGCTTCGTCGAGACCGACGACGACCTCGGCATTGACGCCACCGCGCTTGGCCGGCTCACCTCGAAGTACTACCTCGACCTCGATACCGCCTACGCGTTCCGACAGCTCGCCGATCGCGATCGGCTCACTGCCGACGACATTCTCGAGACGGTCGCTGCGAGCGCGGCCTTCGACAGTGTCTCTGCCAGACAAGCCGAATCGGACGCGATCGGAAACGTCCTCCGGGGAGTCGACACTGACCTCGACGACGGCCACCGGAAGGTCCGTGCGATCTTGGAGGCGAGCATGGCCGATTCGATCCCGGGCGACCTCCGCAGTGACGCATGGATAATCCGCCAGAACGCCCTCCGGCTGCTCGCGGCGCTCGGGGAGTTTCTGGATCGCTTCTCGGGGCCGCGGGCGGCAAACCTCGCCTGCCGCGTCGAATCGCGAGTCGAAAACGGTGTCGCTGCTTCCGCGGTCGCGCTCACTGCGATCGACGGCGTCGGCGCGGGGCGTGCAGAGACGCTCGCGAACGCAGGGCTGACCTCGCCGGCAGACGTGCTCGCGGCCGGCCACCGCGAATTGACGAACGCCGGATTCTCTGCCGGGGTCGCAACACGAGTCGTCGATGCTGCGGGTGAACTCCCACGGATCGAGGTCGACTGGGGGGTGCTGCCCGACGAGATCGCGACCGGCGATAACAAACTGGTCGAGGCAACGATCGAAAACCACGGCGGTGCTGCCCGTGCCGGGATTCGCGTCACAGTCAACGGCGTCGAGATGAGCGAAACCACGGCGTATCTCGCCGATCGGACGACGACGCCGATCGCGGCGTTTGGCTCGCCGGCGGCCGACGAACTCGAGTATACGATCGAGGTGACGTTTCCCGATCTGCCGCTGTTGCCGGTGCAGGCCTCGCGGACGGTCCGCGTCGAGTGAAAAGTAGGCGTACTTTACTGGCCCTGGTCGCCGGAGATTTACGTACGATCGCGAGGCCACCCCGCTGTATGTCCGAGACTGTTCGGCTGTTCACCGGCGACTGCACGACGAAATTCGACGGGACGCGGAGCCAGACCCAACGCGGCACGGTCGTGATCGTGGTCAAGCCCGATCGCACCGTACTCGTCCACGACGCTGACGGCTACCAGCCCGTCGCGTGGCTGACCCGTCCCGACGAACTCACGATTGAGGAGGACGACGCCGGGTTTTCGATCGTCGCACAGGCAGGCGAGCAGACGCTACGAGTTGTCTCTAATGCAAAGGGCCGTGCGTGGTCTGCGCCGATCGGGGCGGCCGGCACGCCGATCGGGACCTGTCCGGACTGCTCGGGACCGCTCGTGCGGATTCGCGGTGACGTACGGTGTCTCGACTGCGAGGACCGCTACGGCCTCCCCTCGGGTGCGGCCATCCTCGACGATACCTGTGAGGCGTGTGGACTACCGAAAATGGCCGTCGAGCGCGGGGAGCGATTCGAACTTTGTGTCGACTACGCGTGTGAGGGTCTCGCCGATGCCGTCCGCGATCGTTTCGAGGGCGAGTGGGACTGTCCAGATTGTGGCTCGCCGCTGTCGGTGAAAAGCCCAGACGGACGAATCTTTCTCGGCTGTTCGGCGTATCCGGACTGCGAGACGACGTTTTCGATCCCTTCGGGTACGATCTCAGGAGCCTGTGCTTGTGGGCTCCCCGTGTTCGACACCCCCGCGGGCGAGCGCTGTCTCGACGGGACCTGTGACCACGGATCGCACGCTACTGACGGCGGTCGACCGTTTTGGCCGTCCGGCGATCGATCGTCTGCATTGTGAGTTAGCGGCGATCGTCTGCATTGTGAGTTAGCGGCGATCGTCTGCATTGTGAGTTAGCAGCGATCGTCCACGCTCTGGGTTGGTGGTGCTCATCGACGCTATGAGTTGCGGACGATCGGTGCGTCTTTGTCTGCCCAGAACCCCCCTCGGTACATGGACGGAACCCTCCGCGAGGACGCCGTCGAACTCGGCGGCAACGCGAAACAGCGGTTCTACGACGCCCGCGGCTACGGCCGACCAGCCGGCGGCGATCGCATCGAACTCACGGCCGTCGAGGCCGCCCACCTGCTGTTCCGGGGCGACCTCGACGCGGTTGTCGTCGATGGCGATCGCCTCGACTTCGAGCCGTTTTTCATCCACACAGCCGGGGAGACGACCGCGTTCACGAAGCGCTTTCTCGTCTACTCGGACCTGCGCGATCGCGGTTTTTACCTCTCACCGGCACGGAAGGGCTGGCCTGGTGCGGACGCTCTCGACGAGACGTCTCCGATCGACTTCACGGTCTACCCACGCGGCAGCGGGCCCGGCGACGGGTCGGTTGCACACCGGATCTCGGTCCACGGCGAGCGTGAGCGGATCCCAGCCGCCGGGCTGGCTGGCCGGACGCTTGCGATCGTCGACGAAGAAAGCGAGATCACCTACTTCGAGCTGACGCGCCCGTCGTTCGAGGGGGCCTCGATGTACGAACCACCAGAGCCGATCGAGGCCGAACTCATCGGCGATCGGGTTGTCTGCTGGGATCCACCTGACGCAGTCCACGAACGGGGATTCTACGGCCAGCCGCTCTCGGGACGAGCGGCGATCGTCGAGGGAGCGATCCAGCTGTCATTGGTCGAGGCTGCGGGACTTGCGGCGATCGATCGACTCTCTGTGGCTGGTGAGTCTGATCCGTACGCGGCGATCGTTGAACGCGGCCGGGCAGTTGAGGGCGAGCGGTTCGATCGCCGGCTCGCAGTGTACGAACACCTTCGCGCACAGGACGTAGTTCCCAAAACGGGATTCAAATTCGGCGCGGATTTCCGGACGTACGACGCGGTCGAGACGGTCTCGGAGCTGCCACACTCAGAGCGGCTGGTTCGGGTCGTTCCGCCGGATCACGTTTTCGATCCTAGGGAGCTGTCACTCGACGTCCGACTTGCCGGCGGGGTCCGGAAACGAATGGTTTTTGCGTTGACCGACGCGACAGGACAGATAACGTGGCTTTCGGCGAGCCGCTTGACACCATGACCGACGAGGACACCCCAACCGACATCTATGCGGACGGTGGCACAGCAGAAGGAGCCGACAGCGTCGCCATCGATCCGTGGGGCTCCTCGACGATCGGCGACTACGGGGACCTCTTTTCTGAGTTCGGGATCGAATCCTTCGAGGACGTCCTCGCTGACGTGCCGTATCCCCACTACCTGATGCGCCGCGGTGTCATCTTTGGGCACCGCGAGTACGATCGTGTCGCCGCGGCGATGGCCAACGACGACCCCTTTGCGGCGCTGTCTGGGTTCATGCCGACCGGCGATCCCCACATCGGCCACAAGCTCGTTTTCGACGAGCTGATCTGGCATCAACAGCGCGGCGGGGACGTCTACGGGCTCATTGCTGATCTCGAGGCACACTCCGCACGCGGGATCAGCTGGCCGGAGATCGACGAGCACGCGAGAAACTACCTGCTCAGCCTGCTCGCGCTCGGGTTCGATCCCGACGAAGGGACGCTCTACCGGCAGTCGACGAACCGCGATGTCCAGGACCTGGGCTTCGAGTTGGGCTCGCGGGCGAACTTCTCGGAGTTCGAGGCGATCTACGGCTTCGACGGCGAGACGAGCGTCTCGCACATGCAAAGCGTCGTAACCCAGATGGCCGACATCCTCTATCCGCAGTTGGCCGACGAGCCGAAGCCGACCGTCATCCCGGTCGGCCCCGATCAGGACCCACACGTCCGGTTCGCCCGCGATCTGGCCGTCAGAATGCGGTATTTCAAAGTAACTGAGGCGTTCGCGAGCTTCGAGGCTGACGACGCCGAGCGGGTCCTCCTGGGAGACGCATACGACTCGCTCTCGTCTGAGACGGCCCCTGACGCAGATGGCCATACCGCCGCCGATGAGCCGGTCCGCTGTGAGGACGCCGCCCAGTGGCTGTCGATGGCCGACATAGACCCAGAGTTCGAGCCCGCCCGCCGATCGGCGATCGGCAAGCTCGAATCCGCCGGCAAGGAACCGCTTCGCCCTCGCGTGCGGTTCTTCCATCGTCACGGCCCCGAGGCGGCGTTTGAGGCGATGATCGGGGCGATCGACGGTGAGAAACGCGTCTACGAGGGTCACATCGACTCGTTTGACCTCGATCTCGGAGCCGCTGAGGAGTTGGCCCGCGAGGTCGAACTCGACCACGGCGGCTTTGGCTTCATGCAGCCGTCGTCGATCTACCACCGATTCATGTCCGGGCTCACCGGCGGGAAGATGTCTTCGTCGATCCCTGCGAGCCACATCTCGCTGCTCGACGATCCCGAAGACGGCTACGACAAGGTGAAAGCCGCCTCCACCGGTGGGCGACAGACCGCCGCCGAACAGCGCGAACTCGGCGGCGAGCCCGACAAGTGCCCCGTCTACGAGCTGTACGCGTACCTCCTCGCTGCGGACGACGACGAGTTCGCAACCCGCGTCTACGAGGAGTGTGCCGGCGGCGATCGACTCTGTGGCGATTGTAAAGAACAGGCCGCACAGCTCATGAAGGAGTTCCTCGCCGATCATCACGAAAAACGCGAGGAAGCTGCGGAGCTGCTTTCGGAGCTTGACATCGATCTCGATCTCGATCGCCGTGGCCCCGGCGGCGCACACTAATTGTACTCGCTGGCACACTCCTTTCAGCCGCGGATACCGCATTTCGATCGCCGAGGCGCGTTCTCCGTGCGCTCGTTGATGATGTAACACGGCCGCTGGCTGCTGTCTGTGCCTGGCGCAAACGCTTATCTTTTCAGTTGTGGTATACGTAGCTATGTCCCTATTCACCCAGATACGTCAACCCGAGTACACCGGCGAGAACCGCTGCATCCCGTGTACGATCGTAAATGTCGCATTGACTGCGATCGGAGCGATTGCGCTTTTTTTCGTTTCGGTGCCGCTTGCGATCGCCTTCACCCTTGTCGGACTCGGCTCGATCTGGCTCCGTGGGTACCTCGTCCCGGGGACACCCGAGTTGACAAAGCGATACTTCCCCGACTGGCTGCTCGCACGGTTCGATAAGCTTCCAGCGGACGGCTCGCCGGTCGATCAACCCGATATCGATACCATAGACGACACTGTCCCCGACGAAGCAGATCTCGTCGATCCCGTCGAGACGCTCCTGTCGGCGGGCGTCATCGAACCCTGCGACGACGACGTCTGTCTCACGGCATCGTTCGCCGATCGGTGGCGGGCTGCACTCGACGAACTCGAAGCGGATCGTGACGCCCAGGCGGCGGCTATCCATTCACTTCGTGGCCTCCCATCGGCGCAGTCAGTGACCCTCGAGACCGACCAGTTCGATCGGCACGTTGCGAGCGCCGACGGCGACCGGATTGCCCGCTGGACGAGCGAAGGGGCATTGCTCGCCGATCTTGCCGCCCACGAGGTGCTGTCTTCGAGTACCGATATGTGGATGGATATCGTGCCCGTCCAGCGGTTCGCAATTCTCGAAGCATTCCGGTCGTTCCTCGATCGCTGTCCGGTCTGTGGCGGCGAGGTGGCGATGACTGAAGAGACTGTCAAATCGTGCTGTCGCTCCTGGGATGTCATCGCGGTTGTCTGTGCGGACTGTGAAGAGCGGTTCCTCGAAGTGGACCCAGATGCGATCGAGGCGGCCGCCGTCGCCTGATCGCCGCCATTCGGCCGCCGGATAGCCGCTGGCCGGAGTCCGGAACGGATAACTGCGGACCCCTCCGTTATGCAATCAAGACAGTATGCGACTTCCAGAATCACAGCTCGCAGTCATGGAAGCTGCGAGCGCGACCGACCCCACGTCCGTCGACAGCCTGGCCGAGGAAACTGGCCTGAAGCCCGAGACCGTCACCCGGGCGGCGTTTGATCTCCGCGACGAGGGGTTGGTCTCGATCGACGAAACGACGGCCACGAGTGCCGAACTCACTGCCGAGGGCGAGACGTACCTGACCGAGGGGCTTCCGGAGGTGCGGCTCTACCGTGCAGCGATCGAGGCGGGCGCAGCCAATGAGCCCGTCGAGATGGGACAACTGCTCGGTACGGCTGGACTCAAGGGATCGGCGGTCAACATCGCGCTCTCGAACTTCGCCCGCAAAGGGTACGGCTCGATCGACGCCGGGGCCGTCTCAGCGGATCCCGATGCCGATCCTGACACCGACTCTGAACGCACCGCGCTTGCAGCGATCGCGGACGGCGAGTCCGTCGACGACACGGGACTGCTCGAGCAACTCGAACGCCGTGAGCTGCTCGAACGCTCTGAGCGCACGGTCCGATCGGTGACACTCACCGACGATGGCGTGACCGCGCTGATGGAAGGGATCGAGGCTGCAGAGACGGTCGATCGGCTCACACCCGAACTGCTCACCTCCGGGGAGTGGGAAGATGTCGAATTCACCGAGTACAACGTCGAGGCCGATGCGCCCGAACTCGACGGCGGCCGGAAACACATCCTCAGACAGACCGCCGATCGGGTCAAGGACGTCCTCGTCGGGATGGGATTCAAAGAGATGGAGGGGCCACACGCCGACGCGGACTTTTGGATCAACGACTGTCTGTTCATGCCCCAGGACCACCCGGCGCGAACCCACTGGGATCGGTTCGCGCTCGATGTCGATCCGATCGGGTCGGTGCCCGAAGACCTCGCCGAGCGGGTCGAAGACGCCCACCGAAACGGGGTGAGCGAGGACGGCGACGGCTATCACTCCCCGTGGAGCCGCGAATTCGCCGAGGCGATCGCGCTGCGCGGGCACACGACCTCGCTGTCGATGCGGTACCTCTCCGGATACGCCGGCGCGGACATCGAGCCGCCAAAGCGGTATTTTTCGGTCGAGAAGGTCTACCGTAACGACACGCTCGATCCGACCCACCTCCTCGAGTTCTTCCAGATCGAGGGCTGGGTGATGGCCGAGGATCTCTCGGTTCGTGACCTGATGGGCACCTTCGAGGAGTTCTATGCCCAGTTCGGGATTACCGATCTGGAGTTCAAACCCCACTACAATCCCTACACGGAGCCGTCCTTCGAGCTGTTCGGGACGCACCCGACGACCGGCGAACTGGTCGAGATCGGCAACTCCGGGATGTTCCGCGCGGAGGTGCTCGAACCGCTCGGAATCGAAGTCGACGTGATGGCGTGGGGGCTCGCACTCGAGCGGCTGCTCATGTTGATGTACGGCTTCGAGGATATCCGCGACGTTCACGGAACGTTGTGTGACCTGCAGTTGCTTCGCGAAACGGAGGTGCTCTACTGATGCCTGTTGTTGATGTCGATCCCGACGAACTCCGCCGGCTCACCGGCGCAGCCGAAAAGACCGACGAAGAGTTGCAAACCGATCTGTTCAATCTCGGGCTCGAATACGAGGGCGAAACCGATTCGGGCGAGATGCAACTGGAATTTGCGCCCGATCGGCTCGATCGACTCTCGGTCGAGGGTGTCGCGCGATCGCTGCGCTACCAGTACGGCGACGACCGCGGCGTCTACGTCCCGAAGACGAACGATCCTGACTGGGTCTACGAAGTTGACCCAGACGTCCCCGACGAGCGTCCCTACGTCACCGGCGCGGTCGTCCGTGGCGTGAACCTCACTGAGCAGGCGCTCGATTCGCTCATCCAACTGCAAGAGAAGCTGCATGCGACGATGGGCCGTCAGCGTGCGAAGGGCGCGATCGGCATTCACGACCTGACGATGCTGAAAGGCAAGGTTCTCGCCGAAGACGCCACCGGAAACTCGATTACCTACACTGGCATCGAGCCAGACGGCGATCGGTTCGTGCCCCTGGACTCGGACGCTGCACTCACGCCCGGTGAGGTACTCACCGAACACGACACCGGGAAGAAGTTCGCCGACCTCGTGAGCGAGTACGATCGCTACCCGGCGATCTACGACGAGCTCGGGCTGTTTTCGTTTCCACCGGTCATCAACGGCCGCCGGACAGAGGTCTCGACGGACTCGCGAGACCTGCTCATCGAGCTAACGGGAACCGACCAGTGGACGATCGACCACATGTGTAACATCCTCTGTTATGCGCTCGACGCCCGCGGTGGGACGATCGAGGAAGTCGAGATCCACTACCCAGACGCGACCGGTCCGTACGCCGACGTCGGCGCGGAACTCGTTCGACCGAACTTCGAGACGGACGAAAAGGCGGTTTCACACGCCGAAATCGAGCGGATGCTGGGGATCGAACTCACCGCTGACGAGGTCGTCGACCACTTCGAGCGATCGGGACTGGACGCAACGTACACGCTTGGAGAGCAGACGGTCTACACGGTCGAGGTGCCGCCATATCGCGTCGACGTGTTGCATCCGTACGACTTGATCGACGATGTCGGGCGCGCGTATGGGTTCAATAATCTGGAGCCGGCATACCCGGATGTCGGCACCGTTGGCGGCCGCCACGAACGGACGCGTCTCGAAGACGCCGCCCGCGCGAGCCTCATCGGCCTCGGCTTCGAAGACCTGTTGAACTTCCACATGATCTCCGTGGAAGACAACTACGATCGAATGCGAATCGAACCCGGAACTGACGACTTTGGTGCGGGCGAGCCCGCGGTCATTACTGAGCCCTACAGCGAGGACTACACCCAGCTTCGATCGTGGGTGCTGCCCTCGCTACTGATGGTGCTCGAAAACAACACCCATCGGGCGTATCCGCAGGATATCGCCGAAATTGGGCTCGCAGCACGGGTCGACGAAACGGAGAACACGAACGTCGCCGAGCACCGATCGATCGCCGCGGTGCTCGCGCGAAACGACGCCAGCTACGAGGACGCGAAAGCCCGTCTGCAAGCGCTGTGTGCGGACTTCGATGTCGAATTCGCCACGCCCGCGATCGACCATCCGACGTTCATCCCCGGCCGTGCGGCAGCGATCGTCGTTGACGGTGAACACGTTGGCGTTCTCGGGGAGATCCATCCTGCCGTGCTCGTCGAACACGATCTTGAACTCCCCGTTGCCGCGTTCGAACTGCGACTGGACGCGCTCGCGGCCTGATCGCGACCGAGTTTTGTTCATTACTGCAGTGCATTTCCCGCCGTCGAATATTCCTTTATTGCATTTCTAAGTTCGTGAACGAAATACTTAGGTGCCAATGCGTACCGATATTTATCATGGATCCTCACAACCGATCGATCGAGACGGACGCGGTGACCTACGGCGAGCGCGGCCGCGGCCCCGCTCCGGGCGTCGAGGACGTGGTGGTTCCGGTTCACCTCTCTTCGACGTACTCGATCCCCGAGATCGAGCGGGGGATGAGTCTTGAAGCTGTCGACGCCGATCAGGGTGAGTACCTCTACTCGCGGCTGTCGAACCCGACGCGGAACGCGTTGGAACACCGTCTCACCGCGTTAGCAGGCGGCGAGCACGCGTTCGCGATGGTCTCTGGGACGGCGGCGATCGCCACGACTATGATGGGTATCCTCTCGCCGGGTGATCACGTCGTGGCCTTCGAGGATCTCTACGGCGGGACGCGATCGATGCTCAAGCGGCTGTTCGCCGATCGACTGGGTGTCGAGGTCGACTTTGTCGACGCCACTGACACCGCAGCCGTCGAGGCGGCGATGCGCCCGGAGACCGAACTGGTGTGGATGGAGACCCCCACAAACCCACTGATTCACCTCTGTGATATCGCGGCGATTGCCGAGATCGCCCACGCCCACGACGCGGCTTTAGGCGTGGACAATACCTTTTCCAGTCCGTACTTCCAGCGGCCGCTGGCACTTGGGGCAGACGTGGTGATTCACAGCACGACGAAGTACCTCAACGGACACTCCGATTCGATCGGCGGCGCGATCGTCACCGACGACGACGCGCTTGCAGAGGAAATTGGGTTCCTCCAGCAGGTCGGTCTCGGCGCGATGTTGTCCCCATTCGACTCGTATCTCACCCTCCGCGGGATCAAAACCCTCCCGTTGCGGATGGAGCGCCACGAAAAGAACGCGCTTGCGATCGCACAGTTCCTTGAGGATCACCCCGCAGTCTCCGCGGTTCACTACCCGGGGCTCGAAAGCCACCCGCAACACGAACTCGCTCGCAAACAGATGTCCGGGTTTGGCGGCGTGTTGTCCGTCGAGCTTGCGACGGACTTCGAGGGCGTCCTCGCGTTCATTGATGCACTAGAGCACTTCCCGCTGGCGGTCAGCCTCGGCGGTGTCGAGTCACTGGTTGAACACCCTGCGACGATGACGCACTCGCCGCTCACGCAGGCCGAACGTGACGCGCTCGGCATCTCCGATTCGCTGTTGCGGATCTCAGTCGGGATCGAGGCTACCGACGATCTCCTTGCCGATTTGGACGGTGCGCTGTCGACAATTGTGGACCCCGACAGCCCGGCCCCGACGGCCGACGTCTGAGACGGCCGATCGTCGCACGTTGTCGGTCGATCGCTCCTCGCCCCGGTTGCCCGACACCCGCTCCGATCGATCGCTGGTCGCCGGCTGTCGTCCGTGGACCGAGGCGTTTAACACCGGAGGCAGCCGAAATTCCTCCGAAGATGCCCAGTGGAGAATACGACCCCGACACCGCAGAGCCGACGTGGCAGAAACGGTGGGTCGACGACGAGACATACGCCTACCCCGACGCCGCGGCCGATCCAGATACTGCCTTCTCGATCGACACCCCGCCGCCGACGGTATCGGGCAGCCTTCACTGGGGCCACGTGTACGGCTCAATCCTCCAGGACATCGTCGCGCGCTACCACCGCATGGCGGGCAACGACGTGTTGTTCCCGTTCGGCTACGACGACAACGGGATCGCCTCCGAACGGCTCACCGAACGCGAACTCGACATCCGCCACCAGGACTACGAGCGCCGAGAGTTCCAACAGCGCTGCCGAGAGATCTGTCTGGAGTACGAACAGGAGTTCACCGAAAAGATGCAGGCGATGGGAATCTCCATCGACTGGAACAACACCTACCGGACGATCTCGGAGGACGTCCAGCGGATCTCACAACTATCGTTTGTCGACCTCTACGAGCAGGGTCGTGAGTACCGCAAAAAAGCGCCGGCGATCTGGTGTCCCGAGTGTGAAACGGCGATCTCACAGGTCGAAACCGAAGACGACGAGCGCGACAGCCACTTCCACGACATCGAGTTCGCGCTCACCGAGCCAACAGCGAGCGGGCGAGATTCCTTTGTCATCTCGACGACCCGCCCCGAGTTACTTCCAGCCTGTGTTGCGGTCTTCGTCCACCCCGACGACGAGGAGAACGCCGAACTGGTCGGTATGGACGCCGAAATCCCGCTGTTCGGCCAGACGGTGCCGATCATCGAAGATGAGCGCGTCGACATGGAAACCGGCTCCGGTGTCGTCATGTGCTGTACCTTCGGCGACCAGACCGACATCGAGTGGTACCAGGCGCATGATCTGGACCTGCGGATCGCGATTGACGAATCGGGCCACCTGACCGACGTCGCTGGCGAGTACGAGGGCCAATCCTCGACTGACGCCCGCGAGTCGATCGTCGCCGACCTCGAGGCGGCCGGTGCCCTTGTCGATCGCCGCGCGATCACCCACACCGTCAACGTTCACGAACGCTGTGGGACCGGCGTCGAGTTCCTCGTCACGAAACAGTGGTACATCGAGGTACTCGACAAGAAACAGGAGTACCTCGAGGCTGGCCGGGAGATGGAGTGGTTCCCCGAAAAGATGTTCACCCGCTACGAACACTGGATCGACGGCCTCCAGTGGGATTGGCTTATCTCCAGACAGCGATCGTCTGGTATTCCGTTCCCGGTGTGGTATTGTGGGGACTGTGATACGGAGATCATCGCAGCGAAAGACGACCTGCCGGTCGATCCGCTCAGCGACGAACCGCCCGCCGACGCCTGTCCCGAGTGTGGTCACGAGACGTTTGTCCCCGAATCGGACGTGCTCGACACGTGGGCGACATCGTCGCTCACGCCGCTCATCAACAGCGGCTGGGACCACAACGGCGAGGAGTTCGTCATGGATCGCCCTGAGATCTACCCGATGGACGTCCGCCCGCAGGGCCACGACATCATCTCTTTTTGGCTGTTCCACACGGTGATCAAGTGCTACGAACACACCGGTGAGGTGCCCTTCGAGTCAGTCATGATCAACGGCATGGTCCTCGATGAGAACCGCGAGAAGATGTCGAAATCGAAGGGAAACGTCGTCGATCCCGACGCTGTCTTGGATAAATACCCTGTCGACGCCGCGCGGTTTTGGGCCGCCGGCTCGGCGATCGGCGACGATCTGCCCTACCAGGAGAAGGGGCTCCGCGCGGGCGAGAAACTGATCCGGAAGCTGTGGAACGCCTCGAAGCTCGTCGATTCGTTGACGCCCGACGAGCGGGTCGACCAGCCCGAGGAACTGCGGGCGATCGACGCGTGGCTGCTGGCCGCGCTCGATGAGGAAATCGAGGTGATCACCGATCGGCTCGAACACCGGGAGTTCTCGAAGGCCAGAGACCGCCTCCGGACGTTCTTCTGGGGCACGTTCTGTGACGACTACCTCGAAATCGTCAAAGAACGCGACGACAACTCCGCAGCGTACACGCTCCAGACCGCCCACGAGCGGTTCCTCAAGCTGTTCGCGCCGATCCTCGCACACGTGACAGAAGAGCTGTATCAGGACATGCACGCGACAGACGGCGAGAGTCTCCACACTCAGCCGTGGCCCGAACCGCTCGACATTGCCGCCGATCGGGCTGCCGGTGAGCGCGCGATCGAGGTTATTGGTGCGCTCAGAAAGTACAAAAGCGACAACGGGCTCCCGCTGAACACCGAGCTCGGCACCGTCGAGGTGTACGGCGATGTCGCGGGATTCGAGGACGATATCCAACGCGTGATGCAGGTCGAGGAGTTGGCTGTCCGCGAGGGCGACGCCCCTATCGAGACCGTCCAGACCGGTATTGATCTGGAGTATTCGATCGTCGGCCCAACGTACGGCGGGCAGGTGCCCGAGATTGAGGCGGCGATCGAATCGGGCGACTACGAGATCGAAGACGGCCACTTGCACGCCGCTGGCGTTGAACTCGATCCGGAGGCGTTTTCGATCGAAGAAACGCGACAGTACTCTGGTGACGGTGAATTCTTAGACGCCGGCGAGACGATTGTGATCGTCCACTGACCGGCGCAGCCAATCGCGGTTACTGTTCGGTTCCAACCGCCGCCTCGATCGAGTCGAACCCATCTGCTTCGAGGCGTTCGACCAGCCCACGGTTGATATCGCGGGCGATTGTTGGTCCCTCGAACACCAATCCTGTGTAGAGTTGGACCACGCTCGCGCCCGCGCGTATCTTTTCGTACGCACCGTCTGCATCGGAGATCCCGCCAACGCCGACGATCGGCACGTCGGTTCGATCGTAAATAAATCGAATCAGGTCGGTGGCCTCGGCCTCGATCGGCGCTCCCGAGAGCCCGCCACGCTCGGCTTTGTTCGGGTTCGTCAGCTCGTCTGGGCGTGCGGTTGTCGTGTTTGTCGCGATCACGCCGTCAAGATTGAACTCGGCGACTACAGCCAGTGCCTCTGAAATCGCTGCCCGCGGCAGATCCGGTGATAGCTTTACCAACAACGGCGCTGCTCCCGCGTCGACGAGCCGTGTGATGATCGCTTCGAGAGCGTCGCGGTTTTGCAGCGATCGGAGCCCTGGCGTGTTTGGGCTGGAAACGTTGACGACAAAATAATCGCCCGCCTCCCGCACGCGCTCGAAGGTGTACGCATAATCGGACGGCGCATCCGCAAGCGGCGTCGTTTTTGACTTTCCAATGTTAACCCCGACCGGGACATCCGGTAGCGGCGACTCCGCAAGCCGTTGGCCGATCTGATCGGCTCCGTCATTGTTGAAGCCCATCCGGTTTATCAACGCGCCGTCCTCGGGGAGCCGAAACAGCCGGGGACGCCGGTTACCGGGTTGTTTTTTCGCGGTGACCCCGCCGACCTCCACGTGGCCAAAGCCGAGTGCGGCCAGCATCGACGGCACCTCGGCGTTCTTGTCGAATCCAGCTGCCACGCCAACTGGGTTTGGGAACGAACAGTCGAATGCGGTGGTTTTGAGCCGATCGTCGTCGACCTGACACTGGCTCTGAACGGCGGTCTCGATCGGCGTGTGCTGGGCGGCTCCCAGCACGCGGTGGACGAGCCGGTGGGCGGTTTCCGGCGGTAGGGAAAACAACACCGGCTTCAACGCGTCGTAGATGCTCATTGGCAGAATATGCTGACCGATCGGTATAGAGATTGCTTTCGCTCCGCAATCAGTCGCCGACCTGAGAGCGATCGCTGCTCGGACTCGAAATTTCGACACAATCGGGCAGTTCAAAAGTCGTGTTCTACGTCGTCTGAATCAGCCTTCTGTATGATGATTTTTCCGTCCCGCACGCGAACGAACACCTCGTCGCCGATATCCATCCCGGCGACAGCGAGTTCGTCCTCGTGGAGATTGATGTGGACGTTGTGGTACTCGCCGTTCTCGTCTTTGGCGCCACTCGGGCTGAGCTTCTTCTTGCGGACCATCGCGGGTATCTGTATGTGTTTCGACACAGGGCATACATAAGTGTTGTTTACCGGCTCTCAGTCGTGATTGCGATGTGGCCCAGCGCTGTTCCCGTCGTTTATTTTCGTCCTATCGGAGGCCCACAATCCGCCTTCGTCGATCGATCTAGCCCTCATTTTCCCGATATATTTATTATATACCCTGTCTATCTTTCGCATGGAGAACAAACCATGGTACGTGATGACGGTAAGCGCAATTTCGCGCTACGAGCCGAGGATGGTTCTGAAGAGAGCGTCTTCTCGGGGAGCACCCCAAGACAGGCCGCTCTGAAGGCAGCACGACGGCTTAATCCTGCTGACTCAGAGGACGCCGCCGAACGCGTCCCACTGCACCTTCGCGAGAAAGGAACCGACAAGATACACAAATACGAGGGATGGGCATGGAACGAGACAGCACCGGACGACAAACCCGACTGGATGCCCGACGAGATCACTGAAGCCAACGTCTCAAAACAGGGGATTGAACACCTCGACGAGTAGCCGCCGTCGATAGGGTTTTATCGACGTATCGGCGTTACACAGACGCGCGGCCCTCACTCGGCGGGACCACGTGTACACGCACGGGATGACCGTCTGGTCTCCATCCGCGCAACACCACGCTCGACGAGTCGCATCGTTCTTTATTCGTTACATATTCCCGACTGACGGCTGTCGTTTTATATACTCTCTCCTGTGTGTCATACGCCGCTTGTCGGCGGTACTCGACGGTGTCGCTGCTTGTCTAAACCGCTCAAGATTGGGTGTGATCATGCGAGTAATCGACACACCAACGCGCCATGAAACTGCATGCCGTAGGGCGATTCCTTCGACGGTGTTAAGTATACCCCTCTCCTCGAATTGAATGCGAAACAGCGTGGGAGGCGACCCGCGCCCGGCTGCCGATCGATCGGCGATCGGCTGGCAACGATCCGACGCCCTTAAGTACAACAGGGCATTCGGAATATATGCGAAAAACGCGATGCGATCGGCTGAACGTTCAACTCGTTCAGAGTTCGCTGGACCTGGCCGCTTCGATGGGTTTAATACCTGCCGAAGGAAATAATCAGGTCCGAAGAAATGAGGATTGCCCCCCTGCGGTACGCCGTACACGAGGCGATCTGATGTGAGCCATATTGGATCGGTGCCACCCGAATACCCGTGACCACCCAGCACTACGCTGACCGCGTCACCATTCCGGTGACCCGATCCAACGGACCATGCAATATACCA